>NZ_JABBPD010000009.1 GCF_012927445.1 Rhodoferax sp.
TCCAGACTGTTGGCGAAGGGTTCCGGTTGACCCATGGCAGAGGCATTAAAACGTGCCCGCATCTCGAGGCGAAGCACTGCCAGTTCTGCAACATGTTCTGCCCAGTGATTGCCCTTGTTGACAAAGTCTTCAATACTCGTGGCAATGAACCCGTTCAGGCCCAATTGATTCATAAAGGTAGCGCCTGAGCGGCTAGGCGCGGTCTCGCCGGCCAGGGTCAGTGTGGGCACTCCCATCCAGGCGGCATGAGCAGTTGTGGTGCCGCCGCCGTAAGGAAACGTGTCCAGGCAAATATCGACCTGATGGTGTAGCGCCAGATAGTCTGGCGTGTTGGAGCGTGGATGAAAAATCAGTCGGCGCTGCTCAATGCCTTCGTTCGCAAAACTTTGAGTCAGCGCATCTTGACTATCAGGTGGCATGCCTCCCAGCAACATCCGGGCATTGGGCACGCTGCGCAGCAGCATTGACCACAGCGCAATTACGGAATGGTTGAGTTTGTTGGGCCGGTTAAAGCTGCCAAAGGTGATGTAACCCTTTTCTAGCGCTGGAAGCGTATTGACAGGGGGGGCCAGCTCACTCGGCTGGAAAATGGCCGATGCTGGCAAAAAAGCTGATTTTTCGGTAAATTGCCAATCCAGCTCGCCAGGCGGTATAAAAAACCGGTCGCACAGGTGGTAATCCATGGCCTGCAGCCCCGTGGTGCCGGGGTAGCCCATCCAACTGGCCTGGATGGGCGCGGGTTTGCGGGCAAAGGCCAGCAGGCGATTGTGTGCGGTATGACCGGAGAGATCGATCAGAATGTCAATGCCATCGGCGCAGATTTTGTGTGCCAATTCAGCATCACTCAGGCTGGTCACAGAGTGCCAGTGCGGAAAGTAAGCGCGCAGGCGCTGGGTTACCGCGTCTTCGAGTGTGTATGTGTAATAGGCGTGGAGTGACAGGGTTGGCTTCTGGGCAAGGAATTCAAGCACCGGTTCCAGGAAGCTGGCGACTGCATGGTTGCAGAGGTCGCCGGAGACAAACCCTACTTGCAGGCAGCGCGCGGGGTCTTTGTCGTTGTTGTGAGCTTGCCAGCCAGCGCGCAGGGGTGCTTCAAACTGCTCGCCAAAGGCCACATGCTCTGCAAATAGTTGCTGAGGTTCAATCGTGACATCATGACTCAGGCAATAGAGCAGATTGCTGTGAGCGACAGCCCAATCGGGTTTTTTCACCAGAGCCTTGCGATAGCAGGTTTCTGCATCGCTCCAATACCCTTGATCTTTGAGTGTAATGGCCAAGTTGTTGTAGGCCTCAGCCCAATCCGGTTTTAACCTCAGTGCCAGGCGATAGCTCGACTGAGCTTGCGCAAACTTACCTTGGGTATGAAGCGCACTGCCGAGATTGTTATACGCGTTGGCCATGTCTGGTTTGAGCGCAATTGCCTGCCGGCAATGTGCTTCGGCTTCAGGATGAAGGCCCAACATATTGAGGATATTGCCCAAGTTGCTGTAGGCAACGGCATTATTGGGTTGAATCCTCAGTGCGAGTGAGTAACTTTGTATTGCTTCATCCAGAAGTCCTTGCTGTTGGAATCCACATGCCAGATTGAAATGAGCTTCATGATCATCGGGGCGAAGTTCAACGGTCTTTTTCTGTACAGCCAAAGACTCCTCTAATCGCCCCAGCGAGTGCAAAATAGAACCAAGTATTTTCCATGCATAGCCATGCTCAGGAAAGCGGCTAACCAATAAGCGGGATAAAGATTCTGCTTCACTGTTGCGTTTCTGCATTTGCAAATTGGCAAGTGTGTCTAGCTCCTGCTGATTGGGTTCGACTTGTATTGAATGTTGGCCATGATTGTTGTTTTCTCCAAGAGCTTCGGCTTCAAGGATGGTGGGTGGCAAGCCCGCACACCAGCGCTGCCACATGGCGCGCAAGGTGGTTTCCAGACTGTTGGCGAAGGGTTCCGGTTGACCCATGGCAGAGGCATTAAAACGTGCCCGCATCTCGAGGCGAAGCACTGCCAGTTCTGCAACATGTTCTGCCCAGTGATTGCCCTTGTTGACAAAGTCTTCAATACTCGTGGCAATGAACCCGTTCAGGCCCAATTGATTCATAAAGGTAGCGCCTGAGCGGCTAGGCGCGGTCTCGCCGGCCAGGGTCAGTGTGGGCACTCCCATCCAGGCGGCATGAGCAGTTGTGGTGCCGCCGCCGTAAGGAAACGTGTCCAGGCAAATATCGACCTGATGGTGTAGCGCCAGATAGTCTGGCGTGTTGGAGCGTGGATGAAAAATCAGTCGGCGCTGCTCAATGCCTTCGTTCGCAAAACTTTGAGTCAGCGCATCTTGACTATCAGGTGGCATGCCTCCCAGCAACATCCGGGCATTGGGCACGCTGCGCAGCAGCATTGACCACAGCGCAATTACGGAATGGTTGAGTTTGTTGGGCCGGTTAAAGCTGCCAAAGGTGATGTAACCCTTTTCTAGCGCTGGAAGCGTATTGACAGGGGGGGCCAGCTCACTCGGCTGGAAAATGGCCGATGCTGGCAAAAAAGCTGATTTTTCGGTAAATTGCCAATCCAGCTCGCCAGGCGGTATAAAAAACCGGTCGCACAGGTGGTAATCCATGGCCTGCAGCCCCGTGGTGCCGGGGTAGCCCATCCAACTGGCCTGGATGGGCGCGGGTTTGCGGGCAAAGGCCAGCAGGCGATTGTGTGCGGTATGACCGGAGAGATCGATCAGAATGTCAATGCCATCGGCGCAGATTTTGTGTGCCAATTCAGCATCACTCAGGCTGGTCACAGAGTGCCAGTGCGGAAAGTAAGCGCGCAGGCGCTGGGTTACCGCGTCTTCGAGTGTGTATGTGTAATAGGCGTGGAGTGACAGGGTTGGCTTCTGGGCAAGGAATTCAAGCACCGGTTCCAGGAAGCTGGCGACTGCATGGTTGCAGAGGTCGCCGGAGACAAACCCTACTTGCAGGCAGCGCGCGGGGTCTTTGTCGTTGTTGTGAGCTTGCCAGCCAGCGCGCAGGGGTGCTTCAAACTGCTCGCCAAAGGCCACATGCTCTGCAAATAGTTGTTGAGGTTCAATCGTGACATCATGACTCAGGCAATAGAGCAGATTGCTGTGGATATTGGCCGCAGCGGGTGTGATCGTCAGAGCCGCTCGATAGCATGTCTGGGCTTCTGATAGCCGGTCCTGCATCAAGAGCGTGTTGCCCAGATTAACATGGGCGTTGGCATACCGGGGCTCAATCTCCAAGGCTCGGCGACAACAAGTCTCTGCCTGATGTAACTTGCCTTGCTTCTTCAAGAGGTTACCTAAATTGCTTAGAGCCTTGGCGTAGTCAGGGGCGATAGCTAGCGCTTTTTTGAAATTGGCTTCAGCCTCGTCAATGCGCTCCAAGCATAGAAAGCTTGTTCCCAAGTTGTTATACGTTGCCGCATCGTTAGGCAGCAAGGCGATGGCGTGGCGAGTTGCATGTAGGGAATCTGCGTAACGCTGTTGTGCTTGGTACACGGCACCCAACACCTTCCATCCGAATCCGTGCTTCGGAAATCGGGTTGTCAAAGACTTTGACAGCGTTTCAGCTTCGACGATTAGCCCCTGATTGAACAGGCGAGCCAAAGTGCCAAGCTCCTCCGTGCCGGGTCTGCGACGCCCAGATTGCATGCGTTTTGTGTTTGACGACAGCCCGAAATTATTACTTTAACAATGCCAGCACGCTTTGCGGTTGCTGATTGGCCTGCGCGACCATGGCCGTGCCAGCTTGCTGCAGAACCTGAGCGCGTGACAGGTTGGCTGTTTCCATGGCGTAGTCGGCGTCCATGATCCGGCCCCGGGCGGCTGCAGAGTTTTCAGAACCGACACGCAGGTTGGTAATGACCGAGTCAAATCGGTTTTGCGTAGCACCCCATGTCGATCTTGCCGATGTGACGGCGTTGATGTCAGTATCCAGCTTCGAGATCTCGGCGGATGCGCTGGAGCTGGTGGCGCCCAGCGTGGTAGACGTGGCCGTAAAGGCAGAACCGGTCACCGAGATGGTGTCATTGGCGGTATTGTTTGCGCCAACCTGGAACGTAAAGGTGGTGGCGGCGATCACGGCGGTACCGTTGAACGAGGTGGCAGCAGCCACCCGGGTGTTTTCTGCAGATAACAAGGTGAACTCGGCATTGATAGCCGTAATGTCGGTTGAGTTATTGGTGCCGTTGGCGGCCTGGACCGCCAGTTCGCGCATGCGCTGCAGGTTATTGGAGATGGCGCCGAGCGCGCCTTCGGCCGTTTGCGCCAGCGAGATGCCGTCATTGGCATTGCGGATGGCGACATTCATGCCCCGGGTTTGTGCATTCATGCGTTCGGCAATAGCCAAGCCAGCCGCGTCGTCTTTGGCGCTATTGACCCGTAACCCGGAGGAAAGGCGCGCCATGGAGGTGGAAAGAGTATTTGCCGAACCCGCCAGATTGCGTTGGGCATTAAGCGAATTGATGTTGGTGTTAATCGTCGACATGGAAAGCTCCTATAAAGCCGAATAAATTCGGCACTGCTGCCGATCATTGCCAGCATCTCGCTGACTTGCTTGAAAAGTGAGTGAATTGTGATGAATGCAATCGAAGCCGTAAGGCTGATAAGCGGAGAAAAAAACGGTCAGTTCTCGCTTTTGTCGCGCTGCAGCATTAATAAATTTACAAAATGTGCTCAAGTTTTGAGCTGCGCAATCCGAAAACAAAATCAACGGGTTCAGTGAAGGGCTCGTCGTCCGGTAGGTGCCTTGTAGTACTCCGGTCATAGAGGTCAGCCTTCAGGCTGGCGTTGAGATCGGCAGCAATGCCGGATTTATTCAGCTTAACAGGAGCTTTCCATGTCGACGATTAACACCAACATCAATTCGCTTAATGCCCAACGCAATCTGGCGGGTTCGGCGAATGCTCTTTCCACCTCCATGGCGCGCCTTTCCTCCGGGTTACGGGTCAATAGCGCCAAAGACGACGCGGCTGGCTTGGCTATTGCCGAACGCATGAATGCACAAACCCGGGGCATGAATGTCGCTATCCGCAATACCAATGACGGCATCTCGCTGGCGCAAACGGCCGAAGGCGCGCTCGGCGCCATCTCCAATAACCTGCAGCGCATGCGCGAACTGGCGGTCCAGGCTTCCAACGGCACCAATAACTCAACCGACATTACGGCTATCAATGCCGAGTTCACCTTGCTGAATGCGGAAAACACCCGGGTGGCTGCTGCCACCACGTTCAACGGCACTCAAGTGATTGCCGCCTCGACCTTTACGTTCCAGGTTGGCGCAAACAATACCGCCAATGACACCATCTCGGTGACCGGTTCTGCCTTTACGGCCACGTCTACCACGCTAGGCGCCACCAGCTCCAGCGCATCCGCCGAGATCTCGAAGCTGGATACTGACATCAACGCCGTCACCACGGCGAGAGCGACATGGGGTGCTACGCAAAACCGATTTGACTCGGTCATTACCAACCTGCGTGTCGGTTCTGAAAACTCTGCAGCCGCCCGGGGCCGGATCATGGACGCCGACTACGCCACGGAAACAGCCAGCCTGTCACGCGCTCAGGTTCTGCAGCAAGCTGGCACGGCCATGGTCGCGCAGGCCAATCAGCAACCGCAAAGCGTGCTGGCACTCTTGCGATAAAAGCAAGGTTTATGTTATCGGCAGGGCGTGGCCACCGGTAATGTATCTTGGCGACGACGGGCTAAAGGCCTGCGTCGCCATTTGGCGTTTTTGATGTCGAGCTGTTTGGACTAAACTGGCAGCAGGAGAAACTCATGACAATCTCATCTGTAGGTATTGGCAGTGGACTTCCCGTAACAAGCATAGTGTCGCAACTGGTCGCAATTGAAAAGTTGCCTTTGCAGCAGCTCCAGACGAGGGCTGCTAAATTTCAAACCCAGCTTAGCTTGTATGGCACAGTCAAATCGCAGATTTCTGCACTTGGAGATGCCGCAGCGTTGCTAGCGGGTGCGAGTGGTTGGAATGCCCAAAAAGCCACCTCTTCCAATGCCGCCGCCGTGGGTGTCACGGTGGGCACCACTGCAGCGTCAGCCGCGTTGACTGTAAGCGTGCAGCAGCTTGCGCAAGCCCAGTCAATTACTTCTGCCGGCATTGCCGCTGGTACCGCTGCCGGTGCAACGGGCTCCTTGTCCATTCAGCTGGGGAGTTGGGCTGGCGCAGCATTTACTGCCGGTGCAACGGCTGCGGTTGCGGTTACTGTCGACGCGACGGATACCGTCAGTACTATAGCTAGCAAGATCAATTTGGCTAATGCGGGTGTCACTGCGACGGTTTTGAGTGATGGCATCAATGAGCGTCTGGTTGTTCGCTCCGCCAGTACCGGGGCTGCTGCGGGATTTAGCATTGCGGCCACGGGTGGCAATGCGGCGCTGTCAACTTTCGATTTTACAAATTCGACCGCCACAGCACCAACCGCTGCCGGAATGTTCATGGGCCAATCCGGCTTGGATGCCAATCTAAAAATCAATGGTGTAGCGCTTACTTCCGCCACCAATAACATGACGAATGTGATTCCCGGAGTCTCACTCCAGTTGTTGCAAACAACCACTGCGTCAGTGGACATCACGGTTGCAAACGACCTAGCCGTATCTCAAAAAAATATACAAAGCTTTGTTGATGCATACAACGCTCTGAATCAGACCCTGGCAGACGCCACCAAATATACGGCAGCGACCAAAACTGGTGGCCCGCTGCAGGGTGATTCCACAACGCTGGGGCTGCAAAATGCCCTTAGAGCCATGTTGGGGTCAAGCAGTGCGGGTTCGACGTTTACCCGTCTTTCTGAGGCTGGACTTGAGCGTCAAACTGATGGGTCGTTGAAGATTAACCAAGTCAAGCTCACGAGCGCCATGCAAAATCTGGGTAACTTACAGAGTTTGTTTACGACCAATAACAGCAACCCATCGACAAATGGTTTTGGACTAAAAGTGCGGGATTTTGCCCGTGCGATGGTTGCCTTTGATGGTCAGGTCACGAGTAAATCAGCTGCTTTGCAAGGTTCGATCACGAGAAATTCAAAGGATCAGGACAACATAAGTGCGCGGGCATCTCGGGTTGAGACTCAGTTGCTCAAGCAATACTCTGCGCTTGACGCTCAGATGGCACAACTGAATGGATTGAGTTCTTATGTGACGGCGCAACTTGCTCAATGGAATAAATCTACCGCATAAGGGTTTGATTTTCTTGTGAATCTGCCGATATATAAAACATAAGGCACACAAGGAGTTCGTCAAAATGTTTACCCCAGTTAGTATGCGATCAGCAAACGCTTATAAAAATGTTGGGATGGAAACCTCTGTTGCGGGGGCAACTCCACACCAATTGGTTGGCTTGTTGTTTGACGCTTTGCAGCAGTCTCTGTCCGCCGCAAAAGGCGCGATTCAGCGGGGAGATTTTCCCTCCAAGGGTCGATCAATCAGCCGTGCTGTTCGTATCCTTGAGGAAGGCCTAAAGGCAAGTCTGGATGCTGAGCGCGGTGGCAATTTGGCGGCTAATCTGCTTAGCCTGTACGACTTTTGTATTTTCAGAATCTCAGAGGCTAACTTGCGCAATGATGCGGCAATGGTCGACGAGGTGATCCGGGTAATTCATCCTGTAGCAGATGGCTGGAACCAAATCCGTAGTGACGTAGCTGTGCAGTCTTACCAGGCTTGAGGAGTAGAAAATGCCACAAATGTTAATTGACTATTACAAAGCCATCGAAAACAGCAGCCGCCAGATGCTGGATGCGGCCAAGGACGAAGACTGGGACCAGGTCGTTCGTTTTGAAGGTGCCTGCGCCGTGCTGATCGAGCAATTGCGTGTCAGAGCACATAACGAAGAGTTGTTGCCCGAGCAACGGCCCGAAAAGGCCCGCATCATGCAGCGCATTTTGCAAAACGATGCCCAGATCCGTTATCTGGCGGAGCCTTGGCTTGCGCTTTTCGAGCAGAAGTTCGACGAGCCGCACCAGCTACTGCACTGATCTGCTATTAATTAAGTAGCTACTTTCGCAGTGGCTACGAGGGTTGGAGGCTAATTTGGCTTGAATTTTTAGTGAATTCGACAGTGCAGCGTATCAAACCTGCATGTTCATGATGTCGGTATAGGCCTGCACCATCCGGTTGCGCACATGCAGCGTGGCCTGAAAGCCGATTTGCGCTTTCTGAATCGCCACCATGGTTTCTTCCAGACTGACCTTGGGGTTTTCCATCTGAACTTCTTGCTGCAGACGCGTTGATTCGTTCTGCGCCGCGCTCACCGAGCTGAGTGCACTCTTCAGTGCATCCGAAAACCCGCCGTCTGCCGCACCAGAAACCTGGCTTGATGAGAGACGTGGCGCCAGGCTGGGGCGCACCGTCGTGGGCATGGTGGTGGGTGTGAGTCGGAGTTCCATAAGGCAGTCTTCCCTGAAGAATTGAGGGTTGACTGATGCTAAAGCCGAGGGTGCTAAAACATTAATTTGAAGTAAGGGGTAAAAGCCGGTCTTATCAAACTCATGTTTTCGGGGCGACCCCGAATAATCGCCTGCATTGGTGGTGCAAAATCGTACCACACCCTTCTGGAACCCATGATGCCCGCCGCTCCCGCTATTTCCATTAATCCGACCCTGTCCCAGCGATTTGCCGGGCTGGACCAAGCCCAGCGGCTTCGTATCGGCTTGGGACTGGCTTTGTTCATCGCCATTGGCGTTATCGGGATGGTGATGGGCCGCCAGGCCGAGTGGCGTGTGCTGTATGCCAACCTGGCAGACAAAGACGGCGGCGCCATCGTGGCGCAGTTGACGACCATGAACATTCCTTATAAGCACGCCGATGGCGGTGGTGCTATCTTGGTGCCGGCGGACAAGGTGTATGACACCCGCTTGCGCTTGGCCTCGCAAGGCTTGCCCAAGGGGTCGGTCGCTGGTTTTGAGACGATGGATGCCAACCGGTTTGGCATGACGCAGTTTCAGGAGCGCCTCGCGTTTCAGCGCGGGCTGGAAGGCGAGTTGACCCGCTCGATTCAGGCCTTGTCGTCCGTGCAAAGTGCCCGGGTGCATTTGGCGTTGCCGAATCAAAATGGATTTTTCCGCGAGCAGCAAAAACCGACGGCGTCGGTCCTGATCAGTTTGAATGCCGGGCGCACGCTTGATCGTGCCCAGTTGGCCGGCATCATCCATTTGGTGTCGGCCAGTGTCCCTGAAATGAACCCTACCGCCGTCAGTGTGCTGGATGACACCGGCAAGCTTTTGTCGACCCCGCCGGAGGGCGCCAATGGCACTGGCGGTGGTGATGCACAACAATTGCAGTATGTGCAGCAGTTGGAGCAGCTCTACAGTCGGCGCATTCTGGATATTCTGGAGCCGGTGGTGGGGCGGGACAATGTCAAAGCCCAGGTGTCGGCTGAGCTGGATTTCTCGCAGACTGAATCAACATCAGAATCCCACAAGCCCAACTCAACGCCTGATGCAACGGTGATTCGGAGCCAGCAGGTCTCAGAAAGCAGCAATGGCGCCGCCGCCGGACCGCCTTCTGGCGTACCAGGTGCGACGACCAACCAGGCGCCAGGGCCAAGCTCTGCGCCGATCAACGGCCCCGCGCAAGCCTTGACGGCAGCCGGTGGTACGGCGGCGGCCGGGGCCAGCGGGCCGTCCAAGCGCGAATCCATCATCAACTATGAAGTGGACAAGACGGTGCGGGTGGTTCGGGGCAGCACCGGCATCGTGAAGCGGATTAGTGCGGCGGTGGTGGTCAACAACCAGTCCATCACCGACAGCAAGGGTAAAACCACCACGACGCCGCTGAGCGATCTGCAAATTGAAAAAATGACGGCATTGGTGCGTGAGACAATTGGTTTCAACAAAGATCGGGGTGACTCGGTGAACCTCATGAATGCACCCTTTGTCACGGAAAAGGTGGTCCTGACGGATGTGCCTTTCTGGAAACAGTCGGAGTTTCAGGACTTGGTGCGCAGTTTTGCCTGGCCTGTGGGCACGCTGTTGTTTGGCGCCTTGGTGCTCTTGGGTGTCATTCGGCCGGCGTTGAAGGTGTTGGCGCAACCGCACGCCAAAGTTTCGGTAGCCACGCATCAGCTTGACGCGATTGAGTCCGAAGAGCCGGAGCGACCGCTGTTGTCGGCGCCGTCCCGAGGTGCTCTGCCAGTGGGCCCCACGTCTGGAGAGTTGGCCCTGGATGACGCCCGCAAGTTGACACGCGACAACCCGGCCGCAGTGGCTAATATTGTGAAATCGTGGATAAATGGTGAGGCACCGGCCTGATCGGTATCAGTCGGGATAAATAATGGCTCAATCTGACGGTCTACAAGACGCTGCAATTCTGATGATGTCCCTCGGAGAGGAGGAGGCGTCCCAGGTGTTCAAACACCTTTCCCCCAAAGAAGTTCAAAAACTAGGTGAGGCCATTGCCAAAACCAAGGCCATTACGCGTGAGCGGGTGGACGAAGTGGTGGACCGCTTTACCGGTATTGCCGCCGCCCACAGCTTGCTGGTGTCGGATTCGGGCGACTATGTACGATCCGTGTTGAAGCGGGCGCTGGGCGATGACAAAGCGGCCCTGTTGATCGATCGAATTTTGCAGGGGGGCGATGTCTCTGGCATCGAGAGCCTGAAATGGATGGACCCGTCGTCTGTGGCGGAACTCCTGCGTAATGAGCATCCGCAAATTGTGGCGGCAATCCTGGTCCACTTGGACTATGACCAGGCGGCCGATGTCATGAAGTTCTTTACCGAGCGCCAACGCAATGAAGTGATGCTGCGCGTGGCGACCATGGAGGGTATTCAGCCGTCCGCCTTGAAGGACTTGAATGAAGTGCTGTTCAAGGTGCTGGCCGGTGGCGACAAGGTGCGCAAGTCGTCACTGGGTGGCGTCAAGACAGCGGCCGAAATGATCAATCTGATGGGCTCGGCCATTGAGGGCACGGTGATTGAATCTATCCGCAATCACGATCCAGACCTGGCGCAGAAGATCATGGACAAGATGTTTGTCTTTGACGATGTGATGAAGCTGGACGACAAAGCGATCCAGATGGTGCTGAAAGAAGTGGCCTCGGATGCGCTCATTGTGGCGCTCAAGGGCGCTCCTCCCGAGCTCAAAGAGAAGTTTCTGGCCAACATGTCTTCGCGTGCCGCTGAGACGCTGCGCGAAGATCTGGAATCGCGCGGGCCGATGCGGCTGTCCGAAGTGGAAGCACAGCAGAAAGAAATCCTGAAGACGGTGCGCCGTCTGGCGGATGAGGGCACCATCGTGATTGGCGGTGGCGCCGATGACGCGATGGTTTAACCATGCGTAACTACGCCCGCTTTATCCCCGGCGAAGAGATTGGTGCGGTCGAGCACTGGAATTTTGGCGCGGTCGACACGGCGGCTTTGAAGCTGGCCGCGCAGGTCAAGGCGGTTGAAAAAGCCACTGACCAGGTTAAAGAAGATGAGCTAAAGCAAGCGGGTTACGCCGAAGGGTTTATTCAGGGGCATGCCCAAGCTACGCTGGAGTCGCAACGACAGATCAGTGAATTCATCGCGACTCAGGGGCAGGAAGCCGCACAACACTTCGGCCAGATTTTTGTGACGACCCAATCGCAACTGGCTGATGCTGAGCAGGTCATGGCGCGGGGCGTGCTGGAGTTGGCGTGCGAACTGGCCCGTCAGGTATTGCGTCATGAGTTGTCGGTTAACCCCAATGCGCTGCAGTCCGTCATTCGGGAAGCGCTGGGTCTGCTGGTCGCCGAGAACAAGAGTGCGCTGGTCCGGCTGAATCCTTTGGATCTGGAGGTGCTGGAAGAAGTCCTGCGGACCGAGTTTTCAACCCTGTCGCTGACTTTGCTCGCTGATGCTGCCGTGACCCGGGGTGGTTGTCTCATCGAGTCCGCAGGAACCGTGGTGGATGGCACCCTTGAAAAAAGATGGATGCGGGCCATTGCCAATCTCGGGTTGAACTCCCCTTGGGAGGACGCAGTTGTCGAACAGTGACTGTTCCCTTAAGTGGCAGCTTTTTATGGAGGATGCCCGCAAACGCGTCCACACAGGTTGCACCCTGGAGGTGCGTGGAACACTGACGCGTCTGACGGGTCTGGTGCTGGAAGCCACGGGAATTCGCGTGCCGGTGGGCTCGCAATGCCTGGTGTCGATGAAATCGCAGACCCCGGTGCTGGCTGAGGTGGTTGGTTTTTCAAACGACCGCGCTTTTCTGATGCCCGCAGGTGATGTGCATGGCTTGTCCAGCGGCGCCAGTGTGGTGCCCGCCGCCGCCTATGTGCCTGTGCCGCGTTTGGGCGAGCGCCGGCAAACGGATCGCGCTGCCGGCTATGGCATGTTGCGCCTGCCCTTGGGTGATGGTCTGTTGGGCCGCGTGGTTGATGCGCAGGGCGAGCCGATGGACCGGATGGGGCCGATTGCCAACGTCACCTCCCTGCCACTGGACCGCAAACAAATCAATGCCATGGACCGGGCACCGGTGCGCGAAACGCTGGACACCGGGGTGCGTGCCATCAACGCGCTGTTGACGATTGGCCGCGGCCAGCGAATTGGTTTATTTGCCGGCTCGGGCGTGGGCAAGAGCGTGCTGTTGGGCATGATGGCCCGCTACACCAAGGCGGACGTGATTGTGGTCGGCTTGATTGGTGAGCGAGGACGCGAGGTCAAGGAGTTCATTGAGGACATCCTGGGTGAAGAGGGGCGTGCCAGGGCTGTCGTGGTGGCTGCTCCGGCCGATGCGCCCCCGTTGCTGCGCATGCAAGGGGCCGCCTACGCCACTGCCATTGCTGAAAGCTTCCGGGACAAGGGCCAGCATGTACTGTTGCTGATGGATTCGCTCACCCGTTATGCCATGGCGCAGCGTGAAATTGCCTTGGCCATCGGCGAGCCGCCGGCAACCAAGGGTTATCCGCCGTCATGTTTTGCCAAGATGCCGCAGCTGGTGGAGCGAAGTGGCAATGGCTTGCACGGTGTAGGCTCCATTACTGCGTTTTATACGGTGTTGTCAGAGGGCGATGACCAGCAAGACCCGATCGCTGATGCGGCCCGAGCGATTCTGGATGGCCACATTGTGCTGTCGCGGTCACTGGCGGAGGCGGGGCATTTCCCGGCCATTGATGTCGAACAATCAGCTTCCCGTGTCATGCACAACGTGGTGTCGCGCGAGCATTCGGAGATGGCCCGGCGTTTTCGGGCGATCAGTTCCCGCTATGAAAAAGGCCGTGACCTGGTGCAGATTGGTGCCTATGTGGGTGGTTCTGACCCGGCGTTGGACGAGGCCATTAAATTGCACGATGCGATGGCCAAGTTTCTGCAGCAGGACATGTTCGAGTCCGCAACGTTGGAAGCCAGCGTGGATGAGATGATGGCCACGATCGAGCGTAGAGTGGCGTTCTCATGAGTGCCATCAAAAGTTTTCTGTTGGCCATTGAGATGGCGACGCGCAAACGCGATGAGGCCAACCAGGCTGCGATGCAGGTGCAAAGTGGCCATCTGTTTGCCCAGAACCAGCTGACCCAGCTGGAAACTTACGCCGCCGAGACCGAGTCCCGCTGGACGGCCGCCGCGCAGATCAGTACCTCGCCCGAATTGATGCGGCATCATTACCAATTCATGGGTCGGTTGCATCACGCCATTGGTTTGCAGCAAGGAGTTCTGGACAATGAGAACCGGAAAATGGAGTACGCCAAGCGGCTGGTACTGGAAGCGGAGTTTCGGCTGGTGAGTTTGAAGCAGGTGCTGAAAAAAAAGCAGGCCGATATGACCATCCTTCAATCGCGCCGTGAGCAAAAGCAGATGGATGAGTTTGCCTCGTTGCGTAGCCGCCAATTAACGGACAGGTATTTAGTGGAGAGCGATCATGAGCATTGAACGAAGCAGTACCGCTAGTAGCCCCAAAGCTGCGACGGGGGTTGAGGGACAAAGCAACAAAAACAAGGTGAAATCAGGCGCAGAGTCTGATGGCTCTGCAGCGAGTGGGTTTTCTGCGATTTTGACTTCGCTTGAGCCGCCACCGACCCCGTCCGAAGCCGCTGACACGGAGTTGACGGCTGATGAAAAAGAGAAAAAGGCAGTAGCACCACCGTCTGATCCTTTAATTCTGCCGCCAGCGATCTTGCCAACGGATCTGGCCCTGCTGCTGGCGCAAGCTGGTGAAGCTGCCGGTGCAAAATCCAACCTTGTCAGTAGCGAGCTCCCGGTGGGGGTGAAAGGCGGCCGTCGTTTGGACGGTGCGACGTTGGGGGCTGGCAAACCAGAACTGGCGATAGCGGTATCCACCCCGCTTGACTCCGATAAAACTGCAGAGGCCAAGCAAAGCGTCAAGGCCATGCTCGATCAGATGACGCAAGGCGTGTCTGCCCAGGCCCACAAGGTCCATAGTGCTGAGTTGCAGGCGGATGTGGCTGCCAAACTTGCTGATTCGCGTGCCACCAAGCTGTCTTCCCTTCTGGATGCTGCGGCCAGGGAGCCGGCACTTTCGGGTGCGCTAGTGACCAGCGGGATGGGCGACAGTTTGCTTCGCCAAGCGGACCGGTCCGCGTCGAAGGTGTCCGGTCTGTTTGCGGGATCTGGGGTTGAAGGGATTGGGGGGCAACAGGCATTGCAGGGCGGAAGTCGGCTGGACTCGCCCGCCGTCATGGCTGATCCGACAACGGTACCGCTTGAGACGACGGTGGCGGAGACCGTGAGTTATTGGGTGACGCAGGGGGTTCAAAATGCACAGTTGAAGCTGGATGGTTTTGGCGGGACGCCTGTGGAGGTGAGTATTTCGCTCAAGGGGGATGAGGCGCACATTGATTTTCGGACCGATCAGCCTGAAATCCGGCAAATATTAGAGGGAGCCGTGGCGCAATTGAAGGACCTCCTGACCAGTGAAGGCTTGGTGCTGTCGGGGGTTTCCGTTGGCTCCTCCGGTCAGGATGGTGCGGGGGCTCAAGAGCAGCGCAATCGTCCGGGCACACGCCAAGCGACTATCACAACCCCAGACGTGGTGCCCACGGAAAGCCGGCCACGTGTCAATCCATCGGTTGGCAGAGCTGTGGATCTTTTTGTATAAACCTAGGCTTTTCCATGGTTAATCTGGCCGTTGGTGCGGTGGATGTTGCTAAATAATGAAGATCAAAACAATGTGGACAAGGAACTATAGTGGCAACCAAACCTGACGCAGCAAAATCTGAAGCTGACGCGCCAGCCAACAAACCGGCTAAAAGCAAAAAGTTATTGCTCATGGTGGGTGTCGTCTTCCTGGTTCTGGCCTTGGCTGGTGGCGGTGCGTGGTTCTTTATCGCCAAGAAAAATGCGGCTGAGGGTGGCGCAGAGGAAGCCGTGCATGCGGCGCCCAAAGGGCCACCTACGTTTTTGCCACTCGACAACATGGTTGTCAATCTGGCTGACCCCGGTGGGGAAAAAGTGGCGCAAATTGGTATCACACTGGAACTGTCGGATGCGCATGCAACCGAGAAGGTCAAAATGTATTTGCCATCCATTCGCAGCGGCATTCTCTTGTTGATTTCCCAGCGGACGTCCGAAGAGCTTTTGCTGATTGAGGGCAAAGAAAAGCTTGCGATCGATATTTTGCTGGAGGCCTCGCGTCCCTTTGACAATGCTGATTCAGGTCATGCGGCGAAGCCGGCGAAAGAGACGGGAAAGACGAAAAAGAAGAACGCTGACAAGAATGCAACGGACGATAATCCGGTTCGAGGCGTCCATTTTTCCAGTTTTATTGTTCAGTAAAGGTGAACGTGGAATTGACTTATGAGTGAATCGTTTCTTTCCCAAGAAGAAGTCGATGCCCTGCTTGAGGGGGTAACGGGCGAAAGTCAGAAGCTTGTTGAGGAAGTGCACGAGCAAGGTGAGGTTCGCTCCTACAACATCTCAAGTCAGGAGCGAATTGTTCGTGGGCGCATGCCGACGATGGAAATCGTGAATGAACGATTTGCACGAAACCTCCGGGTGGGCCTTTTTAACTTCATTCGAAGAAGCCCCGAAATTTCGGTTGGCCCGGTGACGGTTCAACGCTATAGCGCGTTTTTACGTGAATTGGCGGTCCCCACGAATTTCAATATTGTGGCCATTCGGCCACTGCGGGGGAGTGGCCTGGTCATTTGCGAGCCAGCCCTTGTTTTTGGCGTTATTGATACGCTGTACGGGGGGATTGGCAAGTTTCAGGCCCGGATTGAAGGCCGCGATTTCTCTGCGACGGAGCAACGTGTCATCAACCGTCTGGTGGATGTGATCACGGAAGAATACAAGAAAGCCTGGAAAGGCATCTATCCGCTTGAGCTTGAATATCAGCGCTCTGAAATGCAGCCGCAGTTTGCCAATATTGCGACTCCGAGTGAGATTGTTATTTCGACTTCGTTTCAGCTTGAGATTGGGGAGATTACAGGGGCCATCCATTTTTGTATGCCGTACGCGACGCTGGAGCCGATCCGCGATGTGCTGTATTCATCAACGCAGGGTGACTCCATTGAAGTGGATCGACGCTGGGTTAATGTGTTGACCCAAGAAATTCAGGCCGCAGAAATAACGTTGGTGGCCGAACTGGCCCGTGCTGACGCGACAATTGAGCAATTGCTGGCGATGAAGGTGGGCGATTTCATTGAACTGGATCGCCAGCCACGAATTGAGGTGACGGTGGATGGGGTGCCGGTATTTGAATGCCAGTATGGGACGCATAACGCAAAATATGCAATTCGGATTGATAAGAGTTTGAGGGGTAATGACCTCAACTGGAAAGGATAAAGACATGGCAATTGATGACAAACCAGCAGAAGATGACGGCATGGCCGATTGGGCCGAGGCGCTTCTGGAACAAAAAGTATCAGATGGAGCCGCCGAATCGGGCGGTATTCTGTCGGGGGAATCCCCGCGTCCGTTTTCTTCGTCGTCGTTCTCGGCGGATGCACCGATCAACGACATCAACATGGTGCTCGATATTCCGGTTCAACTTTCGGTTGAATTGGGTAGAACCAAGGTGCCAATCAAGCATATTCTCCAATTGGGACAGGGCTCAGTGGTTGAGTTGGATGCTTTGGCCGGAGAGCCAATGGACGTGTTGGTGAATGGCTATTTGATTGCGCAGGGCGAGGTCGTGGTGGTGAACGATAAATTCGGTATTCGTTTAACCGATGTTGTGACACCATCTGAACGATTGCGTCGGGTCAGCAAGGGTTGATGCCACCGATGACGTCGACCCTGGTTTCTGTTGGACTCTTTGTCGTATTGCTGGCGTTAATTCCGGTCGCGCTGAAGTGGGTGCAGCGTCGCACGGTTGGTGGAGGCGCAAGTGTTACTTCAGCCTCCAAAATAATTTCTGCGATTGCAGTGGGCCCGCATCAACGCGTGGTGACGGTCGAAGTGGGTCCTGAGGGTGCCCGCTCCTGGCTAACGCTGGGGGTTACGGCGCAAACCATCACCTGTTTACACAGTGCTGCGCTTGACTCGAACAGAGACGGGGGCTCGACATCGGCGAATGAAATTCAGTCCGTTCTATTGTGATGCAGGAGTTTGACGTGAGCGATCAAGCTGGGCGCCGGGAACCTTGCAAAGGTCTTCTTCTCAAGGTTGCTGTTGCACTGCTTGCATTGATCGTGCAATCAAGCGTATTGGCTCAAAGTGCTGGTCAGTTGCCTTTGCTTGTGGGGACAGGTGGCTCAGGCATGAGTTTTTCGGTGCCGATCCAGACGTTGCTGTTTTTTACAGCACTGTCGTTTTTGCCCGCTGTGCTGCTGATGATGACCGGGTTCACACGCATTGTGATCGTGCTCTCGTTGTTACGCCAGGCTTTGGGGACCCAGTCGGCCCCGCCCAATCAGGTGGTGGTTGGCTTGTCGCTTTTCCTGACTTTTTTCGTCATGGGCCCAACGCTAGATAAGGTCTACAACGACGCTTATCTTCCCTATACCAAGAATGCGATTTCATTTGAGCAGGCGCTGGCCAATGGCGAAGACCCGTTGCGCCAATTTATGAGCAAGCAAACGAGACAGTCGGACTTGGCACTATTTGCCAAGCTGGCAAAACTGGAGCCGGGCGTCAATGCCCAAAATGCACCCATCCGAATTCTGGTGCCGGCATTTGTGACCAGTGAGCTCAAATCTGCCTTTCAGATTGGGTTCATGATTTTCATCCCTTTTCTGGTGATTGATATTGTGGTGGCCAGTGTGCTGATGTCGCTGGGCATGATGATGTTGTCGCCCGTGCTGGTGGCGCTACCGTTCAAGCTGATGCTGTTTGTCTTGGCTGACGGCTGGAATCTGCTGATCGGTTCCCTTGCTGCCAGTTTTGTTACCTAGGGGTTGCCCATGAATGCACAAATGGTTTTGACGATGGGCCAAGAGGCCTTGCTGATGTTGTTGATGGTGTCAGCACCGGTGTTGGGTGTGGTGTTGGTGGTCGGTTTGTTGGTCAGTCTTTTTCAGGCGGTCACCCAGATCAATGAAGCAACGCTGGCCTTTGTGCCAAAACTGATTGCCGCCATAGCGGTTTTCGCGATGGCGGGGCCATGGATGCTGAACATGCTGGTTGAGTACATTCGCCGAACCATCGAAGCGATTCCATCGGTCGTGATTTGATCCGAGTTTGAATGCTGTGATTACGTTAACCGAGTCACAATTGGTCGCTTGGCTTTCGCCCATGCTGTGGCCTTTTCTGCGGGTTTTGGCTGTTTTTTCGGCTGCCCCCATATTTTCTTCAAAAGCCTTTCCTGTTCGCGCCAGGATTGCGCTGGCCTTCTTCATTGCCTTCGCGGCGCAACCCAGTTTGCAAGGCCAGCCGGTCATCAGCATCAATGGGCCAGAGGCGCTGGGCGCTGTCATTCAGCAAGTCGGCATTGGACTGGCCATTGGGTTCACCGTCCGGCTTGTTTTTGCGGCGGTTGAGCTGGCGGGCGAGGTGGTGGGTTTTCAGATGGGGCTTAACTTCGCCGCTTTTTTTGACCCTTCTCTCAACACACAATCCAGTGCGGTCGCAAGGTTTTTTGGTCATATGGCCGCGTTTTTGTTCATCGTCATGAATGGGCATCTGATGGTGATGATGGCCGTGATCAAGAGCTTTGAAGCGTTTCCGGTTGACCAGAACTTTCTGGATGCCTTACAAAAAATGAAGCTTTATAGCTTGGGATCAGACTTATTTGCTACCGGACTGTGGATTGCTTTGCCCATGGTTGGCATGCTGATGTTTGCGAATCTTGCGCTGGGGATCATTTCGCGTGTGGCGCCGCAAATGAATATTTATTCCATTGGCTTTCCCATTACGTTGAGTGTCGGCCTTATCGGCATTACAGCCACACTGCCGATGCTGGATCAACCCCTGATGGCGCTCATGGAACGGGCGATGGAGATTTTTTCTGCAAAGTGACCGCCTGATTCACTGAGGCCGGCGTCTCGAGATGCTTAGGATTTCCCTGCAAGACTTCAAACGAGTTCGTTGCGAATGGCGTACACCGTTAGTTCAGCGTTGTTGGTGAGCTTTAATTTTTCCAGGACGCGCGCGCGGTACACACTGACGGTTTTGGGGCTGAGCATGAGTTCCTCTGCAATGTCGGACAGGCGCTTGCCAGACGCTATTTTCAGTAACGTTTGAAGTTCACGTTCCGACAGTGAAGCGTGCAATGTGGTGTTTTCAGGCGTGTTCAAGCTGTCGACCAGCATGTGGGCGACTTCTGGGGTCACGTACTTGCGTCCCTGGGCGACGGTTCGCACGGCGGTGATCAGGTCAGCCGGTTCGCCCGCCTTGTTCAGGTAGCCCTGTGCGCCCGCTCGAAGACAGCGAATGGCGTACTGGTCTTCGGGATACATGGAAACGATCAGCACCTTGATCGGCGAATTGGCTTCCCGTAGGCTGGATAACACCTCCAGCCCGCCGCGCCCGGGTAGATTCAGGTCCAGGACAAGGACATCACAGGGCGAAATTCGCATGGCTTCGCGAACCTCCGCGTAGCTTCCTGCTTCAGCGGTGACTTGAATGTCGACCGCTTCAGACAGCGTTTCCCGGATGCCACGGCGAATCATGGCGTGATCGTCGCAAAGAATAACGCGAATCATCTCAATCGTTTTCCTGTTGGGTATCTGAATGTGCAGGCGATAAGGGTACGGAAAGAATAATGGAAGTTCCTGTGTTGCCGTTACTGCTGACGTCTAACCAGCCGCCCACTGTTTTTGCTCGTTCATGAAGTCCGCGCAGGCCAAACGACTTTGGCTTGTTGTGCTCGGATGGCAAGATGCCTTTGCCGTTGTCTTTTACTTCAAGCGTCAATACATTTTCGGCGTCTGAAAGGTCAATGGTGACTTGGCTGCAATTTGCATGCTTGGCAATATTGGTCAAGGCTTCCTGTACCGTTCGATAGGCAACTAATTGGACAGCCTTGGACAGCGAGTCTTTTTCCTGAAAGACATGCACTGTTGTTTCTATAGCGGTACGTTTCATGAAGCTCTCCGCCAGCCATTGAACTGCTGCGACCAAACCCTGATCCAGAATGGCCGGGCGCAGATTCATCATGATGCGTTGACTGGCCTCCAGCGCATGTTGCAGCATCTCTGTAGCGGCTGTGACGTGTCCTTTTGTTACGGAATCCGTTGTGTGTCGGCCTATCCAGGATAGATCAAACTTCACAGCGGCCAGAGCGCCGCCAATGTCGTCGTGGATTTCGCGTGCAATTGCAGCGCGCTCCTGTTCCATGGTCATCTGCAAATGTTCGGCAAAATCTGCGAGCCGCTGTTCAGATAGGGCCAGTTCAATGTCAGCTTTTTCTTTTGCTCGACGGATGCTGTGAACCTCGATAGAGCGGCGGATAACCTGCGCCAACTTGCTCAGATCATCCTTTGCCAGGTAGTCGCTAATCCCGGTTTTGATGGCTGAAACAGCGGCCGGCTCACCGATGGCGCCCGAAAGCAGGATAAAAGGAGGCTGCTGGATCTGTTGTTGCAGAAGGTGCCAGGCATCCAGGGCCGTAAACCCAGGCAGTCGGTAATCCGCCAGAATGACGTCAAATTTGAATTCTTGAATCTGCCGCCTGAACTCTGCCAACGTTTCTACCCGTTCCAGTTCGCAATGCTCTCCCGACTTGTGTAAAGCACGGCGCACAAGCTCATGGTCAACTGCCGAATCTTCCAGATGAAGAATTCGCAATGGGTGGGGTGGGAGATCGTCTTGCTGCATGGTGAACAGGCTCATTGTCGACGATCGGCTCAGATTGAGACGGCCGGTTCATGGCTGGGTTGATGACGTCTGTTATTTTGTTCGCAACATGCTTGATTATTTCAATTAGGATAGAAATCCTGCTAACCTTGTACCGGATAGAGTTCCAGCGTCGCAGAAATCGTGGGTGACACGGTGCTTCGCTGAAGAAATTGGATTTAAGAATGCAACCGAACCAGACAACATCATCAGTTCCCGCTGTACAGCTACCTGTGATGCTGGTGGCGGAAGTGCAGGATTCTCTTCTTGTTGTTGTGCACGATTTGAATCGTCTCGATGGGCTACTGGCTCATACAATGACAAACCTGATGGAGCGGTTTACTTGTGCCAGTGCAAACTTGGCTGATCCGGTGCTGGTGGCGTCCAAAGAACTGGATGCTGTTCGAAGCGCCCTGAGGGCCGCTGTAACTGAATTGCAGTTTCAGGACATGGCATCGCAACTGATTGTTCATACGTCCAAGATACTGCAGGGCTGCGCTTATCGATTGGCCTCTGAATCAATGGGGCTCGAAGATGGCGAGGCCGTTCCGTTTGTCGAGGACGTCCCTGAGCGCCCCAATCCGGTAACTCAAGACGAAATGTACGCTGGCTCCATAGAGCTTTTTTAAACGTTTTCTATTAACTTACAACTGAAATTGTCGGAGCTCCAAATGCCTTTAATACTCGCTGTAGACGACTCTCCGTCCATGCGCAAGATGGTGTCGTTTACTTTAACCGGGGCTGGTTACCTGGTTGTAGAGGCGGTTGATGGTGTTGATGCCTATGAAAAGGCCCAGGCTCAATCATTCGATCTGGTGTTGACGGACCAAAATATGCCTCGACTGGATGGCCTGGGCTTAACCCGGAAGTTAAGGGAACACCCGCAATTCAAAACCACCCCCATTCTGATGTTGACCACCGAGTCGAGTGACCTCATGAAGCAGGCTGGGCGCGCGGCAGGGGCCACGGGTTGGTTGGTGAAGCCGTTTGACCCGGCTCGACTGCTTGAAGTCATAAAAAAAGTGATCAAGTAGCTCGCTGAACGAGCGTCGGGTGAATACACATAATATTGGAGATTGCAATGTCGGAAGCGCATCAAGAAGGTAGTGGGTCAGGTGTTGATTTTGACCTGAGTCAGTTTTATCAGATATTTTTTGAAGAGGCTGGGGAAAATCTCGATTTGATGGAGCACATGCTGCTCAGCCTGAATCTTGAGACGGCCGATGATGAAGAGTTGAATGGTGTTTTCCGTTGTGCTCACTCCGTCAAAGGCGGCGCTGCAACGTTCGGGTTTTCGGATGTTGCGGAGTTGACGCATCAAATGGAGTCCTTGCTGGATCGCTTGCGTCGACACGAATTGCAGCCCAACGCTGCCATGGTCGATGTGTTGCTCGAGTCGGCGGATGCGGCGCGTGGACTTTTGGCTCGGCATCAGGCGGGTGGTGAGGGCGATTCACCGCCAACTGCTGACTTGGTGCGTCGCATCAGCGTGTTGGCTTCTGGTCAGGTTCCTTCACCGCAAGCCAGTGCAGTATCTGTTCAGCAGATTGCGATACCCGTTATCGAGGTCGTTCAGCCGGTAGTTGTGGTGGTGCAGGCCGTCAACAAGCCATCAAAAACAACACGTTCTCTTGAAATTCGAATTGGGCCACTGGATCATCCAGAGCAAGCAGATGCCATCAAGGAGTTGTTTCGAGACATTCCTGGTCTGGGCGACATCACGGCGTTGCCCTGTACTCAAACGGACAGCCGTCTTTTTGCGGTTGAAACGTCATCTTCAGATGAAGATTTGCTGGATTTGTTTGCGTTTCACGTTTCACGGGCACAGGTATCTATCAAGGAGCTTGATGACGTAACCGTAGCGCCTGAACTCAGCTCTGGACTTTTCGATGGAGCGATTGGTGCGACCACGAAGGGTTCCTATGATGATGATCCACCGCCGGGCGCGCCATTGGCTCCGTTGCCGGGATTCGGTTTTTTTGATGGTGCGCCAGGCGCACCGATGCCTGCTGTGAGCGTTGGTGGTGTGGTGACGTCTGCCGGATCAACAGCGCCTGCCCGGGTGGGTGTCAAGCCCGCTGCCTCCATTGTGCAGCCAGAGGCCGCGACGATCCGGGTTGCCATCAGCAAGGTTGATCAACTGATTAACTTGGTGGGGGAGCTGGTCATTACACAAGCCATGCTGGCTCAAAATAGTCGGGCACTGGACCCCGCGCTTTACCAACAACTGTTGACTGGATTGACGGATCTTGACCGGAATACGCGAGATTTGCAGGAGTCGGTGATGTCGATTCGGATGATTCCGATGTCCATCGTCTTCAGCCGTTTTCCGCGGATGTTGCGTGATCTGGCCAGCAAACTGGGCAAGAAGGTCGATTTTGTGACGCAGGGCGAAGCGACCGAGCTTGATAAAGGTTTGGTGGAAAAGATTACCGATCCATTGACGCATTTGGTGCGCAATAGTTGTGACCATGGCATTGAAATGCCGGCGGATCGGCTTCGTGCTGGAAAATCTGAAACCGGAACGATTACCTTGTCCGCAGCCCATCAGGGCGGCTCCATCGTGATTGAGGTGCGGGACGACGGTCGTGGCATGTCGCGTGAAAAGATTTTGGCCAAAGCCCGTGAGCGTGGGATGGATGTATCAGATCAAATGCCAGACTCTGAAGTCTGGATGCTGATCTTTGCGCCCGGTTTCTCCACGGCAGACGTGGTGACGGATGTGTCCGGGCGCGGTGTCGGCATGGACGTAGTAAAGCGCAATATTGCCGCCTTGAATGGTACGGTGGAGATTGATTCCTCAGAAGGCTATGGCATGAAGGTGTCCATTCGTTTGCCCCTGACATTGGCCATCATGGATGGCATGTCGGTTGGTGTGGGCAATGAGGTCTACATTCTGCCGCTGTCGTCGGTGGTGGAGTCGTTCCAGGTGAAGTCCGATGCCGTCAGCACAGTCGGACAGGGCGCGCAATTGGTCAAAGTGCGCGACGAATACATGCCGGTGATCGAGTTGGAAAAAGTATTTCAAGTGCCCCGCTTTGACTTTGAAAAGTCCAGCGACATCATGGTCGTGATTGAGGCCGATGGCTGTCGGGTTGCCCTGTTGGTGGACGAGTTGCTCGGCCAGCAGCAGGTGGTGGTGAAAAACCTGGAGTCAAATTACCGCAAAGTTCCCAATATATCGGGCGCTACCATTCTGGGCGACGGCAAGGTGGCGCTCATTCTGGATACAGGCGCGCTGGTTCGCCGCTCACGCCACTAAACCCCACGATCAGAAGGAGAACAAGATGGGTGCAATGGAAAAAATTGGCGAAATGTCCGCAACTGGTGCGCGCGAGTACTTGACCTTCCGACTCGACCAGGAAGAGTATGGCATCGACATTTTGAAGGTTCAGGAAATCCGTGGCTACGAGCCACCAACCCGCATTGCCAATGCCCCTAATTTCATCAAAGGGGTGGTTAATTTGCGGGGCACGATTGTTCCGATCGTTGACATGCGGTTGAAGTTCAATTGCGCAAAGGTCGAATACAACTCCTTCACGGTCGTCATTATTTTGAATCTGCACAATCGAATTGTGGGCATCGTGGTGGATTCGGTCAGTGATGTGATGGAACTCCCGGCCGAGAGCCTGAAGGCGGCGCCGGACGTCGACAGCGTGATTGACAGCGACTCAGTTTTGGGCCTCGGTTCGCTGGGAGATCGTATGCTGATCCTGCTGGACATCGAAAAACTGATGTCAGGCCTCGACATGGAATTGGCTCCTGATGTCGTGTAAGCGCGGTCCAAGCAATGTTTTAAGGCAACATGTCACTCGTCGCTAGAAGCGCTCGTCCCATGGCTTCGGCTCAGGCACCGGCGGGCGATTCTTCCGATGTCGGTGGTGCAGGTATGCAGGGGCGTGAGTTCGTGTGGACGGATGCAGATTTTGATCGGGTGCAAACCTTGATTTATCAGCGAGCTGGTATCAGTCTGCACGATGGCAAGCACGCGATGGTGTACAGCCGTTTGTCTCGGCGTCTGCGCGATACCGGTCATCAGAGTTTCAAAGACTACTTGGGCTGGCTGGAAACGCATGACGGCCCCGAATGGCAGGAATTCGTCAATGCCTTGACCACGAATCTGACCTCGTTTTTCCGTGAACAACACCATTTCGAGATTCTCGCAACGCACTTGAAATCGAGGCCTGCGGGTACCGCCTGGCGGGTTTGGTGCAATGCCGCATCGACCGGGGAAGAGCCTTACTCCATTGTCATGACCGCCATGGAGGCCCTTGGCCCGAAGGCCAACTTTGCCTTGACGGCCAGCGACATTGACTCCAAGGTCTTGGCTTCTGCCGCGCAAGGCGTGTACCGGCTTGAGTGCCTCAAGGGCGTCAATGAAGCGCGGATGCAGCGCTTTTTTCTGCGCGGCAAAGGGGCGAATGAAGGTATGGCGCGTGTCAAACCCGAGTTGCAACGCCTGATCCAGTTCATCAGTGTGAATTTGATTCGGGATGACTGGCCATTTCGTGAGCCGTTCGACATTGTTTTCTGTCGCAACGTCATGATTTATTTTGATGCGCCAACCCAGCGCAAGGTGCTCGAGCGCATCCATCGCGTGATGGCGCCGGGCGGCTTGCTGTTTGTGGGGCATGCGGAAAATTTCAGCGAGTCGCGGGATTTATTTGTTCTTCGAGGCAAGACGGTCTATGAGCGCCGTTAAGTTTTCATGACTAAAGAGCGTCGTTGTTGTATGTCAGCGCTCAAAATGACTGCAAGGCCTACATGAATTTCCCCCAATCCGGCGCAGGCGGTTTGTCTGGCCGTCCTGCTGTCGTCTCTGCCGCACCGAAAATATTGACGGGTGGTCGAATTTCGCGTGTTGATCAACTCAAGGCGCAAGCCCGCAATCCCGGTGAAGCTTCCTTTTTTTACCACGATCATCATTTTCAATATGACGCGGTGAAGGTGTTGCCGGGTGAGTATTTTGTTTCCAGCGAAGATATTGTCGTCATGACGGTTTTAGGCTCCTGTATCTCGGCTTGTTTATGGGATGGCAAGGTGCGCACCGGGGGAATGAATCACTTTATGCTGCCGGATGGCGACAGTGCCGACGGTTTTGGCCGTTATGGCTCTTACGCCATGGAACTGCTGATCAATGAAATGTTGAAAAAAGGCGCTCGTCGCGAGACGATGCAAGCCAAAATATTTGGCGGGGCACAGGTCATGGCGGGTTTCACCACCATGAACGTTGGCGAACGGAACACGAAGTTTGTGCTGGATTACCTCGCGACGGAACGTATTCCGGTGGTGTCGCAGGACGTGTTGGATATTCACCCGCGCAAGGTTTGTTTTTTCCCGGTGACGGGCAAAGCGCTGGTCAAACGCCTGGCCCATTCGCATCCAGAAACGTTGGCTGTGGAAGAACGCAAAGGCAATGCGGCGATCGTTGCCAAGACGACTTCGGGTGGTTCGGTGGACTTGTTTTGAGGATCTTGAATTGAAGAAAATTCGAGTACTGGTGGTCGATGATTCGGCGTTGGTGCGGAGCTTGTTGGCCGAAATCATCAATCGGCAACCCGACATGGAATGCATTGGCTCTGCCAATGACCCCCTGATCGCCCGTGAGATGATTCGCGAACTCAATCCGGATGTCCTGACCTTGGATATTGAGATGCCGCGCATGGATGGGATCGATTTTCTGGGCCGGCTGATGCGCCTGCGCCCGATGCCGGTGGTCATGATTTCGACCCTGACCGAGCGCGGGGCCGAAGTCACGATGAAGGCGCTGGAATTGGGCGCGGTTGATTTTGTCTCCAAACCCAGAATTGGCGTGGCCGACGGGTTGAGTGAGTTGTCAGCTCAGATTGTGGATAAGGTACGCATTGCCTCTGCTGCGCATATCAAACGGATGGTGGCTCCACCCGCTTTTGTCGCCTCGACATCCGGTGGGGCGGCGCCCGTCCGTGCGCCGGTGGCTTTCATCGGGCGGGTGTCGACCGAGAAACTGATTTGTATTGGTGCCTCAACCGGTGGCACCGAGGCGATCAAGGAGATCTTGACGCGTCTGCCGGCGGACTCGCCCGGTATCGTGATCACCCAGCACATGCCGCCGGGTTTCACCACCAGTTTTGCCGCCCGCCTGAACAGCTTGTGCCAGATCACGGTGCAGGAAGCGGTGCATGGCGAGCGCATCCTGCCGGGGCACGCCTACATCGCCCCCGGTGGCAAGCAGTTCCGGGTGGACCGCAGCGGCGCCAATTATGTGGCAGTGGTGGAAGACGGCGAGCCGGTCAATCGGCACAAACCGTCGGTCGAGGTCCTGTTCAAATCAGCCGCCAGCGTGGTCGGGCGTAATGCGTATGGCGTCATGCTGACCGGCATGGGCAACGATGGCGCCAAGGCAATGCGCGAAATGAAAGACGCCGGTAGCTACAACTTCGTGCAGGACGAGGCCTCCTGCATCGTCTTCGGCATGCCGCGCGAGGCCATTCTGCATGGCGCCGCTGACGAAGTGTTGCCCCTCACCGCGATCGCGCCCGCGCTGATTGCCAAGCTCAGCAGCGCGACGGACCGTTACCGGGTGTGAGTTAACTGCCGGAGAGTTCTTCCCAGCGAGCCATGGCAGTCAGCATGTCTTCTTCAATCGCCGCGTCACGCGCATACAGTTCGGTTGCACGCGCCGGGTCTTTCGCATAGAGGTTGGCGTCCGCCAACTCGGCGTGCAAGGCGGCCTGCTCCTGTTCCAGCGCGTCAATTTTTGCTTGCAAGCTGTCGAGTTCGCGCTGCGCTTTGTTGCTGAGCTTTTGCGGCGTCAAAATCTTCTTGCTGTCCGTGGATTTAGTGTATTTTTCGCCTCTGGCCCCCGTCTGTTGTGCGCCAGCAGCTACTGAATTCATAGCGGATTGAATTTCCTTGCTGCGTTTGGACTGAATCAGCCAATCCTGCACACCGCCTTCGTATTCACGCCACAGACCGTTACCTTCACACGCAATCGTGCTGGTGACCACGTTGTCCAGGAAGGTGCGGTCGTGGCTGACCAAAAACACGGTGCCCTCATAGCTTTGCAGCAACTCTTCCAGCAATTCCAGGGTCTCAATGTCCAGGTCATTGGTGGGCTCGTCCAGCACCAAGACATTGGCCGGGCGGGCAAACAGGCGCGCCAGCAGCAGTCGGTTACGCTCACCACCCGACAGCGAACGCACTGGGGAGTTGGCGCGGGCCGGCGAAAACAGGAAGTCGCCCAAGTAGCTTTTGACGTGCTTGCGCTGGTTGCCGATCTCAATCCACTCGCTCCCTGGACTGATAAAGTCCACCAGCGTAGCATCCAGATCCAGCGCATTGCGCATCTGGTCGAAGTAGGCGACCTGCAGGTTGGCGCCTTGGCGAATCTTGCCGCTGTCGGGGACCAATTCACCCAAGATGAGCTTGAGCAGCGTGGTTTTGCCAGCGCCGTTGGGCCCGAGCAAACCAATTTTGTCACCCCGCATGACGGTGGCGCTGAAGTCTTTGATGATGACTTTGTCGCCGAAGGACAGGCTGGCCTCCGTCAACTCCGCCACCAGTTTGCCGCCCAGTGCGCCAGAAGCCACGTCCATTTTCACGCTGCCAACGGCTTCGCGATGTGCCCGGCGGCTGGCGCGCAGGTCTTCCAGGCGGCCAATGCGGCTCTGACTGCGGGTGCGCCGGGCCTCGACGCCCTTTCGAATCCAGACCTCTTCCTGCGCCAGCAACTTGTCGGCTTTGGCGCTGATCACCGCTTCTTGTGCATTTTGATCCTCTTTGAGGATCAAATACTGGGCAAAATTGCCCTCATAGGAGCGCAACTTGCCGCGGTCCAGTTCC
The DNA here is from genome assembly GCF_012927445.1 of Rhodoferax sp. Taxonomy (GTDB): domain Bacteria; phylum Pseudomonadota; class Gammaproteobacteria; order Burkholderiales; family Burkholderiaceae_C; genus Rhodoferax. The sequence continues at coordinate 28,970 of NZ_JABBPD010000009.1, forward strand.
ACAATGCGCGTGGCCACCCGGTCCAGGAAAGCTCGGTCGTGGGTAATGGTGACGACGCTACCTTTGAAGGCAATCAGCAGATCTTCCAGCCATTCGATCGAGTCCAGATCCAGGTGGTTGGTCGGTTCATCCAGCAGCAACACGTCCGGCTGGGCGACCAAGGCCTGCGCCAAGGCAACACGCTTTTTGGTGCCTCCGGACAGCGTGCTGATGATGGCGTTTTCGTCCAGATGCAGGCGGTGCAGCGTCTCCGTCACGCGTTGCTCCCAGTTCCAGCCGTCTTGCGCTTCAATCGCGCTTTGCAGGGCGTCCAAGTCGCCCTCACCTTGGCAATATTGATCAATTAGGGCGATAACCCCCGAGATACCTGCGCTCGCAGCTACAAAAACAGTAGCATCTGGGTCAAGCAGGGGTTCTTGCGCCACGTACGCCAGCCGCAAGTTTTGTTGTAACTGCAGGGTGCCATCGTCGGCTTTTTCAAGTCCGGCCAAGATTTTAAGAAATGATGTTTTGCCCGTGCCATTGCGACCGATCACGCCAACGCGCTCGCCGGTTTCGAGTGCAAAGTCAGTGTGATCGAGGAGCGCCACATGCCCAAAAGCAAGTTGGGCGTTTAGAAAGGTAATAAGTGCCATATAGGCGACGATTATCCTTCTGCTCGGTGAACAGTGCTTTCAGCCGTTGTGTCTGGCTTGGAAGCGAGCGATCACGATCGGCCCCAAATGGGTGTTTTTGCCTCTTCATCATGAGGAGCACATGATGTAGCACAAACTAAAAGGTGGCCGTCATTTAGCTGGGTGTGGAGGCTTGTATACCTCTGCTCTGGGTTTTATTGGTGAACTGAATAGGATGGGGCCGAATACGGCTTCGGTAGCCGTTGCACGCGGCGAGTGACCCGCGAGAGGCGATGGTGAGGTCGTCTGGTTGTGCGTCAGGCGGGTGACTTCGGTCGCATAGAAACCCTGAATCGCATGGCACGATAGCCAGTCCACATCCGCTGCAAGACGCGTGGCTTGCTGAACAGATAGACCACTGCTATTGGTGGCATGGCATATTGATGGCTGCGTCGCATTGTTGACAAAGATGCATAAGCAGACTGGCAGTCGAGTGGGGTAAAGAAAGTTCGTGAAAGGCAAATAAAGCGTGCCATAATCTAAGGCTTCGCTCATGAAACGTATGTAAATATGTAGCGCTAGCGAAGGTGTTGTGAGTGTCAAGTTCACATCAATTTGCTGGGTGGTTTTTGAT
>NZ_JABBPD010000004.1 GCF_012927445.1 Rhodoferax sp.
ATCAAAAACCACCCAGCAAATTGATGTGAACTTGACACTCACAACACCTTCGCTAGCGCTACATATTTACATACGTTTCATGAGCGAAGCCTTAGATTATGGCACGCTTTATTTGCCTTTCGCGAACTTTCTTTGCATACATTCTGTATCCGACCCTTGACATGATGAAAAACAGGCAACAGCCGCCCACATCCACTGTTGCGGCCGATCAAAAGCTGAAGTTGGTCCCATTTTACGGACACCTTATTGTTCTCAATGAAGGAGTTTGAAGTGCCTATTACCAATCCGCTGGCGCAATTTCGCCAGTAAACGGTCGAACTGGAGCAAGCCCGGTGACCTAATAAAAGAATTCGGCTCTCACATCACTAGCATCTTGAATTGGATACGTAAGGCGCAGCCGATCTCAGCCGTTGCGTCGGCCACTGATATGGACCCATTGAGTGCGCTTGAACGACAGGAACTTATGGAGTTGCGTCGCAGGTACCACCAAGTCCAGATGAAGAGCCACATCCCGGCAAAGGCTACGACCCGGCTTACAAACAACGGCGACAAAACGCTCAGGTCGTCTAGGTGCTGATTGAAGCAAATCAGGCCGAGCTCCCCGTACGCACCATGTACAAAACACTCCGCGTCTCCGCCAGCGGTTACTACGGCTGGCAGGGACGTCCAATCTGCAAGCGCCAACAGGCCAATACCACTTTGGTTGCATAAATTCGTGAGGCATTTGTCGCCAATGACGAGACCTACGGCATGCGCCGCATCCGCGCTGCGTTGCCGGAAGCAGGGGCGGTGGTCAGCCGCAAACGCATCGCCCGCTTGATGCGCCAGCGCCACATGTGTGGTGTGAGTCGCAGGCGCAGTGCGTGGTGACTACCCAGCACGATGTACGCCAGCTCCCAGGGCCAGACCTAGTCAATCGAGCATTTGCGGCCACCGAAATCAATCAGCTTTGGGTGGCGGATATGACGTATATCCCGACATGGTCAGGCATTCTGTATCGATCCGTGGTTATCGATATCTTCAGCCGGAAGGTGGTGGGCTGGGCCTTTGGCGAACGCATGACAGCGGGCCTGGCAACTCTGGCGCTCAACATGGCGTTGATGACAAGAAAGCCCGCGTCGGCAATTCACCGTTTCGACCAGGGCAGCAATTACACCAGCATTGCCCTTGGCAACCGCTGCAAGGAGTTGGGGGTGCGCCCCTCCATGAGCAGCGTGGGCGATACTTATTACAACGCCATGGCCGAAAGCCTCTTTGCCAGTCTGGAATATGAACTCATTGCCACTGCAGCCGGAAGATCAAGACCAAGACACACCTAGCGATCTTTACCGGATTGAGAGTGGGCACAACCCGTGCAGGCGCCATTCCGGCCTGAACTATTTATCGCCCGTCAACTTTGAAAGGAAACACGAATACAAAAAACGCAACCATTTCTCCAAGAACACGGGTTGCCCACCGGGTGCTTCGCATCTGTGGACAGTTCGCTGCATCCATCAAGCCCAAGAAGCGCGGTGTCCACAGACCCGCCGGTGGATAGCCCTACTTAATCCGCTTCATCAAGAAGCCGAAAATTAGCCGTGGAAACGGGTCAAGTCCAAACTACTTAACCCTCAAGGGCTCGAAATTGCATAGGAATGTGCACACAAGAATTCATTCGCAAGTCATCCAAAAACTTGTCGCAATTAAATCAGTTTGGCGTCCTAACGAACTCAACGAGTAGAACGCAAAAAATCACATTTCCTGCATTACGCAAGAAAAAGACAATTACAGGTGTATTTAAGTCGTTTTGATATTGCAGTCAGGACTAAAATCATCAGCAGACGTCCGACATACGATGAAACTAGATGGATCTTGTTGGATACTGGTCCGCCCGGAGGGAATCGAACCCCCATGATCGCTTTAGAAGAGCGATGTCCTATCCGTTGAACGACGGGCAGATTCATGAGATTCTATTCATATAGAATGGTCGGGGCGAAAGGATTCGAACCTTCGACCCTCTGGTCCCAAACCAGATGCGCTACCAGGCTGCGCTACGCCCCGACTTGCACTTATTGTAACGGGTTGCGGACCCGATCACTCCAAATTTAGTCTTTCTCCATCAAATACTTGATAAGAAAATGAAAATAAAGAGCGCTTATGCTCACGCTCTGTCGGATACAGTCAACGAATGTATCCTCAACCTATTCCATGGCTTGCACCGGGTCAGGACTTCCCTCCCACAGATCAAGCTTGGGATGAGAACTCCCCCGCACCAGGACTATTGGCGGCAGGAGGTACGCTCGATGCAGACACCCTACAACAAGCCTACAGCAAAGGGATTTTCCCGTGGTTCAGTGAAGGGCAGCCCACACTTTGGTGGAGTCCCAATCCAAGAATGGTACTTATCGTCTCCGATTTTCGACTACACCCGTCTTTAAGAAAAACAATCAACAAATTCCGAAAAACAGCAGGCAGCGAAATTCGAATTGATTCAGCCTTTGAACAAGTCATTCAAGCTTGTGCAACAAGTCACCGTGATGGCCAGACGAGCACATGGATCTTGCCTAAAATGATTGAGGCATATAACGAACTTCACAAGGCAGGCCTTGCCCACAGCGTTGAAACGTGGGTGAATGGCAGGCTAACCGGCGGACTGTACTGCGTTTCGCTTGGAAAATGCGTGTTTGGTGAATCCATGTTCAGCCATTCAACTAACGCGTCCAAAATTGCACTTGCGGCTCTGGTTGCTTTTTGTCGCCACCATGATATCCGCCAGATTGATTGCCAGCAAAACACCCGACACCTTGCCTCTTTGGGCGCACGTGAAATCTCCCGTGATTACTTTATAGAGCAAGTAACCATTTGCAGCACCCATGAGGCCCCCAACTGGAAGTTTGACTCACCTTACTGGCACGAACTAATGCACTCAAAGGATGCACAAACGTGACGACTCTCAAAGACTTACCTTTCCAGCCCCTGCAATTTTATGCAACAGCACCCTACGCTTGCAGTTACATTCCAGGAAGACAGGCCAGGTCTCAAGTAGCAGCACCAAGTCATTTAATTAACAACGCGACTTATTCTGAACTGATTAGCAAAGGCTTTAGGCGCAGTGGCATGTTTGCCTACCGTCCCTACTGCGACGGATGCGATGCCTGCACACCGCTTCGAGTTCTTGCCAACGAATTTCAGCCGGACAGAAATCAACGACGAGCGTGGACGCATCATTCGAATTTACAGGCCAGAGTGTTCAAACCGAGTTTCGAGGAAGAGCACTACAACTTGTACCTTCGCTATCAACATGAGCGACATGCAGGAGGGGGAATGGATGAAGACAGCATTGACCAATATACGCAATTTTTGCTGCAAAGCCGAGTGAATTCGTTTCTTGTTGAATTCCGTGAAATACAGGTCGATGGCACTTCAGGCCCATTGAAAATGGTCTCAATACTTGATGTGCTTGATGATGGAATTTCGGCTGTTTACACCTTTTATGAACCCGAGACCAAAAGCAGCTACGGAACCTACAACATCTTGTGGCAAATTTCACAGGCAAAACAACTTAATCTTCCTCACGTTTACCTTGGCTACTGGATTGGCGAAAGCCAAAAAATGAAATACAAGGCAAGATTTACACCGCTGGAGTTGTTTGTTTCCGGGACATGGATTACCAGCAATTCTTAAATAAAGTAAATCCAAGTGTGCTAATCCTATTTTTTATTACGCATCAAATATTTCACCTTGTAAAATAACTGGTACGCAGTTTAGGAGCACCTATGCGAAATACAGATTCCAGCATCACAACGCCTCCAACAGTTCAAGTCATTGAGCGCATGTTTATGCTAATTGATGTTCTGGCATCACGGGAAGAAGCAATTTCACTTAAAGAAATCAGCGAAAAAACTGGTTTACACCCGTCAACCACACATCGATTATTAAATGATTTGGCCACCGGCCGCTTTGTGGACCGCTCACAACCAGGTTGCTATCGACTCGGCATGCGCTTGCTTGAATTGGGAAACTTAGTCAAAAACCGCCTTAATGTCCGTGATGCAGCGCTCCTACCAATGCGTGAACTGCATAAATTAATTCAGCAACCCGTTAATTTGAGCATGCGTCAAGGTGACGAAATCGTTTATATCGAACGTGCATACAGCGAACGATCAGGCATGCAAGTAGTTCGATCTATTGGAGGACGTGCTCCACTACATTTGACGTCTGTCGGAAAATTATTCTTGGCGGCAGACGATCCGCAACGGGTTCGCGCTTACGCAACACGAACTGGCTTGAGCGGTCACACAAAAAATAGTTTGACCCAACTGCCCGCATTGGAACGCGAACTCTCAAAGGTACGTCAGTACGGTAATGCGCACGACAATGAAGAACTTGAGCTTGGTGTACGCTGCATGGCGGCAGGCATCTACAACGACCAAGGCGCACTGGTGGCGGGTTTGTCAATATCTTCGCCGGCTGGCAGACTTGACGAAGAGTGGCTGCCTAAACTTCAAGCGACTGCTCGAGAAATTTCAACCACGTTGGGCTTTAAATCTGACCCAACACATCCCTAGGGCTTCAGCCCTAATGACTACTGGATATTCTTTCGCCTTTTACTGCCGCAGCCAAAGTCGATGTCCCGGCAGGAATTGACTCTACCCAGCGCCGAACACGCTCGGCATCACCCAGGCGGCTAAGCTTACCCGCAGAGTCAAGAAAAACCATAATAACCTTGCGTCCAGCTACTTTGACTTGCATAACTAGACACTGACCAGCCTCCGTAATATAGCCAGTCTTCTGAAGGCCAATATCCCATGACGGATTTTTCACCAATCGGTTGGTGTTGTTATATTGCAGCGTTTGGTTCCCGACGGCCACTTGGTGAGCAGGTGACGTGGTCAGCTCACGCAAAATCGGGTCGCCATAGGCAACATTGACCAGTTTAGCCAGATCACGTGCACTTGACTGATTTTTACTGGAAAGACCTGTCGGCTCCACATAATTGGTGTCATTCATACCAATTAATCGGGCCTTGGCATTCATTAAGCCAACGAAAACTGGCAAGCCACCTGGGTAACTTCGGCCAAGCGCATGTGCTGCGCGGTTTTCGCTCGACATCAAAGCCAGATGTAACAGCTCACCTCGACTTAATTCAGTCCCGACCCTTAATCGCGATGAACTACCTTTTTCCGTATCCACATCGGCTTGTGAAATAGTGATGATCTCGTTCATTGGTAACCGGGCTTCACTGAGAACCAACCCCGTCATGAGTTTAGTGAGTGATGCAATTGGCAAAACTGCCTTATCGTTCTTACTGAACAATACTTCACTTGTATCTTGATCAATCACAAGCGCCACGCTAGATTTCAAATCTAGTGAATCATGCGCGCCATGCAAACCGGCGATCTGCCCAAATGAAAGTCGTAGAGGCACGGCCTCCGCACGAAGTACTGACTTCCGCTTAACAACACCAAAGGTTTTAGAGACTTTTCGCTTGGCGACGATTGTGCTCTTGGAGATTTTGACAACATGGCGTTTTCTCTGGGCTGCTTCGGCCTGAGGTAGCGAGACAGCAAGAACGAAAGCTGTCAAGCCAAAAAAGAAGAGAATTCGACGCAAAATTTTTCCAAACGCAGTTTGATGAGAACAGTACATGTAGCCATCTCCGGATTTATTCCCGATGTTGCAAGTTTATACAAAAAAGTCGCGCAATATCAAATACTTGCACGACTTTCTTAAACAAGAACTCTTGAATTGAGCAATTTCCCTACCCTTGCGCGGCAACCCGATCAGCTTTATTGTGCAATTTATTGAGTGCATTCAAGTAAGCTTTAGCCGATGCCACTACGATATCTGGATCAGCACCAACACCGTTAACCACCCTTCCGCTGCTTTGCAAGCGTACTGTCACTTCCCCTTGACTTTCTGTCGAACCACTGATGGCGTTCACAGAATAAAGCACCATCTCAGCACCGCTTTTAACATGAGCTTCAATGGCTTTGAGGGAGGCGTCAACGGGGCCATTCCCATCAGAAGAACCCTTGACTTCTTTGCCGTCAACGGTAAAAACGACGGTTGCCTGTGGTCTTTCACCTGTTTCGCTGTGTTGCGACAGTGATACGAAGCAGTACTGCTCTTTGTCGTGAGTCACACTTCCTTCGCTCGTGAGAGCCAAAATATCTTCGTCGAAAATTTCACTTTTCCTATCTGCCAACTCCTTAAATTTGGCGAATGCGCTATTGATTTCTGCCTCGCTTTCCATCTGCACACCCAACTCCTGCAAGCGCAACTTAAAGGCATTTCGTCCGCTGAGTTTTCCTAAAACGATTTTGTTAGTGGTCCAGCCCACATCCTCTGCTCGCATGATTTCATAGGTATCACGAGCCTTGAGAACACCATCTTGATGAATGCCAGAAGCATGTGCAAAAGCATTGGCGCCAACCACGGCCTTATTGGGCTGAACCACAAAACCCGTGGTCTGGCTAACCATGCGACTAGCTGCCAAAATTTGCTTGGTATCAATATTTAACTCAAGCCCAAAATAGTCGCGCCGGGTCTTAATGGCCATAACGACCTCTTCAAGACTGCAATTACCGGCTCGTTCGCCTAAACCATTAATGGTGCACTCCACTTGACGGGCACCACCAATTTTCACGCCGGCCAGTGAGTTGGCAACCGCCATTCCCAAATCGTTATGGCAATGAACTGACCAAATGGCCTTGTCCGAATTCGGAATCCTCTCTCGCAAGGTTTTGATGAAATGGCCATAGAGTTCAGGCACGGCATAACCAACCGTGTCAGGTACATTGATCGTAGTTGCACCCTCGCTGATCACGGCTTCCAAGATGCGACACAAAAAATCTACATCGCTTCGGTAGCCATCCTCCGGACTGAATTCCACATCGCCGACCAAATTCCGTGCAAAGCGCACTGCAAGCTTGGCTTGCTCGAACACCTGATCTGGAGTCATCCGCAGTTTTTTCTCCATGTGTAATGCTGACGTAGCAATAAAGGTATGGATGCGGGCGCTATTAGCCCCTTTGAGTGCTTCGGCGGCGCGTGAAATATCCCGATCATTAGCGCGAGACAGAGAACAGATGGTCGAATCCTTGATCGCATTGGCAATGCACTGCACTGCCTCAAAGTCACCGTTCGAGCTCGCGGCAAAACCAGCCTCGATGACGTCAACCCTCAACCGCTCCAGCTGACGGGCTATGCGTAATTTTTCATCCTTATTCATCGACGCACCTGGTGACTGCTCACCGTCACGCAAAGTGGTGTCAAAAATAATCAATTTATCGGCCATCTGGTTTCTCCTATATTTCTGAAAATCCACAATCAAAAAACACACCATAAAGCAAAAAGCCCGCTGCAAGTGCATACGGGCTTTTGGTTTTGGAGAGCACGTGCCCTACCGTCTCCGCCCGTTTGGCGATAGCAGTAGTGCTAGCGAAATCTGTTTCATATATTCAATGTACCACATGTTTAAAAAAATACGGCGTTTCGCTATTAAGCACTCAAGCGAGCATTCACTTGTGAAGTCCTCTTTCATCCGGTTCCTCGGTAGAGGTACTGATGACGCTCGTATGTACGCCTTTGGCCTTACGCCATGCGTAAATACCGTATCCACTGAACCCATACACAACAAACACACTAAACATGACAATCGGTGGATCAATATTGATTATCGCAATACCCAGCGCAATCAACACAATCACAACAAAAGGCACGCTCCTTTTCATGTGGAGATCTTTGAAGCTGTAAAAGGGGACATTGGTCACCATGGTCAACCCAGAATACAAGGCCAGTGCAAACATGGGCCAAGCCATTGTTGCGCCCTTCACACCAAGATCCGTCATCAACCAGATAAACCCCGCCACTAATGCGGCTGCAGCAGGAGACGGCAAACCCTGAAAATAACGTTTATCAACAATTGCTGTATTTACGTTGAACCGTGCAAGGCGCAAAGCGGCACAGGCACAGTAGACAAAAGAGGCAATCCAACCCCATCGACCTAAACCCTGGAGCGCCCACACATAGGAGATGAGGGCGGGCGCGGCACCAAAAGACACCATGTCAGAGAGTGAATCCATTTGCTCACCGAACGCACTTTGTGTGTTTGTCATGCGAGCAACCCGACCATCAAGGCTGTCAAGCACCATGGCACAAAAAATGCCAATAGCAGCCAGATCGAATCGACCATTGATCGCCATGACGATCGCGTAAAAGCCGCCAAAAAGTGCTGCCAGCGTAAACAGATTGGGCAAAATGTAGATGCCCTTTCGTCGCTTTCTCACCACTACGGCCTCGCCCTCAGCAAAGTCTGCTTCGTTCCCGTCATGCATAGAATTGGTCTCCAAGCTTTCATAATAACAAAGGCCACCGAAGTGGCCTTTGTTACGGGAGTCGTGAGACTCAGTTGCGTGTCTGGTCGACAAGCTTGTTCTTTTTGATCCACGGCATCATGGCCCGGAGTTTTTCACCCACTTGTTCAATCTGATGCTCGGACGTCAAGCGACGGCGGCTTAACAAGGTAGGTGCGCCAGCCTTGTTTTCCAGAATGAAACTCTTCGCGTATTCACCTGTCTGAATGTCTTTCAGACACTGACGCATCGCGTCTTTCGTGGCGCTGGTCACAATCCGTGGACCGGTCACGTACTCACCATATTCGGCGTTGTTGGAGATGGAGTAGTTCATGTTGGCGATGCCGCCTTCATAAATCATATCTACGATCAACTTGAGTTCGTGCAAGCACTCAAAATAGGCCATTTCAGGCGCATAACCGGCTTCAACCAATGTTTCAAAACCAGCTTTGATCAACTCAACCGTACCACCACACAAAACAGCTTGTTCACCAAACAAGTCGGTTTCAGTTTCTTCACGGAAATTGGTTTCAATGATGCCGGCTTTGCCACCACCGTTGGCCATGGAATAGCTCAAGGCCAGATCGCGTGAGCGGCCCGACTTGTCTTGATGAATGGCGATCAGGTGAGGAACACCACCGCCCTGTGCATACGTACCGCGCACGGTGTGGCCCGGAGCCTTGGGCGCCACCATCCAGACATCCAAGTCAGCACGAGGCGTTACCAAGCCATAGTGGACATTGAAACCATGTGCAAACACCAAAGAGGCGCCTTGCTTGATGTTCGGCTCGATATCGTTGGTATAAACCGATCCGATTTGTTCATCGGGCAGCAAAATCATGACTACATCAGCAGCTTTCACGGCCTCAGCCACTTCAGCAACTTTCAGACCGGCTTTTTCAACCTTGGGCCACGAAGCACCACCTTTACGCAATCCAACAACAACTTTAACGCCGCTGTCGTTTAGATTCTGCGCGTGGGCATGTCCCTGGCTACCATAGCCAATGATTGCAACTGTTTTGCCTTTGATGAGACTGAGATCACAGTCCTTATCGTAAAAAACTTTCATTTTTTCTCCGTTATAAAAAATTTAAACTCTCAAAATTCGTTCGCCACGACCGATTCCACTGGAACCAGTTCGTACCGTTTCCAGAATCGCGCTGCGCTCAATGGCTTCCAGAAACGCGTCGTTCTTCGACTGAACGCCAGTCAACTCAATGGTGTAACTCTTCTCGGTTACATCAATAATGCGACCCCGAAAAATGTCCGCCATGCGTTTCATTTCTTCACGTTCTTTGCCTACGGCACGAACCTTCACCATCATGAGCTCACGCTCTGTGTAAGCACCTTCGGTCAGATCAACCACCTTCACCACTTCGATCAAGCGGTTTAGATGCTTGGTGATCTGCTCAATAACATCGTCTGGCCCGGAGGTCTGAATTGTCATCCGAGACAAACTTGAATCTTCGGTCGGGGCAACAGTAAGGGATTCAATGTTATAGCCACGCGCCGAAAAAAGACCAACAACGCGCGAAAGAGCGCCGGGTTCATTTTCTAGCAATACTGCAATGATATGTTTCATGGGATGAGCTTCTTCATTTCGCTGCCCTCCCCCTGTAGCGATAACCACAGGGCTTGGCAAACAATAGATTCGTCAAAAGTTAGTTAAAGATCTTCAGAGCCAAGCAGCATTTCGGTAATGCCACTGCCGGCTTTCACCATCGGGAATACGTTCTCTGTCGGATCGGTTCGAAAATCCATGAACACAGTGCGATCTTTCAACTTGCGAGCTTCACGCAGGGCTGGCTCCACATCCTGAGCACGTTCAATCAGCATACCGACGTGGCCATATGCTTCAGCCAACTTTACGAAATTGGGCAACGCATCCATGTAGCTGTGACTGTAACGCCCTTCATACTCCACTTCTTGCCACTGACGAACCATACCAAGATACCGGTTATTCAGCGCAACGATTTTAATCGGTGTGTTGTACTGCAAACAGGTTGAGAGCTCCTGAATACACATCTGTACAGAACCTTCACCGGTAATACAAAATACCTCGCTGTCCGGCTTTGCCAGCTTGATGCCCATAGCATACGGAATACCCACACCCATAGTGCCCAGCCCGCCAGAATTAATCCAGCGGCGCGGCTCATCAAAACGGTAGTACTGGGCTGCCCACATCTGGTGCTGACCGACATCGGAGGTGATGTAAGCATCCTCATCTTTGGTCATATTCCAGAGCGTTTCAACAACGTACTGCGGCTTGATCACATCATTCTTGCCGTGGTCGTACTTGAGGCAATCGCGCTTGCGCCAACCCTCAATGGTGTCCCACCACGCGCCAAGCGCATGAGCATCCGGCTTGACCGCACTTTCCTTGATCATCGCGATCAATTCTGTCAGCACTTCTTTGACATCCCCAACAATCGGAATATCCACCTTCACCCGCTTGGAAATACTGGATGGATCAATGTCAATGTGAATGATTTTCCGCTCATTCTGAGCAAAGTGTTTAGGGTTACCAATCACCCGATCATCAAAACGGGCACCCACAGCGAGCAGAACATCGCAATGCTGCATCGCGTTGTTCGCCTCTACCGTGCCGTGCATGCCCAGCATGCCGAGGAACTTGCGATCACTTGCCGGATACGCGCCCAAACCCATCAAGGTATTGGTGCAGGGATATCCCATCATATCAACCAGCGTACGCAATTCTGCCGAGGCGTTACTTAAAATCACGCCACCGCCAGTGTAGATATAAGGGCGCTTAGCCGCGAGCAACAACTGCAAGGCCTTACGAATCTGACCACCGTGGCCTTTGCGAACCGGGTTGTAGGAACGCATCTCCACGGTCTCGGGGTAGCCCGCGTAATGCACCTTTTTAAAGGATACGTCTTTAGGGATATCCACCACCACAGGACCAGGCCGCCCAGTACGGGCAATATGGAAGGCCTTTTTCATGGTTTCAGCCAGATCCCGGGCATCTTTGACCAGAAAATTGTGCTTCACAATGGGGCGGGTAATGCCTACCGTGTCACATTCCTGAAAAGCATCCAGCCCAATAGCATGCGTGGGCACCTGCCCAGTCACAATCACCATGGGAATGCTGTCCATATAGGCCGTGGCAATGCCGGTAATCGCATTGGTAACGCCTGGACCGGAGGTGACCAACGCTACGCCGACGTCACCGGTCGCGCGCGCATAACCATCGGCGGCATGAACAGCGGCCTGCTCGTGCCGAACCAAAATATGCTGGATTGTGTCCTGCTTGTATAACGCATCGTAGATATGGAGTACAGCGCCTCCGGGGTAGCCCCAGACGTACTTGACACCTTCGGCTTGCAATGCTTTGATGAGAATCTCGGCGCCCCGAAGCTCTTGATCGTTTGACGTCACTGCGAGCGCTTTGGCGGCGGGTGTTGATGCTTGATTTTTGGCGGCCGATGTTGCCACCGAGGCCGAAGCGATTTCAGCTTTAGATATTTCCATGATGAACCTTTGTGAATTTCTCTGACGAAAAACCTTGGGTGCTCCTTCGCAAACACTTGTGGCGTCGCGTCGGAACTTAGAGTCAAAGCCATGAACGCAGTGAATGTTGCGCCGGACCATAACCCGTTTGCCTTTTAATTTGCAAGTCGAATTATCGCACCCCACCCATTGGAACAACAACTAGAAACCCTAATTAACTCGGTCTGAATGCCATAATCCGCACAAAGCAGCATCCCAATTCGTCATGATCACATCAAAACGAGACACCCAAACTTCACAGCCGCTACGGCATCAATCTTTTGGCAACTGAACAAGAACTTTCTGATTTTCTGAAAAGCGTCGAAAAACGAGCCTTCAAACGATCGGTCTATCACGTTCGGAATGAGGAGTCTGCGCTGGACATCGTGCAAGACAGCATGATGAAACTAGCGGAGCACTACGGGCACAAGCCCGCCGCTGAACTACCCATGTTATTTCAGCGCATTTTATCCAACTGCACCCTGGACTGGTTTCGCCGACAAAAGACCCGAAACGCACTTTTTTCGAACATGAGCGACTTCGATTCCGCCGGGGATGACGGGGAATTTGATCTTTTGGAAACTTTAAACGTCCAAAGCCACTCAGAGCAAACTGAAAGCGCCGAAAGTTCAACGCAACGGGCGCAAACCTTGCTCGGAATTGAAATGGAAATTCAGGAACTACCGACCCGTCAACGGGAAGCCTTCCTTATGCGTTATTGGGAGGAGTTGGACGTGGCTGAAACCGCTGCGGCAATGGGATGCTCAGAAGGCAGTGTCAAAACGCATTGTTCGCGGGCCGTTCAGGCCCTCGGTAAAGCGTTAAGGGCAAAGGGAATAACACTATGAAAAATTTGTATCACGACCAGAATCAGCTTGCGCAAGACCGTTTCGGCTTGCAGGTTGCGGTGCGCCTGTCTGAAGCGGCCAATAACCTGCCTTACGACATCTCGGAACGTTTGCGCGCTGCGCGAGCACAGGCACTGGCCAAACAAAAGATTGCAGTCATCAGCATAGCCACAGAGGTTGCGGTGTCGGGTGGTGCGGCATCACTCACTTTTGGAAATGAGCACCTCAGTTGGTGGAATCGCATCGTGGCGGCGCTTCCATTATTAGCGCTCGTGGCAGGATTGATCGCAATCAGTGTCATTCAAAATGAAAACCGTGCCAACGAGCTTGCCGAGATTGATGCGGCGCTGCTGACGGATGATCTGCCGCCAACAGCTTATACCGATCCGGGATTTACACAATTTCTCAAGTCGAACACTGGACAGAATCAATAGATTGAGCGCAACGATGTTCATACGCGCGATAGACCAATTTAATCACCCATTCATCACAAGTGTGCTGGCTGGTGGGGCCGTTTTGACCCTTCTGCTGGCCTTGGGCGCATCGGGTTCTTGCGCTTTGGCGCAAGAGGTACTTGTTGCCCCCCCGTCATTGACGCAATCTTCCGCCAAGTCAGCCAATTCAGGCGCTCCCGCGAAGAAATCGACTACGGCGAATACCTCGTCCAAACCAACCTGGCTTGATTTGACACCTGCACAGCAAGTGTCGCTCATGCCTTTGGCGGCCAACTGGAATACCTTGGATGAATCGCACAAACGCAAATGGATTGCCATCTCTGCTAATTACCCAAGCTTGGCGCCTGCTGAGCAGGAGAAATTACACAGCCGTATGACCGAATGGGTGTCATTAAGCCAGCAGCAACGTGCGCAGGCCCGTTTGAATTTTGCCCATTCAAAACAACTCACGCCCACCCAGAAGGCGGCCACATGGCAGGCCTACCAGGCACTCAGCCCGGAAGAAAAGCAAAAACTGGCCATTTTGGCCACGCCTAAACCAGTTGGCGCCGCCGCCGCCATAAAACCGGTCGTCCCGCAAAAACTGGCGGCTGTGCCTGTGACTCGGCAAACCCCTAAACAATTGCCAAAAATGGCGGTTTCAAACCATGCAGTGGATAAAAAAACCCTCCTCCCGCATCCAAAGTCACCGGTTGCGCCTTCAACTGCACAACAAAACTGAATAGTGCAGATATGGTCATGATGAGCCCTGAGTTGAAGACGCCCAGTCTGGCCCGCCGTATGGCCTGCTGGTTGTATGAAGGCATGCTGATGTTTGGCGTGGTTTTCATTGCTGGCTATCTGTTTGGCACGCTGAGCCAGACTCGCAACGCCATGGATAACCGCAATGCGCTTCAGGCATTTCTCTTTGTTATCTTCGGCATCTACTTCGTGTGGTTGTGGGCCAAGGGACAAACCTTGGCCATGAAAACCTGGGACATACGCGTTGTAGATCGCAATGGTCAACCCATTACGCAAGCCCGTGCTTTGCTGCGCTACGTGTTGAGTTGGCTCTGGTTTTTGCCGGCGCTGGCAGCGGTTGCCCCATTCAAACTGTCAGGCGCTGAATCTGTCGTGATCGTCGTTGGATGGGTGCTTGTATGGGCTCTTTTGAGTCGATTCCATCCACAACATCAGTTCTGGCACGATGCGTTGGCTGGCACCCGGCTGGTTTCAACGCCGCGCCTGAGTCCAAAAATGCGGTGAATCCGGCATTGACTGCCGGTCGCCTTCTGCGCGGTTAGACGAAACTCAAATAGCCGACTCATCCAGTTCCCCAGTCCGGATACGCACGACGCGTTCCACACTGGTCACAAATATCTTGCCGTCGCCAATCTTGCCCGTGTGCGCTGCCTTCACGATCGCATCGACGCAGCGATCGACATCGTCGGTTTTCACCACCACTTCGACTTTGACCTTCGGCAGGAAGTCCACCACATACTCGGCACCGCGGTAGAGCTCGGTATGGCCTTTCTGGCGACCGAAACCCTTGACCTCGGTCACGGTGAGTCCGGTAACCCCACATTCGGCCAGCGCTTCACGCACCTCTTCCAGTTTGAACGGTTTGACAATGGCGGTGATCTGTTTCATGTTTTTCCTTTATCTTCAAGCGCGAAATCGATTGGTTATAGGATAACGCCAATCCTTGCCGAAGCTGCGGTGGGTCACGCGAATCCCTACCGGTGCCTGACGACGTTTGTATTCATTGATCTTGATGAGACGCGTCACCTTCTCCACATCGGCACGGGCAAAGCCGGCGGCAATGATCTCTTCCATGCCTTGGTCGTTTTCCATGTAACGCTCCAAGATCGCATCAAGCACCTCATAGGCGGGCAAACTGTCCTGATCCGTCTGGTCCGGGCGCAACTCCGCACTGGGCGGGCGGGTAATGATGCGATCCGGAATCGGCTCTGGGTGCGTACCGTAAGGATCGTGGGCATTGCGCCAGCGCGCCAGCCGGAAGACAGTGGTTTTAGCCAAGTCCTTGATCACGGCAAAGCCGCCTGCCATGTCGCCATAGAGCGTGCAATAGCCGGTGGCCATTTCGGACTTGTTGCCGGTCGTCAGCACGATACTGCCAAACTTGTTGGACAACGCCATCAGCAGCGTGCCCCGAATGCGGGCCTGAATATTTTCTTCGGTCGTGTCCTCGGCCAAGCCAGCAAACTCGCCCGCCAAAGACTTCTTGAAGGCTTCAAACTCCGGCACGATGGAAATTTCGTCGTAGCGCACCCCGAGGCGCGCCGCCATGTCCCGCGCGTCAATCCAGCTGATGTCCGCTGTGTAGGGCGACGGCATCATGACCGTGCGGACCCGGTCTCTGCCCAAGGCATCGACCGCCACCGCCAGTACCAGCGCCGAGTCGATGCCGCCCGACAGACCCAAGATCACACTGGGGAAACCGTTCTTGCCAATGTAGTCGCGCACCCCCAGCACCAAGGCGTCCCACAGATCGGCGTCCGGCGAGCGTTCCGCCGCCACATCCGCTACTAAATTAATAGCTGCCTGCACCCTATTGACAGCGACTAGCAGCCTGTTTTCTATAAAACTGGGGGCACGCCCGGCGAGCGTGCCGTCCGCATTGAGCGCGAACGAGTGTCCTTCAAACACCACCTCGTCCTGCCCCCCCACCAGATGCGCATAGACCAACGGCAAGCCACAGGCCTGCACCCGGCTGCGCATCATCTGCTCGCGCTCATTGCCCTTGCCGACGTGAAACGGCGACGCGTTGATGACGGCCAGCAATTCGGCGCCCGCTTCTTTGGTCAGCCGGGCCGGCTCTTCAAACCAGGCGTCCTCGCAGATCAGCAGGCCGACTTTGACCTTGTTGCCCGCCTCGCCGGCTTCAAACACGCACACGCCCTGGCCCGGTGTGAAGTAGCGACGCTCGTCAAACACCTGGTAATTGGGCAGTTCGCGTTTGGCGTAGGTCGCAATCACGGCCCCCTCGCACAACACGCTGGCAGCGTTATAGCGGCTTGGCACCGCCACCGAGCGGGTGCGGCGGTCGCCTCCGGTCGGGTGCCCGACCACCACCGTCAGGTCTTTTAACCCGGCCAGCTCACGGGCCACTGTTTTCACGGCATCATCGCAGGCGGCGATAAAGGCCGGGCGCAAAAACAGGTCTTCCGCCGCGTAGCCGCAAATGGAGAGTTCCGGCGTCAGCAACAGGCGAACCCCGTCCGCGTAGGCTGAGCGCGCTGTATCGATAATTTTTTGCGAGTTGCCCGCCAAGTCGCCAACCACGAAATTGAGTTGGGCAACGCAGAGTTTGAGTGTCATGTACCGCAGGTGTGAAAAGAATGGAAAACAAGTGAAGCACGAGTCGAACGATTATGTCATCCGGGTACTGAGCGCCCCCGATGAAGTGAATGCCGCCGACTGGAACGAACTGCTGAGCCTGCAGTCAGACGCCACCCCGTTCATGCGGCACGAGTATCTGGCCGCCCTGCACACCAGCGGCAGTGCCACGCCTGCGACCGGCTGGACGCCCCACTTCATCATCCTGGAGCGAGATGGCGTCATGGTGGGCGCCTGTGCCCTCTATCTCAAAAGCCACTCCTACGGCGAATACGTGTTCGACCACGCCTGGGCCAATGCCTATGCGCAACATGGCCTGGCCTACTACCCGAAGGCAGTGGTGGCGGTGCCTTTCACGCCGGTGCCGGGAACGCGTTTGCTGGCCCGCACCGCCGCGGACCGGGCGGTCTTGGCCAAGGCCCTGATTCAGTGGTGTGAGGCTGAAAAACTGTCTTCCCTGCACCTGCTGTTCTCCAGCAAAGAAGATGGCCAGGCGTGCGCCGATGCCGGCATGATGCTGCGGCACACGGTGCAATTTCACTGGCGCAACAGCGAGCCGGTCTATGCTGACTTTGAGGGCTTTCTGGCCTCCCTCTCCCAGGAAAAGCGCAAGAAAATACGCCAGGAACGCCGCAAAGTAGCGGACGCCGGCGTCACCTTCCGTTGGGCGCAAGGGGCCGCCATTACGCCGCAGGACTGGGATTTTTTCTACCGCTGCTACGAGCGCACCTACCTGGAGCACGGCAACGCACCCTACCTGAACCGCGATTTTTTCCAGCGCATGGCCAGCACCATGCCGGAGAACTGGCTGCTGTTTGTCGCCGAGCGGGAGGGTCAACCGATTGCTACAAGTTTAATAGCTATCCACGCAGGCAGCACGGGGGCTAGCGATCAAAATGACTTAAATAACAAGGAGTCCGTGGCCTACGGCCGTTACTGGGGTGCGCTGGAGCGGGTGGACTGTCTGCATTTTGAGGCCTGTTACTACCAGCCACTGGCCTGGTGCATTGCGCACGGTTACCAGCGCTTTGAGGGCGGCGCGCAGGGCGAGCACAAAATGGCACGGGCGCTGTTGCCGGTCAAAACCAGCAGCGCTCATTGGCTGGCCCATCCGTCATTTGCCGATGCGGTGGAACGATTCCTGGAACGCGAGGGACAAGGCATTGGCGAGTACCTGGATGACCTGGCTCAGCGCAGCCCCTTCAAGCAGCCCACAGGGGCTTGACCATTGACTCAGTTGAGAACGGCTGCGCGGGCTGGCTTAAGTATCGGCAGCCTGTCCAACAACGCGTCAGGAATGCCGACATTGCTCGACTACATTGCCGCTGACATCATGCCCATTTCAGCGTTACTCAGCAACGCCTCCATGTTCATCACAATCAACATGCGGTCGCCCACGTTGGCCAAGCCGGTAATAAAGCGGGAATCAATGGCGGTATCGAACTGGGGCGCCGGTTTGATGGACTGTGACGTCAGCGTCACCACGTCCGACACCGCGTCCACCACCGCGCCGATGACCGTGCCCCGCACGTTCAAAATAATGACAACGGTGAATTCGTTGTACTCGACCTTGTCGATATTGAGTTTGAGACGCAAATCCACAATCGGCACGATGACACCGCGCAAATTGATCACGCCTTTGATGAACGCGGGTGCATTCACCATGCGGGTCGGCTCTTCATACGAACGGATTTCCTGCACACGCAAGATATCAATGGCGTACTCTTCGCTGCCGAGCCGCAAAGTGAGATATTGACCGCCATCCGCCACAATTTGTGTTGCGGGCGCGCCGGATTGAAAGGCGTTGGTGGCTTTTTTCTGCATCGTTTCCATGGCTTCGATTTCTTTGTTGCGTATGAGTCAAAGCATGATACACGGGCAAGAAGAATCTCCAGTTGCCGGCACAACGCCCAATCACAGACGTTCAGACAAAAAAACGCCTGCTGGTGGCAACACCGCAGGCGCTTCTTTATTGATAGCTACTCACGTCCACCAGACGGGGGCTAGAGGCTAAAAATACATGAATTATTCTTGTGCTTTGTTGTAGTTGGCCATGCCGTCCATGATTTCTTTCTTGGCAGACTCCGCATCTTCCCAACCCTTGACCTTGACCCACTTGCCTTCTTCCAGATCTTTGTAATGCTCAAAGAAGTGGGCGATGGTTTTCAGACGCACGGGGCTCAAGTCCTCCGGCTTTTGCCAGCGGCTGTAGAGCGACAGCACCTTGTCGATGGGCACGGCCAGCACCTTGCCATCTTCGCCGGCTTCATCGTCCATCTTCAGAATGCCGATAGCGCGGCAGGTCACCACCACACCGGGGATCAGGGGCACGGGCGTGATCACCAACACGTCCACCGGGTCGCCGTCGCCGCTGATGGTTTTGGGCACATAACCATAGTTGGTGGGGTAGTGCATGGCGGTGCTCATGAAGCGGTCCACAAAAATGGCGCCAGTGGCTTTGTCCACTTCGTACTTGACGGGATCAGCGTTCATCGGAATTTCGATGATCACATTGAAGGATTCAGGGACGTTTTTGCCGGGGGTAACGTTGTCAAGGGACATGATGGTTCTTTGGATTGAGTTAAATCAGTAACAGTGATGGATTAACCACGATTTTACTTACTCGCCACTTGCTGAATCCGGGAACCGGCTTTTTTCACGTTACAGTAAGTTTGTTGGCCAATCGTCTGCATCCATCATCTGTTGATGTTTCTGCGAGGAAGCAACGCAGCGGTGGTGCCGCTTGCGTTGCACCACTACCTCGCGAAACAACGATAGGAGATTCATATGATGGAGCACTCAGCGCTGATTTTGGCGCTTGTTTGTGGGTTCATAGCCGTGGCTTACGGCTTTTGGGCACGCAGCTGGATTCTTTCCCAGGATGCTGGCAATGCGCGAATGCAAGAAATTGCAGCCGCGATCCAAACCGGTGCTGCGGCCTATCTGGCTCGACAGTACAAGACCATCGCCATCGTAGGCGTGGTGCTGGCGATTCTGATTTTCTTCTTTCTTGACTCTTTAAGCGCAGTTGGCTTTGTGATCGGCGCCGGCCTGTCAGGCGCTTGCGGCTTTATTGGCATGAATGTTTCGGTTCGCGCCAATGTGCGCACCGCCCAGGCTGCCACCAAAGGCATTGGCCCGGCACTGGACGTCGCCTTTCGCGGTGGTGCAATCACTGGCATGTTGGTGGTGGGCTTGGGCCTGCTGGGCGTAACCGGTTTTTACTGGTTTTTGGTCGGCAACGGCAACCTCACACCGGACAAAAACCTGGCGCAACTGCTCAACCCGCTGATCGGCTTTGCCTTTGGCGCATCGTTGATTTCCATTTTTGCCCGACTGGGCGGCGGCATTTTTACCAAAGGTGCAGACGTCGGCGCTGACTTGGTGGGCAAGGTCGAAGCCGGCATTCCCGAGGACGACCCGCGCAACCCGGCGGTGATTGCCGACAACGTCGGAGATAACGTGGGCGACTGCGCCGGTATGGCGGCGGACCTGTTTGAAACCTACGCCGTGACGCTGATTGCCACGATGATTCTCGGCGCTCTGCTGATCACTGGTGCCGGTACCAACGCTGTGGTCTATCCGTTGGCCTTGGGCGCGGTATCGATCGTGGCCTCCATCATTGGCTGCTTTTTCGTCAAAGCCTCGCCCGGCATGAAAAATGTGATGCCAGCGCTGTACAAGGGGTTGGCGGTGGCAGGTGGTTTGTCGCTGATCGCCTTTTACTTTGTCACGACGTGGCTGATACCTGACAACGCGATTGCCGTCTCCGGTAGCCAGATGAAGCTCTTTGGGGCCTGCGCCGTCGGTCTGGTACTGACCGCGGCTTTGGTCTGGATCACCGAGTACTACACCGGCACGCAGTACGCCCCGGTGCAGCACATCGCACAAGCCTCCACCACCGGTCACGGCACCAACATCATTGCCGGCTTGGGGGTCTCGATGCGCTCCACCGCCTGGCCGGTGATTTTTGTGTGCGTGGCCATTTGGACCGCCTATGCACTGGCCGGTCTGTACGGCATTGCGATTGCCGCCACTTCCATGTTGAGCATGGCCGGCATCGTGGTTGCGCTGGACGCTTACGGCCCCATCACCGACAACGCCGGCGGTATTGCTGAAATGGCAGAAATGCCCAAGAGCGTGCGCGACATCACCGACCCACTGGATGCAGTGGGCAATACCACCAAGGCCGTCACCAAAGGCTATGCCATTGGCTCCGCCGGGTTGGCCGCTTTGGTCCTGTTTGCCGACTACACACACAAACTGGAAGCCTACGGCAAGGTCATCAGCTTCGACTTGAGCAACCCAATGGTCATCATTGGCCTGTTCATCGGCGGCATGATTCCCTACCTGTTTGGCGCCATGGCGATGGAAGCCGTGGGCCGCGCTGCCGGCGCGGTGGTGGTTGAAGTACGGCGCCAGTTCCGCGAAATCAAGGGCATCATGGAAGGCACGGCCAAGCCCGAATACGGCAAAGCGGTGGACATGCTGACCACGGCCGCCATCAAGGAAATGATGATTCCATCGCTGCTGCCGGTGGTGGTGCCGATTCTGGTGGGCCTGGTGCTCGGCCCGGCGGCTTTGGGCGGTTTGCTGATGGGCACCATCGTGACCGGCCTGTTCGTGGCCATCTCGATGTGCACTGGCGGCGGCGCCTGGGACAACGCCAAAAAGTACATCGAAGACGGCAACTATGGCGGCAAAGGCTCCGACACCCACAAAGCGGCCGTCACCGGTGATACCGTGGGTGACCCGTACAAAGACACGGCCGGTCCGGCGATCAACCCGCTCATCAAGATCATCAACATTGTGGCGCTGCTGATTGTGCCGGTCATGATGAAAATCCACGGCGGCTGATCCGTACACCGTGCGCAAGAGCCCGCTTTGGCGGGCTTTTTTCATTGTCGGCCCCTGATGAATATCAAAGGCGGCAAGCCAGCCGTCACTTACATTAAATTTGAATAAATTAAAAGGTGCACGCTTGAACCATCGCAATCTCATTCGTGGCGGAGGCCTGTTGTTACTGGCGTTGTTGATGGGAGGCTGCTCTTCCTTGCTGCCCCGCGCCCGCAACGAATCGTCTTCGTTCAAAAGCTTCGAGGAAGCGCGCAACGCGATCGACGGACTGGTTCCGATGAAAAGCAATGTCGCCGAATTGTCCAGACTGGGGATTGATCCGACGCAGCAGCCCAACATCACCATCCTGACCCAGGCCGACGTTGTGCGGCGCTTCGTTCCAAGCGCCCTGCTCAAACGGGAAGACCTTGATCCGGGCGTCTTGGCCTGCCTGGAAGCGCGTGATGCCTGTCGCGGCTGGGAGATGACTGCTTCGCGCATCAACAAGAAGCGCACCGGCAATTTCTTGGCAGATTTCACCAATTTTTCTCGCCACGCCGAAACCACCGGCTGGCGCTTCAACGCATTGATCTTGCTGGTGAACGACGTGGTCGTCTACCGCGCCTGGGGCGGACAGCCCAGCGTCAACGAGAAAGAGGTCAGCACCAACCCGCTGGGTCCGCTGCAGGAGATGGGGCCGGCCATAATTGTCAACCCATAAACCAGTCCAGGCGCGGCGCTCTGCTTTTGGCAGAGAATCCGGTTTATGCAATTTAATTACATCGCCAACGCTTGCACCCCGTCCTCGTCCGGTCGCACCATTGCCATGCTGGACCCCTCGGATGGGCAGCCTTATGACGAAATCCAGCGCAGCAACGCGGCAGACCTGGACCTTGCGGTGCGCGCCGCGCGCCAGGGCCTGGAGGCCGTCTGGCACAAGTTCAGTGCCGCCGAGCGGGGTCGCCTGCTCATGCGCCTCTCCCTCAAAATCACCGAACATGCGGACGAGCTGAGCGCCATCGAACAACGCGACTGCGGCAAGCCCACCAAACAGGCCCGCGCTGATGCGGCCGCCCTGGCCCGCTACTTCGAGTTTTATGCCGGCGCCTGTGACAAGCTGCATGGTGAGACCATTCCCTACCTGGATGGCTACAGCGTGCTGACCTGGCGCGAGCCGCATGGTGTCACCGGCCACATCATTCCGTGGAACTACCCGATGCAGATTTTTGGCCGCAGTGTGGGCGGTGCTTTGGCGGCCGGCAATGTGTGCGTGGTCAAACCGGCGGAGGACGCCTGCCTGTCACTTCTCCGGGTGGCGCAACTGGCCGCTGAAGTGGGCTTTCCGGCCGGCGTCATCAACATCGTGACCGGCTACGGCCATGAAGTGGGCGACGCCTTGGCACGCCACCCCGGTATTGACCACATCAGCTTCACCGGTAGCCCGGCAATCGGCACCCTGATCCAGCAGGTCGCGGCACAGCGCCACTGCCCGGTCACGCTGGAGCTGGGTGGCAAAAGCCCGCAGATCGTCTTTGCCGATGCCGATCTGGAGGCGGCGGTTCCCGCCATCATCAGTGGCATTGTGCAAAATTCAGGGCAAACCTGTTCCGCTGGCTCACGCCTGCTGGTGGATCTGGCCATTTACGAACCGTTGCTGGAGCGTTTGGGCCAAGCCTTTGAAAACCTGCGCGTCGGCCCGGCCGCGATGGACCTCGACTTGGGCCCCTTGATTCGCCAGCAACAGCAGCAGCGTGTCTGGGATTTCTTGAGCGACGCCCAAGTGGCCAATATCACGATGGTGGCCCAGGGCAAAGTCGTCGAGGAAGCGCCACAAACCGGCTTCTACCAGGCCCCGACCCTGCTGCGTGATGTGCCGGTGACACACCGACTGGCACAGGAAGAGGTGTTTGGCCCGGTCCTCGTTGCCATGTCGTTTCGTGACGAAGACCACGCGGTGGAAATGGCGAATGCCACCCCGTTCGGTCTGGTGGCGGGCGTCTGGACCGCTGACGGCGCCCGGCAGTTTCGCATGGCCCGGCGCATCCGCAGCGGCCAGGTTTTCATCAACAACTACGGTGCGGGCGGTGGTGTGGAGTTGCCTTTTGGCGGCATTAAATCCAGTGGCTACGGGCGCGAAAAAGGGGTTGAGGCACTTCATGGCTTCACCACCCTCAAGACAGTGGCGATCAAGCACGGGTAATCAAGGTAAAATCAACCAACTAAAGAGATTCAGCCGACCACGCGCCTGAGATAAACCATGTTTGACTTTCTGAATAAAAAGCATCCAAAAAACGAGCCCCCGTCCAGCGTTTCGCCGATTTCCGTGACACCCAGCGGTTCCCAGCAGCACAGCAATGTGCAACGTGAACTAATCCGGGTTGTTTTGAAAGACACCCTGCGGCTTCACGGCATTCCGCTCAACTGGCTCGCCTGCGAGGTCATCCTCATCGCGCGAGCCCCCGGCGACGAAGAGTTGCATATCCAGTTGGTCGTCATGAAATGGAACGAGCAACTGCTGCGTTATGCAACCGCATTGCAGCAGCAACTGCTGCACGGACTGGACCGGTTTGACCCGTCGGTGGACCATTCCAGGTACATTGTTTCGTGGCGTTTTACGCCCGACAGTGGCTGTCCTGCCGTAGCGATGCCAGACCCGAAGGTTTGGCTGCAAAGTACCCTGCCGCCGGCCAATGAAGTGCCGGCGTCCGTGCTGGACCGGCGCAGCAGCCGGCGCGCGCCGAACGCCCCCGCGCTTAGTCCTTCGCCATCCGGTACTCCAGCGCCGTCGCCCGACTTTTCAGCAACCCAGATGAGTCCGCTGCAGTAAGCACGCGGCTTCACTTCAAATCAGAACGGCAACCTCCGCTTTGGAGGTCCAGTCAATCGGCTCCTGCTGGAGCGCCATATCGATGTCGATGCCCAGGGTTAGCGCAACCACATCCGGAAAATGGTCAATCAAATCCTGCTCGTCATAGTTGGCCTCCTTGGCACGGGCACGCCACGCGGCGACATGAAGAATACCGGCCATCGGCTCATACACATCATTTTCAAAAGGCTGGCATTGGTGCTCTAGCGCGTCCACAATGGGTTGTGGAAACTGCCAATTGCGGGCAAAACCAGCCCCGACATCGGCATAGCAATAACCCAATAATTTGCGCTCGGCCGAAGCGCGTTTCATACCGAGCGGCGGCACCTGCTGGCCCAGTTTGGCCAATTCTTTTGACAGCCCCAGGTGCATGACCAGTTCACCGATGGCATGGATCAAACCGGCGGTGAAGGCGGCCGACTGGTTTTGTCGAATCATGCCCCCCAGAATGCGCGCCAACTTGGCCACATTCAGGCTGTAGCGCCAGAATTGATGCATATCGATCCCCGGGATCGCCGTGAATGCGCCGACCACGGCCGCGGCGGTGGTCAGGGACCGAACCTGATCAAGCCCCATGAGCGCCAGCGCCTCTGACGCGCTGCTGATCTTGCTGGAAAACTGAAATTGCGCCGAGTTGGCCAATCGCAGCAAGCGCGAGGCAAGCACCGGGTCGGTATTGATCAACTGGGTGATTTTGCGTAGATCGGGCTCCGTCTGATCCAGTTCATTGAGCAGCAAGGCAATGATTTTCGGGATGCTGGGCAGTGCCCCGTTGGAAGCAAGCAATTCTTCGAGAGTCATCAATGACGGCGCCTGTGGTTCGAATTGAGAAAGGTTAACGATTATCGGTCAAGCCCGCCCTCTGAAAACGTGCCAAAATCCGGCTTGAATACAGCATTGGCCGGCCACTCAAGTGCGTGGTGATGACGCCTGTATGACCCGTCACCTCCTCACACAACGTATCCAGGCACCTGACCATGCGCGTACAAGACAAATCCATCATCGTGACCGGTTCTGGTGGCGGCATTGGCGAAGGAATCGCCAAACGGCTGGCCGCCGAAGGCGCCAAAGTGATCGTCAACGACATCAATGCCGCCTTGGGCGAAAAAGTCGTCGCTGACATCGTCGCGGCAGGCGGCACGGCTTCCTTCTTTGCGGCTGACGTGACCCAATCCGACGACGTTCGGGCCCTGGTGGCCGCCGCCGTGCAGCGCCATGGCAGGCTGGACGTGATGGTCAACAACGCGGGCTGGACACACCGCAATCGCCCGGCGCTCGAAGTGACCGAAGACGAATTTGACAAGTGCTACGCCGTCAACGTCAAGAGCATTTACCTCGCCACCATCCATGCCACACCCGTCTTCCGCGCCCACGGCGGCGGCAGCTTCATCAACATCGCCTCCACTGCGGGCGTGCGTCCCCGTCCCGGCCTGACCTGGTACAACGGCTCCAAGGGCGCGGTGATCACCACCTCCAAGTCGCTGGCCGCGGAATTGGGGCCGGACAACATCCGCGTCAACTGCATCAACCCGGTCTTTAACCCGGACACCGGACTGGCGGCCGAATTTGCCGGTGGCCCGCTGACCGAAGAACGGAAAGCCCAGTTCCGCGCCAGCATTCCGCTGGGCCGCTTTTCCACGGCGCTGGACGTGGCCAATGCCGTTTTGTACCTGGCCAGCGACGAAGCTGCCTTTATCAGCGGCGTGTGCCTTGAGGTTGACGGTGCCCGCTGTGTTTAACCCTCACGCCACTCGCAAAGCCATTTATGACTGAACGTAAAACTCCTCGCATCGTGCCGCTGGTTGACCTGCGCTCCGCGTCACTGCGCACCCCGGCGGCGGCCTTCGCAGCTGACACCCAGATCGTCGCCAATGGCCTGCTGACCGACACGCAACAGCGCCCCTTGCGCGATTTGCGCATCAGCGTGACGGACCGCTGCAACTTTCGCTGCAACTACTGCATGCCCAAAGAAGTCTTTGACAAAGACTACAGCTACCTGCCGCACAGCGCCCTGTTGTCATTTGAAGAAATCACCCGCCTGGCCAAGGTGTTTGTGGCGCATGGGGTGCAAAAGATCCGCCTCACCGGTGGCGAGCCATTGCTACGCAAAAATATCGAGTTGCTGATTGAACAGTTGTCGGCCCTGCGCACGGTGGAAGGTCGTCCGCTGGACCTGACACTCACCACCAACGGCTCGTTGCTGGCCCGCAAAGCGCGGGCGCTCAAGGCGGCGGGCCTGCAACGCGTCACCGTCAGCCTGGACGGTCTGGATGACGCCGTGTTTCGCAGCATGAACGATGTCGACTTTCCGGTGGCCGACGTGCTGGCCGGGATTGAGGCCGCGCAGGCGGCCGGCCTGGGGCCGATCAAAATCAACATGGTGGTCAAGCGCGGCACCAACGAACATCAGATTTTGCCGATGGCACGGCGTTTCATGGGCTCGGGCATTGTGCTGCGCTTTATTGAGTACATGGACGTCGGCGCCACCAATGGCTGGCGCATGAACGAGGTGATGCCGTCCGCCGAGGTGGTGCAACTCATACATGCCGAGTTACCGCTGGTGCAACTGGAACCCAGCAATTCCGGCGAAACCGCCGAGCGCTGGGGTTATGCCGACGCCGGCGGCCAGCACGACAAAGCCTTGGGTGAAATCGGCGTCATCAGCAGTGTGACGCAAGCCTTTTGCGGTGACTGCAACCGCGCCCGGCTGTCGACCGAAGGCAAGGTCTACCTGTGCCTGTTTGCAGCCCAGGGTTACGACTTGCGCGCCCTCCTCCGCGCTGAAGCGTCGGAGGCCGACCTGGC
This sequence comes from Rhodoferax sp., assembly GCF_012927445.1. GTDB lineage: Bacteria > Pseudomonadota > Gammaproteobacteria > Burkholderiales > Burkholderiaceae_C > Rhodoferax. Next base: position 26,996 of record NZ_JABBPD010000004.1, read on the forward strand.
CTCTGCCGTCGGGCATATCTGGGCCGGCCGCACGGACCGTTATTCCGAGTTGCGCAGCGCCCTGGCCCCGGATGCGGGAAGTGGCATGCACCGCGTTGAAATGAGTTACATCGGAGGCTGAATTGATCAACCCAAATGACATTACCGGCCTGGTTCTGGCCGGCGGCCGCGGCTCCCGCATGGGGGGCGTCGACAAGGGCCTGCAAACCTTCAACGGCATGCCGTTGGCGCTGCACACCCTGACGCGCCTGCAGATGGGCGGCGGGGTGGGTCAGATCATGATCAACGCCAACCGCAATCTGGCCGCCTATGAATCGTTTGGCGCCTCGGTCTGGCCCGATAGCCTGGCCGACTACGCCGGGCCACTGGCCGGCTTCATGACGGGGCTGGAGCGCTGTGAAACGCCCTTTTTGGTCACCGTGCCGTGCGACACACCGTTGTTGCCGCTCGATCTGGTGCCGCGACTGGCGCAGGCCCTGGAGGCCGAAGATGCCGACATCGCGATGGCGGCAGCCCCTGAAGTCGACCAGAACGGCCAGCTGCAGATTCGCAACCAGCCCGTTTTTTGCCTGCTGCGCGTCGAGTTGCTGGAAAGCCTGATTCAGTTCACCCAGGACGGCGGCCGCAAGATTGACGCCTGGACCGCCCTGCACAAAACAGTGGTCGTGCCGTTTAACTTACCGGACGACGACCCGCAGGCCTTCTGCAACGCCAATACGCTGGCCGAACTGCGCCAACTGGAAAACACCTGAGCATGAAAACCATCGACAGCATCGCGCAAGAGCTGGAAGGCTACGACCCGCAAGCCTTGAGCGCCACCACCGTCAGCGCTTTTTTGGCCCGGCTGGTGGAGCCCGTGACAAGCCAGGAAACTGTCGGTATTTTTCAGGCACTGGGGCGCGTGCTGGCGCAAGACGTGATCTCGCCCATCAGCGTGCCGCCGCACGACAACTCGGCCATGGATGGCTATGCCTTTGACGGCGCCCAGCTGTCGGCACAAACGTCCTTGAACTTGCAGGTCATGGGCACCGCCTTGGCCGGCAAAGCCTGGCCGGGCCGGGTTGGGCCGGGTGAATGCGTGAAGATCATGACCGGCGCGATTCTGCCCCACGGGCTGGACACCGTGGTGCCGCAAGAGTTTGTCACCCGCAGCCCTGCCGCAGCGGGTCTGACGAATGAGACTTCGACCCCCAACGAGTTCATCGTCATCCCGGCCGGCTTGCTCAGCCTCGGCGACAACCGGCGCAAGCTGGGCGAAGACCTGCTGCAGGGCCAGCCCGCGCTACAAAAAGGTGAGCTACTCTCGCCCGCTGCGCTTGGGCTACTGGCCAGTTTGGGCATTGAACAGGTGGCGGTGTGGCGCAAACTGCGGGTCGCCTACTTCTCGACCGGCGACGAGATTCTGAGCCTGGGCGAAGCACCGCGCGAAGGCGCCGTCTATGACAGCAACCGCTACACCGTGTTTGGCCTGCTGACCCGGCTGGGGTGCGAGGTCATCGACCTGGGCGTGGTGCGCGACGAGCCGGCGCTGCTGGAAGCGGCCTTCCGCCGTGCCGCCGCCGAAGCGGATGCCATCATCACCAGCGGCGGCGTCAGTGTCGGGGAAGCCGATTACACCAAAGCCATGATGAAAAAACTGGGCGGTGACGCCGGCGGTGTCGCCTTCTGGAAGATTGCCATGCGACCCGGTCGCCCGATGGCGGTAGGCCGCATTCTTAAAGACAAATCGAGCGCTAGCCCCCGCGATATAAGCGCTAACAGCTATCAAAAAGAGAGTGAGTCAACAGCCGCCGAAACGGCGGTGCTGTTTGGCCTGCCCGGCAATCCGGTGGCCGTCATGGTCACCTTTCTCGCGTTCGTGCGCCCGGCCCTGCTGCAAATGATGGGCAACACCGCTACGCCACCGCCTTTGCTCAAAGCGCGCAGTGGTGAAGCAATTCGCAAAAAACCGGGGCGCACCGAGTACCAGCGCGGCACCGTCAGCAACGCGCCGGACGGCTCACTGCGGGTCAAAACCACCGGCAATCAGGGCTCCGGCGTGCTGAGCTCCATGGTGCAGGCGAACGGCCTGATCGTGCTGCACCACGCTCAGGGCAACGTTGCCCCGGGCGATGAAGTCGATGTGATGATGTTTGACGGCGTGATCTGACCGGGATCAGGTCACGTCGGAGCCCGCCAGCGGCGTGACCAGCGTGGCCTCCGTCTTGGGGCCGGGGGCCAGTTTGCGCGCCAGCAGCGTGTACATGGTGGGCACCACAAAAATTGTCAGCAAGGTGCCCAGACTCATACCGCCCACAATCACCCAGCCAATCTGGCGCCGGCTCTCGGCGCCGGCCCCGGTGGCCAAGGCCAGCGGCAAAGCGCCCAGCACCATGGCGCCGGTCGTCATCATGATCGGGCGCAGCCGCTGCGAGGCCGAGCGCTTGATCGCCGCCAATGTGTCCAGCCCCTGCTCGCGCAACTGGTTGGCAAACTCCACAATCAAAATGCCGTGTTTGGTAATCAGCCCCACCAGCGTGATCAAGCCAATCTGGCTGAACACATTGAGCGTGCCGCCCGACCACTTCAACGCCAGCAAAGCCCCGGCCATCGACAGCGGCACGCTCAGCAAAATGACGAACGGGTCGACAAAACTCTCAAACTGCGCCGCCAGCACCAAAAAGATGAACACCAACGCCAGCACAAACACCAAGGTGAGCGAATCGGACGACTTGCGGAACTCGCGGCTGATGCCGTTCAAATCCGTGGCATAGCCCGGTTTCAGTACTTTTTTGGCCGTGGCGTCCATGAAGTTAAGTGCTTCGCCCACCGAATAATTAGCGGCCAGGTTGGCCGTGATGGACGCCGAGCGGCGCTGCCCAAAGTGATTCAGGTCACGCGGCACCACCACCTCGCGGATATGGACCAGGGCCGACAAAGGAATCATGGCATCGCCTTTGCCGCGCACAAAAATCTTCTCAATGTCATCCGGGGTTGCACGACCGCTCGGGTTGGTCTGCACCACCACGTCATATTGCTCGCCACCGCGTTTGTAACGGGTGACATTGCGACCGCCCAGCATGGTTTCCACCGCCCGGGCAATCAGGTCGACGCCGATGCCCATGTCGGCCGCGCGCTCGCGGTCCACTTCCAGCTTAATCTCGGGCTTGTTGAGGCGCAAATCGGTGTCCACCTGCACAAACCCGGGGTTCTTGGCCAATTCGTCCTGAAAAACCTTGACGGTCTGGGCCAGGTTTTCATAGCTGTCGGAGGTGATGATCACGTAGTTGATCGGCCGCTCGCGAAAGCCTTGGCCGAGCGAGGGTGGCGTGATCGGAAAGGCGGTCACGCCCGACATGGAGGACACCCGAGGCGTCATCTCAAGCGCCATCTGCTGGGTGGTGCGCTTGCGCTCCTCCCAGGGTTTGGCCCGGAAAAAGATGTTGCCCTGCGCCACGGTCGGGTTGCCGACCGTGGCAAAGATGCGATCGAACTCGGGGAAACTCTGGCCAATACTCTCGATCGCCTTGGCATAGCGGTTGGTGTATTCCAGGGTGGATCCGTCGGGCGAGTTGACCTGCGCCAGCACCACGCCCCGGTCTTCAATCGGGGCCAGTTCACGCTTGATGTCGCCCAACACCAGCCACGACACCACACCACTGCCGACCATCACGATCAGCACCAGCCAGCGGTTCAGCAGTGTCCAGTCCAGCACATGGCCGTAGCCCCGGGTCACGGCTTGCAAGACACGCTCCATGCCACTGTCAAAGCGGGACGGTTTGGGGTTGTGCTTGAGCAGCAGCGACGACATCATGGGCGACAGCGTCAGCGCCACAAGGCCCGACACCACCACCGCCCCGGCCAGGGTCAGGGCAAATTCGGTGAACAGACGCCCGGTGCGCCCGGGCGCAAAGGCCAGCGGCGCATACACCGCCACCAGCGTCATGGTCATCGCCACAATCGCAAAGCCGACCTCGCGGGCGCCTTTGATGGCCGCCTGGAACGGCGCCATGCCTTCTTCGATATGGCGAAAGATGTTCTCCAGCATCACGATGGCGTCATCCACCACCAGTCCAATCGCCAGCACCAGCGCCAGCAGCGTGAGCGTGTTGACGCTAAAGCCGGCCAGCGCCATCAGGGCAAACGAGCCAATCAGCGACACCGGAATAGTGACCAGCGGAATGAGCGAGGCCCGCAGCGTGCGCAAAAATACAAAGATCACCAGCGCCACCAGCAGCGAGGCCTCCAGAATGGTCTGGTACACCGCCTTGATGGAACGGTCGATGAAGACCGAGTTGTCGTTGGCCACTTCAATTTGCACGCCGGGCGGCAAATCCTGCTGAATCTTGCCCAAGAGTTGGCGCACGCCGGTCGACAAATCCAGCGGATTGGCGGTGGCCTGGCGGACCACACCGACGCCCACCGAATCGCGCCCGTTCAGGCGCACGCTGGAGCGCTCATCCGCCGGGCCCTGCTCCACACGGCCGACATCGGCAATGCGCACCGGCAAGCCGTTGACGGTGCGAATCACCACCTGCGCAAATTCCTGCGGTCGCTGCAAATCCGTGGCGGCCGTGACGTTGAACTCGCGTTGCTGGCTCTCAATGCGTCCGGCGGGCACTTCCAGATTGGAGCGCCGCAAGGCATCTTCCACATCCTGAATCGTCAACCGGTAAGCCGCCAGCTTGTCGGGGTCAATCCAGACCCGCATCGCAAACTTGCGTTCACCGTAGATATTGACTTCAGCGGCACCGGCCGCCGTTTGCAGCACCGGCTTGACCAGCGTATTGGCCATCTCGGAGAGTTGCAGCGCCGTGTGCGTGTCCGAACTCAGGGCCAGGAAGATCACCGGGAATGAATCGGCTTCCACCTTGGCAATCACCGGCTCATTGATGCCCTGGGGCAAGCGCTGGCGCACGCGCGTGACCTTGTCGCGCACGTCCGCCGCGGCCGCGTCGGCATTGCGACTCAAGGCAAAGCGGATCGAAATCTGGCTGCTCTCCTGGCGGCTGGTGGAGGTGATCACGTCCACGCCTTCAATGCCGGCCAGCGAGTCTTCCAGTACTTTGGTCACCTGGCCTTCCATCACTTCGCTGGAGGCGCCCGAAAACGTGGTGGAGACGGACACCACCGGTTCGTCAATCTTGGGGTACTCGCGCACCGTGAGCAGGTTGAACGACACAGCACCCACCAGCACGATCAACAGGGAAAGTACGGTGGCAAAGACCGGGCGACGGATGGAGGTTTCAGCCAATTGCATGGGGCGTTCCTGGGCAGCTCAGCGACTGGCGGCCGGCTGGCCCAGCGCCACGATGCGCAGCGGTGTGCCGTCACGCTGCAACCGCTGCTGCCCGGCCACCACCACCGTTTGACCGGCGGTCAAGCCCTCGGTGATCTCAACCTTGCCCTGTTGGCGCACCCCCAGCTTGACCTCTTGCCGCAAGGAGACAAATTTGGTATCGGCGGGCAGGCTGGCGGTCGCCTTCGCGGGCAGCGCCGCGGGTGGCACGACCTTGATCACAAACTGGCGCCCCGCCTGGGGCACGATGGCTTCTTCCGGCACCACCAGCGCGGCGTCATTGACAGAAAAAACGGTGGTCACCCGCGCAAACATGCCGGGCCGCAGCGGCGCCGGGCTGGCCGCTGGACCGCCGGCCCGTTTGCCACCTTGCGTCGCTTCCCCCACGGAATTGGGCAACACGGCGCGCACACCGACCGAGCGGCCATTGGCGTCCAGCAGCGGGTTGATGGCCTCGACGCGGGCATTGAAGGCGCGCCCCGGAAAGGCATCGAGCGCCAACTCCACGGTCTGCTGCGGTTTGAGCCGGCTCAGGTAGCGCTCGGGCAAGCGAAAGTCCACGTACATGCTGCTGATGTCTTCCAGGTTCACCAGGTCAGCACCGTCCTTCACGTAATCGCCCACATTAACGAGGCGGATACCCACGGTGCCATCAAAGGGGGCCAGCAGGGCCATGCGCGATAGGCGTGCCTGGGACAAAGTCAACTGCGCCTGGACCACTTGCAGATTGGCCGCGCTTTCTTCCAGCACCCGCTGCGCCACAAAATTTTCGGCGACCAGCTCCTGATTGCGCTTGTGGTTGGCCTTTGCAATTGACAACTGGGCCAGCGACTGCTTGACCTCGGCCTGCTGCAGGATGTCGTCCAGCTGCACCAGCACCTGGCCTTTGCGCACCCGCGCCCCATCGCTAAAGCCCAGTGACTTGACGCGCCCGGCCACTTCCGGCTGCAACATCACGCTCTGGCGCGATTGCAGACTACCCACCGACTGGGCATCGTCACGCAACGCCATTCGCTCGACCAGGGCCACCTCCACGCCAGCGGCCGTGGAAGCCGTCGCGGGCACGCCAGCCAACACCGGGGCCACTTTGGATTTGGACTGGTACCACCAGGCCGCGCCCGAGGCTGCCGCGATACCAATCGCCGCAACGACCGGATAAATAATCTTTTTAGCCATGAGCGCGATATTTCTTAAGCAAGGGGATCGGTTAAACCCAACCCGGAAACCAGAACGGTTAAAGCAGGCGGCCATTGCGCCGTGCTTGCGTGAATCTCATTGGGTAGTGTCCCCGACTGAACAGGGCCCACCGGCCACTTTGCACACTCTTTACATCCGCGCAAGCGAACTTCAGCGCCGTTGCAAAGCCAGTTCGACACCCCGGTTGGCCAGCATATCGGCGTGCTCGTTGCCGGGGTCACCGTTATGGCCCCGCACCCAGCGCCAGTCAATCTTGTGCCCGGAGGTGCTGACCAGCTCGTCCAGTCGCTGCCAGAGGTCGACATTTTTCACCGGTTGCTTGGCGGCAGTTTTCCAGCCCCGCGCTTTCCAGCCTGAAATCCATTCCGTTATGCCCTTGAGCACATACTGACTGTCCACATGCAGCGTCACCTGACAAGGGCGTTTCAAGGCAGACAGCGCCTCAATCACGGCCATCATTTCCATGCGGTTGTTGGTCGTACCCAGTTCGCCGCCGAACAACTCTTTTTGCGAGTCGGCTGACTTGAGCAGCGCGCCCCAGCCGCCCGGACCCGGATTGCCCTTGCAGGCGCCATCGGTGTAAATTTCTATCGCGTTCAATCCATTTTCCTCATAGTCATATCATTCTGGGCTTCAGCCCTTGTCAAGCCTGTACTGTTTGCTACCGAAACAGGAGCGGATGCCATGGCTTTGCTGGATTTCCAGGCCGGACTGAGCAACGTCATGCCGCGCACGCGCTTGACGGCCACGACGAAATACACGGCCCCCAGAATCGGCCACCAGCGGTCGCCGGCCCGGTCCATCCAGTCAAAACGCTTCAACCACTGGTCGCTGGAGAACGCCGGTTTATAGCAGCCAAAGCGACTGACTTCCACCTCAAAACCCAATAAACGAAGCCAGTCACGCAAACGCCAGTAGCCGACAAACTCCCCCTGGGGCAAAAACAATTGGCCAAAACCCAAGCGATGGTACAGGTGCGCGCGGCGCTGGCGCAAACCCCACAGAGAAGCCGGGTTCAGCCCACAAATCACGACCCGGCCCTCGGGCACCAGCACCCGCTCCACCTCGCGCAGGGTGGCGTGGGGGTCGGGCGCCAGCTCCAGTGAATGAGGCAACACCACCAGGTCCAGACTGTTGGCCGGGAACGGCAAGGCCGAAAAATCGGTCACGATGGCCGCGCCTGGCGTAGGGGTATGCGTGGCCAGCCAGCGGTGCGGCATCCGGTTGGCGGCCAGGGCGTCAAGCCCGGGCAAACCCAGCTGCAAGGCATGAAATCCAAAGATATCAGCCACCGCCAGATCGAGCTGGGCACGCTCCCACGCCAGCTGGTAACGCCCGGGGGGGGTCACAAACCAGTCATGCAAACCTATAATTTGATCGTTCATGAAGTTAATTCCACTACCCGCCTTCACGGACAACTACATCTGGATGTTGCATGACGAACATCATTCCATGGTGGTTGATCCCGGTGAGGCACAACCCGTACTTGAGGCCCTGCAGCACTTAAACGTGCCACTTGAGGCCATTCTAGTCACGCACCATCACGCCGATCACACTGGCGGGGTGGATGCTTTGCGCCAGGCAACAGGAGCCCAAGTATTTGGCCCCGCACGCGAAACCATGCCCGAGCCCTTGACCCGCCTGAGCGGTGGCGACCAGTTGCAGGCGCTCGGACTCACCTTCCAGGTTATTGACGTCCCCGGCCACACCGCCGGCCACATTGCCTACTACTGCCCAGACGTGGAGGGTGCGCCGCTTTTATTCTGTGGCGACACGCTGTTCAGCGGCGGTTGCGGGCGATTGTTTGAAGGCAGCCCAGCCCAGATGCTGGCCTCCCTGGACACACTGGCGGCCCTGCCAGAGAACACGCGAGTCTGCTGTACCCATGAGTACACCCTGAGCAACCTGCGATTTGCGGCGGCAGTCGATCCCACCAACCAGACGCTGGCCCGCTACACGGCCGCCGCCCAGGCCCTGCGTTCACAGCAGCAGCCCACCTTGCCCTCCACCATCTTGTTGGAGCGTCAGATCAACCCCTTTTTGCGCACACGCCAGGCCGCCATCATCCAGGCAGTCCAAGGCTTTGACGCATCAGCCCAAGACGAGGTCAGCATCTTTGCGGCCCTTCGTCAGTGGAAAAACGAATTCCAATGAAACTTTTAACTATTGTGTGTCTGACCGGCCTGGTCTGGCTGACGGGCTGCGCCAGTACCGGCGTGACCACCGGAACCGACCCGAACGAGCTCTACAGTCCAGAGGGCTCCAACGCCAGCACTCCCGCCGGCGCTTATGCCTCGAAAGCGCGCCGACCCAGCCTCGGCGGTGGCGCCTTGAAGCCCATCACGGCCGGGCAAGCCCACTCCAGATCAGTCGCCCAACTGGCCCCCCCCGCCGATTTATGGGAACGCATGCGGCGCGGCTTTAGCATGCCCGAGCTGGATACCGAACTGGTGCATGACCGCGAACAGTGGTACAGCAGCCGGCCGGACTACATCCTGCGCATGACCGAGCGCTCCCGCAAATACATCTTTCATATTGTTGAAGAGCTGGAACGGCGCAACATGCCCACCGAGCTGGCGCTGCTGCCGTTTGTGGAGAGCGCCTTCAACCCGCAGGCCGTGTCGAGCGCCAAGGCCGCCGGCATGTGGCAATTCATGCCGGCCACGGGCAAACATTTTGAGTTGAAACAGAACGCCTTTCGCGATGACCGGCTTGACGTGCTGGCGTCCACCCGCGCGGCACTGGACTATCTGCAAAAACTCCACGTCATGTTTGGTGACTGGGAGTTGGCGCTCGCCGCCTACAACTGGGGTGAGGGCAGCGTGGGTCGCGCCATCGCCAAAAACAAACGCGTCGGACTGGGCCTCTCCTACAGTGATCTCAGCATGCCCATGGAAACCCGTTTTTACGTGCCCAAACTGCTGGCCCTGAAAAACATTGTGGCCAACCCGGAAGCGTTCAATTCCCGTCTGCCTCTGATTGAAAACCACCCTTACTTCCAGACGGTGGACATCAAACGCGATATCGACGTGGCGCTGGTAGCCAAGCTGGCCGAGGTTTCACTGGAGGACTTCAAGGCGCTGAATCCTTCGGCCAACCGCCCCGTCATTTTTGCGGCCGGCACACCCCAAATCTTGCTGCCCTGGGATAACGCGGCCGTCTTCCAGAGCAATCTGGAGGCTTATGGGGTGGGCCGCCTGGCCAGCTGGACCGTCTGGGTGGCGCCCGCCACCATGAAACCATCCGATGCGGCCACCCGCGTCGGCATGAGCGAAGAAGATTTGCGCCGGGCCAACAACATCCCGCCCCGGATGATGATCAAGGTCGGCTCCAGTCTGCTGGTCACGCGCTCCAAACAGCTTGAAACCGATGTGACTGGACATGTGGCCGACAACGGCCAGTTGTCTTTTTCACCCGATATTATTTTGAAACGCACCGTTCTCAAAGCGGGTAAAAAAGACTCGGTGGCCAGCCTTGCCAAACGCTACCAGGTCAGCCCCGCCAGCGTGGCGGACTGGAACAACATGAACGCCTCGGCCGCCTTCAAGGCCGGCCAGCAGATCGTGCTGTTTCTGCCGGCGCGGGCCAGCGCTTTGGTGCAAAGCCGAAGCAGGAGCACGGGCAAAGCCAGCGCCCCACAAGCCAAGCGCAAAGTAACCAAATCCACACGGGTTGCCAGACACTAAGATAAAAATGAGCTGTAGCCCATGTGGCTATTGCGCAGGAAGCTATTAAATTAGTAGCAATTATCAATAAAATGCAGCATGCGGAACACCTTGTGACCAACCCGTCTGCTGCCGTTTTATAGTTTTTCGGCCTCGCCCTGTCGCGGCTGCCATTTCATCAGCCGCCGCTCCAGTCGCCCGACCACGCCATCCAGCACCAGGGCACACGCCGTCAGCACCACAATGCCGGCAAACACGGTATTGACGTCAAAAGTGCCCTCCGCCTGCAAAATCAGGTAACCCACCCCGCGTGCCGAGCCCAGATACTCGCCCACCACGGCGCCGACAAAGGCCAAACCCACCGACGTGTGCAAACTGGAAAACACCCAGGCTGTGGCGCTGGGCAGGTAGACGGTGCGCAGCAACTGGCGCTGGTTCGCCCCCAACATGCGGGCGTTGGCCAGCACCACCGGGCTCACTTCTTTGACACCCTGGTAAACGTTGAAGAACACGATAAAAAACACCAGCGTGACGGCGAGCGCCACCTTGCTCCAGATGCCCAGCCCGAACCACAAGGCAAAAATGGGCGCCAAAATCACACGCGGCATCGAATTGGCGGCCTTGATGTAGGGCTCCAGAATCGCACTGGCCAGCGGCGCCAGCGCCAGCCACAACCCACAAGTCAGGCCCAGCACCGTGCCAATGCCAAACGCCAGCACCGTCTCCAGCAAGGTGACGCCCAGATGAATATAAATGTCAGCGTTGCCCGCCACACCGTCCGGGAACAACACACTGGCCCCCAAGCCAAAAGGCATGAACCACGACCAGATCCGGCCCAGCACCTGCACCGGTTCCCCCAGAAAAAAGGCCATCTGCTGATCGCGCGAGGCCAGCTGCCAAATCAGCAGCATCAGCACCAGCACACTGAACTGCCAGACACGCAGATTGGTGCGGGAGGGTTTGAGGCCGCGAATATGCAGGTTCATTATTCTCAGGCCACTTTTTTCAATTGCTGGGCATAGCCCTTGAGCACCTCGTCGCGCAGCACACCCCAAATTTGCGTGTGCAACTCGATGAAGCGCGGCTGGGTTCGCACCTCGGCCACCTGGCGCGGACGCGGCAAGTCAATGACAAACTCCCCGATGGGGTGCGTGGCCGGCCCTGCCGACAAAACCACCACACGGTCACTCATGGCGATGGCCTCGTCCAGATCGTGCGTGATGAACAGCACCGCCTTCTTTTTGGCGGCCCATAACTCAAGCACTTCATCTTCCATGAGCTGGCGGGTCTGGATATCGAGCGCGCTGAAGGGCTCGTCCATCAGGATGATGTCCGGGTCCAGCGCCAGTACCTGGGCCAGGGCCGTGCGTTTGCGCATGCCACCCGACAGCTGATGCGGGTAACGGTTGCCAAACTCGCTTAAACCCACCCGTTGCAGCCAGCCTTTGGCCTGCGCCCGGGCCGCTAACTCCGGCACGCCCCGGTACTGCAAGCCGAGCATGACGTTGTCCAGTGCCGTGCGCCACGGCATTAGCGCGTCGGTCTGGAACATGTAACCGGCACGGGTGTTGATGCCCTGGAACGGCTGGCCAAACACGCGCACTTCGCCGCTGGAGGGCGCCAGCAGACCGGCACCAATGTTCAACAAGGTCGACTTGCCACACCCGGTCGGCCCAACCACCGACACAAACTCCCCCGCCCGGATGCGCAAGGTGGTGTTGGCCACGGCGGTGTAGCGCGACTCGGCGGCATCACGCGCCTTGAAGACACAGGAAACATTGAGTAATTCGAGCGCGTAGTCAGTTGCGCAAGCGGTATCGGCCATGAGGGCTTCAGGCTTTGAAGCGTTCTTTGGCCTTCTTGGCAAACTCGTTGGTGTAGGTTTTTGCGAACTCGACTTTGTCAACCTTGATTGATGGATCGAAACTGGCGAGCACACGGGCGGCGGTGCGCGGGCCCTCATCGGGGATCAGGCCGTCGGGCGAAATGGACTCGCGCACTTTGTTGAAGGCCGCCAGGTACAAGGCGCGGTCTCCCAGCAGGTAGGCTTCGGGCACCGTTTTGATGATGTCACCGGGGCCGGCCGTCTGCAACCATTTCAGGCTGTGCGCCATGGCATCCGTCAGGGCTTGCACAGTATGGGGGTTTTTCTGGATGAACTCAAGCGGCGCGTACAGGCAACCGGCCGGCATGGAGCCGCCAAAAACATCCACCGTGCCCTTGAGCGTGCGCGTGTCGGCAATGATGCGGATCTCGCCCTTTTGCTCCAGCATGGTCATGATCGGGTCGACATTGCTCATGGCATCAATCTGGCCGGAACGGAAGGCACTCAAGGCACCGGCGGCCGTGCCCACCCCGATAAAGCTCACGTCACCGGCCTTGAGACCGGCACGCGACAGGATCAGGTTGGCCACCATATTGGTTGACGAGCCCGGGGCCGAAATGCCAATCCGCTTGCCTTTGAGGTCGGCCACGGTCTTGTAATGGGGAATGGTTTTGAGCGAGACGCCCATGGAAATGGCCGGCGCCCGGCCCTGCAGCACGAAGGCCTGGAATGTTTGCCCCTTGGACTGCAGGTTGATGGTGTGCTCAAAGGCACCCGAGACCACATCCGCCGAGCCACCGACGACGGCCTGCAAAGCACGCGAGCCGCCGGCAAAGTCGCTGATTTCGACCTCCAGACCCTCGGCCTTGAAATAGCCCAACTGCTCGGCAATGGTCAACGGCAGGTAGTAAAAGGCCGCCTTGCCCCCCACAGCGATGGAAATTTTGGTTTTCTCCAGCCGCGGCTGGGCCCACAAGCCAGGTGCTGCCACAGACACGGCTGACAATACCGTGGCAGCAGCAAAGGTGCGACGATTGAGCTTGATGCTGTCCATGGCGTTTCCTCTTTACTATTTGACAGGCTCCAGCTTAGCCAGCCACACCAAATCGCGCATCGGGAACTTCCCGCGAGGGTTTACACCTAGTTCAGCGCCGATCCACCAGCGCGTGCGCAATGGTGCCCAGATCGACATATTCCAGCTCGCTGCCCACCGGCACGCCGCGCGCCAGCCGGGTCAGGCGCAGGCCGCGCGCCTTCAGGCCCTCACTGATCACATGGGCGGTGGCCTCGCCTTCGGCCGTGAAGTTGGTGGCCAGAATCACCTCTTGCACGATGCCGTCGCAGGCCCGGTCAAACAGCTTTTTCAGGCCGATGTCTTTGGGACCAATGCCGTCCAGCGGGCTGAGTTTGCCCATCAGGACAAAGTACAGGCCTTTGTAAGCGCCGGTGCGCTCGATCGCCGACTGGTCGGCCGGCGTCTCCACCACGCACAGCTTGGAGACGTCACGCCGTGGGTCCAGGCAGGCGGCGCAAATGTCGGCCTGCGTGAACGTGTGGCAACGCTCGCAATGCCGCACCGACTCGGCCGCATTTTGCAGGGCGCGCGACAACTCCAGCGCGCCAGGACGGTCATGCTGCAGCAGATGAAACGCCATCCGCTGCGCCGACTTCACCCCCACCCCCGGCAGACGGCGCAGCGCGTGGATCAGCGAGTCAAGTGAGTTGGCGTTAGACATGTTTTTTCAACAACGGTGGGGGCGTAGCGAGCGAGCGTCAGCCTAGGCGGACGGAGCGCAGCAACCGGAACGTACTTCCTGTACGTGAGGATTGCGAGCACCGCCCAACGACGGATCACGCTTGCTCGGTAGCCAATCCATTAGAAGGGGAATTTCATGCCGCCGGGCAGGCCGGGCATCCCAGCCGTGAGCTTGCCCATTTTCTCGGCCGAGGTTTCTTCAGCTTTGCGCACAGCAGCATTAAAAGCGGCAGCCACCAAGTCTTCAAGCATGTCTTTGTCTTCCGCCAGCAAGCTGGGGTCGATGGTGATGCGACGCACATCGTGCTTGCAGGTCATGGTGACTTTGACCAGGCCTGCGCCCGACTCACCGGTGACTTCCACATTGCCCAGTTCGTCCTGCGCCTTTTTCATGTTGTCTTGCATCGTCTGGGCTTGTTTCATGAGGCCGGCGAGTTGTCCTTTGTTGAACATGTGTTTTCCTTGGGTTAGGTTTTAGATAAAAAGCTTGGAACCGAAATGCGTCTGCCGGGTTGCCCCGTCGATGGGGAAATCAGCCCGGCTTGATGCTGCCTGGGACGATTTTCGCCCCAAAATCACGCATCATGGTTTGAACGAACGGGTCGTCAAAAATGATTTTTTCAGCCACCAGTTGCCGCTCCGCCGCCGCAGCGCCATTCCGCCGGGCCGGGCTGTCGGTGACCTGGCCGACTTCCACCACCAAACGTACATCGTGGCCTGCGGCCTGCAAAGCCGTCGTCAAGCGCTCACGGGTGCCGGACTGGTTGAGCGACGCGCTCTCCACCCGCAAAATCCACTGATCGGTGTCACGCGCCACCAGTTGCGACTGCAGCGCCAACACGCGCACCAGCGCGGCGATAGCGTCCCCGGCAATCAACTGCTGCACCGTGGCGTGCCAGAACTCCCCCTCTTCGGTGGGAACCAGCACCACGGCGGCAGTCTGCCCCGACACGGCTTCAAAACGTGAATCAGCTTGCACCCGCACCGGAATTGCTACTATTTTTGCAGCGGATTGCGCAGATTCGACGGGGACCAGAGGCTTATTCGATTCATAAACTGGCGGCTGCCCGACCGCTACTGGCATAGTCACCACCTGAAGCTGCTGCCCCGGCGGCGGCGTCTGCGCCCGAACCGGAGTTGCTTCAATTTTTATAGCTGCTACCGCAGGTTCCACGGGGGCTAGAGCCTTATTTGGCTCATCTTCCCACGGTTGCACCCGCGACGGGACGGACGCTGGCGCGGACTGATTAACGGTCGTCGGCACAGTCACCCGCGCTGGCGTGGCCGGCGCGGCGGCCAGCACTGGCGCAGCGGGTCGCGCGGCTACCGGCAAAGGGGCTGGCGCAGTTGCAGCGACCGGTGCTGCCAGCGCGCGCGGCGCATCAATTAGAGTTTTTTTTTCCGCCACCGGCGACCGACCGGCTTGCGGCTTGAAGGCCAATAACCGCAGCAGCACCATGGTCAGTGCAGCATATTCGTCCGGCGCCAGGCCCAACTCGCCGCGCCCGTGCAGGCAAATACTGTAGAGCAGTTGCGTTTCATCGGCCGGCATCAAAGCCGCCAGGCGCGCCATGTCGGCCGCTTCCGGGTCGGCCTCAAAAGCTTCCGCCGCGGCGGTGGGCACCGCCTGCAACACCGCCATGCGCTGCAACACAGAGCTCATTTCTTCCAGTGTGGAAGCGGCACTCAGGCCGTTGAGACGCAGGGCCTCTGACGTTTCGACCACGGTCTTGCCGTCACCAAGGGCCAAGGCTTCCAATAAACGGAACACATAAGAACGGTCCACACTGCCCAGCATCTGGCGTACCGTGGCCTCTTCCAGCTGACCGGCGCCAAAGGCAATGGCCTGATCGGTCAGACTCAAGGCATCGCGCATGGAGCCACGCGCCGCACGGGCCAGCAGCCGCAGCGACTGCACATCGGCCGGCACATTCTCAGTCTGCAAGACCTTCTGCAGATGCTCGCGGATGGTTTCAGGCGCCATCGGCCTCAGGTTGAACTGCAGGCAGCGCGACAGCACAGTGACCGGCACTTTTTGCGGATCGGTCGTGGCCAGCACAAATTTCAGATACTCGGGCGGCTCTTCCAGCGTCTTCAACATGGCGTTGAACGCCGTGTTAGTGAGCATATGCACCTCGTCAATCATGAAGACCTTGAAGCGGCCCTGCACCGGCTTGTAAACCGCCTGCTCCAGCAGCGCCTGCACTTCGTCCACACCCCGATTGGAAGCGGCATCGAGTTCGGTGTAGTCCACAAAACGGCCGGAATCAATGTCGGTACAAGCCTGACAAACACCGCACGGCGTGGCCGTGATGCCGCCCTGCCCGTCCAGCCCCTGGCAATTGAGCGACTTGGCCAGAATGCGCGACACCGTGGTTTTGCCGACACCGCGTGTGCCGGTGAACAGATATGCATGATGCAAGCGCTGGGTGGTGAGCGCATTGGTCAGCGCCTGCACCACATGATCCTGCCCCACCATTTCAGTGAAGTTGCGGGGGCGGTACTTGCGGGCGAGCACGAGATAAGACATGCTTTGATTCTAAGGTGTGGGGCAGAGCACCATCCCATTGGCAGCTTTGTGGCGTGAGGCACTTAAATGAGTCTGAACAAACGCCTCCAGCGCGACCTTGACCTCGGCCACCACAGGCGCCCAGCTCCCCACCCCCGATTGCCGAAACAGGCGCATCACGCCCGGATACCAGGGTGAGTCGGTGCGTACATCCAGCCAACGCCAATCGGTCTTGTAGTCCGGCAGCAGCACCCAGCACGGTTTGCCCAAGGCGCCCGCAAGATGGGCGATGGCCGTGTCGACACAAATGACCAGGTCCAGGTTGGCCACGATGGCGGCGGTATCCGAAAAGTCTTCAATCTGCGAACCCCAATGCACGAGCGGCAAGCCGTCGGGCGGGCACAGGGCCTGATCTTCTCCCGCCCCTTTTTGCAGGCTGATGAAGTGCACGCCTGCCACTTGCCCTAACGGCAGCAGCACCGCCAGGTCCGGCAGCGAACGATCGGCATCGTTTTCAAATTTGGGATTGCCCTTCCACACCAGGCCAACCCGGAGGCCCGCCATGGGAAGTTGTGCCCGCCACCGCTCCATGCGCCCGACAGAGGCCTGCAGATAGGGAATGTCCGCCGGGATGGTGTCAAGACGCGTCTGGCAGTACAGAGGAATGCTCATCAACGGCGTCCAGCAGTCCCAGCCAGAGGCGGGTACCTGTTCGTCAAAGGCGATGACCTGGTCCACGCCGTCCATCGTCACAAACAGGGTTTTGAGGGCGGGATGACACAAAAAAGTAATCCGCATCGCCCCTTGGCGCTTGAGCACCGCGGCATAGCGGCCAAACTGGATCATGTCGCCATGACCCGCCTCAAAACCAATCAACAGCGACTTCCCCTGCAGTGACTCCCCTTGCCAACGCGGGCAGTCCAGATGCGATTGCAGCGCGGCATACCAGTCCCGCGCCTCCAGGCAAAGCCAACCTTCCTCAAACCGGCCCTGCCGCAACAGCACATAGGCTAGGTTAAAGCGCGCTTTGGCATAGTGGGCGTCCAGTGCCATGGCCTGACGGCAGCAAAGCTCCGCCTCCGCGTCCCGCTTCATACCGGCATAGAGCCCGCCCAAATTGGACCAACCCGCCGGGGAGTCAGGCTCAAGCAGGATGGCCCGGGTGTAAGTCGCCTCGGCTTCAACCAGGCGTTTGTGGCTGGCCAGCAGCGAACCAAAATTCAGATGAACTTGAGCAAGATTCGGATTGAGGGCAATAGCGCGCTCGTAACAGGCTTCAGCTTCGGCACCGGCGCCCCGCTCATCCAGTAAATACCCCAGGTTCGCATGGACTTCGGCAAGGGCCGGCGCCAGCTGCAACGCGGCGCGAAAACAGGCCTCGGCGCGCTCGCCATCACCCGTGGCCATCAGGCGGTTGCCCTCAATAAACAGGGCTTCAGCAGAAATCAAGTCCGGCACAGTCATGACACGAGATTACAGGCATCTGGGCCTGTCCCAAGCCCGTTCAGCAAAAAAGTCGAAAGCATTTATAATTTGCTTTGACGGGCCTTCCCGCATGGTGGAGCGGCCAACCGGGTCAGATGGGGGACCAAGCAGCCCTAACTGCAAAGCCAGTGCCGGGGTCAAGGTCCGTCAACCTCATTTAAAAAGTTGTTTTGCTCAAGGACTCAAGTCCAAGAAACACCAAAAACAGCTTTTTTATCACATGGATGTGTCACGTAACCCCCAACGTGGCGCATTTCATGGCGAATCTGACCAGTCTTTTTCAACGCGGTAGTTCTTAATAACTCCGCATCGTCCTGCCTCAAAATCAACCTCTTTTGGAAAAGTACCGCAGTGGTCGATTCATTCAGACACTGGGTTCAAGTCGTCATCGAAAAGCAGTACCGAGTGGCACCATAAAAAGGGCTGAAATTCCGGGAGGTCTCGAGACGTGAATGAATCTTTCATCGGCGCAGAACCTAAATGGTGATTACCTTTCACAACATATGGAAATCTCCCTTCGTCACAAGTAGAAAGTTCCCCACACTTTGGGGATCGCTTTTCATTTCAAAAACACCAATACTTAAAAACTCATTGAGCGGGATGTGTCAAAAGACACGCATATCAACATCAACATTCGAAAGAAAAAAATGCAATTTAAAGTCATACTGGCAGTCGTCGCAGTTTCCGCATCATCACTTGCATCTGCACAATGGTATGGCGGAGCCTCGATTGGATCGAGTAATGCCAGCGTCGACACATCCGGCATGATTGTGACCGGGGCAACGGCGTCCTCCGTCTCAAAAAACGAAAGCGATACTGGCTACAAGTTGCTGGCCGGTTACCAGTTCCACCCCAACTTCGCGCTGGAAGGCGGAT
Source organism: Rhodoferax sp. (assembly GCF_012927445.1). Lineage (GTDB taxonomy): Bacteria > Pseudomonadota > Gammaproteobacteria > Burkholderiales > Burkholderiaceae_C > Rhodoferax. The sequence continues at coordinate 45,587 of NZ_JABBPD010000004.1, forward strand.
ACGTCAACCTCGGCAAGTTGAGTGCCAGCCTCAATGTCACAGCACCTGCGGTTGGCAGTTTGAACGTCGATTACAAGGCCGATGGTTGGAACTTGATGGCAATTGGCATCCTTCCGGTGTCCAATGATTTCTCATTACTCGGGAAAATTGGTGGTTTTTACTCAACGACCAAGGGAGATGCTTCAACTACTGGTGCGGTGGTTTTGCTGCCCGGTCAACAGACTTCCTTGTCAAAAAGTGAATTCAACTTGGCTTATGGACTCGGCTTGCAATACAACATCAACAAGTCGATATCAGTGCGCGGCGAATTGGAGAGGTTCGCAGACTTGCGTCCCTCGGACGCAGCAAACAAGGCAAACGTTGACCTTTATTCAATTGGTCTGATCTATAAATTCTGATCGACGTCAATAGTTGATCGTCAAAAAGGGCCGGGTTATTCCGGCCCTTTTTACTTACGGCAACGGCTTTATTGGGGTGAGGCGCACAAATTGAGACAGTTTCTTTTCCCAGCAAAATTCGTCCACGGTTTATTTACGCAACCTCGCTCTCTTCGGTCGCTGGACACTGCGGAACAAAGCCCGCAGCGCCCCTGAATTTGAATGCTATCCCGCATCCATCGCGCTAGCGGTCCTCAGTTGTTCAATCAAGCACGCGGGAATTTTTTGATATCTTCGAATCGAGACTGGGCAGGGCTCCTACTTTTCTAGTAGGGTGCATCCTCTATCGAATATCTCATGCGGATGCCAAGCGACGCCATCGCGCTTATTCAGCGCGGCAGAGCATCTGCCGTCACCTGGGCCGCTTCGTTCAATATCGAAACTGGTTAAATAATGCCGTTGACCTCACTGCGTTTTTGAACGCTGCCCTTTAAAGTCAAAGAGGCGGTTACCAGCCCGGTGGCATGGCGCTGGTTGTTGCAAACATCGTGGCTGATGGCCAAATTTTCGGCATGGCTGTTCCCGCCTTCAGCCAACGGCTTGATGTGTTCCAGTGTTGCGGCGGTGGGCAGCACATGCTCGCCGCAGACCCAGCAAGGCACGACACCGTGCAGTTGCCGAGCCACCGTCTTGTATATTTTTTCGCGGGTATGGGATAGTTTGCTCATGGTGTGCAATGTACAGCTCTCCATTGCGACCAACAGCAGGCCACCTTAGAACGAAGGGTTAACTCGAGGGGAATATCAGCTTTGATCGACTTCGTCGTCGTGCTCGTCTTCCAGGCTCTCGTTGTCCATGACCGCAATTTCAGCGTATTGCACCGCATTGAGTTGGTGGCGATAAGCCAGATAAGCATGGCGGGCATTGGCTTCGGTATCACCTGCGTCATCGGCGGTCGCAGCTGACAGGTGGTGTTTGGCGGCAGCAGCAAAGTGGTGCGCGGCCATACGGTGGTATTCAGCCGCCGTCTCAAATTCTTCGTCCAAGAGTTCTTCAACCAGCTCAACTGCAGTGTTAGCTTGGATATCAGGGGTGTTTTCGTTGGTCATGGAGTGCTCACAAATATTTGGCAACGGCGACATACCGCCACCAAAGCATCAACGATGCGAATGAAAACTTGATGACAAATGATTGCGGGTTTCAATTTTGATCCGCGCCGCCCAACTCTGGCACAACTGCCAAAGTTGATGCGCAGACTGTGCAAGCTGCTCGTGTCAGAACAAGGTGAACGACTTACTTAAGCATGAAGGACTGAACCGGCTTCTCAGGAAAACCAACGCAGAAACGCAGCTGCAGTTAGTGCCGTCGCGGCCAGCGTGGCGAGCGCACGCCAAGTCGCTTGCTGGGCGTGTTCACTCCACCCGATGCCACGATAAAGATAGACAGCGACCAGCAAGAAGCCTGCGGCAGCGCACGCCATCTTGACCAACAATGCGGCAACGGCGAGGCCGTGGATATCCGGAAAGCGTCCGTAATAAAGCCAACTGACACCGCCGAAGGCGCCACCGCTGACCGCCTGCGCGGCCCATCCGGCCAGCATCGTCCATGCCAGCGGCTTGCGCATCGCGGCTGGCCGCGACCCCAACCCGAGTGCATAGACGGCACTGCCGACAACGGCGACGGCGCCAAAATTATGCACGACCTGAATGACCGCATAGCTCAGGTTTTGCAGATCCATGATGACTAGTTGACCGTCACCTTGACGCACTGTTCAACGCCAATGGGCGTATGACCCTTGTCCACGACCTTGACGCAGATGTCGTGTTGGCCGGGCGAAAGGGTTGTCAGTGCGTAGCTGCCCTTGAGTTGGCGCAGGATGGCCGCTTCCTTGTTATCCACGTAAAGATGGACATGGTCGCCCTTGGGACCGGGCATGACTTCATAGACCAGTTTATTCTGGGCCATGACATCAAGCTTGCTGCCCTCTGCAGGGGACGTGATCTTGACAGATGCATTTTCGGCAAGGCTTATTTGTGAACAGATAAGCAGCGCGGCGCCGAGGATGGGATGAAGAGCTGAAATACGCATGGCGATCTCCTTTTCATTGGGATGAGTGCCAGAGTGCACCTATCACCTCCGTCCGGTTTGGATGGCCTTTATTTATAGCACAACGCTATTGATTTGGCACGAAAACATAGCAAGCCAGTCGGTCGCTGCCGAAAATTGACCTGTTGAAACTGCGTTTGAATTTCGTGCAGTAGCCCTCAAACCAGCCGCGCCGCCTGCAACTCCTTCTTCGCATAAGCGTAATACAGGGGCGCGGCAACCAGACCCGGCAAACCAAAAACGGCCTCGCCAATAAACATGACGGCCAACAACTCCCAGGCCGCCGTATTGATCTGCTTGCCAAGAATTTTTGCGTTGATCACATATTCTGTTTTATGAATCGCAATCAAAAAGAGCAGGCAGGTCAACCCCACTGCGGGCGAGATGGACACACCAGCCAAAGCCAACACACTGTTGCAGACCAGATTACCCACAATGGGGATGAGACCGGCAAAAAAGGTGAGCGCAATCAGCGCACTGACGTAAGGCATGTTCACACCAAACAGCGGCAAGGCCACCAGCAGGAACAAAGCCGTGCACAAGGTGTTGATGGCGGCAATCCAGAATTGAGCAATCACGATTTGGCGGAATGCTTCAATGAAATGGCCGGCGCGTTGACGGATGGCAAACCGCAAAGGTGCGCTGGTGCTGCCGACCCTAGTGCCTTCAATCAGAGCGCCAACGACCAGTCCCACATAGACCAGCAGAAAACCATGCAGCCCGGCAGTGCCAAACCCGGTCAGCGCCTGTGCCTTGGATTTCAGGTAGTCGGCCAACCACACTTGCACGGCAATGAGCTCAGCGGGTAGGTGGCTGGCGAGGTCTGCAGGCAGCTTTTGGCGAATTTCCAGAACGGTACCAGCCAGAAGATGCATGAGCGCCTGGTACTGACCAACGGCACCAAAAGCCATGCCTTTTGCATTGGCCAGCAAAAGCCCCAAGCCCAACAAGGGCAAAAGGACAACCACCGCCGCGGCCAGCGTCGGACTCAATCGAAGCCCTTTGCGGCGCCCTTCGCCGGCCAGCGCAGCCGCCCAAAGATAGCCCAGGCAAACAGCCAACAAGCCGGGCAGCAGTCCGTAGACCAGCACCCCAATGCACAACAGAAGCGCCAGCGCAAAACTGGCGATTTTGACCGGTGATGGGATTGATGCCGGTTTGGCGGCGGGGGCGAGTTGGATCGGTTTGGGCATGGAACAGCTAGAGTTGTGTCGATTTTGACACTTTCCCTGCCGTGGCTGCTTCAAGCCCGCAGTTTTAAAACCCAGAAAACTGACACATTCCTGTAATGACAGCAAGATAAGCTCAAGTACATAACAACAAGCTGACCAAGCAGCTAAGAGAGTCCACATGTCATCGGCTGCATACCGCGTAGAAAGTTCGTACCCCATCGTGGGCCCCCTATTGCAGGGATTGGTCGCCTCCAAGTTTCTACTCATCGTAGACCGTGCTCTGGCCGTGGTCGTGGCCGCCAAAAGCTTCACCAATCCAGTGGGCCAGGAAATTCGGGTCGTGCACGTCCCATCAGGAGAAGTCGTTTTTCGAAAAACGGCGCCCGTCCAGAACGCGTTCAACGACGAGTTCTAACACCGCCGCCGCGGGGCATCAGCCACCCCGGCGTAAACCTTGGCTCACCCGGCTTCAAGGCCTGCGGAAAGCGAGCAATCTGGATGACCAATACTTTGAACTCAAGCGGTCAAGCCGGACTTCCCCGCCCGTAGACGGCGCGTGAACAAAACGGCCATCCCCAACATAGATTCCCGCATGGGTGGCCACATCGTTTTGGGCAAAGAGAACCAGATCCCCTGAACGGATGCTGTCACTCGCTACCGGCTGGCCCCAACTTTGCAGCCGTGACACGGTACGAGGTGGCGCAACACCTGCCCTTGATTGGTAGACATGGCCAATCAAGCCACTGCAGTCAAAACCCGAATCCGGCGTATTGCCACCATAGCGATACGGCGTTCCAACCAGTCCGACAGCGTAGATGGTGATGTCATCCGCCTGCTCTTGAGAGACGCTTGATGACACGTCCTTGTTCGCGATGGAAGCAGGGCCAATGCGAACGGAGGGCGCCGTGCTGCATCCGCCAAGAAGGAGAAAAAGCGACACAGCAATAGCTGTCAGGCCCAAATTATTATGAATTTTCATGCCCCCAATTGGCTCAGCGCCGAACCAAGCGCAGTGCCAATTCATGCGAAAGATTGGGATGGGCCACCTTGGCATAGGGCGGCTTGGGCCAGATCCAGGCTTTCTCCGAAAATAAAGCCCGCATCGCATTGATGTCGCAGTGATACGGCGGGCCATGAATCACGCCCTCTTCACTGGCAGCCGGGCGAAGCATCTGCATGAACATCACCCACAAACTGCCCTCGGGCTTGAGCCACTTCACCAATTGCTGCGAGTACGCCAGCCAGTGTTCGGGATGAATGGCACACAGGCACGTTTGTTCGTAGACCGCGTCAAATTTGTTTTCTGGCTGGTAGTTCAGAACATCCGCCTGGATGATCTCCGCCTTGAGGCCTTGGGCATCGACCAGCGCTCGCGTCTTTTGCACGGCAGCGGCGGTGTAATCAATGCCAACGACGTCAAAGCCCCGCTTGGCCAGTTCAACGACTTCCCAGCCGCTGCCACAGCCGGGTACCGCGATACGGCAGGGTTGCAGTTCACCACGGTCCAGCCATGCCAACAACTGGGGGCTGGGACTGCCCCGGTCCCAGCCGGTTTCCTTTTTCTCAAAACGTTCTTGCCAAAATTCTGTCGTAGGGCCTGCCATGGTGGATGCTCGGTAGTGAAAATTGAACCAAGTCTAAGCCGCAACCCATTGATAACTTCAAATGCAAGATTGACGGCCAGCTTATCTGGCCAGCGTCGTGGCCGTATGACCATTTCACTACTGCAATTTTCGGATACTGAAAATTGATTGAATTTTTTATGCGGGCTGAAGCTGACTCTCCGCACTTCGGTCAGCTTTGCCCATTTCAAAAAACCATTTCATGAACGTTGGAACGCCTTGTGGGATTTCTTCCAGCACAACAAAGAAAAACTTTTCGTCTTTTGTAATTCCAATCAGTGGCGCGACGCTCAGCATGAATTTCTGGGCTTCGTCCTCTGAGGCCGCTTCAACCGTGAATCGAATCCGTCTTGAAACTGTGTCATAGCCACAGTAAAAATGGTCCTTACCCATGCGCTTCTCTGATTGATGATTTGTTATTTTTTTCATACTTGAAACATCAGTTGATGTAGTTTTAATTGCTTTTATTTATGCGCTTCAATCGCCATTGCGAGCTTCATTGCCATTGCAACGAACAGAGGCCATCTGCCATGGCGGGATTCTCTGTCGTTTTCATGTTCTCGCCGTTGATATTCCTCATTTGCAGGTCACGCCAGCAGCGATTGCAGTGGGCTCACAGCCAAGCGCTCAGCGGTTGAAGGCGTCTGCATTTGCCATGCCACGGGGCCTGTTCAGGCGGTCGGCGGAGCTCCATGAATTCCGCGAGTGGCGTCTCACAGACGTTGGCGTTCAATCAGCATCCAGTTCATGACATTTTTAATGTGGGCACATTCAAAATATGCCCGAGCAACGTTACGGGAAGAAGACAACACTTACATTAATTTTTTTAAATCTTCTGCTTCTGTCGGCGCTCTGAGTCGGGCAACTGAACTGCGCTGAATCGACGGCGCTGGGCCCACGATGGGCCTGTCCGCTGTTTTTGAGAGCACCCAAATGCACGCCGGGGGAAAGTTGGCAAAGATCCACTTGATTTGCTGCCACTTGAAATCGGCAGGCACGGCAAATGGCGCGCCCAAGCCGTAGGTGTACTGAATAAGCAAAGACCCCGGCGATGCGTTCAGAAACACCAGCAGGCTGTTGATGGTCAAGGTTTTGATGGCCGGCGGCAGCGACCGAAACGGCAGGCTGGAAACAATCGCCACCGACCCGTGCTGCGGATAGTTGTCGAGGGCATGGTGCGCTGCTGACTGCAAAACCAGCAAATCCGGATATTTCTCTGTTAACGAAGCCGCCAGGTTTTTTTGCAGCTCAACCACTTGAAGCTTCTCAACATCAACCACCTGGGAGAGGGCCTGCGTCACGGCACCCGTGCCTGCGCCCAGTTCAAGGACATGCTCGGCGTCCTTGGCCAAATGGGCGAGTTCACGCGCCAGTCGGGCGGACGAGGGCACCAGGGCACCGGTTGTGCGTGGGTCCTTCAGCATACGAATAAAGAATGTATAGGGCATTGCGTTGATGGCAGAACTTTGTAATCAGACTCAGAAAGCAGGTCAGACTGAAACTTTAAGCGCGTAACGTGACGGTACCGATTCGAAATGTAACGACCCGCGCAGCAAACTGTCCATACGAAAACGCACACCAAGCGCTGGAAATCTGAAATCGGTGGGCCGGACTTTGTCCGCTGATTATTTTTTTGAATGGAGCAATTCTTTGCCCCGTGCGGTGAAGTGCCACCACGGCCGCACCTCATCGGTTTCAAAGAAATGCTGCACCGACAGCAGGGTGTAAAGCACACACGGGTCTTGCCGCTGCCCCATCACTTGCGACAGTTGGCCATAGGTTTCAAGAGGGTCGAGCTTGGCCAGTTGTGCGGGCTGCTGAATGCCGACCCGCCTGAGGTCGGCCGCAATCGCTTTGCCAATATAGGGAAGGTCTTCCAGTCGCTGAGGCGGATGGGGCCGAGGAGATGTCAAGCGTGGCATAGGTGGTCCTCCTGTTGCACAACAGGAGAAATCCTAACTTGATTCGGCCAATTGACAACCGGGCATGACGCCCCGTTCAACGGACTGGCATGTGTTGGTTGCAAAGCCAGTGCCGGGCCCAGGTTCGGACCCCTGATGCTTGAGAGCAGCTATCGTCTTGATAGCTACTCCCACCCGTCCAGCAAGGGCTAGCGGCTTAAATAGTTTAAAGCGCCTTCGCCCGCCTGTTTGCCGCTGGCAAAACAAGCCGTCAGCAAATAGCCGCCGGTAGGTGCTTCCCAGTCCAGCATCTCGCCGGCGCAGAACACGCCGGGTAATTGCTCCAGCATCAGGTGCTGATCGACCGCCTCAAACAGCACACCCCCGGCGGTGCTGATGGCTTCGTCCATCGGGCGGGCGGCGACCAGCGTGATGGGCAGGGCCTTGATGGCGGCGGCCAGTGCGACCGGGTCATTCATCTGCTCTTTGCTCAGCAACTCATGCAGCATGGCGGCCTTGATGCCGTCGATATGCAAACGGCTTTTCAGGTGGCTGGAGAGCGAGCGCGAACCGCGAGGGTGGCGCACTTCGGCCAGCACTTTTTCTGCCGACATATCAGGCAGCAGATCAAGATGAAGGGTGACCTGCCCCTGGCGGATGATGCCGTCGCGCAGCAGGCTGGAGGCGGCGTAAATCAGGCTGCCTTCCAGCCCGGTGGCGGTGGCGACAAACTCGCCCTTGCGCTGAAAACTGACGCCCTGCGAGGTCGTGAAATGAATCGCCACCGTCTTGAAGGGCTGGCCGGCAAAGCGGCTGGCAAAGTGCTCGCTCCAGCCGCCTTTGGCATCAAAGCCGCAATTGGTCGGCAGCAGCGGCGCCACCGCCACGCCGCGCGCTTGCAGCCATGGCACCCAGGCGCCGTTGGAACCGAGCCGCGCCCAGCTGCCGCCGCCCAGTGCCAGCACCACGGCGTCGGCTTGTGCCTGCACCGGGCCTTGCGGTGTGTCGAAACTTAAATGCGTGCCTTCGCTGCTGTCCGCGCTCCAGCCGGTCCAGCGATGGCGCATGTGAAACTGCACGCTCGGCCCAGCGGCCGGATGGCGCAAGCGAAACAGCCAGGCGCGCAGCAACGGCGCCGCCTTCAGGTCCGCAGGAAAGACCCGGCCCGAGGTGCCGACAAAGGTCTCGATCCCCAGCGCCTTGGCCCACTCACGCACTTGTTGGTTGTCAAAACCCTGCAGCAAAGCCTCAATCTGTTGGCGCCGGGCGCCAAAGCGCGAGGCAAAAATATCCACCGGCTCCGAGTGCGTCAGGTTCAGGCCCCCTTTGCCGGCCAGCAAAAACTTGCGGCCCACCGACGGCATGGCGTCATACACATGCACTTCCACGCCAGCGGCCGACAACACGTCGGCGGCCATCAAACCGGCGGGACCACCACCGACCACAATCACTTTTTTCATCGCATCACTCTTCACTTTTATTCACCCTCAAAAACCGGATTCCCGCCTGCGCGGGAATGACAAATTAAATTTCTACCAAGGCACCTTGCGCGGTCAAAAACGCCGCTTTGACCACGTCGTCCGGGTAAATGACCTGAACGGCGGCACGGTAGGCACGCAATTGCGCCACCAGTTCGGGCTGGTTTTGCGGCGCGTGGGCCGACTTGTAATCCAGCACCCACCAATGGCCTGCATTGTCGGCGTCTTTGCGCTGCACCAGCCGGTCCAGCCGCAGCGACTCGCCCTGGACCATCAGTTCGACTTCGTTGCCCTGCCAGCCGACCACCGCCTGATCCCAGGCCCAGGCGCCCTCGCCCTGCAAAATGCGCTCGGCCATGGCGGCGGCCTGCACGCCCTGCGTCGGGCTGAGCTCAAATTCACGCACCGCGGCCGCCGTGTTGCCGGCAGAGACTTCGCCCCACTCCAGCAGGCGGTGCATGGCTTTGCCGAGGCGCGCCGTGGGGGAGTCTTCCTCCTCCGTCGCGTCACCCAGGCCCTCTTTTGCTTCTTTTTTTATAGCTGCTTGCGAAGATTCTACGGGGGCTAGCGGCAGTTCTTTGATATAAAAAACTCGGGCAACCGCCGTGGCCGCGGCCACCACCGGCACGGGTGACGGATCGGGCGTGACCGCCGTTGCCAGGGTGGCGAGGCGCTGCCACCAGCTGCGCTCGGCCGCCCGGTACGGCTCGATGCTGGAGATTGCCAGCGTGTGGCGAGCGCGTGTCAGGGCGACGTACAAGGCGTTGAGCTCTTCGCGCTGGCGCTCCACCCGTTCGGCGTCGAGCGTCGGCACGGCGCAGGCGGGCGGATTGCTCTCGCTGGCCAGAAAGACAAACTTGTTCGGCCACTCGGCCTCGCCCGGCCAGTCCACCAGCACGCCCATGGTGTCGGCGTTGCGCTCCGGGGTGTCGGTGTCGAGCAACAGCACGGCCTGCGCCTCCAGACCCTTGGCACCGTGAATGGTGAGCAGACGCACCGCCAGCGGATTCACGGCAGCCGGCGCCAGCACACCGCCGGCTTTGAGGGCGCGCACAAAGGCATACGGCGTGGCGTAGCGCCCGCCGCCCAGTTGCAGCGACACGCCGAGCAGCGCGCGCAAATTGGCCAGCACCGCCTCCCTCTGGTTGGCGGGCACTGCCGCGGCAAAGCGGGCCAGCACGTCGCCCTGGCTGTAGATGGCCTGCAAGGCGTCGTGCGGCGGCAGCTGGTCAAGCCAGCGTTTCCATTGCATTAAAACGACCGCCAGCCCCCGTCCATCGGGCGCCAGTAGCTCTGTTTTTTGTAGCAAATCGAACCACGGCTGATTCGATTCGCGCTGCAGCAGCGCCAGCTGCACCAGGGCGTCATCGCCCAGGCCAAACAAGGGCGACTTGAGCACCCGCGCCAACGACAGATCGTGCTGCGGCGACACCAGCACATCAAGCAAGGCGACGATGTCTTGCACTTCGCAGCAGTCGATGAGCTCGGTTTTTTCGCCAATCTGGGCGGCGATGTGCAGCTTGCGCAGCTCGTCCTGCAAAGGCATCAGCCCGACGCGTTTGCGCGACAGCACCATGACATCGGACGGTTGCAGCTTGGCGCGAAGCAGTTGCTGCGCAATCCAGTGCGCCGCTTGGCGTGCCTCCAGGGTGCGCAGGGTTTCTTCGGGGATTTCGCGCGGGGTGGTGAGGCTGTCACGCCACGCGTCAGCGTCAGCGTCCGCCGCACCGGCCGGGCGCGCCGACCGGGGGATGGACGGCAGTTTGCAGACCTCGCCTGCCTCGGCCGAACTGGTGGTGTGCGGGCGAAAGCCGTCATAACCATCGGCCTGCGCCGCCTCCCCCATGGCGGCGTTGACGCAGTCAATCACGCCGGAGGCGTTGCGCCGGGTGTGGTCGCAGCTGAGCAGGTCGCCGCCCAGGCCGTCACGCACAAATTCTTTGGCCGCCTTGAACACCTGCGGCTCGGCGCGGCGAAAGCGGTAGATGCTTTGCTTCGGGTCGCCAACGATGAACACGCTCGGCGCCGTGGCCCCGTCGCCGCCGCTCGATCCGCCACCCGAGCCGGCGTAGCCACTCAGCCAGGAACGCAGCGCCTGCCATTGCAGCGGGTTGGTGTCCTGAAACTCGTCGATCAGCAGGTGCTTGATGCGGGCATCCAATCGTTCCTGCACCCAGCCCGACAACACCGGGTCGCCCAGCATGACCAAGGCGGCGCGCTCGACGTCGTTCATGTCGACCCAGCCGTGCTGGCATTTCAGGGCGGAGAACTCTTTGAGCAGGACACGGGTCAGGCGCGCCATGCGTTGCTGGTAGGTCCAGGCCGCATGCTGCAGGCGCGCGGCCACCACGCGCAGCACCAGGTCTTGCGCCTCGCGCACCCCCTCGATGCCGGCGATCTTCTCGCCAAACTTGCGCGGCGTGCCGGTGGCGGTCAGCAAGGCCGCGAACACGGCGGCGATGTCGCCGCTGGTGAGCGCCATTTCCAGCTCCACGCCTTTGGCGGCAAACGTTTTGGCACTGGCGCCGCCCAGCGCTTTGGCCGCGTCGAGCAGGGTTTGCCAGCGCAGCGGGGTGGCCCGCAGAAAGTCATCCGGCGCTTCCAGCCAGGCAAAGTCGGGGTACTGGTCACAGAAGTGCTGCACGGAGTCGGCCACCACGCCCTGGGCGTCGGCCAGGGCGAACTCGGTGCGCTTGTCCAGCGCGGTCTGCAGCGCTTTTTCGGTCTGCGAGCGGCCATGCTCAAAGACGACCGCTTCAAAGTCGGCTTTCAGCGCCGCGTCCGCCAGCAAGGCCGCATAAAAACGCCGCCACACCAGCGCCTTGGCCGGGGCGTCATCTTCCAGCAACTCGTAGTTGGCGGGCAACGCCATTTGCTGCAGAACCGCCAGCGGCGCGGTGCGCAACAAGGCGGCAAACCAGCTGTGAAAAGTGCGTACCTGCACTTGCCGCCCACTGGCGAGAATGCTTTGGTATAAATTTGATAGCTGCTCAGGCAGGATAGACGGGGGCTGGAGGTCGTTTTGAATCAAAACACCGCGATCCCGCAGCTCTTTGACCAGCGTCGCGGGGTCGGCCGCAGCAAAGTCGGCCAGCCATTTGTAGAGCCGCTCCCGCATCTCGCTGGCCGCCCGTTTGGTGAAGGTGATGGCCAGAATCTCGTGCGGCTGCACCCGCAGCTGCCCGTCCTGGGCGTCCACGCCATCCAGCAGCGCCCGCACGATGCGCGACACCAGCATCCAGGTTTTGCCGGCACCGGCGCAGGCTTCAACCGCGACGCTGCGGCGCGGGTCGCAGGCGATTTTGTAGAACGCTTCGGGGCTGACGAGCTGGCCGTTGTGTTCGTAGGCGGCTTGGGGTTCAAAGTTAGGCATTTGTTGATTTGGTTCTGTTATCTGCGCTTCAATGCTGTGGTTTTTTCTATGCTGTATTCCCCCCCCTATCCCCCAACCCCTTTCCACCCCCGCCGGGGCGGAAAGGGGGGCTAACTGCCACATTTGGCCTTGTTTTTGAAGGTGGGACGTACACGCGCAACTTAACGTTGTCGTTCATTCCCATGCGTAAGACTCATTGACATTCGTTTTAGCTCGCTCCAGATTGTTGCCCTCAAAGAGGAACTCATCCCCTTTAAAAACGCGGCCAAATGAGGCTCCCCTCTTTCGCCCGGCGGGGCGAGAGAGGGGCTGGGGGAGTGAGTGGGGGAAAACTCCCAAAAAGCCCAAAAAGCAATCAATCCCCCCAAAAATCCTTCCGACACAACCCCCGCGCCGCACAAAACTCGCAAGCCTTGCCCTCCCCCAACGCCGGCATCCCAGCACCACCCGCAATCCGCGCCATGTCCGTGGCAATGCCCTCCAGCAACTGGTCCCGCAAAGCCACAATGTCCGGTTGCCCGTAGCTTTTGGTCGCGTCCTTCTCCCCCACATTGACGTAGGCAGCAGCCAGCATGTCGTCGGTCAGGAGCGCCGCATAAAAGGCGAGTTGAGTGTCTTCCAGCGACTGCTTGATGCGCTGGGCCGTGGTGCCTGGCGCTTCGGTTTTGTAGTCGATCACCAGCGCGCTGCCGTCCGCCAGACGGTCAATCCGGTCGATCTTGCCGACCAGCGTCAAGCGACCCAGCGCGGTTTCTTTCCAGGATTCGGCCTCACTGAAGGTGGCGCCGCCCGCCTCGTGCCCGGCCAACCACTCCAGGTAGCCGGCACGCACCCGCGGCCAAGCGGCCGCAAAGGGCAAAAATTCACTCGGCGACAAACCCAGCTCCACCGTGGCCTGCTCCGCTGCTACGTTAATCATAGCTACTCGCACAATCAGTTCGGGGGCTGGCGCCTTGTTTAAGGCTTCATGAAAGAGCTTCAGCACGCCGTGCAGCCAATTGCCAAAATCGCGCTTGCCCAACTCCGTGTCCAGCTCATCCGACTCTTGCAGCTTGAGCTGGCGCAAGGCAAAAAAGCGATACGGGCAGCGGCGCAGGTCTTCGTAGGCGGTGCTGGAAAGCCGGGTCAAGGGCAGCGCATCGCCCGCCGGGCTTGGCATGCGGCCGGGCTGCGGCGTCAGGGCCCGCAACACGCTGGGGTCGGCCACCAGCGCGGCGGCCTGCTGCAGTTGCAACTCTTGCACAAAACCGCTGGCCATCAGGTGTTCGCCCCCCTCACTCAGACGCCACAACACATCAACATGGGGAAACTGCAACGCGTAATGCCAGGCGGCACGGGTTGCCGCGGCCAGTTCTTCGCGCGACGGCAGGCCGAGCAGCGCGCGCTGGGCCGGGGTCCAGAGACCGGGCGGCTCGGGCGACACCGGCAGCCGGACCTCGTCACAGCCGGGCAACACCACCGCCGCCAGCGGCCGCCCCAGCAGCTGGCTCAAAGGGAGGATCACCACTTGCGCGTGGGGCGGATGCTTCGGCGAAAAACTCACCGCCTCCAGCGTCTGGCTGACCCAGGACGTGAAGTCATTCAGACTCATGCGCGCTGGGACATCGGCAAACTCCAGCTCGGCGCCCTCGCGCAGACGCAGCGCGTCCAGCACCGCCTGGCCAGCCGGGTCCTGCATCAAGTTCGGCCATTGCCCCGCGCTTTGCAAGGCGACGCGCAAATCAGCCAGCCAGCGCGCCAGCGGCCGCCCGGATTGCAGCGTGTCGCGCAACGCTTGCACCGGGACCGCCACCCCCTCGGCCACCGGCACCGAACGCCAGTCGCGCACCCCGAGCCGACGCCAGCTCACCTCGGCCTGTGTCACCGCTGGCGGGGCAAACGCCGGTGCATTTTTGAGCCAGTCCAGCACCGCATCGGTCGATGCATCCCACACCAGTGCCCGCAGCAGGCTCATCAGCGAGGCGGCCGAACGCGTGGTGGAGAGCTTCCAGCCGGTTTCGTCCCGCACCGCCACGCCACGTTCACCCAACATGGCCCGCACCCGGCGCGTCAGCACCCGGTCCTGCGCCACCAAAGCAACGGGCGTGCGCCCGGCGGCCAGATGTGCCAGCACACAAGCCGCCGCGCAATGGGCTTCATCTTCGGCATCCTGCGCGGCATGCAGGGCCACCTGGCCGGCACCGCCATTTGAATCGGCGTCCACCGCCAGCGGCAGCGCCATCGCCCGCTCACCCAGCGCCTGCTGCAACGCCAGGGCCATGGGTTCGGCCTGAAAACCACTCAGCAATACCAGCAACTCAGGCGCGGCCGCAAATACCGGGTCCGACGGATAACTGGAGCTGGCGGCCCACGCCACCGCAATCTGCGCCGTCGCAGCCTCCAGCGCCAGCACCGAGGACTCCATGCCGGTGGTCAGCGTGGCGCCTTGGTCCGCACCCCACTGCGCTCGCGCCTGCGGCGGCACGGCAGCGGCTACCCGCGCCAAACTCCAGGTGGCTTCCATCAAGCGCCCGGTCAGCACATTTTGATGCGCCGCCAGCCCGGCGCGCGACAGCAATGAAGCGGCGGTCAGCACGTCCCGCGCAGCGTCCAGCCGCACATCGTCCCCGCTGGGCGCAAAGCCGCCCAGACTGCGGGTCCAGTTCATGGTGGTCTCGAAGCGGGGCAAAAAATGCGCGGTAGTCTGCGCGTTGTCGAGCCCGCGCAACCAAGCGCTGCGCGCTTCCTGCATCAGCTGGGCATAGGGCACCAGCACCACGACGCGCGAGGCATGCACGTTCTGAAGCGTCATCGCGGCACGGATCTGGTCCATGACGCGGTCCCACGCTCGGTCTGCGTGATGTTTTTTTACTATTTCATCCATAGGGAATGGGCAATCGGTGGATGGGCTTGGTTTCTGTCACAATTTCCCCACTTTACCTGTACCGACTACCAATCTAGGAAAAAACAATGGCCAGCGAACTTATCAAACATGTGTCTGACGCGTCTTTTGAAGTGGACGTCTTGCAATCGGCTCTGCCCGTGCTGGTAGATTACTGGGCCGAGTGGTGCGGACCTTGCAAGATGATCGCGCCGATTCTGGACGAAGTGTCCACCGCCTATGAAGGCAAGCTGCAAGTCACCAAAATGAATGTGGACGAAAACCGCGACATTCCGGCCAAATTTGGCATTCGCGGCATCCCCACACTGATGCTGTTCAAGGGCGGCCAACTGGCGGCCACCAAGGTCGGCGCCATGAGCAAGGCCCAAATGACCGCCTTTATTGACCAGCAACTGGCCTGATCCGGTCAACGCCCCAGCGGCTTGACTTTATCGTGCAGCCTTGACAACGCTTCAAGGCTGCAGTTTTCCCCTCCCCGTTTTCCTGTCATAATCACTTTAATTCGCTGACGCTCACCCCGAGTCAGTTCGAGTTCCAGGTTTAAAACCTTGCGGTTGCGGATACCGATCCGCCTCACACACATCTCCCCCCGTATTTCGTTCAACACCCATTTGGGCCATTCCATGCACTTAAACGAACTCAAGGCACTGCACGTGTCGGAAGTCCTCAAGCAAGCTGAAGAGCTTGAGATTGAAAACACCGGCCGCATGCGCAAGCAAGAGCTGATGTTCGCCATCATTAAAAAGCGCGCCCGCACGGGTGAGCAAATCATCGCCGATGGCGTGCTGGAAATTTTGCCCGACGGTTTTGGCTTTCTGCGCAGCCCGGATACCAGCTACACCGCCAGTACCGACGACATCTACATCAGCCCCAGTCAAGTCCGCCGCTTCAATCTGCACACCGGTGACATGATTGAAGGCGAAGTGCGCACTCCCAAAGACGGCGAGCGTTACTTTGCCCTGAACAAGCTGGACAAGGTCAACGGCGGCGGACCGGAAGATAACAAACACAAGGTGATGTTTGAGAATCTGACGCCCCTGTTCCCCAATGAACAGATGCGACTGGAACGCGACAACGTCAAGACCGAAGAAAACATCACCGCCCGCGTCATCGACATCATCGCGCCGATCGGCAAGGGCCAGCGCGCCCTGCTGGTGGCCCCGCCCAAGAGCGGCAAGACCGTGATGATGCAGCACATCGCGCACGCCATTTCAGCCAACTACCCCGACAGCCACATGATGGTGCTGTTGATTGATGAGCGGCCGGAAGAAGTGACCGAAATGCAGCGCACCGTCAAGGGCGAGGTGATTGCCTCCACCTTTGACGAGCCCGCCGCCCGCCACGTGCACGTGGCCGAGATGGTGATCGAACGGGCCAAACGCCTGGTCGAGCTGAAAAAAGACGTGGTCATCCTGCTGGACTCCATTACCCGCCTGGCGCGCGCTTACAACAACGTGGTGCCTTCAAGTGGCAAGGTGTTGACCGGTGGTGTCGACTCCAACGCCCTGCAACGGCCCAAGCGCTTCCTGGGTGCGGCCCGCAACGTGGAAGAAGGTGGTTCACTGACCATCATCGCCACTGCGCTGATCGACACCGGCAGCCGAATGGACGAAGTGATTTTTGAAGAGTTCAAGGGCACTGGCAACAGTGAAATCCACCTGGACCGTCGCTTGTACGAAAAGCGTGTGTTCCCGTCCATCCAGCTCAACCGCAGCGGCACCCGCCGCGAAGAGCTGTTGCTGGCGCCCGAAATTCTGCAAAAAACCCGCATCCTGCGTCAGTTTCTGTACAACATGGATGAAATTGAATCCATGGAAATGGTGCTCAAGCAAATGCGCGCCACCAAGACCAACAGCGAGTTCTTCGACATGATGCGTCGGGGCGGCTAAGTTATAATTTACGGTTATATGCGATAAGTACGCTAGGCTTTGAATTGTGCAAAGGTTTGCTCAAGGGCCTGTCGCGGCTAGCGCAACTGATGGAGAAGATATGAAAGAAGGCATTCACCCCAATTACCGCGAAATTTGCTTCCAGGACTTGTCCAATGGTTTCAAATTCGTGACGCGCTCTTGCGCCAACACCAAAGAGATGATCAAGATGGAAGACGGCCGCGAACTGCCGTTGTACAAACTGGATACTTCCAGCGAGTCACATCCTTTTTACACGGGCACACAGAAATCCGTGGACAACATGGGTGGCCGTGTTGAGCGCTTCCGCAACCGTTTCGGCAAGGCCAAAGCCGCCGAAGCTATCGCACCAGCTGCAGCCGAATAAACAGGCAAACGCTTCTTGTCTAAAAGGCAGCCCGGGTTACCGCGCTGCCTTTTTCTTTGATTTAGCATTGCCGTCCGTTTTATATTTTTCTCCAGCCACCTAGCGTGAATCAACCCACCCCTGCCATCGTTGCCCAAGGCGCCGTCCACCGTTTGCCGCGCATCGCCCTGCTGTTGTTTTGCCTCGCCTATGTGCTGCCAGGTTTTCTGGGCCGCGAACCCTGGAAAAGTGCCGACATGGCCGCTTTCGGCTATATGGCCGAACTGGCGCGTGGCGGTACTGCTTGGTTTTCGCCGCAGCTCTTAGGGTTGCCAGCCGAGGTTGACGCGTTGCTTCCCTATTGGTTTGGCGCCTGGGCCATGCAACTGGCACCGGCATGGGTTGCGCCCGACTTCGCCGCACGCATCCCCTTTATTTTGCTGCTGACGCTAACGCTGTTTGCCACTTGGTACGGCACTTACTACCTGGCGCGCAGTCCCGAGGCGCAACCTGTGGCGTTTGCTTTCGGCGGCGAAGCCCTGCCGCCTGACTACGCACGCGCCATGGCCGATGGTGGCTTGCTGGCGTTTATTGCCTGCCTGGGCCTGGCACAGTTGTCACACGAAACCACGCCGGCGTTGGCCCAACTCTGTTTTACGGCCCTGGCTTTTTTCGGACTGGCCGCCCTGCCCTACAGCACGGTGACACCTGCCATCAGTGGCATCATCGGGCTGACGGGATTGGCCCTGTCTGGCGCCCCCACTATGGCCCTTTTGTTCGGCACCGGCAGTGCGGTGATTCACCTGCTGGATCGATCTTCTGCGCCTGACGCCACACGGCTCAAGGCTTTCAGGGCCAGCGGCATTGCCTTGGTGACCATACTTGCGGCCCTGCTCGCCAGCATGCTCGATTTGTGGCGCTGGCGCATTGAGCTACCCGAGGCAAGCTGGACTGAGTGGCGCAGCATGGGGCGTCTGCTGCTGTGGTTCACCTGGCCAGCCTGGCCGCTGGCGTTGTGGACTTTGTGGCGCTGGCGTCGCCAGTTGATTCGTGGTGGCACACCCAGCCGGCATCTGGCGCTACCCTTGTGGTTTGCAGGCGTTGCCGTGGGGGCAACACTGACCACCGCTTCGGGAGAGCGCTCCTTACTACTCGCCCTGCCCGCTCTGGCGGCATTGGCGGCTTTTGCCCTGCCCACGCTGCGCCGAAGCGTGGCAGCCTTGGTGGACTGGTTCACGTTGATATTTTTTTCGGGCTGTGCTTTTATCATCTGGGTCGTCTGGATCGCGATGCAGACCGGTGTGCCCAAGCAACCCGCGGCCAACGTCGCCCGACTGGTTCCGGGGTTTGAACACAGCTTCTCTTTCGCTCCTTTTTTAATAGCATTGGCCGCCACATTGGCGTGGACCTGGCTTGTCAAATGGCGTGTAGGCCGGCACCGCACCGCTATCTGGAAAAGTCTGGTTCTGCCAGCCGGTGGGGCCGCCCTGTGCTGGTTATTGCTCATGACCCTCTGGCTACCGCTGCTTGATTTCGCCCGCAGCTACGTGCCGCTGGTGCGTCGCACGCTGATCGTCATGCAGCAACCACCGCGCTGCGTTGAAGCCTATGGCCTGAGTCGAGGCCAGATCGCCGCCTTTCAATTCCATGGTGATTTGGTCATGCGACCCATGGACTCCAAGAATAGCTGCCCCTGGCTGATCGTGGACAAGGATGCGATAAAAATACTGCCAGTAAAAATCGATGAAACGCAATGGTCTTTTCACAGTGCCATGCGCCACCCTTCTGACCGCAATGAGGACCTGCTCGTCTACAAACGTAAAGCCAAGCCGGGGTCCTAACAGACCTCGCAGCAGCCGTCATCATCGGCCGGCGATGCGGCAACTGGCCGCGCTGTAGGGAATAGAACTGATCGAGTGCGGCAAGCTCATAATGCTCAGATGACCAAGCTACTTGTCCGTCCTACGGCACTGTCCGACATCGATGCCCTGCTTAAACTGCAGGCGCAGGTTTACCCAACCATCGAGCCCTGGAAGCGAGACCAGCTGGTGCATCAACTAGAGATTTTTCCCGAAGGGCAACTCGTCGCGGTTCTGGGCGGGCGTCTTGTGGGCTGTGCAAGTTCACTGGTTATTTTGTGGGATGAGTGGGCAGAAGAACACTCCTGGAAGGAAATCACTGCGGCGGGTACTTTCAACACCCATAACCCGGCAGGCTTCACCCTCTATGGCGCCGAAGTTTTTGTCGACCCTCGGCTGCGCGGCAAGCGTTTGGGCCATGCGCTGTATGAAGGCCGACGCAAAATTTGCAAACAACTGAATCTACGACGCATCATTGCGTGCGGAAGGCTGCCTGGCTATCACGCCTTATCCCAAGAGATGTCCGTCGAACTCTATGCAAAAAAGATTCTTTGGGGAGATCTGGCTGATCCGGTGCTGAGCTTCCAGTTGCGGGAAGGATTTCGCTACTGCGGAATCATGCACGACTACTTGCCCGAAGACCATGAATCTTGCGGGCACGCTTCGCTGATTGCATGGATCAATCCAGACTATGACCCAACACAACCGACGGCCTTGCAGCGCGCAGCCCATGTGTCAACGGAGACTACACCATGAACACCACCGTGCGCATCGCGGCCGTACAGTACCTGTTGCGGTCCATCAATGACTGGGACGGTTTCGAAAATCAAGTTCGTTTTGTGATGAAAGCAGCTGGGGACTACAAGCCCCAGTTTGTGATGTTTCCGGAGATTTTCACCACACAGTTGCTGTCGTTCATGGACACCAGCGACTTGGGGCGCGCCGTGCGCAACATGAATGATTACACGGGTCGCTACATCGAGCTGTTTAAAGAGCTGGCGTCACATTGGAACGTTCACATCATTGGCGGCAGTCATCCCACCATTACCGATGGAAAATTACTGAACACGGCCTACCTATTTACACCAGAAGGCAAAGTATTTACCCAGAACAAGATTCACCTGACCCGCTGGGAAAGAGAAAAGTGGAAAGGTGACCCAGGCCACCACCTGAATGTGTTTGACACGCCCTTTGGCCGGATCAGCATCTTGATCTGCTATGACATCGAGTTTCCAGAGTTGTCGCGCATGGTGTGCGAACAGGGTGCTGACATTATTTTTGTCCCCTCCTGCACCGATGACCGGCAGGGTTTCTGGCGCGTCCGTTACTGCTGCCATGCTCGCGCCATCGAGAATCAAGTCTACGTTGCCGTGACGGGGACTGTCGGCAACCTGGCGGTTGAAGGGCTCGGCCTGCACTTTGGACAAGCAGCGATCATCACCCCGTCTGATTTTCCGTTCGCCCGCGATGGGATCGCGGCCGAGGGGGTTCTCAACATGGAGCAAATTGTCATTGCGGACGTTGATCTGGGCAAACTTGTGAACAACCGGGTGAACGGCACAACCATTCCCCTGTACGACAAGCGACTCGATGTCTATGACAATTCGGTTGAAATCATTTCGACCCGCTAACGGAACGTCTACCAGTTCAGGAAGAGGAGGCACGCTCAAGGCGCAGGCGACTGGCCGGAAAGACAATCGTGAAAATGGAGCCTTTGCCAGGGGTGCTCTCAATTTTGAACTCGGCACCATGACGTTGCGACACATGTTTGACAATCGCCAAGCCGAGTCCGGTACCACCCGTGTCACGCGAACGACTCCGGTCAACGCGGTAAAACCGTTCTGTCAGGCGCGGTATATGTTCGGGCGCGATTCCAGGGCCTGTATCCGACACCGAAAACTCGGCCCGACCATCGGGCAATACAAGCGTGCGCACATGAACTTCACCCCCTGTGGGCGTGTAGCGGATGGCATTACTCACCAGATTACTCATCGCACTAAGCAACTCATTGGGCGCGCCTGCAATCTGGCCTTCCAGCAAGGAAGCGAACTCCAGCTGGTGCAACCGGTCTGAAGACGGGTTTAACACAGCCGACAATGCACGGCCTTCCTGCTCAAGTTGCCGCATGAGCGCCGGCATAGACATCCACTCGGACACGCTGGGTGGCGGACTGCCCTCAAGACGCGAGAGGGTAAGCAGATCACTGACCAGCGTCTGCATACGTTCCGCCTGCTGGGCCATCAAGGCCAGATAACGCTCACGTTCCTCCTCGCTCAATGGCAGGGTTTGCAACGTTTCTACAAATCCACCCAACACCGTCAGTGGGGTTCGAATTTCATGGGAAACATTGGCAACAAAATCACGGCGCATGGCTTCCGCCTGCTCCAGTGCCGTGACATCGTGTGAAAGCAGCAGCAGCCGTCCCTCGCCATACGGGTGAAGATGCACTGACAATTTAACCGGTCGTGCAGGTGTGCTTTCACGGCCCGGCATCACAAGTTCACGCAAGTAATCATGACTTACAAAATAGCTGGCAAAGCCAGGGTCGCGGACCAAATTACTGAATTGCTGCAGCATGTCGCGCTGGGCGTCAAAACCAAAATGTGTTGCGGCCATCTGGTTGAACCACTCAATTTTTCCCTGTGAATCCATCAAAACAACGCCATTGGGCGAGGCCTGAAGAGCCGCCAAAAAATCCTGCAGCCGCTTCTGGCTGTCGCGCGTCATTTGCTCCCGGGACCGAATCAAGCGTCTGGTTCGGTCAGAAATTTCGCCCCACATTCCGGTGCGCATTGCAACATCGGAGGCATCCCCCACACGCAACCAGCGCAACAAGCGCAAGCTGCGATATAGATCCCAAATGAACCAGATTAGCGCACCGAGGACGACACCCAGCAAGACACCCAGCAGCTCGCTGGTGGCAACGTGCATGGACGAGACGGCATACCATCCGGCAAGTCCACCCACCAGCTGAAGCGCAATAAATGAAATAAATCGCCAGAACATGGTCAGGTCAATACGGCCAACAAATGGCAGCCGGTGTTTTTATGAATTAGACGCTGGCCTGCGAAGACGAGGCCAATGCCGATTGAGCCGTCAGCCGATAACCCGCTCCACGCACCGTTTCAATCATTTGCCCGGCAGTACTGCCCAAAGCTTCCCGCAAACGCTTGACATGAACATCAACCGTACGCTCTTCAATAAACACATGATCACCCCAGACCTTGTCCAGCAGCTGCGAACGGCTATGAACGCGCTCCGCATGATTCATCAGGTAGTGAAGCAGCTTGAACTCGGTAGGGCCCAGTTTCAGCATCTGCGCATTGAAGGACACGCGATAAGTGGAAGCATCGAGCAACAGAGCGCCAATTGAAACGACGCCCCCCACCTGTTCAGGGGCTCTTCGCCGGAGCACGGCACGAACTCTGGCCAGCAGTTCTTTGGTGGAAAATGGTTTGGCGATGTAATCGTCCGCCCCAGCGTCCAGACCGGCAACCCGATCCATCTCATCGCCACGGGCCGTCAACATGATGATGGGGACTTCCTTGGTACGAGGGTTCGCACGCCAGCGTTTGGCCAGCACCAATCCACTCTCACCAGGCAGCATCCAGTCCAGAAGGATGACGTCCGGCAACACCGCATCAAGTTCAAGCTGCGCTGACGCGCTGTCCATTGCCCATGTCGGACGAAAACCGTTGTGGCGTAGATTAACGGCAATGAGCTCGGCAATTGCCGGCTCATCTTCGACAATCAGGACGCCTGGCTGATGCCTCATTTCACCACCGATTCAATCTGTTCCATCGGGGTGTGGCGAACGTCGGCACCCTTCACCACATAAATGATGAACTCGGCAATATTTTTTGCATGATCGCCAATCCGCTCTATGGCTTTCGCCAGAAACAGCAGATCCAGGCTCGGCGAAATCATGCGCGGATCTTCCATCATATAGGTAATCAATTTGCGGACAAAACCATCGAATTCCTGGTCGATCAGATCGTCTTCTTTCAGAATGGACAGCGCTGCCGCGGTATCCAATCGCGCAAACGCATCAAGCGCTTTTCGCAATAAACCAGAAGCCATATCAGCCGCCACTCTCAACTCCAGGGAGGGCAACGAACGAGGCGAACCACTCTGAATAATTGAACGCAC
Source organism: Rhodoferax sp. (assembly GCF_012927445.1). Lineage (GTDB taxonomy): Bacteria > Pseudomonadota > Gammaproteobacteria > Burkholderiales > Burkholderiaceae_C > Rhodoferax. The sequence goes on from NZ_JABBPD010000004.1 coordinate 68,758, forward strand.
CATGCGGGCAATTTTCTCGGCCTCGTCACCAACCCGCTCCAGATTGGCCGTTGTTTTTGAGATCGCAATCAATAAGCGAAGATCCCGTGCCGTGGGCTGGCGACGCGCAATGATGCTGGAGAGCTCACGATCGATGTCGACCTCCATCGCATTGACGCGGGCCTCAGTTTCTGTGACCTGGTTCGCCACCTCGACACTGAATTGCGACAGGGCATGGATGGCCAGATGAATCTGCGACTCAACCAGACCGCCGAGCTCCATGACCCGGTTTGAAACGGCACTGAGTTCGCTGTCGAACTGGGTAGATAGATGTTTTTCAGGCATGGTGTCTCCTTAACCGAATCGGCCGGTAATGTAATCTTCTGTTTCCTTGCGCGTTGGCTTGAAAAACATTTGTTCAGTCGAACCAAACTCCATCAAGTCACCAAGGTACATGTACGCGGTGTAATCACTGCAACGTGCCGCCTGCTGCATGTTGTGGGTCACAATGACCACGGTGTAATCACTCTTCAGTTCAGTGATCAACTCCTCGATTTTGGCCGTAGAGATGGGGTCAAGTGCCGAACAGGGTTCATCCAGTAGCAAGACCTCTGGCTTGATGGCAATGCCGCGGGCAATACACAGACGCTGCTGCTGACCACCCGAGAGGCTGGAGCCATTCTGGTTCAGTTTTTCTTTTACTTCTGTCCACAAGGCCGCCTTGCGCAAAGCCCACTCAACGCGCTCTTCCATGTCTGTTGTATTGAGCGACTCGAACAGCTTGACGCCAAAAGCAATGTTGTCAAAGATCGACATCGGAAACGGCGTTGGTTTCTGGAAGACCATGCCAACTTTGGCACGCAACAGGGCGACGTCTTTTTTACTGGTCAACAGATTTTCGCCATCCAGCAAAATTTCGCCTTCAGCCCGCTGTTCAGGATACAACTCAAACATGCGATTAAACACACGCAACAAAGTAGATTTGCCACATCCAGATGGGCCAATGAAGGCGGTCACTTTGTTTTCAGGAATTTCCAGATTGATGTTCTTCAGCGCATGGAACTTTCCGTAATAGAAATCAAGATTTTTGACAGAAATCTTGGACCTTTCACGCGTTTCGATTGCAGTATTCACATTTGACATTTTTTCGTATCTTTAGTAGAAATTAACTCAGGCCTTGCTTCGAGTCAAAAGCCTGGCCAAAATATTGAGCGCCAGCACAGCAATCGTGATGATGAACACCCCCGCCCAAGCCAATTTTTGCCAGTTTTCGTACGGACTCATGGCGAACTTGAAAATTGTGACCGGCAAACTGGCCATTGGCTCACCCAGACTGGAGGTCCAGAACTGATTGCTCAGTGCAGTAAAAAGCAAGGGGGCCGTTTCACCTGCAATGCGAGCGACCGCCAGCAGCACACCGGTGACCACACCCGAACTGGCAGCCCGCAGAGTGATGCTCAAAATGACTTTCCATTTTGGCGCACCCAGTGCATACGCGGCTTCGCGCAAACCGGACGGAACCAGTTGCAACATGTTTTCCGTGGTGCGAATCACCACCGGAATGACTATCAGGGCTAGCGCCAGGATACCGGCATAACCAGAAAACGATTTAAAGCGCGTGACGATCACGGCATAAACAAACAGGCCAATCACAATGGACGGAGCTGACAACAAGATATCGTTGACAAAACGAGTCACAGAGGCGAGCCAACCTGTTGTATCAAATTCGGCCAGGTAAATGCCGGCCATGACGCCAATAGGCGTGCCTACAAACGTCGCCAGCACCACCATCAAAAAGGATCCGTAAATGGCGTTCGCCAGGCCACCCGCATCATTGGGCGGCGGCGTCATCTGGGTGAGCGTGTCAAGCGTCAGTCCGCCCACCCCCAAACGAATGGTCTCAAACAAAATCCAGCATAACCAGAACAAGCCAAACACCATGGCCATCAGCGACAGCGTCAGCGCAATGCGATTGACAAACTTGCGCTGCGCATACCGGGCTTGACGGACTTGCTCCAGCGCTGCCGACTGCAACAATAGCTCACTGGTTGTCATGTCTTGGCTCCTTCATTCTTTTTGAGCTGCGCCAGCAATATTTTGGAAAGGGTTAGCACTACGAAAGTGATAAAAAAGAGGACCAGACCAAGGTACATCAATGAGGCTTGGTGCAATCCTTCACCGGCTTCTGCAAACTCATTGGCCAGAGCCGAAGTGATGCTATTAGCGGCCTGAAACAGGCTTAATGAATCGAGTTGGTTGAAATTACCGATGACGAAAGTGACTGCCATGGTTTCACCAATTGCACGGCCAAGTCCCAGCATGATGCCGCCAATCACGCCCGCCTTGGTGTAAGGCAGTACCACCGTAGAAACGACCTCCCAGGTAGTGGCACCGAGACCATAGGCGGATTCTTTAAGGAGAGTCGGCGTGACCTCAAACACGTCGCGCATGACGGCCGCAATAAACGGAATGATCATGATGGCCAGAATAATGCCGGCAGACAAAATACCAATCCCGACCGGGGGACCAGAAACAAAGGCACCCAAATAGGGAACATCAGAAAACAAGGCCTGCAATGGCTGCTGCACATAGGTGGCCAAGATGGGGCCAAACACCAACAAACCCCACATGCCATACACGATGGAAGGAATTGCTGCCAATAATTCAATGGCAGTTCCCAGCGGGCGCTTGAGCCACGCAGGAGCGAGCTCCGTCAAAAATAAGGCGATGCCAAAACTCACCGGTACGGCAATCAGCAAAGCGATAAAGGACGTCATCAACGTCCCGTAGATCATGACCAGGCCACCAAACTCTTCCTTGACCGGATCCCAAGTGGTATTGACGAGAAAACCAAGGCCATATTTGCTGATGGCAGGCCAGGCACTGATGGTCAAAGACGCCAAAATGGCAATCAGCATGCCCAGCGTAAAGAGGGCCGCACCCTTGGCCAGCCAGCCAAAGATGCGATCGGCCATGGGACCCGAGCGGGCCGATTTCAAAGAAGGAGGATTGGTCATTGCACGTCCGGAAGACTTGGCAGATTGGTTAATTTGTATCAGGTTCGCCGGAAGTGTGGTTGACACGCGCCTACTCCTTGAAAAAGTTTGGGTTATTTACAAACCACTTACTTCAATGCCACTGGCTTGCCTGCGGCGTCTGTCACATGACTCCAAGCCTTTTCAATTGAACCGATCACATTACTGGGCATGGCAACGTAATCCAGATCACTTGCGAACTTGTCGCCGTTCTTGTAGGCCCAAGTGAAGAACTTGAAGGTTTCCGTGGCATTGGCCGGCTTGTCCTGCTTGACATGCATCAAGATGAAGGTTGCCGTTGAAATTGGCCATGCTTTCTTGCCAGGCTGGTCGGTAATAAGCTGATAAAAGGACTTGTTCCAATCAGCGCCAGCAGCGGCCGCTTTGAACGCATCTTCATCAGGCGCCACAAATGCACCATCCTTGTTCTTCAACAGCGTGTAAGTCATCTTGTTTTGCTTGACATACGAATACTCGACATAACCAATCGAGTTGGGCAAGCGGTTTACAAATGCAGCCACGCCTTCATTGCCCTTGCCACCAGCACCTACCGGCCAGTTCACTGCTGTACCTTCACCAACCTTGGCCTTCCACTCTGGATGAACGCGGCTTAGATAGTTAGTGAAGTTGAATGTAGTTCCCGAACCATCTGCACGGCGAACCGGCGCAATAGTGGCATCCGGTAACGCCAGAGCAGGGTTCAACGCTTTAATGGCTGCGTCATTCCACTTGGTAATCTTGCCGAGGTAAATATCACCCAGCACTTGGCCGTCAAGCTTCATCTGACCCGGGGCAATACCCTTGATGTTGATGACAGGCACAGTTCCACCAATCACGGTGGGGAACTGTATCTGTCCTTTGGCCTTGAGCACCTCGTCTGTGAGAGGCATATCTGAAGCGCCAAAGTCGACCGTTTTGGAGTCAATCTGTTTGATACCGGCACCAGATCCAACTGATTGGTAGTTGATCTTCACGCCGGTTGCTTTGTGGTATTCCGAAGCCCACTTCGAATACAACGGGGCCGGGAAGCTGGCGCCAGCGCCGGTGATTTCCTGGGCACTGGCCAAATTAATGTATGACAGAGAGGCAATGCCAGCCATGCTGATCAGGGCTAATTTAAAACCTGTTCTCATCGATTTACCTTTGGAGTTAAGTTACTTGAAAGATCTTGTCTAAATGACTTTCCAAATATAAGAAGATTTTGTGACAGTAACGTGACATTTTTCCACATCTTCCAGCCTCCGGAACAACACCGGCGTCGAGATTCTCCTTCTTTTGTCACAAAAAAGACACGAATACTTCTTATCTTTGCAGGTTGATTCAAATAATTGTTTAGGACTCCAGCTTTGACCTTCAATGACGACGAATTGCTCCGGCGCATCAGGCCTGATCCGGCTGACTCATGGGTTGAAGAGTTCAAACTAGAACAAGAAGACCGCAATCCGGACGAACTGTTCAGCAGGTTAATTGTGACTTCATCGGTTCAGCACAAAGAAAGCCATCGCCCGCATTTCCGCAAGTTGTTCCGCATCGACCGAACTCGTCAAACGGCAGCATTGGGTGGTCATTTTGTTTGAATGCCGCGCAGGTGCCGCCACGTGAGCACCTTGAAAATTATGCGAGTCAGCCCATCTCGCAAGAAATTCGGATGCCTGACATTTATTTAAGTCTACGGATTACCCATGACGTTTTACCCCAAAAAATGATGACTTGCCCTTCACTTTTAACTCGCCGCAACATCTTGCGCGGCACGATAGGTCTGGCCGCATGTGCGGCGGCGCCCGTTTGGCCGCAGACGAGCAAATCTTCTGGGATTGGACGCACCCTCGTGGTTGCCCAGATCGTGGACAACACCGCCAGCCAGCTGGATGTATCCAGAGACTTCTTGATCGGGTCCCGCGCGGCGTGGCAAGGCATCAATGCCAAAGGCGGTATTAACGGGCGCATCATCCAACATTTAACTCTGGAGGTCGACGGCAGTTCCGCTAGCATGCGTGTGGCTCTTGATGTGATCAAAAAAACGCCAAACTGTGTGGTCTTGTCCGGTACCGCTGGAGACCGTGCCGCCAGCCAACTCGTCGCATTGTTGCGCCAAGATCAGCACAACATTGCCCACGTTGCACCCTGGCTTCAAAACTCAGACCTGGATGGGGACAATCGCACGTTCCCGATTTTTGCATCCCGTCAGGACCAAATAGCACAAGCACTGAAATCGTTGGCCATCATGAGTGTGCCCGAGCTCGGCGCCATCTACGCGTCTGCGCAAGAGTACACCCGGTACCGTGACGATGTAGAGCGGGCGAGCTCCGCCTTGAAAATCAAACTTAAGTCTTACAAGCCCACTGGGGATCTGGCGCTGCTGGGGAAAAGCCTGACGCCTGACACGCCCCGAATACTGCTTTTCATAGGCGGTACACCAGAACTTGTTCAGTTTACGCAGGGCATCGACAAGCAGGCCCAGCAACGCTATGTGGTCGCCTTGGCCGATGTAAACCTGCAGACCATGCTGCAAATGGGGGCCGCACGCCTGACACCCGTCATGGCCACGCAAGTTGTACCGATGGTTAACGCCTCATTGCCTATCGTTAAACAATATCGAGAGACACTCGCGCGCCTTTATGACGAACCACCTACACCGCAGAGTCTGGCAGGCTACATCGCTGCGCGCTATACCAGTGAAGTGTTGAATACCGTGGAAGGTATCCCCACGCGGCAAAGTACGTTGCAGACATTTCAACGACGCAACACGGTTGATGTGAACGGGTTTCGTGTCAGCTTTAATGCGCAAGGCCGAAGCGGATCGTACGTCACGCAAAGCATGATCACCCCCGACGGACGGATTGTTGGCTGAAACTAGGGTTGCTTCTGCCCGTTCATAGCCAACCTCAACTGTGGCAATAAAGCCTGCATGGCCACCCGACCCGCTTGAATTGCGCGGCGGCGCGCACCAAAATCAGAGCTACCAACACCGATCAATGCGGGCCGCACCACGACGTCGGCTTCACGCAACTCATAGTTATTGATACTCTTACTCATGATGGAAAAAGTTTGCATCAAGATTTGCAGGGTGTCGCTTGCGGCATTTGCTTCCGGGGCACTGGAGATATCAACGGCAATAATCAGTTCCGCGCCCATTTGTCGGGCGTAACGCACCGGCACCGGCGACACCAGCCCACCGTCTACATATTCATGCCCAGCTATTTTGACGGGCTGAAACAAGGCGGGCACTGCACTCGATGCCCGCACGGCGGTGGCCGCATCTCCACGCTGAAACAGCACACCCTGACCGCTGTTCAAGTCAGTTGCCACAATGCCTAATAACAAAGGCATGTTCTCAATCAGCCGACCATTGACCTGCACACTGACATAACGCGCCAAAGCCTCGCCGCGCAACATGCCACGACTAAAAATAGGCAAAGTCCAGTCTGTAAAAGTGGCCTCTTCCATGGTTTCGGCAACTTTTTGCAACTGGGTTCCGGTCTTGCCACTGGCATAGATGGCAGCGACCAAGCTTCCGGCAGAGGTCCCCACGACGAGGCTGGGGTGTATACCGGCTTCTTCCAACACTTGAATCACACCAATATGGGCAAAACCCCGGGCGGCACCACCACCCAGTGCCAACCCGATTCTCAAAGGTTTTTTAGGTTCGCCCTGCAGCACCGGGAGTGCATCTGCGGGCATCGTTGGCTTGGGCCCAGAGGCACAACCGACCAGCAGCATGACCGCCAACACCATCGGCAAGCAATTGAATTTCGTATCGATCAAAGTCATTTGTTGCGAATAATTCGCATTTGTATTAATATTAAGCCACTATTTTTTTCAAAACGGAATGACATATGTTCAAAAAATACATCCCCGTTGCATGCGCTATTTTGCTCGCTTGCACAACCGCATCGGCGCAAGACCAAGTTCTGAATATCTATTCAGCGCGACATTACCCAACGGACGAAGCGCTCTACACCAACTTCAGCAAAGCCACGGGCATCAAGATAAATCGAGTCGATGCAGATGATGCGGGTATTCTTGCGCGCCTCAAAGCGGAAGGCACCGCATCCCCTGCTGACGTGATTCTTCTAGTGGACGCTGCGCGCTTGTGGAAAGGGGAAATTGAAGGACTGTTCCAGCCCGTAAAGTCCAAACTCCTGAACGACGCCATCCCTGTTAACCTGCGCGGCAAGGCCACGGCTGACGGAGCATCCCCCTGGTTTGGCTTTTCAACCCGCGCCCGTGTCATTGTTTACAACAAAGTAAAAATTCAAAAAGAAGATGTAGACACCTACGAAGAATTGGGTGATCCGAAAAACAAGGGCAAACTCTGCATTCGCTCTGGCTCACACCCCTACAACCTGTCCCTGTTTGGCGCCGTGCTTGAGCATCTTGGCGAGGTAAAAACGGAGGCTTGGCTCAAAGGCATGGTCAGTAACATGGCTCGCGCCCCCAAAGGCGGCGACACCGATCAGATCAAAGCAGTTGCGGCGGGTGAATGTGGCATCGCCGTGAGCAATACCTACTACCTCGCCCGAATCATGCGTTCAGACAAACCCGAAGACAAAGCCATCATGGACCATGTGGGCGTGGTTTTCCCAAATCAAGCATCTTGGGGCACACACGTCAATATCGCTGGCGGAGCTGTGGCTAAAAACGCCAAACATCCCGACAACGCCATCAAATTTCTGGAATACCTGGCCAGCGCACAAGCACAAGACCATTTTGCCAATGGCAACAACGAATGGCCGGCGGCTAAAGGCGTCAAAATAAATAACCCAGCGCTGATGGCGATGACAGGCGGCAGCTTCAAAAACGAAACTATTCCTATCAGTGCGGTGGGGATGAATCAGGTCAGGGTTCAGCAAATGCTCGACCGTGTCGGCTTCAAGTAACGCGGAAGAAACTTACAGCGCACAAATAAGAGGGGTTCTTCTGGTCATCTGAAAGATGGCCAGAAGAACCCAAGTAGATCTGGATTTCTTTGTTGAGCGTGGATGCAAAACATCCACGCTCAACTTTCATCTTAGCCCGCCGTTGCCGCTTGCACTTCAGGCTTGGACTTACCCTCTTTTTTGGGCAAGGGTTGAATATCCAGCAACACTTCGGTCTTGCTTTCATCCTTATCATCCAAGTCAACGGTCAACCGCCCCCCTTCGGTCAGGCGACCAAAGAGTAATTCATCGGCCAAGGCCCGTCGAATCGTGTCCTGAATCAGGCGCTGCATCGGACGCGCGCCCATCAGTGGATCAAAGCCCTTCTTGGCCAAGTGTTTGCGCAGCTTGTCGGTGAAAGTGACATCGACCTTTTTGTCAGCCAACTGTGCTTCCAATTGCAGCAAGAACTTATCGACCACCCGCATGATGACCACTTCATCCAAGGCTTTGAAGCTGACAACGGCATCCAGCCGATTCCGGAACTCGGGCGTGAACAGACGCTTGATGTCCGCCATTTCGTCACCCGCTTCGCGGATATTGGTGAATCCCATGACCGTCTTGTTGATGGCCTCTGCACCGGCGTTCGTCGTCATGATGATTATGACGTTACGGAAGTCGGCTTTACGGCCGTTGTTATCGGTCAAGGTGCCGTGGTCCATGACCTGCAACAACACATTGAAGATATCCGGATGCGCTTTTTCGATTTCATCGAGCAAAAGAACACAGTGCGGCTTCTTGGTGACGGCTTCGGTGAGCAGACCACCCTGATCAAACCCAACGTAGCCCGGTGGCGCACCAATCAAGCGGCTCACCGCATGGCGTTCCATGTACTCGCTCATGTCAAAGCGAATCAGGTCAATGCCCATGATGTAAGCCAACTGCTTGGCGGCCTCAGTCTTGCCGACCCCGGTTGGACCACTGAACAGGAAAGAGCCAATCGGCTTGTCGCCCTTGCCAAGACCAGAGCGCGCCATCTTCACGGCTGATGCCAGCATGTCAATGGCCTTGTCCTGACCGAACACCACATTTTTGAGATCCCGCTCCAGCGTCTTGAGCTTGCCGCGATCATCATTGGACACATTGGCGGGAGGAATGCGGGCGATTTTTGCCACAATTTCCTCTACCTCGGTCTTGCTGATGATTTTCTTGCGTTTGGACGGCGGCAAAATGCGTTGCGCGGCGCCCGCTTCATCGATCACATCAATGGCCTTGTCCGGCAGGTGGCGGTCATTGATGTACTTGGCGCTCAGTTCTGCCGCAGCCTGCAATGCCGCCACGGCGTATTTGACGTTGTGATGCTCTTCAAAACGAGATTTGAGACCTTTGAGAATTTCCACGGTCTGCTCAATGGTGGGCTCGACCACATCAACCTTCTGGAAACGACGGGACAGTGCGGCATCCTTCTCAAAGATCCCACGGTATTCGGTAAACGTCGTTGCACCGATGCATTTAAGCGCACCCGAACTCAATCCTGGCTTGAGCAGATTGGAGGCATCCAGCGTGCCACCCGATGCCGCGCCCGCCCCAATCAGGGTGTGAATTTCATCAATGAACAAAACGGCATTCGGCTTGTCCTTGAGGGACTTCAACACGCCTTTGAGGCGCTGCTCAAAGTCACCCCGGTATTTGGTACCGGCCAGCAAAGCGCCCATATCAAGCGAATAAACGATTGAATCGGCCAAGATTTCAGGCACTTCTTTTTGCGTGATGCGCCAAGCCAAGCCCTCTGCAATGGCGGTCTTGCCAACGCCGGCCTCACCAACCAGCAACGGGTTGTTCTTGCGGCGACGGCACAAAATCTGGATCACGCGCTCAACTTCATACTCGCGCCCAATCAGCGGGTCAATTTTGCCGTCTTTGGCAAGCTGATTCAGGTTGACTGTGTATTGCTCAAGCGGTGATGCCTTCTCATTTTTCTCAGCTACACCTTCTTCGCTTTCGGCTTGACTCTCGCCCGATTTGGTTGGCTCTGGCGGATCGCTTTTCTTGATGCCGTGCGCAATGAAATTCACCACATCCAGTCGGGTCACGCCCTGCTGATGCAGGTAATACACGGCATGCGAATCTTTTTCGCCAAATATGGCCACCAGCACATTGGCGCCGGTGACTTCTTTTTTGCCGCTGCCGGTGGACTGCACATGCATGATGGCGCGCTGAATCACACGCTGAAACCCCAAGGTGGGCTGCGTGTCAACGTCGTCGGAACCGGCCACCTGAGGGGTGTTGTCCTTGATGAAGTTTGCCAACGACTTGCGCAAATCGTCAATATTGGCGGAACAAGCCCGCAACACTTCAGCTGCACTGGGGTTGTCCAGCAAGGCGAGCAGCAAATGCTCCACCGTGATGAACTCATGACGCTGCTGGCGCGCCTCAACAAATGCCATATGAAGGCTGACTTCCAATTCTTGGGCAATCATGTGATTTCCTTTTTAGCCTTGCTGTGATGATTAACTGTAATCTGATTTCAATATCTATTCCAGACAGATGACATCATCTGCCTAGAAATCAACGGGCTCACTGATGCATTTCAACGGATGCCCCGCCTTCGCGGCTGCATCCAGGACCTGATCTACCTTGGTGGCGGCTACATCTTTGGAATAAACCCCACAAACGCCTTTCCCATCCAGATGAATCTTGAGCATGATCTGCGTGGCGGCCTCTAGATCTTTACCAAAAAACTCCTGAATCACCACCACCACAAATTCCATCGGGGTGTAGTCGTCATTGAGCATGGCGACCTGGTACATCTGCGGTGGCTGAACCTTCTGCGTTCGCCTCTCAAGCACAACGGAGTCACCATCATCCCGCTCTGGTTGGCGGACCGGCGGAACAGGTGGAATTACGGGAGATTTGGTTACCATGATTTCATTCTATCGAGGGTACCGAAGCACTGCAGTGCCCAGGTGAATTGGTGACGGTTTTTCTACATTCAAGCAGTAGCAACAAAAAAACCGCTCAAAGCCATCAAGCCAGAGCGGTTTGGATGCTGGCGAGGTCAAACCTTGCCAGTAGCAGTCAGACTGCGTTTACATGTTGTCGATCATCACCTGACCGAAACCGGAACAGCTGACTTGCGTCGCACCGTCCATCAAACGAGCAAAGTCATACGTAACTTTCTTGCTGTTGATGGATTTTTTCATCGAACTGATGATCAGGTCGGCCGCTTCAATCCAGCCCATATGACGCAGCATCATCTCGGCGGAGAGAATCTCGGAACCGGGGTTTACATAGTCTTTGCCAGCATATTTTGGTGCCGTGCCGTGGGTGGCTTCAAAGCAGGCAATGGTGTCGCTCAGATTCGCACCGGGTGCAATGCCAATACCGCCGACTTGGGCCGCCAAAGCATCGGACACGTAATCGCCGTTCAGGTTCAAGGTGGCAATCACGCTGTATTCAGCAGGACGAAGCAGGATTTGTTGCAAGAACGCGTCTGCGATGCTGTCCTTGACAATAATGTCCTTGCCTGTCTTCGGGTTTTTGAATTTGCACCATGGTCCGCCGTCGATCAACTCGGCGCCGAATTCTTTTTGTGCCAATCCATAGGCCCAATCACGGAAGCCACCTTCGGTGTACTTCATGATGTTGCCTTTGTGGACAATGGTCAGGCTGGATTTGTCATTGTCAATGGTGTACTGCAAGGCCTTGCGCACCAGACGCTCGGTGCCTTCACGTGAGACAGGTTTGATGCCAATACCGGAGGTATTGGGGAAACGGATCTTGGTGACGCCCATTTCATCTTGCAGAAACTTGATCAGTTTCTTGGCCTTGTCTGACTCAGCCTCGAACTCGATACCGGCATAGATGTCTTCCGAATTTTCACGGAAGATCACCATATTGGTCTTCTGTGGCTCTTTCACCGGGCTGGGCACGCCGTCAAAATACTGGATGGGGCGCAAGCAGACATACAGATCAAGCTCTTGGCGCATGGCCACATTCAACGAACGGATACCACCGCCGACAGGGGTTGTCAGCGGACCCTTGATGGACACCACATACTCACGCAGGGCTTGCAGCGTTTCGGCGGGCAACCACACATCAGGACCGTAAACCTTGGTGGACTTTTCACCCGCATAGACTTCCATCCAATGGATGGCTTTCTTGCCAGCGTAGGCCTTGGCGACCGCAGCATCCACCACCTTCATCATCACGGGGGTTATATCCGCGCCAGTGCCATCACCTTCAATGAACGGAATGATCGGCTGATCAGGCACATTCAGTGACAAGTCATCATTGACGGTAATTTTTTGGCCTTGTGAAGGGACTTTGATGTGCTGATACATGGGCTTAAATCTCCGTTGATTGGTTTAATTTGCGCTATTTTTTTGGTGCCGGAACTAATCTAAAACTGTGGTTTCAGACTGATTCTGAGGCGCTTTTCAATTTTAGTCCCAAAAAATTACTGTTTTCTGTCAACCCGGGACAAACCAACCCCGTTACGGAAAAGCCTCTCAGAAAATGGGAGGAACTTTTTGAAATAACGTTATCTCAAGGAAATTTAAAATGAACAAACTTCTTGCTGCTTTGGTTGCTGGTCTCTTTGCTGCTGGCGCTTTCGCCGCTGACGCTCCTGCTGCTGCACCTGCTAAAGCCGCTGCACCTGCTGCCGCTGTAGCACCTGCTGCTGCTCCCGCCAAAGCCGCAGTTGTAGCGCCTGCTGCTGCCGCTTCTGATGCCGCACCCGCCAAGGCGGATGCCAAAGCTGCTAAAGCCGAAAAAGCCGCTGCCGCTAAAGTAGCTAAAGCTGAAAAGGCCGCTGCTGCTAAAGCCGCTAAGGCCGAAAAAGCTGCCGCTGCCAAAGCTGCTAAAGCTGAAAAAGCCGCTGCTGCCAAGGCCGCTAAAGCCGAAGCCGCTCCTGCCAAGAAGGCCGCTGCTTCCGCCCCTGCTGCTGCCGTGAAAGAAGATGCCAAGAAGTAATTCTTGACGCCTTGATCGAAATGCCCGCTGATGCGGGCATTTTTTTGTCTGAATTTTTTTGATAGTTGCGTCAGAATCAAGCCATGAAACACATTGCAATCGGACTTCTCAGCCTGGCAGCCGCTTTCGGCAACTTAAGCCACGCGCAAAATGCGCCACAGACGGATCTGCAACGCATCAAACTCTCGGCCGGCATGCACTTGATCGACACACAAGTGGCCGCATCCCCGGAACAACGATCCACCGGGCTGATGTTCCGCAAGGAGATGCCCCAGTCGGAAGGCATGTTGTTCGTCTTTGAACAAGCCACGACCCAGTGTTTCTGGATGAAAAACACGCTGCTACCCCTGACCGCCGCCTTTGTGGCGGACGATGGCACCATCGTCAACCTGGCCGATATGAAGCCGCAAACAACCGAATCACACTGCTCGGCGCAGCCGGTCCGTTACGTACTGGAAATGAACCAGGGCTGGTTCGGGAAAAAAGGCATCAAGGCCGGTTTCAAGCTGGCTGGCAAACCGTTTGAGACCCAATAACGCTATATTTTAGATAGCACATCCCGCTTCATTAACGCGGGTCAGAGGTCGATAGACATAAAAAAGCAACCGTGAAGGTGGCTTTTTGGATTCAAGCAAACTTAGGCAAAGTTGGCTTCGGCAAAGCTCCAGTTCACCAGCTTTTCAAGGAAAGTCTCGACATACTTGGGACGCATGTTGCGGTAGTCGATGTAGTAAGCGTGTTCCCACACGTCAACCGTCAGCAGGGCCTTGTCAGCGGTGGTCAATGGCGTGCCAGCGGCACCCATGTTGACGAGGTCCACCGAACCGTCCGCCTTCTTGACCAGCCAAGTCCAGCCGGAACCGAAGTTGCCCACGGCCGACTTGACGAAGGCTTCCTTGAACGCGGCGTAGGTGCCCCACTTGGCGTTGATCGCGGCCGCCAGCGCGCCGGTAGGCTCGCCACCGCCGTTGGGCTTCATGCAGTTCCAGAAAAAGGTGTGGTTCCAGATTTGGGCCGAATTGTTGTAGATGCCACCAGTGGACTTCTTGATGATCTCTTCCAGCGTCATGGCCTCGAACTCGGTGCCCTTTTGCAGGTTATTGAGGTTGACCACATAAGCATTGTGGTGCTTGCCATGGTGATACTCCAGGGTTTCCTGAGAGCAGCTCGGGGCCAGGGCGTCAATCGCATAAGGCAGGGGGGGCAGAGTGTGTTCCATGATGTCCTCGTGAGTTTGTTGTTTGGATCAGTTATTGTAGGAACTTTGCGTCAGTTGGAGGTGACACCGTCAAATCAACCGTGCCGTCGGCAAGGGTGGCGCTCACCAACTGACCAACATGGGTTTGCCGCACGCTGGTGATGGTTTCGCCTTCAGCGCTGGTCAACCAGGCATAGCCGCGCTGCAAGACCAAGGTCGGGTCCAGCAAGCCCAGCCGCAAGGCGGCCCGCTGCAGCCGCTCGTCCCGGCGGCTTAGCGTGCGCTGCATGGCGTCTGGCAAAGTGGTCTGCAGCTGTTGCAGATCCTGCTTTTTTTGCTTCAAAAAATGAAGTGACGAAGACTGCAACCGCTGCGCACTGGACGCCAACCGCAAACGTTGCCGCCCCACCAGTCCGGAGGGTCGGCCCAAGCGGGAAGAGGTCAAGTCAAGCCGTTGACTTTGCTGGTCAAGGCGCCGCAACACAGCATCCTGCAAGCGCCGCGCCGCGCCATCGATCGCGCCCAGCCAGACCTCGCGCGGCTGCGCCACCAGCTCGGCCGCCGCCGTGGGCGTCGGTGCCCGCAGATCAGCGACAAAATCGGCAATGGTGAAGTCGGTCTCGTGCCCGACACCGCAGACGATGGGCACCGGGCTTTGCACCAGCATGCGTGCCAGTTGCTCGTCATTGAAGGACCATAAATCCTCCATCGAGCCGCCCCCGCGCACCAGCAAAATGACATCAATGACGGGCTCCGTGACAGCACCGTTCTTCTTGACTTTTTTAGTAAAATCAGGCTTCAGCCCCCGTCCTTCCTGCGTAAGCAGATATAAGTTTGATAGCGCCTTGATCAACTCAGCCGGCGCATTGGCGCCTTGAACCGCCGCCGGAGCAATCACCACCGGGATGTTCGGCACGCGCCGCTGCAGGGCCGTCATCACATCATGCAAGGCGGCCGCACCGAGTGAGGTCACCACGCCAATGGCGCGCGGCATTAGCGGCAGCGCTCGTTTTCTGGCCGCCTCAAACAGGCCCTCCGCTTCCAGCTTGGCCTTGAGCTTGAGAAATTGCTCAAACAGCGCGCCCTGCCCGGCCCGACTCATGCTTTCCACAATGAGTTGCAGATCGCCGCGGGGCTCGTACACGCCCAGACGGCCGCGGACCTCGATCAGTTCGCCGTCGCGTGGTGAAAAATCCAGCAAAGTGGCGGCCCGGCGAAACATGGCACACCGAATCTGACCGCTTTCGTCTTTCAGGGAAAAGTAACAATGCCCACTGGACGCACGCGAGAAGCCCGAAATCTCGCCGCGCACGGCGACGGGATTGAACTTGGCCTCCAGCGCGTCAGCAATGGCGCGGCATAGCGCCCCAACTTGCCAGATTCTTGGCGCAAAGACAGGTAATTTAAGCTCAGACATCAATAAAAACGGGGGTTCCAGCAGGATTGAGGGATTGAATTCTCCACAGCCGCATCATTCCACACGCTTGATGAGAACTGGCGGGTGAACGCTTGAGAGCAAGATGCAAGCCTTTGATTTAATTGATTTTTTCACTGCCTATTTTGTCATCAGTCCGTCACAAGGCAAGCCCGGCGCGGCTTGGCGCTACTTCTCCGACTACTTGCTCACAAAGTTATCCACAGATTTTGTGGATGACGAGCCATTGAATAACGCCGGCGAAAAATTCACCTAACCACGCGTATCGCGTCAAACAAAACAGGTGCGTGGGCCATAATTGCGCGGCATTTCATCTGCGCGGAGATTCCATTTGTTTTCAATCATACAAGCCGCAGGCTGGCCGATCTGGCCACTGGTTGCCTGCTCTATCCTGGCTTTGGCACTCGTCATTGAGCGCTTTATCAGCCTCAAGACCGTCAAAATAGCGCCACCTAAATTACTGGAAGAGGTGCTCACTGTTGCGCGCACCTCGGTGCCAGGGCCCGATGTGGTGACCCAACTGGAGCAAAACTCCGCCTTGGGCGAGGTGCTGGCCAGTGGTTTTCGGGCTCTCAACACCAACCCGCGCTGCAGCGAAGACGAGCTTCGTTCCTCCATGGAAGGCGCGGGCCGCATGGTCGCGCACCGGCTGGAACGCTACTTGAGCGCGCTGGCGACCATCGCTTCGGCGGCGCCGCTGATGGGCTTGTTTGGCACGGTGATCGGCATGATCGAGATTTTTGGTTCGCAAACCTCGGCCGGCAGCGCCACGGGCGGTAACCCGGCGCAATTGGCGCATGGCATCTCGATTGCCTTGTACAACACCGCCTTTGGCCTGATTGTGGCGATTCCGTCGTTGATTTTCTGGCGCTACTTTCGGGCCCGGGTTGACGAGTACCTGTTGACCCTGGAACTGGCCTCCGAGCGGCTGGCGCGGCACCTCAACACCTTGCGAAAATGATGACGCTGCATGCTTGCCGCTTGACCTGCTGTGCCCCCCGGGGCGGCGTGTCTGCCTTCGGACAAGCCGGCGGAGGTCAGCCATGAATTTCCGACACCGGGTGCGTGAAGAGCCCGAAATCAACCTGATTCCGTTCATCGACGTGCTGCTGGTGGTGCTGATTTTTCTGATGCTGTCCACCACCTACAGCAAGTTCACCGAGCTGCAACTCACGCTGCCCGTGGCCGATACTGACGCGCAGCGCGACTATCCGAAAGAAGTGCTGGTCACCGTGACCAGCGACGGCGCCTATGCCGTCAACAAGGTGCCAGTGGCGGGTCGCAGCCTGGATGCGCTCGCCGCCGCGCTGCTGGACGGTGCCAAGGCGGGCAAGGAATCGGTGGTGATCATCAGTGCCGATGCCAGCGCCAAGCACCAGGCCGTGGTCACCGTGATGGAAGCCGCCCGCCGTTCCGGCCTGTCCCAAATCACCTTTGCCACCCAGTCCTCGACCTCAACCGGGGCCAAGTAACCCCATGACCGAGGCCACGCAGCCGCCGGCGTTGCAGCGCCTACTGACCCGCGCCTGGACGCATCGGGGGCTGCTGGCCCGGCTCTTGTGGCCGCTCGCGCTGCTGTTTGGCGCACTGGCGGCGCTTCGGCGCGCGCTGTACCGGGCCGGCTGGCTCCAAGTTCAGCGTGTCCCCGCCGTGGTGATCGTGGTCGGCAATGTGGTCGCTGGCGGCGCGGGCAAGACGCCGGTCGTGATGGCGCTGGTACGGCACCTGCAGGCGCGGGGTGTCAGTGTGGGCGTGATCTCGCGCGGCTACGGTCGTCAGGCCACCGACTGCCGCGAAGTGCGGGCGGACAGCCCGATTGCAGAGGTGGGGGATGAGCCCGCCCTGATCCAGCGCGCCACCGCCGTGCCTGTTTTTGTCGCGGCCCGGCGTGTTGACGCCGCGCGAGCGCTGCTGGCCCGCTACCCGGACACCCAGGTCATCCTCTGCGACGATGGTCTGCAGCACCTGGGTCTGCACCGCGACCTGGAGATTTGTGTTTTTGACGACCGCGGCACGGGCAACGGTTATTTGCTGCCGGCCGGGCCGCTGCGCGAACCGTGGCCGCGCCCGGCTGACCTGGTACTGCACACCGGCGCCCACCCGGCGTTTGCCGGCTTCACCGCCCAACGCACACTGGCCCGGCACGCGCTGCGGGCCGATGGCCGCCAGCTTGCACTGGCCGAACTGCTGTTTGACGGCGCGAAACCGCTGCTGGCCGTGGCCGCCATCGCCAAGCCGGAAGACTTCTTCACCATGCTGCGCGCGCAGGGTCTGCCGCTGGCACGCACCATCGCGCTGCCAGATCACTATGATTTCAATAGCTGGTTATGCAATGAATACGGGGGCTACAGCGTTATTTGTACTGAAAAAGACGCGGTCAAGCTGTGGCAGCATCTGCCGGACGCACTGGCAGTACCACTGATCTTCACCCCGGAACCAGCCTTCTTGACCCAGTTCGACGCCCTGCTGTCACGGCTGCTGCTCACTCCACAAAACCCAACGCTATCATCTCCCCATGGACACACGACTACTTGAACTGCTGGTTTGCCCGGTCACCAAAGGCCCTCTGGAATATGACCGCGAAAAGCAGGAATTAACCTCCCGCAGCGCGCGCCTGGCCTACCCGGTGCGCGACGGCATCCCCATCCTGCTGGAGAGCGAGGCGCGCACGCTCACGGACGAGGAACTCGGGCTTTGAGTTTCACGGTTCTGATTCCGGCCCGGCTGGCCTCCACCCGGCTGCCCAACAAGCCGCTGGCGGACATTGGCGGCGCGCCCATGGTGGTGCGGGTGGCCCAGCGGGTCATGTCGATCAGCGTCCCCGCTGGCAAGGTCCGGGTCGTGGTGGCGGCCGACAGCCCTGAAATCATCACCGCCTGCCAGGCCCATGGCATTGAAGCGGTACTGACCCGCACCGAGCACCCCTCGGGCAGCGACCGGCTGGCCGAGGGGTGCCAGTTGCTGGGTCTCGCCGACGATGAAATCGTGGTGAATGTCCAGGGCGATGAGCCGCTGATTGATCCTTTGCTGGTGGGTGCCGTCGCCCAATTGCTCAGCCAGCAGCCGCAAGCCAGCATGAGCACGGCGGCGCACGCCATCGACAACTGGGCGGATTTCACCAACCCCAATGTCGTCAAAGTGGTGCTCGATGCCAAAGGGCTGGCGCTCTACTTCAGTCGCGCGCCGATTCCGCATGGACGGGATCAACCCGGCGTCCTGCCAACCCCGGCGCCGTTGCGCCACATTGGCATTTATGGCTACCGAGTGGGATTTTTGCGTCAGTTCCCGAGCTTGCCGCAGGCCCCAATCGAGACCACGGAATCACTGGAACAGCTGCGCGCCATGTGGCATGGCCACCGAATTGCGGTCCACATCGCCCAGCATGCGCCCGGCCCCGGCGTCGACACACCGGAAGACTTGGAACGGGTGCGCCGACTGTTCAACGCCTGAGTGGCGGCGAATGTAAGCCAGCCAGAAGCTGTTGCATGCTATTCTCGAAATAAACGAAGTATTGCCATTGGCTTGGACAAAGCCACGGCAATGCTGTCTGATTTTCAATAAATCCAAGGACATTCATGAGACTCATTCTGTTGGGCGCACCCGGCGCTGGTAAAGGCACGCAAGCCACCTTCATCTGCCAGAAATACGGCATTCCCCAAATTTCCACGGGTGACATGCTGCGCGCCGCCGTCAAGGCCGGCACGCCACTGGGCATTGAAGCCAAAAAAGTGATGGACGCCGGCGGTCTGGTCAGTGACGACCTGATCATCAATCTGGTGAAAGAACGCATTGCCCAGCCCGACTGTGCCGCAGGTTTCCTGTTTGACGGCTTTCCGCGCACCATTCCGCAAGCCGACGCCATGAAGGCCGCTGGCGTGAAACTCGATTACGTGCTGGAAATTGACGTGCCGTTTGACGCCATCATCGAGCGCATGAGCGGACGCCGCTCGCACGCCGCTTCAGGTCGCACCTACCACGTCAAGTTCAACCCGCCCAAAGTCGAAGGAATCGACGACATCACCGGCGAACCGCTGATTCAGCGCGAGGATGACAAGGAAGAGACCGTGAAAAAGCGGCTGGACGTGTACAGCGCGCAAACGCGCCCGCTGGTCGATTACTACGCCAGCTGGGCCAAGGCCGAGCCGCTTGCTGCGCCAAAATACTGCGCCATCAGCGGCACCGGCGGCGTCAACGAAATCACCGCCCGGGCATTTGCCGCACTGGCGGCCTGATCAAGGCAATAACGCCAGCATCAACGCCACCCGCGCCTTCACCGGCGACAACCCCTGCGAATCGGGAAATGTGCGGCCCAACCCGGGCAACACGCGCCCGAAGGGGCAACGGGTGGCCAGTACGACTTTCACGCCCGCCGTCTGCGCCCTGATCAAGGCCGCTTCCAGATCGCGATGCACCGTGCCGTTGCCGGTGGCGGCCACGACCAGCCCA
This sequence comes from Rhodoferax sp., assembly GCF_012927445.1. GTDB lineage: Bacteria > Pseudomonadota > Gammaproteobacteria > Burkholderiales > Burkholderiaceae_C > Rhodoferax. The sequence goes on from NZ_JABBPD010000004.1 coordinate 88,687, forward strand.
CGCACCGGTTGCGCATCCTGTGGTCCGCCCACTGGCAGAGTCGGGCAGACCGGGGCAACCAGCGCATCCACCAGGGCACCGTTGGCGCCGGCATAGTTCATCACGATTTCCACGCGCGGCCAGCAGCTTACATTTGCTATTAATTCAATAGCAACTTGCTCACTATCGACGGGGGCTAGAGGCCAATTTCTTACCAATCTAACGCCGCCTTCCTCCACATAGCCTAAAGGCCCCGCGTCGCCGGAATTGAAAGCATCGAGCCGGTAAGGATGCACCTTTTGCACCGCCACCGCCCCATGCAGGGTGCCGGCACAGACCACCACCACGCCGCACGCGCCGGGCGTGATCGCCACCGCCACGGCGTCCATCACATTCTGGGGACCATCCGGCGCCGCGCTGGAAGCCGGCCGCATGGCGCAGGTCAACACCACCGGTTTGCGCGCCAGCAGCACTACCGGTAGCACGGCATACAAAAAATACGCCGTTTCTTCCAGCGTATCGGTGCCGTGTGTGATGACGACGCCCTGCACGTCAGGCTGCGTCAGGTGGTGCTGCACCCGCAGAGCCAGCTGCTGCCACACCGAAAAACTCATGTCCTTGCTGTCAATTTGGGCAACCTGTTCGCTCAGCAGCGAGCGCCCGGCCAGCACTTTCGACAGGCCGGGAATAGCGTCCAGCAATTGGCTCACGCCCACCTGGGCGGCCGTGTAGCCAAGGTTGTCGGACGCGCTGGGCGCCGTGCCGGCAATCGTTCCCCCGGTCCCCAAAACAACAACTTTTTCAAACAGATCGGTCGACGTCACTTGCATAGTTTTATAAACTGGTTAAAAATACAGTTACTGGATATCAAGACAGTGTGTATAGACCAACAGTAAGACCTACTGAACTTTGAAGGAGTTGTCATGCTTGAAAGCCCCAAACTCACCGCCCGCCAGCAACAGATTCTGGAGCTCATCCAGAGCGCCATTACACGCACCGGCGCCCCGCCGACCCGGGCCGAGATCGCCTCCGAATTGGGTTTCAAATCCGCCAACGCGGCCGAAGAGCACTTGCAGGCCCTGGCGCGCAAAGGCGTGATTGAACTGGTCAGCGGCACGTCGCGCGGGATCCGCCTCAAAAGTGACACGCTCCGCTCCATCAATGAATCCCGTAACAAGCAATTCTCCCTTTCGAGTCCGAGTCTGAACCAGCTGACGTTGCCGTTGATTGGACGGGTCGCCGCCGGCTCCCCCATTCTCGCGCAAGAGCACATTGAGCAGACCTATTTCCTGGAGAACAGTCTCTTCCAGCAAAGGCCTGACTATCTGCTCAAGGTGCGCGGCATGTCCATGCGTGACGCGGGCATCATGGACGGCGACTTGCTAGCGGTGCAGTCCACCAAAGAGGCCAAGAATGGCCAGATTGTGGTAGCGCGCCTGGGCGATGAAGTAACGGTTAAACGCTTTCGGCGCAACAAAAACGTGATTGAGCTGCATCCCGAAAATCCCGACTACCAGACCATCGTGGTGGAACCCGGTGAACCGTTTGAAATTGAGGGGCTTGCCGTTGGCCTCATTCGCAACACCATGCTGATGTAGACGCAGATTAAAGGCTTCAAATGAACACGACTCCATTTGTGATTCCCGGCGTTTTGGCCCCCTTGCAAGGCTTGTGGCGCTGGCTCATGCCGACCCCAGCACAAAGCAGAATGGCCCATGAATTTGCCATCAGTTCCGCAGCCCACACCAGCCTGCATGCACGGGACGCGCTTCAGAATTTCTCCCGTATTTCAGTACACCGGCCGCTGCGAATCGTACGGATTCTGGACGCCGACCAGCCCCCCTCGCAGGTCGGGCGCATGGTGATCTCGGGACGGATGGCCGATGTCTGTGCCGAACTGGACCGCCTGGCGGCGCGTGAAGCGGCATTTCACTGACCCATTCCACTCGCCAGCTGAGGCACCGGGCAGTTCCTCAGGCAGCCTAACGGGACGCGCTCGCCACTTGTGCGCAGTTTTTACAATCCGTAACGCTGTGAAGAAAACCCCGATTCCAAGAACACGGCCATTGGCAAGGCACAATGACATCATATGAATATTGTGATTTTGGATGATTACCAAGATGCGGTTCGAAAGCTCGAATGCGCAGCCAGACTCGAAACCTACCAAGCCAAGGTTTACACCAACACCGTCAAAGGCTTGGGCCAGTTGTCTGTCCGCCTCAAAGATGCTGACGTGATTGTGCTCAATCGTGAGCGCACACACATCACCCGCCAGCTGATCGAGAAGCTGCCCAAGCTCAAGCTGATTGTGCAAACCGGGCGTGTCGGCCCGCATATCGACGTGGTCGCTTGCACCGAACGCGGCATTGCCGTCGCCGAGGGTTCCGGCTCGCCGGTGGCCGCCGCCGAACTGACTTGGGCGCTCATCATGGCAGCCATGCGACGCTTGCCGCACTACATTGGCAATCTCAAGCACGGGGTGTGGCAGCAATCGGGGTTAAAAGCCGGCTCCATGCCGCCGAACTTTGGACTGGGCACCGTCCTCAAAGGCAAGACCCTCGGTATTTTTGGCTACGGCAAGATCGGGCAACTGGTGGCCGGCTACGGCAAAGCTTTTGGCATGAACGTGTTGGTCTGGGGCCGAGCGCCTTCACGAGAAAGAGCCATTCTGGACGGGTTTCAAGCCGCGTCCAGTCGGGAGGAATTTTTTGAACAAAGTGATGTGCTGTCGCTGCATCTGCGCTTGGCGGAAGAAACCCGCGGCATTGTCCGGCTCGATGATCTGGCGCGCATGAAACCCACCGCGCTGCTGGTGAACACTTCGCGCGCCGAATTGATCGAGCCTGACGCCCTGATCTGCGCACTGAACCGGGGTCGACCTGGCTTGGCCGCCATTGACGTGTTTGAGACTGAACCGATCCTGCAGGGCCATGCCCTGTTGCGACTGGAGAACTGCATTTGCACGCCACACATCGGCTATGTCGAGCAAGACAGTTACGAGATGTATTTTGGCGCCGCGTTTGACAACGTGATCAACTTCATCAAGGGCACCCCGACCAACATCGTCAACCCGGGATCATTGCAGGTTCGTCGCTGATTTTCCCGCCAAGCTGGTCGTAAAAAGACAGGCCATCACCACATTGCTTTTCTCCTTGGGAAGAGCGCGCCAATGCTTGATTGCGCCGGGTCATAATCCGGCGCATGAAACCAATTTTTTCCACTGTCGGCATCGTAGGGGCTGGTGCCATGGGACGGGGCATCGCCCAGATTGCCGCGCAAACCGGCAGCAGCGTGCTGCTGTTTGACATGCAACTTGACGCGACGCGTGCGGCGCAAACTGCTGTTTTTTCGCAATGGGACAAGCTGTGCGCAAAAGGTCGACTGGATGCAGCCCAGGCCGTCTTGTACAAATCCCGCCTGCAATGTGCGGACGCACTCACCGCACTCGTCAGTTGCGACCTGATCGTGGAGGCCGTGGTGGAGCGGCTGGACATCAAGGCCAGCCTGTTCGCCGAACTGGAGGGACTGGTTCGTCCAACCACGGTATTGGCCACGAACACGTCGTCGCTGTCGGTAACGGCCATTGCGGCACAACTGAAACGGCCAGCGCAGTTTGCCGGCTTTCACTTCTTTAACCCGGTTCCCCTGATGAAGGTGGTCGAGGTCATCGCCGGGCTCAAAACCAGCGCCAGCGTCTGTTCCGATCTGGCCGCTTACGCCCGGCAAATGGGGCATACACCAGTGCAGGCGCAAGACACACCCGGTTTTATTGTCAACCACGCCGGTCGCGGTTATGGCACCGAAGCGCTGCGCATCGTCAGCGAAGGCGTCACCGATTTCGCCACCATCGACCGGATTCTGAAAGACCAGATCGGCTTCAAGCTCGGACCGTTTGAATTGATGGACCTGACTGGGCTGGATGTCTCCCATCCCGTGATGGAGTCGATCTATCACCAGTACTTTGAGGAGCCACGTTACCGGCCCAGCATCATCACCGCCCAGCGCTTGGCTGGGGGCGTGCTTGGGAAAAAAGTGAGCGACGGTTTTTACCGCTATGAGAACGGCATCGCCCAAATCAGCCCGGAGCCCCCGCCACCACAGGTGGCCGAGATGCCGCCGGTCTGGGTGTCGCCCCGGGCTTCACGCCGGGCCGAACTGCTCTTGCTGCTGAAAAACCTGGGCGCCAAAATCGAGACCGGCGCCTCGCCTTCCTCGATGGCGCTCACCTTGGTGGCACCGCTCGGGTTTGACATCACCACGGTGGCGGTGGTCGAACGGCTCGATCCGGCACGCACCCTGGGCATCGACATGCTGGTGGACGATGCCGCCACCCAACGGCGCGTGCTGGCCACCAACCCGGCGACCCGGACCGACATGCGCCGGGCGGCCCACGCCTTGATGGCGCGCGACGGCAAGGCCGTGAGCGTTATTCGGGACAGCGGCGGCTTTGTCACGCAGCGGGTGGTGGCGAACATGGTCAACATTGCCGCCGACATCTGCCAGCAAAACGTCTGTTCGCCGACTGACCTTGAAACCGCAGTCACGCTGGGTCTGGGCTACCCGATGGGCCCCCTGGCGATGGGCAATCTGTATGGCCCCACCAACGTGCTGGAAGTGCTGTTCAATATGCAAACCGTCTATGGCGATCCTCGCTATCGCCCCAGCCCGTGGTTGCGTCGGCGCGGCGCCATCGGCCTGAGCCTGTTGCACGAAGAAGAATAAAAGGAACTTCCATGACAGCCGAACTCAAACGCAGCAGTGAAGGCCAAACGCTGGTCCTGACACTCGCCAGCCCCGAACACCGCAACGCCCTTGGACCGGCCATCTACACCGAAGGCATTGAGGCCTTGAGCCGGGCTGAGAACTCAAGCGACATTCGGTCGGTCGTCATTGTGGGCGAAGGCGACGTGTTCAGCGCTGGCGGCAACTTGCAGCGTTTGCAGGCCAACCGGCAGCAGCCCGCCAACGTCCAGGCCGAGAGCATTGAGGCCTTTCACAACTGGATCGAAGCCATCCGGACATTTCCGAAGCCAGTCATTGCCGCGGTGGAAGGTGCGGCCGCAGGAGCCGGATTTTCCCTGGCGCTGGCCTGCGACTTCATTGTGGCCGCCAACAATGCGGTTTTCGTCATGGCTTACAGCAACATCGGGCTGTCACCTGATGGCGGTGCCAGCTGGAGTCTGGCGCGTGCGCTGCCCCGTCAACTGGTGACCGAACTGCTGATGTGTGGCGACAACGTCACGGCGCAACGCCTGCACGACCTCGGAATCGTCAACCGGCTGACCTTACCCGGCACAGCACGGTCGGCAGCGCTGACGCTGGCGGATCGGCTCAATGAGCGGGCGCCCAACGCCATTGCCAGTATCAAGACGTTGATCAACAACTCGGACCACACCACGCTGGTGGAACAACTCGCCCGTGAGCGCGATCACTTTGTGCGCAACCTGCACCATGTCAATGCCGGCCTCGGCATTTCGGCATTCTTGAGCAAGACCCCGCCGCGTTTCGAATAAACACCTGCAGACACGCAGGTGACAACCCTTGGCCTTGACGCGCGTCCCTCGCGCGACAATGGGGACGTTTTCAGTCACCCACAAGACAGGCAATGGACGATCCTATTCTTACCATCGAAGAACGCGAGGCGATCAACTCTGGTCGCTGGTTTTCAACCCTTTCACCTTCACTGCGACACGACATACTGCGATGCGCTTACGTCAAACGGTACAAAGATGGCGAACTCATAGCGGCCCGCGGCGAGCCGCCGGAGGATTGGATTGCCTGTGCGCTTGGCGCCGTGCGGGTCAGCTCAACCTCTCTCTCCGGCAAACAAATTACCCTGACTTATGTGGAGCCGGGTATCTGGTTTGGCGACGTCTCGCTGTTCGACGGCGACCGGCGCACCCACGATGCGTATGCGCATGGCGACACGACGACGCTGTGTGTCGCCAAAGCCGACTTCAAGAAAATTCTGGCGCTGCACGCCGAACTTTACGAAGCGCTGTTACGACTGAACGCCCGCCGTATCCGCCAGCTGTATGGTTTGGTGGAAGACCTCAACACGCTGCCGCTGCGGGCGCGGCTGGCGAAACAGTTGCTGCATCTGATTCGCAGCTATGGTGTGCCTTCGCTCAGCGATGGCTCCGAGGTACGCATCGGCCTGCAATTAGCGCAAGAAGAGCTGGCCCAGTTGCTGGGCGCTTCCCGCCAGCGCGTCAATCAGGAACTCAAATCGATGGAGCGCGAGGAAACCATTCGCATCGAGCCGGGTGGTCTGGTCATTCGCAACCGCAAAGCCCTGATGCTCATCATCGAATCAGATAACTAGAACCACACCAGGAAGCACCACACCATGAGCGATTTTGAGCATTTCGTGGGCACACAACCCGTTTCCGAAAAGCAGGCGTTTGACGTTGCCGCCCTGTCCGCCTGGCTGGAACAAAACCTGCCTGGTTTTGCCGGGCCGTTGACCGTTGAGTCCTTCAAGGGTGGCCAGTCCAACCCGACCTACAAGCTCAACACGCCGACGCAATGCTATGTAATGCGAGCCAAACCCGGCCCGGTGGCCAAATTACTGCCTTCCGCGCATGCGATTGAGCGCGAATTTGCCGTCATGAGCGGCTTGTACGGCACCGATGTGCCGGTGCCCCGTATGTTTTGCCTGTGCGAAGACGAGGCGATCATTGGCAAGGCTTTTTATGTGATGGAATTCATGCAGGGCCGTATTCTCTGGGATCAAACCTTACCCGGCATGAGTCCGTCTGAGCGTACTGCGATTTACAACGAAATGAATCGCGTCATCGCGGCCCTGCACACAGTCAAGTTTGCGGAACGGGGGCTGGCTGGTTATGGCAAACCCGGCAATTATTTCGACCGCCAGATCAGTCGCTGGAGCAAACAATATGTAGCCTCCATCACACAACCGATTGACGAGATGGACCAGCTCATGGAATGGCTGCCGCAACACATTCCAGCGATGGCCCGCGCTGAGCACATGGTCAGCATCGTGCACGGCGACTATCGGCTGGACAACCTGATGTTTCATCCGACCGAACCGCGCATCGTGGCGGTGCTGGACTGGGAGCTGTCCACGCTAGGGCACCCGTTGGCCGATTTCAGCTACCACTGTATGGCTTGGCACATTCCACCGGGCGCGTTTCGTGGCATCGGTGGGGTCGATGTGGCCAGCCTGGGCATTCCGACCGAAGAAGAGTACATCCGCTTGTACTGCGAGCGCACCCGGTTGACCACCCCCGCCGAGCTTAAGGCAGACTGGAATTTCTACATGGCCTACAACCTGTTTCGCATCGCCGCCATCCTGCAGGGCATCGCCAAGCGCGCCGAAATGGGCACAGCGGCCAGTGCGCAGGCCGTGAGCTCAGGCGCCGGTGCCAAGCCGCTGGCCCAGATGGCCTGGAAATTTGCCCAGCAGGCATGAGCTGACTGTTGCCCCTTTTTCTAACCCGACACAACTGGAGATTCCATGGACTTTGACTACTCACCCAAAACAAAAGAGCTTCAAGCCAAGTTGCAGAAGTTCATGGACGACAACGTCTACCCCGCCGAAGGCGCCTACCACGCCGAAATTGCCGCCAACACGGAAGCCGGTAAACGCTGGACACCGCTGCAGACCATTGAAAACCTCAAAATCAAGGCACAGGCCGCCGGCTTGTGGAACCTGTTTTTGCCGGTGGACAGTGCCACCGCCTCCGGCTACACCGGTGCCGGTCTGACCAACCAGGAGTACGCGCCGTTGGCCGAAATCATGGGCCGGGTGATGTGGTCCAGCGAAGTTTTCAACTGCTCCGCCCCCGACACCGGCAACATGGAAACCATCGCCCGCTATGGTTCCGAAGAAAACAAGGCGCGCTGGCTCAAGCCCTTGCTGGAAGGCAAGATCCGCTCCGCTTTTGCCATGACCGAGCCCGACGTCGCATCGAGTGATGCCACCAACATTGAGACCCGCATTGAGCGTCAGGGTGACGACTACGTCATCAACGGCCGGAAATGGTGGACCTCCGGTGCGGGCGACCCACGCTGCGCCATCTACATCACCATGGGAAAAACCAACCCGGATGCACATCGCCATTCACAGCAAAGCATGGTCTTGGTACCTGCCAGCACACCCGGCCTGACCGTCGTGCGCTCGCTCAATGTCATGGGCTACGACGACGCACCGCATGGCCACATGGAGGTCCTGTTTGAAAACGTCCGGGTGCCCGTAAGCAACATTCTGCTGGGGGAAGGCCGTGGTTTTGAAATCGCGCAAGGCCGCCTTGGCCCGGGGCGCATTCACCATTGCATGCGCCTGATTGGTCAGGCCGAACGCGCCCTGGAACTGATGTGCAAACGCGCCGCTTCGCGCGTCGCCTTTGGTAAAACCATCGCCGCCCAAACCGTGACCCAGGAACGCATCGCCGAGGCCCGCTGCAAGATCGACATGGCGCGCCTGCTCACCCTCAAAGCGGCCTGGATGATGGACGTCGGCGGCAACAAATTAGCCAAAAACGAGATTGCCATGATCAAGGTGGTGGCCCCCAACATGGCCTGCCAGGTGATTGACTGGGCCATACAAGCGCATGGCGGTGCTGGCATGTGCGATGATTTTCCGCTGGCCTACGCTTACGTCAATGCCCGCACTTTGCGATTTGCCGATGGTCCGGACGAAGTTCACCGCAATGCCATCGCCAAGATGGAGCTGGGCAAATACGCAGTCAACCCCAAGCCGGTCGAGATGCCGATTACGCGCGGTTGCTAGACGACGAAGCGTTAGCCATCTCGTGGCTGACGCTTCTATTTCTATAGCTACCTGCGCATATCTGACGGGGGCTAGCGCATGATTTCATATCAATACCTCGATGATCAGGTTCTACGCCTGGCCCGCCCCCAATAGGCAGATTGATTTACATCCTGCGGGGAACGTACTGAAACAATAAATCACCAAGGTGCTTTCGGCAAACCTGACCACAACTCATTGAGATCAGGAAAATGCCACTTGGCAGGGTCTTCCCGACCGGCAATTTTTTCTGATGTATCGGGATGGGACAGATCGATCACTTGCGGCAGGATGCGCATGTTCGATTTGGTGGAAAAGAACACCTTGATACGGGGCGTGGTCAGCGACTTGGCGGTCTGCTCGACCACCACACCAATGCGCCCCGAGGTCAGTCGGACCAGTGAGCCAACGGGATAAATCCCCATACTTTTTACAAAGGCCTGAAACACGGTGGGATCGAAATGACCACTCGTCCACTCGGCCATTTTGCGCAAGGATTCAGCCGGGTCCCAACCTAGCTTGTACGGGCGATTGGAGGTAATGGCGTCATACACATCACACACCGCCCCCATCTTGGAAAAAAGACTGATCTCATCCCCCTTCAAGCCCCTGGGGTAGCCTGAACCATCTGTTTTTTCATGGTGATGCAGGCAGACATCCAACACCATGGGATCAACGTTAACGCCGACCAACAGCATTTTGTGCCCCTCCACCGGATGGCTCTTGATGATGGTGAACTCTGCATCCGTGAGTTTGCCGGGCTTGTTGAGTACCGCCATCGGCATGAGCGCTTTACCCAAATCGTGCAGCAACCCGGCCAAGCCGGCGGAGCGCGTCTGGGCTTCATCCAAACCCAATTGTTTGGCCAGTGCCACCATCATGGCGCACACCGCCACCGAATGCATGTAGGTGTAATCGTCTACCGTTTTGAGACGGGCCAAGCTGATCAGTGCCCCAGGGTTACGGGAAACCGAGTCGGATATTTCCTCGACCAGCAGTTCCGCGCCGCCCACATCCACGGTGTTGCCCATCCGTGCTTCTTCAAACATGGAGACCACCGCCTGTTTGGCTTGCTGGCATATTTTGGTTGCGCGTTCAATTTCAGCAGCAGCCGAAACCGGTGCTATTTGACGTTGCCCATCAGCCACCAGTTTTAACTCAGCCTCAACCTGGGCTTCCGACTCGGCCTCGGAAACAGCGGTTTCCCCGGCGGCAACATCCAGCCCTTTTTCACAGTCAATCCACACCTCTTTGATACTGCTGGCCAGGATGGCTTCAATGTCTGTGGCATCGGTCAGGACAAAAGCGGTGCGCCAAAATGGATGTTCCATCCAGGAGCCACAAAATTCCGTGAGATGCATCCCAAGCGTGAGCTGATTAACATTGATACGTTTGAGCATGACGGGTTCTGTTACAAATTTGAGTATAGACCTCAACGTTCACGTACAGACAGACCCAACTGTTGCACAAGTACATCGCAACCTCGCAACTGAGCACACCGCCAGTGCAGGCCGCCTCTTCAGGTTCTGGGGCCCGGGCAGTTTGCCCTTGAGTGGCCAGCGGCAACATGTAATTTCCAGCGCAACCAGGATCAATTTACTTGGTTTTTGCAATAACGTTTGTTAGCGACTGATGACTGAGCAACATGATGTTGGTTCCAACGTCAATCTGGGAAATGACGCCTGACGAAATAGCCAAACCGTCGTTGATCTCAAGAGCTTCAATCACAATACGTGCTATGCACTGAAGACCGGATCCAGGTACCTTAGTGCAAATGACGCGGCTTGCGCCCTCCACCATGACCCACACCGCCGTGGCCACCACCCGAACCACGCGGGGGTTTTCCAAGTTGCAGGGAACTGACCAGATCATCAAAACGCTGGCTGAATAACTTGTCGATTTCAGCGACCACGCCACCGAGCTCAGCGCCATCAAAATGCCGCTCCATCATGTTCACCACATCCTGCACCAGCAAGTCACGCTGAACCTGCATGATGGCGGCGGGGTCTGGTCCAACGAATAGCATCACAAAATCATCACGCGACTCGGCGTCCGACGCCTCCTCTTCGTCCTCATTGTCAAATTCAGCGTCATAAAACGTGACTTCGATCGCCGCCCCTGATTGCGCTAATTCATTCAGATTCATGCACATTTCGTCAAGCACCTGACGGAAATCATCGTCACCCGCGACGGTCCAGCACATCTGCAACAGATGCTCCTGCGGATCAAACTTGATGCCTGGCTCATCTTCATACGAACTGCTGGCCGCATCCGACAACGAGCGTGCGCCAGCGTACTTCCACAGCGGCTTGAGAGCGTCTTGCAACTGCTCAAAAACAACATCGGCGCGCAAGGCCACCTGACCATGAACATGGATCTCAAAAGGAGCGTTATAGCGTGGCATGGGTGTGAGTGTAGTGGTGCCCGGGACCGGAATCGAACCGGTACGCCCCTTATGCAGGAAAGCGGCGGATTTTAAGTCCGATGTGTCTACCAATTCCACCACCCGGGCGCAGCTGTCTATTTTGAAACAAAAAGACCTCGTCAGTTCAACTGGCGAGGCTTAATGACCAGAATTAAGCCGACATTTTTTGGAGGCGCGACCCAGAGTCGAACTGGGCTACACGGATTTGCAATCCGTTGCATAACCGATTTGCTATCGCGCCAACGTCTCTTACAAAAATGGGAAGCGCATGCTTCCCATTTTAGAATTTGGAGCGGGAGAAGAGTCTCGAACTCTCGACCTCAACCTTGGCAAGGTTGCGCTCTACCAACTGAGCTACTCCCGCAAAAACCAGAAACGAAATCTCCATTTTTTACAATGGAGCGGGAGAAGAGTCTCGAACTCTCGACCTCAACCTTGGCAAGGTTGCGCTCTACCAACTGAGCTACTCCCGCGTTCCTAGTCTCAAATTATAGCTTACTTATTTAGCCAAATTGAAAAACGAGAACGAAAAGAGATCAGTGTTTAACCGATCCCGCCAACTCGGGAGCAGGCGCCACAACCGCTGCAGCCGCAGCAACGACAGGCTCGTCCTCAGGCAATGGCGTAGGCATTCTCTCCAATGCAATTTCCAGCACCTGATCAATCCAGCGCACGGGAACAATCTCAAGACCATTTTTCACATTTTCCGGAATATCCTGCAAGTCCTTGGCATTTTCTTCAGGAATCAGCACTGTCTTGATGCCACCACGCAATGCGGCCAGCAATTTTTCCTTGAGACCCCCAATGGCGGTTACTTCACCGCGCAAAGTGATTTCGCCGGTCATGGCTACATCAGCTCGCACGGGAATACCCGTCATGGCAGAAACAAAGGCAGTGGTCATCGCAGCACCTGCACTGGGGCCATCCTTGGGCGTGGCACCATCAGGCACGTGGATATGAATGTCTTTCTTTTCAAAAAACTCATCTTTGATACCCAAGCGATGCGAACGACTCCGCACCACAGTGCGTGCAGCCTCCACCGATTCTTTCATCACATCGCCGAGTGAACCCGTGCGCGCAATGACGCCTTTACCGGGCATCATGGCCGCCTCAATCGTCAGCAAATCACCACCAACCTCGGTCCAAGCCAAGCCAACGACCTGACCAACCTGGTTTTGTTGCTCGGCGCGACCATAGGAGTACTTGCGAACACCGAGGAATTCATTGAGATTGTCAGCCGTCACTTTAACCTGCGCTACCATCTTTTTAAGCTGCAAACCCTTCACCACTTTGCGGCAAATTTTGGAGAGTTCGCGCTCCAGCGAACGCACCCCCGCTTCACGGGTGTAGTAGCGAACAATGTCACGCACTGCCTCGTCGCTGACCTGCAATTCTTCCGCTAGAACGCCATTGTTCGTCAGCTGCTTGGGCAGCAAAAATTTAATGGCAATGCTTGTTTTTTCGTCTTCGGTGTACCCGGACAGACGAATCACTTCCATTCGATCCAGCAAGGCCGGAGGAATATTCATGGAGTTGGACGTCGCCACAAACATGACGTCACTCAAGTCGAAATCAACTTCAACGTAATGATCACCAAACTTGTGGTTTTGCTCCGGGTCCAGCACCTCTAGCAAGGCACTCGATGGATCACCCCGAAAGTCAGTTCCAAGCTTGTCGATTTCATCGAGCAGAAAGAGCGGGTTACGCGTGCCAACCTTGGAGAGATTTTGCAGCACCTTGCCCGGCATCGCTCCAATATAGGTGCGGCGGTGGCCACGAATCTCAGCCTCATCACGCATGCCACCCAAGGCCATGCGCACATACTTCCGACCCGTCGCCTTGGCAATTGACTGACCCAGCGAAGTCTTACCCACGCCAGGAGGTCCCACCAGACAAAGAATCGGCGCCTTCACTTTTTCTACGCGTTGCTGCACTGCCAGATATTCAAGAATGCGGTCTTTCACCTTATCAAGACCGTAGTGGTCTTCATTCAGCACTTGCTCCGCATTTCCCAAATCATGCTTGATCTTGGTCTTGCCAGCCCATGGCAAACCGGTCAACACATCGATATAGCTGCGCACCACGGTAGCCTCTGCCGACATGGGCGACATCAGCTTCAATTTTTTGAGCTCACCCTCGGCCTTTTTCAGCGCTTCTTTCGGCATCTTGGCGGATTTGATCTTTTTCTCGATCTCCTCGATGTCAGCGCCCTCTTCGCCTTCACCCAGTTCTTTCTGAATGGCTTTCACCTGTTCATTCAGATAAAAATCACGTTGATTTTTTTCCATCTGTCGCTTAACGCGACCACGGATTTTTTTATCTACGTTAAGGATGTCTACTTCGCGTTCGATTTGCTCAAACAGATTTTCAAGACGTTCCTTGACGCCCGCCAGATTCAGCACAGCCTGCTTGTTATCCAGCTTCAACGGCAAATGGGCAGCGATGGTGTCGGCCAAACGTCCAGCGTCATCAATACTTGAAATGGACGTAAGGATTTCAGGCGGTATTTTTTTATTAAGTTTGACGTACTGGTCAAACTGTTGCATCACGGCGCGGCGCAGTGCTTCGACTTCACTGGCTTTACCGCGTGGCTTGGCGTCAGGCTCTGCAAGCGCTTCAACCGGTGTCACATTGGCTGAAAAATGCAACTCACCTTCTTCAATTTTGTTCACGCGAGCGCGCTGCTGGCCCTCGACCAGCACTTTGACCGTGCCATCAGGCAATTTCAACATTTGCAGGATGGTCGAAACACAGCCGACATCAAACATGTCGGTCACCAAGGGATCGTCTTTGGCGGCGGCCTTTTGCGCCACCAACATGATGCGGCGATCCGCCTCCATGGCGGCTTCAAGCGCCTTGATGCTCTTGGGCCGACCCACAAAAAGCGGGATCACCATGTGCGGGAAAACAACCACGTCGCGCAGAGGCAACAGCGGCAAATCAAGAGGGGTGGCAGGCAGTGGGGTATGACCAGACATTGGGAAACCTTTTCGTTACCTGTTAAATATGGATCGTAGACGCGGATTTTCAACCCGCGAATGATTATTGACCGGCTACGTACGCCTCAAATTTGAGTAAACGCCCGCAAAGACGGGCTAAATCAAGCCTTCTTGGCGGTCTCGCGATAGACAAGCAATGGCGGCTTGTTCTCGTCGATGGTGGACTCGTCCACCACGACTTTGTCAACATTGGAGGCATTGGGCAGCTCGAACATGGTGTCAATCAATGCCTGCTCCAGAATCGAACGCAAACCGCGCGCGCCCGTCTTGCGTGCCAGCGCCTTTTTGGCAATGGCTTTCAAAGCCGAAGGACGGATTTCAAGTTCGACGCCCTCCATGGCCAACAGTTTTCCGTACTGCTTGACCAAGGCGTTCTTAGGCTCTGTCAAAATCTGTACCAGCGCATCTTCACTCAACTCGGCCAACGTTGCCACCACCGGCATACGACCCACCAGTTCAGGAATCAAGCCGAACTTGATCAAGTCCTCCGGCTCCACTTCCTTGAAGACTTCAGTCAGGCTACGCTGCTCCTTGCTCTTGACGGCAGCCCCGAAACCGATACCCGACGACTCGGTACGGTTGTCGATCACTTTCTCCAGCCCAGAGAATGCACCACCGCAAATGAACAAAATGTTGGTGGTATCGACCTGAACGAAATCCTGATTGGGATGTTTGCGCCCGCCTTGCGGTGGCACGCTGGCCATGGTGCCTTCAATCAGTTTCAACAAAGCCTGCTGCACGCCCTCACCCGACACGTCACGCGTGATGGAAGGGTTATCGGACTTGCGGGAAATCTTGTCGATTTCATCAATATAGACAATGCCGCGTTGCGCCCGTTCGACTTCGTAATTACAGCTTTGCAGCAGCTTCAGAACGATGTTTTCAACGTCCTCGCCCACGTAGCCGGCTTCGGTCAAAGTGGTCGCATCGGCCATCACAAAAGGCACATCCAGCATGCGCGCCAGCGTTTGCGCCAGCAGCGTCTTGCCAGAACCGGTCGGGCCAATCAGCAAAATATTGCTTTTGGCTAACTCGACGTCATCTTTCTTGGCTTTTTCTTTGTGCTTCAACCGTTTGTAGTGGTTGTAGACTGCCACTGCCAGTGTCCGTTTGGCCGGCTCCTGACCAATGACGTAATTATCCAGATTGGCCTTGATTTCAGAAGGTGTGGGTAATTCATCGCCCGCTTTAAGGGCTTCGGTGCTGGCAGGTAATTCATCGCGAATGATCTCATTGCAAAGATCAATGCACTCGTCGCAGACAAATACCGACGGACCAGCGATGAGCTTCTTGACTTCATGCTGGCTTTTGCCGCAAAAAGAACAATAAAGAGTTTTTTCGCTGGAGGAGCCCTTTTTTTCGGCCATGTGAACTACACCCTTTTCGGAAAATTACCGAATGATACTCAAATAAAAACGGTGTCTTCCTTGATAGAAAGCACCGCGATCGAAACTAAACCGCCTCGACCAACACCCAGGGGCTGTTATGCCCGTTTTGAGATAACCTTGTCGATCAGGCCATATTCCTTGCATTCATCAGCGGACATGTAATAGTCGCGCTCGGTGTCTTTCTCAATACGATCCAATGGCTGACCGGTCCGTTCTGCCAAGATTTTGTTGAGTTGCTCGCGCGTCTTCAAGATTTCGCGGGCCTGAATCTCAATCTCGGTGGCCTGACCCTGGCTGCCGCCCGAAGGTTGGTGAATCATGACTTTGGAATTGGGCAAGGAAAAACGCTTGCCTTTGGCGCCAGCCGCCAGCAAAAACGCGCCCATGCTGGCCGCCATACCGGTGCACAAAGTAGACACATCGGGCTTGATAAAGTTCATGGTGTCATAAATAGCCATGCCCGCGCTGACCGAACCGCCCGGTGAGTTGATATAGAACGAAATATCCTTGTCCGGATTTTCACTCTCCAAAAACAGCAATTGCGCCACCACCAGATTCGCCACATAGTCGTTGACCGGACCCACCAGGAAAATCACGCGCTCTTTGAGCAAGCGGGAGTAAATGTCGTAAGAGCGCTCACCGCGACCTGATTGCTCAATCACCATAGGCACCATGCCTAAAGCTTGCGTTTCCGTTGCACCAAATCGCACGTTCATGTTTATTCCTAATCAGTTGAGGACAACGCTTTAGCTTGTCCGGCAAGGTTTTTTTACTTACGGCCTGTACTGTACCGAAAAATAAGCGCCACAAAGAAAATGGGGCCTGAACGCCAGACTACAAGCCCGGCGCAAGCCCCATTGCAGCCGCCTTAAGCGGCATTAAAGTCAGTTTTGAGCCATCAACTCATCAAAGGACACTGTCTTTTCGCTGATGGTGGCCTTGGCCAGCACGAAATCAGTGACATTATTTTCAATCACGATGGCTTCAACTTCGGCCAAGCGGTTGTTGTCGCTGTAGTACCAACGCATCACGTCCGCTGGCTTTTCGTAGCTGGCAGCCAGTTCTTCAATGTGGGCCTTGATCTGTTCGGTCTTGGCTTGCAATTCGTTAGAACGAACCAACTCGGCCACCACCAGACCCAGACGCACGCGGCGCTCGGCTTGTGGACGGAACACATCGTCAGGAATCGGCGCCTTGTCAGCGTCCTTGATACCGCGCTGTTTGAGGTCAGCGCGAGCGCCTTCGAGCAAACGGTTGATTTCTGACTGCACACTGATGTTGGGCAAGTCCAACTCGGCCACGGACACCAGCGCATCCATGACAGCCTGTTTATTGCGGGCCAACAAGCGGAACTTGACTTCACGTTCCAGATTTTTCTTGATGTCAGCGCGCAAACCTTCGACGGTCGCCTCCTCGATGCCAAGCGACTTGGCCAGGGCCTCGTTCACTTCAGGCAGATGGGCGGCTTCGATCTTCTTCAGTGTGACCATGAAGTCAGCAGTTTTGCCGGCCACGTCTTTGCCGTGGTACTCGGCAGGGAAAGCCAACTGGAAAGTCTTGCTTTCGCCAGCCTTCATGCCGCGGGTGGCATCTTCAAACTCTTTCAGCATCTGGCCATCGCCGACGATGAACTGGAAATCTTCCGCCTTGCCGCCAGCGAAAACTTCGCCGTCGATCTTGCCTTCAAAATCAACCGTGACACGATCGCCGTCTTGCGCCGCAGCGTCTTGCGCGCGCTGGGCAAAGGTGCGACGCTGCTTGCGCAGGATGTCAAGGGTCTTGTCGATGGCGCTGTCGGTGACTTCAGCGGTGATTTTCTCCACTGCAGCGGTGGTCAGATCGCCAATTTTGACTTCGGGATAGACCTCAAACACGGCATCAAATGCCATTTCGCCTTCAGGCGAAGCTTCTGATTCGGTGATGCGGGGCTGACCAGCGACGCGCAGCTTGGCTTCATTGGCGGCAGTGGCAAACGCCTCGCCAACCTTATCATTCATGACTTCGTAGTGCACCGAGTAACCGTAGCGCTGAGACACCACGTTCATGGGCACTTTACCGGGACGGAAACCGTCCATCTTGGTCGTGCGTGCGATTTTTTTCAGACGCGACTCAACTTCGGACTGGATCGTGCCGA
This sequence comes from Rhodoferax sp., assembly GCF_012927445.1. Taxonomy (GTDB): domain Bacteria; phylum Pseudomonadota; class Gammaproteobacteria; order Burkholderiales; family Burkholderiaceae_C; genus Rhodoferax. Next base: position 106,385 of record NZ_JABBPD010000004.1, read on the forward strand.
CCGGCAAGGTCAGCGTCATTTTTCGTTCCAGCTTTTCCAGGGTTTCAACGGTAACAGCCATAGTGGTTCTCCAAAATTTCAAACAATTGGGAACAGCGCTGGCCGCGTTGCGACGGCCGACTGCCCCAAATTCTCACAAGGAACAGAGCTTGCCACCTTTCGGCTACAGACTGCTCTGCTAATTCTCAAACATGGTGCGCGGGGGGGGACTCGAACCCCCATACCATTGCTGGCGTCAGGACCTAAACCTGGTGCGTCTACCAATTTCGCCACCCGCGCAAAAAAACAAGGGGGCGGCCTAAGAAACCACCCCCATTAAATCGGTCAACTGATTATTTTAACCTGCTGCGGGCGCCTCCCGTTTGACCCGAAACCAGGCCGCGTACATGGCCGGCAAGGCCAGCAGGGTTAACACCGTGGCCACCACGAGCCCGCCCATGATGGCAACCGCCATCGGCCCCCAGAAAACCGAACGCGACAGGGGAATCATCGCCAGCACGGCAGCGGCAGCGGTCAACACGATCGGGCGCGCCCGCCGCACAGCGGACTCCACAATGGCGTCCCAAGCGGGCACACCTCTGGCCCGGTCCTGCTCAATCTGGTCGATCAGGATGACCGAGTTGCGCTGGATCATGCCCATCAGGGCAATCACGCCCAACAAGGCGACAAAGCCAAAGGGCCGGTTCAGCACCAGCAAGGCACCGGCCACACCGGCAATACCCATCGGCCCGGTCAGGAACACCAGCATGGAGCGGCTGAAACTGTGCAGTTGCAGCATCAGCAAGGTAAAAGTGATGAACAGCATGATCGGCACCCCCGCCACGATCGAGGCCGAGCCTTTGGAACTTTCTTCCACCGCGCCCGCCACTTCGATGCGGTAGCCGGTTTGTCCGGCGGCCTGCCATTTGGCTTCCAGCGCCTTCAAGGCGGGCAGCAACTCCTGGGTCACCGTGGCCCCCTGCAGCCCTTCGACCACGTCGCTCTGCACCGTGATGGCGTAGTCGCGGTTCTCGCGCCACATCACGCCGGGCTCCCAGGTGAAGACCGGTTTGGCGATTTGCGTCAGCGGAATGGACCGACCCGAGGCGGTCGGCAGATAGGCGTTGCCGATGTCGGTGATGGCGTTGCGCTCATCCAGCGGCTGGCGCAGCACGATGTCAATCAGTTTGTCACCTTCGCGGAACTGGCCCACGGTCGAACCGGCGAGCAGGGTGCGCGCAGCCTGCGCGATCGACTGGCTGGTCACGCCCAGAGCCCGCGCTTTGGACTGGTCGACCTCCAGGCGCAGTACCTTGACCGATTCATTCCAGTTGTCATTGACGCCCCGGGTGTTGGGGCTGGCGCGCATGGCGGCTTTCACCTCGTCGGCCCGCTCGCGCAACGCCAGCGGGTCAAGGCCCACCACGCGAAACTGCACCGGAAACGGCACCGGTGGACCATTGGGCAGGAGCTTGACACGGCCCCGCACCTCGGGGAATTCCGTCGCCAGCAACGCGGGCAGCTTGACGCGCAGCGACTCGCGCACTTTCAAATCTTGCGGCACGATGATGAACTGCGACACGTTGCTCTGCGGGAACACCTGGTCCAGCGGCAAATAAAAACGCGGCACGCCCGAGCCGATCCAGGTGCTGACCGTGTCAACGCCGGCCTCGCGCAGGAAACGCGCTTCCACGCGCTGGGCGATCGCTTGGTTGGCCGCAAACGAGGTGCCCTCCGGGAACCAGATGTCCACCATGATTTCCGGTCGACTCGAATCCGGGAAAAACTGTTGCTGCACCCGGCCCATGCCGACAATGCCCAAGGCAAACGTCAGCAGCATGGCGCCGATGGTCAGCCAGCGGTGTTCCACGCACCAGTTCACGGCGCGGCGGAAAGTGTTGTAGAACGGCGAATCGAACATCTCATGCGCCACACTGCTTTCGCCCTGCGCTTGCCCGGCCACCAGCGGCGTATGGGGCTTGACCTTGAGCAACAAAACGCCCAGGTACGGCACAAAATAGACCGACACCAACCAGCTCAGCACCAGCGCAATCACGGTCACGGCAAAAATGGCATAGGTGTACTCGCCCACCGTGGAACGCGCCATGCCGATCGGCAAAAAGCCGGCTGCCGTGATCAAGGTGCCGGTCAGCATCGGCATGGCGGTCACTTCATAAGCAAAGGTGGCGGCACGCACCTTGTCATAGCCTTCTTCCATCTTGCGCACCATCATCTCCACCGAAATGATGGCGTCGTCCACCAGCAGGCCGAGCGCGATGATGAGCGAGCCGAGCGAAATCTTGTGCAGACCGATGCCCCAGTAATTCATGGCCAAAAAGGTGATGGCCAGCACCAGCGGAATCGTGATGCCCACCACCAAGCCCGGGCGCATATCGACATACCAGCGCTTCCACAACGGGTGCTGACCAGGCCGCCGGTGAAAGCCCAGCGCGATGAAACTCACCGCCAGCACGATCACCACGGCCTCAATCAGCACGCTGACAAATTCGTTGACCGACTTCGCCACTGATTTGGGCTGGTCTTGCAGCTGCACCAGATTGACACCCGCGGGCAGCACTTTTTCGATGCCGACCGTGGCGGTCTTCAGCGCTTTGCCGAGCGCGATGATGTCGCCGCCCTTGGCCATGGAGACACCCAGCGCGATGACTTCCCGCCCCTGGTGCCGCACCTTGACCATGGGCGGGTCGACATAGCCGCGCTGGATATCGGCAATGTCGCCCAGTTTGAGCTGGTTGCCGCCGGCTCGGGTGCCCGCGCCATAGCCGGCACCGCGAATCGGCATCGCCTTGAGGTCTTCCAGGGTGTTGAACTGGCCACCCACGCGCACCTGCACCACGTCCAGCGGCGTCTGCACCGCGCCGGCCGACTCGACCGCGTTTTGCTGGCCCAGCTGGGCCAGCACTTGGTTCATGTCGAGCCCGAGCTGGGCCAGGCGCTTCTGGGAGATTTCAACAAACAGCTTTTCGTCCTGCGCCCCAAACAGCTCCACTTTGGCCACATCCGGCACGCGCAACAGCTTCTGGCGCACGTCGTCGGCAAAGGTTTTGAGCTCCGCGTAATTGAAGCCGTCCGCCTCCAGCGCGTAGATCACGCCATACACATCCCCAAAATCATCATTGAAGAAGGGACCCTGCACATTGGCGGGCAGCGTGCCGCGCATGTCGCCGATCTTTTTGCGCACGCTGTACCAGAGGTTGGCCACGTCGCTGCCTTTGGAGGAATCTTTGACCTGAAAGATGATCTGCGACTCGCCCGGTTTGGAGTAGCTGCGAATCTTGTCGGCGTAAGGCACTTCCTGCAGCGTGCGCTCGAGCTTGTCGGTGACCTGCTCGGCCACCTGCTGGGCGGTGGCACCCGGCCAGTAGGTGCGCACCACCATGGCGCGAAAGGTGAACGGCGGGTCTTCGTCCTGTCCGAGCTGGAAATAGGCGGCCAGGCCCAGCAACAGCAGAACGATCATCAGATAACGGGTGAACGCCGAATGCTCCAGCGCCCACTGGGAGAGGTTAAAACTCTCTTTGGGTTGTTCTTGATTCATGGTCGGCTTACTTGGCGGCGGCAGATTTTGCTACTGAATCAATAGCTACTTGCGCTTGTCCGACGGGGGCTACAGTTACATTTTCCTTATAAATGCTGACCTTTTGACCGGGCGACAGCACATGCACGCCCGCCACCACCACCTGCATGCCGGGTTGCAAACCGCTGGCCACCACCACCTCATTACCATCGGCCGTGGCGATTTGCACCGGCTGCAGCCTGACCGTCATGCTGGCGGTGTCCAGCACCCACACGGCGGACGCTTTGCCGTCCTGGCGGAAGGCAGTGGTTGGCAGCTTAATTACCGGGCTAACGCCACGCTGCAGCGCCTGCGGCACCACGGCGACTGTCGAGCCCAAAGCCGGGGCGTCTTTGGCGTCCAGCGCCACCTTCACGCCAAAGGTGCGGGTCACCGGATCGGCACTGGCGGACACCTCGCGCACCACGCCTTGAAAGATGGAGCTCGACGCCCACGCGCGCACCGTCACGCCAGACCCGGGCTTGATCGCTGCCACCTTGTCTTCCGGCACCGAAAACACCACGTCGCGTGGCCCGTCCTGCGCAATGCTGACGACCGGCGTCCCCGCTGCCACCACCTGGCCCGGCTCGGCGTCCACCGCCGTCACGACACCGGCGACGTCCGCCACCAACGTGGCATAACCGACCTGATTTCCCTGCCCCGACCACTGGGCTTGCGCCTGTTCGAATTGCGACTGGGCGGCTTTCAGGGTGGTTTCGCGGCGCTCCAACTCGGCCCCGCTGATGAAATTCTGGTCTTTCAGTTCTTTATAGCGCTTGAAATCAGCCGCCGCCAGATCGCGGTTGGTGGCCGCCGCAGTCAGCTGAGCCCGGCCCGCCGCCGCCGCCAGCTTGTAATCTTGCGGGTCCAGCTGGGCCAACACTTGACCGGCCTTGACGTGCTGGCCCAATTCAACCGGCCGCTGGGTCAGCTTGCCGCCGACCCGAAAACCCAGCCGCGATTCGACCCGGGCCCGGACTTCGCCAGCAAACTCGACCTTAGACTGCATACTCTGCACGCCCACCGTCACGACCTTGACCGCGCGCACCGGCTCCTCTACCGGCGCCGGCTTGGCACAGGCGGCCAGTAACAGCGTGGCCGCCAGCGGCAACAATCGCGCCGAAAATGACTTTGTAAACTTGACAAGATTCATGACAGGATTCGTTTTCAACAACGCAGAGTTCAATTAATGACCAAATGGTTAGTAATTTTATGTGCATTCATTGGGTTGTCAAACTGCAACCTGTCCCCCCGCCTTGACCCGAACCCTTCGCCCGCGTGACTAAAAATATCTCCCCCACCGCCCAGCCCGTCGACCACTACGAGAACTTCCCGGTGGCCTCCTGGCTGTGCCCGCCGCACCTGCGCCCGGCGATTGCCGCCATTTACTGGTTTGCCCGCACGGCGGACGACATGGCCGACGAGGGCGACGCCAACGCCGCGGCCCGCCTGAGCGATCTGGCCAGCTTTCGCCGCGACCTGCACGCCCTGGCCGCCGGACTGCCCCACAGCGGCCGCTGGCCCCAGGTCTTTGACCCGCTGGACCGGGTGTTGCGTGAGTTTCAGCTGCCCACCCTGCTTCTGGAGCAACTGCTGGATGCGTTTGAGCAGGACGTCCGCTTCACCGCCGCCGGTCGGCGCTACCAGACCGATGCCGAATTGCTCGACTATTGCACGCGCTCGGCCAACCCAGTGGGCCGGCTGTTGCTGCACCTGTATGGGATTAAGGACGACGCCTTGCTGACACAAAGTGACCAGATTTGCAGCGCGCTGCAACTGATCAACTTCTGGCAGGACGTCAGCGTCGACGTGCCGCGGGCGCGCTGGTACCCCTCGGCGCAAGCCATGCAACAACACGGCGTGCAGGACGCCGACCTGCAAGCGGACAGCACCTCATTAAATGCTACTAAATTAATAGCATTCTACGCAGAAACAGCAAGGGCTAGCATGCTAAAAGGTGCTTCCCTGGCATGCCAGATCCCCGGTCGCGCTGGCTGGGAACTGCGCCTCGTGGTGCAAGGCGGCCTGCGCATTCTGGACAAGATCGAGGCCATGAACTTTGCCACCTGGCGGGCACGGCCCAAGCTGGGGCTGTTCGACCTGCCCGTTTTGCTGTGGCGCGCCTGGCGCATGGGGTGAGGCTTTGCCGGGCGCCAGCCGCCCTGTTTTAAACTCAGGGCCTCAACTCGAACCACTCATGACGCCCCAAGACTACGTTCAGCAAAAAGCCGCCGCCTCGGGCAGCAGCTTTTATTACGCTTTTTTGTTTTTGCCCAAGCCCCGGCGCGCCGCCATCACCGCGTTCTATGCCTTTTGCCGCGAGGTCGATGACGTGGTGGACGACATGATCGACCCCGGCGTGGCCGGCACCAAGCTGGCCTGGTGGCAAACCGAAGTGGCCAAGTCCTTTGCCGGCCAGCCCAGCCACCCGGTGATGCAGGCGCTGATGCCGCTGGCGGCCGACTACTGTATTGAAGAGCGCCACCTGCAAGCGGTGATCGACGGCTGCCAGATGGACCTGGTGCAAACCCGTTACCTCGACTTTCCCGGCCTGCAGCGCTACTGCCATCTGGTGGCGGGCGTGGTGGGCGAAGTGGCTGCCAACATCTTTGGCCAGACGCAGGCGCAAACCACGGCCTACGCGCACAAGCTGGGGCAAGCACTGCAACTCACCAACATCATCCGCGACGTCGGCGAAGACGCTTTGCGCGGGCGCATTTATCTGCCGGTCAACGAAATGCAGCAGTTTGACGTCAAGGCCCATGAAATCCTGAAGCGCACTTATTCAGACCGTTTCACCGCGCTGATGAAGTTCCAGGCCCAGCGTGCCCAGGGCCTGTACGACGAGGCCCTGGCCCTGCTGCCCGACCCGGACCGCCGCGCCCAGAAACCCGGCCTGATGATGGCCAGCATCTACCGCGCTTTGCTGACCGAAATCGAACGCGACGGTTTTCAGGTGCTGCACCAGCGCGTCAGCCTCACCCCCTTGCGCAAGCTGTGGCTGGCGTGGAAGGTGCAAGCGCTCGGCAGAATCTAGTGGCCCCCACGCTTGTCACGGCCCCGGTGCGGCGGCGCATCTAAAAATGAAAATTGCCATCATCGGTGCTGGCTGGGCCGGCATGGCCGCGGCCGTCGAGGCGACGCAGGCCGGTCACCAAGCTATTGTTTTTGAAGCAGCTCACGCAATCGGCGGGCGGGCTAGAGCTGTCAACAGCACATTACCCGACGGCACCCCGGTGACGCTGGACAACGGCCAGCACATCCTGATTGGCGCTTACAGCGAGACCCTGCGCCTGCTGCGCCGGGTCGGCGTACCGCAGGACAAGGCTCTGCTGCGGCAGCCCATGACCCTGCAATTTCCCGACGGGCTGGGCTTGCGCTTTCCGGCCTGGCCCGCGCCGCTGGACGCGCTGGCCGGCATTTTGAGCGCGCGCGGCTGGGGCGTGGCCGACAAATGGTCATTGCTGCGCGTTGCCACCGGCTGGCAAGTCCGCGGCTTTCAGTGTGCGGCGAGCCTGTCGGTGTCCCAGCTCTGCCAGGGCTTGAGCCGGCGCGTGATGACGGAGTTGATTGAGCCGCTGTGTGTGTCGGCCCTCAACACCCCGGCCGAACGGGCCAGCGCCCAGGTCTTTTTGCGGGTCATGCAAGATTCCTTGTTTGGCGCGCCGGGTGGCTCCAATTTGTTACTGCCCCGGCTTGATCTCTCCGCGCTGTTTCCCGATGCCGCGGCCCGATGGCTCACGGAACAAGGTGGCCAGCTGCGCCTCGGTACGCGGGTCGACTCGGTGCTGCAAGCGGGCACACAGTGGCAGGTTCAGGGCGAAGTCTTTGACGCCGTCATTTTTGCCACCTCCGCCTCAGAAGCGGTGCGCGCCTTAGAGAACATTGCGCAAGAAGCGCCTGATTCGCTAGCAAACAACATCTACGACTGGACCCGGATCACCCGTGCCCTGCAGTTTGAAGCCATCAGCACGGTCTACGCCTGGGGCCCCGGCGCGGCCCTGCCCCAGCCGATGCTGACCCTGCGCAGCCACACCAGCGCCGACCCGACCCGACCCGCGCCGGCGCAGTTTGTGTTTGACCGCGGCCAACTGGGCGGCCCTCACGGCCTGCTCGCTTTTGTGGTCAGCGCCAGCAAGGGCGACCGCGGGGCGCTGCAAGCGCAAGTGCTCGTGCAAGCCGAGCAGCAACTGGGCCTGCGGCTGCACGCCGTGCAAACCATTGTGGAAAAGCGTGCCACCTTTGCCTGCACACCCGGCCTGCAACGCCCGGCCCAGCACATTGCGCCCGGGCTGATGGTCTGTGGCGACTATGTCGCAGGACCTTACCCAGCCACGCTGGAGGGCGCGGTACGCAGCGCCATGACCGCCGTTCAAGCCATCACCCTAACCCAGCGCGCACCTGCCTGAAGCCTCGCAGCCAAGCACAACCAGTCAATAGACCCTAATGAAACGCACCCTAAAATTTTTTGCCCTTCTGCTGCTCACGCTCATCGTGGCCGCAGGCGCCGCTGCCGCCTGGTACCTCCACACCAAACAGCCGCAGCGCGCGGGCACACTGACGCTGACAAAACTCACCGCACCCGTCAGCGTCAATTTTGATGAACGCGGGGTGCCGCACATCCGGGCCGATAACGAGATCGATTTGTACCGTGCGCTGGGTTACGTGCATGCGCAGGACCGTTTGTTTCAGATGGAGATGGTGCGCCGGCTGGCGCAGGGTGAACTGGCCGAGGTGCTGGGGCCCAAACTGGCCGACGTTGACCGGCTGTTTCGCACCCTCGGCATTCGCGCCCATGCCGAAGCCACGGCCGCCCAAATGGACCTGCAAAGCCCCTCCTCCAAGGTCCTGACCGCCTACCTGGATGGCATCAATCAATACCAGGACACCCACCCGGCCCCAATGGAGTTTGACCTGCTGGGCATCCCCAAGCGGCCATTCACCGCACAGGACACCCTTGCCGTGTCGGGCTATCTGGCCTACAGCTTTGCCGCCGCGTTTCGGACCGAGCCCGCCTTGACCTTTGTACGCGACAAACTGGGTGCTGGCTACTTGAAAGCGTTTGACCTCGACTGGCACGCCGAAGGGGTGCTGAAGCCGGGCACCACGACAGCGATGAACCCCCAGACCTGGCAAAAGCTCGACCAGATTGCCCAACTCAGCCAGCAGGCCCTGGCGGCGGCGGGTCTGCCGCGATTCGAGGGCAGCAATGCCTGGGCCCTGTCGGGCCGCCGCACGGCCAGTGGCAAGCCCCTGCTGGCGGGTGACCCGCACATCGATTTTTCGGTGCCCTCCGTCTGGTACGAGGCCCATCTGTCCGCGCCTGGCTTCGAGTTGTACGGCCACCTCCAGGCGCTGAACCCCAGTGCGCTGCTGGGCCACAACCAGCAATTTGGCTGGAGTGTCACCATGTTTCAAAACGATGACATGGACCTGGTCGCCGAGAAAACCAACCCCGACAACGCCAACCAAATCTGGTACCAGGGCCAATGGGTGGATTTGCAAATCCACGAAGAAACCATTCTGATCAAGGGCGAAGCCCCCATCCTGCTGACCCTGCGGCGCTCGCCGCACGGGCCCATCATCACCGATGCGTTCCCCCAAAGTCTGGGCACGACACCGGTCGCCATGTGGTGGACTTTTCTAGAAACCGACAACCCGATCCTGGATGCCTTTTATGAGCTGAACCGCGCCGATACGCTGGAGAAAGCGCGTGGCGCCGCCAGCAAGATCCACGCCCCCGGCCTTAACGTGGTGTGGGCCAATGCCGCCGGCAACATCGGCTGGTGGGCTGCCGCCAAGCTGCCCATTCGGCCGGACAACGTGAACCCCAACTTCATCCTGGACGGCAGCACCAGCGAGGCGGACAAACTGGGCTTTTACCGCTTCAGTGACAACCCGCAAGAAGAAAACCCGGCACGCGGCTACATCGTTTCGGCCAATCACCAGCCCAAGCCAAACAGTGGGGTGCCGGTTCCCGGTTATTACAACCTCTATGACCGCGTCCAGCGGCTGGACGAACGTCTGCGTGATGAAAGCATCAAGTGGGACGTCACGAACAGCCAGTCGGTGCAGCTTGACAGCCAGAATGGCTATGGTCCGCGCGTGCTCAAACCCTTGCTACCCGTTTTGAACGACATCGTCACCGATCCACTGGAACGGGCCTTGCTGCAGAGTCTGGCCAAGTGGGACGGCAACCACACCGTCAACAACATTCCGCCCACCCTCTTCAACCAGTTTCTGTACGAGCTGGCCCGGGGCACCATGGCCGATGAAATGGGCGAGGTTCAGTTCAAGAATTTATTGGGCACCCGGGCCCTCGACTTTGCCCTGCCCCGGCTGGCCGAAGACGCCACGTCGCCTTGGTGGGACAACCGCAACACCCTCGCCGTGGAGAACCGCGCGGACACCCTGAAAGTGGTCTGGCGCGCCACCATCGACCATTTGCAGGCCACCCTCGGCAAAAACCCCACGGATTGGGGCTGGGGCAAGGCCCACACACTGACCCACGGTCATCCGCTGGCGGCTCAAAAACCGCTGGACCGACTGTTTAACGTCGGCCCCTTTGCCGCGCCGGGCGGACGGGAAACGCCCAACAATTTATCAAGCGCCATCGGACCCGCCCCCTGGGCGGTGAGCTACGGCCCGTCCACCCGGCGCCTGATCGACTTTGCCGATGCCAGTAAAGCCTTGGGCATCAACCCGGTGGGCCAAAGCGGCGTGTTGTTTGACGCGCATTACAAAGACCAGGCGCAAACTTATATGGAGGGGGGTTATGTGCCGCAGCACCTGAGCGCCGCCGACGTCAAAGCCAACACCCGCAGCACACTGACACTCACACCGGCCGCCGCGCACTGAGCCGGCAAGACGCCACCCCCTACAGCCGCGCCGGCGCCGCCTGGAGCAAGTCACACAACTCGCTCAAGGTGGCCACCGTCACATGCGGCTGAGCCTCGTGCGACCACGGATGCTCATGACGGTTAACCCACACGGTTTGCATGCCGGCACCCAAACCGCCGAGCACGTCCAGCGCTGCATCGTCCCCGACGTGCAGCACATCGACTGACGCAACCCCGGCGCTGCTGGCGGCGGCGTGAAAAATGCGCGGATCGGGTTTGCCCACGCCAAATTCCTGGGCGCTCAGGCTCGCCACAAAAAACTCACCGACACCGACCCGTCCCACATCGGCATTGCCGTTGGTCAGCGCCACCAGAGGAAAGCGCGCCGCCAAAAATGCCAGCGCCGGGCGCGCATCGTCAAACAGATCGACCTGCATGCGTTCGGTAAAAAAAACCTCAAACGCGGCTTCGGCCAGGCCGGTATCTTCATTGGCGCGGTGCAGCGCCAGGCGGATGGACTCACGCCGCAAAGCGCTCAAGTCATGCCCGATCTCCGGCTGGGTGAGTACCACGTGTTGGCGCAGCGTCAGTCGGGCCTGCGGGTCGGCAAAAACGGCCGCCGCGCCGGGCGCCTGCTGGACCAGCCAGGTGGACAAGGCTCTTTCGGCGCGTTCAATCGTGGGCCAGATCGGCCACAAGGTGTCGTCCAGATCGAGGGTTATTGCCTTGATTTTTGAAATATCCAGCATAGGTGCGGGAGAATACTGCATGACCTCATTCAAGCTTGGCCCGTTTGCCAAAGAACCCCCTTTCAAGCATGGCCAAGCGCCACGCACCGCCGTGCTGTTTTGCAACCTGGGCACCCCCGACACGCCCACCACCGCCGATGTGCGGCGTTTTCTGCGCGAGTTTTTAAGTGATCCGCGCGTGGTCGAAATCCCGCGCCTGCTCTGGCTGCTGATTCTGCACGGCATCATCCTGCGCTTTCGGCCGGCCAAGTCCGCCGCCAAATACGCCAGCATCTGGACGCCCGAGGGCTCGCCGCTCAAGGTCTGGACCGAAAAACAGGCCAAGCTGCTGCAGGGCTGGCTGGCGCAGCGCGGGCACAACGTGCAGGTGCGCTACGCCATGCGGTATGGCAGCACCTCGATGCAAGAGCAGCTGGACGCGCTCAAGGCCGAGGGCACGACGCGCGTATTGATTGTGCCGGCTTACCCGCAGTATTCCGCCACCACCACGGCCAGCCTGTTTGACGCGGTGTACGCCTGGGCCGGCAAGGTGCGCGCCATTCCCGAACTGCGCTTTGTCAACCACTACCACGACGACCCGCGCTACATCGCCGCGCTAGGCGTGAGCATTCAGCGCTACTGGAAAAACAACGGGCGCCCGGACCAATTGGTGATGAGCTTTCATGGGGTGCCCGAGCGCACCCTGCAGCTGGGCGATCCCTACCACTGCGAATGCTTCAAGACTGCACGCTTGCTGGCCGAAGAGCTGGGCCTGAACGACAGGCAATACAAAGTGACGTTTCAGTCGCGCCTGGGCCGCGCCAAGTGGCTGCAGCCCTACACCGAACCGAGCCTGATCGCCCTGGGCAAGGCACGCGTCGCGCGGGTGGACGTGGTCTGCCCCGGCTTCACCAGCGACTGCCTGGAAACACTGGAAGAAATCGCCATGGAAGGCAAGGCCGCCTTCCTGAAAGCCGGTGGCAAGCAATTTCACTACATCCCAGCCCTGAACGATGACCCGGTCTGGATCACCGCCCTGTGTGAACTCACGCTGCAGCATCTGGCCGGCTGGCCGACGCAAGCCACGCCGGATGCGTCCGCACTGGCAGCGTCACGGGCCGCCGCGCTGGCGCTCGGAGCCCAGCAGTAGCAGCAACGCATACGCTATCTTTATCATAGCTACCTGCGCTTAAGCAACGGGGGCTAGAGGCTTATTTCATGTATAGAACGAACCACTACCCCCTGCGATAAGCTGCAGTCCATTTCTTAGCGTCAAGCATCGTTCAGCGGTGCTGGACGCTTACGCCCTCTCCTTGAACCGCAGGCGCTCATGCTTCAGACCAGTTGAACCACCTATGACCACTACGGTTATGCCCTCATCGCCGTGCTGCTCATTTTGCTGGCCAGCCCTGCGTTCGAACAGGCGGCCGGCGTGAATGTGCAGGCCCATACCCACATCGAGCGGCCGCGGGCGGCCCTGGTGGCAACCTTGCTCTTTGCGCTGGCGGTGGCACCGACGGCCGCCATTGTTTTGATCCAGGGCAATCCTTTCCAACATCCCACGGATGTCACGTCCGCCCCCATTAAAGCGGCCGTCTCCGGCCTCTAAAATATGACGCATATTTAGGAGACGCAAATTGCGCTTTTTTCCCCTGCTCATGGTGCTCGCCAGCGCCATCATCCTGCCCCTGCCATCTGCAGCCCAAGACCTGTCCGCCAGTCGCCTGGAGCGCATCAAGCCCGGCTCGGTCGTGGCCGTGGCCAAAGGCACGCTGCATGAACCGGGCATGAAGGAGAAGCTCAAGAGCGCGCAGTTGCTCGTTCTCGACCCCATCGTCGCCCCATGACGCGGCGCGCACGGCAACTGCGTCAGGCGTTTTTCATCAGCCTGACGCTGCTCATCGGCGGCATGCTCACCGTGACCGCCTTCACGCTGTGGCGACTGCGCGTCGAAGCCATCACCAACGGCCTCGAAATCGCGGAAATGCATGCACGCAATGTCGAAGATTTTCTGACGCAAAGCCTGCACATCACCGAACTGGCGGTCGCCAATGCCGCACCGACAGAAGGTGGGGCGCTCGATCTGCGCCGCATCGAAAGCAGCTTTGTCGCGACGCTGAGCCACGCGCCCTTCCTGCGCTCCATGTCGCTGCTTGATGACCGGGGTCGCATCGTGGCCAGCTCCAACCCCGCCAACGTGGGCGTGACCGTGCCGACGCAGAGCTACCTGCCACCCAGCCGCGGAACGCTGGAAATTCTGCGCATCGGCCAACCGTGGAGCGGGCGTGACTTTGCCGGTGGCCGCCCTTCTACCGCCGACACTCCCGTTGCGGCCGAGGCGCAAAGTTTCATTCCCATCACGCGAAGCTTGATGATCGGCGAACTGCGCGTGACGCTGCTGGCTGCACTCAATCCCGACTATTTCATCAACCACTTTTCGCAGACGCTGGATGCGACGGACGGTTCAATCGAGGTGCTGCTCTTCGACGGCACACTGCTGATGGACACCGACCCCACCGCGCTGGCCGGTTCGCTGCATGCCTATGTGGTGCGTACGCTGCGACTGACCGAAGTCGAATCCGGCCGGTTGGAGCAGGACTATGGCAACGACCATCATGTGCTGACCGCCTTTCGCGCCTCGCGTCTGTACCCCTTCGTCGTCGTGACGCATCTCCATCGCGAAACTGCCTTGCAACCATGGCAGAGCGAGGCCAAAACGCTCCTGGCGGTGGTGATTCCGACCTTGCTGGTCATCCTTTTGCTGGCCATTGCGTTCTACCGCCGCCAGTTGCAGTTGGCGGCACAGCGCGCCGAAACGGAACGGCTCCAGCGGATCAACACCACGGTGTTCGACGCCAGCGATGAGTCCATCATCATCACCGACCTCAACGCCAACATCATTTCGGTCAACGCCGCCTTCACCCGCATCACCGGCTACAGCCCCGATGAAGTGCTGGGCCGCAATCCCCGGCTGCTGGCCTCCGGGCAGCAGGACAAGAGCTTCTACGAACGCCTGTGGCAAGTCCTCTTGCAGAACGGCATCTGGCGTGGCGAACTGGTTAACCGCCGCAAAGACGGCAGCCTGTACGACGTGCAGATGGCCATCACGATCTCCCGCGACGGTCAGGGTCGCGTGCAGCACTTCATCGGCGTCACCCGCGACATCACCGAACGCAAACGGGCCGAAGAAAAAGTCAACCTCGCCGCCAGCGTCTTCTCCTACTCGCGCGAAGGCATCATGATCACCGCCGCCGACGGCACCATCATCGACGTCAACGACGCCTTCACCCGCATCACCGGCTACCACCGGGATGAAGTCATGGGCAAGAACCCGCGCCTCTTGAGCTCTGGCCGCCAGGGCAAGGAGTTTTACACCCACCTGTGGCGCGATCTGCAGGCCAAAGGCCACTGGTACGGCGAAGTCTATGCCGAGATGCAAACCATCAGCACCGTGCGCGATGCCCTGGGCAACCCGCAGCACTACCTGTCCCTGTTCTCCGACATCTCCGCGCTCAAGTCGCATCAAAACCAGCTGGAGCACATCGCCCACTACGACTCGCTGACCAGCCTGCCCAACCGCGTGCTGCTGGCGGACCGCCTGCACCAGGCCATTGCGCAGACGCAGCGGCGTGGGCAGTTGCTGGCAGTCGCCTACCTGGACCTGGATGGCTTCAAGTCCATCAATGACCGTCATGGGCACGAGGCCGGCGACCAGTTGCTGATCGCCTTGGCCGCCCGCATGAAGCAGGCCCTGCGCGAAGTCGACACCCTCGCCCGCATCGGTGGTGACGAGTTTGTGGCCGTGCTGCTCGACCTGCCGGATGTTGCCGCCAGCGTGCCCATGTTCAACCGCCTGCTCGCCGCCGCCGCACAGCCGGTGAATTTTGGAAACGACGTGTTGCAAGTGTCGGCCAGTCTGGGCGTGACCTTCTACCCGCAGACGAACGACGTGGATGCCGATCAATTGCTGCGCCAGGCCGACCAGGCCATGTACCAGGCCAAGCAGGCGGGCAAAAACCGCTACCACGTCTTTGACGCCGAACAGGACCGCAGCGTGCGCGGCCACCACGAAAGTGTGGAACGCATTCGCAAGGCCCTGAGCGAGAACGAATTCGTGCTGTATTACCAGCCCAAGGTGAACATGCGCAAGGGCACCGTCATCGGCGCTGAAGCCCTGATTCGCTGGCAACACCCGGAAAAAGGCCTGCTGGCCCCGGCCGTGTTTTTGCCGGTGATCGAGGATCATCCGCTGGCCATCGACATCGGCGAGTGGGTCATTCATAGCGCCCTGACCCAGATCGAGCGCTGGCAGGCCGACGGCCTGGCCATTCCGGTCAGCGTCAACATCGGCGCCCACCAGTTGCAGCAGTCGGACTTCGTCGAGCGTCTGAATCAGATTCTGGCGGCGCATCCCAACGTCCGCCCGGCTGACCTCGAACTGGAGGTGCTGGAAACGAGCGCACTGGAAGATCTGATGCACGTATCCCAAGTTATTCAGGCCTGCCGGGAAATCGGGGTCACCTTTGCATTGGACGACTTTGGTACGGGCTATTCTTCACTGACCTATCTGAAGCGTCTGCCGGTGACCCTGCTCAAGATCGACCAGAGCTTTGTGCGCGACATGCTGGACGACCCGGATGACCTGGCCATTCTGGAAGGCGTCATTGGCCTGGCCAACGCCTTTCGCCGTCAGGTCATTGCCGAAGGGGTGGAGACCGTGGAACACGGCGCGATGCTGCTGCAACTCGGTTGCGAACTGGCCCAGGGTTACGGCATTGCCCGGCCCATGCCGGCGGATGAACTGCCGGCCTGGTCGATCGCCTGGCGGCCGGACCCGGCCTGGCTTGATTTGCCGGCGGTCAGCCGCGACGATTTACCGTTGCTGTTTGCCAGCGCCGAGCACCGCGCCTGGATTCTGGATATCGGAGCGTGCCTCAGGGGCGAACGTGAAGCCCCCCCGCCACTGAACCTCCACCAGTGCCGCTTCGGCAAGTGGCTGGATGCCCAAGGCCTGGCCCGCCATCAGGCGCAGCCCGTCTTCCAGACCGTTGAACCCTTGCACCAACAAGTGCATGCACTGGCCGCTGAACTGCTGCAGTTACAGGCCCAGGGCCGCAACCCGGAGGCCCTGAAAAGACTGGGCGAACTGCATGACCTGCGCGACGACCTGCTGGCGAAATTGAAGAATCTGGTGCCCAAAGATCGGCCGGTTGATCTGCGGTCAAAGGCTTGACTGCGTCTCGGGACCCTCGATACGGAGGGCGAACTCAGGACTCTCGTCGAAACCAGTCGGCGCGTAATTAGCTACTAATTTAATAGCTAAGTACACAGGCAGATCGTGGGCTAGCGGCTAGTTTTATATAAAATTTACCGAAACGCTTACCCGCTGACGGCCAAGGGAAACTACTGAGACATTCAGGGTGTTGGGCCCCATACCATTGGCTTGTTGTTCTTGCTTCAGCCACAAGTTCAACACTACGAGCTTGGAGCCCTTCGGGGCTCCTTTTTTGTGTCGGGCGGCGTTGCCGGCAAACGCTGTAATTGCAATTCCGCCAGCGCCGTGTAAAGAGGGGCACTGATCAGGCGCGAGACGCCGCTGGCCACCAGCGCGCTGGCCATCAGGCTGAGTACCAGCGCATGACCGTCCACCATTTCCATCACGATGATGAAAGCGGTCAAGGGGGCCTGGGTCACCGCCGCCAGGAAGCCGGCCATGCCCAAGGCAATCAGTGTCGGGGCATTGGCATAGGCGGTCAGGTGGGCGATGTCATTGCCCAAAGCGCCGCCAATGGCCAGCGCCGGGGCAAACAGCCCGCCGGGCACCCCGGACCACGCGGTAATCCAGGTGGCCACAAACTTCAACAACACATACAACGGAGAAGATTCGCCGTTGCCTTCCAGCATGGCCCGCGAATAACCATAACCACTGCCGTAAATATCGCCATGGCTCACCACACCCAGAATCGCCACCGCCAAGCCGCAAGCAGCCGCAAACCAGATGGGCGACTTCTGGCGCAGGCGGCTGAACCAGTCAAAAGACCGGCCCGCCAGCGACACCACCATCAAGCGGGCAAACAAACCGCCGGCCACACCGCTGCAAACGGCCACCAGCAAACCGGGCAGCAGCAGCGCCGTGCTGAGGTTCTGAATCCGGATCACGCCAAAGTAGGTGGCATTGCCATAAATTGAGACGGCCATCAGGCCGCCCAGCACAATGGCCGCCACCACCAGGCCATTGCTGCGCTGTTCGGGCTTGCGTGACAACTCTTCGATGGCAAACATCACCCCGCCCAAGGGCGTATTGAAAGCGGCCGCAATACCCGCTGCACCACCGGCCACCAGCAAGCCGTTTTCGGACACTTGGGACTTGGAGGGCAGCCAGCGGCGGGCATGGTTCATGACGCCGGCCGCAATCTGTACCGACGGGCCCTCGCGCCCCAGGGACAAACCGGCCAGCAAACCCCAGGTGGCCAGCAACATTTTGGCCACCGTCAGCCGGAGGGAGACAAACAGGTTGCGGGAAGTTTTGGACACTTCCGGCGTCAACGCGGCCATGACCTGTGGAATCCCCGACCCGGCCGCCCCCGGCGCATAACGCCGCGTGAGCCAGACGATGGCGGCGGTGGAAGCCGGCGTCCAGAGCAGCGGCCCCCACCAGAAATTTTTCTCAAACGTAAAAAAATACGCCATGGCATGATCTGTCATCCAGGTGAACGCCACCACCGTCAAGCCGGCCACGGCGGCAAACGCAAGCACGATGCCGCGCCCCGTCCACAGACGCCAGTCATACAGTTCTTGCCGGATCGCCGAAAAAACAGAGGGGTGCGGGCTCATGAGGCACTTTCGTGATAAAGAGGTTTGGGTGCAAAAACTGTGCCAATCAGGCGATCATAATACATTGCAGCAAATGTAGTGTGTTACATTGCAACAAATGCAATCACCAGCGCAGATGCGTGAAAAAGCAAATAAATCAAGGAGACAGTCATGATCAAAGTAGGTCTTATGGGTTACGGCAAAGCCGGCCAGGCCGTGGCCGAAGTGCTGCGCAACGACCCCCGCTATGAACTGTGCTGGGTGGCACGCCGCACAAAACATTCCGACACGGAAACCGTGCCTGAAACCAGCATCCCCATCATCGGCCTCGACAGCGTGGTGTTGCCTGAATGGCTGGACGCCCACCCGGTCGATGCGCTGGTTGATTTCTCCAGCCCTGACGCGGTCTTTTTGTATGGCGAAGAAGTTCGCAAGCGCAAGTTGATGCTGGTCAGTGCCATTTCGGCTTACAACGCGGAAGAGCTTGACTATGTGCGCAGCCTGGGCGAGGACACGCGGGTCTTGTGTTCACCCAACATCACCCTCGGCATCAATTTTTTGATTATGGCGTCCAAGCTGCTGCGCAGCATCGCCCCGTTTGCCGATGTGGAAATTCTGGAACAGCATTTCCGGGAAAAGCCGGAAATCTCTGGCACCGCGCGCAAAATTGCAGAAAGTCTGGACGTGGATGATGAGCGAATCACGTCGCTGCGGCTGGGCGGCATCGTCGGCCATCACGAAGTTATTTTTGGCTTTCCGTTTCAGACCGTTCGCCTGATTCACAACACGATCAAACGTGAAGCCTTTGGCACCGGGGCGGCTTTTGCCTTGGGTGAGTTGGCCACTGCGCCCAATGGCTTCTATACCTTTGATGATCTGCTCATGAAAAAATTGCGCAGCCAAATCAACGAGGCATGAACGACCCCGCCGCATCCATCCCTCGCCTTGACCTAACTGACGATCCCCTCATGCCAGCAAAACCAGAAAACAATAACGATCCGAAAAGCACGGCCCAGGTTCTGCGCCGCTTTCGTGTCGTCTTCAACGCCGTACGCAGTCATTTCCAGCAAGTCGAAAAACAGGTTGGTTTGGGCGGGGCGCAGGTCTGGGCCCTGAGCGTGCTCCGGGACAACCCCGGCATTGGCGTCGGCGGATTGGCGAAAAGCATGGACATCCATCAGTCCACTGCCAGCAACCTCGTCAAGACGCTGCTGCGCAAAGACATGATCAGCATGACGAAATCCGTTGCGGACCGGCGCAATGTGCAGCTTCACATTTTGCCAAGCGGGCTGGCGTTGCTGAAAAAAGCACCCGGTCCGTTTGAAGGTGTTTTGCCGGTAGCGCTCGACCGGCTGCCACCAGAAACCCTGCTGCGACTGGATCAGGATCTGGGCCGATTGATCCAGTTATTGAAGGCCGATGAACAGGCCGGCGGTATTCCATTGGCCGAACTTTGAGGCAGTTTGTTGCACGCATTTTCCTGGCTATTGAAACTTTAAAAACGAGCCTTGTTTCGTCGGTCGGTTGTGAACAGAGACATCTTTGTCCACAATCTTGTTCCATTCTTGAGGTCAACTGGTCTCGAAAGGTTACTGTATGAGACTCTCATTACGCTTCGTTTTACCCCTGTTACTGGTTCTGGCGGGCATTGCCTACGCGGTCGCACCGCTGGTCGACAAGTTGACGCTGGGCTGGTTTATTCGGGATATCGAAATCCGCTCCACGCTGATCTCCAGCACCATCCAGGAACCGCTGCAAGAACAACTCCTGGCCGGCCGCAAAGCCAAGACCAAGGACTTTTTCAACCGCATTGCTGAAAACGAGCGCCTCTATGCGGTCGGCTACTGTGCCGACCCAACCGGCGCCGTCCTGGCCAGCCGCTCGTTTCCGGCCGAGATCAGTTGTGCCAATCTGTACCGCTGGGAAGGCGCCGCTAACCACCTGCTGCCAAGCGCCCTCGGACCCTTGCACGTCTCCATCAAGCCGATGACCAGCGAGATAACCGCCACCGGCCGGCTCATCGTGGTGCATGACATGAGCTTCGTCACCCGCCGCAGCGAGGAAACCAAACGCTACCTGTTCTACGTCTTTATGGCGCTGGGGGCCGTGGTTTCGCTGATCACGGTGATCATCGCCCAACTCTCGTGGCGCGGCTGGATGGCGGGCATGCGCTCCTTGCTGCGTGGCGAGGGCATCCTGCGGAAACCGGAGCAAGAAGAAAAACAACAACCGCCCAGTCCGCCCGGGTTCAAGCCCATTGCCCGCGACCTGCAGCGACTGATTCACGAACTGGAGTCGGAGACGCGGGCCCGGGATGAGAGCCAGGTCACTTGGACGCCCGAGGCCCTGCGCACCATCCTGCGTGGCGAACTCAGTGGCGAGGACGTGATCGTCGTGTCCAACCGCGAGCCCTACAGCCACCAACGCCGTGGCGAACGGATCGAAGTTCAGCGGCCGGCCAGCGGGCTGGTGACGGCACTGGAGCCGATCATGCGCGCCTGCTCCGGCACCTGGATCGCCCACGGCAGCGGCTCGGCCGACCACGATGTCGTCGACAAAAACGACTGTGTCGCCGTGCCACCCGACAAGCCGGCCTACCAATTGCGCCGGGTCTGGCTGACTGCCGAGGAAGAAGCCGGCTACTACTATGGTTTTGCCAACGAGGGGCTCTGGCCGCTGTGCCACATCGCCCATGTGCGCCCCACCTTCCGCTCCAGCGACTGGGCCCAGTACGTGGCGGTCAACCGCAAGTTTGCCAAGGCGGTGGTGAGCGAGTCCAAAACAAAAGACCCGATCGTGCTGGTGCAGGACTATCACCTGGCACTGTTGCCGCAGATGATTCGCGAAGAACTGCCAAACGCCACCATCATCACGTTCTGGCACATCCCATGGCCCAACCCGGAGTCCTTTGCCATCTGTCCCTGGCGCGAAGAGGTGTTGGCGGGGCTGCTCGGCAGCAGCATTCTGGGCTTTCACACCCAGTTCCATTGCAACAACTTCGTCGATACGGTGGACCGCTTTCTGGAGGCCCGGGTGGACCGGGAATCCTTCAATGTCTCCTTTGGCGGCAAGTCCACCGCGGTGCGTCGGTATCCGATTTCGATCGCCTGGCCGCCAGACGCGGAGATGATGCAAAAACCGGTGCCGGAGTGCCGCAGCAATATCCGCCAGATAAACGACCTGCCGCAGGAACACAAAATCGGCATCGGCGTTGATCGGCTGGATTACACCAAAGGCATCGTGGAACGCTTTCGGGCGATCGAGCGTCTGCTGGAGTTGAATCCGGACTGGATCGGTCGCTTCACGTTCATCCAGATCGCGGCCCCGACGCGCTCGGGCATCGACGAATACCAGCATCACGAGGTGCAGGTCCGGGCCATGGCCGCGCGCATCAATGCCCGCTTTGGGCGCCAGGGACCGCCACCGATTGTGCTCAAGGTTGAACACCATGAGCCGCAGGAGGTTTACGAGTATTTCCGTGCCGCCGATCTCTGCTTTGTCAGCAGCTTGCACGATGGCATGAACCTGGTGGCCAAGGAGTTTGTCGGCGCCCGCGACGATGAGCGCGGCGTCCTCATCCTCTCCGAGTTCACTGGGGCCGCCCGGGAATTGCCGGAGGCCTTGATCGTCAACCCCTACGATTCCGACCAGTGTGCGGCCGCGCTGCACCTGGCGCTGACGATGTCAGCCAACGAACAACGCGACCGCATGCGCTTGATGCGCGGCCTGGTGGCTGAGTTCAACGTCTTCCGCTGGGCAGGCCGCATGCTGCTGGATGCGGCCGCTATGCGCCGGCGCAGTCGGCTCAATGACAAACCAGGAACCTCTAACTTATGAAAATAACGCGTCCCGGTCGTCCTCCCGCACCCAGCCTGAACTGGGCTTATTTTCTCGATGTTGATGGCACCTTGATCAACATCGCCGACACGCCGGAGGCCGTGCTGGTGGACCAGACGCTGCTGGACCTGATTGAGAATCTGCATCGGGCCAGTGGTGGTGCCATGGCCCTGGTCAGCGGCCGCATGATTGCCGATCTGCAAAGCCGCATCAAGCTGCCGCAGTTGCCGCTGGCCGGACTGCACGGGCTGGAGCGGCGCGACAGCAGCGGGCGCCTGTGGATTCACGCCGCCCCACCCGCCACCAAGAGCGCCATCAAGGAAGCGCTGGCGCCGGTGCTGGCGCGCCATCCCGGCCTGTTGCTGGAAGACAAGGGGCTGACGCTGGCACTGCACTATCGGCTGGCCCCCCGGCTTGCCGGCTATGTACATCGGTTCATGGGCCGCTTCGCCAATGCACCGGAGCAAGGGCTGGAGCTGCAACGCGGCAAGTACGTGGTCGAGATCAAACCGGCCGGCATCGACAAGGGCACGGCGGTGGCCGAGTACCTGGCCGAGGCCCCCTTCAAGGACCGGCGACCGGTTTTCATCGGTGACGATCTGAATGACGAGCACGGTTTCGCCGAGGTCAACAAGCTGGACGGGATTTCGATCAAGGTCGGCAAAGGCGTCAGTTGCGCGCGTTTTCGGCTGCCCGACGTGGCAGCGGTACATCACTGGCTGGGCGAAGCCCTGAAAGGAACGGCATGAAAACTCTTGATCTCGCCTTGATTGGCAATTGCACGGTGGGCGCCTTGATTGATGCGCGGGCCAACATCACCTGGGGCTGCTTTCCCCGCTTTGATGGCGACCCGGTGTTCTGCACCCTGCTCAAGGAGTCCGACGATTACGGTTTTTTCGCCGTCGAGCTCGCGGATTGCGAACGCACCGAGCAGCACTACCTGGAGAACACGGCCATTCTGGTGACGCGGCTGTACGACCGCCAGGGCGGCTCAATCGAAGTGACGGACTTTGCGCCCCGTTTCGGCCAGCATGGCCGGATGTTTCGACCCATGATGCTGGTGCGCCGCATCCGCCGGCTGAGCGGCAGTCCGCGCTTGACATTGCGCCTGCGCCCGGCCTGCGACAACGGCGCGGCGCGCCCGGTGATGACCTGGGGCAGTAACCACATCCGCTACATGGCGCCAGCCCTCACCCTGCGCCTCACCACCGATGCCTCGCTCACCGCGATCATGCAGGAAACAGCTTTTTTTCTGGAAGACACCGTCACCCTGCTGCTGGGCCCGGACGAAACCGTGCACGAGGCCACCGGCGAAGTCGGCCGCCGTTTTCTTGAAGAAACCACGCAGTATTGGCGCGAGTGGGTGCGCAATCTCGGCATTCCTTTTGAGTGGCAGGAGGCCGTCATTCGCGCCGCCATCACGCTCAAGCTGAACGCCTTTGATGACACCGGCGCCATCATCGCCGCCATGACCACCTCCATCCCCGAGGCGGCCGGCAGCAGCCGCAACTGGGACTATCGTTTTTGCTGGTTGCGCGACAGTTATTTTGTCGTCAACGCCCTGAACCGCCTGGGCGCCACCCGCACCATGGAGCGCTACCTCGCCTACATCGTCAACATTGCCGCCGATGCCGATGGCGGTCCGCTGCAACCGGTCTACGGCATCGATGGCCGGGCGGAACTGATTGAGCAGGAAGTCCCGGCACTGGCGGGCTATCGCGGCATGGGGCCGGTGCGCATTGGCAACCAGGCCTACAGCCAGGTACAGCACGATGTCTATGGCTCCGCGATCCTCGCCGCCGCCCACATTTTCTTTGACCAGCGCCTGACCCGGCGCGGTGATGAAGCCCTGTTCCGGCGCCTGGAGGCGCTGGGCGAGCAAGCCAGGCGCTGCCATGACCAGCCGGACGCCGGTCTGTGGGAGTTGCGCGGCAGTGCACGCGTGCATACCTTCTCTTCCGTGATGTGCTGGGTCGCCTGCGACCGCTTGGCCAAGATCGCCCGGCAACTCGGACTGGCCGAGCGCGCCGCTTACTGGCTGGAACAAGCGCAGCAGATTCACGCCACCATTTGCCAGCGCGCCTGGAACGCAGAGCGCAACGCCTTCGTCTCCACCTTTGAAGGCAACGCGATGGATGCGAGCCTGCTGCTGCTGGCCGAGATCGGGTTTCTGGATGCGAGCGACCCCCGCTTTGCCAGCACAGTCAATGCCGTGGAGAAGGATTTGCGCCGGGGCGACTTTATTTTCCGCTACGTGGAAAAAGACGACTTCGGCGAACCAGAGAACGCCTTTCTGGTCTGCACGTTTTGGTATGTCAACGCCTTGGCCGCGCTGAATCGGCACAAGGAGGCGCGTGAACTGTTTGAGAAACTGTTGGCGTCTCGCAATCGCCACGGCTTGCTGGCGGAGCACATCAATCTGCACAACGGCGAACACTGGGGCAACTTCGTACAGACCTACAGCATGGTGGGCTTGATCAACGCTGCGATCCGGTTGTCAGTTCGCTGGGACCAGGCCTTCTAAAATTTAACCCATGCCTAATCCAACACTCATCCAACTGATTGGTGCGCTGCTGTTTGCCATGGCGGTGATCCACACGTTCTCGACCAAGTTCTTTGAGGGCCTGGCACACAGCCGGCCGCGCCATGCCGGCCTGTGGCATCTGCTGGGCGAAGTGGAGGTGGTATTCGGCTTTTGGGCCATGATTCTGATGCTGTTCATGTTCGCGGTGAGCGGCAAACAGGAGGCCACGGCCTACCTTGATACGCGCAACTTCACCGAGCCGATGTTCGTTTTTGCCATCATGGTCATTGCCGGCACCCGCCCGATTCTGCAGTTCGCGGCCTCGGCGGTGCGGGGCATGGCCCGCGTCCTGCCCTTGAACCGTGGCATGGCGATGTATTTTTTGATGCTGGCGTTTGTGCCGCTGCTGGGCTCCTTCATCACGGAACCCGCCGCCATGACGCTGGCGGCGTTGATGCTGCGCGACACGCTGTTTGCCGGGCCGGTGTCCAACAAGCTGAAATACGCCACCATCGGCGTGCTGTTCGTGAACATCTCCATCGGTGGCACGCTCACCCCGTTTGCGGCGCCGCCGGTGCTGATGGTGGCGGCCAAATGGAACTGGGATATCTGGTTCATGATGGCCAACTTCGGCTGGAAGGCGGCGATCGCCGTCGTCATCAACGCAGGGGTGGCGATGTTGCTGTTCCGGCGTGAACTGGGATCGGTCGGCCAGCCAGGCGGCACGAATGATGCTCCGTCGGTTCCCTTTTCTGTGGTGCTGGTGCACCTGATGTTTCTGTTGGGCGTGGTGGTGTTCGCGCACCACCCGGCCGTGTTCATGGGCCTGTTTCTGTTTTTCCTGGGCTTTGCCGCCGCTTACGAGCGATACCAAAACCCGCTGATCTTGCGCGAGGCGCTGCTGGTGGCGTTCTTCCTGGCCGGGTTGGTGGTGCTGGGTGGCCTGCAGCAGTGGTGGCTGGAGCCGATTTTGATGGGCATGGACTCGACCGCGGTGTTCTTCGGCGCCACCGCGCTGACTGCCATCACCGACAACGCCGCCCTCACCTACCTCGGCTCGCTGGTCGACGGCTTGAGCGAGGAATTCAAGGTGGCGCTGGTCGCCGGGGCCGTCACGGGCGGTGGCTTGACCGTGATCGCCAATGCGCCCAATCCGGCCGGGGTGTCCATCCTGCGCGGCAGCTTTGAAGACAGCACCATTCACCCGCTCGGACTGCTGATGGCCGCCCTGCCTCCCACCCTGGTGGCAGTGCTCGCGTTTCGCTGGCTGTAAAAGAAACGGATCACTGCGCCGGCCGCGCGCCGTGGGTCAGCAGCAGCTCATTCGGTCCTGCCCAACCGCTCGGTGACTGAAAGGCCTGCAGCTTGTCCTTCATCGCCGCCCACGCCGCCGCTTGGGCGGCCGCATCAAGCTGGCCCAGCAACTGCATGATCGGGGACGCCGACGTGCGCACGAAGCGCAGGTAATCCTCGGCCGACAGCAGCCGAAACGGCGCGTCGAGGCGCGACGTCGTCACGTCGGTAAAGCCCGCCTCGCGGAACAAGGCCTCCAGCAGTCCCGGCTTGCCCAGGCTCAGCAAGCTGCCGGGCTGAAACGGATCACGCGGCGGCAGCCCCGCATGCTCAAGCGCGGTGGACATCAGGATGCCGATGCAGGGATTGTGTTGCGGCTCGGAAAACACCAGCACGGCAACGTGCCCACCCGGCTTCACAGCGCGGTAGGCTTGGCGCAGCGCCAGCAAGGGCTCGGGGCAGAACATGAGGCCAAGCCGACACACCACCGCATCAAAGCTTGCGGCTTCCACGCTCAAATGCTCGGCATCGTCTACGCGGATCTCGACATTGGCCAAGCCGGCACGCTGCGCGTTCTCTTGCGCAAACTGCAGGATGCTTTCGGAAATATCCGTTGCCAGCACCGAGCCGCCCGGCCCTACCCGCCGGGCGATGTCCAGCGTCTGGTCACCCGCGCCAGCCGCGATGTCGAGCACGCGCATGCCGGCGCTGATGTGGGCGCCGTCCAGCATGGCGACGGTGGCTGGCGCCAGCCAGGCATGGATCTGCGGGGTTTGACGGTTCCAGCCGTCGGCTGATTTTTCCCAAGCTTGCCGGGTGGCGGCCTTGATTTGTTCGGGACTCAAACTGGACATACAACCTCCGTGGATAAATTCACGAGGTATCAGTCTGCTACCAAACGCCGGCCCACGCAAGCCGGTGGCGTCACTTGGGGTCACCCGGCACTGGCGTCAAGCAGTCCGCCAAAGAGCTTAATCCGCTCTGCTTTTAATAGCTACTTGCGCATATTGCACGGGGGCTACAGCCTGTTTTAATCAACAATAAGCTGCGCCAACTCGTTCTCGGACAGCAACACGATGCCCTGGGTCTGCGCAAAACGGCGGGCATTGTCGGTCACCGATCCCAGGCTGAGGTAGATGCTGTGCTGTGCGCCTTGCGCGGCTTGGGCCGCGACCAGATCGCGCAGCGGCTCCAGCCCATGGCTCGCCGCTTTCCAGCGCTTGCAACTCACCAGCGTGCTATGGCCGGCCTTGTCCAGCTGAAACTCCGCCGCCGGACTGTTCAGGCGCGTCACGGCGTAACCCTGACGCGCAAAGCCCTGTTCGACCGCACTGGAAAAATCGCGCCATGCCATGGTGCCCGCCGCCTGCAGCGCCTCGGCCAGCCGGACCGGACTGGGCGCGCGCAGTTGGCGCCAAGCCACCATGAGGCCGATGACCAAAAAGGGAAACCCACCGATCACGCCAAACACGACATACGGTGCCGGCAACAAGGCGCGCGCGGCCAGCGCAATGGCCGCCACCAGCCCGATGCTGATCCACCACGGCGAACGCAACAGCACTGCAAACAGGGAATTTTTTGCCATTTTCAACTTCATGTACCAACCTCTTTCTGCGCAAACCATTGCGGAGCCGCAGTGTACGTGGCTTGCAAACATTCCAACATTCATTAGAATGTCGGCATGAGAGCCATCAAGAACCATTTGTACGAACAAGTTGCCCGCATCGGGAAAGCCATGGCCAGTCCGAAACGGCTGGAACTCATTGAGCTTTTGTGCCAGGGGGAAAAGACGGTCGAGATCCTGGCCGCCCAGGCCGAGATCAGCGTCAAGCTCGCCAGCGCCCACCTCAAGGAGTTGCGGCTGGCGCGGCTGGTCGAAACCCGCAAAGACGGCAAGTACGTCCTGTACCGGCTGGCGAGCAACAGCGTGGCCAACCTGTGGGTGAGCTTGCGCGCCGAGGCCGAGGAACGCCTGGTGGAACTGCAGCTTGCGCTGGCGTCCATCGTGGCGCATGGCGACGATCTCGAAAGCCTGGACCGGGACAGCATTCTCAGAAAAGCCCAGGCGGGGGAAGTTCTGGTGCTGGATGTTCGCCCGCTGGACGAGTACGCCAGCGCCCACCTGCCGCACGCCCGCTCGCTGCCGCTGGACGAGCTCAAACAAAGACTGGCCGAGTTGCCCAAAGACACGCCGGTGGTCGCCTATTGCCGCGGCCCCTTCTGTCTGATGGCCAAGGATGCGGTCGAGCTGCTGCAAAAAAAAGGCTACCGCGCCTTCCACTTGACCGATGGCGTGGCGGAGTGGCGCGCCCATGGGCTGCCGCTCGAAACATAAACGCCAGGAGACCACCATGTTTTTCAAACAACGCGCCGCCGACAACGCGACGCTGTCCTACTTGTTCGGTTGTGCCAGCCTGGCGCAAGCCTTTGCCGTCGATGTGGTCGCGGGCGACGAGGACTGGTTCATCCAGCAAGCCGACAACGCCGGTGCCGTGATCACCCAGGTCATCGACACCCATGTGCACGCGGATCATTACTCGGGCGGGCCCGAGTTGGCGCGCCGGGTCGGCGCATCGTATGGCCTGCACGAGAGCAACCGCGGGCGCGTGTCGTTTGACTTCGCCGCCTTGCGCGATGGCCAGCGCCTGATGGCGGGCAACGTGGTGGTCGATGTGCTGCACACGCCAGGCCACACGCCCGACAGCGTCTGCCTGCTGGTGCGCGATCTGCGGCGCGGCGACGAGCCGTGGTTTGTCCTCACCGGCGACACCCTGTTTGTCGGCGCCGTCGGGCGGCCCGACCTGGCGGGACGCGAGCGCGAAATGGCAGCACAGCTCCACGACACGCTGCACAGCAAGCTATTGACCTTGCCGGCGGAGCTTGAAATTTACCCCGGTCACCAGGCCGGCAGTGCCTGCGGCGTCGGCCTGTCCGGCAAGCCGGCGTCCACCCTCGGTTTTGAGAAACGTTTCAACCCGATGCTGTCGATGTCGCGCGCGGCCTTTGTCGAAACGTTGACCGCCGATATCGCGCCGCCGCCCGAAGACATGGCGCGCATGGTCGAGGCCAATCTGCGCGGCGGCGTCCCTGCTCTCGCGCACGCGTGAAGGCGCGACCGATGGACTACGGCATTCGCGTCAACCTGCGCCAGGTCCTGCAGCACTTATTGCAAGTGCTGTTGGTCGGCATGACCCTTGGCATGATGCGCACCGTGGTGCCGGCCTTGGCGGAGACCGAGTTTGGCGTCCCCCGGGGCTCCTTCATGCTGCTGGTGGCCTTTGTCGTGGCCTTCGGGTTCGTGAAGGGCAGCATGAACTTCGTCGCCGGTCGGCTGGCCGAGCGCCTCGGCCGCCGGCGGGTGCTGCTGCTGGGCTGGCTGGTGGCGCTGCCGGTTCCGGCTCTGATCTACTTCGCCAGCTCGTGGAGCTGGATCGTGCTGGCGACCGTTCTGCTGGGCGTGAACCAGGGCCTGACCTGGTCGATGACGCAGACCGCCAAGCTCGATCTCACCCGACCTGATCAACGTGGCCTGGTGATTGGGCTGAACGAGTTTTCTGGCTATTTGGGCGTGGCGATCGCGGGTGTCATCACGGGCTATGCCGCCTCCCTGCTGGGTCCGCGCGCTGGCCTGCTGTGGTTTGGCAGCGCCGTGATCGGATTGGCGACGCTGCTGGTCTGGCTGGCCGTGAAAGAGACGCTGCCGTGGGCCCATGCCGAAGTCAAGCGCCATGCGGCCAACCCGGCGGCCCAGGCCTATCGTCCGCGCTACCCGGCCAACGTCAGCGCGCAGCCCAGCACCGGCGAGATGTTTGCCCTCATGAGCTGGCGCGACCGCCGCATGGCGGCGCTGTGCCAGGCCGGTCTGGTGGAGAAGTTTGTGGACGCGCTGGTCTGGGTGTTCTGGCCGGTCTATTTGCACCAGCAGGGCGTCGGCCTGCCCGGCATCGGCTGGATTGTGGGCGTGTACGGCTTCACCTGGGGTGGCGCCCAGTTCTTTACCGGGCGACTGTCCGACCGGGTCGGCCGGCACCTGCTGAACGCCTGGGGCATGTGGATTTGCGGCGCCGGCGTGGCCTTGATGCCATTCGGATCTGGTGCCGCTTGGTGGAGCCTGTCCGCCGCCATTGCCGGCTTGGGCATGGCGATGCTGTACCCCAACCTGAGCGCGGCCGTCGCCGATATTGCGCACCCAAGCTGGCGGGCGTCCGCGATCGGCATCTACCGCTTCTGGCGCGACCTCGGCTATGGCATCGGCGCGCTGGGCCTGGGCGCCGCCGCCGCGCTGGGTGGGCGCATCGAGAGCGCCTTCTGGTTCGTGGCGCTGGCCATGCTGCTGTCCGGCGCCGTGCTCTACCACTGGGGTGAGGAAACCCACCCGCGCCTCAACCCGGCGCACTCAAATTAAATAACCACTTGACAGGAGACAACCCATGAAATTCACTTGCTTTATCCGCGCCTCCCGCGGCGTCGCGTTCGCCGCCGCTTTGGTCGCCGCATCCGCCCTCACCCCCATGGCCGCCCAGGCCCAGATGGACAAGGCCACCACCGAGGCGGTGGCGGCGTACTTCGATTTTGCGGACTACAACAGCGGCACCATCATGGCCGAGCAGATTCCGGCCGAGGACTGGAAACGGTTTTACCTGCTGGATGTGCGCGATGCCGGGCAATATGCCAAGGAGCACATCCCCGGCGCGGTCAACATCGAGTGGCGCAAGGTCTTCAGCGAACGCGCCAAGCTGCCCAAGGACAAAACCATCCTGCTCTACTGCAACACCGGCTCATTCTCAGGCCAGGTCGCCATGGCTTTGCGCATGGACGGATTCGAGAACGTGCGCCTCCTGCATGGTGGCTTTGGCGCGTGGCAGGCACGCAAGTAACGCGGTCGGCTGAACGTTTTTTTGCTCTGTTTTAAATAGCTATCAACCCTTATTCAATGAGGGCTAGAGGCTAATTTAATGCCTCAATCACGCCGATACAGCCGATCGACGTAGTCGCGCAGCATTCGTGTCGCCGAGAAGCGCGGGCCATTGGTCAGCAGGCTGCGCCGCATCATCGCCACCCAGCGCTGCGGCACCCCCCCAAGATCGCGCTCGTGGAACATCGGCAGTACCTCGTGCTCCAGCAGGTCGAACAGGGCGCGCGCATCGCGCTGGTCCTGCACCGGCGTGTCGGCGTCCACATCGCCGTTGATGGCCCAGCCGTTGGTGCCGTCATAGGCCTCGGCCCACCAACCATCCAGCACCGACAGTTGCAGGCCACCGCCCAGGCAGGACTTCATACCGCTGGTGCCGCTCGCCTCGTTCGGCGGCCGTGGCACATTGATCCAGACATCGCAGCCGGCCACGAGTTGTCCGGCCAGAGGAATGTCGTAGTCTTCCAGAAACGCCGCCCGTCCGGCCACACCGGGCGAGCGCTTCAGGGCGAACACCTGGCGCACCACGTCTTTCGCGGCAATGTCATCGGGATGCGCTTTGCCGGCGAAGACAAATTGCACCGGCTGCGCGCCGCCGATCAGCGCCAGCGCCCGCTCCGGCAAAAGGGCCACCAGGTGCAGACGTTTGTAGGTGGCGAGACGCCGGGCGAAGCCGATCGTGAGTCGCTCCGGATCGAAGCCACCGCCGGCCACGGCGTAGTCAAGCGGCTCGCTGCGACTCAGCCGGTCGCTGGTGGCGCGCCGCGCGATCATGTCCACCAACTGCCGGCGCGCCGCGCCACGCGCCGCCCACAACTCCGACGCCGGAATGTCACGCACCGGGGCCCAGGTGGCCGGCTGGTCGGCCCGGTTTAACCAGCCTTCGCCGAGGTGGCGGTTGAGCAATTCGCGCATCGGACCCTGCAGCCAGGTGGGCACATGCACGCCGTTGGTGATGTGGGTAATCGGCACCGCCTCCACCGCACGGCCCGGGAACAGCGGCTGCCACATGGCGCGCGCGACCTGACCGTGCCGCTGGCTGACGGCATTGGCCTGGCGACTGGTGCGCAAGGCCAGCGCCGTCATCCCCGTCGGCTGCGCCGGATTGCCGGGATCGATGCGCCCCATGGCCAGAAAGCGCTCGCGGTCACTGAGCACATCGGCCATGCGGCCGAACATCGCCAGCACCTCGCTGCGTTCATAGGTTTCGTTGCCGGCGGGCACCGGCGTATGGGTCGTGAACACCACCTGATCACGCACCTGTTGCCAGGCGGCCTCCGTCTCCAGACCGGTCGGCGTTTGAGCTTGCACCTGCGCCAGCAGTTCGAACACGCCCAGCGCCGGATGCCCTTCATTCAGGTGGTAGACGCAAGGCGCCAAACCCAGCGCACGCAAGGCCCGCACCCCGCCAACGCCAAGCATCGCGTACTGGGCCAGCCGGATCGCACGGTTGCTCTCGTACAGCCGCGAGGTGATCCAGCGGCCCAGCTGGCTGTTCTCAGGCAGATCGGTGTCGAGCAGATACAGCGGCACGCGCCCCACATCCACCCGCCACACATGCGCCGTCACGTTTTCGTTACCAATCGGCACCGAGACGCTGACCGGCCGCTCATCGGCGCCAGTGACCTTCACACACGGCAGCCGCTCGGGGTCGACATCGAGCCAGTACTCGTGCTGGAAGCCGGTGAGGTCGATACGCTGGTGAAAGTAGCCGGTGCGGTACATCAGGCCGACGCCCACCATCGGCAGCGCGAGGTCGGCGGCTTCTTTCAGCATGTCGCCCGCGAGCACGCCGAGGCCGCCCGCGTAGATGGACAACGAGCCATGCACCCCAAACTCGCAACACAAGAAGGCCACCGGGTGCTCCGGTCGGATCGGCCCGTCCAGCGAGGCGCGCGCCCGGTCTGCCGCAAGTTCGGCCGCGAGCCGCTCGACCCAGCCAACGAAGCCCGTGTCTTCGGCGGCGCGCTCCAGCATCGAGTGGTGGGTTTCGGTCAGCAGGCGCCTGGGGTTGTGTCCGGTCCGCGCCCAGCGCTCCGGATCAATCGTTTCGAACATGGCGGCACCATCAGCCGTCCAGGACCAGCGGTAGTTGTAGACCACGCGCGCCAGCGGCCGCAACGGCGCGGGAAGCAGCCCCGCCAGTTCTGCCACCGCCCGCTCCATGTCGTGATCTCCAGCGTACATGACAGCTCCTCATGTCAAAGTTAATGTGCCGCAGCCGCCGGCCATGGCAGGCTCAACCCGCAACGTCAAAAGGCCCAAACAGCTTGACCGTGACAACGCACTGACCAGCTGATTATTCAGGTGCCGCCCGGGCCGAGATTTGATGAAAGTCACTGACGGGCACGCGGGAGCGGCCCACCCTGCAAATTTCAATGCCGCGAACCAACCGCCAGCCGCTGGCGTCATGCACTATATTTTTAATAGCGACTCACGCAGACGGAACGAGGGCTAGCGGCTGATTTGATACCAACAACAAGGCTTGACGCCTTGTCACTCTTCTGACCTGCGTTAAGGATGAACTAAGGATAGCGGTGTAAATTTATCCTCTTTGACCCGCAGGGATTCAATGTATTTCGACCGCCCGCGCGCCTTGCCAACATGACTTCACTCTATCTGCTGCTCTGGATTACCGGAGGCATCCTGTTGCAACTGGCGATCTATCTGGGCGTCGGCTTCTGGCGCCATTGGCAGGACTATCTGGCCTTGCGCACCAGTGCGGCGGAGCTGGATATGCCGGTGAAGCCCTATGTCGCCCAAACGGCGCCCGAGACCGTCACGCCCGCATGGACTGGCTTGCGCAACTTCCGGGTTGAGCGCCGCGTCATGGAGGATGCGGCGCAGTCGATCTGCTCGTTTTACCTCGTGCCGGAAGATGGGCAAACACTGCCTCCATTTCTGCCGGGCCAGTTTCTGACCTTTCGCCTGGACCTGCCGACCGCGACCGGCGGTGCCGAAGCAACCCTCCGCTGCTACTCGTTGTCGGATGCGCCGCATCCCAATAGTTACCGGGTCTCGATCAAGCGTGCGCCGCCGCCCAACAACTGCCAGGTTCCGCCAGGGCGCGCCTCCTACTTCTTTCATGACCATGTGGCGGCGGGCAGCCTGTTGCAGGTTCGCGCTCCCACCGGGCATTTCCATATCGACCGCAGCGATGCGCCGGTGGTGCTGATCGGTGGCGGCATCGGCATCACGCCCATGCTGAGCATGCTGAACTGGTGTCTGACCGAGCAGCCCGGGCGTGAAATCTGGCTGTTCTTAGGCGTACGCCATGGCCACGAACTGGTGATGCAAGCGCATCTGGAAACCCTCGCCGCCCAACATCCAAACTTTCATTTGCAGGTTTGCTTCAGCCAGCCCCAGGCCGATGATGTTCCGGGGCACGACTACCAGCACCAGGGCCGGATCGATGTGAACCTGTTGCGCCGGCAATTGCCGCTCAAGCCCTATCACTTCTACATTTGCGGACCGACACCGATGCTGGAGAGTCTGGTGCCGGCGCTGGAAGACTGGGGCGTGCCGGAGGCGCGCATCCACTTTGAAGCGTTTGGCCCAGCCTCCATCCCGCGTAAAAAATCGGCACTAGCCTTGCTGGCGGCCGCGCCAGCCGGGGTGACGAATGGGACGAACAGCGCCCTCGTTGTGACCTTCGCCAAGTCGGGCAAGCAGTTGCCATGGCAGCCGGCAGCCGGCAACCTGCTTGATTTTGCCGAGGCAAATGGCATTGCGGTCAACTCCGGCTGCCGTGCCGGTGGCTGCGGCAGTTGTCAGGCGACGATCCGCACCGGTGAGGTGGCTTACCGCCAGCTGCCGGAGTACGATCCTGAGCCGGGCAGTTGCCTGCTTTGCGTCTGCACGCCCAAGACCAGCGTGACCCTGGAGTTGTAAATGAAAATCTCGCTTTGGCGCCAGCATGTTTTGCCCTTCACCCTGCTGTTGGGCCTGCTCGCCGCCGCGACCCTGGCGGGCGACTATGTCCTGCATCGGCTCAATCTGGTGTGGGTCGGCCGCTACATGGGAATTCCGGGCACGCTGCTGATCATGGGCTCTCTTTACTATTCACTGCGCAAGCGCAAGTACGTCACCATGGGCGACCCGCAAACCCTGTTGAAAATGCACGAGTTCAGCGCCTGGCTCGGCTCCTTGATGGTGCTGATTCACGCCGGCGTGCACTTCAACGCCATACTGCCCTGGCTGGCCACGGTTGCCATGGGTGTAAATGTGGTGAGCGGCATGGTCGGCAAGATGCTGCTGAACCGTTCGCGCCGCCATGTGCAGAGTGAGCGCGAGCATTTTCAGCTGCGCGGCCTCTCCAGGCCCGAGGTCGAGCAAGCGGTGTTCTGGGATGCGGTAACCCTGGACGCCATGGCCCAGTGGCGCAAGGTGCATATCCCGATCTTCATCGTTTTTGCCGTCCTGGCGCTGGGCCACATCGTCAGCATCTTTTTGTTCTGGGGCTGGGTATGAGTCGACTTCTCAAGATCATCCTGCTCCTCAACCTGCTCGCGCTGGCGGTGCTGGCCTTTGTCTACCCCAACCTGATGGAAGGCCCCGGCAAGCTGATCCCTGGCCACAAACGACTGGAGGGCGATTGCTTTGCCTGCCATGCGCCCTTTACCGGCGCCAGTTCCACCAAATGCGTGAGTTGTCACAAGCCCGCTGACATCGGTCGCATCACCACCGCCGGTGCCGCCATCAGCAAACCGCTCACCTCGACTCCGTTTCACCAGAAGCTGATCAGTGAGGACTGCGTGGCGTGCCACAGCGACCATGCGGGCGTGAAACGCTTCGTGGTGCAAGGCCGTTTCAACCACACCTTGCTGAAAAAAGAAACACGCAACGAATGCCAGGCCTGCCACAAGTCGCCCACCGACTCGCTGCACCAGCAGATCAGCGGCAACTGCGCCCAGTGCCACACGCAGGAAAAGTGGACACCGGCCACCTTCGACCACGACAAGTATTTTGTGCTGGACGGCGATCACAACATCCGCTGCGTCACCTGCCATGTGCGCAACGACTACAGCAGCTACACCTGCTACGGCTGCCATGAACACACGACTGCCAATATTCGCCGCAAGCACATCGAGGAAGGCATCAGCAAGTTTGACGATTGCGTTGAGTGCCACCGCAGTGCGGACGAGAATGACATCCGAGGCGGCGAAGGACGAGCGCGGGATAAGCGCAAGGAGAACGATTAGCATACGTCACCATCACTCGCCAGGACGACACTTTGAACAGCAACAACAGCATAGAAAATAAAGCAGTCGCGCTCTATTGGGACTTCGAAAATCTTCACGCCAGTCTTTCGGAAGCGCGTCTGGGCGAAGGCTCCTACAACAAACCGGATGGCCGCTTCAAGGCGCAAGAGCCCCTGATTGATGTGCAGGCCATCATCGATCTGGCCGCCTCGTTCGGCCCGATTGCCATCAATCGGGCTTATTGCAACTGGCAGTTTTTCGGGCGCTACCGGGATGCCTTGCTGCAGGGCGCGATCGACCTCATTCAACTGTTTCCGCCGGGGGCGTCGGCCAAGAATGGCGCCGACATCAAGCTGTGTCTCGATGCGTTTGAGGACATGGGCCGGTTTGCGCACATCGGCACCATCGTGATCGTTGGCGGCGACAGCGACTTCATGCCGGTCGCACAAAAAATCAAGGCGGCAGGGCGAACCCTGATTGGGGTGGGCGACCGCAAGTCGACCAACCAGCACTGGGCCAAGAGCTGCCATGAGTTTCGCTACTATGAAAATCTGGTCGAAACCGCCGTTGCGGCCGATGAGCAAGACGTCAGGGGGCGCTGAGCCGGCGCCGTAAACTACGGGCATGAAATCCACCTCCACACTCCTCGCCCTCGCCACCACATTGGTCTTTTCCACCGCGGCCATCGCTGCGACCAATACGGAAACCCTGCCCTCCGGCG
The DNA here is from genome assembly GCF_012927445.1 of Rhodoferax sp. Taxonomy (GTDB): domain Bacteria; phylum Pseudomonadota; class Gammaproteobacteria; order Burkholderiales; family Burkholderiaceae_C; genus Rhodoferax. The sequence continues at coordinate 142,809 of NZ_JABBPD010000004.1, forward strand.
TGAAGATTGTTCACACCACCGTGGGCACCGGGGCCAACCCCAAAGCCAGCGATACGGTCAAAGTGCATTACCGTGGCACCTTGGCCGACGGCAAGGAGTTCGACAGTTCCTACAAACGCAATGCCCCCGCCACCTTTCCCCTGAACCGGGTCGTGCCGTGCTGGACCGAAGGCATGCAAAAAATCAAAGTGGGCGGCAAGGCAACACTGACCTGCCCGCCGGCCACCGCCTATGGCGACCGGGGTGCCGGCGCCGCAGTGCCGCCCAACGCGACGCTGACGTTTGAGGTCGAGTTGCTCGCTATAGAAAAGTGAGCTAGTTACGCAGGACGGACGGCGGCTGCGGGCCATTTTCTTATAAATTAACCGCCAGCCAGGCCGCTGCAGCCGCCTGGGTTTCAAATATCACCGGCCGGCTTGATTACGCCTCGCTGGCGTCGGCCATCTTGGCCGAGCCGCTCGGAATGAACTCCACGCCGTGCTGGATCAAATAGTCGCGAATCAAACGTCGCACCACCTGGGACGGCGTCACATCTTGCCGCGCGCACAGCGTCTCAAAGGCCTTTTTCTTGGCCGGATCAATCAACAAAGTCAATCGTGCAGTTTTAAGTTCCATCGCTTTTGCTTCAGTATGTTAATTTGATTAACATTCTAGATGTGTTTCAAGCGATTACAATGAGAATATTGTTAGACGTAACTGCACCCTTACACATCATTGCAGGGCCACATCCGAGCGAGGTGGCCATGATGGCCATGTCATCGACCCGTGCAGATCACCGTCTGACTGGAGGGTTTTAGATGCAGCGGCGAAGAATTAAACAAACCGGTGGCCAGCCTGCCCCCTGCGGCAAAGCAAGCCAGACCAGTGGTTTCAGCCTGATCCAGTTCCAGCCGGCCGGATGCAATGGCAGTCGAACCTGCGCCGCCATCTGGAATGAGCAAAACCATGTTCATCTGGCCAGCCCACTGCTGCGCAAGCGTGCAGGCGTGCTCGACCCCCAGCCCTTTATCAAGAAATTCCCGGATGCGGTTGACATGGTGGATGCCTTCGAGCGCTCCATGGAATGGCTCGATTCTGTTTGCTATGGCGCACAAGCCACCGCACAGGTGCAGCAGGCCTGTGAAGCCGAGCCCGAATGGGGGCTGAGTTGCACCCGCTACGACGCCTCCGACCTGACCCTGGGCATGGACGGATTAGGACAGGCCCTGGTGCCAGACGCGGCCTTGATCGAGGAAGTTGCACGGCAATGTCTGGCGCAAACCATCAAGCGGCTGCTCAAGGAAGACGCCAATTTCAAGAGCGGCCAGATGGATTTGCTGGAGGCCGACACCGACATCGGGGATGTCGCCACGGTGTATTTGTCCAACGGACGGTCCATTCGCGTCAGCCTCCTCGAAAAAATTCCCCGTACCGATGTCATTCAATGCGGGATTCTCGCCATGGACCGCATGAGTCAAGCAGACGCCAACTGGCAGCACGCTTTGCTGGTGATGCCCGGTCTGAACGCTGAGCAGCCCATCTTCATGGGCAAGAGCGTCACCATTTGCAGCCTGGAATTTGAGCTGATTCGCACCGCCCTGTTGGCTTTGGTGTCCGAAGACGCCTGAACATTACGCGCCGCTCAAGCGGCAGAAAGACAAGTACCCATGTCGGATCAGCAAACAAAAAATGAACAGTTTCGTCAAGCCGCGCTTGACTACCACGAACACCCGATAGCGGGCAAGCTGGCGATTGCCGCCACCAAGCAGCTGGTGAACCAGCATGACCTGGGCCTGGCCTACTCGCCCGGCGTGGCGGCGCCCTGCGAAGAAATCGTCAAAGACCCGAACGCCGCCTTCAAATACACCAGCCGCGGCAATCTGGTGGCTGTCATCACCAACGGCACAGCCGTGCTGGGGCTGGGCAACATCGGCCCGCTGGCGGCCAAGCCGGTGATGGAGGGCAAGGCGGTCCTGTTCAAGAAGTTCGCCGGCATTGATGTGTTCGATCTGGAGATTGATGAGCCGAACCTCGACAAACTGGTGGACATCATTGCCGCGCTGGAGCCGACGTTTGGCGGCATCAATCTGGAAGACATCAAGGCGCCGGACTGTTTTTATGTGGAACGCAAATTACGCGAACGCATGAACATTCCGGTGTTTCACGATGACCAGCATGGCACGGCCATTGTGGTCGGCGCCGCCATCCTGAACGGTTTGAAGGTGGCAGGCAAAGACCCCAAGAAGATCAAACTGGTGACCTCGGGTGCCGGTGCTGCCGCCCTGGCCTGCCTGGGCTTGCTGGTGAAGCTGGGCATTCCGCGTGAAAACATTTTTGTCACCGACCTGGCCGGCGTGGTGTACCAGGGCCGCACCGAGCTGATGGACGCAGACAAGCTGGCGTACGCCCAGCCAACGAGCGCGCGCACCCTGGGCGACATCATTGAAGGCGCCGATATCTTCCTGGGCCTGTCAGCGGGCGGCGTGCTCAAGCCTGAGATGGTGCAAAAAATGGCGGCACGACCGCTGGTGTTTGCCTTGGCCAACCCAACGCCCGAGATCACCCCGGAGCAAGTCCGGGCCGTCCGGGCAGACGCCATCATGGCGACCGGGCGCGCGGACTATCCGAACCAGGTCAACAATGTCCTGTGCTTCCCCTATATCTTCCGCGGCGCTTTGGACTCACGCGCCACCACCATCACGCTGGAGATGGAAATTGCGGCCGTGCACGCCATCGCCGAACTGGCGCATGCGGAACAAAATGACGTGGTCGCCGCGGCCTATGCGGGTGAGCAAATGGCGTTTGGGCCGGACTACCTGATCCCGCGCCCGTTCGATCCGCGCTTGATGACACGCATCGCACCGGCCGTCGCCGAGGCGGCGGCGAAATCGGGCGTGGCCCTGACACCGATCACGGACATGGCCGCCTACCGGGAACGACTGGAGGCTTTTGTCTATGCCTCCGGCACCCTGATGAAGCCCATTTTTGCCGCGGCCAAAAGAGCGCTGCAAAAACGTGTGGCCTACGCCGAAGGGGAAGAGGAACGCGTGCTGCGGGCCTGCCAGATCATCGTGGATGAAGGCTTGGCGCGTCCGACGCTGATTGGACGCCCGGCCGTCATCGCCCAGCGCATTGCGCAGTTTGGGCTGCGCCTGAAGCAAGGCCTGGATTACGACATCGTCAACGTCGAACAAGACGAGCGCTACCAAGATTTCTGGCAAACCTATTACCAGCTGACGGCGCGCCTGGGCACCACCGAGCAGATCGCCAAGATCGAAATGCGGCGGCGCCTGACCCTGATCGCGGTCATGCTGCTTAAAAAATGCGAGGTCGATGGCGTGATTTGCGGCACCTGGGGCACCACGTCCCTGCATCTGAACTATGTCGATCAGGTCATCGGCAAGTCGGCCGGCGTCAACACCTATGCCTGCCTGACCGGCTTGATACTGCCCGGCCGCCAGGTTTTTCTGGTCGATACCCATATCAACTACGACCCCAGTGCCCAACAGATTGCCGAGATCACGGTGCTGGCGGCGCAGGAGATGCTGCGCATTGGCGTGCAGCCCAAAGCGGCCTTGCTATCGCACTCCAACTTTGGCTCCAGCCAACAACCGTCGGCCCTCAAGATGCGCGAAGCGCTGGCCTTGGTGCGGGAACAGGCCCCCTGGCTGGAGGTGGACGGCGAGATGCATGGCGACATCGCGCTGGACGCCGCTTCAAGAGAAAAGTTCATGCCCGACAGCACCTTGACGGGAGAAGCGAATCTGCTTGTTTTCCCGAATCTGGACGCCGCCAACATCTCCTACAACCTGCTGAAAACCGCAGCGGGCGGGGGCATCTCGATCGGTCCCATTTTGTTAGGGGCGGCCCAACCGATTCATATTCTGACGGCCGCCGCCACGGTACGCCGCCTGGTTAACATGACCGCCTTGACCGTGGCCGAGGTCAATGCACCGCGTTAAGGCTTAAGAAACCTTGCTGATGCCCACCCGTTTAATCCAGATCCCCATGTCAGAACACTGCGACTCCGCCCGCCCCCAGCATGCTGTGCCCTTCATTTATGAAGAAAAAAACAGCAAATCTTTGCATTTCTCCATCGATCAATTGCAAAGCAGGATGTGCACGAGTCGGCCGGATGAACTGGAACTTGACTACACCAAGACCATGATGGGTTTTTTGCTGCTCAATCGTCGCCCCAAGCACATTGCCATGATCGGCTTGGGCGGCGGGAGTCTGGCCAAGTTTTGCTACCGCCATCTTCCGGAAACAAAAATCACGGTGGTGGAAATCAATCCCCATGTGATTGCCTTGCGCAAAGATTTTCTGGTGCCCGATGACAACGAACGTTTCAAGGTGATCGAGGCCGACGGCGCCGATTTCGTTCGCGATGCCGACGCGGAGTTTGATGTGCTGCTGGTGGACGGCTATGACCAACAGGGTCAGGCACCCCAATTGGGGTCACAGCGCTTTTATGAGAACTGCAACCGGGTGCTGATGGATCAAGGGGTCATGGCGGTCAACCTGCATGCCTACCACCTCACCTATGAGCTGTTTGTGGACCGCATTAATCGATCGTTTGACAGCAACACCGCGGAGGTGGCGGCCAACAAGGACGGCAACACCATTGTTTTTGCCGGAAAAAACATCCCAATATCAGCGCAGGGCATGCGTAAAAACATCGATGCCGAGTATTTTGCGTTGGACCACCTGAAATCGCTGAAAGCGGTGTTTCAGAAAATCGCCTGGGATTGGCAAAATCCAAAATCCTGATGCCCGCTTTTTCTGAATCCGGACCACACAGTCTCCCGTTTGTTCACGACGATCAGGTCACCCGCTCCTTGCAGTTCACCCCGCACGGGGTGCAAAGCATGATGTGCTGCCAACGGCCCTTCGACCTGGAAGTTGCCTACACGAAGACCATGATGGGTTTTTTACTGGTCCAGCCCCATCCGGTGCATATCTTGATGATCGGCCTGGGCGGCGGCTCACTTGCCAAGTTCTGCTACCAGCATCTGCCGCAAACTCGCATCACGGTGGTGGAGATCAACCCGCACGTCATCGCCATGCGCCAGCAGTTTTTGATTCCCGACGATGATGCGCGCTTGCGTGTGGTGTGTGCGGACGGCGTCCATTTTGTGCGCGATGCGCCACCAGGGTTTGATGTCATCCTGGTGGATGGCTTTGACGAGCAAGGGCTGTCCGTGCAACTGTGCACCCTGGGGTTCTATGAACACTGTCGCCGCATCATGACGGCCAGCAGCGTGCTGGCCGTCAACCTCGACACGGCGCACCCGGAGCACGCCGAGTTCACCGCTCGGATTGACCAGGTATTCAATGGCCATGCCGTGGCCGTCGACGTCATCGACAGAAACAACAGCATCCTCTTTGCCGGCAAGCGCCTGCCGATGGCAGCCTCAGGGATGAGCCTGCGGGAGAGTCTGGGCCATCACTCCGAGAACGCCCGGGCCCAGTTAACAACAGAGTTCCAGCGAATTTTGCCGCTCATGGCAAGCCGGGAGCCGCTGGATCAAGGCGTTTGTATGTCCCTGTAAATCGCGCCAGTTCAGCCCCGTCGAGGATGACCGCGGTATATAGCGCCGTGCATAATCAAGCCCGCAACACTTCGCCTGGACCGCCCAAGGCCCATCGCCAACCGGGCGCCAGGAAAAACGAAGCACTTGACCCGATCCAAAATTGTGACAAGACGGTTGAACCTTCCCGAACCTTGCCACACTAACAGCCAAAAAACGCATGAAAGACCACTACGCAACCCTCGGGCTTGGCAGCGATGCGACGCTGGCCGATATCAAGAAGGCATTCCGTCAGAAAGCGGCACTCCACCACCCTGACAGAAATGCCGCTAATGACGCGCCTGAACGCTTTCGGGCGGTGCAAGAGGCTTACGAGGTGCTCTCTGATGCGGCCAAACGCCAAACCTACGACGACAACCGCCGCCGCAACCTGCTCGACAGCCCGATCGAGACAGCGCGCGAGATTTGGCAAAACTACTTCAACCATTTACTTTAAGAGCCACGCGCCATGACAATTTCACCCTTTTTCATTCAGTTGCGCTCGGCTTACGAGGCTGAGATCGACGACCTGACTTTTGACTCTGAAGGACGGGACGTGCTGCGCCAGCGGTTGGCGGATCGGCGCAAAGAACTCGGCTTCTTGCTGCAAATGATCGAACTCAGCCCCGAGATGGTGGCGGTGCTCTTCCACCAGGGCTTTAGCTTCAAGTTACCCGCGGTGATGGACAACCTGATCAGTTTTGAGTCGGATGAATTGCCAGAATGGGATTCCCTGGCCGACGCGGCACAACTGACCCCGTGGGCCAAAGACTTGAGCACGACGATTCTGAAAGAACCCCAAGGCGCGTGGTTCATGACGGTCGCCGCGGGTCTGGAATACATGTTCGGCAAGCCGGACCCCAAGCCAGCCGTCCAGGACACCGATGACGACGAGGAGGAAGACGGCGACGAAGAAGGCGATGATCGGTTGGACGAACAGGATGCCGAGGAAGAACAAGCAGCCCGCCTCCGCGAAGATGCGGGCGCCGACTGGATGGTCGAACAAGGTTTTGACCGCAAAGACCGATAAACAGAAAAGGACGCCCTGATGAACACCCTTGCCCTCATCGCAAAAACCCAAAGCCTGATTGCCGCTGGCGATATCGTCGGGGCCGAGTTCGCCTTGGTCGAGTTGGCCGACACAGAAGGCGACGCTGCGCTGATGGTGGTGCTGGAGCAACTGCCGCCGAAAGACATTTTGGCCATCATTCGGGAATACGACAACTCCAAAGAGTCGGTCATCAACCTGATGGTCACGCCCGAACAGTTCGCCCGCGCCGTGGTGATTGAAAAGCAATACAAAGACTTGACCCGCACCCACCTGCGCGGCATGCTCAACTCGATTATTTTCCGGGATGACGCTGATCCGGTTGAGTTCATGAACGCCATCGGCGATCTGGATGGCGGCAGCGAAGCGCTGGCTGACTATTTTGAAGAAAAATGGAGCCGCATCGAGGCCTTTGCCCGCACCGGCACGTTTGACACGGTCGAAGACGACGGCGAGATGCTGTCCGAAACCGCCCTGCTGGCCTCGGCCTATGTCAAGCCGAGCCTGGAGCAAGACGAAGTGGCCGACCAGGACTGGATGGAGCTCGCCTGGATTCTGCGCTACCAGTGCCCCGACCTCTTCATTGAAATGCTGCTGGTGCTGCGGGCCAAAGCGCGTGCCTTCGAGGCCGGCTTGGGTACGGACGAAGAATTGGACGAGGATGACGGCAAGGTCGAAACCGGCGACACCGATCGCGGCAAAGCCACGCCGGCCGCGCGGGAGTCGGACGAAGAGTCCGCAATCTAGGCCCCGGTTCAGCCAGCACGAGTTCGTCACGATGCCAACGCACAACGCCTCCAACCCGCTCGCCACGGTCTCGCTCTACGACGCCCGTCCTTTCTTTGAAAAGGCGCTGGTGTTTGGCGTGCAACATGGCATCCTCGATCAGCCCAAGCTGGACGCTATTTGCACCGATGCACCCAAAGGCATGGTGCAAATTGCGCGCTACCTGGGCAACGAATTCTTGCGCCCCGAGCTGGAAAAAGCCAAAGACCGCATGGTCAACCTGGTCAGCCTCTACCTGGAACAAAGCAGCGGCGGTGACTTGCGACTGGCGGCCGAGTCGCTGCGCGATCATTCGTTTTTATCGCGTTCCAAGGGTGGCTCGGACATGCTGAAAAGCTTGATTGCCATGCCGCAGAACAGCCACTTTGGCATGAATGAACGCAGTGGCTTCACCGACGAACACATTCCGCTGCTGGCCAAGTGGACGCTGCGCAGCCTGCCCGACTACCAGGTCGAACTCGCCAAACGCGAGCAGGTGGCCCAGGTGATCGATGCGGCCATTTGGCTGGCCGACGCCCTGGGCATGGAAGCGAGCGAACTGGAAGAAGCCGGCAAAGATGCCGAAGCGGTCATCCGCACCGCGCTATTGATCTTCGCGACAGGGCGCACCGAGATGCCCGACTGGATCGCCTTTGAAAAAATGGTGCTCGCGCTGCGCAAAAAGTATGGCGCGGTCAAAGCGGACGGCAAAAGCAAGGGCAAAGTTGCGGGCAGCGCCAGCCCGCTGACTTTTACCATTGCCCTCCCGAAAAACTTGCCGGCCCAGCATCAAGCGGTGGTCGAGGCGGTGCGGCAGTCCATGCTGGCTGATTTGCCAAAAATTCTGGACGCAGCCCTGCCCGCCAGAAAACTGTTTGACCAAACCCCGGCGTTCATGGGCCGGTATTTCTGGGTAGAAGACGGCTTGAGCGAAGTGGATCACCATGACCGCTCGGTATCCGCCGCCTGGAACAAAGCCACTGGCGAGCACAGCGATGACGGCTCGTTGCTCACCTTGTTTTTGTGCGTCGCTGCCGAGGCGGCCCCCAAAACGCTGCTGACCGAAAAAGGCGCGGCGGCATTGATCCGCAAGATCCGAAAATCCGGTTTCAAACCCGACTTGGCCAGCCACTACATTCAGGAGCATGCGCCAGCGCAGCACCAGGACGGCTATGCCCGGCTGTGGCTGGACTTCGTGGAAGAGGCGCAGGCCACGCTGCAAAGCGACTTTGATTACGAGTTGAAAGACGCGTTAGCCCTGCTGCGGCGCGAGTGCAATGTCAAGTAAGGTTTGGCACAAAAATCACCTCTAGACCCGGTAGAAATTGCGTTAGAAGCTATTAATAACATAGCAAATAACTTATGACGCGGCCCGTTTCTCGACCGACTTTGCGTGCTTCGCGGCGCGGTCCGACTTCTTGGTGCTGACCTTGGCATGGGCTTGTTCGCCCGGCATGGGCCGGCCATCGAGCTCGGCTTCAAGTCGTTCGCACAGCGTGCGCAGGATCTTGACGCGCGCGTAATTTTTGTCGTTGGCTTCCACCAGCGTCCAGGGCGCATTGCCGGTGCTGGTGCGCTCGACCATGTCGCAAATCGCCTGCTGGTAGGCGCCCCATTTTTCGCGGTTGCGCCAGTCTTCCTCGGTAATCTTGAAGCGCTTGAATTCAACCTGCTCGCGCGCCTTGAAGCGTTTGAGTTGCTCCGCCTGGCTGATCTGCAGCCAGAACTTCACCACGATCACGCCCGCATCGGCCATTTCATGCTCGAAGTCGTTGATCTCGCTGTAGGCGCGCAGCCAATCGTTTTCACTGCAAAAACCTTCCACCCGCTCCACCAGCACCCGGCCATACCAGGTCCGGTCGAAGATGGCCACGTGGCCCTGGCGCGGCAGATAGCGCCAGAAGCGCCAGAGGTGCGGTTGTGCCCGCTCTTCATCGGTCGGGGCGCCGACCGGCGTGACCTGGTATTGCCGCGCATCCATCGCCGCGCCAATGCGCCGAATGGCGCCGCCTTTGCCCGCGGCATCAGCCCCCTCAAAAGCACAGACCAGCGCGCGGCCCTTGAAGCGCGCATCGCGCATCAGCTCAGACAGCCGGCCCTGCCATTTGGCCAGCGCATTTTCATAGGGTTTGTCCGCCAGCTTGAGCTTGAGATCCAGTTCAGAGAGCACGTTGCGGCCGTCCGTGTCCACCCGCACCATCGGCGCCACGGGCGACTCCTGCTTGTCGGTGCTGGCCAGCTTTTTCTGCATCGCCTCCAGCAAGATCTGCCCGACGGTCAAGGAGCGGTAGCGGTCGTCGGTGCCCTCCACCACGACCCACGGCGCCCAAGGCGTATTGGTAATGCGCAAAATATGCCCGGCAACGTCTTGCAGTTGGTCGTAGGTTTTGAGACGGTCCCAGTTCCATTGGGTCACGCGCCAGGCGGTGTGGGGATCGCTCTCCAGCGCTTTGAGCCGCTTCTTTTGCCCCTCTTTCGTCAAGTGAAACCAGAATTTCAGAACCAGCGCGCCCTCACTGACGAGCATGGCCTCAAAGCGGTTGATCTGGTCGGCCCGGGCATCGAGCTCCTTCAAGGAGATTTCACCCAGAATGCGCTGGCGAATCGGGTCCGAATACCAGGAGCCGGCAAAAATGCCGATCCGCCCCTTGGGCGGCAATGAGCGCCAGTAACGCCACATCGGCGGGCGTTCTCGCTCCTCATCGGTTGGCTCGGAAAACGCCAGCGTTGAAATAAACCGGGGGTCCATCCACTCGTAGAGCACATTGATGGTTTCACCTTTGCCGGCGCCATCCTGGCCACTGATCAGCACCACCACCGGAATTTTTCCATTCTCAAACAAATCGACCTGCGCACCGAGCAGGGCGGCACGCAAAGGCGGCACCGCCGCACGGTAGCGGGCCTTGCCGATCTTGTGACCAATTTCTGCCGATTCAAACATCAAAGTTCTCCCAATTCAGTTTTGCGGTCAAGCCGCCCAGGCAAAGGCCCACACCCTGATCCCACGGCCATGCTCATTCAATCTGAGCTTGGCTTGACCCACCTCAGCTTCAGCTGCCGCAAAACAGCGATTTTTGACTTTAAGCCACGGTAAGATCATTAGCTTAATTTAGATCAATTGCTCACCCCTGCCTCCAAGGAATTACATTTTGCGCGTCGCTAACTTTAAAATTTGGGTTCAGCTCTTGGTCACCATTGGGGTTGCATTGCTTGTCGTCTGGTCCGGCGTGATTGTCTGGCAAGGGTATGTCTACCGGGAAGCGGCGCTGGAACAGGCCCGCGATTTTTCGCTCAGCATGCACAACGCCACCATGGCGGGGCTGACCGGCATGATGGTGACCGGCACTGTGGCGCAGCGCAACGTGTTCCTCGACCAGGTCAAGCAGCTCGGCTCGATTCGCGACGTCCGTGTCCTGCGCGGGGAAAACGTCACCAAGCTCTTTGGCCCCGGCACCGCCACGGACGACGGTAATCCCGACGAACTCGAAAAACAGGTGCTGCAAAGTGGCAAAGAAATCATCCGGGTCGAATCCGACAGCAAGGGGGAGTATCTGCGCGCCGTGCGGCCCACGCTGGCACTGAAAAACTCGCTCGGCAAGGATTGCACCTCCTGCCACATGGTGGCGGAACAGACGGTGCTGGGCGTCGTCAGCATGAAAGTCTCGCTGGACCAGGTCAATGCAGGCCTCGCCGATCAGCGTTTTAAATCAATTTTGGCCGCCCTCATCACCTGTATTCCGGTGCTGATGTTGATCTACCCGTTCATTCGTAAAGTCATCACCCAGCCGCTGGAGTTCGGGGTCAAGGTAGCGCGGGGCATTGCCGCCGGTGATTTGACACAAAAAATCGCAGTCAACTCACACAACGAAATGGGGGAACTGCAGAAGGCGTTGAAAGACATGAATGAAAGCCTGGTGCGGATCGTCGGCCAGGTGCGTCTTGGTACCGACACCATCTTTAGCGCCTCCAGTGATATTGCCAATGGCAATTCGGATTTATCCGCCCGGACCGAATTGCAGGCTGGCTCCCTGGAAAAGACCGCCACCTCCATGCAAGACCTCACTTCCACGGTCAATCAAAATGCGAACAATGCACGCCGGGCCAACCAGCTCGCCATCTCAGCATCCGAAGTCGCGGTCAAAGGCGGCGCCGTCGTCTCGCAAGTAGTGAACACCATGGAGTCCATCAATGCGTCCTCCAAAAAGATTGTCGACATCATTGATGTGATTGATGGCATCGCCTTCCAGACCAATATTCTGGCGCTGAATGCCGCGGTCGAAGCCGCTCGCGCAGGGGAACAAGGACGCGGCTTTGCCGTCGTCGCCTCGGAAGTCCGCAGTCTGGCGCAGCGTTCTGCGGCGGCGGCCAAAGAGATCAAAACCTTGATCGGCGACTCGGTCGAAAAAGTCGGCGCAGGCACCACCCTGGTCCATCAGGCGGGCACCACCATGACCGAAATCGTGGACAGCATCCGTCACGTCACCGACATCATGGGCGAAATTGCCGCCGCCAGCGCCGAACAGACCACCGGCATCGAGCGCGTCAACGATGCAATCGCCGAAATGGACAACGTCACCCAACAAAATGCCTCCCTGGTCGAAGAGGCGGCTGCCGCGGCGCAGTCGCTGCAGGATCAGGCGGCGCACCTGGAAGGAGTCGTCAGCGTCTTCAAGCTGGAGGGAATGCCAACCCTCCGTATTGGCAACACTAAACCCGCCCGTTAAACCTGGCGATGTGGCGGGCTTGCCCCGCCTGTCCTTGGGGCACAGCGCTCGGCGGCGGCGCGGCATGTGTCCGCTGCTGTATCCCGGGTTGGTCCGCTGAATCGCCTCACATCAGCTTGCCATCTTTACCATTGCTTCACTGAACTTCAACCCAATTGAGGGTTCAAAGAGTCATGATGCCCCGTGCATATGGCTTTAATAGTGAAATTATGAAAAAGCTGCTTCTTTTATCTGCTGCGCTGCTGTCAAGCGGGCTGGGTCTGGCCCAGGAGGTGGGTCGTGTGATTTCGGCAACCCCCATCATTCAACAGGTTGGCGTGCCAAGAAATGTGTGCTCCATGGAGCAGGTGGTCGTCCAACAGCCCAAGTCGGGGGCGGGGGCGCTCATTGGTGCCATCGCAGGTGGCGCCATGGGCAACGCCGTCGGTAGCGGCGGGGGTAAGGCCGCAGCCACCATGCTGGGCATCTTTGGCGGCGCGGTTGTGGGCGACCGGGTGGAGGGATCGCCCTCGGCCCAGGTCCAGAACGTGCAACGGTGTGGAACCCAGACCTTTTACGAGAACCGTCCGGTGGCGTACAACGTCGTTTATGAATATGCCGGCAAAGAGTACAGCGTGCAAATGCCTTCCGACCCGGGGCCGACCATCGCTCTGCAAATCGCCCCGGTGGGCGCCAGCGCCCCAATGGCAGCGCCGTCAGGCATCATGACCTATCAACAGCAAGGCGATGGACAACCCGCCAATGTGCTGGTGGCACCCGCCGTTTACCCGGGGTATTACGTCCGCCCTTATTACCCGCCGGTCGGGGTGGAACTTGATTTTGGCTATGGGGACGGCTACCGCGGCCGCCGTCATTGGCGTTAAGCATAAAATGGGCTTCCAGCCGCCGTTGATATTGCGCAAGCAGCTATAAATTAAATAGCACTCAAGGCTGGGCTGGAAGCAGCGATACAAGCAGACAGCCGGCCCGTCAAATGACGACGCCAACCCGGTCGAACGAATTTCCAGCCAACGAGGCAGCCGTCGCATCAAACCGACGGCTTGGTTCTGTGGTTTTGGCGCTTCAAACTGGCCCATCTGTTAAAACACCTGATATCAATTTTTTCCGTAGTACCAAGCCGATGCCTAACTCTTCTCCCATTGTCACCCAAGACCCCCTCACCGGCGCACAGCCGGTTATCCGCTGGACCGAGGCGGGCGAAGAGTGTTCCGCGCTCTGGCGCTCAGAACGCGGCGCTCCACCGCCCAAGCGCGTCATTCTGGCGGATGACACCACCACGGCCGACACCGCCTACCGCCTGGCCTGCGAAGGCACGGCCTTGCTGTGGCGTGGCGATTTCCAGAATGCCAAGCAATTGCTGCAGGCACTGGCCCGGCGCGCCGACAATGTCCCCGCCCGCAAACGTAAGAAAGCCGCCGAAGTGGTGGCGGTGGCCGATGCTTTTCACAAGCACCGGCTGGCCCAGTCGCAGCGGGCCCGCATGCTGGGCATGCTGCTGATCCCGTTCAATGCGGACTACAGCATTCCCTTGCGCCGCGCCCCCGATGCCAAAGTAGCCTGTGCCGAGGCCTGGGGCCCGGCCGATGAGGCAGCGGGCGCTTCGGTAGCGTCGCTGCGTGAATTGCTGGGCATCACCAGCGCCCACGAATGGCGCCGGGTCGGGGTAGAAATTCCGGCGCTTGGTGAGCCCCCGCACAATCGGATTCACCCCCATTACGGCGTTTTTTCGCCGGTGCGCGGGGAGTACATCCATCTCGTCGCCACGGTCCACTTGCCCAAAAAATTGGCCGGGCAAGCAACGCTGGTGGCATTTGATATTGGCACCGGCACCGGTGTACTGTCGGCGGTGCTGGTTCGTCGTGGCGTCGATCAGGTGGTGGCCACCGATCAGGATCCGAGAGCGCTGGCCTGCGCCCGCGAAAACCTCGCCAAGCTGAACATGCTGGACAAAGTGCAGGTGGTGCAGGCGGATCTCTTCCCCGAAGGCCGTGCCTCGCTGGTGGTGTGTAACCCGCCCTGGATCCCCGCGCGGCCCAGCTCGCCGCTGGAACACTCGGTATACGACGAAGGGGGTCGCATGCTGACGGGCTTTCTCAAGGGCTTGAGCGCACACCTGGCCCCCAAAGGTGAGGGTTGGCTGATCTTGTCTGATCTGGCCGAACGCTTGGGTTTGCGTTCGCGTGAAGAGCTGCTGGCCATGTTCGAGAGTAACGGCTTGAAAGTGGTCAGCCGCATTGATGCCAAGCCGCAGCACGCCAAAGCGGCCGACACCACAGATGCGTTGCACGATGCGCGTTCGCGCGAAGTGACCTCGCTCTGGCGCCTGGCGGTGGCGGGTTAAGCAGACGACGCGCAATAGCCCGCGTGAAGCGCGGGCGCTTGAATCAAGTGAAAATTCGCGCCTCCTTTAACGAAAGAATCCATGACCAACGTCATCTACGCCACTTCCATTCCCGTCTTCAAGCAGATGCTGGGTGGGCTCAAACAGGTGTTGAGCAAAGCCGAAGCGCACGCGACCGCGAAAAAAATTGACCCCAACGCGCTGCTGCAAGCGCGTCTGTACCCGGACATGTTCCCGCTGTTACGCCAGGTGCAGGTGGCGACCGACTTTGCCAAAAGCGTGTCGGCACGGCTGGCCGGCGTCGAGGTGCCAAAACTGGAAGATGCCGAACAGACCTTTGCCGATCTGCAGGCGCGCATCGACACGGTGCTGGCGTTCCTGGACGGGCTGGAACCCAGCAAGTTTGATGACGCTGCCACGCGCGAAATCGTCACCCAGGCTGGCACGCCGAAAGAAAAGCGTTTCACCGGCCAGTCGTATCTGCTCAATTACGGCCTGCCACACTTCTTTTTTCACACCACCACGGCTTACGCCATCCTGCGCCACAACGGCGTCGAGGTGGGCAAGAAAGACTACATCGGCAGCTATTAAGCGTACCGTTTTTCGGGACAACCTTAAGACCCGTAGCCACATTAGCCATCAAAAAACTCGCAGACACCAAGCGTTGGAGCAAAATACAGAGCGATGGAACGACTTCGAATAGACAAGTGGTTATGGGCCGCACGTTTTTACAAGACCCGGTCTCTGGCGTCAGACGAGATCGTCAAAGGACGCGTCCACGTCAACGAACAGGTTGCCAAGCCGTCCCGCGAAATCAAGGTCGGCGATACGGTAGTGATGCGTCAGGGCCCGGTCATCCGGACAGTCACGGTACTCGGCATCAGCCAGCAACGTGGCTCGGCCCCCGTGGCACAACAGTTGTATGCCGAGACCCAGGACAGTATTCTGGAACGGGAACGAGCCGCCGAGCAACGTCGTTTGGCAAGTGAGCCAGCACAGACCATTGAGCATGGCCGGCCGACCAAACGCGACCGACGCGATATCCAGAAAGCCTGGAGCACGTCGAGTGACGCATGAGTAAGCACCTATGAAACTTCACCAAATCATCTCTTTTGCATGCCTCTTCGGGGTCACCGCTTTCGGCATCCTGCCCCGCGCCATGGCACAGACAGCCGCAGCGACGGCCTGCCCGGCGATCCTGCAACAGCAATTTCCCCGGCTGCAGGACGAAGCGCCGCAAAGCCTGTGTCAGTACGCCGGCAAGGTGGTGCTGGTGGTGAATACGGCCAGCTACTGTGGTTTTACCAAACAGTATGAGGGGCTGGAAGCCCTCTATGCCCAATACCAGGCCAGGGGCTTGGTGGTGCTGGGTTTCCCCTCGAATGATTTCGGCAAGCAGGAGCCGGGTTCCAGCAAAGAAATAGCCGACTTCTGTTTCAACACCTATGGCGTCAAGTTTCCGATGTTTTCCAAGTCAGTGGTCTCCGGCGCGGGCCGCAATCCGCTGTATGCGTCGCTGCTCAAGGCCACGGGTAAGTCACCCCAATGGAATTTTCATAAATACCTGATTGACCGCAGCGGCAAGGGAGTCACCAGCTTCCCCAGCAAAATCGAGCCCGACAACCAAGGCTTTGTCATCGCCATCGAAAAAGCCTTGAGTCAGAAGCTTTAGTTCTGCATCGAAGAGAGACAAACGTTTGTTGGATATTTTTCAATACCGAGATAAGTATTTTGTGTTGCAGGTCAACCCTCCTGCGCACGCATGGAAGTTAGTAGGCTAAGTTATGCCAGAAAAAAAAATCATCGGCTTTCCTGATCTCAACCACAGCACAGAGTTTCCGGCCACGCGCCCCATGATGCTGAATGAACTGCCACGACTGGCCCGCATTGACCATGAAATGGCAATCATCAGAGCACACCATGCACGCATCGCGAACGCTATCGAAATGTTTTGGGGTCACAAGGACTGCGTGGAGTACCTGCAACAATTGATTCTCAACGGTGGCGACGGCTTCGGCAAAGCGAGAGTCGGGTTCAAGCATGAGGTGCTGTCAGCCCTCATCAACCTCACCACCCTGCACGAGATTCGGAAAAACTGAATGAATCAACGCCTGCTGCTGCAGGCGCGATCCATATTATTCAACGCGCGTGATCGACGTCGGTTTGAAACCCAAATCGGCCGCCTTGCCTTTTCGCCCGCGTGCCGCCCGGGCATTATTAAGGCTGCGAATCTCCAGCGTTTCCTCGCGTGGCTTACCGCCGCGACCGATGCCTTCAATCTTCACGCTGCGCGTGTAGGCCGCGGCGCCCGCCAGACTGTCTTTGTCTTCCAGGTCGATCAGCATCAAACCACGGCCACCGTTGCCCATCACTTTGAGGTCACCGATCTCGAACGTCAAAATGCGGCCACCGGTTGAGGCGCAGGCCACATGGGTGGCGGGCAGCAAAGGCACGGCACCGGAACCACCAGCCACCGGCGAGGGCCGGCACAAGAATTCACCCTCATTGCAAGTGATGAAGGATTTGCCCGCCTTGAGCCGGGACGTCATGTTTTCCACCGAGGCGATAAAACCGTAGCCGCCCGAACTGCTGAGCAGCAGTGTCGCGCTGGTCGGGCCGGCAAAGTAACAGGAAACTTGCGTACCGGCTTCGAGCTCCAGCAACGAAGTAATCGGCTGGCCGTCTCCGCGGGCGCCCGGCAACAGCGACACCGCGACCGAATACACCCGCCCGTTATTGCCAAACGCCAACAGCATGTCCACGGTGCGACACTCAAAGGTACCGTACAGCCCGTCACCCGCTTTGAAGGCGAAACTGGTGGCATCGTGCCCATGCCCTTTCTGGGCGCGCACCCAACCTTTGTCACTGACCACCACGGTCACGGGTTCGTCCACCACCTTGATTTCCAGCACGGCTTTTTTCTCGGCCTGAATCAGGGTGCGGCGCGGATCGGCAAAAGCCTTGGCATCCGCCTCGATCTCTTTGATCATCAAGCGACGCAGCGCAGCCGGGTTACCCAGAATTTCTTCCAGCCCTTTTTGCTCGATGCGCAGAGTTGCCAGTTCCTGTTCAATCTTGATCGCCTCCAGCCGGGCCAACTGGCGCAGCCGGATTTCAAGAATGTCTTCCGCCTGCCGCTCCGACAGGTTGAAGCGCGCCATCAGCGCGGCCTTCGGTTCGTCTGCCTGGCGAATGATGGCGATCACTTCATCAATATTGAGCAGCACCAGCTGCCGCCCTTCCAGAATGTGGATGCGGTCCAGTACCTTGTGCAGACGGTGTTGCGAGCGGCGCTCCAGCGTGATTTGGCGGAACTCAATCCACTCGGTCAACATCTGGCGCAAGGACTTTTGCGTGGGTCGACCATCCAGTCCCACCATGGTCAGGTTGATCGGGGACGAGGTCTCCAGGCTGGTGTGCGCCAGCAGGGTGGTGATGAGTTCCTGCTGTTGGATTTTGCTGGTCTTGGGCTCGCACACCAGACGCACGGCAGCGTCTTTGCTGGACTCGTCGCGTACCACATCAAGCACTGACAGTACGGTCGCCTTAAGCTGGTTTTGTTCCAGCGACAGCGCTTTCTTGCCCGTCTTGATTTTGGGATTGGTCAGTTCTTCAATTTCTTCCAGCACGCGCTGGGTGCTGACGCCGGGTGGCAACTCGGTCACGACCAGCTGCCATTGACCGCGTGCCAATTCCTCAATCTTCCAGCGCGCGCGCACTTTGAGTGAGCCCCGCCCGGTCCGGTAGGCGTCGGCAATGTCACCGGCGGTGCTGGTGATCTGGCCGCCGCCGGGGTAGTCGGGGCCAGGAATGAGGGTAAACAGCTCGTCATGACTGAGCTTGGGCGTCTTGATCAGCGCCACGCAGGCATCCGCCACTTCACGCAAATTGTGGCTGGGGATCTCGGTCGCCAATCCCACGGCGATGCCGCTGGCGCCATTGAGCAAGGCAAATGGCAAGCGGGCCGGCAACTGGCGCGGCTCCTCGGTGGAGCCGTCGTAGTTGGGTGTGAAATCAACCGTGCCTTCGTCAATTTCATCGAGCAGCAGGCTGGTGATCTTGGCCAGCCGGGCCTCGGTGTAACGCATGGCAGCGGCGCCATCACCGTCGCGCGAGCCAAAGTTACCCTGGCCGTCAATCAGCGGGTAACGCAAGGAAAAGTCCTGGGCCATGCGTACCGCGGCGTCATACACCGACGAGTCACCATGCGGATGGAAACGGCCCAGCACATCACCGACCACGCGGGCGCATTTGACCGGCTTGGCACCGGTGTTGCCATTGGCGCCGCCAAAGCCGAGACCCATGCGCGACATGGAATACAGAATGCGCCGTTGCACCGGCTTCTGCCCATCGCACACGTCCGGCAAGGCCCGGCCCTTGACCACACTCAGGGCGTATTCAAGGTAGGCACGTTGCGCGTAGGACCCCAGGCTGGGGGAGTCGCCGCCGTCTTCAGGGGCTGGGCTAGTGGAAAAATCCAGTGTCGGTTGGTCGTTCATAAAATCAGTTGGAGACGGCGCTTGCGCCGCTGTTGCCTAGCTGCGGTCTGTCCCGCAAGGTTTCTGTTCAGTCTCGGAGATGAGAGGTTGATTCCGGGAAAGTCGGGGCCATGGATGAACCCGATGAAATCATGTTGCCACGCTTAGTGGCACCGCCTTGCAGTTGCATGCGCACCCGCGTCGGCGTCTGGTGTTTATCCGCCATCAAGGCCGACGGCTTGAGCAAGGTGTAAAGCTGCATCACCGTGGTGACGTAATTCTGCGTCTCTTTGTAATTGGGGATTTTGTTGCCGGCACGTTGAACGGCGCCTTCACCTGCGTTGTAGGCGGCCAACGCCAGTTCAAGCCGGCCTGGAAAGAGATGAAGCAGGTAGCTCAAATAGCGGCTACCAGTTTTGATGTTGATCCTGGGGTCGGACAGCTTCTTTTCTACCGACGTTTTTTGGTCGCCCGTGACGCCATAACGTGCGGCCGTGGCCGGCATGATCTGCATCAACCCAATCGCACCTTTGGGTGATACGGCCATTGCATCAAATCCAGACTCGGTCGCGATCAGCGCCTGCAGCAATTCATAGTCAATCTGCTGGGCGCTGGAAGCCTCACGCAAATGGTGTTTGACCACTTTGTAGTGGGGCGACACTTCAAAAAAAGCCAACACCTTGGACGCCATCGACGGCGGCATGGCAGGCCTCGCAGTTGGACCAGGGAAATTGCCGGCCCCGATCTCGGTTCGATCGGTGTCAAAACTTTCGCCCGCACGAGAAAAGATCGCATAGCGCTCGTCCATGCGTTCAGCCGCGAAGTGCGCCACCCCCGTCTCATCGACGTAAGCCCAAATGTCTGCGTGTGCCGCTTGATAAAAAAATGATAGCAACAACCCTAATACCATCATGCGCCACAGGCCGAAAAGACAGGTAACTTTAAGATTGCAGAGCTGCAGCGTGTTCATCAGATGTCAATCTCGACCGTATCCCCGTGCAACTCCATCAACTCACGGCGCGCGGCGGCCTCGCCTTTGCCCATCAGTTTGGTGATCAGCGCCTCGGTTTGCCCGAAGTCCATGCTGCCCAACTGCAGCGACAGCAAACGGCGAGTATCCGGATTGAGCGTGGTGTCCCACAGTTGCACGGCATTCATCTCACCCAGACCTTTGAAGCGGCTGATGCTCCAGGCCGTTTCACGCACGCCCTCTTTGCGCAATTTATCAAGAATGACGTTGAGTTCGCCTTCGTCCAGTGCATAAGCCTTGGACGCCGGCTTCTTGCCCCGGGCCGGGGCGTCCACCCGAAACAAGGGCGGGCGCGCCACGTACACATGGCCAGTCTCAATCAGTTTGGGGAAATGCCGGAAGAACAAGGTCAGTAACAGCACCTGAATGTGCGAGCCATCCACATCTGCATCCGACAGAATGCACACCTTGCCGTAACGCAGACCACTCAAATCAGGGGTGTCGTTCGGGCCATGCGGATCGACACCGATGGCGACCGAGATATCGTGGATTTCGTTGTTGGCAAACAGGCGATCACGGTCAACCTCCCACGTGTTGAGCACTTTGCCGCGCAGAGGCAAAATGGCCTGACTCTCCTTGTCGCGCCCCATCTTGGCACTGCCGCCGGCGGAGTCGCCCTCGACCAGAAAGATTTCGTTATGGGCCAGATCACGGCTTTCGCAATCGGTCAGTTTGCCCGGCAAGACGGCGACGCCAGAGCCCTTGCGTTTCTCGACTTTCTGGCCGGCTTTCTGGCGGGTTTGCGCCGCCTTGATGGCCAGCTCGGCCAGTTTTTTGCCGTATTCAACGTGCTGGTTCAACCACAGCTCCAGGTTCGGGCGCACAAAACCGGACACCAGCCGCACAGCGTCTCGCGAGTTCAAACGTTCCTTGATTTGCCCCTGAAACTGCGGGTCCAGCACCTTGGCAGACAACACATAGCTGGCACGGGCGAAAACGTCTTCCGGTAGCAGCTTGACGCCTTTGGGCAGCAACGAATGCAGCTCAATAAAACTTTTAACGGCCGTGAACAGGCCGTCGCGCAAGCCACTTTCATGCGTGCCACCGGCATGGGTGGGGATCAGGTTGACATAGCTTTCCCGCACCGGCTGACCGTCTTCGGTAAAGGCAACGCACCAGGATGCGCCTTCGCCTTCGGCAAAGCTGTCGCTATGGGCATCCGTAAAACCTTCACCCTCAAAGACGGGAATCACCAGTTCGCCGTTGAGCGTTTGCATCAGGTAATCGCGCAGACCGCCTTTGTAGATCCAGGCTTGTGTTTCTTTGGTTTTTTCGGTCACAAGCGTCACGGTGACGCCAGGCATCAGCACCGCCTTGCTGCGCAGCAGATGGGTGAGTTGCGCCATCGGCAAGGCCATCGCTTCAAAGTATTTAGCGTCGGGCCAGACCCGCACTGTGGTCCCTGATTTTCGATCGCCCTCCCCGGCCTTTCGGACTTGCAAGGGCTCAACGACATCACCACCGGCAAAAACCAGGCGCGCCACCATGCCCTCCCGATAGGTGGTGGCCTCCAGCCGCGTCGACAACGCGTTGGTCACGCTGACACCCACGCCATGCAGCCCGCCGGAAAAGCTGTAGGCACCACCTTTGCCCTTGTCGAACTTGCCGCCCGCATGCAGCTGCGTGAAAACAAGCTCGATCACGGGCGCATTTTCTTCCGGGTGCAAGCCAAACGGAATGCCACGGCCATCGTCCTCAATGCTGACCGAGCCATCGGCTTGCAGAATCACCTTGATTTTCTTGCCATGCCCCGCCAGGGCCTCATCCGCCGCGTTGTCCAGTACTTCCTGGATAACGTGCAGCGGATTGTCAGTCCGCGTGTACATGCCTGGGCGCTGCTTGACGGGCTCCAGGCCCTTGAGCACGCGGATGGAACTTTCGGAATATTCGGGGGTTGGTTTGACTGCCATAACGGTGAATTGTAGTCTGCAGCCAAAGAATGACTGTACGCAATTACAGCCCAACGGACTACCAAATGTTAGCCTTGCAAGCGTGAGGTCAACAGACTGGCTACATTTGCCGGATGACAATTTCGACCAAACCACTTTCCATGACGCAGGTTCTCGTGTGTGGCGCCGCCATCGTGACACTCTCCATGGGTATACGCCATGGCTTTGGCCTCTGGCTTCAGCCGATCACTCAAAGCCAGGGCTGGAACCGCGAAACCTTTGCTTTTGCCATCGCCATCCAGAATTTAGCCTGGGGGGTTTCCGGTATTTTTGCCGGCATGTTGGCCGACCGGTATGGCGCCTTCCGGGTCGTTGTGGTTGGCGCTTGTTTGTATGCGCTGGGGCTGATCGGCATGGCAAGTGCCACGACGCCACTGGTGTTTACCGTCACGGCGGGGGTGCTTATTGGCATGGCACAGGCCGGCACCACCTATGCGGTCATTTACGGAGTCATTGGCCGCAACGTCTCGGCTGACAAGCGTTCCTGGGCGATGGGCGTCGCCGCGGCGGCCGGCTCCTTTGGCCAGTTTTTGATGGTGCCGACCGAAGGCTTTTTGATCAGTAACCTGGGCTGGCAGGAGGCTTTGATGATCCTGGGCCTGGCTTCATTGATGATGATCCCGCTGGCCTGGGGTTTGCGGGAACCCGGATTTACCGGCAGCACCGCGGTCCGCCGCGAGCAGACCATTCTTCAAGCCTTGACGGAAGCCTTCAAATACCCGAGTTTCCAGTTACTGATGGCCGGTTATTTCGTGTGCGGTTTCCAGGTTGTCTTCATTGGGGTGCATATGCCCAGTTACCTGAGAGACAAAGGTTTGTCTCCCCAAGTAGCGGGCTACGCGCTGGCGCTGATCGGCTTGTTCAATGTCTTTGGAACCTATGCCGCCGGCGTGCTGGGGCAGCGGCTACAGAAAAAGAGCATCCTGGCGTTCATCTACCTCGCGCGGGCGGTTGTGATTAGCGTGTTTCTGCTGGCGCCCTTGACGCCCGTGAGCGTGTACATTTTCTCCAGTGTCATGGGCCTGCTGTGGCTTTCCACCGTACCGCCAACCAATGCCGCCGTGGCGCAGATCTTTGGTGTGGCGCACCTTTCCATGCTGAGCGGCTTTGTGTTTTTCAGCCATCAGATTGGCTCGTTCATGGGGGTTTGGCTGGGTGGCTATCTGTATGACCGCACCGGCAGCTATGACGTGGTCTGGTACATCGCCATTGCCTTGGGCGTGCTGGCCGCACTGGTGAATCTACCCATTAAAGAAAAGGCCATCATCCGCCGCCCTCTAGCGCAAGGGGCGTGAAGCAATGAAACCTGGCCACAAAGTCATACTCTACGCTGGCGCCGTTTGCGCGCTGCTGGCGGTCTTTGCGCTCTACACACGTCCCGATTTTTTGGTCACCCTGGCGAACCAGGTCTGGGCCTGTTTCTAAGAAGGTTCAACATGGTTGATACATCGCCAACGCCGGTCTCGCATGGACTGGGTCCCCCCTCCAGCTGGATCCAACGCTGGTCTCACCTTGTTCCAACCGGTGGGGCAGTGCTGGACATTGCTTGCGGGCAGGGTCGCCACATGAAGTGGTTCGCGGAGCAGGGCCACCCGGTGCTTGGGGTTGATCGCTCACCGGAGGCGATTCATGCCGCCGCAAAATTCGGCGAGGCCATTCTGGCGGATATCGAAAATGGCCCCTGGCCCCTGATGAACGGCGACCAGGCTCGCCAATTCGACGCCGTGATCGTTAGCAACTATTTGTGGCGACCACTTTTTCCGGTGATCGCCCAAAGTGTTGCGCCCGGTGGCCTGCTCATCTATGAGACGTTTGCCAAAGGAAATGAGACAGTGGGCAAACCGTCGCGACCTGATTTTCTGTTGCACCCCGCCGAATTACTGCAAGTTTTCAGAAACATGCACATCGTCGCTTTTGAAGAAGGCTTTCTTGAAAATCCAGCGCGCTTCGTGCAACGAATCGCAGCCATCCGCAATGATTCGCGGGATACAGCGGCGTCTTCACCGACGCGTTACAGGCTCTAGTTAGAATGGTCTTTTACAGTTAACCAACACTCGGACATGACATCCTCAACCGGCCAAATCACGGGCAGCATCGTGGCGCTCGTCACACCCATGCATGAAGATGGCAGTGTGGACTACCCCACGCTGCGCAAATTGATCGACTGGCATATCGCAGAAGGCACCGACTGCATTGGCGTCGTGGGCACCACCGGTGAGTCGCCGACCGTCAATGTGCAGGAACATTGCGAAATTATCCGCGTCTCGGTGGAACAAGCCGGCGGACGCGTGCCTATCATGGCCGGCTGCGGTGCCAACTCCACCGCCGAGGCGATCGAACTCACCAAGTTCGCCAAACAGGTGGGGGCCGATTGCCAGTTGCAGGTGGTGCCCTACTACAACAAGCCGACCCAGGAAGGGCAGTACCTGCACTTCAAAGCCATTGCCGAAGCCGTTGATCTTCCAATGATTCTTTATAACGTCCCCGGTCGCTCTGTAGCAGACATGCTCCATGACACCGTGCTGCGTTTGACGCAAGTGCCCGGCATCGTCGGCATCAAGGAAGCGACCGGCAATATTGAGCGGGCGCAGTGGCTGATCCGCGAAGTGCCAAAGGGATTTGCCATTTATTCAGGAGACGACCCCACTGCGGTCGCCCTCATGCTGTGTGGTGGACAAGGCAACATCAGCGTCTCCGCCAATCTGGCGCCTCGACTGATGCACGAACTGTGCGTTGCAGCGATGGCCGGCGATACCAAACGGGCCATGGAAATTCAGTTCAAACTGCTGCCATTGCACAAGAACCTGTTTGTGGAGGCCAACCCGATCCCAGTGAAGTGGGCCATGGCGCGAATGAAACTGTGCGCTGGCACCATGCGTCTGCCCATGACGCCATTGACCCAAGCCAACGAAGCCGTGGTTGAAGGCGCCCTGCGCGCAACCGGCTTGCTCTGATCGATCCGATCAGACCTCACCTATTACCCCAAGGGATATTCTTGTGAATCATTTTTCCAGACTGACGCTATTAAGCCTTTCTTTGACGCTTGCAGCATGCTCGGCGCTTGAGAGCGACAAAATCGATTACAAAAGCGCTGGCAAAGGTCCCTCGCTCGAGGTTCCGCCCGATTTGACACAACTGTCGCGTGACACTCGGTATGCCGTTCCTGGCAGCCCCGTGACGGCGTCCAGCTTTCAGTTGGGTCAGGCCAGCCCATCGGCACCCACCGCAGTCACGTCCATCGGCGATGTCCGGATTGAACGTGCCGGCAACCAACGCTGGCTCGTGATCAATCGGCCGGCCGATAAACTTTGGGAGCCGGTACGCGATTTTTGGCAGGAAAATGGTTTCCTGCTGTCCATGGATCAAGCCAATCTCGGCATCATGGAAACCGACTGGGCGGAAAACCGCGCAAAAATACCGCAAGACTTTATTCGCAACACACTCGGTAAAGTGCTTGACTCGCTGTATTCAAGCGGCGAGCGCGATAAGTTTCGCACCCGTCTCGAACGCAATGCGACGGGCGGGACCGAGATCTACATCAGCCATCGGGGCATGATTGAAGTGTTCGACAGTGCACAAAAAGATAAAACGATATGGCAACCGCGTGCTGCTGACCCTGAACTGGAAGCAGAATTTTTGCGTCGGTTGATGGTCAAACTGGGCGTCACCCAGGAACAATCCAAGGCATTGATCGCAGCAGGGGCGACCAAGAACAGTTCGCGTGCCGCGACGGTTAACGGGCAACCCGTGGTTCAACTTGATGAAGGCTTCGATCGGGCGTGGCGCCGTGTTGGTTTGTCGCTGGATCGCACCGGCTTCACCGTTGAAGATCGGGATCGCAGTAAAGGCATTTATTTTGTCCGCTATGTGGCGCCTGTTGCAGACAAGTCAGAACCAGGCTTCTTGAGCAAACTTTTTGGTGGCTCAAAAGCAGATGCCGCACCTTTGAAATACCGCATTGCCGTTGTCAGCCAAGGGGAATCGACAACCGTCTCTGTGCTGAACGCCAGCGGTACGCCAGATACGTCCGACAATGCGCAGCGAATCGTGAAAATTATTGCCGACGACCTCAAGTAGTCAACACGCAGCTTGCTGCGATTTGAAAATGTGGGTTTATCTGCTCTAGGTGTTCGTGCTGCTGAAATGTCGAATTGACGTTAAAACCAGCACCCATATTTATTCATTTAAGTTATCGATCAAGTAACTTGATGAGCACCGGGGTAGATTGGGTTGTCCGCTGACAGGTCAATAAATATTATTTATTCCAGAGGCAGTGGCAACCCGATAAGCGTACGACGCGGCTTGCCTGATCGGCCAGAGTATTTGTTGTGACGAATTTTAGAAAATGCATTCACCATTTTCACATCCCCATTAAAAAAGCCACCTTGCGGTGGCTTTTTTCAACAACGTTGAAAAAGAAGATTACTTCTTTTCTGCGCCGGTAGCAGCTTCAGCGGCCTTTTTGGCAGCATCATCAGCGACTGGAGCAGCTGCAGAAGCAGTTGCTTCAGGTGCAGGAGCAGCAGCAGGTGCGGGAGCAGCCATAGGAGCAGGTGCAACTGGAGCAACTGCTTCTTCTTTTTTACCACAAGCAGCCAAAGCAGCGGCAGCAATAACAGCGGCCAAAACGAGCGATTTATTCATTTGAATATTACCTGATAAGTTAACGAAACAATTTCCGGAAATTGTCATTGCAGTTGGACTGCAGTGACTGAGCAAAAACGACTCGAGCTCTTTTTGCTCAGCTTAAAATTATAAAGCAAAACTGCTGTAAAACACAGCATGAAGACGGCTTGCAGATTACAGGCCCAAGGTGGAAACCGGAAACCCAGAAGAACTTTCCCGGATTTTTTCATCCAGCATCTCCTTGAGTTGCACCGAACGCTCCCGGTCATACCCACAGGTTCCGATACTGCGTTGCGGGTCCAGTCGAAGCATTGTCCAAGTCCGACTCCAGATCGCACTGGGAAAATCGGGCGGGGCGGCGACACGACAAATCCAGCAGTCGATGATATGGCCCCAGGTTTTCCGCCACGTTACGAAGCGCGCATGGCTTCTTATTACCTCGTCATACCGAGTGGCTAACATGATCATGCGCCGGCCCGACGCCGCCCAGGCATGCAAGGATTCAACGACCGCGCGCTCGCACAAGGGCCAATCCTTGAACGTGGCATCACTTAAGATGATCTCTGACCAGCCCTCGCGAGCGGCCTGGGCAAAGGCATCTCGCACCAATTGCTCAAAGGCTTCGCGACCGGAAAACCGGCCACTGGCCAAGGTTGCAGGAAAGGTGCTCACCAATGGGTCAGGCTTCTCTGAGTCCATGCAACCATCCTGCGTCAGCCCAATCCTGCAGCAAGGAACGAGCTTCTGCGCTGGTCCGGCCCACATCTGGCTGACTGAGATAACGTTGATCGGCCAAACGTCGCATCAGCGTCGCATCGCGTCCGGATGCCCTGAAACTTTCGCCGTTGATGAAAATATGCCGGGCATCGAACATCATTTTCGTCCGACGATCAAGGCGCACTGGCCCCGCGGCTTGACCCGCCGGAGGTGTAGCGCCAGGCTCGGCGGCATCGAACCAGACATTGGCTTTGGGTTCCGTCAAATACTCACCCAAAGCACGCCCCAGCGCTTCGGGGTCTTTCAAAGCCCCTTGCAAGGCATCCCGCGCAAATTCGATCATTTGGGTCGGAATTTCTGCGGGCTGAACGACTGCCGCCTGGTGTGGATCTCGGTACACGGAAACGCCGACGAGGTCTTCTGCTTCCTCCGCCAGACGCTGCAACAGTTCGCGCGCCAGTTCACCCCGGCTGGGCGACCTGAAACCGATGGAATACGTCATGCATTCCCCCATGGCGATGCCGTCATGGGCATGCAGGAGCGGCAAGTACAACATATCCCCAGGCTCCAGCACAAACTCTTCTTCCGGCTCGAAATTGGCGAGAATTTTCAGCGGAACATCCGGCTGCAAGGTCTTGTCTTTTTGACGTCCAATCCGCCAGCGTCTGCGCCCATGCGCCTGCAGCAAGAAAACGTCGTAGCTGTCAAAGTGCGGGCCGACACCGCCGCCATCCGTGGCGTAACTGATCATCAGATCATCGAGTCGAGCGTCTGGCACAAACCGAAATTGATTTATCAAATCATAGACGGCATCGTGTTCGAGATCCACCCCTTGCACCAGCAAGGTCCAGCCCGGGCGCTTCAGGGCCGGCAAGGCACGCCGCTCAAAGGGCCCCTGCTTGAAGCGCCAACCCGGCTTCTCCCCTGGCTCCTGAATGACCAGGCGCGCCTGCGCGCCATCAAGGGCAGCCAACTCAAACAGTTCACCACGGTCCAGCAAGGGCTTGAAGTTGGCAATGGCTTGCCGCACCAACAATGGCTTTTTTTGCCAATGCCGTTTCATGAACAATTGGGGGCTCATCCCACCCAACAAGGGCAGGGCTTGATTGACATCCATACAAATCTCCAGACTAAAACCATTTACTTTTCAAACTGCGACAATTCTCCTATGGAAATCAAACAACAATGCGTGGTCGCTTTGACCTGGACCCTGAAAGATACCTTGGGCGAAGAACTTGACGTGCTCGACGAGCCGGTTGAGTTTTTGGTGGGGGGTGAAGATCTTTTTCAGATCATTGAAGAAGCTTTGCAGGGCCAAGAAGTCGGCGCGGAGATTGACATCCAAATTGAACCCGAACAAGGTTTCGGTGACTTCAATGATCAGTTGCTCTTCCTGGAATCGCGCGAACTCTTCCCTGCCGAACTGGAAGAAGGCATGACATTTGAAGGCGCGTCACTGCCAGCGGGTTGCAATCCGGACGCCCCCAGAGATGCGCTGTACACCGTCACCGAAATCTATCCAGAGCATGTCGTGCTGGACGGCAACCACCCGCTCGCAGGCATCGCTTTACGCCTGAGCCTGACGATTGAGGCCATCCGGGAAGCGACCGAAGAAGAAATTGGACGCGGCTCGGCCGGCACCGGGTTCTTCAAGATTCAACCCTTGCATGCAACGGCCCCCGGCAACGACACCCTGCATTAATTCAAGATTTTCCGGTCGAGCCGTAACCACCCTCGCCCCGCTCACTGGCCGGGAATTCGGTCACCACGTTGAACTGCGCTTGCACCACAGGAACAATGACCAACTGGGCAATGCGCTCCATCGGCGCAATGGTGAAGGCGACATCACTGCGGTTCCAGGCGCTCACCATGAGTTGGCCCTGGTAATCGCTGTCAACCAAACCAACCAGATTGCCGAGCACGATGCCATGCTTGTGGCCCAAACCGGATCGCGGCAGGATGATGGCGGCAAAGTTCGGATCCTGCAGGTAGATGGCAATGCCCGTCGGCACCAGTTGCCACGCATTGGGCTGCAAGGTCAGCGGCTCACTCAGACAGGCCCGCAAATCCAGCCCGGCACTGCCGGGTGTGGCATAGGCTGGCAACTGGTCTGCCATGCGGGCGTCCATGATCTTGACGTCAATTTTCATAAAATTAGCTTCTAGCCCTTATTCTTGTTGCGATGTCTGCTATTAGTTTACGAGCAAGCGCAAGCTTGGAATCACGGACCATTTCTTTGCTGCCCAGCTCGTCCACCAGCAGCAAAGCATTGTCATCCTGTCCAAAAGTGGCCGGACCGATATTCCCCACCAACAGGGGGACCCCTTTGCGCAGGCGTTTGGCCTGCGCGTTGGCCAGCAGATCCTGACTCTCGGCGGCAAAACCCACACAGTAAAGCGCACCAGAGCGGCCACGCGGCGACTGGGCCAGCGTGGCCAAGATGTCCGGGTTTTCCACGAACGTCAACTTAGGCACGTCGCCAGAGCCGTCTTTCTTGATTTTTTGCTCGGCCGAGTTGGCCGGACGCCAGTCCGCCACCGCCGCCGTCGCTATAAAAATAGTAGCATTCTGCGCATATTCGACGGCGGCTTGATGCATATTTTGTGCCGATTGGATGTCAATTCGGGTCACGCCACGCGGGGTGGCCAAGTGCACCGGCCCCGCAACCAGCGTCACTTCCGCCCCTGCCTCACGGGCAGCGCGGGCAATGGCAAAGCCCATTTTCCCGCTCGACAAATTGGTGATGCCGCGCACTGGGTCAATCGCTTCATAGGTCGGCCCGGCCGTGACCAGCACATGCTGCCCAGCCAGCGTTTTCGGCTGAAAAAATGCAATCACCTCGTCCAGCAACTCCTGCGGCTCCAGCATGCGGCCATCGCCCGTTTCGCCGCAGGCCTGATCGCCGCAGCCAACGTCAAAAATAGTGGCGCCGTCTGCTTTCAACTGCGTCACATTGCGCCGGGTAGCGGGATGGGTCCACATTTCGCGATTCATGGCCGGGGCCAGCAGCAAGGGCACGTTGTCCAGTGGCCGCGCCAGGCACATCAGGCTTAACAGATCATCCGCCCGCCCCTGCACAAGCTTGGCCATGAAATCGGCACTGCACGGGGCGATCAGAATCGCATCGGCCTCGCGACTCAGGTTGATGTGCGGCATGTTATTGGACGCCCGCGCATCCCACTGCGAGTCAAAAACAGGGCGCTGACTCAAGGCCTGCATGGTGACCGGCGTGATGAATTGCTCGGCCGCCTCGGTCATGACCACCTGCACGGTGGCCCCCTCTTTGAGCAATGCGCGGCACAACTCAGCCGCCTTGTAGCAAGCAATGCCACCGGTCAGGCCCAGAACAATGTGTTTTCCAGCAAGGTCATTCATTGGCAAAATGTAGCAGACTGTAATGTTGCCGGGATGTCGCACCCGAAGGGGCAGATCAGGCACCTATAATTGCTCTTTACCACCTCCCCGAGCTTGCAGCTCCCTCTGACATGACCAAATTTGTCTTCGTCACCGGCGGTGTGGTGTCTTCCCTTGGCAAGGGAATCGCCTCAGCCTCCTTAGCAGCGATTCTGGAATCGCGAGGCCTCACAGTCACTTTAATCAAGCTTGACCCGTACCTCAACGTCGATCCCGGCACCATGTCGCCTTTTCAACATGGCGAAGTGTTCGTCACTGAAGATGGCGCCGAAACCGATCTTGACCTTGGCCACTATGAGCGCTTTGTGGAATCACGCATGCGCAAGGCCAACAACTTCACCACCGGCCAAATCTACAAAAGCGTGTTGGAGAAAGAACGCCGCGGCGACTACCTGGGCAAAACGGTCCAGGTCATCCCCCACGTCACCAACGAAATCCAGGATTTCGTCCGACGCGGTGCCCGCATCGGCACGCCCGAAGCCGTGGATGTTGCCATTGTCGAAATTGGCGGCACGGTCGGCGACATTGAGTCGTTACCGTTCCTGGAAGCGGTGCGCCAGATGAGCCTGAAGCTGGGGCCCAACAACAGCGCTTTTGTGCATTTGAGCTACGTACCCTGGATCGCAGCGGCGGGTGAACTTAAAACCAAACCGACCCAGCACACCGCCAAGCAGTTGCGTGAAATCGGCATTCAGGCCGATGCACTGATCTGCCGGGCTGACCGGCCGATCCCGGAAGAAGAGCGGCAAAAAATCTCCCTCTTCTCCAACGTGCCGGACTGGGGCGTCATCTCCATGTGGGACGTCGACACCATCTACAAAGTGCCGCGCATGCTGCATGAGCAAGGTCTGGATGGTCTGATTTGCGACAAACTGCGCCTTAACACGCCGCCCGCTAATTTGAAGCGCTGGGACGATCTGGTGTACGAGATTGAACACCCGCAAGGCGAAGTCAATATCGCCATGGTCGGCAAGTACGTCGATTTGAGCGACAGCTACAAGTCGCTCAATGAAGCCCTGCGGCACGCTGGCATGAAAAATCATGTGCGGGTGAAGATTAACTACTTCGATTCCGAAACCATCACGCCGGACAGCGTGAAGCAACTGGCCAAGTTTGATGCCATTCTGGTGCCGGGCGGTTTCGGCATTCGCGGCGTTGAAGGCAAGATTTGCGCAGCTCGCTTTGCCCGGGAAAACAAGGTGCCTTATCTGGGCATCTGCCTGGGGATGCAGGTGGCCACGATCGAATTTGCCCGCCATGTGGCAGGCCTGAAAGACGCCAACAGTACCGAGTTCGAACCCAACAGCCCCAATCCCGTGATCGCTTTGATCACCGAATGGAAAGACGATGACGGCACGATCAAAATTCGTGACGAAAACTCCGACTTGGGTGGCACCATGCGTTTGGGCGCGCAAAGTTCTGACGTGGTCAAAGGCACGTTGGCGCACAAAATTTACGGCGACGTTGTCACCGAGCGCCACCGCCACCGCTACGAGGCCAATGTGAACTTCTTAGACACGCTGCGCAAGGCGGGGCTGGTGATTTCAGCCCTGACGCAACGTGAGCAGTTGACCGAAATTGTCGAGTTGCCACAGAACGTTCACCCCTGGTTCATGGGCGTGCAGTTTCACCCCGAGTTCAAGTCGACCCCGTGGGATGGGCATCCCCTGTTCAATGCCTTCGTCAAGGCGGCGCTGGACCACCAGGCTGCCGGCAAAAACTTGAAAGCGGTGGCCTGATGAAGCTGTGCGGATTTGACATTGGCTTGCAACAACGTTTCTTCCTCATTGCCGGCCCCTGCGTGATTGAATCAGAGCAGTTGCAGATGGACACGGCTGGCACCTTGAAGGAAATCACGACCAGCCTGGGCATTCCGTTTATCTTCAAGAGCAGCTTTGACAAGGCCAACCGCTCCAGCGGCAGCACGTTTCGCGGTCCCGGCATTGACAAGGGACTGGAAATTCTGGCCAAAATCAAGCGTGAACTCAACCTGCCCATTTTGACCGACATCCATTCGGAAGACCAGATCGCCCAAGTGGCCTCGGTGGTGGATGTCCTGCAAACCCCGGCTTTTTTGTGCCGCCAGACTGACTTCATTCGCGCCGTGGCGCAGTCGGGCCTGCCGGTCAATATCAAAAAAGGCCAGTTTTTGGCACCGGGTGACATGAAAAATGTGATCGACAAGGCACGGGCGGCGGCCCGTGAAAAAGGTCTGGAAGAAGACAACTTCATGGCCTGCGAGCGCGGCGCCAGCTTTGGCTACAACAACCTGGTTAGCGACATGCGTTCCCTGGCCATCATGCGCGAGACCGGAGCCCCTGTGGTGTTTGACGCCACCCACTCGGTTCAGCTGCCGGGCGGTCAAGGCACCAGCAGTGGTGGGCAACGCGAGATGGTGCCAGTGCTGGCGCGCGCCGCTGTGGCGGTAGGCGTCGCCGGCTTGTTCATGGAAACTCATCCGGACCCATCCAAAGCTTTGAGTGACGGACCCAATGCGGTGCCTCTCAAACACATGCGGGCCTTGCTGGAGACGCTGGTGGCCCTGGATGCTGTGACCAAGAAAAACGGCTTCCTTGAAAATAGTTTTTAGTTTTCCATCTTCGTATTATTTTTTGTTTTTGAAAGAAATCAATGAGTGCAATTGTTGACATCGTCGGTCGCGAAATTCTTGACTCCCGGGGCAACCCCACCGTGGAATGTGATGTGTTGCTGGAATCCGGCACCATGGGCCGTGCCGCCGTGCCGTCGGGCGCCTCCACCGGTAGCCGGGAAGCCATTGAACTGCGCGATGGCGACAAAAGCCGCTACTTGGGCAAGGGTGTCCTGAAAGCGGTTGAGCACATCAATACCGAAATTTCTGAAGCCGTGTTGGGCTTGGATGCCTCCGAGCAAGCCTTTTTGGACAAGACGCTGATCGATCTGGACGGCACCGAAAACAAATCGCGCCTGGGCGCCAATGCCATGCTGGCCGTCTCGATGGCGGTCGCGCGCGCTGCGGCTGAAGAGTCCGGCCTGCCGCTGTACCGCTACTTTGGTGGCATGGGCTCGATGCAGATGCCTGTGCCCATGATGAACGTGGTCAATGGCGGCGCGCACGCCAACAACAATCTGGATATCCAGGAGTTCATGATCATCCCGGTCGGCGCACCCAGCTTTCGCGAAGCTTTGCGCTACGGCGCCGAGGTGTTCCATGCCCTCAAGAAAATCATCCACGACAAGGGCATGAGTACCGCCGTGGGCGACGAAGGCGGTTTCACACCGAGCGTAGCCAGCCATGAAGCGGCGATCCTGTTGATCCTGGAAGCCATTGACAAGGCGGGCTTCACCGCTGGCGAGCAGATTGCCATCGGTCTTGATTGCGCAGCCAGCGAGTTCTACAAAGACGGCAAATACCATCTTGCAGGTGAAGGCTTGTCCTTGTCCTCTGAAGAGTGGACCAATGTGCTCGCGACCTGGGTGGACAAATACCCCATCATCAGCATCGAAGACGGCATGGCCGAAAACGACTGGGATGGCTGGAAAATCCTGACCGATCGTTTAGGCAAACAAGTCCAGATCGTGGGCGATGATCTGTTTGTCACCAACACCAAGATCTTTAAAGAAGGCATCGACAAGGGCATTGCCAACTCGATTCTGATCAAGATCAACCAGATCGGCACCCTGACCGAGACCTTTGCCGCCATCGAGATGGCCAAGCGCGCGGGCTACACCGCCGTCATCAGCCACCGTTCGGGCGAGACCGAGGACTCCACCATTGCCGACATCGCCGTGGGCACCAACGCGGGTCAGATCAAGACCGGCAGCTTGAGCCGTTCGGACCGCATGGCCAAGTACAACCAGCTGTTGCGCATTGAAGAAGACTTGGGTGACATCGCCACCTATCCCGGTCGCGCTGCTTTTTACAACCTGCGCTAAAGAGATGTTGGCCTCCACGTTGGCGGCTGTGCCGCTGCACTGTCCTCCGAGGGGGCTCAGGCCTCTTAGGGGCGGCCCGTCGGAGGCCTGACCTTGGGCAACCGCATTGTCCCGGTCGCTCTGATCGCACTGCTGGTGATTCTTCACGCGCAGTTGTGGTTCGGCCGCGGCAGTGTGCCGGTGGTGGCCCGCATGACAGCGCAACTCAATGCACAGAACCAGCAAAACCAACAAGCACTCCTGGCCAACAATCGGCTGGCCGCCGAAGTTCGGGACCTGAAGGAAGGCCTGGAAATGGTCGAAGAAAAAGCGCGAATGGAACTCGGCATGGTCAAGTCCAACGAGATTTACGTTCAAATCGCCAAGTAGCAGGCTGGCCGGCAATTCCGGGACTGCTCGAACACGGCATCGCATGCAACTTGATTCAACGTCACCCCTGAAAATTGCGGTTTTGGGCGCACCTGGCACTGGCAAAACGCAACTGGTGAGCGAACTCAGGCAACATTTAAGCGCGACGACGGCGAATAATGCAGTAGCTCCTGTGGTGCTTACCGATGCCCCACCCTTGATGGCCGCGATCTACGCCGACTTGCGGCACAGCGACTCGTCGCACCACGAGGTCGCGCTCGCCCAACACAAAATCTACGACTTGACGCTGGTCTGCGGACTCGACAATTTAGGCCCGTCTGCAAGACAAGCCTGCGATGGCGCGGACTCATACGAATCGATCGAAGCGCAGCTGCGAGAGGTGCTCACGCGCAACAAGATTGCCTACTCTGTGATTTATGGCCAGGGTCCCGCCCGCCTGAACACCGCGCTCAAAGCCATCGCCTCTTTACGCAACGAGAAGACCGAGGCGACAGGTCCGGGCCATTGGCATTGGGCTTGCGAAAAATGCAGCGACCCGGAATGTGAACAGCAGATGTTCACCCGTCAACTCAAAATTGGTCGCCGATAAAGAGGCTTACTGCACAGCCTCGCTCGAGGGTGGCAGGTCGCCAGTCACCCTGAAAATTTGAGCCACATCGATCGGATCAAAGTGGTATTGCAAGCCGCAGAATTCACAGCCAACTTCAATGTCACCGCGCTCCGCGAGGATACTTTGTGCTTCTTCAAGACCCAGCCCAAAAATCATCTTGCTCACACGTTCACGACTGCAGGTGCACGAAAAACGTGGCGCTGCTTCGCCCGCCAGCGGCTCAAAGCGTGTCAAGGTCTCTTCCCAAAACAGGCGCCGGAGAACGGTCTCCACATCCAGTGTCAAAAGCTCTTCGCGCTTCAAGGTCGAGGCGAGGATGGCAATACGGTTGTAGTGCTCGTTGATGCCAATTTCATCTTCATTGGCTTGACTCACCAGACTTCCCGCCAAGTTGCCGCTCCCCGCCATCGGCAAGCGCTGAATCAACAGCCCGGCCGCCACTTTGTCGTCGGCGGCCAACACCAGCGTCGTGTCAAGCTGCTCGCTCTGCAGCATGTAGTGCTCCAGCACTTCGCTCAACTTCTCAAGCTTCTCCCGCTCATCCCCGAACAAAGGCACGACACCTTGATACGGTTGCTGTCCCGGAAAGCGGGTCTTGGGGTCCAGCGTGATGGCACATTTCCCCTCGTTGTTAACATTGACCAATTCGCTTAGCGAAGCATCGGCCGCAATATCGCCAATCACCGTGGCCGTGGCCCGTAACCCGAAATCAGGCTGAACCTCCACCACGGCCAGCTTGACCGGTCCATCGCCAAAGATCTGCAAAATCAATGAGCCGTTGAACTTGATGTTCGACTGCATCAGGGTAGCGGCGGCCACCATTTCCCCCAGCATGTTTTGCACCGGCAGTGGGTAAGCGCCTGCCGCACTGCCAGAGGCATGGCGACGCAGAACTTCAGTCCACGCATCAGTCAGGCGAACCAGGACGCCGCGCACCGGCAGGCCATCAAATAGAAACTTATGAATTTCAGACACGCACTTTTCCGTTCACATTCAAAACATCAATCATTGAAACAATCACTGCCAATAATCAGGCAATTTTTCTCAACCCGGCGCGATAACGCTGGGCATTGGCAACGTAGTGCTGGGCACTGAGCAACAAGCCTTCCAACTGCGCGGGCGTGAGCTGGCGCACCACCTTGGCCGGACTCCCCATGATCATCGAACCATCCGGAAATTCCTTTCCTTCTGTCACCAAAGAACCGGCTCCGACAAGACAACCCTTGCCGATTTTTGCCCCATTGAGAACCACCGCACCGATACCGATCAAGGAGCCGTCACCAATCGTGCAGCCATGCAGCATGACCTGGTGCCCGACCGTCACGTCGTCACCCAACGTCAACGGCATGCCCACATCCGCATGCAAGACGCTCATATCCTGAATATTGGTGCGCCGGCCAATCCGGATGGTGTCCATATCACCCCGAATCACGGCACCAAACCAAACGCTGGCGTCGTCCGCCAGCTCGACATTCCCCATTACCTGGGCACTGTCCGCAACCCAGACCGAGTCTGCAATCCGGGGGGCCGCGCCGTCAAGTTCGTAGATCGCCATATGGATTCCATTTCTTCAGATTTTCTAGAATTGTAAGGATGGAATCTCAAACATGCCAAACTCAGCACAACGAATGACGCGCCAGGAGATACCGGCCTCCGTACGGCAGCGTCAACTGGGCCCCATGCTCCTTAAAATGAACGGTCACACCTTCCTGGCATCTCATGTCAAACACACCTGAAATCGACCCGGCATCGGAAACGTTGCCGCAAAACTCTATCGCCATCGCGCGTCAAGCCATTCTTGACCACAATCGTGACGTTTTTGGCTATGAGTTATTTGACCGCTCACTGGCTTCAACCACCCACACCGCTGCGAGTGATGCCGCGATGCTGTTCAATGTTCTGTCGCACGCCGACAGCGAGGTATTGATTGACCGAAAAAATATCTTTATCAATTGCACCCATGAAACGCTGGCCGGTGGCCATCTGGAATTGATTCAACCTGACCGGGTGGTTCTGGAGATACCGCCTTTAGCCGTCGCGGCCACCGATGAAATCGAGGCGCGTTTGCAGACGCTGACCGACATGGCCAAACGGGGCTTCCGGCTCGCCTTCGACCACACCGTATTGACCCGGCCTTACGCCAGCTGGCTGCCCCTGGCCTCGTTCATCAAACTTGATCTCTCCAAGCTCCCGCCCGAGGCCGTCAGTTCGGTCATCCACCTGGCGCAAACAAGCTCTACCGCCCAACTCATTGCGGAAAAAGTAGAGACCGCCGCGCAATTCGAACAGGTGGCGGGCTTGGGACTGAAACTGTTTCAGGGCTACTGGTTTGCAAAACCGGTTCTCTTCACCGGGCAAACCGTGCGCCCGGCGCAGGCGGCCATCATCCAGCTGATCAACCTGGTGCGCAAGCAGGCCAGCACCGCCGAAATTGAAGAAGTTCTCAAAAGGGACCCCACGCTGTCATTCAACCTTCTCCGCTTTATCAATTCATCGGGGTTTGGACTGAGTTGCGAGATCACCTCCTTTCGCCATGCGGTGATGATTCTCGGCCTAAAAAAGCTGTTTCGATGGGCGGCGCTGTTATTGACCACCTCCCGCACCACCGGTGTCGCGCCAGCCGTCGGCAACATGGCCGTTGTCCGCGGCCGATTGATGGAGCTGCTGGCAACTGAGCTATTGCCCCCGGACGAATGCGACAACGCCTTTGTTGTCGGCGTATTTTCCTTGCTCGACACCATGCTGGGCATTCCGCTGGAAAAGGCACTGGAGTCGATCTCCCTGCCGGAAACCGTGGTCAATGCGCTGCTGCATCACACAGGCGTTCTGGCCCCGTTTCTGGAATTAACCAAGGCCTGCGAAAACGCCGATGACGAGGCGTTTGGCAGAACGGCGGACGCCCTTCATTTGAACAACCGACAGGTGAACTGGGCGCATCTGCAAGCCCTGGCCTGGGCCGAAACGCTCGCGGACTAAAACGCCCGCCGATCAAAATTCACCCCGCGCTAACCGCGGGGATGATGCTGGGCATGCAAGGACTTCAACCGTTCGCGGGCCACATGGGTGTAGATGGTCGTGGTTGAAATATCGGCATGCCCCAGCAGCATCTGCACTGCACGCAAATCAGCACCATGGTTCAGCAGATGCGTGGCAAAAGCATGGCGCAAGGTGTGCGGTGACAAAGGTGCCGTGATGCCCGCGCTCACGGCATACTTTTTAACAATCATCCAGAACATCACCCGGCTCATGGCCGAGCCGGCATTGACGCCCCGCAGCGTCACAAACAGGTCTTCGGTCTGCTTGCCCGCCAGCAGGCCCGGGCGTGCCCCGGTCAGGTATCGACTGAGCCAGGCACTGGCCACCTCGCCAAAAGGAACCAGCCGTTCCTTGTTGCCTTTGCCAAACACACGCAGTACGTTTTCTGACAGACTCACATTGAACACCTTGAGTGTCACCAGCTCACTGACACGCAGGCCGCTGGCATACATCAGCTCCAGCATGGTGCGGTCGCGCACGCCCAGCGGCGTGCTGGTATCAGGCGCCGCCAGCAACGCTTCGACCTGCGATTCCGTCAACGTTTTGGGCACTCGCAAGGCCTGTTTGGCCGCCTGCAGTTTCAGCGTCGGATCAGAAACAATCAGGTGCTCGCGCAAGGCCCAGCGGAAGTAGCGCTTGAAAACCGTCAGTCGCCGGTTGGCCGTGGTGGCCTTGGTGGTGCTGTGCTGGGCGGCAAAATACCCGTTCAGGTCGTTCTCGGATGTATCGATCAACACCCGCTCCCTCCCCTGCAACCAGGCGGCATACAGTGTCAGGTCACGTCGATAGGCTGCAAGGGTGTTTTTGGACAAGCCCTCCTCCAGCCACAAGGCGTCAATGAAGGCGTCGATGGCCGCCGCAGCCGGCAGTGCACCGGTCCTCACTCGAGCGTGAGGCGAGACGACTCAACCACTTTTTTGTAAACGTCAAACTCGGCCTTGATCTGCGCGGCGAACTGCTCGGGCGTGTTGGCAATGATGATGGAACCGGTGTCTTCGATCCGCTTTTTCACCGCCGGGTCTTCCAATGCTTTGCGCACGCCGGCATTGATTTTGTCCACCACTTCTTTCGACATTCCTTTGGGGCCATAAATGCCGTAATAAGCCATGCGGTTCACCGGCTCCAGCCCCACCTCCTTGAAGGTCGGCACATTCGGCAATTGAGACAGCCGCTGCGGTGCTGCCACCACGATCGGCACCAGGCGGTTGCTTTGGATGAACGGCAAGGCCGACGGCAGGTTGTCAAAGGTCATCAGCACCTGGCCCGCAACGGTGTCGTTCAGGGCCGGGCCCGCGCCGCGGTAAGGAATATGGGTGACAAAAGTACCGCTCAAATTTTTGTACAACTCCATCTGCAGGTGCCCGATGCCGCCCGTACCCGACGACGAATACGAGTATTTGCCAGGATTCTTCTTCAGTTCAGCGACAAAGCCTTTGTAGTCTTTCGCCGGGAAACTGGGGTGCACCGCAATCACATTGGGGGTTGCGGCAATGTTGATGATGGGGGTGAAATCGGTCAGCGGGTTGTACGGCGTGCGCGGGTTGATCGCGGGATTGGCCGCCGTGGTGGACACGGTGGCCATGCCCAGTGAGTAGCCATCCGGCGCGGCCTTGGCCGTGTCGTTGGCACCGATCACACCGCCACCGCCAGCCCGGTTTTCCACCACGACCGTCTGGCCCAAGGCTTTGCCCAGCGCGTCTGAAATCGTGCGGGCAATGATGTCGGTGGTACCACCCGGTGCAAAAGGCACCTGCAGCTTGATGACCTTGTTGGGATAACCCTGTGCCATGGCGGCACCCGTAACAACGAGCAGGCTCAAAGCGAATAGTGTTCGACGATGCATGATGGATGGACTCCTCAGGTACTGAATTGAAAAAATTCAAGGGTCAGTTTAGCGTCGCACTGCCCCGTCTGGCGGTGTTTGATCCCTAGGGGCAAACCCTCAAGGCGACAGCACTCACCGCAAGACCCGCCCTATCGGAATGAGAGCGGGCTGGTATTCTCGACGCGTGAATTACGCCCAACTCTTGTTCCCCGACTTCTCTCTGATCCTGTGCGGCTACCTGGTGTGCCGCTACACGGCCCTGAATCGCACGGTGTGGGCGCAGGTCGAGACCCTGGTCTATTTCCTGTTCTTCCCGGTCCTGCTGTTTCACTCGATAGTGAAAAGCCCACTGGACATCAGCGCCACCTCCAGCCTGATCGGTGCCGGCTGGGCCATGATGTTCATTGGCATCGCCCTCGCCTATTCACTCCCTTATTGGCCGTGGCTGGGCCGACACATCGGTCGCCGGGAGCACGCCGCCACCGCCCAGGTGGCTTTCCGTTTCAATTCATTTATCGGCCTGGCATTGGCCGACCGTTTGGCGGGGCCGCAGGGGTCGCTGCTGATTGCGGTCCTGATCGGCGTCTGCGTGCCGCTGACCAACGTGGCCGCCGTGTGGCCCATGGTCCGCCATGCAGAGCGCGGCTTCCTGCGCGAACTGGTGCGCAACCCGCTCATCATCGGCACGGCCTCCGGCCTGGCGGCCAACCTGCTGGGCTTTACGCTGCCGGTCTGGCTGGAGCCGACGGTCTCCCGCATCGGCGCAGCCTCTCTGGCGCTGGGCCTGATGGCGGCGGGCGCCGGCATGCAGTTTGGTGCGTTGCGCCGAGAGAAAACCCTGGCGGTCGCAGCGCTGGCGATCCGCCATTTCTTGCTGCCGCTGGCGGCACTGGGGTTAGCACACCTGTTTCAGCTCGACTTGGTGCAAACCACCGTGCTGCTGGCTTTTTCGGCCTTGCCGACGGCCTCCAGCTGCTATGTGTTGGCAGCACGCATGGGCTATGACGGCGGCTATGTCGCGGGACTGGTCACGCTGTCCACCGTCATGGGCATGATCAGCTTGCCGTTTGCGCTGGGCGTGTTGCAGGCGCTTTAGCCACGTATTACCATTTGATGTTTGGCCCAAAGCCGGAACACCGCAGGAACCCTTGATGACTCACTCGACACAAAACGCCAATCACACCCCGCCAAAGCCGCCTGAACTTTCTTTCTTGCGTCGCATCCCGATCGCCTTCGGCGCGTTTTTTCACATTTTGTCGAGCGCCGAATTTGCAGCCCGTGTTGATGGTTTGCAACCAGGCCATGCGCCAGCACCCACTCCAGCGCCAGCGCCAGCCCCGGCGGCCGTGACAGCGGTGCCGTTTAAGGAAGCCACGCCCGATGCCGCCCTGCAGCTGCTGGGCTTGTTGCAGCGGGAGGCCCGCCTGATCGACTTCACCCAGGAGAACCTGAGCAGCTACTCCGACGCTGACATCGGCGGCGCCGCCCGCGTGGTGCATGAGGGCTGTTGCAAGGTGCTGCGCGAGCACTTCACTATCACGCCAGTGCGCCCGGAGCTTGAGGGCAGCCGCATTACCCTCAACGACGGCTTCGACGCCCGCGCCGTGCGCTTGACCGGCAATGTGGTCGGCCAGGCACCGTTTCAAGGTAGCCTCAGCCACCGCGGCTGGCGTGCCACCGAGACACGCCTGCCCAAGCTGACGGAGAGCCATGACGTCACCGTACTGGCCCAGGCCGAGGTGGAGCTGTGAGCGAACCCCGATTTTCCATCGGCATCGACCTGGGCACCACCCACTGCGCCCTCGCCTATGTGGACATGGCCGCCAGCGACGGCGAAACCACCAGTTACGGCGTGCTTGATATTCCCCAGCTCACTGCCCCCGGCGCGGTGGAATCCCTGCCCTTGCTGCCGTCCTTTTTGTACCTGCCGCACGCGAACGAGTTGGCAAGTGGTGACCTGAACCTGCCCTGGTCCAGCACGCAGGACTTTACCGTCGGCGAGTTTGCCCGGGCCCGCGGCGCGCTCACGCCGATTCGCCTCGTTTCCAGCGCCAAAAGCTGGCTTTGCCACCCCGGCGTCGACCGCCGCTCCGCCATCTTGCCCAACGATGCACCGGCGGAAGTGGCCCGCGTCTCGCCGCTGGAGGCCTCCACCCGCTACCTGGCCCATTTGCGCCAGGCTTGGGACCACGTCCACCCGGAGGCGCCGTTTGACCAGCAGGATGTGACTGTGACCATCCCGGCCTCGTTCGACCCGGCCGCACGCGAACTCACCGCCGAAGCGGCCCGTGCAGCGGGCTACAGCAACCTGACCCTGCTGGAGGAACCACAGGCCGCGCTCTACAACTGGATTCAAGGCAGCAATGGGCGCTGGCGCAAAGACGTGAAGCCGGGCGACATCATTCTGGTGATTGACGTCGGCGGCGGCACCAGCGATTTCTCATTGATCGCGGTGCTGGAACGCGAAGGCCAGCTGGAACTGCACCGGGTGGCGGTGGGCGACCACATCCTGCTCGGTGGCGACAACATGGACCTGACACTGGCGCATGTCGTGGCCCGCAAGCTGGCCGCGGAGGGCAAGACACTCGACCCCTGGCAAATGCGGGCGCTCACCTACGCCTGCCGCAGCGCCAAAGAAAACCTCTTGAGCGATGCTGCGCTTACAACGCAATCCATCGTGGTGCCCAGTCGCGGCTCCAAACTGATTGGCGGCTCCATTCGCACCGAACTCACGCAAACCGAAGTGCGCACCACCATTCTGGAAGGTTTCTTCCCCGCCGTCGATGCCGCCACGCGTCCGACCAGCCGCACCCGCAGCGGCCTGACGCAACTCGGCCTGCCCTACGCGCAAGACGCTGGCGTCACCCGTCACCTGGCTGCCCTGCTGGGCCGTCAGGCTGGCGCCACCGCCGAGCTCGAAGGCTTTGCCGGCCAGATCAATGCCGACGCCAGCTTTTTGCACCCCACCGCCGTGCTGTTCAACGGTGGTGTTTTTAAATCCACCATCCTGTCGGAGCGCACCCTGGGCACGCTCAACCACTGGCTGACCGCAGAGCAGGCCGAGCCGGCGCGCGAACTGGCCGGCGCCGACATGGACCTGGCGGTGGCTCGCGGTGCCGCCTACTACGGTTATGTGCGCCGGGGTCAAGGCGTGCGCATTCGCGGCGGCACGGCCCGCGCCTATTACGTCGCGGTGGAATCCAGCATGCCCGCCATTCCCGGCATGGCGCCGCCGGTGCAAGCCCTGTGCGTGGCGCCGTTTGGCATGGAAGAAGGCGTCGAGGCCGATTTGCTGGCGCAGGAATTTGGCCTGGTCGTGGGCGAGCCGGTGCATTTGCGCTTCTTTGGCTCCTCCGTGCGCCGACAAGACCAACTCGGCACCCTGCTCGACTTCTGGCAACCCGAAGAACTGCAAGAGCTGGGCGAAATTCAGGCCACGCTACCCGCCGAAGGCCGCCGGGTCGGCGAAATCGTGCAAGTCAAACTGCGCGCCATTGCCTCAGAGACCGGCACGCTGGAACTGACCGCCGTCGCCACCCAGGGCGGTGAACGCTGGAAGGTCGAGTTCGACGTGCGCGGCAACAGCTAGCGCCCGCGCTGATGCACCAGTACTTGGTTGGCATTGACCTCGGCACCACCAACACGGTGGTCGCCTACGCGCCGGTCGCCCAACCACCGGGCCGGGGCCAGCGCGCGGCACCGGCCGAGATCAAGCTGTTTGAGATGGAGCAGCTGATCGCGCCGGGTCAGGTCGCCGCCCGGCCCTTGCTGCCCTCGGTGCGCTACCACGCCGCGCCGGGCGAAATTGCTGAAGGTGAGTTGCAATTGCCCTGGCCCACTGGTGACGATGCGGCGCGGGCCCCGGTCGTGATGGGGCAATGGGCGCGTCAACTGGGCGCGCAAGTG
This sequence comes from Rhodoferax sp., assembly GCF_012927445.1. Taxonomy (GTDB): domain Bacteria; phylum Pseudomonadota; class Gammaproteobacteria; order Burkholderiales; family Burkholderiaceae_C; genus Rhodoferax. Next base: position 187,111 of record NZ_JABBPD010000004.1, read on the forward strand.
CCGGGCCGCCTGGTGAGTAGCGCCAAAAGCTGGTTATCCCACACCGCCGTGGACCGCTTGGCGCCGATCCTGCCGTGGGGCGCGCCCGCCGAGGGGCCCAAGGTTTCGCCGGTGGAGGCCAGCGCCAGCTATTTGAGCTATGTGCGCGCCGCCTGGAACGCACAGCATCCACAAAGCCCGCTGGAACAGCAAGACATTGTGCTGACCGTGCCGGCGTCGTTTGACGAAGGCGCGCGCGCCCTGACCCTGAGCGCCGCCCGCCAGGCCGGGCTGCCGAAGCTGCGCCTGCTGGAAGAACCGCAGGCGGTGTTTTACGACTGGCTGCTGCGCCACCGCAGCAGCTTGGCTGACGAACTGGCGCAGACCCGGCTGGTGCTGGTGTGTGATGTGGGCGGCGGCACCACCGACCTCAGCCTGATCAAAGTCGAGTTGCTGGACGGCCAGCCGCAACTGACCCGCATTGGGGTCGGCAAGCACTTGATGCTGGGCGGCGACAACATGGACCTGGCGCTGGCACACGCGGTCGAGGCTCGCATGGCAGCAAGCGCCCCGGCGGCGAACCAGCTCTCGGCCAGCCGGCTGGCCCAGTTGATGGAACGCTGCCGCGCCGCCAAAGAGCAATTACTGGCGGCCGATGCCCCGGCGCAAACGCAAGTCACCCTGCTCGGTGGTGGCGCCCGCATGATTGGCGGCAGCCGCTCGGTGACGCTCACGCGCGACGAGGTGGTGGCGCTCCTGGTGGACGGCTTTTTTCCGCAGGTGGCAATCAGTGAGCCGGCCAAGGAAGGCCGCAGCGGCATCGTGGCGTTTGGCCTGCCCTACGCCCGCGACCCGGCCATCACCCGCCACATTGCCGACTTTCTGCGGCAACACGCGCAAGCCATGCCCGACACCCTGCTGCTCAACGGCGGCGTGTTTCGGGCCGACGCGCTGGTGCAGCGGCTGGCACACACCCTGGAAGACTGGCGCGGTGCCCCGCTGCGCCTGCTGCACAACGACAACCCCGACGTGGCGGTGGCACGCGGCGCCGTGGCCTACGCACTGGCACAACAAGGACTGGCACCCAGCATCGGTGGCGGCTCGGCACGCAGCTACTTTTTGCGGCTGGATGACGGGGCGGCGCCAACGGACTCGGACAAGCAAGACACGCAAGGCGGAAGCGGCCGCACGTCCTCTCAACGCGGCATTTGCATCTTGCCGCGCGGCAGCGAGCCAGGCCAGGAAGTCTTGCTCAAAAACCGCACCTTTGCCCTGCGCGTCGGGCAACCGGTGCGCTTTAACCTGCTGAGCACCACCGCCGAGACCGACCACAAGCCACCCCAAGCCGGTGAACTGGTCATGCTGGCGGACGACAATTTTGTGCGGCTACCGCCAATTGCTATTGTTTTAGAAGCTACTCCCGCAACAAACACGGGGGCTACAGCCCCATTTGATCAAAAAAATATCGCCGTGCAGCTGGCCACCTCGCTCACCGAAGTCGGCACCCTGGAGATGCACTGCGTCAGCCTGGCCGACCCGCGCCAGCGCTGGCTGCTCGAATTTGACTTGCGCCATACACCCAACGGCGTTAACGCCGCCACTGGCAGCGACCCCATGATGGCCGCCCGCTTGCGCGAGGCGGTTGACAAAATCGACCGCATTTTTGGCCCCGGCAGCAAACCGGTGACCGCCAAAGAAGTGAAACAACTGCGCGCCCAACTGGAGCACATCCTGGGTGAGCGCGAGCGCTGGGCCACGCCTGAATTGCGCTACTTATTCGACGCCTTGTGGGCGCGTGCGCGCGGTCGTCGCCGCTCGGCGGAGCACGAACGGGTCTGGCTCAATCTGGCCGGTTACTGCCTGCGCCCCGGCTTTGGCGATGCGCTGGACGCATGGCGTGTGCAGCAACTCTGGACCCAGTTCGCGCCCGGCGTGCAGTTCGCCAGCGACAAACAGGTCTGCGTCGAATGGTGGACGCTGTGGCGCCGTGTGGCGGGCGGCCTCGCTGCCCCCGAGCAACTGCGCCTGCTTGATGACTTTGCCTTTAACCTGCACCAGAACGAACAGGGCAGCGACGACAGCGTGACCAAACCGGTCAAGGGCAGCGATGAAGACATGCTGCGCCTGGGTGCCTCGCTGGAACGCATTCCAGTGGCCTACAAGGTGGAGATTGGTGAATGGCTGCTCGGTCGTATCCATAAATCGATGGCCGCAGCAGTCCAAGGTCGCAGCGTGGAGGCCGCCAGTGACGCCCGCAATCTGTGGGCCTTGGGCCGCATCGGTGCGCGCCAGCCGTTTTACGGCAACACGCACGATGTCGTGCCGGCCGAGACCGCCGTCGCATGGGTGGAGACGCTGCTGGCGCTGGACTGGAAACATTTGGAACCCGCTGCCTTTGCCGCGACGCACCTGGCCCGCATGACCAACGACCGCACGCGCGACCTGCCGCTCGCTTTGCGCGAACGCATCATGGCGCGCCTGGTCGCCATCAACGCGCCATCGATCTGGATCGACATGGTGCGTCAACGCGTCGAACTGGACGCCGCGACCGAGCGCCGCGTGCTGGGCGAATCGTTGCCACCGGGATTGAAGCTGATGGCGTGAGGGAATGCTTCACGAAGCAAGGCAGTGTGCTTCGCTGGATGAAGACACCCGGAATCCCCCCTGTTGTGCGAACTTCTCAAACTCGGCCAGCGGCAGTGGGCGACTGAACAAATAGCCCTGATAGGCATGACAGCCCTGCTCCGCGAGAAAGTCCCGCTGCGCCTCGGTCTCTACCCCTTCAGCGATCACCGCCAGCCCTAAACTATCGGCCAGAACAACGACCATCCTGGCAATGGCCGCATCATTGGCGTCAAGCAAAATATCCCGCACGAAACCCTGATCGATCTTGAGTTGATCCAACGGCAAGCGTTTCAAATAGGAGAGTGACGAATAACCGGTGCCAAAGTCGTCCAGCGAGAAGCCAACGCCGGTCGCCTTCAGCGTGTTCATTTTGGCAATCACTTCCTCGACCTGGGATACCAGCAGCCCCTCCGTCAATTCCAGTTTGAGCCGCAGCGGGTTGGCACCGGTGCGCTCAAGCGCCGCCAACACCTGGTCGACAAAGGCGGCTTGTTGAAACTGGCAAACGCTGACATTCACGGCGATGGTGAGATGCGCCATGGCAGGTTGGGTCGCCCACAGCGCCAACTGGGCACAAGCGGTTTCCAGCACCCACTGCCCCAAGGGCAAGATCAAGCCGGTTTCCTCGGCCAAAGGAATGAACTCGGCGGGCGACACCATGCCGCGCTGGGGATGCTGCCAGCGCACCAAAGCTTCCACCCCCGTCAATTGATGGACGCCCGACACCTGAGCTTGGTAGTAAAGGCAAAACTGCTCTTTTTCAAGCGCCTCTCGTAACCCCGCTTCCAGCGCGGCACGCGCCATGACGACCGCCTGCATCTGCGGGTCAAAAAAGCGCAGGGTGTTGCGGCCTGCGGCCTTGGCTTGGTACATCGCCAGATCAGCCCGCTTCAAAGGCTCATCAATACTCTCTGACTGGCCGCCGCCGAACAAGGTGACACCGATGCTGGGCGTGCTGTATTGCTGGTACGGGCCGAGTTGGTACATCTTGCTGAGCGCGACACGTATTTTTTCGCCCACGGTTTCGGCCTGTGTGGCAGCAACGAGCGCGTCCTCGCTCAAGTCTTCCAGCATCACCACAAATTCATCGCCGCCCAAACGGGCCACCGTGTCGCCTTCGCGCACACAGGTGAGCAGACGCTGGGCCACTTGCTCCAGCAACAAGTCGCCCTGGTAGTGGCCCAAGGTTTCGTTGATGGTTTTAAAGTCATCCAGATCGACAAATAGCAGCGCCCCCTGGCGCTGGTGACGAGTACCGGAGACCAGCGCCTGTTCCAGCCGATCCATCAAGAGCCGGCGGTTGGGCAAGCGGGTCAGCGGGTCATAGAAGGCCAGATTTTTGATCTGCGCCTCGGCCGTCTTGTTCGAGGTGATGTCGGAGAAAGTCGCAACGTAGTTGGCCGTCAAGCCGGCCTCGTCTTTCACCGCGCTGATGGTGAGCCATTCCGGAAAAACCTCACCGTTCTTGCGCCGATTCCAGATCTCGCCCTGCCATGTGCCGTCCAGCGCAAGGCACCCCCACATCGCGGTATAAAAGGCCGCATCGTGGCGGCCTGAGCTGAACAGGGATGGGTTCTGGCCGACAGCCTCTTTCGCGGTATAGCCGGTGATCTCGGAAAAGGCCCGGTTGACCCGCAGAATCACTTGATCCGCATCGGTAATGATCATGCCCATATGTGACTCGAAAGCGGTCGCCGCAATACGCAGGTTGGCTTCCGCCTGCTTGCGGTCACCCAGCTCACGCATCAGATGCAAGGTGTTGGTTGACAGTTTGTCGTAGATGGAAAGTATGATTTCAATCAATGCTTTGGCCGAGCCCCCCATTTGCACGGCCGCTTGCTGCTTGGCCGCCTCAATTGGGATGCCGGACTGCATCGCCAACACCAGCTTGGCCAGAAACCGATCATTTTCCAAAATATGAGAGGCCAGCCAGCGCGTCAGAAAAGAAAGGATTGCCTCCACCATGACGCCTGTGGGTTTGGCGTTTTCTTCTGCTTTGAGCTGGACCACCGTCGACAGAAAACTGCTGTGAATGGCCTTGTGCGCGGCATCCATCGGATCGTCACCCAGATACGCATGCCAAATGGCTTCTTCGGTCTGAAAGTGATAGACCGCGTAGTCTGCCAACTCGTCAAAAATGATATCTAACGCAGGAAGGTCAGACTGGAATGCCACATGACTGGCCAGTCGGTTCAATAATTGAACGAGCTTCTTGTGCTGTTCATCAATTTGGGGAATGTCGGTATTGAAATTTTCGTTCCAGGGGAATATATCAATCGAATTCATTCTGCGGCCAGCCTTAATCAGTACGGACTGATTCTAGACAGTTAAAACCCGGCCTTTGCTTACCCCCTAGGCCCTGAAAACACTAACCGGCCAGCGCCCAGGCCACATGCTCGCGCACCAGCTCGCTCGGGTGCTCGGCGCGCAGTGCCAGGGCTTGCCGCAGTTCCGACGCGCCTCCCTTGTGCAAGGCGTTGCCCATCGCCACCGCGATGTTGCGCAGCCACCGTTCATGCCCGATGCGCCGGATCGGGCTGCCTTCGGTGAAGCGTAAAAAATCATCTTCGCTCCAGGCGAACAGGGTCGCCAACTGGCTGCCCGCCAAACCCTTGCGTTCATCAAAGTCCGGCAGCGCACTGCGCTGCGCGAACTTGTTCCACGGACAAATCAGCTGGCAGTCATCGCAGCCGTAAATGCGGTTGCCGATCAAGGGGCGCAGTTCCAGCGGAATCGGCCCCGCATGTTCGATGGTCAGGTACGAGATACAGCGCCGGGCATCGAGCTGGTGCGGCGCGACGATGGCCTGCGTCGGGCAGACCTCGATGCAGGCGTTGCAACTGCCGCAGTGGCCCAATACCGGCTCACTCAAGGGCAGCGCCAGGTCGACATAAATTTCGCCCAGAAAAAACATCGAACCGGCCTCGCGGCTGAGCAGCAAGGTGTGCTTGCCGCGCCAGCCCTGACCGCTGCGGGCGGCCAGTTCGGCCTCCAGCACCGGCGCGGAATCGGTGAACACCCGATGACCCAACAAGCCCACATGCGCCGCAATGCGGTCGCTCAAGTGTTGCAGCCGCTTACGCAATACCTTGTGATAGTCCCGGCCCCGGGCGTAGACTGACACAATCCCTTCGCTGGGTCGCGTCAAGCGGGCAAACTCGATGGCCTGCCAGCCTGGCGGCGTGGTGGCGGGCAGGTAGTCCATGCGAACCGTGATGACACTCACGGTGCCCGGTACCAGTTCGGCGGGTCGGGCTCGCTTGAGACCATGCGCCGCCATGTAGCCCATGTCACCATGAAAGCCACGAGCCAGCCAAGCCGATAATCCTGCCTCAGATGAAGATAAATCCACACCGGCCACGCCAATTTGGGAGAATCCCAATTCCCGGGCCCACGCCTGAATTTCGGACACCAAGTGGTGGCTATTGATATGAGTGCTGAAGTTGGTCACGCTCCCATTGTAAAAAGTCTGCTCTGGCCGGACGAAACGGCCACGCAATTTTTTGCGCAGGCGCTGGCTGAGCAACCCACCCTGCGCAACGCGTTTGTCGAATTGCATGGCGATCTGGGCGCGGGCAAGACCACTTTGGTGCGCCATTTGCTGCGTGCCCTGGGCGTGCCCGGTCGGGTCAAAAGCCCCACCTACGCCGTGGTGGAACCCTATGAATTACCGGACCTCCATGTCTGGCATTTCGACTTTTACCGTTTCAGCGATCCCCGCGAATGGGAAGACGCCGGCTTTCGCGACATCTTTGCCAGCCCCGGCCTCAAACTGGCCGAATGGCCAGAAAAAGCGGCGGGCTTCCTGCCCCGCGCTGATCTGGTCATCCAGCTGGAAGCACTGACCGATGACGCCCGGCAAGTCACCCTGACTGCGCAAAGCCCCTTGGGTGTTGCGTTGCTGCAAGCGGTCACGCCAGACAGGTCGCCCGCGCTGCAAGAACCACGAGAGGGTCGAACATGAAACGTCGCAGCCTATTGAAGTCCGGTGCGCTGGTGCTGTTGCTCGGCGCACAACATCTGGCCCGAGGCGCCACCATCGTGGCGGTTCGGGTCTGGCCCGCGCCCGACTACTCGCGCGTCACCATCGAGTCGGACCGCGAACTCAAGGCCAAACAATTTTTTATTGGCAGCCCGCCACGACTGGCCGTGGACATTGAGGGCATTGACCTCAATCCGGCCTTGAAAGAACTGGTGGCCAAGGTGGCGGCAAACGACCCCAATATTGCCGGCATTCGCGTGGCGCAGAACACGCCCGGCGTGGTGCGTCTGGTGGTGGACCTGAAACAGGCCATCTCGCCGCAGGTCTTCACCCTGGCGCCAGTGGCGGCTTACCAGCACCGGCTGGTGTTTGACTTGTACCCGACCCAGGTGCGGGACCCGCTGGAGGCGCTGATTACCGAGCGGCTCAAAGACAGCGGCCCCGCCAAGCCAGCGGCCGACCCGTTGGGTGAACTCATCACCCAACAAAACCAGAAGCCAGGCGCCAAGGGCGATGGCGGCGACGGCAAAGTGGCCTCGGCCAAGCCCGCAAACGCTCCACAATCTATAGCTACTGCGCCAGCAACGACGGGGGCTAATGGCCTAAATGGCAATAAAAAACCATCTGAATCCAAGGTCGCAACCGATGCCCCGGATAAAACCGACCGACTGATCATTGTGGCGATAGACCCCGGCCACGGGGGCGAAGACCCCGGTGCCATCGGCCCCGGCGGCACCCGCGAAAAAGACGTGGTGCTGCGCCTGGCGCACCGGCTGCGCGACCGGATCAATGCCAGCAGCATCAACGGCAACACCATGCGCGCCTACCTGACGCGCGACGCTGACTTCTTCGTTCCGCTGCATGTGCGGGTGCAAAAAGCGCAGCATGTGCAGGCGGACTTGTTCATCAGCATCCATGCCGATGCCTTTTTCACCCCCCGGCCGCAAGGCGCCAGCGTTTTTGCGCTGAGCCAGGGCGGCGCCTCCAGCACCGCGGCGCGCTGGATGGCCGCCAAAGAAAACAAGGCCGATCTGATTGGCGGCTTGAATGTAAAAGCCAAGGATGCGCAAGTCAAACGGGCCCTGTTTGACATGAGCACCACCGCTCAAATCAACGACAGCCTGAAACTCGGCGGCGCCATGCTGGGTGAAATCGGCCGGGTCGGCAAACTGCACAAAGGCAAGGTCGAGCAAGCCAGCTTTGCCGTGCTGAAAGCGCCCGATATTCCCAGCGTGCTGGTGGAAGCGGCTTTCATCAGCAACCCGGAGGAAGAAGCCAAACTCAACAGCAATGACTACCAGGAACAGCTGGCCAGCGCCCTGATGCGCGGGATTGAAGGCTATTTCTCCAAGAACCCGCCCCTGGCCCGAAATCGCACGATTTAACCAGCGAGGAAGGCACAGGGCGAAGACGCCCGGTGCCAATGGTTCAGACTTGCACTGGTTTTTGGCGCGATTTCCAGGCGCCCAACATGATCACCAGTCCGGGGATCAGAATCATGGCCCAGATAATTTTGTCCAGATGCGCCTTCACAAACGGGAAGTTGCCGAAGAAATAGCCGATGGTGATGATGCCGACCACCCACAGGGCGCCGCCGGTCACATCAAAGAACGTGAACTTGGCCCGGCTCATCTTCGCCACGCCGGCCACAAAAGGCGCAAACGTGCGCACAAACGGCATGAAGCGCGCCGCCACGATGGTGATGCCGCCATAGCGTTCATAGAAATCATGCGCCCGGTTGAAGGCCGCTTTGTTGAACAGCCGGGAGTCTTCCCACTTGAACACCCGGGGACCAAAGTAGCGGCCCAGGGCGTAGTTGGACTGGTTGCCCAACACCGCCGCCAGCAGCAGCAGCCCCACCGACATCGGGTAACTCATCAGCCCGACGCCGCACATGGCGCCCACCACGAAGAGCAAGGAGTCGCCCGGCAGAAAAGGCATGACCACCACGCCGGTTTCCACAAAAATGATCAAAAACAGCAAGGCATACACCCACAGGCCGTAGTTTTGCACGAACACCTCCAGGTGCTTGTCGACGTGGAGAATGAAGTCAAAGAGATAGGTAATGATTTCCATGGGGCTGAATTATCCCCGCACCTTAAAATACAAGCCTGTGAACGCTGCCCTATCCCCCTCCCCCCGTCGGCCCATCCGCGAACTGCCCGATGAGCTGATCAGCCAGATTGCCGCCGGTGAAGTCGTGGAACGCCCGGCCTCGGTGGTGCGGGAGTTGGTCGATAACGCGCTGGACGCCGGGGCCACGCAGGTCACCGTGCGTCTGCTGGCAGGCGGTGTGCGGCTGATCGCGGTGGAAGACGACGGCGCCGGCATCCTGCGGGAAGAACTGCCGATTGCGCTCAAACGCCACGCCACCAGCAAAATCAGCAACCTGCTCGATCTGGAGTCGGTGGCGACCATGGGGTTTCGGGGCGAGGCGCTCGCCGCTATTAATTCAATAGCAGACTGCGCAATACTGTCGAGGGCTACAGGCCAAAACAGTGCTTATCTTCTGGATGGCCGTACTGGCGAGCTCAAACCGGTGGCGCGCAGCACCGGCACCACGGTGGAAGTCAAGGAACTGTTCTTCAGCACCCCGGCGCGGCGCAAGTTCCTGAAAACCGACGCCACCGAGCTAGCGCACTGTGTGGAGGCGGTGCGCCGCCACGCCTTGGCGCGGCCCGACGTGGGCTTTGCCATCTGGCACGAAGGCAAGCTGGTGGAGCAATGGCGCAAGTGCGACGGTGATCAAGCGCTGGACCAGCGCCTGGCCGATGTACTGGGCAGCGATTTTGTCGAACGCTCGGTGCGGGTCGACTACCGCACCAGCAACAGCCACCGGCTGGAAAGCACGCCCGCGGTTCGGGTCTGGGGCCGCGCCGGCATTCCCGACGCCGCGCGCTCACGGGCTGACCAGCAGTTTTGCTACGTCAACGGCCGCTTTGTGCGCGACAAGGTGCTGACCCATGCCGCCCGCAGCGCCTATGAAGACGTGCTGCACGGCCACCGCCAGCCGGTATATGCGCTGTACATCGAGATTGACCCGACCCGCGTGGACGTCAATGTGCACCCGACCAAGATCGAAGTCCGTTTTCGCGATAGCCGCGAAGTCCACCAAGCCGTGCGCCACGCCGTAGAGGACGCACTGGCGGCGCCGCGTGCCGCGCTCGCCGCGCAAATGGGCCTGACCAGCGGGCAAATCGATGACGCCAACAACCCGGACGCGGCCCTGAAGGCCGCATCACCCGGTATTTATGCGTCAAATGTGCCTCTAGCCCCCATGTACTCTGCGCAACCAGCTATCAATTTTGAAGCTGCTGCCGGCTACCGGGTCAGTGATGTGGGACTGCTTTGGCACAAAAGCGATCCCGTGCCGCCCAGCAGCGCATGGACCCGTCCCACGGACAACCAGGTCAGCGCAACCAGCAACGACGGCAGCTCCCAGGCCGCGCCCGGATTGCCTGCGCCGCTGCCAACCGGCGACTGGCCCTTGGGCCGCGCACTGGCACAGTTGCAAGGCATTTACATCCTGGCAGAAAACACGCAAGGCCTCATCATCGTGGACATGCATGCCGCCCACGAGCGCATCGTCTACGAGCGGTTAAAGGCCCAGTTGCTGGTCCAGCACGCCGTGAACGAGGTTTCCGCAGTTGCAGCCACCGGCGCAGTGCCCCGGCTGGTGAGCCAGCCGCTGCTGATTCCCGTGACCTTTGCGGCCACGCCGAACGAGGTGGCCACCGCCGAAGCCCACGCCGACACCCTGAGAACGCTGGGTCTGGAAATCACCCCTTTTTCACCCAAGACCCTGGCGGTGCGGGCGGTGCCCACCACGCTGGCCCAGGGTGATGCCACCGAATTGGCGAGAGGTGTGCTGGCGGAGCTGTCCCAGCACGATGCCAGCACCGTCATCCAGCGTGCGCAAAATGAATTGCTGTCCACCATGGCTTGTCACGGTGCGGTGCGTGCCAATCGCCGCCTGACCCTCGAAGAAATGAATGCGCTGCTGCGCCAGATGGAAGCCACCGACCGCTCCGACCAATGCAACCACGGGCGCCCGACTTGGCGACAGGTCAGCATCACGGACCTGGACAAGCTGTTTTTACGCGGGCGTTAGCCCAAGCGCACACGCGCTACTCAACATCGCCCAGCTTGTAGTCATCCATCGGGTACGACGTCTCGGGCTCATCTTTGTCCAGCTCATGCTCCATGGCCAGGTGATGTTTGTGGATGAGGTCATGAAATTCTGAAAACGGTCCCGTCAGCAGGTAAACCGGCTGCCTTGTATCCGGCTGAAACCCGGTCAGTCCAGCGGCCACCCCGGACGAAGCGCGCTCGACCTCAGCCAAGCCCAAGTCCAGTAAATCCGTGAGAAGCTGGGTGCGTGTTTTCTGCGGATGCATCTCGCGCAGTGCCTCCAACCGGGACGCCAGTTCAAGCGGCAATCGGCAGGTGTAACTTTTGCGCGCGAGGCGCCGGCCGCCTTCACGTTGAGCAGCCGGCAAATTAACAGGTTTTTTAGTTGTCATGGCATGCGCTTTAAAGACCGATAGGAGACTTGCTGAATGCGCGCTCAACGCGACGGGGCCGCCTGCGTAGCCGGCCTGAGCCCTTGAGTGCACTGGCAAATTTCGACAGTCGATCGTGATACAGCTCAGCTGCCACTTCTGCATCAGCAACGGCCATTGTCGCCACAGCAGGCCGACCACAAAGAGCTGCCAGATCACTGAGCACCTTGTCTTGCCCGGAGCCGCCATAGGTGCAGAAAAAAGCAACCCGTTTGAATTGACGACGATGTCTTTTGACGTAGGTTCGCACCGGACTGGCCACATTCCAGAACCAGATCGGCGTTCCAATCACGACAATGTCATAGTCACTCGGAATATGTTTGGCACGTCGAATCGGCGTATCCAGATGCAAGGCGGCTTCAATGGCCGATCGCACATAACCAACGGCATGGGTGCGCCCTTTCACGCCTTCGATGGGCTCCAGATCAGCATTGCAGGCACGGGCGACCTGCCGGGCAATGGTCCGCGTGAAGCCGGTTCGTGAATAGTAGAGCACCAATATTTTCTTCATACATTAGGATGGACGTCGCGGGCTTTATTCCGGTCAAGGTGGTGCGATGAAGAACAGAAAAGTTAGTTTTAAACCTCGACCTATGATGCTGAATGGTTTCAGAACGTCATCGGCAACCGGACCGTCAGCGACACATCGGGTGTATCACGCGTGAGGCCGGCACCGACTGACACGTTCAAGGATGTTTTTTGGCTGAGTCGGTAGGAGTAGCCGAGCAACAAGGTTCCTAGCTGTGTCCGGACAGAACCCGGCACTACCTCACCATTTTGCCGCGTTGAGCCCACCGAACTATGGTCATAACCGATGCTGAAAGAAGCCTTTTCGTTCAACGCCAAACCCATACCGAAGTTAAAGCCAATGATGTCGCCGGGGGCGATCGTCCCCAGAGCCTCCTCCTGGCCGTTCAGGATTTTGCGGTTGACGTTGTCGCGCGAAAAATTGTGCGTGTAGGTAAGGCTTCCGAAAAACACGGCGGGGTCTGACGGGTAAAGAACGGTCATGCCGACTTGCAGCGAGTTGAAGCCGGAGCCGGTCGGCAAATCAAGCGGCAAACCTGTACCGGTAACATTAGTGCCAACACAGCGTTGACTGCAATCGGTCACCACCTCAAACGGGTCTGTACCCGTGCGGGTTTTGTAGCGCAACGTACCCAAGTAATAAGGTGTGTCAACGCCACCATCGTTCAATTGGTAGCGTGCACCAAACTCAACATCACCTATGTGCATGCCGCTCGCCGAGAACACGCCTTCCGTTGCAACTCCTGCGTTAATTTCGCGGCTTACCGTAGCGTCTGACCGATAGACATAAGGCGCCCGCACCTCCAATTCGAGTCGATTAGTAACACCAAGGCGCGCTGACAAGGCTGCCGTGACCGTGTTGCGTTTGACTTCGCGCACATCAATCAACCCGACCAAAAGTGCCGGAATAATGGTGTACCCCACTAAGGCGACCCGGTTGCTCGACGAGTATCCATACTGTAACGAGGGCTCCAGCACGTAGTGCCCCTTGGGCGTGAGTACGCCAGGCTGCTCAAACAAGGGCGCCACCTCTGGCGGCCGCCCCTCCGTGCTTGCCGCTTTACCCACCGGTTTGGCTTCTTGCGGCTGCGCCTGGGCAATTTGCTCCGGCTCACCCACCTTGCCTGCGCCGCGTTGCGCGGCCAGGGTGTCCCAACTCGCGACGCCGCGCAATTCATCAAGCGCCGTTTGTTGTTGCGCTACCTGGCGCTCCAAAGATTTGAGCAGCGTTCTTTGTTCAAAATACTGTTGGCGAAATGACTCCAGATGTGCCAGTAATTTTCTTTGCTCGTCCAGCTCCTGGCTCAAGGATTCCAGGCGCATTTGCATTTCATGCGAGCTACCCGTCTTTGATTGCGCGTGAACCGAGCCGCCGATCAACAGAAAAACCGCACAACTCACCGCACTGATGGCGGGTAATTTCAGATGAACCATGAGTCATTTCTCCGAGTGTCCAACATACTAAAAAGCCCCAATCGGGGTCGCTAGTGTTGAAGAACTGCTCAAATTCACAGTTGCGAAAGATCAAGCCCAGTTCAGAGCTGATTTCCCCAATGCAGGTCGTCATAGTGACAAATCTCAAATCACTTGAAACGGGTACTGCTTATGCTCGGCGTCAATCCAATGTGGCGCCTGCGTCTTGAATGAGAGCGCCTGTATTCCAAGTCCAGGAAACAGAGGAATACCCAAAGGGAAATGCACATGTCGTTGAGACCGTTGTTGAGTGTCACGCTGGGGGATACTTCGCTCTTGACCACCCCCCCGCTGTTGTTGTCATCTTGGGATGCGTGTTCCGTCAATGACCTGAGTTCCGCCCGCAAGGCGCTTAACCATCACCGCTATCCAGTGGGACTCTTGCTGCTCAATAATTCAAGGGATGCCGATGTCATCGACTTGGATGCCCTGCTCGAAGCGCACCAATCAACTCAATGGGTGGGCGTTTTTCCGGCCGAAATAATCAAGCTGCCCGTGTATCGGGCGTTGATTGTCCAACACCTGTTTGATTTTCATACTTGGCCCATCGACCCCTTTCGGCTCAATCACACCCTGGGTCATGCCTACGGATATGCTGAACTGAGTGGATCACCCGACATTACGATTTCAGCCAAGCGCGACATGGAACTGGTGGGTCAGAGCGAGGCCATTCAACAATTACGCAGACAAATAACCAAAGTCGCTCAGGCCAATGCCCCGGTACTGATCTGGGGCGAAAGTGGCAGCGGCAAGGAATTGACGGCGCATGCGATTCACAACCATTCAAAACGGGCTCACGGCCCCTTTATCGCGGTCAATTGCGGCGCTATTCCCGCCAGCCTGATCCAGTCAGAGTTGTTTGGTTACGAGCGTGGTGCGTTCACGGGTGCAGCCAAGGAAAAGCGGGGACTGATTGAGTCGGCAGCAGGCGGTACGCTTTTTCTGGACGAGATCGGCGACTTGCCACTTGAACTGCAAACCAATCTGCTTCGTTTTCTACAGGAGCGCACCATTAACCGAATCGGCGCCTCAAACAGTATTGAAGTCGATGTGCGGGTGATTGCGGCGTCGCACGTGCGCCTTGAAGACGCGGTGAAATCTGGCCTGTTTCGTGAAGACCTGTTGTACCGACTCAACGTTCTGCCATTGACAGTACCCGCCCTGCGCGAAAGAAAAGAAGATCTGGAGTTGTTGGCCAGACACTTTTTTAAAGTGTTCTCGCACGACAAAAATCCCCGCCTCACAGGATTCAGCAACCGGGCCATGCTCGCCATCAAAATGCACGATTGGCCAGGCAACGTACGAGAACTCATCAACCGCATCCGACGGGCCCTGGTGATGTCCGAGGGACGCCTGATCACCCCGGAAGATCTTGATTTGCAAATGCAAACGGGGCTGCGCAATGGAGAGGCGCTGGAGGAGGCCCGCATCCGGGCCGAACGCGATGCAATTCACGTCTGCCTGCAAGGCAGCGGCAGCAACGTCACCCGCGCCGCGCGTGATCTGGGTGTGTCCCGCATGACGCTGTATCGACTGATGGAAAAACACGGCATCAGCCCCTGAAGAGGCCAGCGGCTTAACACGCCGCCTTGGCCTCAAGCATCAGGTGCATCAAAAGTGTGACACTTTGATTGGGTGGCGACAAGTGAGCAAGAGCTTGCCGCGAGCATTGAATTTAAAGGCGTCGGTTTGCCCTCTTTGCGATATGTCAAACACTGCGAAGCCACAGATTTTTAGAACTGTAACGTGCTTGATACAACCAGCCCTTCAACGAAAAGAATTTAAAGATTTCGAACGGTAGAAAACAGTTCCCACCGTCAATAAATCTTATTTTTTCTTTATAAATCAACCACTTAGGAATGTTGTTTTTTTGTGGCACTGATTTTGCTGTGAGTAGCTCGGATTGACGTAATTTATGCGTCGAGCCATGTAAATCTTAACTAGCAATTTTTAAAGGAAATACCATGAATAAGACACTCTTGGCGTCGGCTATCGCTGTTGCTTTTGGTATCGCAGGTCAGGCATTGGCGAATCCAACCACAAACAACACAGCAGATACTGCGCAGAATAACAATCAGACTGCAACTGCGGCCTCTACTCAGACATCGAACTCGGGTCCTGCAGCCAATGAGAATTCGACGGCTACCCAGAGCTCATCGAGCAACAGCAGCAACAACTCTGACCAAAACAACAACAAGAGCAGCAACACCAGTAATGCTGACCAAAACAACAACAAGAGCATCAACACCAGTAACGCCGATCAAAACAACAACAAGAGCAGCAACACTAGTAATGCTGACCAAAACAACAATAAGAGCACCAACAACGCCGATCAAAACAACAACAAGAGCAGCAACACTAGTAATGCTGACCAAAACAACAATAAGAGCACCAACAACAACGACCAAAACAACGACAAGAGCACCGGTCAAAACAACTCACGCGGCAACTCCAGGGCCGCTGCTCAGGGCTCAGCGGCGGCAAACAACGGAGCAACAGCCAACGCCAATCCTTCGAACGCATACAACACCTCTACAGCCACGGCTGTCAGCACGCTGAGCGGCACTGTCAGCGGCAACAACATTCATGACATTGGCAACAATGCTTCTAACAACGGCAATGCCAATGGCGCTACCGGAAATGGTGGCACGGGTGGTGTTGGTCAAGGCGGCGCCGCATCAGGCCAAGGCGGTAACGGGGCCACCGCAACAGGCGGTGCCGGCGCAGTCGGCGCCATTGGTGGCAGTGCTACAAACGGCAGCGCCTCAAACGGCAGTGCCTCAAATGGCGCTAACACCGCCGGTACGGGTGGATCAGGCGGTTATGCCCAGAATGCGACCAGTGCTGCGGGTGCCGGTGCCGCAGGCGGTGCTGGTGGCACTGGTGGTGCCGCTGGTGCTGCAACTGGTGGCGCTGGCGGCGCTGGCGGCGCAAGTGGCAGCACGACTGGTGGCCTTGGCGGTGCAAGTGGTGGCACGACCGGCGGCCTTGGCGGTGCAAGTGGCAGCACGACTGGCGGCCTTGGCGGAACAAGTGGTGGCACGACCGGCGGCTCTGGTGGGACAAGTGGCGGCACGACCGGCGGCTCTGGCGGTAGCACGGGCGGCCTGACGGCTGGCTCTGGCGGCTCTGGCGGCAGCACGGGTGCTGCAACAGGTGGCTTGGGCGGTGCGGGCGGCTTGGGCGGTGCGGGCGCTGCAAGCGGCATTGCGACCGGGGGTGGCTCCGGCTCAAATGCTAACGGTGGCGGGTCTGCTGCAAACGCTGGAGGTTCAGGAACCAATGGCGGGACGCTTGCCGCAGCGGGTGGCAATCAAGGTGGAACCCAAGGACCAGCCAACGGTGGCAGTGCCAACGGGGGGGTAAGTACACCTCCAGCGGGCAATGGTGGCAGCGCAAACGGTGGCAGTAATGCAGCCAATGGCAATGCAGGCACCGGCGGTGGCGGCAGCATCAGTGCTGGAGCCAGCAGCGCCAACGGTGGTGCCAGTAACGCCAACGGTGGCGGAAGCACGGCCAATGCCGGGGCAGGCACCACTGGTGCCGGTGGTTCTGGTGCTACGGGTGCGGCTGGTGCAGCAGGTGCAGCGGGTACCAACACTGCGGCAGCAGGCGCAGCTGGTGGAACAGCTACCAGTGGAACCGCTGGTGCAGGCGCTGCCGCTGGCAGCGGCACGGGCGGGGCAGGTGCGGCGGCATCCAGCGGTACTGCTGGCGCAGGTGCTGCGGCTTCTAGCGGCACAGGCGGTTCAGGTGCTGCTGCATCCAGCGGCACAGGCGGAGCAGGTGCTGCGGCATCCAGCGGCGCGGGCGGCACAGGGGCCGTCGGTGCAGCAGGTAATAGCACAGGTGGGGCTGGTGCTGCCGGAGCGGCTGGCGGCAATGGCGGCAACAGTGGCACTGCGCAAAACAACGGTGGCACAGGTGGTAATGGCGGATCCGCCAGCAACGGCAATGCGACCAATGGCAGTGCTACCAACGGTAGCGCAACGGCGGGCAGCGGCGGTGCTGGTGGTGCTGGCGGTGGCGGCAACAGTGGCGGCGCTGGTGGCTCCGGCGGAACTGTCACCGGTGGTGTTGGCAACGGTGGTGTAGGTGCTGGCGGCTCTGGTGGCGCTGGTGGCAACATCAATGTTAATGCTGGGACTTTCAATATGTCCAACGTTATGAGCAGTGTTGGGCAATCGGCCGCCGGCATCATGGTTGCAGCGCAAAACAGCGGCATGGCAGCCATGATTCAGCAGAGCGTCAATGTTCAGGCTAACTTAGCTGTGGGCAAGTAAGCGGCAAAGCCGATCACCGGGCGAAGCTAGTTTTGCCCGGTGATCGGCACTTACATGGAGAAGAGAATGCATACCAATATTTTCATGGTCAGGGCCGCACTGGCCTTGGCGTTTTGTTCGTCGGGTTGGGCCCTGGCCAGCGAAGCAGTATCAAATGAATCGATGCAATCAGAAGCCCGTGCTGGAGAAGTTTTTGTCGAATTGGAAGTCCCGGCTGCAACCGTTGCCGTTACAAGTTTTGGCACGCCCGTTGCAAGCAGTCAACTGGAGGCTTATCGCGGCGGATTTGACCTGGTTAAAAATGACATGCAGTTAAGTGGAACCGTGGCAAACAATTCTGCGTTCAATGTCATGACCGGAAGCAACTCCATCGCAGATGGCTCATTCACCAATTCAAGCGGGTTTCCTATGGTGATTCAGAACTCGGGATCGAATGTTTTGATCCAGAACGCGACCATCATCAATTTGCAATACCAGTAAACCATGAGAAATTTTCGCTTCCTGTTCACGGTAATTTTTATCGCCGCTTGTGCAACAGTTCAAGCCGATACGATGGATTTGTCAGGCATTGGCGGAAGATATGCGGTCAAGGTGACCAGTCTGAAAGAGGCCCGTTTCAAAGCGACCACTCGACAACAATATGACTTCAGTTGTGGTTCTGCGGCTTTGGCGACCTTGCTTACCTATCATTACGGCTACCCAGTTACTGAGCAGTCTGTGTTTGAAGAAATGTTCGTACGTGGTGATCAAGAAAAAATTCGACGTGAAGGTTTTTCTTTACTGGACATCAAAACGTATCTGAATGCCCATCAGTTTCAGGCGGATGGGTTTGCGTTCCCCTTGACTAAATTACTGGAGACAGGACTGCCCGCCATTGTTTTAATTGCTGAAAATGGCTATCACCATTTTGTGGTGATCAAGGGAATGATTGACGGCAGAATCCTGATTGGAGATCCATCAAACGGGACACGGGCGGTATCGCGGGAAAGTTTTGAATCCACTTGGGTAAACAAACTGCTGTTCGTGATTCACAACAAACAGGAGTTGGCGAAGTTTAACGATGCGGCAGATTGGCAGGTAGCACCCAGAGCGCCATTGACTGCCGGAATCAATCATGAGGGTCTAGGTGGCCTGACCTTAGGTAAATTCGGTCCGGGTGATTTTTAACGGATGACTTGTCATGAAAAATTTACCCAAACAACTGACAAGCGTGTGCTGCTTGTTGATGGCCGGGAATGCCTGTTTTGGCGTTGGCATCGATAAAGAAGAAAGAAGAGCGTTTCAGCCGGCTGAGTGGGTCGCCGCCAGCGATGAAAAACTAAGCAATATGCGTGGCGGATTTGATGCGGGCTCAGGCCTTACCGTGTCTTTCGGAATCGTCAGAACAGTCTCGATCAACGGGGACTTGGTTAACAAAACAAGCTTCACTTTGCCCGACATGAGCAAAATAACGTCTGAACAAGCCAGGATTGCCAGTGCGGCAATTGCCGAGGCGGGCATAGTTCAAAACGGCCCTGGTAACTTCGTGGACACGAATGTCAAATCGCAACTGTCCAGCGGCACCATAATTCAAAACACACTGAATGCACAAAAGATACAGACCCTCACGGTCATCAACACCGGCGTAAACAGTCTGGGGTTCTTCAAGGCTATTAACACCCAAAGCGTGTTGAAAGACGCCTTGTTAGGTTCGATAGGGGTCCGTTAAGCAAGCGCCTTAGGACGACTCTGCACAATGTAGCGACCAAGACCGCTTGCGACATCCCTACTCTTCAAGTCGGGGCGGCGACTGTCCCTCTGCAGGCTCTCCCGTTTCAGGATCGATCCAGCCAGCGATGCCAATTTCATCTTCAGCCTCTTGAAGCGTTTCACCTGGCTCTGGCGCCTGTTCATCGACAGCCCCCATATCGGCCATGGCCATTTCTAAACTTTCGAACGGCCCAAACTCCTGTTTACCGTCTGGCGCCTGCCAGTAATACCCATCTGGGCGCAGCATGATCTTCTCAACAAGACTGTCCGTGATCGATTCAGCTTCCTGCAGCCTTTTGGCGGCACTTGTCACTTGAACTTTACGCATCGTCATGTCCTTCTGTATTCAAATAAGATTCAATTAAATAAGACTACGCTCTACGGAAAATGCCCCTTTGACAAGGGTCAAGCTTGAGCTTTTCGCCACACTCTCTATTTCCAACACAAATCAGTTCTGGAGGCGATGAACGCATCAACTGCAGGTGGAACAAGTTTGACACAAAAGTGGAAAGTGATGTTTTCACTTTGGCGAAATATCGTTTGATTTAGCCGCTGCAATTATTTCAACAGGGTTTCAAGGCGAGCGAGTCAGAATGGAGCGCTTGAAAGTACGAAGGCAGCCACATTTGGCATCCATTCGGAATGATCAAGGAAACAATAACAGGCGCAGATGAAAATGAAAAAGCCGCTATAAATAAAATATTTATAGCGGCTTTCCATATTACTGGCGGAGCGGACGGGACTCGAACCCGCGACCCCCGGCGTGACAGGCCGGTATTCTAACCAACTGAACTACCACTCCTGGTAGGCAACGTTCACTCTTGCGAGCCAAGTGTTACCAACTTGCGCTTTACTCATCTCATGATGAACTTGGCGACCCCACGGGGATTCGAACCCCGGTACCTACCGTGAAAGGGTAGTGTCCTAGGCCTCTAGACGATGGGGTCATAACCTTTGGACTTCCGTCTCAACACGTAAATCTTTTCAGACTCACTTCAGAAATATTGGTGGAGGTAAGCAGGATCGAACTGCTGACCTCTTGCATGCCATGCAAGCGCTCTCCCAGCTGAGCTATACCCCCTAAACCACCGAATTCTTTTTCAAGTATTCGTTACTTCCAAGCCTCAAATTATAGCGTTAAAAATCATGCTGTTTGCAAACGCGCCAATACTTTTTCTCTTTCACTCAATTCAAGCACTGAATCCAGCGATGGCGTCTGGGTTGTGCCCATGACCAACACCCGCACGGGCATGGCGAGTTGCGGCATTTTGATGCTGCAGGCGGCCAGCACTTCCTTGATGGTTGCCGCAATCGTTGGCTTGTCCCAAGTACAGGTCGTCAGCTTTTCAAGCAGCAAATTAAGCGCCGGTTTAATTGCGTCGGTGACATGCTTCTCAACTTCCTCTGGGTTGGGTGAGATGTCTGCATAAAACGCAGCAGCCCAGTCAGCCAGAATCACCGTGGTGTCACAACGGTCCTTGAACAGGCCACAGATACGTGGCAAACGCTCGTCTGCCACGATCTCGCGCTTTTGCAGCAGCGGAAGCACCAGCATGGCCAAGGCATCGTCATTCATGGCCTTGAGGTGTTGCGCATTCACCCAACGCAACTTGGCTTCGTCAAACTGACCGGCGCTGCGGCCCAAATGATCCAGGTTGAACCATTGCAAAAATTGCTCACGGCTAAAAATTTCATCATCGCCATGGCTCCAGCCCAGGCGCGCAAGATAGTTGACCATGGCGTCAGGCAGATAGCCTTCATCACGGAATTGGGTCACCGGCTTGGCACCGCTGCGTTTGCTCATCTTTTCGCCCTGCTCATTGAGCACCGTGGGCAGATGAGCATACACCGGCGGCACTTTACCCAAAGCAAGAAAGATATTGATCTGGCGCGGCGTGTTGTTGACGTGGTCGTCGCCACGAATCACGTGGGTAATCGCCATGTCAAGATCATCCACCACCACGCAAAAGTTGTAAGTGGGCGTGCCGTCGGGTCGGGCAATCACCAGGTCGTCGAGCTCGTCGTTGCTGATCTCGATGCGGCCCTTGACCTTGTCCTCCCACACCACCGAGCCACCCTGCGGGTTTTTGAAACGCAGCACCGGCTTCACACCTTCAGGAATGGCGGGCAAGGTCTTGCCCGGAGCTGGGCGCCAGGTACCGTCGTAGCGCGG
This sequence comes from Rhodoferax sp., assembly GCF_012927445.1. Classification (GTDB taxonomy): domain Bacteria; phylum Pseudomonadota; class Gammaproteobacteria; order Burkholderiales; family Burkholderiaceae_C; genus Rhodoferax. Next base: position 208,465 of record NZ_JABBPD010000004.1, read on the forward strand.
CTTTTCTTTGGCAGCCATCTGGCTCTCACGCAGTGCGTCGAGCTCGGCCACACTCATGTAGCAGGGATACACATGCCCTGCCGCCACCAACTCACCCAGCACGGCCTTATAGCGATCCATGCGCTGCATTTGGTAGAACGGGCCTTCGTCGTAGTCCAGACCCAGCCAGGACATGCTCTCAATAATCACATCCACGGCGGCCTGCGTGGAGCGCTCCACGTCGGTATCTTCAATGCGCAGAATGAATTCACCCCCGGTAGCGCGGGCAAAAGCCCACGGGTACAAGGCCGAGCGGATGTTGCCAAGGTGAATAAAGCCGGTAGGTGACGGCGCAAATCGGGTGCGAATTTTTTGTGTCATGTCAGGGTATCCAGGCCACGCGCAAGGTCAGCCTTCAGGTCTTCAATGTTTTCCAACCCAACGGCGACGCGAATCAGGCCCTGGCCGATGCCGGCGGCCTGGCGTTGTGCTTCGGTGATGCGCCCATGCGAGGTGCTGGCGGGATGGGTAATGGTGGTTTTGGTGTCGCCCAGATTGGAGGTGATGGAACACACCTGCGTGCTGTCAATGACGTGAAATGCATTTTTGCGCGCGACGACGGGATCAGCCGGGTCGCCCGCCTTGACGTCAAACGACACCACGGCACCACCGACACCGGACTGCTGCTGCATCGCCAGCGCGTGCTGTGGATGCGACTGCAAGCCCGGGTAATAGACCCGACCTACCTGGGGCTGCGCTTCCAGCCAGGTGGCCAGCGCCAATGCGTTGTCGCTCTGCGCTCTCATCCGGATCGACAGAGTTTCCATGCCTTTGAGCACCACCCAGGCGTTGAAGGCCGACAGCGTCAGCCCGCAGCTGCGCATCACCGGCATGAACTTTTCGTCAATCAGCTTTTTGGTACTGCACAGCGCACCGGCAATCACCCGTCCCTGACCATCCAGGTACTTGGTCCCCGAATGGATCACGATATCCGCCCCCAGTTTGACCGGTTGCTGCAAGGCAGGTGAGCAAAAACAGTTGTCAACCGCCAGCAAGGCCCCGGCCGCGTGTGCCACGTCGGCCAGCGCCTGAATATCACAGACCTCGGTCAGCGGGTTGGTGGGTGTCTCGGCAAACAGCAGACGCGTGTTGGGCTGAACCGCCGCCTGCCATTGGGCCACGTCGGTTTGCGACACAAAGGTGCTCTGCACCCCAAACTTGCCGAACTCGCCGGCCAGCAGACGGATGGTGGAACCAAACACGCTTTGCGAGCAGATGACATGATCTCCCGCCTTCAACAAGCCCATGCACATCAGCATGATGGCCGCCATGCCGCTGGACGTGCCGATGCAGGCCTCGGTGCCCTCCAGCTTTGCCAGCCGCTGCTCCATGCTGGTCACGGTGGGGTTGCTGAAACGCGAATAGGTGTAGCCCTCTTCCTCACCGGCGAAGCGGCGCGCGGCGGTCGCGGCATCGGGCTGGATGAAGCTGCTGGTCAGATACAGGGCCTCGGAGTTTTCGCCATACTGGCTTTTATCCACGGCGGTGCGAACGGCCAGCGTGTCCAGATGCAAATGGTCGGGCAATTGCTTTTTAGTCATGCTCAGTCCGCGTGATTCGGGAGTGCCAGGCGGGAGTTGTCTTCAGCACCTTCATCACCCCCCACCCGATGGGTGTTCAGCCGGGTAATGTCATCCGCCGTGATGTCGCCGGTGCAATAGACACCGTCAAAGCACGAGGCATCAAAGCCCTTAATGTTGGGGTTCAGCGAGCCGATGGCCTTTTTCATGCCGTCCACGTCCTGGTAAATCAGCGCATCGCAGCCAATGATCTGCCGGATCTGCTCCACCGTCCGGTTGTGCGCCACCAGTTCATCCGGGGTCGGCATGTCGATGCCATAAACATTGGGATACCGCACGGGCGGCGCGGCACTGGCCATGTAAACCTTGCGCGCACCGGCGTCGCGTGCCATTTGCACGATTTCGCGGCTGGTGGTGCCGCGCACGATCGAGTCATCCACCAGCAGCACATTGCGGCCCTTGAATTCGCTGGCAATCACATTGAGCTTCTGACGCACTGATTTCTTGCGCACCGATTGCCCCGGCATGATGAAGGTGCGCCCCACGTAGCGGTTCTTCACAAAACCCTCGCGATACGGCAGCCCCAGCAAATGCGCCAGCTGGGCGGCACTCGGACGGCTGGACTCGGGGATCGGGATCACCACATCAATCTCGTTCGGCGGCACAGTGGAGATCACGCGCTTGGCCAGTGATTCACCCAGATTCATGCGGGCCTGATAGACCGAAATGCCGTCCATCACCGAGTCCGGGCGCGCCAGATAAACATACTCAAAGATGCAAGGGCTCAGCACCGGATGATCCGAGCACTGCTGCGCATGCACCTGGCCCTGCAGGTCAACGAAGACCGCCTCGCCCGGGGCGATATCGCGTTCAAACTTGTGCGACGTTCCTTCCAGCGCCACGGATTCGCTGGCCAGCATCACGGTGCCGTCCTCGCTACGCCCCATGCACAAAGGGCGAATGCCAAACGGATCGCGGAAGGCCAGCACGCCATGACCGGCGATCATCGCAATCACCGCGTAGGAACCCTTGATGCGGCGATGCACCCGGCGCACCGCCTCGAATACATCGCGCGGCAGCAACGGCATGCCACGCGTCGTCTCGCCAATTTCATGCGCCAACACATTGAGCAAGACCTCGGAGTCGCTGTCGGTATTGATATGGCGGTGGTCGGTGCCAAAGAGCTCCGTTTTCAGGGCATGTGCGTTGGTCAGGTTGCCGTTGTGCACCAGCACGATGCCAAACGGCGCATTCACGTAAAACGGCTGCGCCTCTTCCTCGCTAAAGGCATTGCCGGCCGTCGGGTAACGCACCTGACCCAGCCCGCTGTTGCCCGGCAGCGAGCGCATGTTGCGGGTGCGAAACACATCGCGCACCATGCCCTTGGCCTTTTGCATGAAGAACTTGCGCTCTTGCTGCGTCACGATACCGGCCGCATCCTGTCCGCGGTGCTGCAGCAGCAGCAAGGCGTCATAAATAAGTTGATTGACTGGTGCGTTGCTGACAACGCCTACGATTCCACACATATTTTTTCCGATCAGTTGCGAACAGCGCTACGCCCTGCCCCACACAGCCTCATGAAGGCAAATATTTACCAAACTCCAGCGGCAACACCGGCTTCAACCCTTTGAGCGCTGCTTGTGACAAGCCGGCCCCCAAAGACTCCTGCCACCAGTCGCTCGACTTGAACGCAGTCATGTCGATCACCACCGTTGCCGCCAATAACAAAACCACACCGCGAACCAAGCCAAAAGCGGCGCCCAACGCCCGATCCGCCGGCTGCAAACCGACTGCAGCAAAAAACACTTGAACAAGTTTTGCCAGCAGACTGCCCGCAAACACCGATGCAACAAACACCAGCACAAAGGCGGCCGCGTAACGAACCGACTCGCCCGACCCGGACATGGGCAGTTTCTGCGCGACGTCCGGCGCCAGCCACTGCGCCAGAATGAACGCCGCAATCCAGCTCACCACCGACAACACCTCATAAATCAGCCCCCGCCAGGCGCCTAACGCCAGCGAGGCAAGCAATACCCCAACAAAAATCCAGTCCAGTGCAGGCATCGGTTTGAGGGTGCCTTTACAAGGTGAGTACGGAGGCCGGCAAATCAAGCTTTTTGATCTTTTGCGCCGCCTTGTCCGCTTCCGCCTTGTCGGCAAAGGGGCCGACCCGCACCCGAATCCGGCTGCCGTCCTTGGTCTCGGCGACTTGGGTGTAGGTTTTCAGGCCGGCGTGCTCCAGCTTCAGCCGCGCCTCACGCGCCCGGGCAACATCCGAAAACGCGCCCACTTGCACCACAAACCGGCCTGCGCTGGCGTCCGCCTTCTTTGTCGGTTCCTTGCCGTCCAGCAGCGCCTGGGCCTTGCTGCTGTCGTCCGCCTTGGCCACCGGTTTCACTGCCGGTGCAGGCTTCTCGGCCGGCTTGTCGATTGCCTTAACAACAGGTTTCTCAGTCACTTTCGGCTCTGCTTTAGCTATTACTTTAGGGGCTTCCGGTGCAGCAGCGACGGAAGCTTCAGTCACTATTTCTTCTTTTTTAGACAAGGCCGCAGCGGCAGGAACCGGAGCCGCAGGAAGCACCGGCGCAACCGACTCGGGTTTGACGGCCTCCATCGCCGCCGGAGCGGGGATGCTGAGCGGTTTGACTTTGTTTTTGTCCGGAATTTCAATCGGCAAATCAACTGAAATGGGCCGTGGCTGCTTGTCAAACAACAGCGGGAAGCCGATCACGCCAACCAGCACCAGCACGGCAGCACCAATCAGGCGGTATTTGGCCCGCTTTCGCATCGCCTCGACACTCTCGGGCTGAACAGGCGTGGCCGACTGCTCGTCGCCACTTTTTCGGAACTTGAAAAAGGCCATGTTGTGGGGGCTCAGGAGTTCAAATATTGGGCATGTGTTTGGCGTGAAGACGGGGCAAACCGTCCTTCAAAATGCCGCCCACGGTGTAGAACGACCCAAAGACGACGATTCTATCAGTGGGGTCGGCAGCGTTAATGGCCGCCTGCAGGGCTTGCTGAGGGTCTGGGTAGGCGCAGGCCGTGGCCTCTTTTCGCTTGTTTTGCGCTTGCCACTTGACCAGCAGACCGTCCGCCGACTCGGCCCGGGGCGTCGGCAGATCAGTGAAATACCACTTGTCAATCAAGGGGTTGATCTTGACCAGCATGGCGGCCAGATCTTTGTCGGCCATGGCCCCAAACACCGCGTGCGTGGTCGGAAAGTAGCTCATGGCATCCAGATTGGCCGTCAGCGCCGCCACCGAATGCGGGTTGTGCGCCACATCCAGCACCAAAGTGGGCTCGCCCGGAATAATTTGAAACCGACCCGGCAACTCGACAAAGGCCAGCCCGTTGCGCACCGCCTGGGCCGTGATCGGCAGGCGATCGCGCAAGGCGGCCAAAGTCGCCAGCACCCCAGCCGCATTGACCAGCTGGTTGGCGCCGCGCAGCGCTGGATAAGCCAAACCGCTGTAACGCCGACCGCGCCCGGCCCAGCCCCATTGCTGCTTGTCGCCCGACACATTGAAGTCAACGCCAAAGCGCCAGAGGTCAGCACCCACTTCCAGCGCACGGTCGAGCACACTTTGCGGCGGCATCGGATCACTCACCACCACCGGCCGCCCGGTGCGCATGATGCCGGCCTTCTCATAACCAATGCTTTCGCGGTCGGCGCCCAGAAACTCCATGTGGTCCAGATCAACGCTGGTGATCACGGCGCAGTCAGGCTCGATGATGTTGACGGCATCAAGCCGGCCGCCCAGTCCCACTTCCAGGATCACCACGTCCAGCTTGGAATGCGCCATCACATCCAGGATGGCCAACGTGGAGAACTCGAAGTAAGTTAATGAGATTTCAGCCTCATTAAGGCCTCTAGCCCTCTCTACACCTGCGAAGGAAGCTACTAATTTAGTAGCATCTACCGACTCGCCGTTGAGCCGCAGGCGCTCTTCAAAACGCACCAGATGCGGCGAGGTATAGACCCCGGTGCGGTAGCCGGCCTGCAGCAGAATGGCTTCCAGCATGGCGCAGGTCGAGCCCTTGCCATTGGTGCCCGCCACGGTGATGACCGGGCAGTCGAAGCGAATTTGCATGCGCTCGGCCACGGTACGGACCCGTTCCAGGCCCATGTCGATGTTTTTGGGATGCAATTGCTCGCAGTGGGCGAGCCAGTCAGACAATGTGTTTAGAGGGGTTTTCATACGACTGCAGATTGTCGCCCACCTTGGGCCGGTAGCATGATGCAGGGCATGAACAGCCCCACTACAGCCTCCCATGTGACCGTCTTCGGCATCCCCAACTGCGACACCGTGAAGAAAGCGCGTAGCTGGCTGACCGAGCACGGTGTGGCCTTTGTGTTTCACGACTTCAAGAAACTCGGTGTCCCCGCTGAACTGCTGCCCGGCTGGCTGGCCGCCGTCGGCTGGGAAAAGCTGGTGAACCGCAAAGGCACCACCTGGCGCCAGCTCGACGACGCCACCCGCGCCGCTGTCGTGGATGCCGCGACTGCCAGCGCCTTGATGCTGGCGAACCCCAGCGTCATCAAGCGCCCGGTGGTGGTGTGGGGTGATGGCCGCTTAACGGTTGGCTTTGATGTCACTCAATGGCTTGGGTTCATACCGTAGTCGTCACGTGTTCTGCGAAGACGCGACAAGCGACACCCGGACGCTGAAGCCTCATGCGCTTCGCTTTTTGAAATCGGCTTCATCGTCCGGGTATCACTTGCCGCTTAACGCTTGCCTGTGACGGTAGTGCGGCGAGTCAGGCCTGGATGTCGGGGGCGATTTCAAAAAGCGAAGCGTATGAGCCCCCGGCATCCAGGCCTGGCTCGCTGCACGGGTTAAGAGCCCGATTAAAATGACCCACATGATTACATCCACACTAGACGGCGTGTCCGTCAGCACCCAGGCCAGCGTTTACTTTGATGGCAAATGCGTCAGCCACGGCGTCACGTTCCCCGATGGCACGAAAAAATCGGTCGGCGTGATCCTGCCCGCGACGCTGACCTTCAACACCGGCGCACCGGAAATCATGGAATGCGTGGCAGGCTCCTGCGAATACAAGTTGGCAGGCTCTGACGCTTGGGTGACCTCGGCGCCCGGCGAGAAATTCAGCATCCCGGGCAATTCCAAGTTCGAGATTCGCGTGCTTGATGCTTACCACTACATCTGTCACTTCGGCTAAACCGCTCCCGTTTCGCTCCGTTTTTTATAGCTGCTCACGCATAGCCTGCGGGGGCTAGAGGCCAATTTAATGTCAAATACTATCCTGCAAAACACTCCCGTCGGCCAAAAAGTCGGCATCGCCTTCTCCGGTGGCCTCGACACCAGCGCTGCCCTGCACTGGATGAAACTCAAAGGCGCCATTCCCTACGCCTACACCGCCAACCTGGGCCAGCCCGACGAGACCGATTACGACGAAATTCCGCGCAAGGCGATGGAATACGGCGCTGAAGCTGCCCGCCTGATCGACTGCCGCAGCCAATTGGCAGCCGAAGGTCTGGCGGCGTTGCAAAGCGCGGCTTTTCATATCTCCACCGGTGGCGTGACTTACTTCAACACCACGCCGATCGGCCGCGCTGTCACCGGCACCATGCTGGTGGCGGCGATGAAGGAAGACGACGTCAACATCTGGGGCGACGGCAGCACCTTCAAGGGCAACGACATTGAGCGTTTTTACCGCTACGGCCTGCTCACCAACCCATCGCTGAAGATTTACAAGCCCTGGCTGGATCAGGCTTTCATCGACGAACTTGGTGGCCGCGCTGAGATGTCGGCGTTCATGACGCAGCACGGTTTTGGCTACAAGATGTCGGCCGAAAAAGCCTACTCCACCGACTCCAACATGCTGGGTGCCACGCACGAAGCGAAAGACCTGGAACTGCTCTCCAGCGGCATGAAGATCGTCAACCCGATCATGGGCGTGGCGTTCTGGAAAGAAGACGTTGTCGTCAAACATGAAGAAGTCACGGTGCGCTTTGAAGAAGGCCGCCCGGTCGCCCTCAACGGCGTCGAATACCCGGACCTGGTCAGCCTGATTCTGGAAGCCAACCGCATCGGCGGTCGCCACGGCTTCGGCATGAGTGACCAGATCGAGAACCGCATCATTGAAGCCAAGAGCCGCGGCATTTACGAAGCGCCGGGACTGGCCCTGCTGTTTGCCTGCTACGAGCGCCTGGTCACCGGCATCCACAACGAAGACACCATCGAGCAGTACCGTGACAACGGCCGCAAACTCGGTCGTCTGTTGTACCAGGGCCGCTGGTTCGACCCGCAAGCCATCATGCTGCGCGAAACCGCGCAACGCTGGGTGGCACGCGCCGTCACCGGCTCGGTGACGCTGGAGCTGCGTCGCGGTAACGACTACTCGATTCTGAACACCGAGTCGGCCAACCTGACCTACGCCCCGGAGCGCCTGAGCATGGAAAAAGTGGACGACGCACCGTTCTCGCCACTGGACCGCATCGGCCAACTGACCATGCGCAACCTGGACATTGTGGACACCCGCGCCAAGCTGGGCATCTATGCGCAGACCGGCCTGCTGTCACTGGGCGAAGGCGGCGATTTCCTCAACCTGAGCAACGACAGCGGCAAGTAACGCCGATGAATAGCCGATTAATGGTGGGAGTGCTGGCGAATACCCAGCAAACCGTGGTCCGGCCGATCTTGCGTGAGATAGTCCCGTGCAATGGGTTTGAGGGCCGCGGGCGTAATGCCCAGCGATTGCAAGCCCGGTAACGTGCCACTGGCCACGTTATCGCGCTGCATGGAGGCGAGGTTGTCGCGGCTCATCAGGGGCTGGCCCGGCGCCAGTTCCATCAGCATCGCCTGCAGGCGACCGAGCCAGTCGGGCAGCGCAATCACCGGACGGCCGCGCCCTTCGCGGATGCCGCTTAAGCGCGCAGACAGTTGCACCAGTTCCTTCAACGTAAAGACATCCGGCCCGCAGGCCTCAATGATCCGCGGCGCATGGGCAGTTGCCGTGCCAACCCGTTCCAGGCTGCGCACTACCGCGGTCGCCACATCCTCAACCCACACCGGCTGAAAGCGGGCATGCGCCCCCGCCAGCGGCATGATTGGGAACACTTTTTGCAGTTTGGCAAACAAATTGAGAAACTTGTCTTCGGCGCCAAACATCACACTCGGCCGCAGAATGGTGAGGTCAAACCCAGCCTGTGCTGCGCTACCAGCGCCTGCGCCCATCGCCGCCTGTATCAGTACCGCCTCACCCTGCCCTTTGCTGCGCAGGTACATCGAGGGTGCCGACTGAGGTTGCAGGGCATCGGCACCCAAGGCACTGATGTGAACGAGTTTTTTAACGCGACCCGCGATGCAGGCCCGCGCCAGTTTCTGCGGCAAAGCCACATGCACTTTGTCAAACGCCGCCTGGTTGCCATGCAGGATGGCAATCAAATTCACCACCGCGTCATGGCCGGCGACGGCGCGGGTCAGCGCCGCCTCGTCATGCACATCAAGCTCCAGCACATCCAGAAACGGATAGATCAACAAATTTCGGGCATTGGCTTCGTGCCGGGTGGGCACGGTGACATGGCGTTCCTTGCGCACGAGTTTTTCGCACACATGGGTGCCGACAAAACCAGAACCGCCTAAAACCAAAATTCGTTCCATGTTTCCAATCTAGCGGCTTTTTCAGCCGGAATCCTGCAAATTATCAACAACCTGGACGAAGCAAAGACGCTGGCCGCGTCAAACCACCACCGGCTCCGCTTCCAGCATGATGCCAAAGCGCTCGTACACGCTGGTTTGTATCGCGCGGGCCAGGGTCATGACCTCGCCCCCGGTCGCGCTGTTGCTATCAGTGCCGTCACCGCGATTGACCAGAATCAACGCCTGCTTTTCATAGACACCGGCGTGGCCGACCGACTTGCCGCGCCAGCCGCAGGAGTCAATCAGCCAGCCCGCTGCCAGCTTGACCGAACCATCGGCCAGGCGGTAGTGCACCACCTTGGGATCGCGGGCAATGATGTCGGCGCACTGCTCCAGCGTCACCGTCGGGTTCTTGAAGAAACTGCCGGCGTTGCCAATCACCTGCGGGTCCGGCAGCTTGGCGCGGCGAATCTCGCAGACCCAGTCAAACATCTGCTGCGCCGTCGGGCGGGTGCAGTGGTGCTCGGCCATTTTCTTGTCGATGTCAGCGTAGCCCAGCACCGGCTTCCAGGCCTTGGGCAGGCTGAAGCGCACGCGCAAAATCAGCGCACGGTCTTTCAGACCCACCACCTGATGCCCGTCAGCGCTTGCCGGACCCGTGCTGCCGCCATGCTTGAACACTGAATCGCGGTAGCCAAACGCGCATTGCGCGGCATTGAGGGTAAAGACCTGCCCAGTCTGCAGGTCCACCGCATCCAGCGCCTCAAAGCGGTCTTGCAACTCCACGCCATACGCACCGATGTTTTGCACCGGCGAGGCGCCGACGGTGCCCGGGATCAGCGCCATGTTTTCCAGTCCGGGATAGCCTTGCGCCAGCGTCCAGGCCACGAAGTCGTGCCAGCTTTCTCCGGCACCCGCCTCCACAATGAAGGCCTTGGCGGTCTCCAGCACCAGCCGCCGGCCCATGATCTCTACCTTCAGCACCACCGGTTTGACATCGCCCGTGAACACAATGTTGCTGCCGCCGCCAAGCACGAACTTCGGCTCCACGCCCCACTCGGGGTGTTTGAGCAGCGCGTGCACATCTGATTCGCTGGCAATGCGCACCAACGTATGAGCCTTGGCCACGATGTGGAAGGTATTAAAAGCCTGAAGGGGGACGTTTTTCTCGACTAACATCATGGGATTGTCGCATTGGGGCCGGGAGCCCCAGGCAGGTCAGGTCGGTCATGGCCTGGTTGTTTAACTCGCGCACTGCCCGGGACCGATACGGGTCGCGCACAACTCACTTACCCCAAAATGCCTTCATTTGACACAGTTTGCGACGCCAAGATGGTGGACGTAAAACACGCGGTGGAAAACACCACCAAAGAAATCACCACTCGCTTTGACTTCAAAGGTACACCGGCCTCGATTGAACTCAAGGACAAGGAAATCACCGTGATCGGTGATGCTGAATTTCAGCTGACCCAGATTGAGGACATCCTGCGCAACAAGCTGACCAAACGCGATGTGGACGTGCGCTTTCTGGACATGGGCGATGTTCAAAAAATAGGTGGCGACAAGGTCAAGCGCGTCATCAAGGTTCGCAGCGGCATTGAGACTGAAGTCGCCAAAAAAATCCAGCGCCTGCTGAAAGACAGCAAGATCAAAGTCCAAGGCGCTATTCAAGAAGAAAAAGTACGGGTCACCGGCGCTAAGCGCGATGACTTGCAAGCCGCCATGGCCTTGATCAAAAAAGAAATGACCGATATTCCCCTGACCTTTGACAACTTCCGCGATTGATGAAAACCGCCGCCCTGTTGCTCTCGCTGTTAACCCTGGGCTCGGTTGCCGCGGCGCAGACCGTTGCCTTGTCGGGCATGCTGGGAGGCAAGGCGCTGGTGATCGTGGATGGCAGTGCGCCCAAAAGTGTCGCCGTGGGCGAGTCTTATCGGGGCGTCAAAATCGTATCGACCCAGGGTGATCAGGCGGTAATGGAGATTGCCGGCAAGCGGCACACGCTGCGCGTCGGTGAGGCGCCCGCCAGTGTCGGCGGCGCATCGGGCAGTGTCGCGAACAGGGGACCAAGCGGAACCAAAATCGTCTTGAACGCCAGCAGCGGCGGCCACTTTTTTACCCAAGGCCAGATCAATGGCCGGGCCGTGCAACTGGTGGTGGACACCGGCGCCACCATGGTGTCCCTGAGTGTTGGCGATGCCGAACGCGTCGGCCTCAACTACAAGGCCGGCCAAGCCGTGCAGATGAGCACGGCCAATGGCGTCATTCCGGGCTGGCGGCTTAAACTGGCCTCGGTGCGGGTCGGTGATGTGGTGGTGTACGACGTGGACGCCATTGTGTCGTCGGGCGCCATGCCCTATGTACTGCTGGGCAACAGTTTCCTGACGCACTTTCAGATGACGCGAACCAATGACCAGATGGTCCTCGACAAGCGCTATTGAGGCCGCCGCGTGACGATCCAGACTGAAAACGAATACGAAGACTTGCTCGGCCTCTGGTCGGATCTGGAGTCGGGCCTGGGCATCATTCTGGGCAGCCCCGGCAGCATTCAGGAGTTTGAGCAACGCGTCTGGCAATACGACCGCTGGATGAAAGGTCTGCTGACGCGCGACACCGATGTGGGCCTGTATTTGCTGTTTCAGCTGGCCACAAACTCGCCCGTCGGCTACAGCGCCTCCCACGCGCTGGTCTGTGCCGTGCTGTGCCACCTGATTGCCGTGGAGCTGGAGCTACCCCAGACCGAACGCGACAACCTCGTGCATGCGGCCCTGACCATGAATATTGGCATGACCTCCTTGCAAGACCAGTTGGCGGGCCAAATGGAACAGCCTTCCCCATCGCAAAGAGGCGCCATTCAGGCGCACGCCGCCAAAAGCACGCAGATGCTCGTCAACATGGGGGTGAAAGACACCCTGTGGCTCAATACCATTTCTTTGCACCATGACGAAGGCACGGACAAAGGCGAACTGCGAGAAATCGCCCCCGTAAAACGGCTGGCCCGAATTCTGCGCGCAGTGGACCGCTACGCCGCCATGATCAGTCCACGTAAAACACGGGAAGGTCGCAGCGCCACCGACTCGGTGCGCTCCATCATTACCAACACGGTCGAACGCAATGACGAAGTCGGCCACGCACTGGTGCGCGCTGTCGGGCTGTGCCCGCCGGGCACCTATGTGCGGCTCGACAACCTGCAAGTGGCCGTGGTGATGCGCCGCAGCAGCAAACCCAATCACCCCCATGTGGCCATCGTCATCAACGAAGCCGGCTCTCTGATGAACCCGCCCCGCCTGCACCGAACCGCCACCGGCAGCCCCTGTATCAAGTCCGCACTGGCAGCCTCAGCGGTGCGCGAACGCCTCAATCACCACTTGATTTTGCAACTGGATGCGAACGCGGCATTGCAACCGTAAATGCTATTTTTTTTATAGCATATAGCGCTTATAGGACGGGGGCTAGAGGCTTATTTGTTGTAAATTTTTGGGGGTTGACCCAGGTAAAGCCCTGGGTCAACCAAAGCTGGCTCGATAAGACACAGGTTCTAAAACGCAGTGCTGATCAAGCGAACCCGGAACATCAAACAAGCGAGGGGCATTCCTGAACTCGAACAGACGGTAAAGGTGAAACTGATTTTTTGCTCCGTGCGAGAGAGCCAGTTCACTGCGCGAAACAAAAAATGGTGTGTCTCGGCCAAATGTTGTCGTCTTGACCTCAATGAATCGCTCTTTTCCATCGGAGTCATACGATAAAACGTCGTACCCAAGACCATCTCCCTTTGTTTGGGAAACGTGTTCGACTTTGTCGGCAAGCCGTTGTTGACCCAGTTCGATGAGGCGCCAATGTTCAAACAAGGCGACAAACTCTTCACCCGCTAAGCCCAGTGACATGTTGCGGGCTTCGCGCTCAAGGTAATCACGTTTTACGGCTCTGAAAAGTTGCGCAGGCTCGGACTCTCTTGCCCGATGCTGTTTGATCGGTGCATCCGACTTCACTCGGGCAAAGTCAGTTTGAATTGGCACAACTGCTGGTTGTTGGACAGCAGCGAGAGCCACTTGATCCAGCGTTGTTTCTCCGCTGACTTGTTGTTCTGCGACTAGCCCAAGGAGTGCTTGATAGTTGGCACGAGGTTTGTAGCCGCGAATGTAGGGGAACCCTAGATCAATCATCGCCGCGCTGAGGTTTCCATGCTTGAATTCAATTGATCCATCAGATCGTCCATTGAGCTTGGTCTGCAGCCTGCGCCGATGCTCGGTCTTGTTGAAATTCTGGCCAGCAAGTTCCATTGTTAGCATTTGCAAATAGTCAGCAACAATTGCTTCTACTTCTTCGCGTGACCATTCCATCCGATATCCCAAAGTTGATTTTTTTATACTGCGCCCATCTTAGGTTCTATCGTGATGGCGGCACCACGCTACTCCGTGATGATTTGCCTGGCAGTCTGCCGAGTCGTTTGCAGCACAAACTTCTGCAGCCGCAAAGCCAGGGTTTTCGCGCCCGGCGTAAGGTCCGCCAGTACCAAGGCAACAGCGGCATCGAAGACGTCCGGTACTTTATTTGCCATTTCTTTGGCAGTGCCAAGGTCAAAGTCGGGACGAATACGCATCTCTTTGGCCAATCATTTAATGCCAAGCTTGAGGATATGGGTGGACGCAGGCTTTTGCGGATGCCGCAATGAAGTTATGCAACTCGTCTTCAGGCCGCAGGTTTTCAAAGGCGTCTCCCCGCATCGGATTGATATCGCCTTTCGCTTCCCGCTTGGTAATTTTTGACATCAGATCATCCCGCCAACACCGCCAGCGCCGTTTTGCTCACCACCTGCCGCAAAACAAAACTGGAATGCACGCCTGTCACGCCTTCGATGCTGGTTAGCTGGTCTAACAACAAAGACTGGTAGTGTTCCATATCACGCACGATTACTTTGAGCTGGTAATCGGCATCCTGCCCGGTGATCAGCAGGCAATCCAGCACCTCGGGCAAGACGCGCACGGCCGCCTCAAAATTAGCAAAACGCTCGGGCGTGTGCAGGTCCATGGAGATGTGAATTAGCGCCATCAGCGTCAAGCCCAGTTTTTTGGCATCCAGCAGCGCCCGGTAGCCCACGATCAGGCCGGACTCCTCCAGCGCACGCACCCGGCGCAGGCAGGGCGACGGGGACAGGCCGATGCGGTCGGCCAGGTCCTGGTTATTGATGCGTCCGTCTTGCTGCAGCACTTCCAAAATGTGCTGGTCGTAGCGATCAAGTTTCATGGCTTGCCTTGTTTTTGATTTAAAAGGCAGATTATTCCAAAATACATACGTTTAAAAGCAGCGACTGCTTTTAAATGCGATTTTCATGGAAACTACGCAATCCCCTGCCGGGCACCCCGGCCTACACTTGTTTCACCTGTTACCCACAGGCAAATGCAAGCAACCGGTCACCCCCCAACGTTGCGCAGGCTGGCCTCACGAGGGCTGGTCATACAAAACCTGAATCCCCAGCGCAACCTGCGCCGGGGGTCAAGCCTTCTTAGCATGAGCACCGCCCTTTGATGAACGACCTCTCCTCTTTCAACGAGCCCGATGCGCTTACCGGCATCCGGGTTGACAGCTGCGCGGCTGGTTTCACTATGGCGTCCGAAACACTGACATGCTCGCTCCTCAGAACACTGGCGAGATCAAAGCCAGCGGCCCGATTTCTTGAACTGGGTTCGGGCACGGGCCTGTCGACCGCTTGGCTACTCGATGGTATGGATGCGGCGTCGCATCTGACAACGGTGGATCACGACAAAGCCTTGCTGTCAATTGTTGAACGCCACTTGGGTGACGACCCGCGCTTGACCATGGTCTGCGCCGACGGCGATGAATTTTTGCATTCCCTGCGTGGGCAGCGTTTTGATTTCATTTTTGCTGACACATGGGCTGGTAAGTACCGGCTGCTGGACGAAGCGCTTGCCTTGCTGAATCCGGCCGGTTTGTATGTCATTGACGACATGCTGCCGCAAGCCAACTGGCCCGAAGGTCATGCCAGTAAAGTCGCCCATCTTGTCACCACACTGGAACAACGCCAAGACTTCCGGGTTACTAAATTAAGCTGGGCCAGCGGGATTGTTCTCGCCAGCAAAATGCAGTAACCATCTTGCTGCCGATCACTGAAAATACACAACAGCGTTTGTATTTTCAATTTACACAAGATCGGCTGTTTTATGTCCCACGAACCCCGCCTCACCCGCGATTTGCGCACGCTGCTCAACACCCAGCGCGTGGCGGCCTTGGGCACGCTGGGCGAAGACGGCTTGCCGTTCGTGTCGATGGTGCCGTATGCGCTGGAGCCGCGTAGCGCATCTGTTGTGATCCATGTCAGCGGACTGGCGGCCCACACGCGCTATTTGCAGCTCACGCCACAGGTGTCGCTGTTAGTGATGCAAACCGAGGTGGCGGGTGAGCCAGTGCACGCCCTGCCCCGCGTCACGCTGATCGGCAAAGCCACCGTGCTGGCGCGCGACAGTGCGGCGTGGCTTGATGGCCGCAATGCTTATCTGGCGCGCTTTCCGGACGCCGAGCCGATGACGCAGTTGGGCGACTTCAGGTTTGTGGCGATCCAACTGACGTGCGCCCGCCAAGTGGCGGGCTTTGGCGCGGCGCGGTCGCTGGATGCGGCGACTTTAGAGAGCGTTTTGCGGCCACTGGCCTAGCGGCGCACTGGCAAACACGGCTGTCAGGCAGCTTCTATGAAAGCGACGATCATACGGGCCATGTGCAGGCCGTCATGGCCCAGCGCCAGGCTGTTGAGGCTGGTGGCGTAGTGCGCTTCACCCAGCTGCTCGCGCCGTTTGTTCAGCAGGTGGGCGCTGTAGTCTTCAACAAACTCCGGATGCGGTTGGACGCAAAACACCTGCTGGCCCACCGTAAAGGCGGCCACCGGGCAAAACGCACTGCTGGCCAACAAGGTGGCGCCCTCCGGCAGGGCCAGCACCTGATCCTGGTGGCTGGCCAACAGCGCTATCTCTGTGCGCCCCTGCGCCTGTGCCATCGCGGGCGCGTGCCATTGGTAGGTCATACGCCCAGCGCCCCAGCCTTGCGCGGCCCGCCCGACCGTGGCGCCTAAACACAGCGCAATCAGCTGGTGACCAAAGCAGACGCCCACCAGTTTCTTTTGTGTTTGCAAGAGTTGCGTCACGTGTTGGCGCAGCGCCAGCACCCACGGGGTTGGCGCGAACGCGTCGGCCTGGCTGCCAGTGAGCAACACGGCATCGAAATCATCAAACGATGCGGGGTAATGCCCCTGCGTGGTGTTGAAAAGCTCAAACGACCAGTCAGCGCCCGCCTCGCCGAGCAGGCGCACAAACATGGCGCCGTAGCTGCGGTAAATCGGTGCGGCCTCAGGGTCCAGCACGTCGTTGTCAAGGACGCAGATTCGCATGCGCTGGTTCAGTGTTTATGTTTGTGCGTATGGTCATGCGGGTTTTTGCGGGCGTGATCCTGAAGGTGACTGATTTTTTCAGGTGTCACTTTTTTACCCAACCGCGACTCGGTACCTTTGGCCAGACGGCCAAGGTTTTCGGCATGGCGGTAGATCAACAGCAATGACATGATGGACAGCGACAACAAAACGCCCTTGTTCATGTACCACGCCGTGCCATCGCCAAAGATGTAATAGACTGGGGAAAACACCGCCGCCGTCAATGACGCCAGCGACGAGTAGCGAAAAAAGTAAGCCATGATCAGCCAGGTAACCCCGGTGGCCAGACCCAGAATCCAACTGATGCCCACCAGCACGCCCAAAGCAGTGGCCACCCCTTTGCCACCCACAAATTTGAAAAACAGCGGGTAAAGATGGCCCACAAAAGCGGCCAGCCCAACCAGTGCCATGGTGCCTTCTTCCAGCCCATAAGGCTTGCCGTACCACTTGACCAGCATCACCGGCAACCAGCCCTTGGCCGCATCGAGCAGCAGCGTGGCAATGGCGGCGCCTTTGCTGCCGGAGCGCAGCACATTGGTGGCGCCGGGGTTTTTGCTGCCAAACGTGCGCGGGTCATTCAACCCCATAACACGGCTGACGATCACCGCAAATGACAGCGAGCCGATCAGGTAACCCGCCAGCATGGCCGCCAGGGGGAAGAAAGATTGCATTGATTCCAAAAGTCGTCTCCTGCTACCGCCCCCGGCAACCGAAGGCATGAAGCGCGTATTTTGCCAGCCCGGCTCGCGCGCCCAAGCGGCGATTAATCAAGCAGCGCGCAGTGCACCGGTTTGGCCGCCAGCAACTGCACGCAGACCTGCGGATCCAGGCCCACCAGGTAACCGCGCCGCCCGCCGTTGATCAGGATCTTGGGCAAGTCCAGAATCGACGCTTCGATATAAATCGGCATGCTTTTGCGCGTGCCAAACGGCGAGGTGCCGCCCACCAAATAGCCGCTGTGCCGGTTCGCCACCTCGGGCAGACAGGGCGCTACCGACTTGGCGCCGATTTGGCGCGCCAGGTTTTTGGTCGACACCTTGCGGTTGCCGTGCATCAGCACCACCAGCGGTTTGGCGTCCTGGTCCTGCATGATGAGGGTTTTGACCACCGCGAAGGGGTCCCACCCCAGCACCTCGGCGCTGTGCAGGGCACCGCCACGCTCCAGGTACTCGTAGGGGTGCTCGCTGAACAACACCTTGTTCGCCTTGAGCAACTGGGTGGCGGGGGTTTCGCTGACGTGGTCTTTTTTGGCCATTACAGCGCTGGGTCGCGGATGTCCCAGCGAATGGCGTCGATTTTTTGCAGCAACTCAGGCGGCAATGTGGTGCCCCAGGCATTCAGGTCTTCGTCCAGCTGCGCCACCGAGGTAACGCCGATGATGGTGCTGGCCACCTGCCATTTGGTGTAGCAAAAGGCCAGCGCCAACTGGGTCGGCGTCATGCCGCAGTCGCGTGCCAGTGCGTTGTATTGGCGCGCCGCCGTCAGCGCTTCAGGGCGACCCCAGCGCTGCTTTCGAGTGGACTCGAACTTGGTGATACGCGCCTGTGCCGGTGCGTCCGGGCCGGTCAGGCCGGAGGCGTCGTACTTGCCAGTCAACAGGCCAAAGGCCAGCGGCGAATAAGCCAGCAAGGAGACACCCAGACGGTGCATGGTTTCGTCCAGCCCGTTTTCCACCGTGCGGTTCAACAGGCAGTAAGGGTTTTGCACGGTCGCCACGCGCGGCAAGCCATATTGGTCGGCCAGCCGCACAAACTCGTGCACGCCATAGGGGGACTCATTCGACAAGCCGACCGCCCGCACTTTGCCACTCTGCACCAGTTGTTGCAGCGCTTCCAGTTGCGCGTGGATCGAGGTCACGGGGCCGTCCTTGGCCGGGTCGAAATACACCTGGCCAAAAGCCGGCACATGGCGCACCGGCCAATGGATTTGGTAGAGGTCAATTACCTCGGTCTGCAGGCGCTTGAGGCTGCCTTCGCAGGCGGCGACGATGTCGGCGGCGGTCAGGTCGGCGCTGCCGCCGCGAATCCACGGCATGCCGCGCGCCGGGCCGGCCACCTTGGTGGCGAGCACCAGCTTCTGACGCGCCGTCGGGTTCTTGGCCAGCCAGTGGCCGATGATGATTTCAGTGGCGTTGAAGGTTTCAGCGCGTGGCGGCACGGCGTACATTTCGGCCGTGTCGATGAAGTTGACGCCGCGCTCCAGCGAGCGGTCCAGGATGGCATGGGCTGTGGCCTCATCCACCTGTTCGCCAAAAGTCATGGTGCCGAGGCAAATGGGGGTGACGTGCAAATCGCTCTGGCCGAGCTGGATGGTTTTCATGGTGTTGGGTCGATCGTGAATATAAAAACCGCGCCCCGCTGGGCGGACCTGCGCGCGGCAAAAAGATAAATGAGTTTACGGCGTCCCCAGCGAGGTTGCCGCGCTACGGGCTTGTGCCGCGCGGGCTTCTTCTTGCAGGCGCAGCACGCGCCGCTGCAACTTGCCGGTGGTGGTCGTGGGCAGCGCATCGACAAACTCGATCTCTTTGGGGTATTCGTAGGGCGCCAGCTTGTCTTTGACGTGGGCTTGCAGCTCCGCCACCAGCTTTAGATCAAACTGGGCTCTAGCCTCCGTATTACCTTCGCGAGCAGCTACAAAATCAGGAGCAAGAACGACATAGGCCTTGACCAGGGCACCGCGCTCCGGGTCGGGCTTGGGCACCACGGCGGCGTTGGCCACCGCCGGGTGCTTGACCAGGCAGTTCTCGATCTCGCCGGGGCCGATGCGGTAGCCGGCGGCCTTGAACACGTCGTCCGAACGGCCCTGGTACCAGAGATAACCGTCGGCATCGCGCGTTGCCAGGTCGCCGGTGCGGCACCAGTCCCCGGTGAATTTGTCGCGGGTGGCGGCTTCGTTTTTCCAGTAGCCGAGAAAGAAGATGGGGTCGGGCTGGCCGCGCACGTCAAACCGGTTCAGCGCCACATCGCCGGCCACCCCGGCCGGGCATTCGTTGCCTGCGTCATCGATCACTGCCACGCGGTGGCCGGGGTAGCCCTTGCCCATGCTGCCGGGTTTGGCCGGCCACTGGACAACGCAGTTGCCGACGATGTAGTTCATTTCGGTCTGCCCGAACATCTCGTTGACGGTAACGCCCAGCTGCGCCTGGCAGTAGTCAAACACAGCGTCGCCCACCGCCTCGCCCGCGCTCATGATGGCCTGCAGTTTCAGCTGGAATTGGTCGCGCACGGTGCGCCCCGGCTGCCCCGGGTAGGCCTTCATCATGGCTTTCAGCGCGGTGGGGAACAAAAACGTGTGCGTCACGCCGTATTGGCCCATCAACTCCAGCGCCGTCTGCGGGCTGAAGCGGCCGCTGTAGGCCACGATCGGGCGGCCAAAGTAGAGCGTGGGCAACAACGCATCCATCAGGCCGCCGGTCCAGGCCCAGTCAGCGGGCGACCAAAAAATAGCCTCGGTCGCGGCATTGTCCCCGCCGTCAAACCCAAACCAGTTCTGGCTGCAGACAAAACCGCTGAGGTTGCCGATCAGCGCCCGGTGCGGAATGACGGCGCCCTTGGGGTTGCCGGTGGTACCGCTGGTGTAGATCAGCACGGCGGCCTCATTGGCATTGGTCGCGGCGGGCACAAAGTCAGGCGTCACCCGAGCGAGCGCATCCGTGTAGTCCACGTCCGCCTGCGCGCCAGCGCCGTCCAACCCGAGCACACTCGTTAACAGCGGACAGTTTGCGCGCACCGAAAGCACGCTGGTGACAGAGCTTTCATCACAGATCGCCAGCACCGCCTCGCTGTCATGCAGCCGGTATTCGAGCGCTTCCGGGCCAAATAGCATCGACAGCGGCATGGCGACCGCGCCCATTTGCAACACCGCCATGTACGCCACGGCAGTCTCAAAGCGCTGCGGCATCACGATCGCAACGCGGTCGCCGCGCGCCACGCCCAGCGCCGCCAGCACCCGGGACAAACGGTTGGCCTGCTGTTGCAACTCAAAATAAGTATAAAAACTGGCCCTAGCCCCCGTATCCGTTGCGTGGATAGCTACTCTTTTCGTAGCATCTGGCAACTGCGCCCAGCGGGCACAGCAGACTTGGGCGATATTGAAGTGTTCGGGTACCTGCCACTGAAAACTGCCGTGCAGCTGGGCGTACTTGTCGAATTTGTCGCTGTGTTGACTGACGCGCATGGGAGGCCTCTTTATGATCAACCGAATGTACCAAGTCAAAAGAATTTCCCATAGCGAGTTTGTCCCTATACGCAACCTCACCTATCACGTGCAGGTCTGGGGCGAACCGGCCGCCGACAAGACCCCGCTGGTGCTGCTGCACGGCTGGATGGACGTGGCCGCCAGCTACCAGTTTGTGGTGGACGCCCTCAGCCACAGCCGTTACGTGATCGCCCCCGACTGGCGCGGCTACGGCCAGACGAGCGCCGGCGGTGCGGACAACTTCTGGTTTCCGGACTACCTGGCCGATCTGGATTTTTTGCTGGACCACTACGCCCCGCAGGCGCAGGTTGATCTGGTGGGCCACAGCATGGGTGGCAATGTGGCCATGCTGTATGCCGGTGTGCGCCCCGAGCGCATCCGCCGCCTGGTCAATCTGGAAGGTTTTGGCATGGCGGCCACCACGCCCGACGAGGCGCCGGGCCGCTATGCCAAGTGGATGGACGAACTGAAAAGACTGCACCGGGGCGAGCTGGACCTCAAGGCCTACGAGGCCGTCAGCGGTGTGGCGCGCCGCCTGATGAAGACCAACCCCCGGCTCGGGCAGGACAAGGCCAACTGGCTGGCGCAGCACTGGGCGCATGAAAACGCCCAGGGCAAATGGAGCATTCTGGGCAATCCATCGCACAAGATTTCCAACGCCCAGCTGTACCGGGTGGACGAACTGCTTGAGATTTACCAGCGCATCAGCATGCCGATGCTGTCGGTAGAGGCCTCCGACAACAGCCTGGAGCTGTGGTGGAAAGGCAAGTTCACGCTGGCGGAGTTCCACGAACGCCTCAAGTCCGTGCCGCAGGTGGAAATCGCCCGCATCGAGGACGCCGGCCACATGATGCACCACGACCAGCCGGAGATTCTGGCGGCGCTGATCGAGCGTTTTCTTCCCTGAGCCTGATCGGCGCCGTGCCGCGTCCAGGTGTAACAGGCCCGGCGTGAGAAAATAGCGGGTTATTTGAAACCGACAACGTCAGGACCCGCCTCATGGAAGCAGAACGCATCAACCTCATCGGCACCCAACTCTCCGATTTGAGCGCCCGCACCCTCGATTTACGGGGGTATCTTTGACTACCCTGCCAAAGCAGAACGGCTGAGAACCGTCAACGCCTCCCTCGAAGACCCCGCCGTCTGGAATGACCCGAAACGCGCCCAGGAACTGGGCCGCGAGAAAAAAGCGCTGGACGGCGTGGTGCTGACGCTCGACAACCTGACGGGCGAACTGGCCGACAACACCGAGTTGTTCGAGATGAGCAAAGAGGAAGCGGACGAAGACGGCCTGCTGACCATCGAAACCGAGACCGCCAAACTGGCCGCCATCGTGGAAGGGCTGGAATTCCGCCGCATGTTCAACAACCCGGCCGATCCCCTGAATGCCTTTGTTGACATTCAGGCCGGCGCCGGCGGGACGGAGGCCTGCGACTGGGCCAGCATGCTGCTGCGCCAGTACGTGCGCTATGCCGAGCGCAAGGGCTTTGCCGTCACGATTGAAGACGAAACCGCCGGCGACACCGCCGGCATCAAGGGCGCCACCATCAAGGTCGAAGGCGAATACGCCTTTGGTCTGCTGCGCACCGAAACCGGCGTGCACCGCTTGGTACGCAAGTCGCCGTTTGACTCGTCGGGCGGCCGCCACACCTCGTTTGCCTCGGTGTTTGTCTACCCCGAAATCGATGATTCGATCGTCATCGACATCAACCCCAGCGACGTGCGTACCGACACTTTCCGCGCCAGCGGCGCCGGTGGTCAGCACATCAACAAAACCGATTCAGCCGTGCGTCTGACCCACTTGCCAACCGGCATCGTGGTGCAGTGCCAGGATGGCCGCAGCCAGCACGGCAACCGCGATGTCGCCTGGAAGCGCCTGCGCTCGCGCCTGTACGACTTCGAGATGCGCAAGCAGCAGGAAGAACAGCAAAAGCTGGAAGACTCCAAGACCGACGTCGGTTGGGGGCATCAGATTCGCTCTTATGTGCTGGACAACAGCCGCATCAAGGATTTGCGCACCAACTACGAAACCTCCGCCACCCAGAAGGTGCTGGACGGTGATCTGGACCAGTTCATTCAAGCCTCGTTAAAGCAGGGCGTCTAGTGCGCCCCTTGAGTGCTCAGCAAGTGGCCGCCCGTGTGCGCGGCTGCTTGGCGTTGATGAATTCAAAATATTGGGAGAACCTGCATGTTGCAACTTCGTGAGGCCGACGGCCCCGCCACGGTGATCCACCGCGCCGACTACGCCGCACCTGCGTACTGGATTGACACCGTCAATCTGACGTTTGATCTGGACCCGGCCAAGACCCGCGTGCTCAACAAAATGACGTTGCGCCGCAACGTGGAGGTTGCGCTGCAGCCCCTGAAACTGATCGGGGAAGAGTTGAACCTGGCACGCGTGCTGGTCAACGGCCAGGGCGCCTCGTTCAAGATGGAAGGCAAGCAGCTGGTGCTGGACAACCTGCCGGCTGAAGGCAGTTTTGAGCTGGAGATTTTCACCACCTGCGCGCCGATCAAGAACACCAGTTTGACCGGCTTGTACGTCAGCAACGACTCGTTCTTTACCCAGTGTGAAGCCGAAGGCTTTCGCCGCATCACCTATTTCCTGGACCGTCCCGATGTGATGGCCAGCTACACCGTGATGCTGCGTGCCGACAAGCAAAAATACCCGGTGCTCCTAAGCAACGGCAACCTGGTCGACTCCGGGCTGCTGACCGGCAGCGGCAACGAAGGCCGCCATTTTGCGACCTGGGTTGACCCGCACAAAAAACCGTCTTACCTGTTTGCCCTGGTGGCCGGCCAGCTGGTGTGCCGCGAGCAGCGCATCACCTCGCGCGGCGGCAAAGACCATTTGCTGCAGGTTTATGTGCGCCCCGGCGACATGGACAAAACCGAACACGCCATGAACTCGCTGATGGCCTCGGTGGTGTGGGACGAAGCCCGCTTTGGCCTGCCGCTCGATCTGGAACGCTTCATGATCGTCGCCACCAGCGACTTCAACATGGGCGCCATGGAGAACAAGGGCCTCAACATCTTCAACACCAAATACGTGTTGGCGAACCAGGCCACCGCCACCGATGTTGACTACGCCAACATCGAGTCGGTCGTCGGCCACGAATACTTTCACAACTGGACCGGCAACCGCATCACCTGCCGCGACTGGTTCCAGCTTTCCCTGAAAGAGGGCTTGACCGTGTTCCGCGACCAGGAATTCAGCATGGACCTGTGCGCCGACGCGTCAGCCCGCGCCGTCAAGCGCATCGAAGACGTGCGCGTGCTGCGCACCGCCCAGTTCCCGGAAGATGCCGGCCCGATGGCGCACCCGGTGCGGCCCGACAGCTACATCGAGATCAACAACTTCTACACCGTCACCATTTACGAAAAAGGTGCTGAAGTCGTGCGCATGATGCAAACCCTGGTCGGCCGCGACGGCTTCGCCAAGGGTATGACGCTGTACTTTGCCCGCCACGACGGCCAGGCCGTGACCTGCGACGATTTCGCGCAAGCCATTGCCGATGCCAACCCGGACTCGGAACTGGCGCGCCTGCTGCCCCAGTTCAAGCGCTGGTACAGCCAGGCCGGCACGCCCCGGCTGGCTGCTGACGGCCACTATGACGCGACGGCCCAGACCTACACGCTGAACTTCAGCCAGTCTTGCGCCGCCACGCCCGGCCAGTCGGCCAAAGAGCCGTTTGTGATTCCGGTCAGCATGGGCCTGGTCGGCATCAGCGGCGCCGCCCTGCCCTTGCAATTGCAAGGCAGTTCTGACCCCGTTGGCAACAGCCACCTGTTTGTCATGACACAGCCGAGCGAATCCATCACCTTCATCAATGTCGATGAAGAGCCGGTGCCCTCCATCCTGCGCGGCTTCACCGCCCCGGTGCTGCTGGACTTTGACTACAGTGACGCCCAACTGCTGACCCTGCTGGCCGCGGACCTTGACCCGTTCAACCGCTGGGAAGCCGGACAACGGCTGGCACTGCGCAGCGCTATTAATTCAATAGCTACTCCCGCAGATGCTACGGGGGCTACAGGCCTAAATGATGCCTATATCGAGGCGATGCGCCGCGTGTTACGGCATCCGACGCTGGATGCCGCCTTCAAGGAACTGGTGCTCACCCTGCCCTCTGAGACCTACATCGCCGAGCAGCTCGACGTGGTGGACCCGCAGCGCATTCATGCGGTGCGCGAAGCCATGCGCGCCCAGCTGGCCACGGCCCTTGCCCCCGACTGGCAGTGGGCGTTTGAGGCCCACAGCGACAACGGCGCTTACCGGCCCGATGCCCTGTCAGCCGGCCGTCGCGCTTTGGCCGGCATGGCGCTGGCGCAGCTGTGTCTGGCTGCCCGTGACGATGCCGACAGTGTGTGGCCCGGCAAGACCTACCAGCGCTTCAAAGACGCCGGCAACATGACCGACTGCGCCAACGCGCTGCAGGCCTTGATCGGCAGCGGTCACGCGCTCGCCACCCCGGCGCTGGCGCGTTTTCACAGCCAGTTCAAAAAAGAAGAACTGGTCATCGATAAATGGTTTGCCCTGCAAGCCGGCGCCTGCGACCGCGGCGGCCAGGTGCTGCCAGCCGTGCGTCAATTGATGGCCCATTCCGACTTCAACATCCGCAACCCGAACCGGGCGCGCAGCGTCATCTTCAGCTACTGCAATACCAACCCCGGCGCCTTTCACCGCACCGATGGCGCAGGCTATCTGTTCTGGAGCGAGCAGGTGATGGCACTCAACAGCATCAACCCGCAAGTGGCCGCGCGCTTGGCGCGGGCTCTGGACCGCTGGAAAAAACTGGCCGAGCCCTACCGCAGCGCAGCGCGTGAAGCCATTGCGCGCATCGCGGACAAAACCGATTTGAGCAACGACGTGCGCGAGGTCATCAGCCGCGCACTGGCCGACTAATGTGAACTTTAAAGGAACCACAATGTCTACAAAAATTTCTCTCACCCGCTATCTGGTGGAGCAGCAACGCATTGACGGTCATATTCCGGCGCAACTGCGGCTGCTGCTTGAAGTGGTCGCCCGCGCCTGCAAGCGCATCAGCCAGGCCGTCAACAAAGGCGCGCTGGGCGATGTGATGGGCAGCGCCGAGACCGAAAACGTGCAAGGCGAGATGCAAAAAAAGCTCGACATCATCGCCAACGAAGTGCTGATCGAAGCCAATGAATGGGGCGGCCATCTGGCGGCCATGGCCAGTGAGGAAATGGAAGGCATCTACGTCGTGCCCAACCGCTACCCACAAGGTGAATACCTGCTGCTGTTTGATCCCCTGGACGGCTCCAGCAACATCGACGTGAACGTCAGCATCGGCACCATCTTCAGCGTGCTGCGCAAGCCTGAAGGTACCGGCGTGTCCGAGCAGGATTTCCTGCAAGCCGGCATCAAGCAAGTCGCCGCTGGCTACTGCGTGTACGGCCCGCAGACCACCCTGGTGCTGACCGTGGGCGACGGCGTCGCCATGTTCACACTGGACCGCGAGCAGGGCTCCTTCATCCTGACCGAGGAAAACGTGCGCATTCCGGACGACACGAAAGAGTTTGCCATCAACATGAGCAATATGCGCCATTGGGACGCCCCCGTGAAGCGCTACGTTGACGAATGCCTGCAAGGCACTGAAGGCCCCCGGGCCAAAGACTTCAACATGCGCTGGATTGCCAGCATGGTGGCCGACGTGCATCGGATTCTCTCGCGCGGCGGCGTCTTCTTGTACCCCTGGGACAAGCGCGAACCCGAGAAGCCCGGCAAGCTGCGCCTGATGTACGAAGCCAACCCCATGAGCTGGCTCATCGAGCAAGCCGGTGGCGCCGCCACCAACGGCAAACAGCGCATTCTGGATATCCAACCCAGCAAATTGCATGAGCGCGTGAGCGTGATTTTGGGCTCGAAGAACGAAGTAGAACGCGCCACCCGCTACCATAACGAGGCCTAAAGAGCCGGCTATAATTCAGCGCTTAAGCCGGTGTAGCTCAGTCGGTAGAGCAGCTCATTCGTAATGAGAAGGTCGGGTGTTCGATTCATCTCTCCGGCACCAACGCAGATAAGGGTTTGCCGCTATGAAAATAGCAGCAAACCCTTTCTCTTTGGTGAGGTTGTAGGCAATCTGTAGGCAACTTGCCCAAATACAGCGCCAGCACAGCGCCCGCCACACTGCACCCTTTATGCGACCACCAGGAGCGTAGCGCCTGATAATCTGCACCATGCTGTTACAGACCCTTTCTATGTGGTTCGAAAGGGAACCCTTGTGGGCATATGGACCCGACAGCTAAGGACCAAAGCCCGCGAAACGTAGTGCTGTGAAGAGAGGTCGGAGACCTAGTCACCAGCGCCCTTATCAGCGGTCACCCTCACCTCCACCCGTGACTTCCCTCTGTAGCCGTTCAAGTCCAGCCCCTTGAGCTCCGGCACCCGTTTGTAATCCACATTCCCAGCCTTCCAGTACCGCGTCACCGAAACGCCAGAGCCCTGCTCACGCGGGTGGACCGCCAGCGCCAGCAACTCATCGCGGGCCTTTGCCACTGCAGCATCGGCCACATCGGCCGCCTGTTTAGCCGCAGAGAACGCCAGCGCCGCCGCCGTCCAGCCAGCATCCTCGCGTTGAACCGTGTCCGCGTCGGTCAGCGGCGGCGGGATGTCGCTGTCCAGGTAGCCCTGAAACTGCTCCCAACCTTCAAGAATCCGTTGCACCGCATGGTTAATCGGCTCAATCGGCCGCAGTAAGCCCTGCGAGCCATCAAACACCCACAGGTGAGCCAGCCCCGCGCCCGACACCATCAGTTGATGTTGTACCTGCGCAGCATAGTGGTCAGGCACATGGCCGGCATTAACTTCGCGCCACAGCTTCGAGTCCTGACC
The DNA here is from genome assembly GCF_012927445.1 of Rhodoferax sp. GTDB lineage: Bacteria > Pseudomonadota > Gammaproteobacteria > Burkholderiales > Burkholderiaceae_C > Rhodoferax. Next base: position 236,113 of record NZ_JABBPD010000004.1, read on the forward strand.
TTGGTACGGGCACTTGATCTCAACGATCAGCTGACCCTCCAGGTCCATGCCATCCAGGCTGGCAGAGTAACGACCGTTCTGCAGCACAAGTGGCTGCATGATTTCACCCGTCTGGGCTTCATAGGCAGCCCTGGCAATTGGCTCCAATGTGGTGCCATGTTGCATAGCTGGCGTGACCTTGGTCGTTGAGCGCCCGGTTTTCAGCAGCCAGAGCTGATACGGCGTCATCCAGGGGCTCACGCCCAGTACAGCCGCCGTCTCAGACGCATTGCGCATGGTCAGCCGATAGTCGAGCCAGGCTTGTGACCCTTGCGTCAGTTGGACGATGGTGGCGGAGTGGGTTTGTGTCAGTGTGTTCATGATAATTTCCTTCAATGTTTAGTCGGTTTTGGCAGTGAGTGACCCACGTTTGCGTGGCAAAAATGGGTCGATGTGGGTTCAAGCCGCCTTGCGACGGTTCTCTAAGCTGCGAATGACGCGCTCAAAGTCGGTGGCAGCAATGCCGCCTAACTCTTCAACGCCGAAATACGACAACACCCGCTCCAGCGAGATGCCGGCCTCCACTGCCAGCTTGTGGATGTGCGTCTGCTGAGACTTGCTGATACGCGCCGGGGCAACCGTCCGATTGACTGGTGGCCGATCTGGCAGCAGAGCGCTGGGTTCCGCCCAGTCCGCCACCGGCACTGGGTCGTTGGCCGCCTCCAGTGCGACCGGCTGCGGCAGGTCTTCCCCAGCGTAGACGTAGAGCCCCAGGCCATGCAGCGCAATTGCCTTGACCAGACAGCGCTGGATCGAGGTATTGATGTCAAAGGCCGTGGGCGCCGGAATGGGCCGGTTGCGACTATCAAGCACCGGGTGAATCTGGCTCAGGGTGATGCCCTGCACCGTGACGGCCACCTCGACAAACACACCGGCCTCACACAGCAGGTAAGGCTTGCCGTCGAAGCGGCACACCACCCAGGTGGCGCTGGGGTCCGCCAGGCGCAGCTGACTGACCGCGTACGGCCAGCTGAGATAGCTAAACCCGCCTTTGCGCTCAAGATGGTCAGACACGTTGATGGCATTGAGGCGGGCGAAATAATTGTCTTGATCAGACATGATGAAAACTCCTTGGGTTAAAACGACAACGCCCGGTGAAGCAAAGCTCGACCGGACGTAGGGGGTACGGGACGTGCCAAATGGTGGGGTGCCACGCCACGTCCACGAACGCGGGCACCGAACTGACAGAACCGACAAAAATCGGGTTACAGCAGCCCCCGCTCAGCGAAACTGAGCACGGTGCTGCGCGTCACGATGAAGTGATCGAGCACGCGCACGTCCACCAGCGCCAGCGCCTGCTTGAGCGTGTGCGTCAACGCCTCATCCGCCCGGGAGGGCTCGGCCACATTTGACGGATGGTTGTGAACCAGGATCACCGCTGAAGCCTGGCACGCCAGCGCCTCGATCAGCACCTCACGCGGATAGACCGAGGTCTGCGTCAGCGTGCCGCGAAACAGCTCCTGGTAATCGATCACCCGGTTGTGCACATCCAGGAACAGACAAGCGAACACCTCGTATGGGCGATCGGCCAACCGCAAGCGAACGAAGTCGCGGGCTGCATCCGGTGAGGCTAGTGCATCCGCTTCGCGCACCTGGCACTCCAGCAGCTGCAGCGCTTGAACCACGATCGGATCGCGCTTCATGCCGCCACCTCATCCGCCTGGACTGCTTCCACCGGCTGGCCGATGAGGAAGTCGGCCGCCTTCTGCGCCATCGATGCGGCTGTGAAGATCAGCCGCTTGTCGCTGCGCAGGGCCGTGAGCCAGCTGGCGATGTAACTGGCATGCTGCAGCTCACCCGGTAGCCCGCAATGACTGCTCAAAAAAGCAGCACCCATTTCGGCCACCAATTCCTCAAACGCGTAGGCTTGAATATGCTGGCGCCCGGACAGCACGCGGTTGCAGCGACTCGGGTGCCCGGTCCAGTGCGTCAGTTCATGCAAGGCGGTAGCGTAGTAGCTGCTGGCCTGCGGAAACTGCACTGGCGGTGGCAACTGAATCACGTCGTCACCGGGCCGGTAAAACGCCCGGTCGCCGCCGAGTCGAATGTCGGCGCCAGACTGTGCCAGCAGCGTTTCAGCCGCCTCAATCGGGCTCCAGTCCTCTGGCGGTGCTGGTGTGGTGCTCAGTGCCGCAGGCAAACCATCCACCTGGGCGGCGTTGAAGACGGTGAAGCTGCGCAACAGCGGGATCACCTTGCGCCCCGGTGCATCGTTGGCGGCCCGCTGCTTATCCTCACACTCCAGCATTTTGAAGAACACGATATGGGTGCCAGTCTCACCGCGGCGGACACAGCCACCCAGGTTACGCGCCTGCTGGAACGTCAGCCAGCGGTTCAGGACATAACCCTGCGTCATGGCCTGCACGTTGAGCAACAGCGTGTTGATGCTGCGGTACTGGCGGCCGGTGCTCAAATTGGCGGGCACCAAGCTGCCTTGTACCCGGTTCCACGGGCACACCCAGGGTGGCGTGCCCGCCTCAAGCGCGGCAATGATCTTGTTTGTGACGGTTTGGTAAAGGTCGATGGTTGATTTCATGAAGATGCTCCAGATGTGAAAAAGCCCCTGATGGACGAGCCAAGCAGGGGCGGAAGGTTGATTAACAGCAAGACTTGGAATGACCTGCATGGTCAATCCACAGAACCAGACACAAAGCCCCACGCTAGTGGGGCTCGAGGGCTATGTCGGTTGCAGCGCTGAGCGCGCCAACTGGGTGAATCGATCTGCCAGCCCCGACACGGCGGCGACCGCCAGATCGAGCTTTTGATCAGACAGCACCACCGACAGGGCCGGATGCAGCACGTACTGGCTCAGCGCCAGCGCGGCGATGGCGGCCAGCAGCCATACCAGGAACGACAGGAACACCCCCAAGGCGGCGGTTTCAATGACCCACAGGGCGACAGACGCCACGGCGATGCCAGTAGCAATATCGCCAGTGATGGTGGCGACGGAACGAATCAGAATATTGCGACGTGAATGGGACATGGGGAACTCCTTGGGAGTGAGAGGATTGAGACAGGACAGGCGAAACAACAGGTTGTTGAGCAGCGAGGGCTGCTTGAAACGCCGGGAATACACCGGTTTGGGGCGATGGCTGTAAGCCATGGCTAGAGCGCCAGGCGGATCAAGCCAGGGAAGTACAAGTCACCCTGGATGTAGCCGAAAGCTTTCTTCGCCAAGGTCGTGCCGACGCTGGTCAGCAGACCGGCGAAAGTGGCGGCCATGACGCCCGAGAACGTGCCGAAGTGAATGGCCAGCACGATCAACGTGACCGCGACGTCGAGCACGACGTCGTAGCGTAGCCAGCGCAGCATGGTCTTGCGCGGCAGTTTGATGAAGATAAAAACAAGGCCAAGAAAGATGGCGAAACCAGTGGTGAACATGGTGAACTCCTGAATAGCGGATCAACGTGAATCCACAAAGCTCAAACAGAACGGCGACCTCGGTCGTCGTGGTTGTTGGGCTTCATGGGCTTGCGTCTTCAAGAACTGAAGACGAAAACGATGACCGATGCAGTCGCTGTACTCAGCGGCGGCTGGAGTTGGGGGTTAGGGTCCCCTATGGCCCGGAACGGAAACCGAATCCCGAAGTGCCGGTAGCTTTATTTGACCCGGGGGGGAGAGAGACTCACGCAGCTGGATGGATGACTTAAATCGGCAAAGTCAATTATTTTTCAGTAAAAAATATGTGGGAATTTTGCGCAATGGCGTCCGGCTAAAGGTGAACGTAAAAAGGGACAGCTTGCGAGCTAGTCGCTTGTTAGCGGCTATTCAGCCTGCGCTTTTATCAGTTCAAATAAATCAAACACAGTCATGCCCAAAGCGTTGGCGATGACCTCCATTGCATTCAACGTGGGATTGGCTTGCCCGGTCTCGATCCGGCTCAGATAGGTTTGGTAAAAACCGCACTTTTCACCGAAAACAACTTGGCTCATACCAGTCGCGATGCGCAGGGTGCGTACGCAGGTACCAAATTGTTGAGCCAGAGTTGTTTTCACGACTCTGACTATCTTGTCTATGCTCTAATTCGCATAAACACTAATTCATATAAAAGCGGAGGCTAAGTCATGGCAGTTAGCAACGTAACTGAGCTCGTATCAATTTACTGTCCCAGATGCGGGCATGGGTTTACGCATGAAAAGAAGGCTGAAGGAAAAATACTCGGTGCTGTTGGCGGGGCGATAGCTGGCGCCAAAGTCGGTGCTTGAGTTGGCCTTGTTGGCGGGCCACTTGGCGCAATCGCCGGGACAATCCCTGGCGCCGCTCTTGGATTTTTCTTCGGTAGTAAAGCGGGGCGTTCACTTGCTGACGACCCCAATTGCCCAAAATGCGGCACCAAATTCTAGATGCAGGGGTGAGTGTTGAAGCCCCGCCTCTGGACCGACTACCAGGAGCTCCGAGCGTACGTCAAGCGGACGGTAGACCTTTCCGGTAAATCGCTCACCGTTTTGTGTGTTGAGGACGGCTGGAAAATACCCGACCACTACTCCCTCGCGAATGGCGGATACCCTGACTGGTACTACGAGGAACAAGACGAAGGCCCACAGGCCGATCCGCCAGAGATGCTGGAAATGGCGCCGAGCCACCTCGTTCCGGGATGGCTCGGCGGCACCTCTGATCTCGACTAACGTCCGTAAACACCGTCGCCGCTAACACCATGAAGAGACCGTGTGGAAATATGAAAAAAATAATGTTTAACGCGTCGATTTTTCTGCTTTGTATTAGCACCCAGGCCCAAGTTGTTAAGTGCAAAGATGCAAACGGTAAGATCATTTATAGCGACGTGGCTTGTCCATCCAACGCCACGAGTTCGGCAATCAATCTCTCTGGTGGAAATATCACTGAAGATCAGGCTCATTCAGCACGAGAGAGCGCGGAAAACTCCAGCAATACTGGAGGCGGCGAAAACTGCTCAATGTTGAAAAATCAAGCTCGGCAGACGTTTGACTCGTTTCAGGAAAACACAAATCTCAAGAGGTGGGACGTTTCTTTCCAATCTCTGCAAAACTTGGCGAACTCTTGTGCATCGCCTGAGATATGCGGACTCATTAGGACTCGAATTGACCACGCACAGCAGAGGTATAGTCAAGACAACACCTCATATCGAGGTTCTCAATTGAATTCTGTCACGGCTCTCTTGGCCAGTGCCTGCCGCAGCGGCTCCGCCAGACAGGTTGGTCGCACAGCACCAGCTCAAACTGAGGCCCAATCGCCTGCCGTTCCCGTCAATAAAGGTGGGAGCTATTACACAAAAGACGAATTTGGAACGGTGGTCAGAAGTGACAAATGCTTCCATACCAAAGATGTTTTTGGCGTCAGCAGACGAAGCGCGGGATGTGCAAGGTAGAACCTTTAGCATGCAACCATGGCTGCGGCCCGGCGAGTACACAACAAAAAAAGGGGCGTAATGAAGAGACTTATATGCAACCGCATCAAGACGTGGCTATTCGTTTTAAGCATGACTTTCAGCATGCTTTTTTTGCCTGGCTGTTCTGACCCATACGCGGCCAGACTTCCTGTAAATTCAAAATTAACAATGGGTGAAGTCGAAAAGATTTCCGCCAAATTAGAGCCGGCAGACCAAGATGTATTTAGGCGTTGGGCAGAACGTCAAACGCGAGGTGGTTCTTTTGGCGGTGAGGGTACCGCCCCCACCGTGAAAATTGCATTGCTAAATCAAGCTGAGTTCGATGCTCGTATGAAGATCGAGCTGGCTGCTGCTAACGCACAAAAAGCCGAGGCAGATCGTATTGCAAGAGAGAGAGAAAAGGAGGCGCGTGACAAACAGGCACAGCTTGCTCAAATTGCCACAAGACGTGCCGAAGTAGATGCGGAAATTCGCAAGCAGTTTGATGCGCATGCCATTGGATATGAGTTACGACCACTTACAAACTCGTACGGCGAAATTGTTGGGAAACAGTTTGTTTTCAAATTGAAGCTCGCGAATAAATCTTTGAAGAATTTGGTTGGCGCGGCTGGATGGGTCTCAGTGACGGATGTTTTTGGAGCTGATTTGGGTTCATATCCTATGCGTATCGAACCCAAAATGAAGCCGGGACAATCTATCGACTATTTTGCAGTTATGGATTACGACTACTCCAACCCAAAGCACTACGCCATCACACAGACGGCATCGCTCCGAATCCATTGGTTCTTTGAGTCCGTCGCATTCCAAGATGGAACAAACATCGACTACAGAACGATTGCGAGTGAGAATGGCCGCGTGGTGCCTACCAAGCCTCAGCCCCAAAAGGGTGTCGTCATGTAATTCATGGGTAGGTCGAAGACGAGTACAAGAATCCGACATACATGGCAACCATGGACATGAAAATATCGAGCTCCGAACCGTTAAAGCCTCCAGACTGGGATGCCGACGAGTTTGAAATTCCGCCGTTTTTGCGGGCTCCAGAAAAAGACACCCGTTTAGCAACAGTAAACATGATCGAAGGGATAGATGCCAAGATTGCGAAACTTGCAAAGCTGGGCCTGCGTCCACACCCGAACATGGTCGGGTATTGGAAGGAGCTGGTGGAGCAGCTTGAGAGTGGCGGGCCGTATCGCCTGAGAGTGACTTCTGGGGTGTTTTAAGGCGACATTTTTTCTTCGTATTGCTTAAAATATCACAATGCGAAATACAGCCATCTCCCTCACTGATAAACAGGGGCGTTTTATTGACGAGTACATGGTCGATATGAACGGCGCAGCTGCTGCTGAGCGGGCTGGATACTCCAAGAAGACAAGCCGGGCGATTGCGTGTGAATTGTTGACAAAACCTGACATTCAGGCAGAGTTGCAGGCCCGGGGTGCGGCGCTAGCACGGGAATTGGAGATCACCCGCGAGGGGGTGGTGCGAGGTTTCCTGGATGCGTTTGAGATGGCCCGGGCGGACCGACAGCCTGGGGTGATGGTGTCTTCCATGGCGGCGGTAGCGAAATTGCTGGGCCTGTATGCGGTGGAAACCAAGCGGGTGGAGTTGACGGCTGGGCAGGGCACGATACAAGCCAATTTTGCGGCAATGAATGACGCGCAGCTACTGGCCCTGATTGCGCAGGGCGCAGTAGCTGTTTAGGCGTGGGTCAAGGCTGGGTTGGTGCTAGTCAGTGGCACGCTCAGAAATCCCCCCAAAACCACCCAAACCACCCGCTGCACGCTCCACCGTTTGCAACACTTGCCAGCGCATCACGCCGTGCGCCTTGCCAGCTTTGACGAAGCGCAGGCCCCCGTTGCGCTGCTCCGCATGGCGCTCGATCCAGCGGCCCAAGATGCGGGCGTTAACTTTGCCATTTTGTCCAGCAATTTCATCAATGGCGTCTGCCAAATGAACTGAGGCAGGCTCGGGATCACTAAGCGACTTGGCCATGGCGACTGTCGTTGGCTTGGCGCCAAAGGCTGTGTGCCACGCATTGAGCATGGCCGCCAGTTTGGCCTGATCCGGGTTTTCGGATTCCGAGCGGGTGATTGACTCCGCGGGGTCGGCAAAGTTGGGCAGGTCCGTGCGATCTGATGCGGTAACCAACGACTGGAGCCAGCACAAGGGTTGTCGAACCAGGTCATCCCACACCTCAAACGAAGCAATTCGACCGGGTGCGGCCTTGGGGCGACCGGCTGTGATGTAGGCGCGTACGATGGTCAGCGCGGCCACCACCATTGGCTGGCGGTTCTTGATCACCTCCGCCTGCGGGTTGAAGGCAAACTCGCGGGTGAAGGGTTGCTCCTGCTGGGCATCCAGGCGCACGATCAGGACCCGGCGGTGTGTGTCACCGGTTAGCATCAGGTTGTTGCCGGTGATCAAGAACAGCGCCTTGTTGGGCAGCTCCTGTGTCGTGGATTCACCCAGGATGCGGTCCTTGAACGAGGGTGATGTAATGAACGAGTCAATGGCCGCATTGCCCAACGGTTCACGCACGTTGTCCAGCAGTAGCACGGTGTCACCACCACGCAGCCCGGCAAACAGACGTTTGCGCCACTCGTCCTCGTCTTTGGCTGGTGGCATGACGGACACGTCACCACCGGTGCACATGGCGGCGACGCACTTGGCAATCAGCGTTTTCCCAGTGCCTGCCGATGGGGCATCGAAGCCATAGGCCGGGCATGTCGGCAGACTCGGCCGTAGTGCGGCGGCGATCAATGCCGAAATCAACACCCCCACCGACACTGGGTCCACCACCGGAAACTTACGAAATGGGTGCCACAACAAGGCCAGGGCATCCAGTGCGGCGGTCTCGGTGGGTGACTGTGGCACGGTGGGCGGATTGATCTCTGACGTGACGTAGAGCAAGCCGGTTTTTTCGTCATGGCCGGGTGTGTCCAGAATGCTGCCATCCTGGCGCAGGATGGGTGCGGTGCATACCGCCTCCAGCCGCCGAAAATTCCGGCTGCCGTGCTTGGCCAGTATTGCTGTGGCGACTGATAAAGGCGCGTCTTCTGCAACTTCCTGAATTGAGGTCTGGTGACCCTCCTTGTCCCGGTTGACCCGCACACTGTAGAAGTCCACGACCCGGCCCAGATGGTCCAGCAGCCAATCACTCGCGACAGAGGCGGCCTTTCGGTTGGCAACGTAGGCTATAGATTTGTCGCCGTAGTCGAACAACTCGCTGCGGTCGATCAATACACGTAACGTGGAGTCAGTGGAATCAATGCGCATGCCGCGTCCAATTTGCACCCGGGCCGACTGGCGGCGCAGCTCGTAGCGCATGCCACCATGCCGGTGGGAATAGATATCGGGCCGACCGCCATTGAGCAGCCGAGCCACGGCCACCCGGCCGTCCTCGTTGGGGTCCAGCGGATCGGCATAGCGTGTGCCGTGGTAACGCTGAGGGTTGTCCAGCAGCTGTGCGACTGTGATGGTCGATCCATCAAAGTATGTCAACTCAAAGTCTCCCATCAGCACGCAGTGCAAACTAGCACGCTCCAGCACGTTAATCGCCTGTGCCAGCTTAATGCCACGGGCTTGGGCCAGGGCAGGTGCGCGTTCAACCGCCCACGCTTTGGCTTGTACCGCGCACTGAAGTTTGGCTGCCGCGCGTTCAGCCTTACGGGCGGCTTCGGCAACTTTGCGGATGGCGGGGGTCACGCTGGCCATCAGCAGGTGCAGATCGAACTGCCCCTCTTGTGGGCCGTAAATGACACCCGTAACGAGAGGGCGAGTGACTCCGTCCACCAACTCGGGAGGGCCAGCAAAGTCCATGCGTTCTGGCTGCCAGACCGCAGTGTCCACCAGGCAGCGCATGAGAGCTTGGCCTGCTGCGCCAACATCTACCCAACCGTCGCCGGGGGTGGCCCACAGCAGATCAGCCAGGGCTATGCCAGCCTCAGGAATCAGCGAAGCGTCTTTGACCGGCACATAGATACGGTGGCGGTCCAGTGGCGTCAACACTTGACCATTCGGGCGCAAGCACCCGGCAGAAGCGCTAGGCCGCCCCAGCATGGAGGCGTGGGTGAGTGCCGGTGCTGCGGCCAGCAGGCGCGTGCGGAACTGGTCTTGCGTCAGTGACCCGTTGGGCAGGCCGTCATGGTCCAGCATCATGATGCCAGGGCCACGGTGAAACGTGAAGTTGTCGCGGGTACGGGCGATGGCCCCTTGCTCTTGCGCCTCGGCATCTGACCGGGTACACAGCGTGGTGGTGGCATCCACGGTGATGCCCCAGGACACCGCGTTGGCACTTGTCAACCCGTTCAGGTGGTCGCGTAGTTCATCCAGACCATTGACCTCAATCCGTCGCGTGGTGCCTTGCGACATATTGGCGGCGGTCTCCTTGCGTAGCGTGCCATCCGGGTTCAAACCGATGATCTTGGTCAGGCGAGTTGGGACCGTGCCTGTGATCTCGGTGAATACCAGTTGGGCCATGACCGACGAGCAGCAGGTGTTTACCGGGTCCGTTACCTCAATCGTCGCCGGGGTGGATTGAAGGGTTTTGGGTGGTTTATTGGAGGCAGCCATGATTCAAACCCCTACTTTTGCGGCCACACCCAGGATGCGACGGAGATCGTCTGTTTTCCAGTGCAGGCGGCCATGCACACGAAGGGGACGCAGTGGGCCGTTTTCTTGACAGGCGTAAATTCTGAGCGTTTGAGGGCGCCGGTTCAGATAGTAGGCAGCTGCGGCTGTCTCGACTGTGGGGCGGGTGACAAATTCCAGAGGGGGGAACTGAGGGGATGATGCAATTTTCATATTGGGTTTCTCCAAACAACAGCGTGGTATTACGGTGTATGGATACCCATTCTTTGTATATTTTCTCAACGGACAAATGCCGGAGTAAGTCCTGACAATCTCCCGACATCCCCCCGGGAAATTACTCGTCTGCGCTCAACTTCCTTGATGTAAAACTAATCATTGCGTCGTTGAGCTCTGATAAAGCAGTTGGCTGGATTAGCTTATTTCTCGACCTTGCCCACTGCATGCAGCCGACCTCAAACCAACCACGAGGCCCCGCTTTTGCTGCAGCCAACCCATTGTCAGCCGCATCTTTCATGTCTGCGTTAATACTTGGCCACTCGTGTTTGTGGTGATCAATCATTGCAGCCTTTGTCATTGAAAACACAGGCACACCGGTAGGTGCTTCGGCTTGCACCGCAAGGAGAATCTTCGCTAGAGGTAAACTTTTCTCAGTGGGATCAAGGAACCCCTCAAATACCAATTTAGCAAATGCATCCGGGAGGTTCACAGTCGGTTGCAGTTCGAAATTCTCTTGTTCCAGAGGTGAGTAGCTGGGTATGTCGTCTCGTGAAGGTAAAAAGAGACGCTCATGGATACGCCACAGATTCTCCCAATAAACAAATGTATTTGCCGGCAAAATTTCCAAAGTGGCGCGACTAATCAAATCGGGCGCGTTCGCACCAGATGCCGACAGGCTGTCAGCATACTGCCGCCAGCTCTTTGGGAGGATCGCTATGACCGTGTTGTTTGACCCCAAAACGTAAGCCCTAAAACCATGCTCAGGATCTGAAAGAATGCGAGCTAAACAGCGGGGGCCCATGTCACCACCGGTCACGCATGGAACGGCACGAACAGGAACAATTCGATCACCATCTAACATTAAGACTGCATTGACATTGATCATCTGGATATGCATCCAAGTGCATTTTTAATCACCCGACTGATACCAATATGCGCGGCAAAATACGTCACACTCAGATTGTCAAACCAACCCGTCAGCAGTTCGCCAGAGTTTGCGGGGTTGCGCATGGCGTGGTTACCGTGAGGCAGTGCATTCAAGCGTGCTCGGGCACGACGCTCAGACGCAGCCCCACAGCGTGCAGCACCTTGTGAATGGTGGTCAGTGTCGGGTTGCCGTCTGGGCTCAATACTTTGAAGAGGGTCTTGTCACCCACATCGGCACGGCGGGCCACTTCTGCCATGCCATGGGCATTGGCAACGTGGCGCAGTGCAACCAGTAGCGCGGCTGGGTCGTCCATCTCCATCACGGCCTCGATGTAGGCAGCTGCCTCAACAGGGTCTTTCATTGTCTTGACCATGTAGTCGTCATAGCTTGCATCGCGTGGTGTTTTCATGGCTTACCCCTTTGTTTCCAGTCATTCAAATATGTGATGGCACGCTCAATGTCGCGGCTTTGGTCACCCTTATCACCACCACAAAGCAGCAACACCAGCACGGTACCCTGTCGGCTCACGTAAATCCTGTAGCCCGGTCCGATGTCAATTTTCAGTTCTTGCACGCCATCTCGCAGCGGCTTGCAGTCGCCAAAGTTACCAGCCCCAACCCGCGTCAGCCTGGCCCGTATCTGCGCTCGCACCCGAACGTCTCTCAACTCATCAAGCCATTGGGTCAGCGGTGACTGACCTTGCCGGTCTTGGTAATAGCGAAGTTCCATAATGGTATCTTAAACCGTACTAATTTGCCACCACGCGCAATGCACCGGGCAAGGCCTGGGCATCGAACATCACCCCAGCCTGTTGCAGTATGTGCACTTCAATCTGTGCAAGGTATGGCCGCAAGGCATCCACACTGCGCGGCCGGTAGCCTTCAGCGGTTGCGCTGGGTTTGTGTCCCATCACTTGTGCAATGGCACCGGCTGGCGCCCCGGCAGACTCACCCAGCAGCGAGAATGATCGGCGCAGGCCATGAATGGTCAGAGTCGTAATTCCGGCATCAAGCATCACTTTGCCGTGACTGGCGCGGGGTTCAGTGATGCGCCCCCCTTTGGCGTTGCTGGCAAACACAAACTCATTGGTACGCGGCAAGGTCGCCAATTGTTGCGCCAAATAGGGCGTGAGCGGAATAACGCGGGTAGCGTCCACCTTGTCGGCCAGTGTGAGCCGGTTCCACCTGAAATCGACATCAACCCAGAGCAGCCCGGCCATTTCCTCACGGCGTGAGCCGGTGATCAGCAGCGCCTTTAGGTAGGTTGCAATCGTCCGGTTACCCAGCTTGTCGGTACCTGCAAACCAGCCCGGCAACTGTGCGGCCTCTAGACAGTCGGTGCGCTTGGTCACCTGCGGCAAGGACTCCACAATGGCGGCAGCGCGGCCTGCGTCACGGTCAATCATCGAACGATATTCTGGACGTGCAGAGCACCAGCGCATGAAGCCTCGAAACATCATCAGGGCGCGGGTGGCTTGGTGCTTGCCTGTCTTGGCTTCAGCATCAAACCAGCTTTTGAGCGAGTCCTCATTTACTTGCGACAACGTGAGAGCCAACAGCGGGTAAAGCGGCCCAGGTCGCGTCACGCCCTGCCCTCTCACCTTCTTCACACCACCGGGAGCGGCCATCGTTTCAAGGTCAGCACGATAGCGGGGCTTGAACGCGTCTTTACGCTTGGGTTTGCCTTCCTCAAGGTAACGCGGCCAAACATCGCCCACGGTCACGGCTTGGGCAGTGGCGGCAGCTTTATCGGAGGCTTTGGCGGTTTGCCTGTCACGCTCCACCTCGCGGGGGTCTGTCCCAGCGTCAACCAGCATCTTTAGCCCTTGAGCCTTGGTGCGTGCCTGCTTGATAGGCCAGTCAGCCAGCGTGCCGATATTGATTCGGATGGTGGAGCCATGCAGCCGGGCTTCAAACACGTAGGTTTTGCGGCCTGTCGGGGTTGCCCGTAGCGCCAGTGTCGGCGTGTCGGTGTCCCATAGAAACGCTTGTGCTTTGTCTGACGGACAGGTGAAGGCATCCACCCGGCCAGCGGTCAAGTTAACGCGGTTTGTTTGCGGCTTCATGGCTTCCCCAAAATCTGTAGGCAGTCTGTAGGCAGATTTGCACAATAAAAGTGCATCTTAATCAACACTCAAGCTGCTCACCTACTCAGTGAATCGCTTGTAAGCTGTTGATTTATATTGATTGTAGGGGTTTAATCAACGGGGGCGAATGGCTTTATTCTGTCATTCGTAATGAGAAGGTCGGGTGTTCGATTCATCTCTCCGGCACCAAATGCAAAAGCCCCTAACTGTCATGGTTAGGGGCTTTTTCATGTAACTAACGCGTAACCTACAACGATTATCCAGCCATTGCGCCATTAATGGCGCACCTATTTAAGCGGTCAGCGATTCGGCGGTTGGTGCGTGGCCTATCTGCGGCAGGCTTATCCCGCTCGGAAGCTCCTCTGCGCGAGTTTGTGTACGCCAAACAATATCTGCAATTTCCCTCACACGATCCACGATAGGTTTCGCGTTATTACCGATTTTTGCCATAACAACGCTCGCATCTCCGATCAAACCCCAGAATTTATCGAGGTCTGAAATCTTCTTATGAATTTCCGCTTGAAGAGCTTCCAAACGTTTCAAAAGCCTCGCCTTGTGTTCCGGTTCGAGCAATGTCGAAGCAGATACTTCAGCTCTCAATTCATTGATTAGCGTCTGCACTTTCTCAAGGTCCCCTTGAGAAAATTCGTATTTAAAACCTTCGCGCAAAGCAATACGAAACTTAGTCCTAAGTTTTTCCAAGCGACCTTCTTCAGCATTGGCATTACATTTCGCCAGCACTGAACTCAATGCTTCGAACGCGTGGCTGCATTTCGTGTGTATTTCATCTCCCTGCGGAATATCCGGAAAGTAATGCTCAAAGGGAAAGAGCTTTGCAGCTTCCATTTCTGAAAGAAGTACATATGCTTCGATCAAATTCGCCCAGTTGGCAGCAGTCCAGTCGCCGCCCCGACCGAACGAACTCAGGGTGACCTCGCATATGTAGGTCGCGCCAGCTATTGGATCAGTTGCGAGTCCATCAAGAAAATCATCTTCAAATAACAATTTCACTCTCCCTTTGCTATATCTTCTAGTTGATGCAATCAGAATTTCTGTATTCAGCGAAACTCCAACACTGAGTCTAGTCGAGCCGCTGCAAGCTGCAACCCCTCCGGAGCTACATGTGCATACCGCTCGACCATGGATTGTTTTTTCAGCCACCAAGCCGCTGCAATTCATGCGTCGGCGTACCTGCCTCTCTGTGCCAAGTAGCAAAAGTGTGGCGTAAGTCATGCCATCGGAAATCATGAATCTCAGCCCTTAATAGGGCATTACGCCACGCCTTGGTGTTGACTTGGCGATTGATTTACCCTCGTAAGTGAAGACGTGGGTCGAGTGCTCGCCCTGCCGATGTTCCAGCACTTCCATGGCAGCCTGATTGCGCGGTATAGAGTGCGGCCGGCCGTTTTTATGATCGGTTGCAGACACCCACGAATGGCGGCGCTCCAGGCTGATCTATTTCCTTTGCAAGCAGGTCACGTTGGCTTGCCTAAGATCCGTTGCGACCGAGAATTGAGCCATATCCGCAAGGTGTAGCGGCAACTCTGAAATCAGGCGAAGGTCTAAGCCAAATGCACTAAAACTTGAAGTAATCCCGGCCCCGCTACCGTATTTCACCGTTCTTTAAAGTGGCATTTCTTGGCTGAGCGTACAGTTCGACTATTCATAACTTTTGCGAAAACTCCTGCTCTTGGCGGTATAGCATTTTCAAATGCGCCACCAACCAATAACTGATGCGCAGCATATGGCCCCTAACGAAAACGCTAATTCACCGGGCCGCCCTGATATGTCGCGCGTTTGTTCCGCTTGTGGCGAAACCGTGGCACGCCATGATTGCCACAAGAACCGGTATGGGGAATACATCTGCCGGAAATGCCAGCGTGCCGGAATAAAGTTCACATGGCGTCAGCGTCTACGGCAATTGAGGAAGTGGACGCCACCCGCATTTTTGTTGTACTTGGCCGTTGTGACTCTGGTCACGTGGCTGTTGTACCGGGTCTCCAATTCTTAGTGAGTTTCTTCATTTAGCGGGCAGGTGAAACGATTGCGGCGCTAATGCTCTGGCGATTCATGGATGACTCGCTACGTTAAAACACTTATCGGGATGTTTGAGCCTGCCGTGTCGACCCCATTGGCTCATGTTGGTTCCGCAAAAATCTTGAAGTTGCGTCGGATTACTTTACAGATACCGTTTTTGCGACTCGATGTCTTGTTTGCCCAAGCCTTGGTTAGCTAGGCCCAGTCGGAAATTCCGGTGCTTGAGAGCCTTATTGGCGCGAACTTTGCTTCAGAGCACGAACGCAATTTTCAAGAAGATAGGCCGTGAAATAGACCATGACGATTCTTGCCGCTGCCAGGTTCATTCTTGGAGGAAACAATGAGGAGCACGGCAACATCTGTTCGCTGCCTGCTGTTTCATAAGCGACTGTAAAAGCCCGCCACCCACTCTATGTACCCACAACTATGTTTAAAGTCTGTTCCGCTTGTAGTGCCACCATTGAACGCAAAGACTGCCACAAGAACCGGTATGGGGAATACATCTGCCGAAAGTGTCAAACTGCGGGAATCAAGTTCACACACGGAGGGCAACGGCGCTACCTCATGACGCGATCGGGCACCGTCATTTTGAGGCACTTGGCTATCGCATGCATGGTCTTGCTGGGGATCTCGATAGGCCTCCTGACTTTCCATTCTTTTCCGTCTGGCGGCAGTGAGCCCGATGTATTTTTCGACAAGCGAGCGGGCGTCTCGCTCAACGCATCAATCAATGCTCGCCTCAACGAGATCCAAGCCCAGACGGCCTCACCTGCAAAGAACGAAAAGCCTTAGCCAACGCGACGTTAGCGCCAGCTTACTGTCAATCAGTAAAGTGCCCGGGCACAAAAGCACCCAGATGACTGAGCGTTAGCCCTTCAGAAAACCGCCCAGCTTGCCAATCAAGTCGCTCGCATTACCCAAACCACCTTCAGGCGCAACGCCTCCTGGCGTGAGCTTATTGATCAAGCCAGGCAGAACCTGCGATATCTGATTCGACACCTGTGCAGGATCAATACCTAGCTGGGTCGCAATGTTGCCAATGACACTGCTGCCCAACACACTCGAAATTTGCTCGCCAGAAATTGGCAGCTTCTCGCCACTGCCGATCCAGGAGTTGACGATATTGCCCATGCCGGCCTGATTGAATTTTTCAACCAAGCCCGCTAGCCCTCCTAGCTCTGAGTTGTTGGCCAGCAATTCGCTCAATATTCTTAAAAGATTGCCTTCTTGACTCAACTGGCCTGTTACGGAGCCCATGACCGAATCTAGTAATCCCATGATGTTTTCCCTTCATCAAAATCAGGTAAAGCCGGACGCCGCCAACTACACAAGTTATTTTTTCAGGGATCACACCTTCGACTTTGAGAAAAAGCAAAGATGCTGGCATTGACAAGCCGAGGCGGCTGATGATGAACGTTACTTTACCTATTTTTATGTCTGCCTCATGTCTAGTGGGTTGTATGCAAAAATGCCGACTCCGCTGAAAACGATGGCACTGGAAAAATTTCACACATGACAGACACTGGCACTGCCACGGCGATGGAGGCCAACGCTTCCACCATCATTGGTCAAACGATTTCGCGCTCGCTCTTGGAATCACTCATTGCCAGAGCAACCCAGCGGCTTGTTTTCGAGGACTGCGATTTTGAGGGTTGTGACCTCTCGCGATTGGAAATGCGCGGCTTTGAATTCCGGGACTGCAAATTCATGGAAGCATCTCTGTTTGCAGCGACCTTGTCGCAAACCATCTGGCGCCGATGCCGTGGGCGCCAGGCCGACTTTGAAGCGGCCGAACTGGTCGATGCCCAGTTTCTAAATTGTGACCTCAACAATACCAAGTGGCGCCGCGCCAGGCTGTCGTCTGCCTCCTTCAAAGAGTGCAAACTCACGGGTGCCAATTTCGAAGAAGTGGCGCACTTGGGGATGTCCTTCGAAGAGACCTTGCTGGTGGGTGCCGACCTGCGCAAGATGTCGTTTCGCAAGATGCAACTACAACAACTTGATTTCGCGGAGGCCGACTTGTCAGGGTGCGACTTTCGGGAGGTGGTCTTTGTCGGCGGAAGTCTGCGCAACGCCCACCTGAAGTTGACGCGCTTTGAGGGCGCGGACCTGCGTGAAGCTGACATTGGTGGGTTAAAGCTGGGGGACGCGAAACTGTTCCGGGGTGCCACCATTTCACTGAATCAGGCCGCAGAGTTGCTGGGTGAACTTGGGATCACGGTCGCTTAAATTACCAGCCACCGAGTGGCTGGAGTTTATGCATGGCCAAGCCTGCTAGCAAAATACCGTGCCAAAGTCGTTACAAACGTCAACATCAAATAGCACGAATCAGGTGAACCTGCACGCCTTCAATCGCCTTGAACGCGTGCGATTTTTACGACGTTTAGAAACCGTAGCGCACACCCAAAGTGGCAGCGCTGACGCGGTCACGGCCGCTGCCAGGAAACTTCAAGTAATGCTCGTCGTATTGCACTACAGCAGACCATTTCGGCGTGAACGAATATTCAGCGCCCACACCATAAGACCAGTCGAAGCCATTCTCGGTACCGGCGGTGACACCGGAACCAGCGGCTGACGACACGTCCGTGCGGCCATAGGTTGCGCCGATCTTGCCCAGCAAATTAAACATATTGCTGACTGGCAGTTTGCCGACCAGACTCAGATTGAGGCCATCCGCCTTGGTGCGACCGCCCGCGCGATTGACACTGCCGAAATCGGTGTAGCCAATCTCAACACCAAAGTTATTACTGAAATAACCGCCTGCATAAATGTTGTAGGCGGTGTCGCCTTGGTCGTGATTAAAGATGCCAACACCGTTGCCCACCATGAAATCAGAACGTCCGGCATTCAAGCCAACGTAGCCCGTGCCAGGACCGTACATGCCGTAGCCACTTCTGGAACTGGACTCGCTGCTTTGCGCTTGCGCGCCAACGACGGCGCCCAGCGATACGGCTGCTAAAAACAAACCAGAAATTAGGCGGTGCGATTTCTTCATAGTGACTCCTTTGATAAGCTGACGAATAATCGTGGCAGACTGGATGCATCCACCACGTTTAAGTTGTAAAACTTTAGCTTCTTCAGCCCAAAAAAGATGTAGGCAGTCTTAAGTACTTTTTGTAGGAAAAGATTTACGCCGCACTCATCGGCGATGAGGCTACTTGTGGTGGGTCTCGTGATCCTGAGACACGAGTGAACCAGCAAACATGCCAGCAGTTTTGGGGGAATCTGACCGTTGCGGTGCATTCAGCGCCTCAAACAATCTTTTGGCGAGCCCTGTTAGCGAATTAAACAGCCGGGTCACGCGAGTTGCGTCTTCAGTGTTCATGATGTTCTCCTTCAATGCACTTTATAGACAACTGTTTATACTATATATACTGTTTTTTGTGCATTGATAATTCGCACTGAGCCGACGAAAGTTCACTTTTTAGCGCGTGGCTGGGTGTGATCGCCGGCGAGCGATCTGCCGTGGGTGATTGCGGGTTTTTTTTAAGCCAGTCAACCGCAATACACTGAATGCTGAACGGCACTTCAGACGTTGTGCCCCAACCAATCAACCCATCGACAGTTCGCCCTCCCATGTTTCTCGCTTCAAAGTTGTTTTCGTTTGTGACCCAGCCGTTGGCTTGGGTTGTTGTCTTGCTGCTGGTGGGGCTGCTGTGCATGCCCATTCGGCGCAGATTGGGCACAGCTTTGAGCTGGGCTGCCTTGACGGTGCTGCTGGTGCAGGGATGGGAGCCGCTGCCAGATGTGGTGATCCGCCAGCTTGAAGCGCAGTACCCAGGGCCCGCCGCAAAGGCCTCCCTGCAACCGTACGCAGGGGTGGTGGTGCTGGGGGGTGCACTGGAGCCAGCCTATGTGTGGCATGGACACGGTCAGGTCGCCTTGAACAGTGCCGCGGAACGCATGACGGTGCCGATTGCCCTGCTGCAGCACTATCCGCATCTGCGTCTACTGTTCACAGGCGGTGAAGGCGAACTGTTTGCCGAAGGCTTTACCGAAGCTGCGCGCGCCAAGATCTTCTTCGACAGCATGGGCGTGGCGCCGCAGCGGGTTGTTTATGAGTCGGCTTCGCACACCACCTATGAAAACGCCATTTTTAGCGCCCGCGTTGCGGGCGTGGACCCCGCCCAACCCTGGCTCCTGTTGACCTCGGCCTCGCACATGCCACGCGCCCTGGCCACCTTTCGCAAAGCGGGCTGGAATGTCACGGCCTATCCGGTGGACTTTCGCACCGGCACCGACACACCGTGGACGCAATACTCGCTGGCGGGTGGCGCCACAAAGTGGCACCTGGCCTTGCACGAGCTGATGGGCTTGCTGACGTATCGGCTGGCAGGGCGCGCCTAGCCGGGCGACTGCCATAATTGCAGGCTTCACGTTCAGGTAAAAAACGATGGCATGTCCCCCTGCTGAGCTCAAGAAAAAAAGCGACGAGCTTCAACTTAAATGGGGGAGCTATGACGCGTTACCCAGCTTGGAGCTTTTCGTCGAGTTTGCGGTGTGCCTGTCCGGTTTTTTGCAGCGCAAAGGGCTGTCGGGTCTGTACCAGATGTCACACCGTCTGAAGCAGCAGATGCCGACCCTGTTTGAGGATGTCGGCAAACCCAACTGCCTCATCACAGCGGGTTAATCAGGTCGCACCCGACCCGGCAAGGGGACTTGCAAGCACCTTGTCGATGCGCTTGCCGTCCAGGTCAACCACCTCAAACAGCCAGTCTGCGCACTCAATGCGCTCACCGACGGCCGGCAGATGGCCCGTGACGGACATCAGCAGACCCGCCACCGTGTTGTAGCGGCCACGGTCTTCCTCTGGCAGGTAGTCAAGGTCCAGGCGAACCTTGAGCTCGCTCACCGGCATCATGCCGTCCAGCAGCCACGAGCCATCGTCCCGCTGCGTGGCCCAGGCATCAATTTGCGCCCCGGGCTGTAATTCACCGGTAATGGCCTCCAGCAGGTCCCGCGGCGTCAGCAAGCCCTGCACCACGCCATACTCATCCACCACCAAGACAAACCGCCCCGCCTTGGCGCGAAACTGCTCCAGCAACTCCATGCCGCTCAACGTCTCGGGCACAAAAGAGGCGGAGGTCACATATTCTTCAATCGTTCCCGGCGCATTGGCGCCCAGTTCCAGCAGACGGCCAATGCTGATCTTGCCCACCACGTCGTCGAGCGAGCCACGGCATACCGGATACCAGGAATGAGCGCCGTTTCGGCCACCCGTGCCCGCGATCGTCAGGCTTTGCGCGACGGTGTTGCTGGCATCAAGCCATTCCACATCCGTGCGCGGGACCATCAACGAGGTCAGTGTCCGATCATCGAGATGAAACACGTTTTGCACCATTTGGTGCTCATGCTGCTCAATCACGCCCGCATCGACGCCTTCTTCCAGGCTGGCGGTAATTTCTTCCTCGGTGACCGCCCGCGTTGCATTGGTGTCAATACGCAGCAACTGGAGAACCGTCGCCGTGGAACCGGACAGCAATTTCACAAACGGACCGGCAGCAGTGGCCAACCACAACATGGGGCGTGACACCCAGCGCGCGACGGACTCAGGGTGCAACTGACCGATGCGCTTGGGCACCAGTTCACCAAAAATAATGGTTGTGTAGGTGATCAAGGTGACCACGATGGCGGTGGCGGAAATAGCGGCCACGTTTTCTGCCATGCCCAATCCGTGCAGCCATGTGGCGACGCTTGGACTGAACGCAGCCTCGCCCACGATGCCGTTAAGCACCCCGATCGAGGTGATGCCGACCTGCACCGTCGACAAAAATTTATTGGGATTACCCTGCAACGCGAGCGCCGCCTGCGCCCCTTTGTCACCGGCTTCGGACATGGTGTTGAGCCGTGCTTTTCGGCTAAACGCCAACGCCAACTCTGACATGGCAAACACACCATTAAGCAATGTCAAAAAAATAATCAGCAAAAATTCCATGAATCAAGAGCGAGAATGAACACCATGGCACTCTACCTTATTGGTGACGTGCAGGGTTGCGATAGCGCCCTGCAGCGCTTGCTGGATGAAATTTCTTTTTCGGCGAGCCGCGACACGCTCTACATGCTGGGTGACCTGGTCAACCGCGGACCAGAATCGGCCGCCGTGCTGCGGCGTTTGATGGCGTATGGTGGATCGGCTCAATCCGTGCTGGGCAACCACGATTTGCATCTGCTGGCCGTTGCCTATGGCGCGCGCAAGCCGCACCGCAAAGACACCCTGACAGGCATTCTGGACGCCCCCGACCGGCAGGCGATGCTGGACTGGCTGCGCTGGCAACGCATGGCGATCCTTGAAAACATCGATGGTCATGAGGTTTTAATGATCCACGCCGGCGTTCTGCCTTCGTGGACAGCTACCAAAACAATAGCATTGGCCAGCGAGGTGGAGTCCATTCTGCGCAGCCCTGCGCTGGGCGACTTTTTGCAGCAGATGTACGGTGATGAGCCAAACTTCTGGAGCGAGACGCTGACCGGCACGGCCCGCTTGCGCGTGATTGTGAACGCACTCACCCGACTGCGGTTTTGTGATGCCGATGGCTGGATGGACTTTGTCAGCAAAGAAGGTGCCGGTGCCACGCCGCCAGGCTACTGGCCGTGGTTTGATGCGCCGAATCGCCAAACCGCGGGTGTCACCGTCGCCTTTGGCCACTGGTCAACGTTGGGTTGGATCAATCGCCCAGAGGTCTTGTCGCTGGACACGGGTTGCGTTTGGGGAGGCTGTTTGAGCGCCTTGCGCGTAGGCGGCGCCAAGACCAGCGTCACACTCAGGCAGGAGCTGATCCAGGTGAAGTGCGAGCAGGCACAAAAACCCGGCTAAAACCCGGCGGAACCGCCGGGCCAGCCTTCAGATCAAGACGTGACTTCGGCCTTGAACAGCGCCGCAATCCGGCGTTTGGGTTTGATATTGGCCGAAATGCTGCGCGTACCTTGTTTGACGGTGGCCTCCCAAGACGGCACCACCTCGGAGGCGGGAGCCGGCTCGTAAGGCTTGTCAAAAAACGGATCCCGCGACGCGGGTGTCGACCGCGTGAAATCGCGGCGGGGAGCACGTTCTTGCCGGGCATATTGCCCTTCCTGGGCCACGTCCCGTGTCGGACCCGTCCGGTGATTGCCCGGGCGCGAGTCGTCTTGCGCCCCTTCGGCGTACATGCGACGGCCGTCGTTGATACGGCCCTGTTTGCGAATGTCCGGCACATCTTCGTCAAACTCGACGGCCTCTAACTCAATTTTTGTTTTGGTGAGTTTTTCAATCTCGCCAACCAGACGGGCATCGCTCTTGGACACGAAAGTGACCGCCAGACCTGCCGCCCCGGCACGCCCGGTGCGACCAATGCGGTGCACGTAGTCTTCGGCATTGAAAGGCACATCGAAGTTGAACACGGCCGGCACATCCTTGATGTCCAGCCCGCGCGCCGCCACGTCGGTACACACCAGCAAATCGACTTCGCCTTTTTTGAAGGAGTCGAGCGCCTTCAAACGTTCATCCTGGCTCTTGTCGCCATGCAGTGCGGTGGTTTTCAGGCCTTCCCGCTCCAACGAACGGGCCAGGCGGGCGCAGCCCAGCTTGCTGTTTACAAACACAAAGGCCTGCTTCATGCCGCGCTGCTTCAGAATCTGATGCAACGCGTGGCGTTTGTCGTCGTCGCCGACGCTATAGAAACGCTGCTCGACGGTGGACGCGGTGGCATTGGACCGGGCGACTTCAATCGTCACCGGATCTTGCAGGTAACTGCTGGACAGGCGTTTGATCTCGGGCGAGAACGTGGCCGAGAACAGCAGCGTGATGCGCTGCTTGGGCAGGTAGCTCAAAATGCGCTGCAAATCGGGCAGAAAACCAATGTCCAGCATGCGGTCGGCTTCGTCCAGCACCACGTACTCAACCTGGTTAAGCACGGCGTTCTTGGCCTCAATGTGGTCCAGCAGGCGACCCGGTGTGGCGACCAGAATTTCAACGCCCTTTTTCAATTCGATGGTCTGGGGCTTCATGTCCATGCCGCCGAACACCACGGCACTGCGCAACTGGGTGTATTTGGCATAGTCCTTGATGGCCTGCGCCACCTGGTCGGCCAGTTCACGGGTGGGCAACAGCACCAAGGCGCGCACGGGATGGCGGGCGGGTGAGGTCGAGCTGCTCTCGTGCCGCAGCATGCGTTGCAGGAGCGGCAAAGCAAATGCGGCCGTCTTGCCGGTGCCGGTCTGGGCGGCGCCCATCACATCGCGGCCTTGCAACACCACGGGAATGGCTTGGGCCTGGATCGGGGTCATGGACTCGTAGCCCATTTCAGCCACAGCGCGGGCCAAGGGAGCGGCCAATTGCAACTGGGCAAAGGCCATGGGCAAAGTGTCGGAAGTCAGTTCAGAGTTTAAATCGGTCATTCATAGCCAAAGTCAGGTGCTATCAATCCGATAGCTGATCGCACCCCAAGGACTGGGGGCAAACCCGTATTATCCTCTATACCGAAAAAACAGGCACAACAGCCGACGCGCCGACCTCAGGCACGGGGCAGCGTCACCCCCACTTGGCCCTGGTATTTGCCGCCGCGATCCTTGTAACTGGTTTCGCAAACTTCATCGCTTTCGAAGAACAACACCTGCGCGCAGCCCTCGCCCGCGTAAATTTTGGCTGGCAGTGGCGTGGTGTTTGAAAACTCCAACGTGACGTAGCCTTCCCATTCCGGCTCAAACGGTGTCACGTTGACGATGATGCCGCAGCGGGCGTAGGTGCTTTTACCCAGACAGATGGTGAGGACGTTGCGCGGAATGCGGAAGTACTCCAACGTGCGCGCCAGCGCAAAGCTGTTGGGCGGAATGATGCAGCTGTCGCCGTGAAAATCGACAAAGCTTTTTTCGTCAAAGTTCTTCGGGTCGACCACGGTGCTGTGGATGTTGGTGAACACCTTGAATTCAGGAGCGCAGCGGATGTCATAGCCATAGCTGCTGGTGCCGTAACTGATGATTTTGTTGCCGTCGCGCTCGCGCACCTGGCGCGGCTCAAACGGCTCGATCATGCCGGTGGTCTCGGCCATGTGGCGAATCCATTTGTCACTTTTAATAGTCATGGGAACGAAACTCCTGTGTTGCCACGATTGTAAGCAGGCAAACCAAGCGGCTTAAGCTGTATGACGCCTCAAACCAGCACAATTTTCACTATTAATTTAAGAGCTACTTACACAATATAGACGGGGGCTAGAGGCTTAAAAGGCTTGAGAAATCACAGTCTTCTCGATCAAACGGTCATCCCCCAGCACGATCATGGCGAACAGCAGTTCGTCCAGGCTGTTGGCATGGGCGGTTCTGCGCGCCAGCAAGGGCGTGGCCTTCGGGTTCAGCACCACAAAATCCGCTTCACAACCGGGCAGCAGATTGCCGACGGCCGGCCGACCTCGTTGGCCATCCAGTCCCAGCGCTTGCGCCGCACCGGCTGTGTGCTGCCACCACAGGTGCTGCGGCGACAGGGACAAGCCCAGCTTGGTCTGCCCTTCCCGCCCCACGTAATAGGCGGCCAGCATGGTGTGAAACGGGCTGAAACTGGTGCCGCCACCGACATCGCTGGCCAGGCCGTAGCGGAAGCCAACGCGGTCCGCCCCCGCATAGTCAAAAAAACCGCTGCCCAAAAACAGATTGCTGGTCGGGCTGATCGCCGCCACCGCCCCGGTGTCGCGCATCAGGGCACGATCCTCATCGTCAAAGTGGATGCAATGGGCGTAGACCGCGCGCTCCCGCATCAGGCCGAAATCCGCGTAGGTCGCCAGATAGCTGCGCGAATCCGGAAACAGCTCGCGCGCCCATTTGATTTCATCCTTGTTTTCCGCCACATGCGACTGAATCCACACCTCGGGGTATTTGGCGGCCAACTCCCCGGCGCCGCGCAGCTGGGCCTCACTGCAACTCGGGGCAAACCGCGGCGTGATGGCGTAGCCCAGCCGGCCCTTGCCGTGCCACTGTTTGATCAACGCCTCAGTGTCCATCAGGCTTTGTTCGGTTACGTTACGTGAACCGTCGGCGCCGGCACGATTGCGCACCTCGACCGGGGCATTGCGGTCCATCAGGCACAGGCCGGTGATCAGGCGCAGCTGCCGGGCGTGCGCCTCGGTGAACAGAGCCTGAACCGATTCGCTGTGCGAAGTGGCAAACGCCAGCGCGGTGGTGACACCGTTGCGCAACAGTTCCGCTATGAAAAACGCAGCTGCTTGCGCACTGTAGTCGGGGGCTTCAAAACGTTTTTCTTCAGGAAAGGTGTAGTACTTCAGCCACGGCAACAAGCCGTCAGCGGGTGAGCCAATGATGTCCGTCTGTGGGAAGTGGATGTGCATGTCCACAAAGCCGGGGGCGATGATGCGCCCCGGCAGGTGTTCCAGCGCGACATCGGGCCATTGATCCTTCAGATCGCGGTACGGTCCCACCGCCTGCACCACCTGCGTGCCATGGGCATCCGGCCCGACCACCAGCAGGCCGTCTTCTTCAAATATCGCCGAATGGCGTGGTTCGCAATCAGGGGCAAAGCGGAGGATGGCGGCGCGGTAGGCTTTCATGGTGAATGAGCTTAACCGCTCGCCCCGGCCCAACCCTGACACAGCGTCAAATTGGCCCGGCGCCTTGCCTGCTTTGGTGAACAAGCGTCAGGGCAGTTTGCCCTGCACCCCTTGCACCAGCCAGTTCATTTTGCGAATCTGATCGTCGTTGAGCGTATGGCCCCTGGCGATTGCCTCTTTGCCTTGGTTGTCCAGCACGGTTTTCGTGGCATGGAACGGATGCAGTTTGCCCGCCGCAATGTCCTTTTGTCGTGCCAGTACTTCGGCCTGCACGGCCTTGGGCACTTTGGCGCCAAAGCCGTCGATCTTGATCATGCCCTCCTTGACGCCACCCCAAACGGCACCACTTTGCCAAGTGCCGTCCAGCACGGCTTGGGTACGCTGGGTGTAGTACTGGCCCCATTGGTGGGTTACCGCCACGATTTGCGCATCGGGGGCAATTTTTCGCATGTCCGAATGGTAGGCCACCGCCAGTTTGCCGCGTTCCTGCGCCGCGGCCATGATGGCCGATGAACCGGTGTGAAAGGCAATCACATCCACGTTTTGGTTGAACAGCGTCATGGCGGCGTCACGCTCGCGCGTCGGATCAAACCAGACATTGAGCCACACCACTTTGACCTCGGCCCTGGGGTTGACTGAACGCATCCCCAAAGTAAAGGCATTGATGCCCTGCAGCACTTCGGGAATCGGAAAACCCGCGACGTAGCCCGCCAGGTTGGTGCGCGTCATGCGCCCGGCGGCGATGCCCGCCAGGTAGCGGCCCTCGTAATAGCGCGCATTGGCCACCGCAACATTGGGCGCGGTCTTGTAGCCGGTGATGGACTCGAATTTAACGTCCGGAAATTCCTGCGCCACCTTGAGCGTGGGTTCCATGTAGCCGAAACTGGGCGTGAAAATGAGCTTGTGCCCGGTGGCCGCCAAATCGCGAATCACGCGTTCGGCATCCGCCCCTTCGGCTACGTTTTCGACATAGGTGGTTTTAACCCGAGCGCCCAAGGCCGCCTGCACGGCCCGGCGGCCCTCATCATGCTGGCGCACCCAACCGGCATCGGTCAGCGGGGCCACATAGACAAAGCCGACTTGCAACGGTTCTTTGGCGGCGGTGGCCGGCGGGATAGTTTGCGAAAAAACGGGCGAAATAAAACAGGCGGCCGCAAGCGCGGCTACGAGGTTTTTGTACATGGTGGTCCTCTACATGGCTCCGAAAACAAAAGACAAGGCCCGCCGGAGCAGCGGACCTTGGGGTTATTTTAACGGTGCAGGGGTTGCGGCAAGTTAGCCCAATAATCGTTACTGAAACGTCTCGAAGACGCCATTCAAGCGGTCGATGTACTGGCGCTTGAGCTCATCATCAATAAAACTCGCCTCAAAACTGTTGTGCGCCAATTGGTAGGCGTGCTGGGCACCCAGATTCAGGGCGGCAAAGGTCTGGGTGAAGTTCTGGTTGATGTAGCCACCAAAGTAAGACGGATCATCCGAATTGACGGTCGCCACGATACCGGCCTCCAGCAGGCGACCCAGATTGTGCTCGGCCAGCGTGGGAAACACCCGCAGCTTCAGATTCGAGAGCGGGCAGACCGTGAGTGGAATTCGGTCCTTGGCCAGACGCGCCATCAGCGCCGGGTCGCGCGTTGCCTGTACCCCATGATCAATGCGCGCGACCTTGAGCGCATCCAGCGCACTCCAGATGTAAGCCGGGGGCGCTTCCTCGCCCGCATGGGCCACCAGCCGCAGGCCCAGCGCGCGGGCTCGGGCAAACACGCGGGCAAACTTTTCCGGTGGATGGCCCAACTCACTCGACGCCAAACCCACACCCAGCAGCTTGTCACGCAGCGGCAAGACCTGCTCCAGACACTCAAAGGCCTCTTTTTCGCTCAGATGGCGGAGAAAACAAAGAATCAAGGACGCGCTCATGCCAAATTCGGCACGGGCATCAACACAGGCGCGGTGCAGCCCGTTGATGACCACTTCCGTGCTCAGGCCGTGACCGGTATGCGTCTGTGTATCGAAAAAAATCTCGGCATGCACCACGTTGTCGGCGGCCGCGCGCGCCAGATAGGCATGCGCCATGTCATAGAAATCCTGCTCGGTGCGCAGCACCAGCGTACCGGTGTGGTAGATATCCAGAAAGTCCTGAAGATTGTCAAAGACATAGGCGCTGCGCAGTGATTCCACATCCGGGTAGGCCATCGAGACCCCATTACGCAACCCCAGGGCAAACATCAGTTCCGGCTCCAGTGAGCCTTCAATGTGCATGTGTAACTCCGCCTTGGGCATCAGTCGCAACAGATCCGGCAAGCGTTCAGGGGAGACTGGTTTTACTTTCAGCATGGGTAACATCCTTTTTTCCAAAGAAAAAGGCCGCTAACTCTCGTTAGCGGCCTTTGTCAGGTGCGGTGGTGGAGCTGGGGGGATTTGAACCCCCGTCCGCAAGCCTTGTTCGGGCAGATCTACATGTTTAGTGGTCTGATTTGAGTCTCGCCACCTGTGTCGCGCAGCCACACGCTACACAGGACGCCAGCACCCTATTTTCTTGCCCAAGGTTAAGGTACCCAGCCCTGAGCCAGCCGATGAAATTATCTTTACAGCCTGGAACTCTTAACTTGCGTTAAAAACCCCTTGCCCAGCCCATCGGCCTGCTGTTGTAAAGCTCACTGGCAATTAAGCAGCGAGTGCGAAACGTTCGTCGTTTGCAGTTAGTTTTTTTGAATCTGATTAACGAGCGCATTCAGCTCGACATGCACCACACCGCGTCCGAACCCACGTCGAAACCAGTGCAGCCCCAAGACTCCTATTTTAGGGCCTTGGCAAACAATTGCAAGAGGGCCCCCGGAGAATTAATAATGGCTTGCGCGCCCCACTGGGCGGGATCGGCTTTTTGGCCAAGGTAACCATAGGTGGCGGCTACCGTGCCCATGCCCGCGGCAAGACCGGCCACGATATCCCGCTCGTCGTCGCCCACATACAAACAGCGCGCAGGTGCAATGCCAAGCCGACTGGCAGCCTCAAGCAAGGGCGCGGGATGCGGTTTGGCATGGGGTGTCGTGTCGCCGCTGACCACCGCCCTGGCAGATGAAAACAGGGGCATGCTGCGCGTCAAGGGATCGGTAAAGCGGGCGGATTTGTTCGTTACAACCCCCCAAGGGAGATCAAGCGCCACCAAACGAGCGATCAAATCATCCACCCCGGCAAAGGCATAGGTGCTTTGCGTCATGCACTGCTCGTAATTCATGAAGAATTCTTCGCGTAGCGCGGCGAAATCCGCGTGCTCTGGCGTCAGGCCAAACGCGACGCCAATCATTCCACGCGCGCCTGCGCCAGCCATGGGGCGGTAATGTGCCAGCGGCAGCGAAGGCAAACCCCGATCCACACGCATTTTATCGGCCGCAGCGCCCAGATCTGGCGCGCTGTCAATCAGGGTGCCGTCCAAATCGAAGAGCACGGCCTGCACGTCACTGAACATTCCGACGTTACCCGTCATGGAGTCACACTTGCCGGTTTTTGGGTGGCAAAGAGATAGTTCACACTTGTGTCTGCGCTCAACCAGTAGCGCCGCGTCAGCGGGTTGTAGGCCATGCCGCGTGTGTGCCGCAGATCCAGACTGGCAGATCGGCAGTAGCTTGCCAATTCGCTGGGCCGAATCATCTTGGCATATTCATGAGTGCCGCGTGGCAGCAAATTGAGCACGTACTCAGCACCCACAATGGCAAACAAAAATGATTTAGAACTTCGATTCAGGGTCGAAAAAAACACCCACCCACCCGGCTTGACCAATGCGGCACAGGCCCGCACTACCGAGGCCGGGTCTGGCACATGCTCCAGCATTTCCATACAAGTGACCGCGTCAAAACTGCCAGGCTGCTCTGCGGCCAATGCTTCGACACTGATTTCACGGTACTGCACATTCGGGGTTTGCGCTTCAAGGGCATGCAGTTGCGCCACCCTGAGCGCCTTGGCGGCCAGATCAATACCCGTCACCATCGCGCCGGAGCGCGCCATGGCGTCCGCCAGAATGCCACCGCCACAACCGACGTCAAGAATTTGCTGACCCTTCAACGGGCAAACGCTGTTGATCCACTCCATCCGCAGAGGATTGATTTGATGCAGGGGACGAAACTCGCCTTCCATGTCCCACCAGCGGTGGGCCAGGTCAGAGAACTTGGCCAGTTCGGCCGGATCAGCGTTCAATATTGAAGTCATACGGTGATTATCGGCAAAATAATGAGCCTCTTGCACAGAGAGGCGAAACAAGATCAACAGAAACAAAAAACCCCGCAATAGCGGGGTTTTTTGTTGAAACAGTCTTTACAGACTGCTTCTTGGCGTAGATGCCAATTACTTGCTAGCGGCGCGAGTACCGACTACTTCGATTTCTACGCGACGGTTTTTAGAACGGCCGTCTTTAGTTTTGTTGTCAGCAACAGGTTGTTTCTCGCCCTTGCCTTCAGTGTAAACACGGTTTTTCTCGATGCCTTTGGACACCAAGTAAGCTTTTACAGCTTCAGAACGCTTGATTGACAACTTTTGGTTGTAAGCGTCGCTCCCAACGGAGTCAGTATGACCAACAGCAATGATGACTTCCAAATTGATGCCCTTGACTTTACCAATCAGGTCATCCAATTTAGCTTTGCCAGCTGGCTTGAGCACAGACTTGTCAAAATCAAAGAAAGCATCAGCAGCGTATGTCACCTTGGTGGCAGCAACTGGTACAGGAGCTACGACAGGTGCAGCCGCTGGAGCTGATTCTTGAGCAACAGGAGCCACTGCGACAGGAGCCACGATCGCGCCATCGCAACCCACAGCTGCCGTTGCAGGTGTCCAGTTGGAATCACGCCAGCACAGTTCATTAGTGCCGTTTTTCCACGTAGTGCCATCGGCGCTGCGCCAGTTGTCAACCGTTTGAGCACCAGCGACAGTTGCGAGTGCTGCGGTTGCAATCAACATTGCTACTTTATTTAATTTCTTCATAGTTCTCCTTTTGGGGAAAAAGCCGCAGCAGCGCTGCGCATATTTGTGTAACACGCCCTAGATGCCCATCACCCAAAACGTTGGATCTATTGTGCCACAGCAGAATTCCGGCTTGAACCAGAAACACGGCTACGGCCACTTCTGTCGTTAAAGCGTTCAAAAAATGCAGCCAACCGTTGCGGCGATGCCACAAGACTCGCCCTTAGAATGAGGGGTTGCCTTTGACATAGCCCTAGCCACGACCGCCCATGACCCAGTTCGCCAAAGAAACCCTGCCCATCAGTCTTGAAGAGGAGATGCGGCGCAGCTACCTCGATTACGCCATGAGCGTGATTGTTGGGCGCGCCCTGCCCGATGCGCGGGATGGTTTGAAACCGGTCCATCGTCGTGTGCTGTTTGCCATGCACGAACTCAACAACGACTGGAATAAGCCGTACAAAAAATCGGCCCGTATTGTGGGCGACGTGATTGGCAAATACCACCCGCACGGTGACAGCGCCGTCTATGAAACCATCGTGCGGATGGCGCAGGACTTCTCGCTGCGCCACATGCTGGTGGACGGCCAGGGCAATTTCGGCTCCGTGGACGGCGACAACGCGGCCGCCATGCGGTACACCGAAATCCGTATGTCCAAGATCGCGCATGAGTTGCTGGCCGATCTCGATAAAGAAACGGTAGATTTCGGCCCCAACTACGATGGCAGCGAGCAAGAGCCACTGGTCATGCCAGCCCGCTTCCCCAATTTATTGGTGAATGGTTCCTCCGGCATTGCAGTCGGCATGGCCACCAACATTCCACCGCACAACCTGAACGAAGTGGTCAATGGTTGCCTGCATTTGCTGCGCAATCCGGAGGCCACCATCGACGAGCTGATGGAAATCATCCCCGCGCCCGACTTCCCGACGGCGGGCATCATTTACGGCATCAACGGCGTCAAAGACGGCTACCGCACAGGGCGCGGCCGCGTTGTCATGCGCGCCAAATGCCACTTTGAAGACATTGACAAGGGCCAGCGGCAAGCCATCATCGTGGACGAGCTGCCCTACCAGTGCAACAAAAAGACCTTGCAGGAACGCATGGCCGAACTGGTGCACGAGAAGAAAATTGAAGGCATCAGCCACATCCAGGACGAGTCGGACAAGTCCGGCATGCGTCTGGTGATTGAACTCAAGCGGGGCGAAGTGCCCGAGGTGGTGCTGAACAACCTGTACAAGCAGACGCAGTTGCAAGACACGTTTGGCATGAACATGGTGGCGCTGATCAACGGTCAGCCCAAACTGTGCAACCTGAAAGACCTGATTGAAGTCTTCCTGGAACACCGCCGTGAAGTGATCACGCGCCGCACCATTTTCAACCTGCGCAAGGCACGCGAGCGCGGCCATGTGCTGGAAGGTCTGGCGGTTGCGCTGGCCAATATTGATGACTTTATCGCCATCATCCGCAATGCACCGACGCCGCCCGTGGCCAAGGTGGAACTGATGGCCAAACCGTGGGACAGCAAGCTGGTGCGCGAGATGCTCACCCGCATCCGGCTTGACGGCGGCCTGATCAATGCCGACGACTACCGCCCCGACGGACTGGAGAAGATGTACGGCATGGGCAGTGATGGCCTGTACCGCCTGTCCGAGACGCAAGCGCAGGAAATCCTGCAAATGCGGCTGCAGCGCCTGACCGGGCTGGAGCAGGACAAGATCGTGGCGGAATACAAAGAGGTGATGGCCGAGATTGACGACCTGCTCGACATTCTCGCCAAACCCGAACGTGTCTCCACCATCATTAGCGAAGAGCTCACCGCCATCAAAACCGAATTCGGCCAGACCAAGCTGGGTGCGCGTCGCAGCCAGGTGGAATACAGTTCGTTTGACCTGAGCACCGAAGACCTGATTACGCCCACCGACATGGTGGTCACGCTCTCGCACAGCGGCTACATCAAGAGCCAGCCGCTGAGTGAATACCGGGCGCAAAAACGCGGTGGCCGTGGCAAACAAGCCACCGCCACCAAAGAGGACGACTGGGTCGATCAGCTTTTCATTGCCAACACCCACGATTACATCCTGTGTTTCAGCAACCGCGGTCGGCTCTACTGGCTCAAGGTGTGGGAAGTGCCGCAGGGTTCGCGCGGTTCGCGTGGTCGCCCGATTGTCAACATGTTCCCACTGGCCGAGGGCGAAAAGATCACGGTGGTCTTGCCCCTGACCGGCGAAAAGCGCACCTTCCCGGCGGACCAGTATGTGTTCATGGGTACCAGCATGGGCACGGTCAAGAAGACAGCACTGAACGAATTCAGCAACCCGCGCAAGGCCGGCATCATTGCCGTGGACCTGGACGACGGCGACTTCCTGATTGGCGCCGCGCTCACCGATGGCAAGCACGATGTGATGCTGTTCAGCGATGGCGGCAAGGCGGTGCGCTTTGACGAAAATGATGTGCGCCCGATGGGCCGCCAGGCACGCGGCGTGCGCGGCATGATGCTCG
Source organism: Rhodoferax sp. (assembly GCF_012927445.1). Taxonomy (GTDB): domain Bacteria; phylum Pseudomonadota; class Gammaproteobacteria; order Burkholderiales; family Burkholderiaceae_C; genus Rhodoferax. The sequence continues at coordinate 269,346 of NZ_JABBPD010000004.1, forward strand.
ATGAGGGTCAAGGCGTGATCGCCATGCTGGTGGCTGAAGATGAACTGCAAAGTGTTTTGACTGCCACCACGAATGGTTACGGCAAACGCACCAGCATCACCGAATACACCCGCCACGGCCGCGGCACCAAGGGCATGATTGCCATCACCCAGTCGGAACGCAATGGCAAAGTAGTGGCCGCCACACTGGTACATGCCGACGACGAGATCATGCTGATCACCGACAAGGGCGTGTTGGTGCGCACCCGGGTCAGCGAGATTCGCGAACTCGGTCGCGCCACGCAAGGCGTCACCCTGATTGGACTGGACGAAGGCTCCAAGCTGAGCGGACTGCAACGTATTGTCGAGAATGATGCGAATCCGATCCTCGATGACGCCACGGATGATGTTGAAGGTGAAGACGACGCCGGTACGGCCGCCTGATTACTACGTTTTTAATAGCTACTCACGCCCATTAGACGGGGGCTATCGCCCCATTTAATATATAAAGTCACAGATGAAGCGACCTTTTAACTTCTCCGCTGGACCGGCGGCCATGCCACAAGAGGTACTGACCGAGGCGGCCAGTGAAATGCTGGACTGGCATGGCAGCGGCATGAGCGTCATGGAAATGAGCCACCGGGGCAAAGAGTTCATCTCCATCTATGAACAGGCCGAAGCTGATCTGCGCGAGCTGCTCGCCGTGCCAGGCAACTTCAAAATCCTGTTCATGCAGGGTGGCGGCCTGGCCGAAAACGCCATCGTGCCGCTGAACCTGTCGCGCGGCGGTGTGGCTGACTTTGTGGTCACCGGCAGCTGGAGCCAGAAGTCGCAACAGGAAGCGCGCAAATACTGCACGGTCAATATCGCGGCCAGCAGTGAGACCGATGGCCATACCACACTGCCGGATCCGACCACATGGCAACTCAGCCAAGGCGCCAGCTACGTGCATGTGTGCACCAACGAGACCATCAACGGCGTGGAATACCACGCACTGCCGGACTTGAAAGCTTTGGGCAGCGACGCCCCGCTGGTCATTGATTTTTCTTCGCAGGTCGCCTCGCGGCCAGTGGACTGGTCGCGGGTCGGGCTGGCCTTTGGCGGTGCCCAGAAGAACCTGGGACCTGCTGGCCTGACACTGGTGGTGGTTCGGGAGGACTTGCTGGGTCACGCGCTGCCGGTATGCCCGAGCGCCTTCAATTACAAAACAGTGGCTGACAACCAGTCGATGTACAACACCCCGCCCACCTACGCCATTTATATCGCGGGACTGGTGTTCCAGTGGCTGAAACGCCAAGGGGGCATCGCCGCCATGGAGGCGCGCAACAAGGCCAAAGCCGCTCTGTTGTATGACGCCATCGACAATTCACAGCTGTACCTCAACAAAGTGGCCGGCAACTGCCGCTCGCGCATGAACGTGCCTTTTTTCCTGCACGACGAAAGCCTGAACGAGGCCTTTTTGGCCGGGGCACGCGCCCATGGCCTGCTGCAACTCAAAGGCCACAAGTCGGTCGGCGGCATGCGTGCCAGCATCTACAACGCCTTGCCGCTTGAAGGCGTGCAGGCGCTGGTGGACTACCTGCATGAATTTGAAAAAACCCGAAGCTGAAAAGCCAGGTCTTCCAACCAACTCTTCCTCATGGCGAAAACCCTCCCCGAATTACGCACAGAAATCGATGCCCTCGATCTAGAACTGCTCGCGCTGCTCAACCAGCGGGCCGCGCTCGCTCATGAGGTCGGCCAAATCAAACAGGTGGACGGCTCGCCGGTTTTCCGACCGGAACGCGAGGCCCAGGTCATCGGCAGTCTGCAGGCGGGCAATCCCGGCCCGCTCAAAAACAACAGTGTGGCCGTCATCTGGCGCGAGATCATGTCGGCCTGCCGCGCCCTGGAGGCAGCCCAACGGGTCGCCTATTTGGGTCCGGCCGGCACCTTCAGTGAACAGGCGGCGCTGCAGTTTTTCGGCTCCAGCATCGAGCGGGTGCCGTGCGTCAGCATCGATGAAGTGTTCCGGGCCACCGCGGCCGGCAGTGCCGAGTTTGGGGTGGTACCGGTCGAAAACTCCAGCGAAGGCGTGGTCTCCCGTTCGCTGGATTTGCTGCTGAACTCGCCTTTGCACATCGTCGGTGAAACCAGCTTTCTGGTGCGCCACAACCTGCTGCGACTCAGCCCGTCGCTTGACGGCATCGAAGTGGTTTACGCCCATCCCCAGGCCCTGGCCCAATGCCAGGACTGGCTGACCACGCACCTGCCCCATGCGGAACGGCGGGCGGCCTCCAGCAATGCCGAGGGTGCGCGCCTGGCGGCCACCAACCCAGCCTGGGCGGCCATTGCCAGCGAACGCGCCGGCAGCGAATTTGGTCTGCATGTGGCCTCCCACGCGATTCAGGACGACGCTTTCAATCGCACCCGCTTTGCCGTGGTGTGCCTGCCGCAAACCCTGCCCGCGCCGGCCGCCACCGGCCACGACTGCATCAGCCTGGTCGTCTCGGTGCCCAACCAACCGGGTGCGGTGCACGATCTGCTGATGCCGCTCAAGACACACGGCGTGTCCATGACCCGCTTTGAGTCGCGCCCAGCGCGCTCGGGCCAGTGGGAATACTATTTTTACATCGACCTTGAGGGTCACCCGTCACAGCCGCATGTGGCTTCTGCGCTCAAGGAGCTTCAGGGACTGAGTGCGTTCTACAAAGTGCTGGGCACTTACCCGGTGGGCGAATGATGTTTGAACAACTCGGCATCATTGGTTGCGGCTTGATGGGCGGCTCGTTTGCGCTGGCGCTCAAGCGCGCTGGCCTGGTCAAACGGGTGGTCGGCTACAGCAAGTCGCCCTCTACCACGGAGCGTGCCCGCAAGCTGGGCGTGATTGACGTGGAGGCGCCGTCGGCCTTGCTGGCGGTGTCGGGCGCCGACATTGTCCTGATCGCCGTGCCGGTAGCGGCCACCGAAGCCACCTTCAAGTCGATCAAGCACCTGGTCACGCCACAGATGCTGGTGATGGACGTCGGTTCGACCAAGCGCGACGTGGTGGATGCCGGGCGTCGGGCTCTGCGCGAGCAAATTGGCTCCTTCGTCCCGGCCCACCCGATTGCGGGCAAGGAAGTCTCGGGGGTGGAACACGCGGATGCCGATCTGTATACCGGCAAGCAAGTCATTCTCACGCCGATTGAGCGCACCTTGACGGTGCAACTGCAAAAGGCGGTTGATGTCTGGACCGCGCTGGGCTGCCGCGTCGTCAAAATGTCGCCCGAGTCGCATGACGCCGCCTTTGCCGCCGTCAGCCACCTGCCGCACCTGATCTCCTTTGCCCTCATGAACGCGATCTCGGGCCAGCCGCAGGGCAAAGATTACCTGTCCCTGGCCGGCCCTGGCTTTCGCGATTTCACCCGCATTGCCGCCAGCGATCCCAAAGTGTGGCGCGACATCATGTTGTCCAACCGTGAAGAGCTGTTGGCCCAATCCAAAATTTTTCAGCGCAATCTCCAGGCGCTGGAACTCATGATCTCCAGCGGCAACAGCGAGGCCCTTGAAGGCCTGATTGAGCAGGCCAGTCAAACCCGTGCCCACTGGAGCATGGCCAAACACCAAAAATAATGTTTTCCACCGCGTTTCTTGATATCCCGCACCTCGACAGCGCGGGCGGCACCCTAGTACTGCCGGGCTCCAAAAGCATTTCCAACCGCGTGCTGCTTTTGTCGGCCCTGAGCCAGGGCACCACCACCTTGCATGATCTGCTGGACTCCGATGACACCCGCATCATGCTCGATGCCTTGTGTCAACTCGGCTGTGGCGTGCGGCAAAGCGGCAGCAGCGTCGAAATCGACGGTCTGGGTGGCCTACCGGGCAAGAAAAAAGCCGATCTGTTCATGGGCAATGCCGGTACCGCCATACGCCCACTGACTGCCGCACTGGCCGTGCTGGGGGGCGACTATGAGCTGCGCGGCATTCCGCGCATGCACGAACGCCCAATCGGCGATTTGGTCGATGCCCTGCGCCAGCTCGGCTGCCAGATTGATTACCTGGGACAGGAAGGCTTCCCGCCCCTGCGCATTGGCGAACCCAGCCTGTCACTGAACGGCCCCATTCGGGTCCGCGGCGATGTATCAAGCCAGTTTCTCACCGCGCTGCTGATGGCGCTGCCGCTGGTGGCCCGGCAAGACATCGTGATTGAGGTTGTCGGTGAACTGATCTCGCGCCCCTACATTGAAATCACGCTGAACCTGCTGGCGCGCTTCAGCATCCAGGTGGTGCGCCCCGCCGGCAAAGATCACTGGCAGCGCTTCACCATTCCGGCCGGCAGCCAGTTCAAGTCACCCGGTACGCTACACGTCGAAGCCGACGCCTCATCTGCTAGTTATTTCATAGCGCTTGGCGCAATAGCTACGGGGGCTACAGGTCAAAATGGCATAAGAATTGAAGGTGTCGGCGCCGACTCCATTCAGGGCGACATCCGCTTTATCGAAGCCGCGCAATTAATGGGCGCCCAGGTGGTGAGCGGTCCCAACTGGCTGGAAGTGTCACGCGGCAGCTGGCCGCTCAAAGCCATTGACCTGGACTGCAACCACATTCCCGATGCCGCCATGACGCTGGCCGTGATGGCTTTGTACGCAGAAGGCACTACAACACTGCGCAACATTGCCAGCTGGCGCGTCAAGGAAACCGACCGCATTGCGGCCATGGCGTGTGAGCTGCGCAAGCTGGGCGCGACGGTGGAAGAAGGTGTGGATTTCATTCGCGTGACACCGCCGGCCAGCCCCGCCGACTGGCAAGCCGCCAGCATTCACACTTACGACGACCACCGGGTCGCCATGTGTTTTTCGCTCGCCGCCTTCAACCCGACCGGGCTGCCGGTGCGCATTGAAGACCCGAAGTGCGTCGCCAAGACCTTCCCCGACTACTTTGAAGCGCTGTTTTCCCTGGTGCAGACGCCGGACAGCGCCATTCCCGTCATTTGCGTCGATGGCCCGACCGCCTCCGGCAAAGGCACGCTGGCGGCGGTGTTGGCGAAAGAGCTGGGCTACCATTTTCTGGACTCCGGCTCGCTCTACCGCATCACGGCCTTGGCGGCCTTGCAAGCAGGTCTGGCGCTGGAGGCCGCCGACGAGCAGGCGATTGCGGATTTGATTCAAGGTCTGTCCATCCGGTTTACGCAAGGCCGGGTCCTACTCAACAACATTGATGTAAGTGACACCATCCGCACCGAAGAAGCGGGCATGAACGCGTCCAGAGTCTCGGCATTGCCCAAAGTGCGCCTGGCACTGGTGGACTTGCAGCACGGGTTTCGCCAACTGCCAGGTCTGGTCGCCGACGGGCGCGACATGGGCACCGTCATCTTCCCCGAGGCCCCACTCAAGGTGTTTTTGACCGCCAGCGCCGAGCGCCGCGCCGAGCGCCGCTATAAACAATTGATTTCAAAGGGGATTTCAACTACACTCCCATCTCTTCGCGCTGATCTGGAAGCACGCGATGCGCGGGATTCATCCCGCAGCACTGCCCCACTTAGATCAGCAGAAGATGCCCGGTTGCTGGACAACTCGGATTTGACGGTTGAAAAATCGGTCGATCTGGTGTTGGACTGGTGGCAAGGCAAACAGCCGTTCAGCGCAATCTGAACGGCAAAAAACGCAAAAGCTCGTCGCTTTTGCAACCGGTCCACACCAACCTTCTCGCGCGCTCAGCGCACTGTTGGTGTGGTTCAACAAACTAACCCGCGGAATCATCCGCAAAAAAAATGTCAGAATCATTTGCTGCCCTATTTGAAGAGTCGTTGACACGCACGGAAATGCGTCCAGGCGAAGTTATCACTGCTGAAGTGGTACGTATCGAGCACAGCTTTGTCGTTGTTAACGCTGGCCTCAAGTCTGAAGCCTACGTGCCGCTCGAAGAATTCAAGAGTGACAAGGGCGAAATCGAAGTTCAGGTCGGCGACTTCGTGTCGGTGGCCATCGGTTCCATCGAAAACGGCTACGGCGACACTATTCTGTCGCGCGACACCGCCAAGCGTCTCGCTTCGTGGATGAGCCTGGAAAAAGCCCTGGAAACCGGCGAATTCGTCACCGGCACCACCAGCGGCAAAGTCAAGGGTGGCCTGACCGTTTTGGTCAACGGCATCCGCGCCTTCCTGCCCGGTTCGCTGGTTGACACCCGTCCTACCAAAGACCTGTCCCCGTACGAAAACAAGACCTTGGAATTCAAGGTCATCAAGCTTGATCGCAAGCGCAACAACGTTGTGTTGTCACGTCGCGCTGTGGTTGAAGCCAGCATGGGCGAAGAACGCGCCAAGCTGATGCAAACCCTCAAAGAAGGTTCCGTGGTTCAAGGTGTTGTCAAGAACATCACCGAATACGGCGCATTTGTGGATCTGGGCGGTATCGACGGCCTGTTGCACATCACCGACATGGCATGGCGCCGCGTCCGTCACCCTTCAGAAGTGGTGACAGCGGGTCAAGAAATCACCGCCAAGATCCTGAAGTTCGACACCGAGAAAAACCGCGTGTCCTTGGGTCTGAAGCAAATGGGCGACGATCCTTGGATGGGCGTCAACCGTCGCTACCCCCAAGGTACCCGCATGTTCGGCAAGATCACGAACATCGCCGATTACGGCGCATTTGTGGAACTGGAGCCCGGAATCGAAGGCTTGGTGCACGTGTCCGAAATGGACTGGACCAACAAGAACGTGGCGCCTTCGAAGATCGTTGCCCTCGGCGATGAAGTCGAAGTCATGGTTCTGGAAATCGACGAAGACAAACGCCGTATCTCCCTGGGCATGAAGCAATGCAAGGCCAACCCTTGGCAAGAATTTGCTCAGAACACCAAGCGCGGCGATCGCGTCAAGGGTCCGATCAAATCGATCACCGACTTCGGCGTGTTTGTGGGTCTGGCTGCCGGTATCGACGGTCTGGTTCACCTCTCTGACCTCTCTTGGAACGAGCCCGGCGAAACCGCTGTGCGCGAATACAAAAAAGGCCAGGAAGTCGAAGCCCTCGTGTTGGCTGTGGACGTGGACCGCGAACGCATCTCCCTGGGTATCAAGCAGTTGGACTCCGATCCGTTCACCACCTTTGCCACGATCAATGACAAGGGTCAAATCGTGACCGGCAAGGTCAAGACCGTGGATGCCAAAGGCGCTGAAATCGATCTGGGCGATGACATCATCGGCTACCTGCGCGCCAGCGAAATCTCCCGCGACCGCGTGGAAGATGCCCGCAACGTGCTCAAAGAAGGCGACGAAGTCACTGCTGTGGTGGTCAATGTGGATCGCAAGACCCGCAACATCCAGTTGTCGATCAAGGCCAAAGATGCGGCTGACCAGAACGAAGCCATGTCCACTTTGAGCCAGCAATCAGCGCGTGAAAACGCTGGCACCACCAGCCTGGGCGCTTTGCTGCGCGCCAAGCTGGACAACAACAACTAAGACGGTTCCCGTTCGGGACTGAGCGATCAGGCGGCACAGACGTAAAGTTTGTGCGGCCTGATTTTTTTTGTCCCGTATTTTTTTGGGCTTTTCATGACTCGCTCCGACCTTGTCGAAGAACTGGCCGCCCGCTTTGGCCAACTCACCCACCGCGATGCCGAATTTGCCGTCAAGGCCATTCTTGATGCCATGAACGATGCATTGGTGCGTGGCAACCGAATTGAAATTCGGGGATTCGGCAGCTTTTCGATCAATAACCGACCACCCCGCATCGGACGTAATCCGCGCAGCGGTGAAAGCGTGGCCATTCCCGAAAAACGAGTACCCCACTTCAAACCGGGCAAAGCCCTGCGGGAAGCCGTGGACCTGCGCACCGCCGAATTGGAAGCCAAAACCAAGGGCCAATAAAAAGCGATAAGCCGAAGGGCAACACGCCACAACGTTAGAATCAGATCGTCACTGGGGAGATCGATGAAACACCTCATCTGGCTGCTTAAGTGGGTACTTAAAGCAGCCATTTTTTTTACGCTATTTGCCTTCGCGCTGAACAATCAGCAGGACACCACTGTGCACTTTTTCTTTGGAACACAGTGGCGTTCACCGCAGGTCTTGGTCGTGCTGACCGCCTTTACAGCAGGGGTGGCCGTCGGCGTGCTGGGCATGGTGCCGCGCTGGTGGAAACAGCGCCGCGCCGCAAGCCGGGCACAGCTGACCACGTCTGCCGCAGCCGACACCCAGAACGTCCAAGTCACGCTCCCGCATGGACTTTGACCTGAGCTGGATTCTGCTGGGCCTGCCCCTGGCATTTGTGCTGGGCTGGGTCGCCTCACGCCTTGATCTTCGCCAGTTGCGCATTGAAAACCGGCAGGCCCCGAAAGCCTATTTCAAGGGCTTGAACTTTTTGCTCAATGAGCAGCAGGATCAGGCCATCGACGCGTTTATTGAAGCAGTACAGAATGACCCGGACACGTCCGAGTTGCACTTTGCGCTCGGCAATTTGTTTCGTCGTCGCGGCGAGTATGAACGCGCCGTGCGCGTGCATGAACACCTGCTGTCGCGCGGCGACCTGAGCCAGGCCGACCGCCAGCGCGCGCAACATGCCCTGGCGCTGGACTACCTCAAAGCAGGCCTGCTGGACCGCGCTGAGGCGGCTTTACTCAAGCTGGAAGGCACGCCTTTTGAGGCGCAGGCGCGACTGGCCCTGTTGGCCAACTACGAGCGCAGCCGTGACTGGCTGCACGCCGCGCAGGTGGCCGAAAAACTGGAACAATCCGACCAAGGCAGTTTCCATGGTCGTCTGGCGCATTACTTGTGCGAACAGGCCGCTGCGTGTACCGCCAATCTGGATTTCGAACAAGCCCGCTCCCTGCTGCAAGAAGCGATCAAGACAGCGCCTGATGCGCCGCGCCCCCGCATTGATCTGGCCAAGTTGCTGGACAGCCAGGACAAACCCGCAGAAGCCTATGCAGCGCTTGTCAACGCGCTGGCCTCGTCCCCTGCGGCCATTCCACTGATCGCCGGACCGCTGGCAGAGTTCGCGATTGCCGCCGGGCAAGCACTCGACGCATTGGCGCTACTCAAAACCAATTACGAGCAGGTCCCGTCGCTGGATGTGCTGGACGCCATCGTGGCACTCGAAGCCACCGTCGCCGGCCCCTCGCCCACGGCGCGCGACTGGTACGTGCGCCATCTGGAACGAGAGCCGTCACTGGTTGCCGCCGCCAAATGGATTGCCGGTGAAAAACTCGAACACGAGCAATTCCACCCGCAAGTACAGCGGGCGCTGGACCATGCCGTCAAACCGTTGACACGCTATCGCTGTGCCGCATGCGGCTTTGAAGCCAAGCAACATTTCTGGCAATGCCCGGGTTGCCAGGCGTGGGACAGCTACCCGCCCAGGCGGGTCGAAGAGCTATGACCGAAAAATTAAATTCCATGAGCATTTCCAGAGAAAAACTATCACAGGCCAGTGTGTTGGTCGTTGGCGACGTGATGCTGGACCGCTACTGGTACGGCGCCGTGGACCGAATTTCGCCAGAGGCACCGGTGCCGATTGTGCGCATCACGCGCGAAGAAGAACGCAATGGCGGGGCGGCCAATGTGGCCTACAACGTGGTGACACTGGGGGCACAATCCTCGCTCCTCACCGTGGTGGGTGACGACGAAGCCAGCCATAAACTGGAGGCACTGGTCGCTGGTACCGGCATCCGCACGCACTTTGGCCGCGACGCCTCGCTCAAGACCACCGTCAAGCTGCGGGTCATTGGACGCCAGCAACAGCTGCTGCGCCTCGATTTCGAAAACACACCCAAGACCGAAGTGCTGGCCTCGCAAACGGCCACCTTTGCCCAACTGCTGCCAGAACACGATGCGGTTCTTTTTTCGGACTACGGCAAAGGGGGACTGGCCCACGTGAGTGACATGATCGCGCGCGCACGGGCAGCCGGCAAACCCATCCTGATCGACCCCAAAGGCAGCGACTATTCGCGCTACAAAAATGCCAGCGTCATCACACCGAACCGCGTCGAGTTACAGCAAGTAATTGGCACCTGGCTGGACGAATCTGATCTCCAGACCAAATGCCAAAACCTGCGTCAGCAGCTCGGCCTGGATGCCGTGCTGCTGACCCGCAGCGAAGAGGGCATGACGCTGTTTGATGCCCAGGGCCAGCTGCACGTCAGCGCCCAGGCCCGTGAAGTGTTTGACGTGACCGGTGCGGGCGATACCGTTATTGCCACCATGGCGGCGATGGTGGCGGCCGGCATGACGATGCGTGAGGCCCTGCCCCTGGCGAATCGGGCTGGCGGCCTGGTAGTGGGTAAATTTGGCACGGCCACCGTTTCTTATGAGGAGTTGTTTGTATGACCCGAATCGTTGTCACTGGCGCTGCTGGTTTTATTGGTAGCAACCTGATCAAAGGCCTGAATGCACGCGGCTTCGATGACATCATCGCCGTGGATGACCTGACGCAGGGCGACAAGTTCCGCAACCTCGCCGACTTGCAGATTTCTGACTACGTGGATGCCGGCGTGTTCTATGACCTGTTCGCCCACGGCTCTTTTGGTCAGATTGAGGCGGTGTTCCATGAAGGTGCTTGCAGCGACACCATGGAAAGCAACGGCAAGTACATGATGGACAACAACTACGCCACCTCGGTCAGCTTGTTCCAGGCTTGTCAAAAACGCGGTGCCCGGCTGCTCTATGCCTCCAGCGCCGCCACCTACGGCGGCTCTGACACCTTCAGGGAAGACCCCGCTTTTGAGCGGCCGTTGAATGTGTATGGCTACTCCAAGCTGCTGTTTGACCAGCGCATGCGACGCGAATGCGGTATCGACTTTCAGCGCTCGATCGTCGGCAAAACCGGCCAGGTCGTGGGCTTTCGTTACTTCAATGTGTATGGTCCGCATGAGCAGCATAAAGGCCGGATGGCCAGCGTTGCTTTTCACCAGTTCAACCAATTCCAGTCGGAAGGACTGGTCAAACTGTTTGGTGAATACGGCGGCTACGCCCCGGGGGCCCAAATGCGCGACTTCGTTTTCATTGACGACGTGGTGGCAGTCAACCTGTGGTTCTTTGACCACCCCGGCGTGTCCGGCATTTTCAATCTGGGCACCGGCCGGGCGCAGCCCTTCAACGACGTTGCCAGCTCGGTGGTGAACGCGATGCGGGCCATCCAGGGTGAGGCCGCACTGCCGCTGGAGGCGATTGCGGCAGCCGGCCTGATTGAATACGTGCCCTTCCCGGATGCCTTGCGCGGCAAATACCAGTGTTACACCCAGGCCGACTTGACCGCCTTGCGCGCCACCGGCTGCGACCACAACTTTGCCGATGTGCAGACCGGCGTTGCGAAATACGTGCAGTGGATGGCCAGCCAAGTCTGAGCGCAGTTGATTATTGTCAGCTTATGGCTTGAAATGCAGGCCCATAACGTCAACCCCTTGCGCATTGATCTCGTTGCATGACTGGCCTCGTTCAAGATGTGAGGTCGTGACTTTGTGTTTGCATTCTTAAACTTCAGGAGTTGATTCATGTTGAAGAAAATTCTGGCCCTTGTGGCCATGTTGTACGCTGCCGCCTGCTTTGCCGCAGTGGACGTTAACAAGGCTGGCGCCGCCGAACTGGACAGCGTCAAAGGCATCGGCCCGGCCATCTCCACCAAGATTCTTGATGAGCGCAAAAAAGGCAACTTCAAGGACTGGAACGACTTCATCGAGCGCGTCAAAGGTGTGGGCGAAGGCAATGCGGCCAAGTTTTCTAACGAAGGCCTGACCGTGAACGGCACGCCCTTCAAGGGCGTAACGGCTGCGCCGACGACCAAAAAAGAGACGAAACCTGCGGCCAAGGCCGATGAGAAAAAAGTCGATGCCAAGCCCGCGACCGGAACGGCTCCTGCCGCCGCGGCTCCAACAGCCAAGGAAGAAAAGATAGACCCCAAGGCCGAGGCCAAAGCCAAGAAGGAAGCTGAGAAACAAGCCAAGGCTGAAGAAAAGCAAAAGAAGGCGGCCGAAGCGAAGGCAAAAAAAGACGCCAAAGCGGAGGCGCCCAAAGCAGCCGCCAGCGCGGCCAAGAAGTAATTCAGGACTCGTCATCAAAAAACCCGCTGCGGCGGGTTTTTTGATGCCTGCCTCGGCTCCAGTTCCCGAGGCCCTACTGCAGACGCATCAGCCCGGATGACTTGCACTCGTACATGGCTAAATCTGCGATGTGCAACAAATCATTCATTTCCACTCCGTCATGCGGATACACCGCCAGACCGACGCTGGCCGCGGTGCTCAGCACAACGCCGGCGTCGATTGGCATCGGATCGGCGAGCGTCGCAAGCAGTTTTTGAGTCAGTTGCGCGAGCTCTTGCGAATCGTCAATGGCTTCAATAAGCAAAACAAACTCATCACCCCCCAGCCGGGCAACGGTATCGGAAGCCCTGACCGCACGGACCAACCGCGCGGCCATGGTGACCAGAACAGCATCGCCGACAGCATGGCCGTGGTGATCGTTGATGCGCTTGAAATCATTCAGATCGATCATCAAAAGCGCAAACGACTTGTTGCTGCGTTTGGCCCGCTCGACCGCAAAATGAAAGCGATCCGCCAGCAACAACCGGTTGGCCAGACCCGTCAGGCAATCGTGATGGGCCTGCACCTGCAGCACTTGCTTTCTGATGTGAAGGTCTGCAATCTCGCTTTGCAAGGCTTGTACGTGCTGCGCGGTACGTTCGTCCTGCTTTTGCAGCCCCACGCACATCTGCCATTGCGTCGCGCTCAACTGGGCCAAGGCCTGATCGCGCTCTGTTCGCGCAAGCTGTAAGCGGTGGCTCAAAACGCAGGGATGACAGACCAGCGCCAGCGCACAGGCCGTCAGCAGCGCGGCGGTGGGTGGGTCGAGCAGCACATGATTGAGCCAGACAAACGTTCCCAGGCCCAGCAACAGCGCGGCACTGAGCATCAGCCATAAGCGCTGAAGTCGCTTGGTGTGAATTGGGGGATGCCCAAGGCTTGGCGTGGTCTTTTCCAAAATTCGGCAAGAGTAATAACTTGACAAGCGGTGGCCCTCGACTTAACAGGGCGGCTCAGCTAGAGAGGTCTGATTTTGACGAGCGATCCTGTCAGCGTCTATCCCCCAAATGGGGGAGGCACGACGTCGGCGTCAGCCTGTCGTTTTTCTTTATGATGCGGCATCATGATTTCTGTTTTTGCAATTTGTATCGGCGCCAGCATTGGCGCACTGGCCCGTTGGGGTCTGGGCCTGTGGCTCAACCCGGGCGCGATGATTCCGCTTGGCACATTGGCCGCCAACCTGATCGGCGGCTATCTGGTCGGCGTCTGCGTGGCTGTGTTTCAGGCGCTGCCCAACCTGGACCCGGTCTGGCGCCTGGCCTTGGTGACGGGTTTCCTGGGCGCGCTCACCACGTTTTCGAGCTTCTCGGCCGAAGTGGTCGGCATGCTGGGGCAGCAACGTTACGCCCTGGCGCTTGGCACCTCCGCCATTCACCTGTTCGGTTCACTGCTACTGACCGTGGCCGGAATTCAGACTGCTACATTTTTTATAGCTACTCGCGCATGATTGACGGGGGCCAGAGTCCAATTTGATATAAACCTAGCCGCCGCCGCGCTGCATGTACAAATCAAACCGTTTCATGAACGTATAGCGCTGGGCGTCGTCCAGTCCGGCAAAGCGAAAGCGCACCAGCAGGCGGGGGATGGACATGAGCGCGATCACACGCGGCGCACCGGTGCGCCAGCTCAGACCCAACGCGCCCTCGCCGATACGCACACCGGCCGAGTGCGTCTGCAACTTCCAGAAATGATCGCCGATGGCGTTGGGCAACCAGCCCAGCCACTCGGCCTCGGTGCAGCCCATCTCGCGCTCGAAGCGCTCGGCGTAAAAGGATTGCATCAACGGCAACAGCGTTAGAACCCGCGGTTTGCAGCGCCGCTCAGCCGCCGGCAATCGGCGGCCAGATCGCCAGCACGTCGCCTTCGACCAAGGTCTGGGTCAGGCGTTTTTCCGGTTCGATGTATTTACCGTTGATCAGCACCAGATGCACCAGTTTCGGCGGCAGACCATACGGCTCAATGATCTGCATGATGCTGGCCTCCGGCGCCACGTCCAGCTCCAGCACGTTGCTGTAGCGGGCGTCTACCGGCAGGTAATCCGTGAGCGAGGCAAACAACTTGAAGGTGATCTTCATTCTGGTGCAATCCTAATGCCGGCGCGCGTCCTGTGCCCCGGACCAGGCATTTTGGGACTGGGCGCTGGCGAGGTAGGCTTCCATCAGCTTGGTCGGGTCGTTTTTGAGTGTTTCTTTCCACTCGCCCAACTTCACCTGGCCTTCCACCAAGCCGCGCATGACGCCGACGTGTTCGGTCCAGCCCACGCTGTTGCAACCTACCAGCACGTCGTCCTTGAACTGCAGACTGAGGTGGCGGCCCGCCGCCTTGTCGGTCAGTTCCACATGCTCGCCGCCGGGGCGGCCCTGCCAGTCGCCAAAGCTGGCGGAAATCAGTCCCAGCGTGTCCAGCACGTTGATTTGCGTCACACCCTTGAGGTCGGCGGCCGGCGCCTTGCCACGAGCAAAGGCCACCATGTTCAGGGCCGCTACCCGGGCCTGCTCGGCCGCATTCGGCTGGATGGCGCTGACAATGGTTTTGCCGCTGACTTTGTCAAACGCCTCGCAGCAATCGCCTGCAGCGTAAATGCCACGCACATTGGTTTGCAGGTGCTCGTCGGTCAATACACCGAGCAGACAGGTGATGCCGGAATTTTCCAGAAAACCGATGGCGGGCCGGACACCCGCCGCGCTGATGACCAGATCGGCCAGCATCGTTTTGCCGTTGCTCAGGCGCACCGTGAGCGGCGTGCCGGGCTCAATCGCCTCCACCCGGGTGCCGGTAAATACTTCGACGCCTTTGGCTTCGCACCAGTCGCGAATCATGCCGCCAGCGGTCGGACCCATCATGCGCGGCACCATGCGGTCGCCCATCTCGACCACGCTCAACTGCACGCCCCGCGCCGTCAGCGCTTCCATGATGATGCAGCCAATGAAGCCGGCGCCCAGTTGCAGCACGCGAGCCCCTTGGGTGGCCAACGCCATGATGGCCCGGGCGTCGTCCAGCGTCCAGCAGGTGTGAACGCCGGCCGAATCAATGCCTGGAATCGGCGGGTGCACCGGATGCGAGCCGGTGGCGATCAACAGCGTGTCAAAGGTGATCGATTCATTATTCTCGATCGCTATTTTTTTAGTAGCTACATCCACATGACTGACGCTGGCTTGAAGCAGATTAACCTTCAAATCTGAGAAATGGGTCGGACTCTTGCGCAGGTAAGTGCCGCGTTCGTCCACGTTGCCCATCAGCAGGTAGGGAATGGCCATGCGGGAGTAAGGCGGCTCGCGCTCTGCCCCCACGATGGTGATGCTGTCACCGGGTGCGTGTTTGCGAATGGTTTCCGCGGCAATGACGCCGGCAGGGCCGGCACCGAGGATGACGTGATGGGTCATGTTGTTTTCTCCAAATAGAAAAGCGGCCACCAGGGACCGCTATTTCATTAAGTAAATGCTAGTTGACCTGACTTACAGACCCAAACGCGCCTTGGTGTCCGCTGTCGGACGGCCTTCGGTGTCCCAGCCGCGCACCGCGTAGTACTTGGGCATCATCTCGGCCAGCATGTTGACCTTGCCTTTGGAGGGCCCGGTCTTGCAGGCTTCGGTGAGCAGGCGCTTGGGCAGGCTGTCGTCCTTGGCGGTGAAGCCGGCGCGGTTGTTGAACTCGCGCTCCATGTTCCAGATCCGTTCACCGATTTTTTCCAGCTCTTCAGTGGTGTACTGGTCGCCACAGGCCGCGGCCAGTTGGGGCGCCAGATCCGCCAGGCCCCAGGCAAAGGTGGTGAAGACGCACAGGCCGGACGAGTCAAACGCCGCCGTCGCATCCTGGAACGCCTTGACCAACTCGGGCTTGCCTTCGTGCTCCAGCGGATCGGTCTTGACCGGAATACCGAGCACTTCAGAGGCAATGGTGTAGCCGCGCAAATGGCAGCCACCGCGGTTCGACGTGGCATAGGCCAGACCAATGCCCTGAATGGCGCGACCATCGTAGGCCGGAAACTCCTGGCCCTTGCTGGTCATGCTCAGGTCAGGCTGGCCGTACTTGGCGGTAAGGCGCTTGGAGCCCTGGCCGATTTCTTTGCCGAAGCCGCGTCCGTACACGGTTTCTTCGGTCAAGAAGGCCAGCGCCTCGGCCGAACCAAACGGCGCCTCGATGCCAATCTGCGCCTTGGTCAAGACACCCATCTCGTACATTTCCATCACTGCACCCACGGTGGCGCCAAAGCTGATCGGGTCAATGCCTTCTTCGTTGCACAGCATGGTGGCGTATTGCAAGGCTTCGGGGTCTTTCACGCCGTTGGCGGCACCCAGCGCCCAGGCTGCTTCGTATTCCAGTCCGCCCGAGGCACCCCAGTATTGCGGCTTGTTGGCCACGGTGAAATGGCTCTCATCCATCTTGCTGATGCGGCCACAGGCAATGGTGCAGCCAAAGCAGGCCTGGTTCGTCACCAACTGCTTTTTGCCATCGGTCTTGCGCGGTGTCGCCATCGCTTCGGCCGAGATGTCTTTGGCGCTCTCGAAGGCGTTGTCGCGGTGGTTGCGGGTCGGCAGCGCGCCCATCTCGTTGATGACGTTCATCAGCACCTGCGTGCCATAGGCGGGCAGGCCCTGTCCGGTGACGGCGTTGTCGGCCAGGATTTTTTTCTTCTCGGCAATCACCTTCATGAAAGCTTTGGGATTGTGGATGTTGCCCACGCCCTTGGTGCCGCGCACCGCAATCGCTTTCAGGTTTTTGCTGCCCATCACCGTACCGACACCGGAGCGGCCGGCGGCGCGGTGCAGATCGTTCACCACGCTGGCATACAGCACGCCGTTTTCACCCGCCTTGCCGATGCTGGAGACACGCGTCAGCGGGTCTTGCAGGCTCTTTTTGAGCATCTCTTCGGTTTGCCACACGCTCTTGCCCCACAGGTGAGCGGCGTCGCGCAATTCCACTAGATCGTCGTTGATGTAGAGGTACACCGGCTTGGCACTTTTGCCTTCAAAAATCACCATATCCCAGCCCGCCATCTTGAACTCGGCGCCCCAGTAGCCGCCCGAGTTGGAGCAGGCGATGGTGCCGGTCAGCGGACTTTTGGTAATGACCGTGTAGCGGCCACCGGTAGAAGCCATGGTGCCGGTCAGCGGGCCAGTGGCCCAGATGATTTTGTTGCTTGGCGACAGCGGATCGACGGTGGCATCAAGCTCTTCCACCAAGTATTTGGAACCGAGGCCACGCGAGCCCAGGTAAGCATGCGCCCAATCCATATTGAGCGGTTCGGACTTGACGGTGCCGGCGGTCAAATCAACGCGGAGAATTTTTCCTGCCCATGACATGGTGATGCTCCTTAAACAGCGGCGGGTTGGTTGCCAAGCTTGTCGGCCCATTGCGCCATCCGGCCCAGACCGGTCCAGTTGGCGTCAATGAAGGTGATGGCGCCGGTGGGGCAGGCATCGGCGCAGGCCGGCTCGCCGCCGCACAAGTCGCACTTTTGCACCTTGCCAGTGTCCGCCACGTAATTGATGGTGCCAAACGGGCAGGCAATGGTGCAGACCTTGCAGCCGACGCAAGTGGATTCGTTCACCACCTTGGCGCCGGTGAGCTTGTCCACCGTGATGGCCTCAACCGGGCAGGCATGCAGGCACCAGGCTTCGTCACACTGGGTGCAGGTGTAAGGTACTTTCTTGCCGGTATGGTGAAAGTCAAACACCTTGATCCGCGATTTGGCCGTGGCGAACGTGCCGTAGTTCTCGAACGAACAGGCCATTTCGCACTGCAAACAACCGGTGCACTTGTCTGCGTTGATGTGCAACACCTTCTGCATAGATATCTCCTGTGGGTAGTGGCACGCGAGATATGCAGTGCCTTGCCTATGAAATTAAATACATAGTCATTGTTAGACGCCTGAAGCACTTGCGACCTAGGGATAACCCTCGCCAAGCATGATTAAGCGCATGAAAGACCCCTCACTTGAATAAAGCAAAGGCAACTCACACACCCCGCTTAAACCAGCGCCAACACCACGGCATTTTCGTCAACGCAGGCCGTCACCCTGCTGCCTGCCCGCAAGCGATTGGGATGATCCGCAAACCCCACCAACTGAAACTCACCGGGCAAGGTCAGTACGATCTCATCACGCACCCGCCCCCGCGACACGCGGGCCACGCGACCCTGGAGGCAGTTAACGTGCGCACGCTGCACCACCTCACCCGCGCAGACGGTCACGGCCGTGGCCTTGCACAGCACCAACACGGCCAAGCCCGGCTGCAAGGTCAGTAACTCCGCGCTCTCGCGGGTAATGCAGGCCGTCAGGGTGTCTCCCCTCGACAAGCGCAAAGCGACCAGCACCATCGGGTCATCGGGCGCCAGTGGCTCGCAGTGGAGCACCTCGCTGCGCAGTTGATTGCGCATACTGGTTTTCAAACCCAAACCACTCGCCAACTGCACGCCGCCGGCAAACTGGGCCAGAACCTGTTGTCGCGCCACGGTTAGCGCATCGGCCAGCGCCAGCAGCTCCAGGCCCTGGGGCGTCACGCGGGCACCACCGCCACCACTCCCGCCCACGGTGCGCTCCACCAGCACCCAACCACTGAGATTAGAGAGCGTGTCAAGGGCTTGCCAGGCCGCCTTGTAGCTGATACCCGCCTCGCGCGCCGCCTGCGAAATAGAGCCCGACTGCCCCACTCGCCGCAAAATTTCGAGACGTTTGTCACTGATGGCGTGACCCAGCGCTTCGGTCAACGCACGACTTTGAATATTCATGCCGCCATTGTTTCACGCGGCCATCAGCGTCGCAGGACGATTTTTCCAACCGCCATGCCATCTGCTGTTTGCTACACTTCGTTATTCTATTTTTGAATAGCGAAGCACCGGCAAACCCATGACAGCCGCGTTCTTGCAGGTCCAGCCAGCCCCGATCCCACTGAGGAATAAACCATGTTGAAGCGCTTATCCCGCCTGTCCGTCTTGCTGCTGGGCGTTGCCGCCCACACCCTGGTGCTGGCCGATGAGGCCCAAGTGGCGGTGGCCGCCAACTTTGCCGAACCGATCAAGGCCATCGCCGCTGTTCTGGAAAAAACGACCGGACACAAACTCAAGATCACACTGGGCGCCACGGGCAAGCTGTATGCCCAAATCACCAACGGCGCCCCCTTTGATGTGCTGCTGGCCGCCAACACGGACACCCCTGCGGCGCTGGAAAAAGACAAACTGGCCCAGCCCGGCAGCCGCTTCACCTACGCTACCGGCAAGCTGGTGCTGTGGTCAGCCGACGCCGCCAAGGTGGATGCCAAGGGTGAGGTTCTGAAAAACGGCAACTTCCGCAAACTGGCCTATGCAGCGCCCAAGATTGCGCCCTACGGTGCGGCGGCGCTTCAGGTCATGGAGGCACTGGGACTGCAAGCTGCGCTGGCCCCCAAACTGGTGCAGGGCGAGAGCATTGGGCAGACCTTCACCTTTGTCTTCACCGGCAATGCCGAACTCGGCTTTGTCGCCATGTCCCAAGTGCTTGAAGGTGGGCAACTCAAAAGCGGCTCGATGTGGGTGATACCGCAAAACCTGTATCGACCCATCCAGCAAGATGCGGTGCTGCTCAAGCACGGCGCCAGCAACCCAGCGGCACAAGCCCTGATGACGCTGCTCAAAAGCAGCAACATCAAAGACCTGATCCGCTCTTACGGCTACGCGCTCTAAAACACATTGACCACGCATCCGCATGTTGACAGACTCTGACCTGCAAGCCATCGGTCTCACGTTGCGCGTGGCAGCGCTCACCACGCTCCTGCTGTTGCTGCTCGGCACACCGCTGGCCTGGTGGCTGGCGCGAACCCAATCCTGGCTGAAGAAACCGCTGGGCGCGCTGGTCGCCATGCCCCTGGTGTTGCCGCCCTCGGTACTGGGCTTCTATCTGCTGGTGTTGATGGGGCCGCACGGGCCGGTGGGTCAGTGGACCCAATCGTTGGGGCTGGGCCTGCTGCCGTTCACCTTTTGGGGCCTGGTGCTGGCATCCGCGTTTTACTCTCTACCCTTCATGGTGCAGCCTATCCAGAACGCCATGGAGGCCATGGGCACCCGCCCGCTGGAAGTGGCCGCCAGCCTGCGGGCTTCAAAACTGGATACGTTTTTTAGCGTCGTGGTGCCGCTGTGCAAACCGGGGCTGATCTCCGGCGCCATCATGTGTTTTGCGCACACTGTGGGTGAATTTGGCGTGGTGTTGATGGTCGGCGGCAATATTCCCGGTGTGACGCGGGTGGTATCCGTGCAAATCTACGACCATGTCGAAGCCATGGAATACACCGATGCCCACCGCCTGGCCGCCGTGATGCTGGGCTTTTCTTTTGTGGTGTTGCTGGCCTTGCACACCTACAACGGCGGACGCCGCAAAAATACCCCGGTATGAACACAACGATCACCCCATCTGTTGCCGAAGCAACCGGACTCCAGCTCCAGGTCGTTTTGGAACGCAAGGGATTCACGCTGGACGTAGACCTGCTCCTTCCCGGGCGCGGCATCACGGCATTATTTGGCGCTTCCGGATCCGGCAAAACCACCTGCCTGCGGGTGTTGGCCGGACTGGAGCCGAAAGCCATGGGCCGGGTGCGCGTGCAGCGTGAAGTGTGGCAGGACAGCACCCAAGGTGTGTTTCGCCCCGTGCACCAACGTGCATTGGGTTATGTGTTTCAAGAGGCTAGCCTGTTTGAACACTTGAGGGTGGAAGACAACCTGAAGTTTGGCTTTCAACGCACACCTCTTCATGAGCGCAAAAATAGCTGGGACCACACCCTGCCCTTGCTCGGCATCAGCCATTTGCTCCGGCGATGGCCGCACGAGCTGTCGGGCGGCGAGCGCCAGCGCGTGGCCATTGCCCGGGCCCTGGCCACCAGTCCAAAAATGCTGCTCATGGACGAACCGCTGGCCGCGCTGGACGCCCGGCGCAAGGCAGAAATACTGCCCTATCTGGAACGACTGCACGCGGAACTGGACTTGCCCATTCTCTACGTCAGTCACGCCATCGACGAGGTGGCCCGGCTGGCCGACCACTTGGTGTTGCTCGAAGCAGGACGCGTGGTGGCGAGCGGCCCCACCGGCCAAATGCTGACACGTCTGGATCTGCCACTGGCGCATGGCGACACGGCCGGTGCGGTCATCACCGCCAGCGTGTGCCGCCACGATGCCGATGACCACCTGACCCTGGCCAGTTTTGCGGGCGGCGACCTGATCGTGCCCCAGCAACTGGCCGACATCGGTCAGCCGCTGCGCATTCGGGTCCAGGCGCGCGATGTGAGCCTGACATTGCACCAGCAAACCGGCACCAGCATCCTCAATATCCTCAGCGCCACCGTCACCGCGTTGTCACCCGACAGCCCCGGGCAAGTGATGGTGGCACTGGATGCTGGCGGCTGCCCGTTACTGGCCCGCGTTACCAGCCGATCCGCCCATGCGCTGGGGCTGGCGCCCGGGCTGGCGTTGTACGCGCAGATTAAGGGCGTGGCGATTTTGGGGTAATCCCCTAGTGACCCGGCAAGCGCGATGGTGAAAATAGTGCGCCACGGCAGTGAGCGCAAACGGGGTCCAGGCCATTGAACTAACGGCCTGCGTCAACAAGCCTCGGTTGCGATTCGCCAGAGGTCCGACGCAGCAAACGCAAGCTCACATCACCGTGCAGACAGGAGGACTCATCTTTTGATATTTCACAAGAATGGGAGCGCGATCTTTGTATATTGTTTGCAAGACCTCGTCAATGTTGATCGCCCTCTCCGCGATGACTTTGACGTGTCGAGTCGTACTGGAGGCCCTTATGAATCACAAAGCTCAACGTTTTTTTGTCGTTGCACTGGTGGCGATTTTTCCCCTGCTGGCGCAAGCGCAGTGGACATCGAATGGGCGTGACGCAATGTTCACCATGCATCTGCCCCAAGCGAAAAAACCAGAAACGAATGCGATCTTCCTGATCTCGTACGACAAGCAATGGTCCTGCCGTCCGGCGGTCTCAATCAAGCTGGTGAGTGGCCGAAACTTTGGTCCGCCAGAACGAGAAACAACGACGAAAAGGCGAGACGATCAGTTGTCCATCGTGGTCGACGGCAGAGTCTTTTCCGCCGAAACGAAGTTGATCAAGTATGTGAATGGTTTGGAGTTGGCCATGTTGGCGCCCTCTGGACTGGTTCAAGCGCTCAGCAAACAGCCCACGGCAGTGATCGCGCGGCTCGGCGCTGGCATGGGGGGCTTTGACTTCTCTTGGGGCAAAGGCTTCTCGGCCGCGAATGCCGCTGCTTCCGCCAATTGCAGTTAAACGCTGGCTGCCAGCCTCTGCCGTTTATTTGTTGGCGTTAGGAAAGAACAGCTGCTGCCCCCCAATTTTGTAGCTGGCAATCACCGCCTGTCCCGGGACGGACACCACCCAATCGACAAACTTCTGGCCGTCTGCGGCTTTGACATGCGGGTGCTTGGCCGGGTTGACCAGCATCACGCCGTACTGGTTGAACAAGCGGGTGTCGCCCTCGACCAGCACCGTCAAATCGCCCCGATTTTTGAAACTTAGCCAGGTGCCACGATCGGCCAGCACATAGGCGCCGCTGCTGGAGGCCATATTGAGCGCCGGGCCCATGCCGCAACCGCAGGCCTGGTAGCCACGGCCTTTGTTATCTGACAAGCCGGCCAGCGTCCAGAAGCGCAACTCGGCCGCGTGGGTGCCGCTCTTGTCGCCGCGCGAAATGAAACTGGCGTTCGCGGTCGACAACTTTTTCAGGGCTTCCACAATGTCCCGGCCCTTGGTTTTGGCCGGATCGGCGGCGGGGCCGATCAGCACAAAGTCGTTGTACATCACGGGATAGCGCTTGAGGGCAAAACCGTCCGCCACGATTTTTTCTTCAGCCACCTGGTCATGCACAAACAGCACGTCGGCATCACCCCGGCGCCCCATGTCCAATGCTTGACCGGTACCCAGCGCCACCACTTTCACGTCAATGCCGCTGGCTTTTTTGAACTCGGGCAGCAGATAAGAAAACAGGCCCGACTGCTCGGTGGAGGTGGTGGACGCCACCACGATGGATTGCGCCTGCGCACCCGATGATGCTATTAAAAAAGTAGCTACTAGCGCATATTGAATAAGGGCTAGAGGCCTAAAACACATAAATTCTTTCATACAAGTTCTCCTTTGACAAACAAATGGGCCGCCGGGTAATGCGTTTGCAACAACGGCCCGCTAAAAAATTCGGCCACCGGCAGATCCGCCAGCACCCGTCCGTGTTCCAGGTAAATCACCCGGCTGGCCAGGCGCTTGACCTGACCCAGGTTATGGCTGGAAAAAACCAGCGTCATCCTGGAAGGCGGGTTGGCAAACTCGTCAATCAGCGCTTCAACTTCCCGCTTGGCATGGGGGTCCAGGCTGGCGGTGGGCTCGTCCAGCAGCAACACCTGCGGGCTCAGAGCCCAGGCCCGCGCCAGCGCCACGCGCTGCTGCTGCCCGCCGGACAGCTTGCGGGCGTTGCGCTGGGCCAGCTCGGCCAAGCCGACCCGCGCCAGCGCCGCCAGCGCCAACACCTTCGCCTCACCCCACGGCGTGCCGCGCAGCCAAAGCCCAAGGGCAATATTGCTCTGCACTGACAGGCGCAGCAGATGCGGCCGCTGAAACAACATGGCCTGTTGCGTTCCCGGTTCACATTCCACCTGCCCCGCCGTGGGTGCCGCCAAACCATGCAGCAGGCGCAACAGCGTGCTCTTGCCACAGCCGTTGGCCCCCACCAGGGCCACCCGCTCGCCGGGCTGGATCGTCAGCGTCACCTCCGACAAGGCGCGCACGGCCGTGGCCGGACGGCCAAAATGCACGCTCGCGGCGGAGAGCCGAAACACCGGCGTCATGAAGAGATCACCACGGCGCGTACTGGCACCGCAGGCGCGCCATCGTGGCTCACTGATTCGTCACGCCAATCGCGGCCGCCGTCACGCAACTCCGAGCGCTCGCGCCAGCGTCGCACCAGGGCGATCAGCACATTCAGCAGCAGTACCACGCCGAGCAAGATCAGGCCCAGCCCCAACGCCAGCGGCAAATCGCCCTTGCTGGTCTCCAGCGCAATGGCGGTCGTCATGACGCGGGTAAAACCGTCGATATTGCCGCCCACGATCATCACCGCGCCCACCTCGGAGACCGCCCGGCCAAACGACGCAATGCCGACGGTGAGCAGTGCGTAACGCTCGTCCCAGGCCAGCAGCAGGCTGCGCATCAACGGCTTGGCGCCGAGCGAACGCAGTTGCTCGCCATGGATGCCTTCGGCGTCCTCCACCGCCTGGCGGGTCAAGGCGGTGACGACCGGCAACACCAGCACCGCCTGCGCCAGCACCATGGCCTTGAAGGAAAAAAGCCAGCCCAAAAACCCCAGCGGCCCGGTGCGCGACAGCAACAAATAAATCACCAGTCCCACCACCACCGAGGGCACCGCCAAAAATGTATTGAGCAAGGTCAGCACCGCAGCGCGACCCGCAAAGCGGGCCACCCCGAGCCAGGCGCCGGCAACGAGACCCAGCCCACAGGCCAGCGCACAGGCCGTGGCACTGACCGCCAGGGAGCGACCCACAATCGCCAGCAGGCCGGGATCCAGGGAGGCGATGAGTTGCAGCGCGGTGGCCGCGCTATCGGTGAATGACGTCATAAGTTGCGGTATGGTAGCTACCGACTTAATTACCTGCGATATGAAACGTTGTGCATAGGCTCCAATTCCACTACACCCTCTCGCGCGACAGCAGCCCGGCGCTGGTACGCAACCCCCTGATTGATCTGCTGCAGGCCGTCAGCACACAGGGCTCGATCTCGGCCGGGGCGCGGGCGCTGGGCTTGTCTTACCGCCATGTCTGGGGCGAGCTCAAGCGCTGGGAACAAGAGCTGGGCAATGAACTGGTGGTGTGGGAAAAAGGCCAGTCAGCGCGCCTGACCGAATTTGGCGCCAAGCTGATGTGGGCCGAACGGCAGGCACAAGCCCGACTGGCACCGCAAATTGAAGCCCTTCGTGCCGAACTGGAGCGCAGCTTTGCGGTCGCCTTTGACGACTCCGCGCATGTGGTCACGCTGTACGCCAGCCACGACGATGCTCTAAGCGCCCTGCGCGAGCATGCGCTGATCCAGGAGCACAGCCGGCTTCACCTCGACATTCGCTTCACCGGCAGCGTGGACGCCATTCGCGCCCTCAATGAAGGCCGCTGCGTGATGGCGGGCTTTCACACGCTGCAAAACACCGGCCCTAAAACGCTGACCGAGCGCACTTACAAACCCCTGCTGCAGCCCGGCCTGCACAAGATCATTGGTTTCGCCCAGCGCACCCAGGGCCTGATGGTGGCGAAGGGCAATCCGCTGGGCTTAAGTTCCTTGCAGGACCTTGCCACCCGGCACGCCCGTTTTTCCAACCGGGCATTAGGCACCGGCACGCGCGTGGTGCTGGACGAACTGCTCACCCAGGCCGGGTTGACTGCGACGGACATTCAGGGCTATGAGCACACCGAGCCTTCGCATGCCGCCGTGGCGCATGCCGTGGCCGCAGGTCTAGCGGATGCCGGACTGGGCATTGCCGCGGCAGCGCTTCGGGCGGGACTGGACTTTGTACCGCTGGCCCAGGAACGCTACCACCTTGTCTGCCTCAAATCAGCCTTGGCGCAGCCCGGCATCCAGGCTCTGCTGCAACTGCTGCAAACGCCCGCCTGGCAGGACGCGGTGGCGTGCATTCCGGGCTACACCGCCATCCAGAGTGGCGAAGTGCTGTCCATGCGCCGGGTCTTGCCCTGGTGGGACTACCGCCAGCAGAAAACGCAAGCGATCAAATTTTGAACGGCCAACTAGCCGATCAAAGTGCGATGGGCATGAACGGCAGCCAGCACAATCTCGCTGATGTCCTGATGGTGAGGGCCCTCCACCTGCGCCAGAAATGCCTGGCGCATGCGCGGATCCCAAAACTTTTTCAAGTGGGTGGCGATGCCTTCCAATGCAGGCGCAGAAACTGAAAAATAGGACGCAATTACAAAATTGATCGGAAAACTTGGCGCAGCGCAAACAAAAAAATACGAGCTATGACCTTGCCCCCGAAAAACGTACTGCCTAAGAGGTACGTCCAACAGGGGCAAGATCACTACGCAGCTGGGTGGTCAAAGTTATTTTGATCCGCGCTTCCCTAACGCGACAGCTTAGGTGACTGTGCTTATCGCAGGCTTGGCAGACCAGGGTCAGCATGTGGGAAACCTGAAGTTTATTAACGGGTATGGAAGTTCAAGACAATTGGTTACAACCCGAATAGTGACGTCATTCCGGGTGGGGGGGGGGCACTCACTGACCGGCACAATATCCTCTTCGCGGCCCTCGACGTGGCCCTGATTAACGCTACGCTTGCCTGGACTTGAGATGCTGACGATGCGTGGAATTTCAACCCTCGTGCGATTGCGGGCAAGTTGGCATGATTATTCGCCCGTGACGATTTTCATTCATAGTTACACCCCAACAATTCACTGACTCCCCCATGATAAAAACTTCGACCGACAAGAAAAAAATCAAGTTCCTCCTGTTGGAGGGCATTCACCCGTCAGCACTCGATGTGTTGAAAGCGGCGGGCTACACACAGATCGAAAGCTTGGTTGGCGCACTGGCTGGCGACGATCTGAAAGCGAAAATTGCCGATGCACATTTTGTCGGAATTCGCTCCCGCACCCAACTGACGGCCGAGGTGTTTGCCCATGCAAGCAAACTGGTGGCGGTGGGTTGTTTTTGCATAGGCACCAATCAGGTCGATCTGCAGGCCGCCAGCGAACACGGGGTTGCGGTGTTCAACGCACCTTTTTCCAACACCCGATCAGTGGCTGAGCTAGTACTCGCAGAGGCGATTCTGTTGATGCGGGGGGTGCCTGAAAAAAGCGCAATGGCGCACCGTGGTGGCTGGCTCAAGTCGGCGGATAACGCCTTTGAGATTCGAGGCAAGACGCTGGGCATCGTCGGCTATGGCTCCATCGGCACGCAGTTGTCGGTGCTGGCAGAGGCACTGGGCATGAAGGTCATATTTTTTGACGTGGTCACCAAGCTGCCTCTGGGCAATGCCAGGCAGGTAGCCCGGCTCCATGATTTGCTGGCCGAGTCCGATGTGGTCAGCCTGCACGTGCCTGAAACCCAAGCCACGCAATGGATGATCGGTCAGGCTGAGATTGCGGCGATGAAGCCGGGTAGCGTGTTGATCAATGCATCGCGCGGTACGGTGGTTGAGATTGAGCCGCTGGCCCAGGCGCTGCTTCAGAAAAGACTGCTGGGTGCGGCGATTGATGTTTTCCCGGTGGAGCCGCACAGCAACAAGGAAGTGTTCGAGTCGCCGCTGCGGGGCCTGGACAACGTGATTTTGACCCCGCACGTCGGTGGCTCGACGATGGAGGCACAAGAAAACATTGGCATCGAGGTGGCGAATAAACTAGTCAAGTACAGCGACAACGGCACGTCGACCTCGTCCGTCAATTTCCCCGAGGTGGCACTGCCGGCCCACCCCGGCAAACACCGCCTGCTGCACATCCACCACAACGTACCCGGCGTTCTTTCGGAAATCAACAAGATTTTTTCCGACAACAGTATCAACATCGCATCTCAGTACCTGCAAACCCATAAAGACATTGGTTATGTGGTGATAGACATCGATGCGGCTTACTCCACTATGGCGCTGACCAAACTCGCCGAAGTACGCGGCACCATCCGCAGTCGCGTGCTTTTTTGAGTGTCGTTTTAGTTGCCGTGTAGCACTGTGAATCGCGCAAGTCCAATTCACCGCGAGCATCTTGTAGCCAAGAACCAGAGCAGATATCTGCTCTGGACTCCAGGTTTCTCCGGGTTTGATGTCGACAATATGGGGGCGTCTCAGAAAACGGAAAATAAAGCAGCGAAGGTTTAACGGTCAGAGCGAATAGCGGTCCAACCTAACCCGACGAGTGCAACGGCACAAAAAACGGTTCTGCCGCATTAACCGAGCCAATGAAAGATTTGGGCGATATTTTCAAGTTCGCGTTTCCCCGAGCGCTCTTATGCTGCCGATGAATAAAACTGTTCAACGAACGAGAGTTCCTTTCCTTTTTCGGCCCTCAGCTGGCCTTTTTTGATCATGTGCATCAGCTCAATGTCTGCCAAGACCTCGCTGGCAGTTCGGAATGATTTGAAGCCCAGCATCGGTCTGGTAATGCGTTTCACGAACCGATGATCTTGCCCGACCATGTTATTGAGGTACTTAATCTAGTGCACCTCAATAGGTAGGTCGCGACCTTTGTTGATCCCGTCCATAGCCGCTTGGTGAGCGTCACTTTTGTCCATCGTGATCTTCTCAGGCGCTGCGTTTTGCAGCATTGCCTTGATGGAGAACCGCGTCGCTGCAGCGGTGTCGCGCTGGGCTCGCCGCAGGAAATCAATGGTGGCGCCTGCCTTGTCAACGGCCCGGTATAAGTACTTCCACTGGCCGCCCACTTTGATGTAGGTGTCGTCCATGCGCCAACTACCGCCCACCGGGCGCTTGTGCTGGCGAAACACTTTCTCCAGCAAGGGTAGGAACCGGATCGCCCAACGGCTGATGGTTGAATGATTGACCACCACACCGCGCTCCTACATCATCTCCTCAAGGTTGCGATAGCTGAGCGCGTAGGCTGCGTACCAGCGAATACACACCAGAATGATTTCCTTCGAAAACCGCATCCCCTTCAACTCCAGCATCGCGTCACCCCCTTTGGTTCACAGCCAGCATAGTCGGCTTCCTGGCAGAAACTCGTTAAGGCGACAGAACCAACTTTCGCCATCCCAGTTTGGATGCATAACCACTGAGACGGAATGGTTGACTAAATTAATCAGGCATTGAAATCTATTGTTGACTAACATAGTCAACTATTCTGATCGCAGTCGAAAGGTAAAGAGTCATGGCAATCACTTTGACGGAAAAAGCAGCAAAAAAAATTCAATCGCAGTTGGCGAAAAACGGCAGCGGAATCGGTTTGCGCCTGGGCATAAAAAAAGTCGGTTGTAACGGTTTTGCCTACACCTTTGACTACGCCGCCGAAGCGCTGGCTGGCGACCAGGTGTTCGAGTCGCACAACACCACGCTGGTGGTTGACGCCGCCAGCCTGCCATTTATCGATGGCTCACACCTTGATTTCGTCAAGGAGGGTTTGAATGAAAGTTTCAAGTTCGACAACCCCAACGCCGAAGGTGAATGCGGTTGTGGCGAGAGCTTCAATCTAAAAAAGATAAGCACCACCACGCCGTAAATAGTCACGGGGCCGCGTATGCGCGTGGTCTGGAGAATAACCAGAGGTAAGTTCAATGAGTGCAGTACTGCAAAACTTGGTTAACCAACCCTATAAGCACGGGTTCGTCACCGACATCGAATCGGAGGTCGCGCCGAAGGGCCTCAATGAAGACATTATTCGCATGATTTCGAGCAAGAAAAAAGAGCCCGAGTGGCTGCTCGAATTTCGCCTCAAGTCCTACCAGGC
Organism: Rhodoferax sp.; assembly: GCF_012927445.1. Classification (GTDB taxonomy): domain Bacteria; phylum Pseudomonadota; class Gammaproteobacteria; order Burkholderiales; family Burkholderiaceae_C; genus Rhodoferax. The sequence goes on from NZ_JABBPD010000004.1 coordinate 298,799, forward strand.
ATGGCTCAAGATGACGGAGCCCGAGTGGCAAAATTGTCACCACCCGAAGATCGATTATCAGGCGATCAGTTATTACGCCGCACCCAAGATCAAAGCGAAGTTAAACAGTATCGACGAGGTCGATCCTGAATTGCTGCGTACCTTCGAGAAGCTGGGTGTACCGCTGCATGAGCGCATGGCGCTGGCGGGCGTTGCGGTCGATGTGATTTTTGACAGTGTCTCGGTAGCCACGACCTACAAACACAAGCTGGCCGAAGTCGGCGTCATCTTCTGTTCCATGTCGGAAGCGGTGTTGGAGCATCCCGAGCTGGTGCAGAAGTATCTGGGCACCGTGGTTCCAACCGGCGACAACTTTTACGCCGCGCTCAATTCGGCGGTATTTACCGACGGCTCGTTTTGCTTCATTCCCAAAGGCGTCAAGTGCCCGATGGATTTGTCGACCTACTTCCGTATCAACACCGAGGAGTCAGGGCAATTCGAACGCACGCTGATCATCGCCGAGGAAGGGGCGTCCGTGTCCTACCTGGAAGGTTGTACCGCGCCAGCGTTCAGCACCAATCAGCTCCATGCGGCCGTGGTCGAACTGGTTGCACTCGACAATGCCGACATCAAATACTCGACGGTACAGAACTGGTATGCGGGCGACGAAAACGGTGTTGGCGGTATTTACAACTTTGTCACCAAGCGCGGCCTGGCCAAAGGTGTCAACGCGCGTATTTCGTGGACCCAGGTCGAGACCGGTGCAGCGATCACCTGGAAGTATCCCTCGGTGGTCTTGCTGGGCGACAACTCGGTTGGTGAGTTTTATTCGGTCGCGGTGACCAACAACTACCAGCAAGCCGATACCGGCACCAAGATGATCCACATTGGGAAAAATACGCGCAGCACGATTGTCAGCAAAGGCATTTCCGCCGGCAAGTCGAACAACAGCTACCGGGGTCTGGTCAAGATTGCGGCCAGCGCCACCGGTGCGCGCAATTATTCACAGTGCGACTCAATGCTGATTGGCGAAGAGTGCGGCGCCAACACCTTCCCCTATATCCAGGTCCTCAACAACAGCGCCCAGGTTGAGCACGAGGCGTCAACCTCGAAGATCGGTGAAGACCAGATGTTCTATTTTGCCCAGCGCGGTGTCGATGCCGAGGCAGCCGTGTCGATGATCATCAACGGCTTCTGCAAAGACGTATTTCAACAATTGCCCCTGGAGTTTGCGGTCGAGGCGACCAATCTCCTCAGTTTCAAACTCGAAGGAAGTGTCGGATGATTTACCCAGACAGCAAAGTATTACTCGAAGTGCGTGGACTGTGCGCGAGCGTGAATGGCGTCGAAATTCTGAAGGATCTTGACTTCACGGTCAGGAGCGGTGAAGTTCACGCCATCATGGGCCTAAACGGTTCTGGCAAGAGCACCTTCGCCAAGGTACTCGCGGGCCATCCGGCCTATGAAGTGACCAGTGGCAGCGTGCTGTTCGAAGGCCAGAACCTGTTGGCGCTGAAGCCCGAAGAACGCGCGCGCGCCGGTTTTTTTCTGGCCTTTCAGTATCCGATCGAGGTGCCCGGCGTCGGTAACGGTCAGTTCCTGCGCCTCACCTACAACACGGTTCAAAAACAGCGTGGCAAGGAAGAACTCGACCCGCTTGAGTTTGACGACTTCGTACGCGACAAGATGAAGCTGCTGGAAATGAACCCCGATTTTCTGGACCGCAGCGTCAACGAAGGTTTTTCTGGCGGCGAAAAAAAGCGCAACGAAATACTGCAGATGGCGCTGCTCGAACCCCGTCTGAGCATTCTTGACGAGACCGATTCCGGTCTTGATATTGACGCGCTCAGAATCGTGACCCACGGTGTGAACCAGCTCACCACGCAAGACAATGCGGTGGTGATGGTGACCCACTATCAGCGCCTGCTGAACTACATCGTGCCCGATTACGTGCACGTGATGGATGCCGGCCGCATCATCAAGACCGGCGGCAAGGCGCTGGCACTGGAGCTTGAGACGCGCGGCTACGAATGGGTGAGCGCCGAGTACAAGACCACTGCGGGTGAGACTGTATGAGCGAAACCACCCTACTGACGCCGGTGATTGCCGGGCGCTATCTCGAAAGCCTGCTGGCAGGACAGCCGCAGCAGACGGCGAGCCCGTTGGCGTGGCTCAAGGCGCTGCGCGCGGAGGCGGTCGAGCGCGTGGGCGCGTTGAGGTTGCCCACCACGCGTGACGAGGAGTGGCGTTTTACCGACATTTCCCTACTCGGCAAGACCTCGTTTGCGTCAGCGCTCAGTGCCACTTATCTGGAAGCAAGCGATGCTGCTCACTTCTTTATCGAAGAAGCGAACACCCGACTGGTGTTTGTGGATGGTATCTATGCGCCGGAGTTGTCCAGTCCCCATGCAGAAAATGGTACCCACAGCGGCGTGGTGGTGTCCAACCTGACAGCAGCGATGGCTGCGCACGCGGCGGCAATCAAGCCGCATCTCGGCCGGCACGCACCCTTTACCAACGATGCATTCGCCGCGCAAAATACCGCATTTCTGCACGATGCCGCAGTGGTCATCGTGCCGCGTGACGTATCGGTGGCAGCGCCAGTTCATTTGCTGTTTATTGCGACGCAAAAAGAGGTTGTGAGTACCCCGCGCTGTCTGGTGCTTGCCGAGGCTGGCAGCGCCGTGACCGTGATCGAGGATTACGTCGTGTTGTACCAGCCGCGCTGGCAAGAAGAAGCCCATTTCACCAACGCCGTCACCGAAGTCGTGTTGGCAGACAATGCGCATGTGACGCACATCCGGGTTCAGCGCGAAGGCAGTAAAGCGTTTCATATTGCCAACTGCGCGGTGTCGCTCGGTCGCGCCAGCAATTATCAGTCGGTCAGCGTCGCGCTTGGCGCGCGCCTGTCGCGCTACAACCTGAACGTGATGCACACGGCCGAGGGCGCCACCTGTGCGCTCGACGGGCTGGCGCTGATCTCCGGCAGGCAGCTGGCCGACACCCATAGCTGCATCGACCATGCCCAGCCCCACGGCACCAGCCGCCAGCTGCACAAATGCATCGTCGGCGGCAGCGCCCATGCGGTCTTCAACGGCAAGGTCATGGTGCGCGAAGGCGCGCAGCGTACCGACGCCCGGCAATCCAACCGCAACCTGCTGTTGACCGCCAAGGCGCACATCGATACCAAGCCGCAGCTGGAGATTTTTGCTTCCGACGTCAAGTGCACGCATGGGGCGACTGTTGGCCAGCTCGACAGCGAAGAGGTGTTTTATCTGCAAAGCCGCGGGCTGACCGATGCCGCTGCCCGCAACCTGCTGACCTATGCGTTCGGCGCCGAGATCATCGACCGCATTCCCATCGCATCGCTCAAGCAGCAACTTGAGCAGACGGTGCTCGAACAAACTGCAAGCCTGCCATGACCACTCTTCAAATGGTACGCAAAGAACCAGCGGCGCCAGGCCTCGACGTCGAGCGGATTCGCGCCGATTTCCCGATCCTCAGGCTGCAGGTCAACGGCAAGCCGCTGGTCTACCTCGACAATGCGGCGTCGAGCCAGATGCCGCAGCAGGTCATTGATCGCCTGGTGCGCTATCAGACCACGCAGCACGCCAATATCAACCGTGCGGTGCATGCCCTGTCCGAGATCTCGACCAACGAGTATGAGCAGGCGCGTCGCAAGCTGCAGCATTTCATCCATGCGCGGGAAGAGCGCGAAGTGATCTTCACCAGCGGTACCACCGATGCCATCAATCTGGTGATGCATGGCTACGGTCGCAAGTTCATAGGGTCTGGCGACGAAATTATCCTGACCACGATGGAGCACCACTCCAACATCGTGCCGTGGCAGATGCTGGCCGAAGAAAAAGGCGCAACGATTCGTGTGGTGCCGATCAACGACGCGGGTGAGCTGCTGCTCGACGACTACGAGAAGTTGTTCAACGAGCGCACCAAATTCGTCAGCGTGATGCACGTCTCGAACGCGCTGGGCACGATCAACCCGATCAAGCAGATGATCGCCTTTGCCCATGCGCGCGGGGTGCCGGTGCTGGTCGATGGTGCGCAGGCCGTGCCGCACATGCCGGTCGATGTACAGGATCTTGACTGCGACTTTTACGCATTTTCGGGGCACAAGCTGTGCGGCCCGACCGGCATCGGCATTCTCTACGGCAAGGCGGCGTTGCTGGAGCGGATGCAACCCTTCAAGGGCGGCGGCGACATGATCCTGTCGGTGACGTTTGAAAAAACCACCTACAACACGATTCCGCATAAATTCGAGGCCGGAACGCCCCCCATTGCGGCCGCCATCGGACTGGGTGCCGCAGTGGATTATTTGTCGGCCATCGGCATGGACGCCATTGCTGACCACGAACTAGACCTGCTCAATTACGCCAGCGAGGAGATAGTCCGGCTGCCGGGCGTGCGCATTATCGGCACCGCCAAAAGCAAGGCCGCCGTGCTGTCATTCACCGTTGACGGCGTGCATCCACACGACATCGGGACCCTGCTCAATCAGGACGGCATCGCCGTGCGCACCGGACATCATTGCGCGCAGCCGGTGATGCAGCGCTACAAGCTGCCGGCCACCTCGCGCGCCTCGTTTGCGTTTTACAACACCCTGGCCGAAGTCGACGCCCTGATCGCCGGCATTCGCAGCGTGCAGAAAGTGTTTTCATAATGGCCGATCCCAGAGCCTTGTATCAAGAGGTCATCCTCGACCACAACAGGAAGCCGCGCAATTACGGCACGCTCGCGCACGCCAGTCACCATGCGGCGGGCCACAACCCGCTGTGCGGCGACCACATCGAGGTGGCACTCAATCTCGGTGGCGAATGCATCGACAGCATCGCGTTTCAAGGTGCATCGTGCGCGATCTGCAAGGCGTCGGCGTCAATGATGACCGTGGCCGTCAAGGGCAAGACCCGGGCCGAGGCAGAAACACTGATTCACGAATTTACCGCCATGTCGACCGGCAAGCTCGATCTGGGCAGTGACCATCACATCGGGCGCCTGGTGGTGTTTGCCGGGATAGCCGACTTGCCGGTGCGGGTCAAATGCGCGATTTTGCCGTGGCACACGCTGCACGCCGCATTAAACGCCGTTGAGAGCACATCGACCGAGGCGGAACATGATCCGATGCACGTGAGGATCGGTGATGCATGAAGATGGAAATAATTTTTCCCGTGGCGTACACAGCGCTTCACGCCGGACGCCTGGCTAATTCACCAGTAATGACGGCAACTAAACAACTTTGGAGAATGAACATGACGGATGCGCAGACAAGAATCAACCAGCAAGTGACGACCAACCCGGTCGTGCTTTACATGAAGGGTACGCCGCAGTTCCCGCAGTGCGGCTTCTCCGGCGCGGCGATCAAGATGCTCAGGGCATGCGGCGGACCAAGTCTCTTCACGGTAGACGTGCTGGCCGACCCGGAAATTCGGGATGGCATCAAGTCCTATGCTAACTGGCCGACCATTCCGCAGCTTTATATCAAGGGGGAATTTGTGGGTGGTTCGGACATCATGCGCGAGATGTTCGAGCAAGGCGAACTACAAAAATTGTTACAGGCAGCAGAAGGATAAGTTTGAGGGAATCAACATGCCAAAAATTGCTGAAATCGAAGATACCCCCAACCCGAATGCGGTGAAGTTCACGCTTCATGAGCCGTTGAGCTGGGGCATTTCGCATTCCTATGAGAACGCAGAGCAAGCCAGGGACGATGTACTCGCCTCCACGCTGTTCGCTATTGAGCACGTGAGCAATGTGTTTTACGTTGATCGCTGGCTCACCGTGACGCAGGATGGCGGCGCCGACTGGCCGGAGCTGGTGCGCCTGATTGCCGTGCCATTGCGCGCCGCGCCGGCGGCGGCCACGCAGTCCGCCGCTTCAGTTTTCGCAGCGCGCACGGCCATTGCCGACCTTAATGTCGAAGATCAGGAGCGGCTTGAGCATATCAACGTGCTGCTGGATGCCCAGATACGCCCCTATCTGAAAAGCGATGGCGGCGATCTGCATGTGGTTGGCCTGGCCGGCAACCAACTCAGCGTGCACTACCAGGGCGCATGCGGCACCTGTCCAAGCTCGATATCCGGCACGCTCAAAGGCATCGAGAACTTGGTTCGAACCATAGAGCCGGACATCGAAGTCGTGGCTGTTTAGATTAGCAATCGCTGTTCTATTCGACGGCTACTTTCCCACCGTTAGTTGGGCTAGTGCCGGACTGGCAAAAAACTTGATAAGACTAAAGAATCACATGAGTCAAAATTTCACGGCGCGAGCCATCGAGAAATCTGTTTTACAGGCGCCGACCCCGACAGAAAAAGCACAGATGCCAGAACAGGGGTTTACCGAGCAGGACTGGCGCCGACTCCTGATCAGCTTGGGGGAGAATCCCGATAGAGCGGGCCTGGTAGAAACACCGTCCCGCGTTGCAAAAGCCTGGAAGCACTGGACTTCCGGCTATGCCAAAGACCCGGCTGAATGTCTAAAAGTATTTGAAGACGGGGCGCAGGAGTACAACGAACTCATCGTGCTACGCGGCATCCCTGTATACAGCCATTGCGAGCACCATCTAGCGCCTTTCTTTGGCAGCGCGACGATCGGCTATGTTCCCAACGGGAAAATAGTAGGCTTGTCAAAGCTGACGCACCTGGTCGATTGCTTTGCCCATCGATTGCAAGTGCAAGAGCGACTCACCATCCAGATTGCCAATGCCTTGATGACGCATCTGGAACCGCAAGCCGTTGGCGTAGTCATTCGCTGTCGCCACCTGTGCATAGAAAGTCGCGGCATTCGCACCCAGGGAGAGGAAACCGTCACCTCATCCATGCTCGGCACACTGCAATCCAACCACGCACTGCGCGCGGAATTTTTCGCTGTGGAGCGTGCGGCGTAATTTCATTTGTGTAAAAGGCGGCATCGAATCCCAGTGCCGCGCTACTAATAAGGAGAGTCACATGTCTTCCCATCCAACTGAGTTCCAAGGTTCCGTCATCGATGCACTGCGCGAGGCCATCGAGCGCCAAGTTCCTGATTCACGGGCCGAAGTGAACGGTGGCGGCGGCCACTACACCATCGAGGTCACGTCGCCCGCATTCGCCGGCAAGAACATGCTGCAGAGCCAGCGCTTGGTGTACAGCGCCATCACCGATCTAATGAAAGGGGACATGGCGCCGGTGCATGCCGTCGACAGTCTGAAGACCCGGACACCCTGAGCAACGATAGCTTGGAGAATGTCAGGAATGACTTTAACCGGAGCTGCGACGCGCCGGTGACGATCGCGAAACTGCTCCTCGAGTGCTACTTCGAGAATCGTCCAATTCGCGATGAGTTTTTCTGGGGGCCGAGCTCGCAGCAATTTACCCCGTGAATTGAAGATACAAGGAACTTAGCCATGCAGACCACTGACCACAATCACCAGCAGCACGCGCCTGGCACGATATCCCAGCCGGCCGTCGGCCCCGAGAAACTTCCGGGCATCCGTCACATCATCGCCGTCGGCAGCGGCAAAGGCGGCGTCGGAAAATCCACGGTGAGCGTCAACCTCGCGCTCGCGCTGCAGCAGCTCGGGGCGAGTGTCGGGATAGTAGACGCCGACATTCTTGGCCCCAGCATCCCCGGCATGCTTGGCATTCCGACCGGTGAGCCGCCAGCGATGACTCCGGAGAACAGGATGATCCCGGCAGAGCGGCACGGCCTGAAGGTGGTGTCGATGGGCATGCTCACCGGCGATGACAAACCGGCCGTCTTGCGCGGGCCGATGGTGGGCAAATACCTGAAGATGTTCGTCGGCGGCGTGCAATGGGGACCGCTGGACTACCTGATTCTCGATCTGCCGCCCGGCACCGGCGATACCCAGTTGACGCTGGCGCAGAGCATGCCGCTGTCGGGCGTGGTGATCGTGACGACACCCCAGGCCGTAAGCCTCAAGATCGCCCGACGCGGCTTGCGCATGTTCGAGAAAGTGCAGGTCCCGATTCTTGGGATCGTCGAGAACATGCGCACCTTCACCTGCCCCCACTGCGGCGAGAGCACGGATATCTTCCGTCACGGCGGCGGCGAGCAGATGAGCCAGGAGCTCGGCGTCCCGTTCCTGGGCGCCTTACCCCTCGATGCCGATGTCGTCACCTGCGGTGATGAGGGCAGGCCCATCATGGTGGACCTGCCGAAGTCGGTCAGCGCACGGGTGTACGCCACCATCGCCGCAGCGCTGGTGGAGCAGCTCCACGCGGCGGTCGCGACGCTGAAGCCCTTTGTCTGGAAGTGGGACAGCAACGAGGGGGCGCCGGCCTGGCTGGAAGGCGCAGTGCGGTCTGCCGGAGCGCGCAACACGCCCATCGGTCTCCTGCGCCGCGATCCGCGTACCTTGTCTATTCTGTGGGAGGATGGCCATCGCGACGACTTCGATGTGCGCGACCTGCGCCTGTCGTGCCATTGCGCCCTCTGCGTCGAGGAGATGAGCGGACGCAAGCTGCTCGATCCCAAGACGGTGCGCTCTGATGTGAGCCCGCGCCAGATCGTGAGCGTGGGCAACTACGCGATCGGGTTCGATTGGAACGATGGCCATAACAGCGGTATCCATTCGTTTAACGACCTGCGCGCTTTGGGCGAGCGCACTGCGGCGAAGAGCGTCGAAAATGTCTGACGCCATGACTGTGGATAGGACGTCTGCGAATCCGACGCTGGTGGAGCAGCCGATCAGCATCCGCGCGGAGACTTCGCTCGCCGACCCCGACACCTGCAAGTTCACCGTGAGCCGCAGCTTACATCCCGGCGGCCCCTTCTTCTTCGGCAACAAGGAACGGGCTGCCGGGTCGCCGCTAGTCGAGCGACTGTTCGCGCTCGCCGGTGTGGCCAATGTGCTTATCGTGGAAAACGTGGTGACCATCGGCAAGGAGTCAGGCGCCTCGTGGTCGGGACTGAAAGCGGCCATCGGGACGGCCATCCGGGCGCAGCTGCTCACCGGCGTGCCGGCGATCCTGGAGATGGCTGCGTACTCCAGCACACAAGGACGATCCGACGCCGAGCTTGACGTGGTCGTTCAGCAACTGCTGGACGGGCAAGTCAATCGCTCCATCGCGAACCACGGCGGGAAGATTTCGCTCGTGGAGGTCCGTGAAGGCAAGCTTTTCATCAGCATGAGCGGCGGCTGCCAGGGCTGCGGGTCCTCCCAGGTGACCCTGAGACAGGGCTTGGAAGTGATGGTGAAAAGGGTCGCCCCGGAAATCGTGGAAATCGTGGATGCGACGGATCACGCAGCGGGGAAGCAGCCGTTCTACCCGCGCCATGAGTAGACCTATGACAAATCGACTGTCCCAGGAAACCTCCCCAACCATCGCGACGCTCGACGATCTTGCAAAGTTGGCAAACTACTCGCTTATGGACACGCTCAACTGCGATCCTGACGCGAAAGCAGACGGAGCCGACCACGCGCCGCGACAAGTTTTTACGGGCCACTATGTCCCCATCAATCCCACGCCAATCAAAGACCCCGAGTACGTCGCTCACAGCAAAAACTTTTTTCGCGAACTTGGCTTCGCCGACAGCATGGCACAGTCGGCCGACTTCGTCCGCATGTTCTCCGGCGACATCTCGCACGTTCCGAAGCCGATGCGCAAGGTGGGTTGGGCGTGTGGGTACGCATTGTCCATCTTCGGCACCGAATACACCCAACAGTGCCCGTTCCAAACCGGCAACGGATACGGCGACGGTCGCGCAGTTTCCGTGCTTGAGGCCGTCATCAACAGTCGACGCTGGGAAATGCAGCTAAAAGGTGGCGGCCGGACGCCATACTGCCGCGGCGCGGACGGTCGCGCCGTCCTGCGCTCAAGTGTCCGGGAGTTCTTAGCGCAGGAGCACATGCATGCGCTCGGTGTGCCAACGTCACGGTCTCTGAGTTTGTACGTTTCAAAAACGGAGAAGGTCAAGCGGCCGTGGTATTCGGAGGGCTCGCGCTCGCAGGATCCCGACATGCTTATATCGGAGGCAGTCGCCATTTCGACGCGCGTCGCACCGTCGTTCATTCGGGTCGGTCAACTCGAGCTCTTCGGTCGCCGTGCGCGCAAGAAGGAACACCCGAAAGCGATGGATGAGCTCGAGCAGATTGTGTTGCACTTGATCGATCGTGAGTACGGTGACGTCATCGACAAGAAACTAAGCACTGCCGAAAAAGTGGTGTTGCTCGCGCGCGAGTTCCGCAGCCGCCTGACGTCGCTTGTGGCGAACTGGATCCGCGTCGGCTACTGCCAGGGCAACTTCAACAGCGACAACTGCGCGGCCGGTGGCTTCACACTCGACTACGGTCCATTCGGATTCTGCGATGTGTTCAACCCGCACTACCAGCCATGGACGGGTGGCGGACATCACTTCGCGTTCCTGAACCAAGCCGTGGCAGCGGAACGCAACTTCCACATGTTTTGTACGGCGTTGCGGCCCTTGCTGACATCACTGACGTCGCATCAGGACTATCTGCGACAGCTCGACGAGATTCGAAGTGGCTTTGCGACAGTGATGCAAGCGCAAATGGAGAAGATGTGGGCTGCCAAACTTGGACTCGGCACTTTTCACGCGGCGTTGTTCAGTGAGCTCGAAACGCTCATGGTGCAAACTCCTGTCGATTACACCCTCTTCTTCCGCGAGCTCTCAATGGTACCCGACGACATTGGCCCACTCAAAAAAAGCTTCTACGATGACTCCGAAGGGATGGACAAGAGCTGGTCAGAGTGGCTCGCAAAATGGAAATCTCTCATAGTCAGCGCCAGCACGACCGACGCGAATGCTGCGCAGCCCCCTTCCCGTGAGGAGCTCTCTAGGCAGATGAAACTCGTCAACCCAAAATACAGTTTGCGAGAGTGGTTCGTTGTGCCTGCGTACAGCCAAGCGACTGCGGGGAACTACTCTCTAGTTCGAGAGCTGCAGGAAGTCATGACGCAGCCCTACGCCGAGCAGTCGAAGGAGGTGGAGGAGAAATACTATAGGCCCAAGTCGTCTGAGTTCTTTGAGGTCGCTGGATTGTCGTATATGAGCTGCTCGTCATGATTTTTCGAAAACTGATCGACCAGGGACGACACACCGTAGGCGGCCTACCCGGTGCCTACGTGTGCCGAAACCGAAGCTGTGACGCGCCGGTGACGAGCGCACAGGCACTCTTTGAGTACTTCACCGTATGACGAAAATTGCCATCACACCCCATCGTCTTTCACCCCTATCGGGGGAGCCAGGTGCGCTCGAACGAGCGGGCCTTCTCGGGGGAGATGCGTCTCCCGAAGAAGTGGTCGTCGCCTACCACGAGCGGACCAAGCACCACTTCCACCGCTACGCCGCCGCGCAGGGCTATATGGACTGGGCAACGCAGCCCGATCCGTTTCGGCGCTACGCGGGCGCGGACCTGGTTCGTCTCCCGCTGCCCAAAGCGGGCCGCCCACTGCCCTATTGGCAGCTCTATGCGAGCGCGACTTTGCCGCCGGCGGCGCTATCGTTCGAGTCGGTCTCGCTGTTTTTCCGCTACGCACTCTCGTTGACGGCATGGAAGCAAGTCGGCGAGACCCGCTGGCCGTTGCGCGCCAATCCGTCGAGCGGGAATCTGCATCCAACCGAGGGCTATGCCCTGCTGCCTGCGCTCGAGGGCTTGGGTGACACACCAGCGGTGTACCACTACGCGCCGAGGGAGCACGCTCTCGAACGGCGAGCGACGCTCGACGCGAAGCGGTGGACCGAGCTGGTTGCGTCTTTCCCTGAGGGCTCCTTTCTTGTAGGGCTATCGTCGGTTCATTGGCGCGAAGCCTGGAAGTACGGTGAGCGCGCGTTCCGCTACTGCCAGCACGACGTCGGACACGCGCTGGCCAGCCTGCGTATCGCAGCAGCAGCGCTCGGCTGGAGATTGGTGCTCCAGGGCGGCGTGAGCGATGGCACCATTGCCAGCCTCCTTGGGCTTGACCGCGATGAGGATTTCACGGAGGCAGAGCGCGAGGAAGCTGAGCTCCTCGTGTTGATTACACCGGATTTTTCGATGCCGCTTGCGACCGACTTGAAGCCGCTAACGGCGCAAAGCAGTGGCCTACTTTGGCAGGGCCGTGCCAACACGCTAAGCCCAGTACACAGCGTCGAGTGGCCCGTGATCGATGAGGTTGCGCAGGCGACACGACGCTGTGAAAGCGCGCCGATCACGGAGGATTTTTCCGGCTTCCCTTCGGAGGAGGAACTCTTCGGGACACCCGTTCGCCAGGGTCTGCTCACTGTGGAGCAGGCTATTCTTGGCCGCCGCAGCGCGGTAGCGATGGATGGCTCGACGGCGATCTCGCAGGAAGCCTTTTTCCGCATGCTCGCTCGATTGATTCCGACACGCGACGGGCGAGCGATGCCTTGGGATGCGATTCCCTGGCGGCCGCGCATCCACCTCGGGCTCTTCGTCCACCGCGTCGACGGCTTGGCCCCTGGTCTCTATGCGCTCGCCCGGGATCCGGGCAAGGTCGAGATTCTCAAGGCCGTGATGGGTTCAGAATTTTGTTGGCAGCGCGTGCCCGACTGCCCACCCGGGCTCCCCTTGTATCTCCTCAAGGAAGGGGACTGTCGAGCGCTGGCGAGCACCGTCTCCTGCGGCCAGGCCATCGCCGGCGATGGCGCCTTCAGCCTGGCCATGATCGCCGACTACAGGGACAGCCTGGCCACCTACGGCGCCGCCTTCTACCGGAACCTGTTCTGGGAGGCCGGCATGGTGGGCCAGCTGCTTTACCTGGAAGCCGAAGAGGCGGGCATCCGCGCCACCGGGATCGGCTGCTACTTTGACGACCCGGTCCATGCGGCCTTCGGCATCGCCTCGCGCGAGTGGCAGAGTTTCTACCACTTCACGGTGGGCGCCCCGGTTGAAGACGGACGGCTCAGCACCTTGCCTGCCTACAACGTCGAGGAAGAACGGTGAGTATCCAAACTAAAACCTACAGAAGTATCCGGCCATGAGTAAAAACGTAGCGCAGAATTTGATTGCAAGTTACCTGGTTGAAGGCGGTATGAGGCTCGGTGAAGAGGTCGGTTTGAAAATCGATCAAACACTGACCCAGAATGAGACATATGAGACCGAACACCCGATGACGCCGCGCCAAGTTGAAGTGGTACTGGCGGGCAGCCTGATCAACCTGGTTCGGCAGAAAAGCCACAACCTGGAATACCCATGACCACAGCCATCATCCAGAGCTTCGAGAAAATGCTTGCCAGTGGTAAGGATAATACGCTGCTGCGCTTCTCCCTGGGCAGCGAATACCTCAAGGCCGGCGAACCAGTCAACGCCGTAAACCACCTGAGGCAGGCGGTGGCACTGGATCCAAAATATTCCGCCGCCTGGAAGCTGCTGGGTCGCGCACTCGTCGAATCGGGCCAGCCTGCCGACGCCTTGGTCGCCTACCGCGAAGGCATCGCGGTGGCCGAAGCAAAGGGCGACAAACAAGCCGCCAAGGAAATGACCGTATACGCCCGCCGTATCGAAAAGTCAGTTCACGAAGATCGAGGTAGGAGCAATGAGAATGACTGATGAACTCGGCTGGGAAGGTCTCGCACCTCCGAACACTACTCATCAGGCCGAACGGAAGTTAATACTTCACCGTGCCGCATCAATAAGCAAAATTCAACGTAACCCACTAGGAGAACCCAATGAACGCCAAACCGAAATTCCTGTCCGCAACCGCCACGGTGGATGAACGCGCCATCCTACCGCTGCCGAATTCCCGAAAAATCTATATCGAAGGATCGCGCCCTGATATCCAGGTAGCGATGCGCGAAATCAGCCAGTCGGATACCGCCGCTCCCTACGACGTGGAAAAGAACCCGTCGATTGTTGTCTATGACTGCTCCGGACCGTACACCGATCCCCATGTCAGCATCGACATCAGTTCCGGCCTGCAAACGCCGCGCACGCCATGGATTATCGATCGTGGCGACACCGAGGAGTTATCCGGCCCGAGTTCGGCTTACGGCATTGAACGCATGAATGACCCGAAGCTGGCCGACATGCGTTTTAACCTCACGCGGAAGCCGCGTCGCGCATTGCCAGGTAAAAATGTGTCGCAGATGCACTACGCCCGGCAAGGCATTATCACGCCGGAGATGGAGTACGTCGCAATCCGCGAAAATATGCGGCGCAAGGAGTATCTGGAAGAATTAAAAACATCCGGCCCGACAGGCAAAAAAATGGCTGAATTAATGGGCCGCCAGCATCCAGGCCAGTCATTCGGCGCTAGTATCCCGGCCGAAATCACGCCTGAGTTTGTGCGTGAAGAAGTTGCTCGTGGCCGCGCCATCATCCCGCTCAACATCAACCATCCAGAAATCGAGCCGATGATTATCGGTCGCAATTTCCTGGTGAAAATCAATGCCAATATCGGTAACTCGGCCACCACCTCCAGCATCTGCGAGGAAGTCGATAAACTGACCTGGGCGATCCGCTGGGGTGCTGACAATGTGATGGACCTGTCCACCGGCAAAAATATCCACGAGACGCGCGAATGGATCATTCGCAATTCCCCCGTGCCGATCGGCACCGTGCCGATTTACCAGGCGCTGGAAAAAGTCAACGGCAAGGCCGAAGACCTGACCTGGGAAATCTACCGCGATACGCTGATCGAGCAGGCCGAACAGGGTGTGGATTACTTCACCATCCACGCCGGTGTGTTGCTCGCGTATGTGCCGATGTGTGCCAATCGCATGACCGGAATCGTTTCGCGCGGCGGCTCGATCATGGCCAAGTGGTGCATGGCACATAAGCAGGAGTCGTTCCTGTACACCCATTTCGAAGACATCTGCGAGATCATGAAGGCGTATGACGTCAGCTTTAGTCTGGGTGATGGTCTGCGTCCCGGTTCGATCTACGACGCCAATGACGAAGCGCAGTTCAGTGAATTAAAAACCTTGGGTGAGCTGACCCAGATCGCATGGAAGCACGACGTACAAGTCATGATCGAGGGGCCCGGTCACGTGCCGATGCACATGATCAAAGAAAATATGGAATTGCAGTTGGACAAGTGCCACGAAGCACCGTTCTACACCCTCGGGCCGCTGACCACCGATATTGCACCAGGCTATGACCACATCACTTCCGGCATCGGCGCGGCCATGATAGGCTGGTACGGCACCGCCATGCTGTGCTACGTCACGCCCAAGGAGCACCTCGGCCTGCCGAACAAAGATGATGTCAAGACGGGTGTCATCACTTACAAGATTGCGGCCCATGCGGCCGACCTTGCCAAGGGGCACCCCGGTGCTCAAATCCGCGACAACGCCTTGTCCAAGGCACGCTTCGAGTTCCGTTGGGAGGACCAGTTCAATCTCGGTCTCGATCCGGACACGGCGCGCGAATTTCATGATGAAACACTACCGGCGGAGGGTGCCAAGTCAGCGCATTTTTGCGCGATGTGCGGCCCCCATTTCTGTTCAATGAAGATATCGCAGGACGTACGCGTCTTCGCCGCCAACCAGCGCATCCTGGAGACAGGAGCATTGAATATCTAAACGTGAGTGGGCAGGGCCCACAGGAGTCCCTGTCCGCGACCAAAAACGTAACGCAGAAGTTGATCGAAAATCGACCTGGTCGAATAGGGCATGAAGCGTGGTGAAGAGATCAATAGGGGTATGAGAATGACTGACGAACTCAACGCACAGAAGGCTTTTTTACGTGGGAAGAATCGGCTGCAGTATTACGAACTGACGCTAGTCATGGCGTTGCCTGCGCACAACGTTTGCTGGCTATACGCTACCTTCACGGCCGTGGCGTGTATGAGGGACGAGGCCATCGCCTTTTCTTGGATGCTGCTCGCAGCACAACAACATTTAGCCATGGCGCAGCGCGGTCTGGGCGAGCTTTATGAATACGGTTCGGGTATTGCGCCGGACATTACCCAGGCGTCACACTGGTACCGCCTCGCAACACTTCAAGGCGATTCCACCGCTCGTGCAGTACGCGAACGAGCGGAACGACAGCGAACGCTTCGGCGACTTCGTGATCCGCGCGGAATTCGTCACGGCCACGCCGGTCGGCAACCGTTTCCACGAAGATGTGGAACTCGCGTCCGACAGGCCGCTTGAGCACAAGTAAAATACGTACCGTGCTCAACAGAGCACATTCGCTAGGGGTGTTGGACGGTCTGCACTGCAGGCCGGACGACTGAGAAAGTCCCTTTGAACCTGATTGAGGTAATCCTCGCGCAGGGAAGCAGGTCCGCTCAAAGGCGTCACGCTATTCTCCGGTGACGCATCACAGGCCCGGATCAAGCCTACCTGCCAACTTTTTACTTGGAGTAAATGGATGGCAAATACAAATTTCCCCGCTACTGACAACAAGGCTTTAACGTCGGCCGCCCTGCCTATTCGTGACCAGGTGGTGTTGGTCACCGGGGGCGCCCGCGGCTTGGGGGCCCGCCTGGTGCAGTCTTTCCTACGCGAAGGCGCCCGCGTGGTGGTCAACTATCTGGGCAGTGCGGACGCGGCCCGGGAAACCGCCGCCGCATTCCCGGAACGGGCGCTGGCCATCCGGGCGGATGTGCGTGATGCGCAGCAGGTCGCTGCGCTGTTCGAAGAAGCGGCTGCGCATTTCGGCTCCCCTATCAGCACCGTCATCAACAATGCGCTCGCTGATTTCTCCTTCAACGGGGATGCCCGGCCGCATGCGGATACATTGAGCTGGGAGAACCTGGATCAGCAGTTTTCCGGTACAGTGCGGGGCGCCTTGAACACCGTCCAGACGGCGCTGCCCGGAATGCGCGCGGCCGGCTTCGGGCGGATCATCAATGTTGGCACCAACCTCTTCCAAAACCCGGTGGTCCCCTACCATGACTACACCGCGGCCAAGGCGGCGCTGCTCTCGCTGACCCGCACGCTGGCGCACGATCTGGGCCCGGATGGGATTACCGTGAATATGATTTCGGGCGGGCTGCTGCGCACCACGGATGCCAGCTCGGCCACGCCGGAGGAGGTCTTTGACCTGATTGCGGCCGGCACCCCGCTGCGCCGGGTCACCACCCCGGAGGAGTTCGCGGACGCCGCGCTGTTCTTCGCTTCCCCGTGGTCCCGCTCCGTGACGGGGCAGAATCTGATTGTCGACGGTGGGCTGGTGAAGGGCTGATGCCCGGCGCTGGCCGCCATGAGTCGGGCCACGGAGCGCATCGGGCCTTGGTACGAATGAGCATCTCAACTAGCCTCAGTTTTTAGGACAGCTTCATTCAGACCGTTGGCTTGCGCCACACGCTGGCCAGCCAGGGCTGCGCCTCAAACGGCAGGCCGGCGGGGCGGTAGTAGTGCGTCAGTTCGACGAAGCCTGCGGCTGACAAATAGGTGCGCCAAGCCTGCCAATCATGAAAGGTGCCGTAGCGCTCGCCGCTCCAGCCCTCTCGCCCATCGCCGCGGGGGTTGGAGCTGAAGAGTACGCCGCCTGGTTTCAGGGTCGCATGCAGTTCCTCTAGTATCCGCGGCAAGGCCTGGCTGGGAACATGGAACAGCACGGCGTTGGCGAACACGCCGTCGAAGTGCGCGGCCGGCAAATTGAGTTCGAGGAAATTTTGCTGCAGCACTTCGCAGCCGCTGTAGGCGCGCGCCATCGTGGCAAGCCGCTCCGCGCCCTCAAGGCCAGTGGGGTGGTGTCCAAGCTCCTTGAAGGTCTTGAGATCGCGTCCTGGACCGCACCCGAAGTCGAGCAGCTCAAACGGCGGGGGTGCCTCGATGTAGTGCAGCAGCGCGGCGATGTTTTGGCTCACGTCATGATCGCGCGTTCCGCGCCAGAACTCGTCTGCGTGATGCTCATAATGCGCCAACGTCCGTGCGGCGATGTGTGCGATAGCTTCGGAGGTCATGGTCATGGTCATAGCCGGTCATGCTATTCGATTTTTCGACGGGCCGTGAACGGCCAGAATCCCCATGGGCTGATCAGATTGACCGCCTCAGGCTTTCAGTGCCTTCAGTACGTTCTCGGCAGTCGTCGGTGCATCCGGCCAATCAGACCAAGGATGGCGTTGTGCGGCGTCAGGAGCGTGGTCGAAATCGGGCGTCACGTCATTCCGAAAAACAGCTTTCCAGTGTCACTATCCCAACCATTCGTCACGCCACTTTGACAGCGGGGTTTTATAGAAGCTTCTTATAATTCCGTGGTGTTGAAGGATGATTTGAACAACAAAAAATCCGGCAACGACAACTTGAGACTCTGGACTCTGGACTCTGCCGGATGGCACGGTTGGCAGAGCATGACATCGCAAGCAACGCCACGCCCAAGTGGCCAAGACACCCCAGGAGATCATGATGGCACGTATGGTGAAACGCACTCTCAGTAAACCTTATAAGCTTGTTATTGGCGGCGAAGAAAAATATCTCTGCCAATGCGGCTTGTCCAAGAATCAGCCTTTCTGTGACGGAGCGCATAAGCTCGCCAAGGACGAGAACGAGGACGAAAATCTTCTTTGTTGGTACGACGACGCAGGAAAACGTCACGAACATACCGGAAATTTCCTGGACATCCGCACGTTCTGAGCGGTTGTATGGACCCACCCGCAGGGGTGCTCGGCCATGCGTAAAAACGTAACGCAGAAGTTGATCGAAAGTCACCGGGTCGAAGGCCGCATGAAGCCCGACGAAGAGATTGATCTATGGAGAACCAGCACGTGAGCGCGCCACTTCTCGCGGCCCCCCAGACCTCGTTCACGGACGAACTCTGGGTGTCGATCGAGCCGATCTACGCAGCAATCCTGCGCCACCCGTTTATCGCAGGACTGACCGACGGATCACTGCCGCGCGAGCGCTTCGAGTTCTACGCCGTCCAGGACGCGCTCTACCTGCGTGAGTTCGCCCGCGCGCTCGCGATCACCGGGGGCCGAGCGCCGAAGGATGACTGGATCATCATGCTGGCCGAACACGCAGCGGGCGCGCTTCGCGTCGAGCGGACGCTCCACGAAGACTTCTTCCGCGAGTTCGATCTGAGCGCGCAAGCCGTGCTCGCCACCCCGCCCGCGCCAACCACCCTGGCGTACAACAACTATCTCCTCGCGGTCGCGTACGGGGCGCCCTTCCATGAGGCGCTTGCTGCTCTCCTTCCCTGCTACTGGATTTACTGGGAGGTAGGCAAAGAGCTGGCGCGTGCCGGTTCGCCGAATCCGCTGTATGCACGCTGGATCGGGACCTACGGCTCTGCCGAGTTCGGCGCCCTTGTCGGCGCGGTGCTTGAGGCGACGAACGAGGTCGCCGCCCAACTCGGCGACGTCGAGCGCGCAGCCATGCGGCGCCATTTCCGCACAACGAGCCGTTACGAGTGGATGTTCTGGAACATGGGTTACCGGTGCGAGCAGTGGCCATTTGAGGACGAGTCGGCCGCATGAAACAGCCACAACCTGGAATAGCCATGATCACACCCATCATCCAAAACTTCGAGAAAATGCTTGCTGGCGGCAAGAATACTGCGCTTCTGCGCTTCTCCCTGGGCAGCGAATACCTCAAGGTCGACGACCTGGTCAGCGCCGCAAACCACCTGAAGCAGGCGGTACTACTGGACCCAAAATACTCCGCCGCCTGGAAGCTGTTGGGTCGCGCCCTGGTCGAATCGGGTCAGCCCGCCGAAGCCTTGGTCGCCTACCGCGAAGGCATTGCGGTAGCCGAAGCAAAGGGCGACAAACAAGCTGCTAAGGAAATGACCGTATACGCCCGCCGTATCGAAAAAAATGGCGGGCCAGATGAAGATTAGTCAAGCTACATAACAAGGAAACCCAATGACCGCCAAGGTGATCCCCCTCGTTGACCAGCGCACCGCCAACCGTGTGCCGGTCATTCCGGCGCACGCGCTTAGCCCCGTCGGCGCGCTGGCGGACACGCGTGGCCGGCTCATGCGCGACCTGCGCATTTCAGTCACCGACCGCTGCAACTTTCGCTGCACTTACTGCATGCCCAAGGAAATATTCGACAAGGACTATCAATTTTTACCGCAAACCGAGCTGTTGAGCTTTGAGGAAATTACGCGCCTGACGCGCCTGTTCGCTGCGCACGGTGTCAATAAAATCCGCCTCACCGGCGGCGAACCCCTGCTACGCAAAAACCTCGAGGTTTTGATCGAAATGCTGGCCGCCCTCAAGACGCATGAAGGCAAACCATTGGATCTGACCCTCACCACCAACGCCTCGCTGCTGGCCAAAAAAGCCAAGGCGCTCAAGGCTGCAGGCCTGCAACGCGTCACCGTCTCGCTCGATTCGCTCGATGAAGCTGTATTTCGCGCCATGAACGACGTTGATTTTCCGGTGGCCGATGTGATCAAGGGCATCGACGCTGCGCATGACGCGGGCTTTACGGCCATCAAGATCAACATGGTGGTGAAGAAAGGCGTCAACGATCAGGACATCGTTGCGATGGCGCGGCGCTTCAAGGGCAGCGGCCACATCGTGCGCTTCATCGAATTCATGGACGTGGGCGCCTCCAACGGCTGGCGCATGAACGATGTCGTGCCATCGGCCGAGATCGTGCGCATGATCAGCGCCGAGATGCCGCTCATCGAAGCCGAACCCAACTACACCGGTGAAGTCGCCGAGCGCTGGGCCTATGCGGATGGCAGCGGTGAAATCGGCGTTATCTCCAGCGTGACGCAAGCCTTTTGTTCCACTTGCACTCGCGCCCGACTCTCGACCGAGGGCAAGCTGTACACCTGCCTGTTCGCGCAGTCCGGCCATGATTTGCGCACGCTCATGCGTTCGGGCAAGAGCGACGAGAAAATCGCCTCTGCCATAGGCTTGATCTGGAACCAGCGCGAAGACCGATATTCTGAAATCCGCACAGAAGAAACTGTGCGAACGAAGAAAATTGAGATGTCTTATATCGGCGGCTGAAAATTTCATGTGCACCAAATCTGAGTTTTCTGAATAAAGGATTGAAATGAGTGAATGGATCACGGTAACGCGGGCCGAAGAGCTCGCGCCCGGCGAGCGGCGGGTTATAAATGTGGACGACGCGCAGATCGCCGTATTCAACCTCGACGGCCAGTACTACGCCATCGAAGACGTCTGCACCCATGATGGGGGACATCTCACCGGCGGCACCGTCGAGGGTGACCAGATCGTTTGCCCTCGGCACGGGGCACGCTTTTGCATCCGCAGCGGCGCGGCATTGTCCGCGCCAGCTTACGAGCCCACCAGAACCTTCCCTGTCCGCGTAGAAAACGGCCAGATTCAAGTGCGCGATAACCGATGGGATTGATACAAATATCTCAATTGAAATTTCAACGCCCTGCGCGTACCGAAGTTAACCAGGACACCAACAACATGAGCATTGAAACCATCCGCTTCAGAAATATCGTGTCAGTGTTACCGCACGCGTCCGCGATCAACCCTCGGCCGGACCAGCAAAGAGGCGCCCTCAAGACCAAGCGCGACGAGAACCTTGCCGCCGAAAGACTGCCCAAGCCAAACTGGATTCGCGTCAAGGCGGCGTTATCCTCAGGCCGCTTCAGTGACATCAAGGACATCGTGCGCACCCACCAGTTGGTGACCGTGTGCGAAGAAGCATCCTGTCCCAACATCGGCGAATGCTGGAGCAAAGGCACCGCGACCTTCATGATCATGGGCGACAAATGCACGCGGCGCTGCCGGTTCTGCAACGTCAGCACGGGCCGCCCCGACCCGCTGGATGCCAACGAACCGCAGCGGCTTGCTGAAACCATCGCCTTGATGAAACTCAATTACGTCGTCATTACTTCAGTTGATCGCGATGATTTGCGTGACGGCGGCGCCAGCCACTTCGTCGACTGCATCCGCCAGATCCGCGCACTGTCACCCCACACGCGTATCGAGATACTGACCCCCGACTTTGGTGGCCGGCTGGACTTGGCGCTGGCAATCCTCAGCACCGCGCCGCCGGACGTGTTGAACCACAACATCGAAACCGTGCCACGCCTCTACAAAGAAGCCCGTCCCGGCGCGGATTTCCAAAACTCGCTCAACCTGTTAAAAAATTTCAAGCACGCGCATCCCGCGATACCGACCAAGTCCGGCCTCATGGTTGGGCTGGGAGAGACCGACGAGGAAATCCTGCAAGTGATGCGCGACCTGCGCGCGCACGATGTCAACATGTTGACCATCGGCCAGTACCTGCAACCGTCCGGCGGCCACATGCCGGTGCGCCGCTACGTGCACCCGGACACCTTCAAGATGTATGAGGATGAAGCCTACAAGATGGGTTTTGTGAACGCAGCATCGGGTCCGATGGTGCGCAGTTCTTACCATGCGGATGAGCAGGCAGAAAAAGCAGGAATTGTCGTGAGCACTCAGGGGTAGAGTTTGATTTTACTGATCTGTTGGCGCTGCCGATCGTCAAGTTTGAAGTAAAAATGATGGGCAGATTTTGGTTGCCATGCTAAGGAAAAAAATGGATAAAGAAATACTGCTCGCGCAGCCGCGCGGCTTCTGCGCGGGGGTTGACCGAGCAATCGAAATTATCAAGCAAACTTTAGCCCAATTTGGCGCACCAATTTATGTCCGCCACGACATCGTGCATAACGCCTATGTGGTCAATGACTTGCGCAACAAAGGCGTCATTTTCATCGAAGAATTGAACGAAGTCCCGTCCGGCAATATAGTGATATTTTCTGCTCATGGAGTCCCCAAAGTAGTGGTAGCCGAGGCTGCCAAACGCGGCTTGCGCGTGTTTGATGCGACTTGTCCGCTGGTCACCAAGATCCACAGCGAGGTCGCCAAGATGCGGAGTGAAGGACGAGAAATTGTGATGATTGGTCACACTGTCCACCCGGAAGTGGATGGCACGATGGGGCAGACCAATGGAGGCATGTATCTGGTTGAGACGGTCGCTGATGTTGAAAATCCACAGGTAAAAATACCGGACATGCTGGCCTACGTAACGCAAACCACGTTGTCAAGCGACCTCAAGCACGCTGTCGTCCAGATGCGATTCGAACAGCAGCCGCTCCTTGCCGGTCAACAGCAGAAAATGCTTGCCGCTGCAGCGCGTCAGCAGCGACATACCCATTCGCTCTGCCACCATGTGTCCCATCTGCGTGGTGCCCGAGCGCGATAGCAGGAACGGAATACCCATCTGCCCGCCCTTGATCACCATTTCGGAGGTCAGACGGCCGGTGGAGTAGAAAATCTTGTCCTCTCCGCTTATCTCATCAAGCCACATCTTGCCGGCAATCGCGTCCACCGCGTTGTGGCGGCCCACGTCTTCAATAAAATAAACCAGCTCGCCATCGGCGGCAAACAATGCGCAGCCATGAACCGAGCCGGTCTGTTTGTAAGTCGACTGCTGGGTACGGATCTTGTCGACGATTTTATACACGACAGATTGCTTCAACCGCGCATCCGGCGGCAGCACGATCGAATCGACTTCATCCATCAGACCACCAAACACCGAACCCTGACCGCAGCCGGTAGTGACCACCTTCTTGGAGGTGCGCTCTTCAATATCCGCAATGCCGTGACGAGTAGTCACGGCGACTGCATCCACTTCCCAATCGACTTGTACTGAAGCAATATCTTCAATCGATTTAACCAGCCGCTGGTTCCGCAGATAGCCCAGCGTCAGTGCTTCAGGCGCACCGCCCAGTGTCATCAAGGTCACCAGTTCGCGCTTATCGACATACATCGTCAAGGGCCGTTCAGCCGGAATCGCAATCGTTTTCAGTCGGCCGCGCTCATCCATGACTTCGACATCGTGCGCCAACTCTGCAGCGGCGCTAGACAAGAGCGGCCGGATTTTCATACCATGCTTTGCATTGCAATTTTCTCTAGTACCTGCCCGCCGCCGTAGCTGACCTGCACGGGTGGCGTACCGCCCAGCGACACCCGGATCGCGCAGTACTTGAACTCCGGAATTTTGGCGATGGGATCAAGCGCCGCATTGGTCAGTTTGTTAATGGCGGCCTCGTAATAGCAGAACGGCACAAAAATCGATCCACGCGGAGAGCTATCGTCCGCCCGTGCATACAGGGTCACCGTACCGCGCCTGGACTCGATCGTCACCAGATCACCTGGCTTAGCACCCATTGCATTCAGGTCGAGCGGATGCACCAAGGCCACCGGATCCGGCTCGATTGCATCCAGAACCGTAGCGCGGCGCGTCATGCTGCCAGTGTGCCAATGCTCAAGCTGACGCCCTGTGATCAACACCATCGGATACTCGCTATCCGGGCGCTCGTCCGCGGGGATGATGTCGGCCGGCACAAAGCGCGCACGTCCCGTTGCCGTCGGGAACTGATCGACAAAGTCAATCGACAAGCCGGGGTCGCCTTCCTTAAGGCAGGGGTACGTCACTGCACCCTCGCGCTCCAACCGGTCCCACGTGATGCCGCCGATGCTGGGCATCGTATGTCGCATCTCGTCAAATACTTGCGACACGTGCTCGTGCCAATCCAGCCCAAACTGCGCTGCCATCTGCTGAATGATCCACAAATCCTGTCTAGCGTCGCCCGGCGGATCGATGGCCTGACGCCCCATTTGCACCAGCCGGTCGGTATTGGTGAAGGTACCGGTCTTTTCGGGGAAGGCGGTGGCGGGCAGGATTACATCGGCCAGGTAGGCGGTTTCGGTCAGGAAGATATCCTGCACCACCAGGTGCTGCAGTGAAGCCAGGGCTTCGCGCGCATGGGTGACATCGGGGTCCGACATGGCGGGGTTCTCACCCATGATGTACATGCCGCGAACCTCCCCTTTTTTGATGGCATGCAACACCTCCACCACGGTCAGGCCTGGTTGGTCGTCCAGCACGCCGAGCGGCAAGTTCCAGGCCTTGGCAAAGCGGGCTTGCACCTGTGGATCGCTCACGCGCTGATAATCCGGATACATCATCGGAATCAAACCGGCATCGGACGCACCTTGCACATTATTTTGTCCGCGCAGCGGATGCAAACCCGTGCCCGGTCGGCCAATCTGCCCGGTCATCAGGCATAGCGCGATCAGGCAACGGGCATTGTCGGTGCCGTGAATGTGCTGCGATATGCCCATGCCCCACATGATCATGGAGGCTTTGGAGCTGGCATACAGACGCGCAACATATTTGATGGTGTCGGCGTCGATGCCACAAATCGGCGCCATCAATTCAGGACTGTAGCCTTCGACATTTTTACGTAGGTCGTCAAAGCCAATGGTGCGGCTGTCGATGAATTCCTGGTTGACCAGACCCTCATTCACAATGACGTGCATCATGGCGTTGAGCAAGGCAACGTCGGTATCCGGCTTGAACTGCAGGAAGCGGTGCGCAAGGCGCGTCAAGTCCGAACGACGCGGATCGCAGATCACGAGCTTGGTGCCGTTCTTCACGGCGTTCTTGATCCAGGTCGCGCCAACCGGGTGATTCTGGGCCGGATTGGCGCCGATGACGATGACGACTTCCGCCTTCATCACATCCATCACCGGATTCGACACGCCACCGGAGCCAATGCCTTCCAGCAGTGCTGCGACCGATGAGGCATGGCACAAACGGGTGCAGTGGTCGACATTGTTGCTGCCGAAGCCGATGCGAACCAGTTTCTGGAACAGGTACGCCTCTTCATTGCTGCCCTTGGCGCAACCGAAACCGGCCAACGATTTTTTGCCGTGCTGATCGCGAATCTGTTTGAGTCCTCCACCTGCAAACGCCAGCGCCTCTTCCCAGCTGGCTTCGCGGAATACATCCATCACCCGGTCGGGGTCCATCGTGAAATCGCCGCGTTTCGGCGCATCAGCGCGCCGAATCAGCGGTTTGGTCAGTCGCTGCGGATGATGCGCATAATCGAAACCGTAACGCCCCTTCACGCACAGTCGCTTGTGGTTGGCTGGGCCATCACGCCCTTCCACATAGAGAATCTTGTTGTCCTTGATGTTGTAGGTCAGTTGACAGCCGACGCCGCAGTAGGGGCAAACCGAATCAACCTTTTTGTCCGGCACGGTCAGCGCGACCTCGCGCGCCGGCATCAAGGCACCGGTCGGGCAAGCCTGCACGCATTCGCCGCAGGCGACGCAGGTGGAGAGCCCCATCGGATCGTCCATGTCGAACACAATTTTCGAGTCTTCACCACGGAACGCAAAACCAATCACGTCATTAACTTGCTCGTCGCGGCAGGCGCGCACGCAGCGGGTGCACTGAATGCAGGCATCGAGGTTGACCGTGATGCCGGGATGCGACGCATCTTGCTTGACCTGCTGTTTGCGCGCTTGGAAACGGGGTTTGCCGACGGATAACTTTTTGGCCCACTGATCGACCTCATTGTGACGCGTATAGATGGTCTCCGGCATGTCGGACAACAACAGCTCAAGCACCATTTTTTGCGAGGCCAGGGCGCGTTCGCTGTCGGTGACAACCGTCATCCCCGGTGTCGGCGCGCGGCAGCAGGACGGCGCCAGCACGCGCTCGCCGTTGATCTCGACCATGCAGACGCGGCAATTACCGGCCGTGATCATCCCTTCCATGTAGCACAGGTGCGGTATCTCAATACCCTCGCGCTTGGCAATCTGGATCAGGGTTTCTGTAGCCCCACCATGCACTTCGCGGCCATTGAGATTGAAGGTGACGAGCGGTGCATCGAGTTGCACCACTTCATTTCTGGTCATTGCGTTCATGATGTTCCTTTGCACCTTTAGGCTAATTCATGTGGGAAGTACTTGACGACACAATCGACCGGATTGGGTGCCGCCTGACCCAAACCACAAATCGACGCGTCACGCATCACGATTGACAGCTCGTTGAGCAAGGGAATATCCCACTTTTCTTGGTCAATCAAATTGGCTGCTTTGGCCGTTCCGACACGGCACGGTGTGCATTGACCGCAGGACTCGTGCTTGAAAAACTGCATCATGTTACGTGCCGCATTGACTGCCGTATCCTTGTCCGACAGGACGATCACGGCGGCCGAGCCGATGAAGCAGCCATAGGGCTGCAAGGTGTCGAAGTCCAGCGGGATCGCGTTCATCGTGGCCGGCAGAATGCCGCCCGACGCGCCGCCCGGCAGGTAGGCATAGAAGCTGTGTCCGTCCTGCATGCCGCCGCAGTGCTCGTCAATGAGTTCCTGGATGGTGATGCCAGCCGGCGCCAGTTTGACGCCGGGGTTCTTGACCCGGCCCGAGACCGAGAAGGAGCGCAATCCCTTGCGGCCATTGCGACCTTGTGAGGTGAACCAGCTGCCACCTTTTTCTAGAATTTCACGCACACAGAACAGGGTTTCAAAGTTGTGTTCCAGGGTGGGGCGGCCAAACAAGCCCACCTGTGCCACATAGGGCGGGCGCAGCCGCGGCATGCCACGCTTGCCTTCGATCGATTCGATCATGGCCGACTCTTCGCCGCAAATGTAGGCGCCGGCGCCGCGGCGCAGCTCGATTTGCGGCATGCCGGCCAGGGGCGGCGCCAGACGCAGCTTGGCCAGCTCGGCTTCCAGCAGGGCGCGGCAGCCGTGGTATTCATCGCGAAGATAGATGTAGATCTTGTCAATGCCGACAGCCCACGCGGCAATCAGCATCCCTTCAAGAAAACGATGGGGGTCGCGCTCAAGATAGACCCGGTCCTTGAAGGTGCCGGGTTCGCCTTCGTCGATGTTCACTGCCATCAGACGTGGACCGGCTTCGGCGCGGACGATGCGCCACTTGCGTCCAGCCGGGAAGCCTGCACCACCCAGACCACGCAAGCCCGAGTCTTCCATGGTCTTGATGACCGATTCGACGTCGCGGCCTCCCGAGATACATTGCTGGAGCAGTGCATAACCACCGACAGCCTGGTAGCTGGACAAATCGATAAAGCCATCGGGCACATGCTGCACCGCCCTGGCGGCGACGGTGGCCACGACGGCCTCTACGCTCGCGTTAGGCACCGGGTTTTGTCCGACGACGGCGGCAGGCGCCTGCTCGCAGCGACCGATGCACGGTGCCGCAATCACGCGCACCTCGCGGCCCAGCAGAGCAGGGAGTTTGGCCAGCAAATCGCGTGCACCCGCCATCTCGCAGGACAGGCCTTCGCACACGCGCACGGTGAGTGGTGCTGGCACGGCTTCGCCTTCCTTGACCACATCGAAATGGTGGTAAAAAGTCGCAACTTCGTACACTTCAGTTTGCGCTAGGCGCATTTCCTGCGCCAAAGCCGCAAGATGGGCTGCCGACAAGTGGCCAAAGTGATCCTGGATCTTGTGCAAGTGCTCAATCAGCAAATCGGCTTGACGCGACTCAACACCCAGTAGGGCTTGTACCTCGGCCAAGGCAGATGGATCAACCCGCCGACCTTTGGGTGCCTGACGCTTGCGCTCTTTCGAAGCGCTTTGCACGGCAATCGGGATGACTGTGTGGTTCATTGTTGTTCCTAATTAACTTAACGACGAGATACGGATGTTCGCCTTCCTACTACAGGAATATGGTTTCCGGTTACAGGCGTACGGCAGTATCCCGACAATATTCTTGTTGCTTTCGATGGCCGTCTCCATGACATGCTGTCTCCTTCATGATCGCGTTCAAGCTTATTTTTGTGGCCTGACCCCGCCTCAGAAGAACTTGGCCACTGTCAGCGAGGTGCGATAAACGCCCCACGCCAGCGGAATACCCACTGCCGCCCAAGCCAACACCAGGAAGGCGGGGTTGCTGGGTTTGTCATGGACATGCGTGCCGTCGCCATGCACTTCCGAAGCCTTGACTTTTTCGTGCGCCAGCCGTTTTTCGATGGCCAGCTCGTCCGGCGTCATGAACCACTTGGGATTCAGGGGACGCACCAGCAGATTGCAGATCAAACCCACCACCAGCATGCCGACCAGGATGTACATGGTCTGGTTGTAGACCTGCTCGCGCGGCAAACCGAGTCCGAGCTGGTATTCGCGCATGTAGTTCACCACCACCGGCCCGACGATGCCCGCAGTGGCCCAGGCGGTGAGCAAGCGGCCATGAATGGCGCCCACCATCTGGGTGCCGAAGATGTCGGCCAGGTAGGCGGGCACAGTGGCGAAGGCGCCGCCGTACATGCTCAAAATGACACAAAATGCCGCCACAAACAGCACCTTCGAGCCCGCCGCGGCACTGCCAGGAATGCTGAAGTACAGAATACCGCCGAGGATAAAGAACACCGCGTAGGTGAGTTTGCGACCCAGCTTGTCGGAGATGGTGGCCCAGAAGAAGCGCCCGCCAATGTTGAACAAGCTCAACAGTGCCGTGAAGCCGGCGGCTACGCCGGCGATGGCGGCCAGTTGCGCTTTGTCGAGTTCACCAAACTTCTTGGCCACCCCGATCAAGGAGCCGCCAAACACTTCCTGCAGCATGGGAGATGCCATACCGATGACGCCAATGCCGGCGCTCACGTTCATGCACAAGACCATCCAGATCAGCCAGAACTGGGGAATGCCCCAAACCTTGCTCACATGCACATGGTGCGGGGTGATCATCGCGTTGTTGACCTGCGCCGGCTTCGGTGTCCAGCCCTTGGGCTTCCAGCCGGTCTCGGGAATTCGGTAGCCAAAGGCACCGGCCATCATGAACACAAAGTACACCAGGGACATCACCGCCAGGGTCTGCGCCACACCGACATCGGTGGCGGAGGCAAAGTATTTCATCAGATCGGCAGCCAGCGGCGAGCCAATCATGGCGCCGCCGCCAAAGCCCATAATGGCCATGCCGGCAGCCATGCCACGATGATCCGGGAACCACTTGATCAAGGTGGAAACGGGCGAGATGTAGCCCAGCCCGAGCCCAACACCGCCGATCACCCCCGAGCCCACAATCATCATCCAGAATTGGTGGAAGTAGACGCCGAGCGCCGAGAACAGCATGCCGCCGCTCCAGCACAGGGCCGAGACCACACCCACTTTGCGCGGGCCGACCCGCTCCAGCCAGCCGCCCCAGATCGAGGCAGAAGACCCGAGCAGCACAAAGAACAGCGTGAACATCCAGCCCAGGGTGGAAATTTTCCAGTCACAGCTGGTGGTAAACAACTCCTGGAAGAAGCCCACCTCGGGACCACACTTGATGCTTTCCTTGATGCCCAGTGCCCGGGACAGTGGCAGCCAGAACACCGAGAAGCCGTAGGCCATGCCGATGCACAAATGAATCGCGAGGGCGGCCGGTGGCACGAGCCAGCGGTTGAAACCGGGGCCCGCAACGATGTGCTCTTTGTCGAGCACCCCCAATCGACCTTTCAGGAACGTGCTCGCTCCATCCAATACTATTGACATGCTGTCTCCTTATATTGATGCCCACTTGATGTGAGCTGGGGACAGTATCAAGGAGAGCTCAGCTGGCGGTCAAATTTATTCTGCACATAGCCCGATACAGACTTTGAATGTAGGCAACAACATTCACAGCATCGATTCAAGAGGGGTCATCGCGACGAGGCACTGCTGCGGCGAGGTACCCCGGCCTCCAGCAAACCGGTATGCGCCGTGACATGTTGGCGCCACGTTGGATCGCTTGCCATGTCGAGGGCGGCACGCAGCGTGTGCGACGGGCGATCCGTGCAGGCGAACATGAATCCAATCGGCGTCATCACTTCCGGCCCCATGAGTGGCACAGCCTCCAATTCAGGGTAACCACGCAGAACACCCACCAGAGCCCCCGGCAAGATACTACTGACGTCGCCCACCAACACACTCAAACCCAGTGTCAAAATTGAATTGGTCTCGATAACGGGCTTGATGCGGATGTCGGCCTGCTTAAACGCAGCGTCCACAATCGCGCGATTGTGCATTTCCGGCGTCAACAGGCACAAAGGCAATCGCGCCGCCGCTTCCCACGACATGGGGCGCTCCACGATGCGCAAACCTGTCCTGGCTGGTTTTGCGGCCCGACGCAGTAAAAAATACCGTTCGGTGTACTGATCAATCGTCGAAATTTTGGCGGCCCGCGACTTGAGTCTGTCGGTGTAGCCGAGCGCCAGATCCAGGGACAGATTCTCCAAGCCCGCCTCAATCTCGGGCGAACTCATTGACCGCAGAATAAGCGACAGGCCTGGGTGACGCCCCTGTAACAGGCCCACAAACCGCGCTGCAATCGGCATCACAGAAGGTACCGCACCCAGCGTCAAAGAACCGACTGGCTGATCCGCCGCGCTCTTGAGGTCTTGCAGCAGCAGTTCCTGTTCATGCAGCATCCGTTGCGCGGTGACAAATATGCGCTCACCTTCGGGCGTGAAACTTTGAAAAGCGCGGCCCCGCTTGACGATGGCGGTACCAAACTCCTCCTCCAGCGCACGGATCGCATTGGACAAGGCCGGCTGCGTGATGTGACAGGCCTCGGCCGCGCGTCCGAAATGCTTGAGTTGATGCAGCGCCACAAGGTAATGAAGTGAGGTGAACAAGCTCATTCGTGCTGAATCCTATTGGTCGTCGTCTTTGCGCACACTCAGTCGTTGAGTTTGCGGTAAAGCGTTTGCCGACTGATGCCGAGGCGGCGAGCGGCTTGCGAGATGTTGCCGCAACTGCTTTCCAGCGCCTGCCGGATGGTCACGCGGGACAGTTCGTCCAGGTTTTGGGAGGCACCCGGCGCGCTGACGGCCGAGACCGTTGGCGCTGGTGTGGTGAGTTCCTCCACCACATCATCCGGCAAGTGCGACCAGTCAATACAGTCCTCATGCGGGTCCAGCATGGCGCTGGCCGTGCGCAGCATACCGGCGTATTGGCGCAGGTTGCCGGGCCACGGATGTTGACTCAAGCGCGCCAGCAAATCCGGCGCCAGATGAATGCCGCGCTCGGGGTTGATGTTGGCCAGCAAGCGCAGGGTGAGTGCAGAGAAATCAGTGCGCTCGCGCAGCGCCGGCAACTGGACGGTCAGGCCGTTGATGCGGTAATAAAGATCGCTGCGAAAGCGCCCCTGGTCGGCCATTTCGCGCAGCTTGCAATGGGTAGCGCAGATCAGCGCAAAGTCCACATCCACCGGCCGCCCGCCGCCCAAAGGAGTGACCTGACGCTCCTGCAAGACGCGCAACAGGCGAGTCTGCATGGTCAGCGGCATGTCGCCAATTTCATCCAGAAAGAGCGTGCCAATATGGGCCTCGCGCAAACGGCCCAGGCCCCCTTCGCGCCGTGCGCCGGTAAAGGCACCCGGTGCGTAGCCGAACAGTTCCGCTTCAATCAGATTCTCCGGCAGGGCTGCGCAATTGATGGCGACAAACGGGCCGTTGCGGCGCGGGCCGCTCTCATGCACGGCGCGGGCAAACAACTCCTTGCCGACGCCCGATTCGCCCTGAATTAACACGGGGATCGGCTTGTCCGCGACACGCCGGGCCTTGTCCGCCGCGTTGCGCCATCGCAGGTCGCCGGTGTCGAGGCGGGCCAGCGCATCCACCGGTGCAGAAATGAGTTGATTGACGCGCGCCGCTGGCGCTGCCGGCAGCGCCGTTGCATCCAGATGCACCTGCACAAAAAGGGTCGAGCCGTCGAGCAGACGCACCTGCGTGGCCTGACCGGGGCGGCGCTTGTGGCGCGCGAGCAGTTCGTCCAGGCCCACATCCATCGTGCGGGCCAGTGGCGTGGCACCCAGATCGGTTGCACCGAGGTGCAGCAGCGCCAGAGCGGCGCGATTGGCCCCCACGATCCAGCCGTCAATAGACAGGGCAATGATGCCTTCGGCCACGCTACCAATACCTTCCTGATAGGCGTGCAGATGCAGGCGAATATGCCGCTGGCAGGTGGCGGTCAACAGGCGGTTTTCGATCATGCTCGCCGCCATATTCAGCAGCCCCAGCGTGTGCGGATGCCCGCTGCGCTGGTCGCCCGAGATGTCGATCACCCCCATCAACTGCCCCATGGCGGACAGGATGGGCACCGCCGTGCAGGTGAGAAAGTCATTACGCTCAAAAAAATGTTCGGCACCGTGGATTTCGATGCCGCTGGCTTCGATCAAGGCGGTGCCAATGGCATTGGTGCCCCGGTGCTGCTCATGCCACGAGGCCCCGTTGGCCAGCGCCACGCGCTCGGCCTTGCCGAGAAAGTCGGCGTGACCCAAGGTATGCATCAGCGTGCCCTGGCTGTCGGCCAGAATGACCATGCCCTGGCTGTGGCGCACCTGCTCAAAGAGGTATTCCATCACGGGCCGGGAATGCGCCAGCAGATCATGGTTGCTCTCCAACGTGTGGCGCAAGCCACCGCCGCTGGCGTGTTCGGTCTCCAGCAGACGCCCGGCGGGCAGCAGGCCTGCCGCCAGGCTGCGCCGCCAGGAACGGGCCACGCGCTCGTCAACGCCTTCCGGCGGACAGTCGCCATGCTCCAGCAAATGCAAGCGCGCCTGGCGCAAAGCCGGCTCAAATTGAATGGGTTGCACGTCGTCTCCTGGGCAGACTTCTGTCTGCTTTTTATCATTAAAACTGCACCTATCGTATCCACCGACGCAAACACCAGCGATATGCAAGGTCGAACATAGTGGCCAGCCCCTCAGTTGTCTCGTTTTGAGACAGCTGTCACGGAATGCAACGTTGCACCTACGGCAACGGGTCTCAGTTGATTTTAAAAACGTCTTTTAAATCAAGGCTCTGCTATGTCTCATGGGTGTTGGCACGCGACTTGATAGGTAGTTCATGCCCGCAAGGGAAACCCATTGAACCATCGCACAAAAACGAGGACACACCATGATCTACGCAGCCCCCGGTACCGCCGACGCAAAAATCGCCTTCAAGGCGCACTACGACAATTTCATTGGTGGCCAATTTGTCGCCCCGGTCAAAGGCGAGTATTTTGACGTTATTACCCCGATCACCGGCAAGCCCTACACCAAGGCCGCCCGTTCCGGTGCCGAAGACGTGGAACTGGCACTGGACGCCGCCCACGCTGCGGCCGACGCCTGGGGCAAAACCTCGCCGACCGAGCGCTCCAACATCCTGCTGAAAATTGCCGACCGCCTGG
This sequence comes from Rhodoferax sp., assembly GCF_012927445.1. Classification (GTDB taxonomy): domain Bacteria; phylum Pseudomonadota; class Gammaproteobacteria; order Burkholderiales; family Burkholderiaceae_C; genus Rhodoferax. The sequence goes on from NZ_JABBPD010000004.1 coordinate 332,565, forward strand.
AAGCCAACCTGGAACTGCTGGCCTACGCCGAAACCGTGGACAACGGCAAGCCGATCCGGGAAACCCTCAACGCCGACATTCCGCTCACCGTCGATCACTTCCGCTACTTTGCCGGCTGCGTCCGTGCGCAAGAAGGTGGCCTGAGCGATCTGGACGGCGACACCGTCGCCTATCACTTCCAGGAACCGCTGGGCGTGGTCGGCCAGATCATCCCCTGGAACTTCCCGATTTTGATGGCGGCCTGGAAGCTGGCGCCCGCCATTGGCGCCGGCAACTGCGTGGTGCTCAAGCCCGCCGAATCCACCCCGATCAGCATTCTGATCCTGGCCGAGCTGATTGCCGACCTGCTGCCACCGGGCGTGCTCAACATCGTCAACGGCTACGGCCGCGAAGCCGGCATGCCGCTGGCGACCAGCAAGCGCATTGCCAAAATCGCCTTCACCGGCTCCACCTCCACCGGCCGCGTCATCGCCCAAGCCGCCGCCAACAACCTGATTCCGGCCACGCTGGAACTGGGCGGTAAATCGCCCAACATCTTCTTTGCCGATGTGATGGACAAGGACGACAGCTTTCTGGACAAAGCGATCGAAGGCATGGTGCTGTTTGCCTTCAACCAGGGCGAGGTCTGCACCTGCCCCTCGCGCGCCCTGATTCAAGAATCCATCTATGACAAGTTCATGGAACGCGTGCTCAAACGCGTGGCCGCCATCGTGCAAGGCAACCCGCTCGACACCGACACCATGATGGGCGCGCAGGCCTCCAAAGAGCAGATGAGCAAGATCATGTCCTACCTTGATCTGGGCAAACAGGAAGGGGCCCAAGTGCTGATTGGCGGCGAGCAAGCGCACCTGACCGGCGATCTGGCGGGTGGCTACTACGTGCAGCCCACGCTGTTCAAGGGCCACAACAAGATGCGCATTTTCCAGGAAGAAATCTTCGGTCCGGTGCTGGCGGTGACGACCTTCAAGGATGAAGCCGAAGCCCTGGCAATTGCCAACGACACGCTGTACGGCCTGGGCGCCGGTGTCTGGAGCCGCAACGGCAATGTGGCCTACCGCATGGGCCGCGCCATCAAGGCCGGTCGCGTCTGGACCAACTGCTACCACGCCTACCCGGCCCACGCGGCTTTTGGCGGCTACAAAGAGTCCGGTGTCGGTCGTGAAAACCACAAGATGATGTTGAACCACTACCAGCAAACCAAAAATTTGCTGGTCAGCTACAGTGAAAGCAAACTCGGTTTCTTCTAAAAAAGACGCCAAGTTAGCCAAGCACGCAACGCGGTAACCCGACGGGACGGCCGCCGATTTCTGGTACGCCAGTATGAAGTGGACGCCCCGTTGGGTGATTGCGTTGCGAACGCCAACAAAGTTTCTTTTGAACCGGAGACAACCATGGTTGACAAAGTCATTGCGACTGCGGCGGCGCTTGAACTCGTCGAGTTCCTCAAGCGCAAACACGGTGCACTGATGTTCCACCAGTCCGGTGGCTGCTGCGACAACAGCGCCGCCAATTGCTACCTGCCCGGTGAAATCACCATGGGTGCGGGCGATGTTTATCTGGGTGACATCGGCGGCTGTCCGTTCTACATTGGCAAGTCGCAATATGCCTACTGGAAGCACACCCAACTCATCATCGACGTGATCGAAGGCGTTGGCGGCACCTTCTCGCTCGAAGGGCCGGAGGGCAAGGCGTTTCACACACGCTCACGGGTGTTCAGCGAAGCGGAGTTGGTTGAGTTGAACCGGGAAGGCGAAGGTAAATAGGCTCTACCGACCGTCCTTCTTGAGCAAGAAGCTATGTATTTAATAGCAAAAAACTTCAAGACACCGCAGGCTGAAAAACCCGGATGCGCGGCGCGATCTTGTCGCGGCTCTCGCGCGTCACCATGCGCATGTCGTACTCGGTTTGCAGGTTCAGCCAGTAACGCGGCTCCATGCTGAAAAACAGGCCCAGACGCAGGGCCGTGTCCGCCGTGATGGGCCGTGCCCCATTCACGATATCGCTGATGCGGCTGGGCGGCACGTCCATGTCGGCCGCAAGTTGACGGGCCGTAATACCCAGCGGCTTCATGAACTCCTCCAGCAGGATTTCGCCAGGGTGAATTTCGTCAAGTAATTTTTGTGTCATGTTGGGCCTCCAGATCCGACTCAGTGGTAATCCACAATTTCCACACGATACGCACCGTCGTCATGCCAGACAAAGCACAGACGCCATTGGTCATTGATGCGAATGCTGTGCTGGCCCTTGCGGTTTCCCTTCAACGCTTCCAGCAGGTTGCCCGGTGGAATGCGCAAACTGTTCAATTCGGTAGCAGCATGCAGTTGCAGCAACTTGCGCCGCGCTACCCGTTCAATGTTTCTGAACCGGCCAACCACTTGACTATTGAACAAGGCCTCGGTGTCGGCACAGGTGAAAGAACGGATCATGGAGGAATTTTAATCTGAAAAATGGATTCCGTAAAACGGAATCTGCAACTCATTCTGACGCGGGCGGTGTCGTGTCACCATGCACCTTGGCGAAAGTCAGGATGATTTCGCGGATGAGTTTGCGCTGGGGCGCTGGCAGCTTGAGGAAGGCGTCGAAAGTTTCACGCTCCAGGTAGCCAACGCCTTCATCCCAGCGCTTGCGATGCTGCAGCACCGATTGCCGAACGGCCTCACCAAAACGCAACACCTCGGGCTCAATCTTGAGAATGCCAGCCAACACCAGAAGTTTGTCCTGTTCGGGAATCGCTTCACCCCGCAGCCAGCGCGACACAGCCTGAAAACTGACCGAGCGCCCCCAGTAATTGGCATTGAACTGATTCAAAAGCACGCCCGGACGCGGCTCCAGACCAGCAGCCACCATCGCCGCCTGTAGCCGTTGGGAAAATTCGAGCTTGTTATTCATGCCACTGAAATTAAATTTCAGTGGCAAATTTATTAAACTTCGTGTTGTACTATCGATTGAATACTTTGTTGAACTATCGATTGAACGAGGCATATCGCTTGTTCTATGGCGGATGTGCCGCCAACAACACGCACCATGCCCAAATCCCTGCTCGAACAACTCCCCGACATCGTGGCCAATGGCCGCAAAGAAGCTGAAAAAATCCTGGAGGGGCTGGAGAGTCGCCACCGCGTGACGCTACAAACCCGTGAAGTGGTGCTGCCCGCCAAAGATTCGGCCGCGCAGGATTGGGTAACGACGCAAAACCGGCAGGCACAACAGGCCAGCCACGATGACGCCTGGATCAACCGCCTGATTTACGGCGACAACCTGTTGGCCATGGCGGCGCTGCTGGCGGGGGACGAAAACACGCCGTCCCTGCGCGGCAAGGTCGATTTGATCTACATCGATCCACCGTTTGACAGTAAGGCCGACTACCGCACCAAGGTCACGCTCCCCGGCATGGAGCTGGAACAAAAGCCCACCGTCATCGAGCAGTTCGCCTACTCCGACACCTGGAGCGACGGCACCGCTTCCTACCTCGCCATGATCACGCCCCGGCTGATTCTGATGCGCGAACTGCTGGCGGACACCGGTTCGATTTATGTGCATCTGGATGGTCATGTAGGGCACTACGTGAAGATCGTGATGGATGACATTTTTGGCAAAGACAAATTCGTAAATGAAATTGCATGGAAACGCTCTCACGCCCACGGGGACTCGGGGCAAGGCGCAGCACACTTCGGACGAGTTACCGAGGGGCTGCTTTTTTATGGTCGAAGTGACCAACGGGTTTGGAATCCACCGTATGAACCCTACACCGACGCAATTCTGGATCGAGACTACAAGTACACAGATGCTTCCACCGGTGAACGCTATCGATTGATGCCAGTAGATGGGCCAGGCGGGGCTGCAAAAGGAAATCCATACTACGAGTTCCAAGGGGTAAGAGGCTACTGGCGTTACTCAGAGACGACGATGCAGAGTCTTTGGGAGCAAGGCGAAATCGTCGTTTCCTCAACCGGCCGATCACTGAGTAGAAAGAAGTTTCTCAAGCACGCGAAAGGGACTCCCATCACAGATTTTTGGTCTGATATAAATCGGATCAGTCCAACGTCCAGTGAACGGCTTGACTACCCGACCCAAAAACCAGAAGCCTTGCTGGAACGAGTGATTCGATCCTCAACAGAATCAAATGGATTGGTAATGGATTTTTTCGGCGGCTCCGGCACCACCGCCGCCGTCGCCGAAAAACTGGGCCGCCGCTGGATTACCACCGACCTTGGCAAACCGGCCTGCATGATCATGCGCAAGCGGCTGATTGACCAGGACGCCAAGCCGTTTCTGTACCAAGCCATCGGCGACTACCAGGTCGAAGCGGCCAAGGCCATGCTGGGGCGTGACTTCCGCATTGGCGACTTATCGCAAATCGTGCTGTCGCTCTACGGCGCCCTGCCCTTGCCGCCGGAAGTCAACCCGCAGCGCAACTTGGGCCAGATCGCCGGCATGGCGTTTGGCGCAGGCAAAAGCAGCAAGACGCTGGTGCTGGCAGATTCGCCCAACAAGCTCACGGGCGCGGCCACGCTCAAAAAAGCCATTGCGCAGCGGGACAACCTGCTGGGCGGCTGGGACCGGGTGGTGGTGCTGGGCTGGAACTTTGAGCCTTCGATTGGTGAAACCATCACCGCGCTGAACGACTCGCGCCTTGAAGTGCTGGTGATTCCGCCCGACCTGATGGACCGGCTCAAGAAAAAAGGCGGCATCGACAAGCTGCGCGGACAGGTACGGTTTTCTTCGCTGCAATATCTGACGATTCACCCGATTGAACACAGCCCTTCGACCGGATCAGGTCAAGCGGATGGCGAACAGGAAACGCTGACCGTCAAACTCAAAAACTACGTGCTGCTGTCACCCGAAGCCATCAATCTGGACGACGCCAACCGGCTCAAGCTACAAGCCGTCATCAACCAGGAACCGCTGGCGCTGATCGAATATTGGGCGGTGGACCCGGACTACGACGGCAAGGTGTTCCGCTCGGTCTGGCAAGACTACCGGGGCAACACGGCCAATGACGGCGATGCGTTACGGGTGGTGACGCAGGCCGTGGTCACAACGCCCACCAAACCCGGCCCGCGCAAGGTGTGCGTGCGGGTGGTCGATGTGTTTGGGTTTGAGGCCGAAGTCATCTCCACGGTGGGGGCGCTATGAGCCACAAGCCAGAGAATCAACTCGCCCTCTCCATCGGCCTCACTGCCAAAACCAACCAGCTGTGTCTGGGCCTGGAGTCCGGTGCCGCCGACATTCTGGAGCTGGTAACACCCACTACGGCCGAGCTGCTGCTGTGGTGGTTTGGCGAAGATATGGTGCTGGCGCGCAGCGGGCTGAACTTTCACGCCGGGCAGAAACAGGCGATTTTGAACGCCATCGTCGCGCACGAAGTTTTGGGCAAAAACCATGAGCACTGGACGCTGCTGGACCTTTACAAAAATTGCGCACCCGACGCGCTGCTGACTGGCACGCGGCTGAATGAGGTGGCGCAGGCCAAACACGCGCACCCTAAATATTGTTTCAAGATGGCGACCGGCACCGGGAAAACCTGGGTGCTGCAGGCGCTGATGATCTGGCAACTGCTCAATAAAACGGCAGCACTGGCCGAAGGCATTGACGACGCCCGCTTTACGCGCCAGTTCATGGTGGTGGCACCGGGGCTGATCGTTTACGAGCGCTTGCTGGATGCGTTTTGCGGCAAGCTGATTGAAAACGGCAATGGTTCGCGCGACTTCGTCAGTTCTGACATCGCCCGGTTTGCCGACCTGTTCATGCCCGATGCCAACCGCGAACCGGTGTTCGCCTTCGTGCGTGGCAACGTCTGCAGCAAGACCGAGATTGGCCTGAAAGCCACCGGCAACGGCATGATCGCCATCACCAACTGGCACCTGTTGAATGACAGCGACAGCGTGGAGGAAGTGGAAGAAGTGGAAGCGCTGGGCGCGCCGCTGGAGCCCCAAGACGTCATCAGCGCCGTGCTGCCCCTGATGCCCGGCCGCGCCACCGGCAACAGCCTGGACGTGCTGGACCGCCGTTACGCACGCGGCAATGTGCTGGAGTTTCTGGCGAATCTGCCCGAGTTGATGGTGTTCAACGACGAGGCGCACCACATTCACGAGTTCAAACGCGAGGGTGAAAGCACCGAGGTGGAGTGGCAAAAAAGCCTGTCAAAAATTGCCGCCACCAAGGGGCGGCGCTTTGTGCAGGTCGATTTTTCGGCCACGCCGTACAACGATGTGGGCGCGGGCAAGACCAAGCGCAAGGTGTATTTTCCGCACATCGTCACGGATTTCGATTTGAAAATGGCGATGAAGCAGGGGCTGGTGAAGTCCATCGTGCTGGACCGGCGCAAGGAAATTGGTGCGCTGCCGCTGGAGTTCAAAGCCGAACGCGATGAGCAAGGCAACCCGGCTTTGAGTGAGGGTCAGCGCGTGATGTTGCGCGCCGGGTTGAAGAAGCTGCGCAAGCTCGAAACTGACTTTGCCCGGATCGATCCGACGCGCCACCCCAAGATGTTGGTGGTTTGCGAGGACACCACGGTGTCACCGCTGGTAGCGACTTTCTTGCAAGACCAGGAAGGCTTGAATGAAGACGAGGTGATGCTGATCGATTCCGGTAAAAAAGCCGAACTGGGCGAAAAGGATTGGGCACCGGTGCGCCAACGCCTGTTCAGTGTCGACCACCACGCCACCCCCAAAGTCATCGTCAGCGTGCTGATGCTGCGCGAGGGCTTCGACGTGAACAACATCTGCGTGATCGTGCCGCTGCGCAGTTCGCAAGCGCAAATTTTGCTGGAGCAGACCATTGGCCGCGGCCTGCGGCTGATGTGGCGGGATGATGAATACGTCGAGTTGAAACGAGAGAACCGCGAGCGCATCAACGCGGGGCATGAGCCCGGCAGCTTGCTCGATGTGCTGTCCATCGTGGAACACCCGGCCTTTCAATCGTTTTACAACGAACTGATTCAGGAAGGGCTGGCGGGCACCACGGGTGACAACATGGACGACACCAGTGCCACCGGCGACGTGATTGCCGCCGAGTTACGCAAGGGTTTTGAGGCGTTTGACTTTGGCATCCCGTTCATCCTGCAAGAGGCCGACGAGCTGCGCGACCACACGGCGCTCGACTTGACCGCCCTGCCCGCTTTTACCGCGATGACGGTGACGCAACTCACCGATTTATTAGGCAAGGGCGATACCTTCATCTCGCAAGACCTGCAAAGCGCCACGCTGTTTGGCGACTACCGGGTGGACGGCGCGGTGATGAACGTCGGTGGCTACAACGAATACTTGAGCCGCCTGACGCGGCGCATCAGCCAGGCGCTGAGCGAGCCAGTGCCGAAAGGCAACAAGGTAGCGACGCATCTGGCCAAGCCCTATTTACAGGTCAATACCGCCGAGCTAACCGGCTGGCTCGACGACTACATCTGGACCCAGTTGTTTGATGCCGCTTTCAACCCGCTGGATGGGGAAAACTGGCGCGTCTTGCTGCTGCAACCGGTGGTCGATCACATCACCAAGGTCTTTGCCGTGGCGCTGCTGGAGTCGGAGCAAAAGCATGTCACAGGGCAAACCGAGGTGCATTTGCGCCGCTTGAGCGAAGTACCGCGCCTGATGATGCGCGAAAGCCATTCCGTGGAGGTGAGTAAATGCATCTACACCCGGCTGGCCTGGCCGGCGCGCAACGGCGGGCTGGAACGCGCCTTCATCCACTGGGCGCAGGCTGATACGCAGATTGAGGCGTTTTGCAAGATCAGCGAAAACCGCCACACTTTTGCCAGGCTGCGTTACGTCAAGGACGACGGCTTGCCCGCGTTTTATTCACCCGATTTTTTGGTGCGCACAGTGGACGCGGTGTATCTGGTGGAAACCAAGGCACAGCAGCAAACCATTCACCCCAACGTGCAACGCAAGCGCAAAGCCGCGCTGGCCTGGTGCGAGCGCATCAACGGCTTGAGTGTCGAGCAGCGTGGCGGTGCACCCTGGCATTACGTACTGCTGGCCGAAAACGTGGTGTATGAGTGGCAGGCCAAAGGCGCGCGCCTGGCTGAGCTGCTGGACTACGCCCGATTGAGACCGCTGGCCAACGCCTCGCTGCAACAGCAACTGATCTGAGCGGCACGAGGAGCGGGGTAAATTTATAGAAAATCAGCCTCTAACCCTCGTCCTATATGCGCAAGCAGCTATTATTTAAATAGCAAGTTCAGAACCATCCGCACCCGACTCACAGCGCACAAGAACGAAAACCGGCAAAAATATCGTCCCGCCCGGGCAGGTAGAAGTTGCGGTACTTCGGGTGTTTCATGCGGGCGCGGGTGGCAAACGAGGCGCCGCGCAACACCTTGTGCGTGCCAAACCACGGCTCGGAGTAGTCGCGGTACGGATCGGCGATAAACCCGGGGTAGGCGTGAAAGCTGGTGCCGGTCCATTCCCAGACCTCGCCCCAGCGGAAGCCACGCCGTGCCGCGTTGTGTGCCGCCACCTCCCACTCGACCTCGGCCGGTAAGCGCCGGCCGGCCCAGCGACACCAGGCGTCCGCCTCCCACCAAGTCACATGCATGACGGGCTGACCACCCAGCATGCGCTGCAGCGTACCAAACCGCGTCTGCATCACAGCGCCACTGGCCACGCCGATCTGATCCACGTAGCGCGGGCCCCGGCGACCTTCGCCGGCCGCCTTGTTCTGCACCCACTGCCAGCCCAGCGGCTGCCACAACTCGGCGCGATCGTAGCCGCCATCGTCCACAAACTCGACAAACTGCGCCCAGGTCACCACCTGGGCATCAATCTCAAACTCGGGCACGGCGACCTCATGCGCCAGGCGCTCGTTGTCAAAAGTAAAGCCGCCCTGTCCGGCTGCCAGGCCCAACAGCCAACGCGTGGCCGCAAGCAGCAAGGGTTCACGCACCGGCCCCGGGCCGGGCAAACTCAGCCCCAGCGGTAGGCCCAGCGTCTGCGCCATATAAATCAAGGCCTCGCCATGCATGTCCTCATGAAACAGGGCCAGCCGGTAAAAATACAGGGCATCGTCCTCCTCCGGCGCCTTCTCCAGCAACTCAAGGCTGCTCTCGAGTGTATTGAGCAGGTAAGTCTTGATATTGGCCAGGTCGGGCAAGTCCAGTGTCCACCGGCTGTCATGCGCCACCTGGCCCGAATGCCACCAACGATCAGCGTGCGGCTCCAGCGACGCCAGCCGCGTCGCGGACGGATCGCAGCCTCGTCCAAGGTGGCGTTGCAGGTTGCGCCCCAGCCACCATTCCTGAAACCAGCCAATATGACCGAGCTCCCACAAGGGCGGGTTGAGTTCCGCCACGCAGGGCACTTCAAAATGGGCCGCACCCAAGGCTTTTTCGTACTGACCGATCAAATGCAGCGTGTGGTTGCGCGCGTCCATCAGAGCCAGCGACAAAAGATCCGGGCCGGCCCGCCGCATCTCAGGCGAGTCGATGGAAGGGGATGTTGTATGAAGCATAATTTAGGGCTTTGATTATTGCGTCCGCCAAGCACTGCCAAGACCTTGTTATGGGGGTGTTCATCAGTGTTTACCCTAGGCTAAACGCATGAGACCGTCATGTTTTTCTTAGCCACAACCCGTTACGCTTAATCTCATTAAACAGTTCAACTGCAGTCCATTCCCTGGAATCACTGCAAGTCGCTGTTTTGCAAATTTCACCAGATGGAGACCCCATGCACGCGCTTCTAAAATTTTCGAAAGCTGTCGATTGGCTGAACAGCCAGATTGGCAAATATGTCATCTGGCTGATTCTGGCCTCCACCGTCATCAGCGCCGTCAACGCCATTGTGCGCAAAGTGTTCAACGTGAGTTCCAATGCCTATCTGGAAGTGCAGTGGTACCTGTTTGCCGGCGCCTTTTTGCTGGCCGCTGCCTACACCCTGCTTAACGGCGAACACGTCAAGATTGACGTCATTTATAGCCACAGGTCCAAACGGGCGCAAACGTGGATTGACGTCATCGGTTTTACTTTTTTCCTGACACCCTTTTGTATCGCCATCCTGTGGTTCAGTGTTCCGTTCTTCCTCAAGGGCTGGTCGTCAGGCGAGATGTCCCCCAACACCGGCGGCCTGATGCGCTGGCCGGTGTACGCCATGATTCCGTTGGGTTTTGGCCTGCTGCTGCTGCAGGGCTGGTCCGAGTTGATCAAACGGCTGGCGTTTCTGCAGGGTCTGATCGAAGACCCCACGCACAAAAAAGTCGAGAAAACCGCAGAAGAAGAATTGGCTGAGGCGATTCAAAAGCTGGCCGAAGAAAAAGCCGCCAAAGCCAACGCAGCCTGACCCCGGAGAGACACATGGAATTTCTAATCAACAACATTGCCCCCATCATGTTCGGGGGACTCATTGTTTTCCTGCTGATGGGTTTTCCGGTGGCGTTCAGCCTGGGTGCCTGCGGCCTGTTTTTCGGCTTTGTCGGGATTGAGTTGGGCCTCTTGCCCGAAGCGCTGATGCAGGCCCTGCCGCTGCGCATCTTCGGCATCATGCAAAACGACACGCTCTTGGCCATTCCGTTCTTCACGCTGATGGGGCTGATATTGGAGCGCAGTGGCATGGCCGAGGATTTACTCGACACCATCGGCCAGCTGTTTGGCCCGCTGCGTGGCGGCTTGGCCTTTGCCGTTATTTTTGTTGGTGCCTTGCTGGCCGCGACCACCGGGGTGGTGGCAGCCTCCGTCATTTCGATGGGCTTGATTTCGCTGCCCATCATGCTGCGCTATGGCTATGACCGCCGGGTCGCCTCCGGTGTCATTGCGGCCTCGGGCACGCTGGCCCAGATCATTCCGCCCTCGCTGGTGCTGATTATTCTGGCCGACCAACTGGGTCGTAGCGTGGGTGAAATGTACAAAGGCGCCTTCATCCCCGGCTTTGCCCTGACCGCCCTCTATGTCGGCTATGTGGTGCTACTGACCTTCATTCGCCCAGCCTGGGTGCCGGCCTTGCCGCCCGAAGCACGCACCATCCGTGAAGACAATGGCAAAAGTGGCCTGCGCTCGCTGCTGATTCTGACCATCGTCTCCACCGCGGTGGCGCTGTACCTGGGACAACACTACGCCCAGGTCGTGAGCTGGTTCAAGGGTGAAGAAGTCCTGACCGTGGCCACCGATGAAACCATCGTGGTGTCGCTGTGCGTTGGCGTGACGCTGGCGTTTGTGATGGCGCTGATCAACAAGGCGACCCGGTTGGGCCTGTTGTCACGCATGGCGGAGCGCGTCACCTTTGTGCTGATTCCCCCGCTGCTGCTGATCTTTCTGGTGCTGGGCACCATTTTCCTGGGGGTGGCAACGCCTACCGAAGGCGGTGCCATGGGCGCCATGGGCGCTTTGATCATGGCCATGAGCCGGGGCCGTTTGAGCATCAAACTACTGAAACAGGCCCTGACCGCGACCACCAAGCTGTCGAGTTTTGTGGTATTCATCCTGGTCGGCTCTACCGTCTTCAGCTTGGTGTTTCAAGGGGTTGACGGCGGTAAATGGGTGGAACACCTGTTGACCTCGGTCCCCGGCGGACAGGTGGGTTTCCTGATTGTGGTCAATCTGCTGATTTTCTTCCTGGCGTTTTTCCTGGACTTCTTTGAGCTCTCTTTCATCGTCGTGCCCTTGCTGGCACCGGTGGCCGAGAAGATGGGGATCGACCTGATCTGGTTCGGCGTCTTGCTGGGCGTGAACATGCAGACGTCGTTCATGCATCCACCGTTTGGCTTTGCCCTGTTCTTCCTGCGCAGCGTCGCCCCCGCCAAGGCCTACACTGACAAGCTCACCAAGAAGCTGATCCAGCCGGTCACCACCATGCAGATCTACTGGGGCGCCGTGCCCTTCGTGATCATCCAGATCATCATGGTCGGCCTGATCATTGCCTTCCCGGGCATCGTCTCAAGCGGTCTGGACAAAAAGGAAGTGTTTGACCTGGACAAGGTCCGCATCGAAATGGAAGCCAGCATGCCGGACTCGATCGGTCAAGAAAATCCGTTCGATGGCACGCCAGATGCAGCAACCGGCCCGGCACCGGCAGAAAGCATCGACACCCCTCCCGCCGAGGACGACCCGCTGAAGGCGCTTCAGGAGTCGATGAAAAAGAAATAACGCCTTGTCTGCCGCGCTCCTGTTTGCGGCAAACCGGCGCAAGCCCCGCAGCATCTGCGGGGCTTTTTTATTGTCTGTTTCATGGCCAACAAATCAACCGACAAAAAAAAAGCCCCGCAAAGCGAGGCCGTTTTAAAAACGCGAAAAGAACCGATTACAGCTTGACGGTGGTCATGTAGCTGTCGTAACGAAACTCAGAAAAGCGCGCCCACAACAACTGGTCACGCTGGAATGCACGCATGTCCTGGTGAATCTTCTTGAACTCGGGTGATTTGGCTTCGTGCTCCGCAAACACTTCCATCGAGGCCTTGAAGCCGGCGTCCATGAGTTCCTTCGAAAATGGCTTGAGCTGCGTCTTGTCGGCAACCAGCTTCTTCAAGGCAATCGGGTTGAAGGCATCGTACTTGGACGTCATGTCCCGGGCGGCCACAGCGGTTGCCGCGTCAACAATCGCTTGAAATTCTGGCGACAGTGCCGCATAAGCTTTGGTGTTGATGAAAAACTCAAGCTCTGCGCCACCTTCCCACCAGCCGGGATAGTAGTAGAAAGGCGCAACTTTGTTGAAGCCCAGTTTCTGGTCGTCGTAGGGACCCACGAACTCGACAGCATCAAGCGTGCCTTTTTCAAGTGCCTGGTACACGTCACCGGCAGGCATGTTCTGCGGCACAACGCCCAGCTTCTGCATGGCTTCACCGAAAAGCCCGCCGCCCATGCGCATTTTCAGACCTTTCAGGTCATTGAGCGTCTTGATTTCCTTGCGATACCAGCCGCCCATCTGCGTGCCGGTGTTGCCCGCACTGCGGCTCTTGATGTTGTACTTGGCGTAAAACGCGTCCATCAGCTTGCGGCCATTGCCATGTTCCATCCAGGCATCCATCTGGCGGGCGGTCAGGCCAAAAGGCACGGCACAACCGAAGGAAAAAATGGGATCCTTGCCCGTGAAATAGTAGGACGCCGTCTGGGCCATCTCGACCGTGCCATTCTGGATCGCATCCACCACGCCAAACGCTGGCATCAGTTCGCCGGCGGCATGCACCGACACTTCAAACTTGCCACCAGACAGCGCTTTGACCGTCTTGGCAAACATTTCTGCGCTACCAAAAATGGTATCGAGGGATTTCGGAAAGCTGGAAGCCAGACGCCAGCGAACATTGGCACCTTGTGCATGTACGGCAGGGGCCGCAGCAGCAGCCAATACGCCCGCAATACCTGCGTGCTTGATAAGGGAACGACGATCCATTGAGTTCACTCCTGGAGTTATTGATTGAACATCTCGCCATGCGGATACGCACAACGATGACCGATAAGAGTCACCGCGGATTGTAGGATGTGCGCGACCCGCAATGCGGGGGGTTTTCCCTTGCTGGACGGAGGGCGTGAGCCCGCTTCAGGCCACCACTTTGAGTGCGGGGCGCCCGGACTCCAGCAGCGCCGCAAACCGTTTGACCACGGCGGCCTGAATACCGGCGGTATCAAGACCTTGCAGAGCCAATAATTTGATGGGGTCACCATGCTCGATGAATTCATCCTGCAAGCCCAGTTGCAGCAGTGGCTTGACCACCCCGGCCGCGTGCAGCGCTTCGCTGACGGCACTGCCAGCACCCCCCATGATGGCGCCCTCTTCCAGCGTGACGAGGCCTTCGTGTTCGGCCGCCACTTTGAGCAGCAGTTCGGTGTCCAGCGGTTTCGCCCAGCGCATATTGACGACGGTGGCATTGAGCTTGTCCGCCACTTCCAGCGCGGGATAAAGCAGTGTGCCAAAGGCCAGGATGGCGACGCCTTTGCCGGCGCGCTTGATTTCACCCTTGCCAAAAGGCAGCGCTTCCAAACCCGCCTGCACCGGCACGCCGGCACCAGCGCCGCGCGGGTAGCGCACGGCCACCGGGTGATCCTGCTCAAACGCAGTGGAGAGCAGCTGGCGGCATTCATTCTCATCCGCTGGACACGCCACACTGACGTTGGGAATGCAGCGCAAGAAAGGAATGTCGTAGGCCCCGGCATGGGTGGCGCCATCGGCCCCCACCAAGCCGGCACGGTCCAGCGCAAACACGACCGGCAGGTTCTGAATGGCAACGTCGTGAATCAGCTGGTCATAGGCGCGCTGCAGGAAGGTGGAGTAAATCGCCACCACCGGCTTCAGGCCTTCGCAGGCCAGTCCCGCGGCAAACGTCACGGCGTGCTGCTCGGCAATGCCGACATCAAAATAACGCGCCGGAAAACGTTTTTCAAACTCCACCATGCCCGAGCCCTCGCGCATGGCGGGCGTGATGCCAACCAGCCGCGGGTCATGGGCGGCCATGTCGCACAGCCACTGGCCAAATACCTGGGTAAAAGTTGTCTTGGCCGGCGTTGTCGGCTTTTGCAGACCAATCGCCGGGTCAAACTTGCCGGGGCCGTGGTAGGCCACCGGGTCGGCTTCGGCCAGTTTGTAGCCCTGCCCTTTTTTGGTGACCACATGCAGAAACTGCGGACCTTTGAGGTGCTTGATGTTTTCCAGTGTCGGAATCAGTGAATCCAGGTCATGGCCGTCGATGGGGCCGATGTAGTTGAAGCCGAACTTCTCGAACAGGGTGGCGGGCACCACCATGCCTTTGGCCGTTTCCTCAATGCGCTTGGCCAGCTCAAACAGGGGCGGCGCGCCTTTGAGCACGGTCTTGCCGGCGTTCTTGGCGGCGGCATAAAACTGACCGCTCATGAGTTTGGCCAGATAGCGGTTCAGCGCGCCCACCGGCGGGCTGATGCTCATGTCGTTGTCATTCAGGATAACCAGCAAATTGCAGTCGGCCACGCCGGCGTTGTTGAGCGCCTCAAACGCCATGCCGGCGGTCAGCGCACCATCGCCGATCACCGCAATCGCGTGGCGTTCTTCACCCTTGATTTTGGCCGCCAGCGCCATGCCCAAAGCGGCGGAAATGGAGGTGCTGGAATGCGCCGTGCCAAAGGCGTCGTATTCGCTCTCGAAGCGTTGCGGAAAACCACTCAACCCACCCAGCAGACGCAAGGAGTCCATGCGCTCGCGCCGCCCGGTCAGTATCTTGTGCGGGTAGGTTTGATGGCCCACGTCCCATACCACCCGGTCATTCGGGGTGTTAAAGACGTAATGCAAGGCCACCGTGAGTTCCACCGTGCCGAGGTTGGAACTGAGGTGGCCCCCGGTTTTCGAGACGCTGCTCAGCACATAGGCCCGCAGCTCGTCGGCCAGCGCGTGCAACTGGGTACGCGGCAAGCGCCGCAGATCGGCGGGGTCATTGATGGTTTGCAGCAGCGGGTACAACTTGTTTGACATATGCTATATTTTTTATAGCTGCTTGCGCTTATTTCATAAGGGCTAGCAGCTTATTTCCCTAGTATTCCTGATTGCCGGGCCAGTTTGCGCTTCAGCACGAACGGTTCACCACCATGTTGGCCAAGCCCTGCAGCGCCTGGGTATTGCGCAAACCACTCTGCGCCAGCGCGGCCAGGGCCTGCCCCAACAATTCCTGCGCATGGGCGGCCGAGCGTTCCAGCCCCAGCACCGACACGTAGGTGGGCTTGTCCTGATCAGCATCCTTGCCGGCCGTCTTGCCCAGCGTGGCGGAGTCGGCAGTGACGTCCAGAATATCGTCCACCACCTGGAACGCCAGACCAATCGCCGCGCCATACGTCTTCAGCGCCGCCTGCGCTTCGGCGGAGGCATCGCCGCAAGCGGCGCCCATCATCACGCTGGCTTGCAGCAGGGCACCGGTTTTGAGGCGGTGCATGTCACGCAACTGGCTCTCAGTGAGGGACACGCCCACACTGGCCAGGTCAATCGCCTGGCCGCCGGCCATACCGGCACTGCCAGCCGCCCGGGCCAGCAGGCGGCACAGGCGGGCCTGTCGCTCGGCCGGCATGCCTTCCAGTTCCGGCGTCAATAACTCAAAAGCCAAAGCCTGCAAGGCGTCACCGGCCAGCAAGGCGCTGGCTTCGCCAAATTTCACATGCACCGTCGGCTTGCCGCGGCGCAGCACATCGTTATCCATGCACGGCATATCGTCATGCACCAGCGAATAGGCGTGGATCAGTTCAACGGCGCACGCCGCACGGAGCGCTGCTTCATGAGGCACGGCGGGTCGCGTGGCATCCGCCCCCACGCGATCGCTGGTCACAGCCTCCCAGGCCGCCATCACCAACAGGGGACGCAGGCGCTTGCCACCGTCCAGTACCGCGTAGCGCATGGCTTCGACTAGCTCGGCGGGCGCGCCATGGTCGACGCCGGCGGGCGCCTCGGCGGTGACCCAGCGCTCCAGCGCGCGTTCGACGCCGTCAAGATGCCGGGCACTCCAGGCACCCAGGTCAAAGGCGGATTCGGTTTTCACTCGGGTGTCCACGTTTTAAGCGCTCCCTGATCCAGCACCTTGATCTGACCTTCGACTGCTTCCAGCCGGTCACGGCAGAACTTGAGCAATTCAGCCCCGCGTTGATAGCCGGTGAGCAACTGCTCCAGGGGCATATCGCCCGACTCCAGCCGGGCAACCAGCTGTTCAAGCTCTTCCAGAGCGGCTTCATAACTGGCCGGGGCAGCTAAACCAGGGCGGGGGGCAGAGGCCATAGGGCAGGTAATTCCGTGGATCAAAAAAAGTGTGATTTTAGGCGCTGGGGTGCGAGATGTGACAACCGTGGGGATAAAGCACCGACTGGGGCTAACCAGACCGGTATTTATAAACCATCCGGTATTGAATGGGGTCCATCGAACAAATCAGGCTAATTTCTGCAAAATGAGGGTCGGCAGGTACAATCCAATGCTCTTTGTGTCGGCTTTGGCCGGCTTCCTTTTTACCGCGCATTGGCGCATCTCCCTGTGGGGAGTCTTTAGGTCAGGACCTCGATGTCTGATTTAAGTCTTCAACTGCAGCAGGCCACCGGCCAACTACCAGTTTCAAGCTATTTTGACGAAGCGCTTTACCAGCGCGAACTGCAAAATATTTTTCAGCGCGGGCCCCGCTATGTGGGGCACGCCTTGAGTGTGCCCAATGTGGGCGACTATGCCACCTTGGCCCAAGAGGCCCAGGGGCGCGCCTTGGTGCGCACGCCCACTGGCATTGAACTGATCTCGAATGTCTGTCGCCATCGCCAGGCGCTGATGCTGCAAGGGCGCGGCTCGGTCAACACGCCGCATCAAGGTGTGGCGGCCGGCAACATCGTTTGTCCGCTGCACCGCTGGACTTACAGCGGCAGTGGGCCAGAGCCCGCCGGCACCTTGTTGGGCGCCCCGCATTTTGCGACCGACCCCTGCCTGAACCTGAACAACTACAAACTGCGCGAATGGAACGGACTGCTGTTTGAAGACAACGGCCGCGACATCCACGCCGACCTGGCCGACATGGGGCCGCGGGCTGATCTGGATTTCACCGGTTTTGTGCTCGACAAGGTCGAAATGCACGAGTGCAACTACAACTGGAAGACCTTCATCGAGGTCTATCTGGAGGACTACCACGTCGGCCCGTTCCACCCTGGCTTGGGCAGCACCGTCACCTGTGATGATTTGCGCTGGGAGTTCAAGGAGAACTACTCGGTGCAGACCGTTGGCACGGCCAAACCCGGTCCGGCTGGCACCCCGGTTTACCAACGCTGGCAGGATGCCTTGAAGGCTTACCGCAAAGGCGAAGCGCCCAAATACGGCGCGATCTGGCTCACCTATTACCCGCACATCATGGTGGAGTGGTATCCGCATGTACTGACCGTCTCCACGCTGCACCCGATGGGCGCGAACAAGACCATGAACATGGTCGAGTTCTATTACCCGGAAGAAATCCAGGCCTTCGAGCGTGAGTTTGTCGAGGCCCAGCAAGCCGCCTACATGGAAACCTGTATCGAGGACGACGAGATCGGCGAACGCATGGACGCCGGACGCAGCGCCCTCCTGCTGCGCGGCGACAACGAAGTCGGGCCTTATCAAAGCCCGATGGAAGACGGCATGCAGCACTTTCACGACTGGTATCGCCGCCAAATTCAGTTGTAACGCCGATGCAAGCGCTCTGGATGGTGCTCGGTGCGTTCTTTTTTGCCACCATGACGGTGGGCATCAAGGTCGCCTCCGGCAGTTTCAGCACTTTTGAACTGGTGTTCTACCGCGGCGTGGTGAGCGTGATCTTCATGGGTCTGGTCTTGCGCACGCGCGGCACCTCTCTCAAAACCACGATTCCCATGATGCACGCCTGGCGCAGCGTGATTGGCGTGCTGTCACTGAGTACCTGGTTTTACGCCATTGCCCATTTGCCGCTGGCCACGGCCATGACGCTGAACTACATGAGTGGCGTCTGGGTGGCGGCCTTTATTGTGGGCGGTGCGGTGCTGTACGGCCAGGCACAACGCCAGGGACCCCTGATGGTCACCGTGCTGACCAGTTTTGCCGGTGTGGTGCTGATGCTGCGCCCGACCCTGGACCAGCACCAGTTGTTTGCCGGACTGGTCGGTCTGCTTTCCGGCATGGGCGCAGCGCTGGCGTACTTGCAGGTCACGGCCCTGGGCAAGGCGGGCGAGCCCGAAGGCCGCACTGTGTTTTATTTCTCGGTGGGCACTGCGGCGGTCGGGTTGACTGGCATTGCGTTCACCGGTTTGACGCCCTGGTCGGCGGCCAGTTGGCAAGCCACCGCCTGGCTGGTGCCGATTGGCGTGCTGGCGTCGCTGGGCCAGTGGTGCATGACACGCGCTTACAGCCGGGGCTCAACCCTGCTGGTGGCGAATCTGCAGTACTCCGGCATTGTGTTTGCTGCCATCTACAGCCTGCTGCTGTTTGGCGACCAGATTGCGCTGCTGGGCTGGGCCGGCATGGGCCTGATTGTGGCCAGCGGCTTGGCCGCCACCGTGCTGCGCTCGCGCGCCATTCCCAACACCCCGGCCGAAGAACACTGAACCGGCCACCATTGAAGGAACCCTGCCTGATGTATACCACCCTGATCTCCGCCCCGCAACTCCAGGCCCTGCAACTGAGTGGCCAGCCGCTGATGGTGTTTGACTGCAGTTTTGAGTTGATGGAATCCGGTGCCGGTGACCGGCAGTACCAGCAGGCGCACATCCCCGGCGCCGTCCGCGCCGACCTGGACCGGCACTTGAGCGCCGCCAAAACAGCCACCGATGCCGCCTCCGGCGGCCGGCACCCGCTGCCCTCACGGGAAACCCTGGCCGCCTGGCTCTCCCGCATCGGCTTTACCAACGCCATGCAAGCCGTGGTGTACGACCGCCAGGGCGCCAACTACTGCGGCCGCCTGTGGTGGATGCTGAAATGGGTCGGCCATGAAAACGTCGCCGTGCTGGATGGCGGCTTGCAGGCCTGGCAGGCCCACGGGGGCGAAACACAGAGCGGCCAAGCGGACGCCAGCGCCCCAGTTTCAGCATCAAATTACCTTCTAGCCCCCGCCAAAGCTTCGCTGATAGCTACCGAAACAATAGCAAACCAACTCGGGCGGCCGGCGCAGAACCTGATTGACGCGCGTGGCGCCCCCCGCTTCAAGGGCGAGGTGGAACCACTGGACCCGGTGGCGGGACATATTCCTGGCGCCTTGAACCGTCCCTTCAACCTGAACCTGGGGGCCGACGGCAAGTTCAAACCGGCGCCGGAATTGCGGGCCGAGTTTGAAGCCCTGCTGGCCGGGCGCGATCCCGCCACCGTGGTGCACCACTGCGGCAGCGGTGTCAGCGCTGTGCCCAACCTGATCGCCATGGAAATTGCCGGCTTGGGGCGGACTGCCCTCTACGCCGGCAGCTGGAGCGAGTGGTGCAACGACCCCGCTCGGCCTTGCGCGCAGGGCTGAACCGAAGCGGTGACGGCCTGGTCGGGGGCGACTTGAATCAGCGATCAAGTCACTAAAGTGGTGCTAATTTGAGGCAACAGGGGAGTTTTGCATTGGCTTACTTTGAAAAAGCTGATACATATCTCGCACTGACCAGATAATTCACATTCACCCATGACACTCTCGCGCCTCCCTGACAAGTCCCTGCCGCTGATTTTGTGGGCTCTGGCGGCGTTCGTGTCGGAAACACTGGCATGGTGGTGGGTCAGCCAAACGCCGGGCATTGGATTTCTACCCGGCCCTTTCTGGCTTGGACTGAGCGGCCTATTCTGTGCACTGGCCGCCTTCGTCTTGCTCCGGCGACAACTATCGACGGCAAAGCGTGCGGCACGGCACGCCCGCCAATTGCTAGTCTCCAGCCTGGACACACTCGACGTCGGCCTGGAGATTTGGGACCAACGGGATCGACTGATCCTTTACAACAAAAAAATCAACTCGATGCGCCTCGGTTTTCATAAACCGGCGGACATCGGTCAGACCTTTGAAAGCCTGGTGCGCGCCAAATTGAAACTTCATCAGGTCCCGGCGGCCATCGGCTGCGAAGATCAGTGGCTGGCCAAGCGTCTGGCAACGCGCGGGAAACACAAAGAGCCCCAACTGAAAGAGCTTGCTGGCAACCAGTGGGTCAACACCCGTGAAATCCGAACCCCCGAGGGCTATCTGGTGGCTTCCTGGATTGATGTCACGGAACTGGTGCGCAAAGGCAAAATGCTGGAGGCCAGTAACCAGCGCCTGGCCCGCCAGTCGAGCATGGACGAGTTGACCGGCTTGGCCAATCGCAGGCACTTTGACCAAGCCCTGACCACAGAATGGCAGCGGGCCGCCCGCAGCGGCACGCCCTTGAGTCTCTTGATGGTCGATATCGATCACTTCAAACAATACAACGATAACTATGGCCATGTGGCAGGCGACGAATGCCTGCGGAGGGTGGCAAGGGTTCTGGACCATTGCGTGCGCCGCGCGGGCGAAATGGCCGCGCGCTATGGCGGGGAAGAATTTGTGCTGTTGCTGCCCGGCGCCGACATGACACACGCGTGTGAAACCGCCCAAAAATGCCTGGACCTGATGGAAAAAGAAGCCGTTCCGCATGCCACCTCCAGCACCGGTCCCCAAGTGACCTTCAGCATTGGCGTGGCGTGCCTGCTGCCCGACGCCTCGCTCGAACCCGCCGCCATGATCAATGCAGCCGACACTGCCATGTACCGCGCCAAATCTGCAGGACGGGCGCGCTATGAAGTGGCCGATCAGGCGGACTGGGACATCGACAAAGACACCCCCCGCACCCGGCCCGCCCCGTTGAGCTGACCGTCAACCGGGTCGCGGCCTCGGCGCGGCCCAGGTCTTGTCAGACCACCCCATTCGCCTTGAACCACTCCAGGCAACGCTTCCAGCCGTCGACGGCCGGTCCCTGGCGATAGCTGGCGCGGTAGTCAGCATGGAACGCATGCGGTGTATCGGGGTACACCACAAACTGCGCCGCTTTGGACGCCGCCGTGCCCGTGGCCAGCGCCGCTTTCATCGTGTCCAGCGTGTCCAGCGGGATACCCGCATCTTTTCCGCCGTACAGCCCCAGAACCGGTGCGCGCATAACGGCAGCCAGGTCGATCGGGTTTTTGGGTGTGAGCTCGTTGGTGGCGCCCACCAGCCGACCGTACCAGGCCACGGCCGCCTTGACCGGACCTTGTGCCGCATACAACCCGGCAATGCGCCCGCCCCAGCAAAAGCCGGTGATCGCCACTTTGGCCAAGTCGCCGCCGTTGGCGCCGGCCCATTGAACCGCACCGTCGAGATCCGCCATGACCTGTGCATCGGGCACCTTGGAGACCACGTCGGCCATCAGTTTGGCCATTTCGGCGTATTGGGACGGATCGCCCTGGCGCGCGTACAGCTCGGGCGCAATCGCCAGGTAACCGGCTTGGGCAAAGCGGCGGCAGGTGTCGGCAATGTACTCATGCACCCCGAAGATTTCATGCACCACCAGCACCACCGGCAAATTGGTCATACCGGCTGGCGCCGCAAAGTAGGCCGGCACTTTGAAGCCATTCACTTCATAGGTGATCTCGCCGGTTTTAAGGCCGGCTGCGGTGGTTTTGATCGCGGTCTGCGCCATGATGGGCGCGGCCGCGGCCGCATAACCGACCCCCAGCGCCACTTTCAGCGCGGTGCGGCGCGTGGCGCCCTGCTCGGTACTCTGGCCCGGTAGCAGAGCGTCAAATTCGGTCTTGAGGTCTTTACGCAGCATGAAGCATCTCCTGAGTGTTGAAAATTGAATTTATCTGAATCCAGGCCAAGCGGCAAGCTCGGTTCAGTGCGCTTTGTCCCAGTTGGGCCCCACGCCCACTTCGGCCAGCAAAGGCACCTTGAGATGCGCCACCCCGGCCATCAGGCGCGGAATCTCGTGTTTAAGCCACTCGACCTCGGATTCTGGCACTTCAAACACCAATTCATCGTGTACCTGCATGATCATTTTGGTCCCGCGTTTTTCCTCGTCCAGTACCTGCTGCACCTTCACCATGCTGAGCTTGATCAGGTCTGCGGCGGTGCCCTGCATCGGCGCGTTGATGGCGGCCCGTTCCGCGCCGCTGCGACGCGGACCGTTGGGGGAGTTGATCTCGGGCAGGTACAGGCGACGGCCGAACACGGTTTCCACATAACCTTTGGCCTTGGCCGTCTGGCGCGTGTGGTCCATGTAGAGCTTGACACCCGGGTAGCGGTCAAAGTAGCGCTCGATGTAATTCTTGGCGGCGGTGTTGTCGATGCTCAAGGCGCGCGCCAGACCGTAGGCACTCATGCCGTAAATCAGGCCGAAGTTGATGACCTTGGCGTAACGGCGCTGCTCGTTGGTCACTTGGGCCGTGCCAACGCCAAAGATCTCGGCGGCCGTCGCGCGGTGCACGTCCATGCCGTCGTGAAAGGCCAGCAATAACGCGGCATCGCCACTGATGTGCGCCATGATGCGCAGCTCGATCTGGCTGTAATCGGCGCTGGCGATCACGCAGCCCGGCGGTGCCACAAAAGCCTCGCGCACGCGCCGGCCCTCGGCAGTGCGAATCGGGATGTTCTGCAGGTTGGGCTCGTTGCTGGAGAGGCGGCCGGTCACGGCCACCGCCTGCGCGTAATGCGTGTGCACGCGGCCGGTGCGCGGATGCGCCAGTTGGGCCAGCTTGTCGGTGTAGGTGCCCTTGAGCTTGGCCAAGCCCCGGTGCTCCAGAATCTTGGCCGGCAGCGGGTAGTCTTCGGCCAATTTTTCCAATACTTCTTCGTCGGTGCTCGGGGCGCCGGTGGCTGTTTTCTTGACCACCGGCAGGCCGAGCTTGGTGAAGAAAATCTCGCCGATCTGCTTCGGGCTGCTCAAATTGAACAGCTGACCGGCCAGCGCATGCGCTTCTGTCTCCAACTGCAGGATGCGGGCGCCAAGTTCCAGGCTTTGCTTCGCCAAGGTGGGCGCGTCGATCAGCACGCCGTTGCGTTCGATGCGGTAGAGCGCCTCGCTGCTGGCGATTTCCAGCTCGTAGATACCGAGCAGACTGGGCAGATGTTGCACACCAGCCAGACTGGCATGCAGCGCGTCGCCCGCCGGCGCCGAATGGGCCGACGCCTGGGGTGGCGGCGGAAAACTGGCCTGCAGTTGCGGCCACAAGGCCCGGTGCACGTCCAGCGTCATGTCCGAGTCTTCGCATGAATATTCAGCGGCCTTGGCAATATCGACCTGGTCAAAGCAGATCTGATGCGCCCCCTTGCCACACAAGTCCTCAAAACTGATGCCGCTGCGCCCCAGATGGCGCTCCGCCAGGCTGGCCAGGCCGTGCGGCCGGTGCACTTCAAGCACATAGCTCTGCAACATGGTGTCGTGGGCGTAGCCTTGCACCTCAATGCCGTGGTTGGCAAACACATGGCGGTCATATTTGATGTGCTGGCCCAGCTTCTTGTGCGCCGGATTTTCCAGCCAGGGTTTGAGTTTGGCCAGCACCTCGTCGCGCGGCAATTGCGCCGGCGCCTCGGGGTAGCGGTGCGCCAGCGGGATGTAGGCCGCCTCACCCGGCGTCACGCTAAACGACAGGCCCACGATCTCGGCCCGCATCTCGTCCAGCGACGTGGTTTCGGTGTCCACCGCCACCAACTCGGCGGCTTGTAGCGTGGCCAGCCAGCGGTCAAACGCCTCCCAACTCAGGATGGTGTCGTAGGCCAGCGTGGTGACGCGGGAGTTGGCGGCAGCATCGCCGAACAGGTCAGGCTCATCGAACAGACCGGGTTCGGCTTTGTTTTGCTTGGCGGCACTGGCGGCGGCTGCAGTGCGCGGCGCGGTGCCCGCCTTGTCAGCCTGGGCGGCAGAAGCCGCTTCCATCGCCAGGGCCAAGCCCTTGAACCCGTATTTATTATAAAAAATAGCCAGAGCCGCCGTATCCATTGCGCCAGTAGCTATTGAATCCATAGCGGGCAGCTCAGGCACCCAGCCATTCAGATCACAGTCGGTCTTGATGGTGAGCAGTTGTCGGCCCATCGGCAGCCAGTCCAGCGTCTTTTTCAGGTTCTCGCCGACAACGCCCTTGATGGCGTCGGCGTTGGCCACCACGCCTTCCAGCGAGCCATATTGCTGCAGCCATTTGGCGGCGGTCTTGGGGCCGACCTTGGGTACTCCCGGCACGTTGTCGATGACGTCGCCCACCAGGGTTTGAAAGTCCACCATCAGGTGCGGTGGCACGCCAAACTCGGCCTCCACCCCGGCCAGATCGCGGCGTTTGCCATTCATGGTGTCGATGATGGTGATGTGCTCATTCACCAATTGCGCCAGATCCTTGTCGCCGCTGCTCACAATCACCTCAATGCCCTGCCTGGCGGCGATGACGGCCAAGGTGCCGATCACGTCATCCGCCTCGACGCCCGGCACGTCCAGCACCTTCCAGCCCATCAGCCGCACCACTTCATGAATCGGCTCGATCTGGGCGCGCAAGTCGTCCGGCATGGGCGACCGGTGCGCCTTGTACTCGGGGTAGAGGTCATCCCGGAACGTCGGCCCTTTGGCATCAAACACGCAGGCGGCAAAATCGGCCGGCACTTCCTTGCGCAGACTTTGCAGCATATTGATGATGATTCGTATGGCCCCGGTTTTCTGCACGGTGCCGTCGGGTAAGGTGACACTCATGGTGTCGCCCCCCGCAAAAAAGGCGCGGTACAGGTAGCTGGAGCCATCCACCAGCAGCAAGGTTTTTTTCATCATTTTGGGGTCATTCATACGCCCATTTTGCCTGCGCCAGGCGCGGCGCCTGTGGTTCTACTTACAATCACAGCATGCGATCTGCCCTATTTCTTACCCTCTCCCTGTCTTGCGTCAGCATTTGCTGGGCACAGTCTCCCGCGCCAGCGCAAGCCGCGTCAAGCCAGCAAAAACCGGCGGCTTCCACGCCAACCGGTGCCGTCGAAAAGCGAACCGAGCGCATTCACGTTGAGGACGCTGACACCAGCATTGACGAACTGCGCATTGGCGGCGAAACCAAGACCATTGACGTCAAACCCAAAGGCGGCATGCCCGCGTATCAAGTGCATCCCGCCAGCGGCGAGCGCAGCTGGAAAATTCTGGGTTTTTGATTCATGGCGGTTTACACAGAAGTCTCGACCAAAGAGGCACGGGCCCTGCTGAAACAACTCAAACTGGGCAATCTCAAGGCCATGAAGGGCTGCTCCGGCGGTATTGAGAACACCAACTACTTCGTGACCACCCAACTCGACGACGTGATCCACGAGTACGTGCTCACCCTGTTCGAGCGCCTGACGATGGAGCAACTGCCGTTTTACCTGCGCTTGATGAAGCATCTGGCGCAACGCGGCATCCCGGTGCCCGATCCCACCGCCAACGCCCGTGGCGACTTGGTATTTGAAGTCAAAGGCAAACCCGCGGCTGTGGTCAACAGGCTGCCTGGCAAAAGTGAACTGAGCCCCACCCCGGCGCACTGCGCGGCGGTAGGCGCCACGCTGGCCCAACTGCACCTGGCGGGCGCTGACTTTGCCATGTCGCAACCCAATCTGCGGGGTCTGTCCTGGTGGAACGAGACCGTGCCGGTGGTCTTGCCCCATTTGACGGCCGACCAAACCGCGTTGATCCAGAGTGAACTGGCTTACCAAACCCACATTGCGGCCTCCTCTGCCTACGCCGCATTGCCACGCGGTCCGATCCATGCCGACCTGTTTCGCGACAACGTGATGTTCGACACCGTGGCCGGCGAACCCCATCTCACCGGCTTCTTTGACTTCTATTTTGCGGGCATCGACAGCTGGCTGTTTGATATTGCGGTCACCCTGAATGACTGGTGCGTCAACCTGGAGGCCGGCACCCACAACCCGGAACGCGCCCAAAGCTTCATGAATGCCTACAGCGCCGTGCGCCCCCTCACTGCCGCCGAGCGTGAATTGCTGCCAGCCATGCTGCGTGCCGGGGCCTTGCGGTTCTGGATTTCTCGTCTATGGGATTACCACCTGCCCCGCGAGGCCAGCATGCTCGTCGCCCACGATCCGGGCCATTTCGAGCGGGTTTTACGGGAGCGCGCCAGCCACCCCGACTTTTTGAGCGCAACGGCGACCTGACCATGAAGCTGAACATTGTTCCCGCCCGCACCGGCCTGTTATGGGTCAAGCTGGGCATGCAAACATTTTTTAAACAACCCCTGGCGCTCGCCGGTCTGTTTTTCATGTTCATGGCCGTCATGACCATCGCCAGCCTGGTGCCTTACCTGGGCTTCGCACTGGCCATGATGCTGCTGCCCGCCGCCACCCTGGGGCTGATGTCCGCCACCCAGGAAGCAACCCAAGGCCGATTTCCGATGCCCATCGTCTTGCTGGCGGCATTTCGTTCGAACAAACAAAAGACGCGCGCCATGCTGGTGCTGGGCGCCCTGTATGCGCTGGGGTTTCTGACCGCGATGGGTGCCTCCGCCCTGGTCGATGGCGGCGACTTTGCCCGGGTTTATCTGGGCGGCGCGACGCCGACCCGCGAGATGTTGCAGGCGTCCGAGTTTCAGGCCGCCATGTGGGTTTTCATAGGCCTGCATTTGCCCTTGTCGCTGATGTTCTGGCACGCACCGGCACTGGTGCACTGGCATGACTTGCCCCCGATCAAGAGCCTGTTTTTCAGCATCGTGGCCTGCTTGCGCAATTTCTGGGCATTTGCCATTTTTGGACTGATGTGGCTGGCGGTGCTGGTGCTGGTTGTCATCGGCGTCACGACGGTGGGCGCCCTGCTGGGCAACCCCGGTCTGGCGGGCGACCTCCTGTTTCCGGTGCTGCTGCTGATGGCGTCCATGTTTTTCACGTCGCTTTATTTCACCTTTCGCGACAGCTTTGAGCCGCCGCCAGAAGCGGCGCCGTAACCAGGGCATCGGTACTCTGGATGACGCGCGTCACGACAGCGTCACAGGCAATGGGTACGCTGGCGGCAGTGATTTTCACCGCCTCCCCTACGTCGCCTGCCCACCATGCCTCTCCCATTTCCATTGCCCCTGGACACCAGCCGCCAGAGTAGTTTTACCACCCCACTGCGCCTGTTGCTGGCCACCACCGCAGCACTCTGGCTGGGCGCAACCCAACCACAGGTGGCCACATCGGTCGCCTCGCGCCAGGTGACCGAACTGCGTTTTCGCGATTTCTTTCGTACCCCGCTGGAACCAACAGGGCTGGACATGAGCGACGCCCTGCGCCAGTCCGACGGCCAGTCCGTGCGCCTGATCGGCTATATGGTGCAACAGGAAAGCGCCACACCGGGCCGTTTTTTGTTGACACCCCGCCCACTGCAGATTGACGCGCACGCCCCTCAAATTGCCGCCCGTTTGCCCCCCGCTACGGTGCTGGTCTACCTCGACCCTGCGCAGCAGGACTGGGCCATCCCCCATGTCAGCGGGCTGGTCACGGTGAACGGCAAGCTGAGCGTCAGTGCCGATGAACCGGACACTGACCCGGCGTCTTGGGTGCGCCTGCAGCTTGGCACCGAAGCAGCGCGCAGCATGAGCGCCTTCGACTTAACCGGCTACCTGCACGGCCGGTCAGCTCGACCCGTTAACCCGCTCTAGCGCAGCTTGATGCCCGCAGGGTCGGCCGTCAGGTAGCCCACTGCGGCGCCAAAACGATCCTTGTAGTTGGCGCGCACCAAGGGATCCAGCGTGGCTTTAACCTTGTCATGCAAACCCTTCTCCCAGTCACCGGGGTGCTGGAAATTACTCATGATGTAGGTCCAGCCATTGATGTCGTCCACCGATTGCAAGCCCGTGGATTCGGCGCCAGCCGGGCACGACATAAGCCGCGACAGCTGCTTGGAATCGACGTTGTAGGCCCACAAGAAGTTGTTGACGTGGCGGCCACTGTCTTCCCCGATGAACAGGGTGCGCATCTTTTCCGAGAACTTGATGTTATCGGGGTTGGCTATTTTGTCGGCATGCGACGTGTTGCCCAGGGCGTCCGGCGTGGCGAGGTCTTCGCCAACCAGTGCCGCCGGGGCCGCCATGTCCACCGGTACCCACTCGCTGTCAATGGCAGCACCGGCCAAGTCTTTTTGCGCGCCTTTAAGATTGAGCGCATAGACCGCACCCGACTTCGGCCCCTGCACTTTAATGTCGGTGCTGCCGTCCACCATCGACGCCTGGATGTAGCTCATGGCGGAGTAGGCAATTTTGTCCTTGATGTTGACGGTTGTTCCTTCCATCTTGGTGAAGCCCATGCTGGCGCCTTTGAGCGCGGCGTAGCGGTGGGTTTCCAGGAAGGCGGCAGCTTTTTCCTGACCGGGCATGAGCTTGACCCAGTTGTCCTTGCCTGAATAGCGGATTTTGGTGTAGCTCGCATCCATCGGGTCGACCGTCTTCACGGCCATGATGTCAGCTGGCTTCAGCGTGTTCGCCAAGGCCTCGATCTCATTGCTGGTGGCGTGACCGAGCTTGATCCACGACAGCGTGGCGCTGCCCGGGCCGATGCCAGAAGTCTGCGTCCATTTGGCCACAAACAGCGATCCCGCTGACAGGTGAGCAGCCTTGTCCGCGATGAACATGAACAGGCCGCCGTTGACAAAATCATCCCCCATCAGCACGGTGCGCTTGTCCGGCATGACCTCCACGAGTTCATGCGAAATGCGGCCCATGCAGAAATGCTTGGTGATTGAACCAGTGCCATCCGGATTGACCGTGACTTCGGGCAGATGACCGTAGTGATAAGGGTTGGCAATGGTTTCATCGCCAAAGAGGTTCTTGCTAAACGCCTTGAAGCGCTTATCCTGGGCCGCAACAGTCGCATCCGGCTCGTATTCTTCGCTGGAGAGGTGCGTATTCCAGGGCGACAGGCTGGCGCCGCAGGTGATCCACAGGCCATTGACCGAGGAAGTATCCACATTGTGGTACTTGACCAGACTGAGTTGGCCGGTGACCTGATCCTGGTCCAGCGTGAGCACCGCGATGGGCGACGGCAAGGTGCCATAGGCTTCTGCATTGTTCTGGTCGCGGGTGGCATATTCAAACTGCACCACCGCAAAGACCGCCTTACCCTTGATGCCGGCGACCTTGGGCTGAGCCAACTGCAACAACGACGTGCCATCCGGACAATCCGAGAAAAACTGGCGCTCTTTGCCCAAGACCGATTTATCCATGATGGGCTTGTTCAAAATATCAAAGTAGCCACCGCTCAGAACCGTGCCTCCGTTGCCATCAGCGACCTTGTCACCGGTGATGAAAAAGGGTTGGTAGGCGAGTTGGTAGCTGTGGGTACTGCCATCACGCAGCATGACCTGCAGGCTGGAACCGACCGTGGTGGTCGCCATGGCGGCGGGGTTGGCCAGTGTCGGCGCGGCCATCGGTGTGAAGCGGGTGGACAGATAGTTGCCTGCGGCAGGTGACGCGGCGCTACTGGTCGTGGCACAAGCTGACAAAAGCGAGCTGACCGACATCACGCCCAGCGGCAGCATGGGCGCACTGGCGAGAAACTTGAGAGCCTGACGGCGTGACGGTTGCGGCAAATTGGTCATAGTCATGGTTTCCAGAAATTGAGGGAGATGGCAAGACCCAACAGCAGAAGGACTGGCCGTGGGTACCAACCGACAACTATCGTATGAATATTGCATGACAGTTTCATGAAACATCCGCGCCACACCTCTGACGGTATTTCTTGACTGGCGCACGTTGCACGGCCTGCAGCAAGCGGGTCAAAGCATAAGTCAACACCCATACAATAAGTTCAGCGGCTGGCTTCAGGGCTCGTCTTGACTACACCCAACAGGAGCCTTGCCACCATGAAATTCAGCACCCGTTTGTTTCTGTGCTGCACCATTCCCGCTGTGATGTTCATCGCCGGACTGAGCAGCAGTATCTGGGGTCTGATCCGCACCCAAAACCAGTTTGACCACTACATCCGGACCGAGCAATCCATCCGGACCGGCTTGTCCGAAATGTACGCCCAGGGTCTGCAAATGGGCCAGGCCCTGCGCAACATGGTGCTAGATCCGGCCAACCCCAAAGCACGCGAAAACCTGAATGCAGCCCTATCGGCCTACGACAAGATTTACAAAGAAACGGCCGCGACAGCCCAGGGCACCGTTTTCGAGTCCCGCATCACCGCCTTGCCCGCCTTGCGCACCGCGCAGGGTCAGGCCCAAGACAAGGTGATCGCCGCGCTGGCCATTGATGTCCCCGAAGCCATCAAGATGCTCAATACGGCAGAAACGCCCGCCTGGCGGCAACTCAAGGCTGAATTGCTCAAACAAATTGCCGAGGCCAGCCAACTCGCTGAACAGACCTCACCTTGAGGTTCAAGAGAACGCCAACCGTGCCAGACTGATCGCCATCCTCCTGAGTTGCCTGGCCACTGGCGTCGCGCTGGCGTTGGCGATTGTGGTGAAGCGCTCGCTGCAGAACGAACTGGGCGGCGAGCCGGCCACCGCACGCGATGCGATGACACAAGTGGCCCAGGGCAACCTGTCGGAGCATCTGCCCATCATGGCGGACGATCCAAGCCTGATGGCCGCGCTCGGCGACATGCAGCAGTCCTTGCGGGAGGTGGTGGGTGAGATTCGCAGCTCGGTCGAGTCGATCACGACCGCCTCGTCCGAGATTGCCGCCGGCAACCACGACTTGTCGGCCCGTACCGAGCAAACCGCCTCCAGCCTGCAAGAGACGGCCGCCTCCATGGAGGAGCTGACGGGCACGGTCAACCAGTCCGCCGACTCGGCCCGGCAGGCCAAGCAGCTGGCGTCTTCGGCAGCGGCCGTGGCGTCGCGCGGTGGCGAGGTGGTGTCGCAAGTGGTCATCACCATGGAGAGCATCAACGCCTCTTCCCAAAAGATTGCCGACATCATTGGCGTCATTGACGGCATCGCCTTTCAGACCAACATTCTGGCGCTGAACGCCGCGGTGGAAGCGGCCCGCGCTGGCGAACAAGGCCGCGGTTTTGCCGTGGTGGCCAGTGAAGTGCGCAGCCTGGCCGGACGCTCTTCAGACGCGGCACGGGAAATCAGGAGCCTGATTGCCGATTCGGTGGAAAAGGTGGAAGCCGGCTCCCGACTGGTGGACGATGCGGGGCAAACCATGACCGAGATTGTCAGCTCGGTCCAGCGGGTGTCCGACATCGTCGGGGAAATCAGCGCCGCGACCAATGAACAGTCCAATGGTATTTCGCAGATCAACAGTGCCATCAGCAACCTGGACCAGATGACGCAGCAGAACTCGGCGCTGGTGGAGCAATCCACCGCGGCGGCCGAGAGCCTGAGAGATCAGGCCAGCCGCTTGGCCCAAGTGTGCGGCCGCTTCAATCTGGGTCGAACCTGACTACGTCAAACGCCTGACCCTGCCGTTTGCCGATCTTGATTCGGCTCATCGGCCATGTCGAGCGCCAGCTTTCACTCATCATCCCGCACGGCCAGGGCGGCCCTGCGCGACTTCGATTTCATGCACCGCCTGCATGGTGCGCAACACGCGGTCCGGCGTCAGGCTGATGCTGTCGATGCCCAACTCCACCAGGTAGCGCGCCACTTCGATGTGGTCGCTCGGAGCCTGGCCGCAGATGCCTGAATGCCGGTGGTTGCGCCGGGCGCCCTCCACGGCCAGCTTGAGCATTTTCAGCATGCCGGGGTCCTGCTCGTCAAACGACTCGGCGACGATGGCGCTGTCGCGGTCCACCCCCAGGGTCAGCTGCGTCAAGTCGTTGGAGCCGATCGAGAAACCGTCGAACAGCTCGGCAAACTCATCGATCAACAGCACGTTGTTGGGAATCTCGCACATCACGTAGACCTCCAGGCCGTTCTCGCCGCGCTGCAGGCCATGCGAGGCCATCGCCGCCAGCACGCGGCGCGCCTCCTCTAACCGGCGGCAAAACGGCACCATCAGTTTCAGATTGCTCAGCCCCATCACCTCGCGCACCCG
Organism: Rhodoferax sp.; assembly: GCF_012927445.1. Lineage (GTDB taxonomy): Bacteria > Pseudomonadota > Gammaproteobacteria > Burkholderiales > Burkholderiaceae_C > Rhodoferax. The sequence continues at coordinate 364,826 of NZ_JABBPD010000004.1, forward strand.
CTTCATGGCCGCGCACTCCAGCGCAAAGCCTTCGGCATAGGCCGGATGGATGTAGCGCGCCGCGCCCCGAAAACCCAGCATCGGGTTCTCTTCATGCGGCTCGAAATCACGCCCGCCGATCAGCGCGGCGTACTCGTTGCTCTTGAAGTCCGACAGCCGCACGATCACCGGACGCGGGTAGAAGGCCGCGGCAATCGTGCCGACGCCCTCGGCCAGCCGCTCGATGAAGTAGCTGGCGCCATCGGCATAACCGGCCGACAGCGCGAGCACACGCGCGCGCTCGGCCGCGTCCGTGATGCGCTCGGGGTGCAGCACTGCCATCGGGTGCACCTTGATGTGCTCGTTGATGATGAACTCCATGCGCGCCAGGCCAACGCCATCGCAAGGCATCTGGCTGACCTGGAAGGCGAGCTCGGGGTTGCCGAGGTTGACCATGATCTCGGTGGCCGGCCGCTTCAGGCCGGTGAGATCGGTGACCTGCTTGTGAAAGGCGACTGCGCCCTCATAGACCTTGCCCACCGCCCCCTCGGCGCAGGACACCGTGACCATCTCACCATCGCGCAAGACCTCGCTGGCGTGTTCCGCGCCCACCACCGCCGGGATGCCCAGCTCGCGCGCGACGATGGCCGCGTGGCAGGTGCGCCCGCCCCGGTTGGTGACAATGGCGGCGGCCGTCTTCATCACCGGCTCCCAGTCCGGTGTGGTGGTGTCGGCCACCAGCACCTCGCCGGGCTGGAACGCCGACAAATGGCGCGCATCGGTGACCAACCGCACCCGCCCGGTCGCCACCTTGGCGCCCACGGCGCGGCCGGTGGCACGCACGGTGCCGGTGCCGTCCCCGTCCAGCAAATATTCCTCCAGTTGCAACGCCTTGCGCTGCGAGATCGCGGTTTCCGGGCGCGCCTGCACGATGAAGAGCTCGCCGTCCGGCCCGTTCTTGGCCCATTCGATGTCCATCGCCCGGCGCTCGCCCGCCAGCCGGCTGTAGTGCTCCTCGATCTTGATGGCGGCATCGGCCAGCACCAGCACGTCGGCATCGCTCAGGCAGTAGCGCAGCCGATCCGCACGCGGCGTGGGGCGGTTGACAACCGGCTCGCGCGTGCGGCCCGGCGCGTAGACCATCTGCACCTGCTTGTCGCCCAGCGTCTTGCGCAGCACGCTGCGAAAGCCTTGGATGTAGGTCGGCTTGTGCACATAGAACTCATCCGGATCGACCGCGCCCTGCACCACGTTTTCGCCCAGGCCCCAGGCGCCGGTGATGAACACCATGTCGGGATGGCCCGACTCGGTGTCGATCGTGAACATAACGCCCGCCGATGCCAGGTCGCTGCGCACCATCTGCATCACGGCCACCGAGAGCGAAACCTTGAAATGGTCAAAGCCGTTGTCGGTGCGATAGGAGATGGCCCGGTCGGTGAACAGCGAGGCCTGGCAGCGCTTGACCGCATCAATCAGCATCTCCTCGCCCTGGATGTTGAGGTAGGTATCGTGCTGGCCGGCAAAGCTGGCGCTGGGCAAATCCTCGGCGGTGGCCGAACTGCGCACCGCCACGCTCAGGCCCTCGCCGCTGGCGGCTTTTAACGCTCGCCAGGCCTCGCGCAGTTGCTGCTCAACCGCTGCTGGCATGGCTGCGCCGTAGACGATCTCGCGCGCCCGGGTGCCGGCCCGTGCCAACGCGCTGACATCGGTTTTGTCGAGCTGGTCGAGCAGGCCATGCAGCTCGGGCCAGGCGTTGGCAGCCGTGAGCGCGTCGCGGTAAGCAGGCGCCGTGACGGCAAAGCCGTCGGGCACCCGCACGCCCAGCGGCGTGAGCTGCTGGAACATCTCGCCCAGCGAGGCGTTTTTGCCGCCGACCAGCGGCAAGTCGGCCAGCGACAGCTCACCAAACCAGCGAATGTAAGGGGCAGCGGGCATGACAGTCTCCTCAGCGTAAGGCGTTGAGATCCATCATCACCCGGGGTCCGCCGCCCGGCGTTGACAGGCGTCAACGCGGCGCCGGGCCGCCTTGCGCTGACGGGCGCGTCAGGGCAGCGGCGTCAGCTTGGCCACGCTCAGCGCCAGCCACTTGACGCCATGGCGCGGGAAGTTGATTTGCGCCCGCGCGTCGTCGCCCACGCCTTCGAGGGTGACCACCGTGCCTTCACCGAACTTGGCGTGAAACACTTTCATGCCGGCGCGCAGGCCGTGCCCGGGCGCCGCTTTCTGCGCCGGCACCGGGGCGGCTGCGGTCAATTTCGAATAATCAGTGCCAAATGAGCCTCTAGCCCCCGTGTAATCTGCGTAACCAGCTCCTGATTTAGTAGCAAATCCAGAACCGAAGCCCTGGTTTTTCGGCGTGATCCACTTCAACGCGGACTCGGGCAACTCGTCAAAAAACCGGCTTTTCAGGTTGTAGCGCGTCTGCCCGTGCAGCATGCGGGTTTGCGAATGGCTCAGGTACAGCCGCTTGCGGGCGCGGGTAATCGCCACGTACAACAGACGCCGTTCTTCTTCCAGGCCATCACGGTCGCTCATCGAGTTCTCATGCGGGAACAAGCCCTCCTCCATGCCGGTGATGAAAACACAGTCAAATTCCAGGCCCTTGCTGGAATGCACCGTCATCAGCTGGATGGCATCCTGCCCGGCCTGCGCCTGATTGTCGCCCGCCTCCAGCGCCGCGTGCGACAGAAAGGCGGCCAGCGGCGACAGCGTTTCGCCGGTGTCGGCATCGGGCGCCAGCTCTTCCGGCAGCGGCTGGCTGAAGTCCAGTCCCTGCGAGGCTGGCGACTGGGTCAAGGAACGACCCTGTTCATCCACCGGCCGCGCTGCGGCATCGCGTCCGAAATTTTCCAGCGAGACAAAGCTGGCAGCGGCATTGACCAGTTCTTCCAGATTTTCGACCCGGTCGGCGCCTTCGCGGTCGGCCTTGTAATGGGCAAGCAGCCCGCTGTGGGCCAGCACCCGTTCGACGATTTCACTCAGCTTCATGCCCTGGGTCTGCTCGCGCAACACGTCAATGCCGGCCAGAAAGGCGCCGATGTTGGTGCCCGCTTTGCCGCCCAGGCCGCTCACCGCGTCACTCAGCGCACAACCGGCCGCACGCGCCACGTCTTGCAGCTGCTCCAGGCTGCGCAGACCGATACCGCGCGGCGGGAAATTCACGGCGCGCAGGAAACTGGTGTCGTCGCGCGGGTTCTCCAGCAGCCGCAAATAGGCCAGCGCATTCTTGATTTCAGCCCGCTCGAAAAAGCGCAGCCCGCCATACACCTTGTACGGCATGCCGGCGTTGAACAAGGCGGTCTCAATGACACGGCTTTGCGCATTGCTGCGGTACAGCACGGCGATTTCTTTGCGCGGCACGTCCTCCCGCACCAGCTGGCGCATTTCGTCCACCATCCACTGCGCCTCGGCAAAGTCACTCGTCGCTTCAAACACCCGCACCGGTTCGCCCGGGCCTTGCGCCGTGCGCAGGTTCTTGCCCAGCCGCTTGGTGTTGTGGCCGATCAGCTCATTGGCCGAGTCCAGAATATTGCTGCCGCTGCGGTAGTTTTCCTCCAGCTTGATCTGGTGACGCACCTTGAACTCGCGCACAAAGTCGGTCATGTTGCCGACGCGGGCGCCGCGAAAGGCGTAGATGCTCTGGTCATCGTCGCCCACCGCCAGCACGCAGCCGCTCGGGTTGAACTCGTCGTCGGCCGAGCCGTGCGCGCCGATGCCAGCCAGCATCTTTATCCAGGCGTATTGCAGTTTGTTGGTGTCCTGAAACTCGTCGATCAGGATGTGGCGAAAGCGCCTTTGGTAGTGCTCGCGAATCGGGTCGTTGTCGCGCAGCACTTCAAAACTGCGCAGCATCAGCTCGCCAAAATCGACCACGCCTTCGCGCTGGCACTGCTCTTCGTACAGCTGGTAAATCTCGACCTTCTTGCGGGTCTCTTCGTCGCGCACTTCCACCATATTGGCACGCAGCCCGTCTTCCTTGCAGCCGCCGATGAACTGCTGCATCTTTTTCGCCGGAAAGCGTTCGTCATCCACGTTGAACTGCTTGTACAGCCGCTTGATGCTGGAGAGCTGGTCCTGCGTGTCCAGAATCTGAAAACTTTGTGGCAGATTGGCAATTTTGAAGTGGGCGCGCAAAAACCGGTTGCACAGGCCATGGAAGGTGCCAATCCACATGCCATGCACATTGACCGGCAACATGCTGGTCAGGCGCGTCATCAATTCCTTGGCGGCCTTGTTGGTAAAGGTCACGGCCAGCACGCCGCCGGGCGTCACCTGACCGGTCTGCAGCAGCCAGGCAATGCGGGTGGTCAGCACCCGGGTTTTGCCGGAGCCGGCCCCGGCCAGGATCAACGCATGCTCGGCGGGCAAGGTGACCGCCGCACGTTGCTCCGGGTTGAGATTGTGCAGGAGCGGGGAATCCGGGGAGCTCTGTTGGGAAATTTCTGAAAACATGGAAGTATTGTAGAAAGCCCCGGCTGAAGCGCCAGGTACAGCGACTCGGTTTGTGCGCCGGGCGAAACAACTTCGATAGAATCAATCACCGGGCCCAAGCAATTGCGGCCCGGTTTTTTGTTTCTGCCCTCGCCTTTGGCCCGCGCAAACAAAGACCGGGTCCAGTCCAAGTGCTCTTCTATCTACTTAATTGAAGCAGGAGTCCGGACCATGGAAATTTTTGACTACGACAACATTCTTCTGCTGCCCCGCAAGTGCCGCGTGGAGAGCCGCTCGGAATGCGATGCCAGCGTAGAGCTGGGCCCGCGCCGCTTTCGCATCCCTGTCGTGCCTGCCAACATGAAGACAGTGGTCAGTGAGGCGACTTGTGTCTGGCTGGCGCAAAACGACTACTTTTATGTGATGCACCGCTTTGATCTGGATAACGTGCAATTCGTCAAAGAGATGAAGGCCAAGGGCTTGTACGCGTCGATCTCGCTCGGCGTCAAGCAACCGGACTATGACACGGTTGACCAGTTGCTGGCGCTCGGGCTGATCCCGGAATACGTCACGATCGACATCGCTCATGGTCACGCCGACAGCGTGAAAAACATGATTGGCTACCTGAAAGAAAAAATGCCTTCCGCCTTCGTCATCGCCGGCAATGTGGCGACGCCGGAAGCGGTGATTGATCTGGAAAACTGGGGCGCTGACGCCACCAAGGTGGGCATTGGTCCGGGCAAGGTCTGCATCACCAAACTCAAAACCGGTTTTGGTACGGGCGGCTGGCAACTGAGCGCGGTCAAGTGGTGTGCCCGCGTGGCAACCAAGCCCATCATTGCCGACGGCGGTATCCGCGAACACGGCGACATTGCCAAATCCATCCGCTTTGGCGCCACGATGGTGATGATTGGCTCCCTGCTCGCCGGTCACGAAGAAAGCCCCGGCCAGACCGTGGAGGTAGACGGCAAGCTGTACAAGGAATACTACGGCTCCGCCAGCGACTTCAATAAGGGCGAATACAAGCACGTCGAGGGCAAACGCATTCTGGAGCCGATCAAAGGCAAGCTGGCTGAGACCTTGATCGAGATGGAACAAGATGTGCAGAGCTCCATCAGTTACTCGGGCGGCAAAAAACTAATGGACATCCGCAAGGTGAACTACGTGACGCTGGGTGGCGACAACGCGGGTGAGCACCTGCTGATGTAAATCAGGAGGAAGACCTCAGCGCGCGTTCGTTAGCGCTTCACCGCGTTATTGCCCGATTTAATGAACTGACCGAACGGCCGCTTGTCAAGACAACAGATAGGCTTGCGCGGCAGCCTCGCCACTGAAAAGGAATCGCATCGACGCTCTTGTTGCTCATAGATTCGAATGCGGTATTGCAAGGCAGCGACACCATTTGACCGCCCTTCATCACGCGGGCTGGATCGCAGAACCGGCCCTAGGAAACGACTTTCAGCGAAAAAAGAACTGATATAATTTTAGGCTGCCTGAGTAGAAATTGGTTTCAATCTGAAAGCGACCGCTATTAATTCATAGCCTCCATTTCATTGCAACCAGCTATGTCGCGGCACAGTTTTATAAGTGGGTTCTTAGCTCAGTTGGTAGAGCAGCGGACTCTTAATCCGTAGGTCGACAGTTCGAATCTGTCAGGACCCACCACTTATTTGCCTTATAGGCATCAGCCTCACTGCTACTTAAACGATAGCAAGAGGCTTTTTACTTTGTAGCTTTGGTTTGCCTTGTAGGCAACCTGCCTGAATAGATGCCTTAAATCAGCATTTGGGATGTTAGCTCAGTTGGTAGAGCAGCGGACTTTTAATCCGTTTGTCGTGGGTTCGACCCCCGCACATCCCACCAATACCAACAAGGGTTTGCCGCTACGAAAGTAGCAGCAAACCCTTGCTAGTTTCGGCTCATGTAGCGACCAGCACCAGACAATAAAAAACCCAGCGGCTTAAGGCTGGGTCTGGTCGTTTGCTGATTTGAATGCGTTTGAATAGGGAAAATTTCTGCGCGCGCGAAACTGTGTGCTCAGGGAAAAGGTACGTCACCCAGCTTTTACCCCGCCCTTACCGGTGGTCTCCCCTGTTCATATCTCAGCCGCACTGTCCGGTTCAGCCCAAGCGCAACATTCTGGCGCCTAGAATCCTCAAATAGTATTAAGGAAGCTAGCGCATGCCGTCATCAACAACAACCAGAAAACATGAATCGTCTGTCGGCTCTGGCCTATGGAAACGGTGGCGTGGCTATTTGGCACGATGGTTACTATTCGGCGGAATCGTTGGCATGTTTCAACCGATAGAGGACGACCTCGACAATTTCGGACTGCAAAAACTTTACCAGGCACTGTTTGGGCTATTTTTTGGTGCGGTTTGCGCTGTTGTATTTACGCTTGCTGAAAACACGCTAAATGTGCAGCGGACCAAGTGGAAATCCTGGTTAATCGTAATATCGACTTGGCTGGCGGTCAAACTTGTCTTTATCGGCGCTATGGCTGTTGCGGGTGAATCGAGGCCATGACAGGCCATGAGTTGATCTGACCCGAGAACCAAAAAATTGCGCACGAGGAGTCGGCCCATCTTTGGCAAAAGCGCCATGTGGCGCACTACCCGCGATCTTCAGAAACGAAGTTTTATGAAACCTAAATTACTTGGTTTTCTTGGCTGCGTTTTTTACAGATTTTTTGGCTTGTTCACGCTCAATATCAAATAACTCGCGAATGCGGTCGGCTATCGCACCGTAAGTCACGGCATTTTCTTCGTCTGCATGCGCCGCACGGAGGAACGCATTGAAGTGCCGGTCATTGACCCAGAATGTTCCTTCCTCGGAATAGTCATCAAGCGCATCAGCAAAGTTTTGCACATCTTTTTCGGTTGCAAAGAAGTCATGAAAAAAGGTTGCAGGTGTCCCCAGTCCCGCTTCTACAGCGGCGGTCATGCTGTCAAGCATTTGGTTAATCAAACTCTCATCAAAATCATTGGTGAGGTTCTTGAACGGCGTCAATTTACCGGTCCGTGGGTCGTAACCGCCACGTTCTTCAAGCCGGTCCAGGAGTTCAGGCAACTCCCCTGAAGGGGTATTGCTGTCAATACCGTCATAAGAGATTGGCGTAATTTGTGGCTTGTATGCAGCGACCATGGATTCCTTGATGAGATGTTGGTCCAGGGTCATACCAAGACCCTGGTGAGTCGCCCTGACGGTCAGGGAGGCTCCAATATAACAACTGCAAGTGACGCCGTTTGAATCCCACAACGCGATTCATCCACTTAACGAGTGGCACGACGGCGTCCGTGCAACAATGCGCGACATGACAGAGCGTCAGCAAAGCTTGGGCGAAGAAATCGCCAATAGCGTGAGTCACGGTGTCGCGCTTCTTGCGGCCATCTGTGCCGTGCCGTTTTTAATCGCTTCGGCAAATCCCATCAACGCCTATAGCTTTATCGGCGACATCATTTTTGCAGCAACCTTGGTATTGCTGTATTTGACCTCGACGCTGTACCACGCACTGCCGGTTGGCCGTGCAAAGCGCATTTTCCTGAAGCTCGATTACGGTGCAATCTATCTATTTATTGCCGGCAGCTACACCCCATTTGCGCTGGGCGCACTGGGTGGCAACGCATGGGGCAAGACACTTTTTAGCCTGATTTGGGTGCTTGCGGCCGTGGGTGTCACGCTCAAAGCTTTTGACCGTCTGACCCATCCCTGGCTCTCGACGGGCCTGTACCTTGTTATGGGTTGGCTCGTACTCATTGCGGCCGTGCCGCTCGTCGAGCGCGTGCCGTTGCCCGTCGTCCTGCTGCTGGTTGCCGGCGGACTTGCGTACACCATTGGCGTCGTTTTTTTCGTGCTCGACACCCGGATTCGCTACTCGCATGCGGTGTGGCATGCCTTTGTTGCGGCAGGCAGCGGCTGTCACTTCTTCGCCGTACTGGGGTACGCGTCGTAACACTCCGATACGGACAGTCGCACGACAAAGGGGCCCTGAAGTTGAGTGGCACCCAATTGCCAAAGACACGCGAATCAGAAACTCGTCGCAAACATCAACATCACCGCAACCGCCATGACCACAGTGGCGGCCCAGCCGAAGAAACGATGACGCGGGCTAATGGTGTATTGCCCCATCAAGCGCTCCGACTGTCCAATCCACATCAGCGCGGCCATGATTGGCACCGAAATAACTCCGTTGACAATGGCGCTCCAAACCAGTGCCTTAATGGGGTCAACTTCCAGGAAGCCCATGACCGTACCAATACCCGTGGCGGCGATGATGATGAGATAGAAGCCCTTCGCTTCGTGGAACTCATGGGAGAGGCTGGCCTTCCAGCCGTAGAGTTCGCTCACGGCATAGGCCGCAGAACCGGCCAGCACCGGAACGGCAAGAAGACCCGTACCAATGATTCCTAGCGCAAAAACCGCAAACGCAAATTCGCCTGCGACCGGCCGGAGGGCTTCCGCCGCTTGGGAGGAAGTCTGAATGTCAGTGATGCCCTGCATATTCAGGGTCACCGCAGTGGCCAGGACGATGCACAGGGCAATGACGTTAGAGAACGTCATCCCGACATACGTGTCCTGCTTGATGCGGGTCAGATGCTCAGCGGCGTACTCTTGGTGCAGTCGCAGCGCTTGCGACTCCGGTCGGCGATTGTTATCTTCCACCTCTTGCGCAGCTTGCCAGAAGAACAAGTAGGGGCTGATGGTGGTCCCCAGCACCGCAACCACCATCGCGGTGTAATCCTTGAGTGAGACCCCTATCGGGAAAAACGACCAGGGATGCAACGATTCGGAGATGGCCTGGCGCCATGGAACGTTCACAGTCAGAATCACGGCCACATAGGCAAACAAAGCCAATGTGAGCCACTTCAGGATACGAACCGTGCGCTCGTAAGAAAAAAACACCTGCGTCGCAATGCACAAGACCCCAAAGCCAACCACATACAGGGCCAAGGGCCCCCCGACCAGCAATCGCACCGCCTCGGCCATGGCACCAACATCCGCGGCGATATTGATGGTGTTGGCGACCACCAACAGGCCCACCAACGTTGTGGTCAACCACCGTGGAAACATCTTGTTGATATTTGCCGCAAGGCCTTCTCCAGTCACCCAGCCAATACGTGCTGACAGCATCTGGATGCCAATCATGAGGGGAGTCGTGATTAGCAGCGTCCAAACCAGGCCAAACCGAAACTGGGAACCCGCCTGCGAGTATGTGGCAATGCCGCTTGGGTCATCGTCTGCCGCCCCGGTGATAAGGCCTGGCCCCAGTCGACGAACAAAATTTTGGGCTGTTTTATTATTTACCATGGCTACTTCACTCTACGCCGCACAAAGGGATGCGACGATTGCCGCGCTCATCTGAGCGTCAATTCGAAAACCCGGAGTGAAATTGCAGCAAGGGCAGGAGCCCCCGACTTGCGCTTCGCTTGCCAGGCACGATGCGTGTTTGCCTCCGTGCCGAGTCTGACAAGCGTTTAGAACTTAGGTGTCTGTGCGCGCATCAAAACACCAGGAGGCCGAGAACTGTCTGAGTCCATAAGGTTGGCCGGTTGTTGATCTGGAGGCGATTATAGGTAGCACTTGGGCGCTATGGGCGCCACATTTTTCCCTGCGGGCCCCGCTCGGGTTCAATGGCGTTCCCGCCCCGACGGACGGGTGCCGGAACCTAATTCCTTGGTATTATTTGCCGGGTTCTATCGTGACGCTTTCGCGTAATAGTCCGCCACTGGCGGCGCTGCCTTCAACGCTGCCCTGACCGCGCATGCGCGCTTCACAATCAGCACGGTCCTCCCCTTTGTGGGTCTCGCAGCGTTTCAATGCATTCTGCTGATACTGGCCGGGGGCATCGTTCAGGCTGCCGCGCCTGGCTTCGGCCAAGGCGTTTTTAGCTTCCAGACGGCACGTGGCCAGATCCTGGTTTGAATTTCCTTTGTTGCAAGCCGCCATATCCTGCCGGTAGCGTGCCTGCGCGTCGGCCAGAACACCGGTGTTCGCGGCCAAAACCGTGCTGGCCCCGAGCACAGCGCCAGCAACAGCAAGGGTGAGGTTACGAACCAAGACAGGGATAGTGACCATGTTGAACTCCTTTGTGTGACTGATTAACCCATGCGCCAACTCGCAATGAACAACTGTGTTTTCATTCAGAACTGGCGAATAAAAACGATGCCGAGAAAGCGAGCGCAATGAGCCATAAGCTTAGGAAAAACTCAGCCACATGTAAACACAATTAAAGTCAAATCAGTTCGCATGAACCTAATTGAATTAATTGGCACTCTCTCAATTAATTCGAGCATTTGCATGCTTCAGCAGAATTTAACGGCAGAAGTCAGGACTCAGACCTGCCCGAGTCAACTGAACAACGTAGCGAACCCACTTAATGTCGTCTCGCAGAGGCAAAAAAGCCCGCAAGTTTTGCAACTTGCGGGCTTTTTATACATTCAGTTCAATCAGCGATCTGTCTTGGCTGGCCATTTTTTCGCGTCACGTGGCACGAAAACTTTGCCACCGTTGCCGGGCTTGGCAAATGAAGGCTTGCCAAATGCGGGCTTGCGAGCACCGAAGTCTCCACGAGGCGCACCAAAGTCGCCACGTGGTGCACCGAAATCACCGCGCGGAGCGCCGCCGTCACGGGCGCCGAAATCACCACGGGGTGCGGGTGCTTCATTGCGGGCACCAGCAAAACGGTCGTTAAAACCGCCCTTGCGTTCGTAGCTGCGACCTTCAGGTTGTCCACCGAATCCGCCGCCGCCATTGTTTTGATAACCACCACCGCCCGCGTCACGAGGAGCGCCAGTGTTGCGGTCATTGAAGCCGCCACGGCTGGCACCGAAACCACCGGAACGGCCACCGCCACCACCGCCGCCAAAATTGCCGCCGCGGGAATGGTTGTCGTTTCCGCCACGGCCGCCGCCACCGCCACCGAAACTGTTGGGGCGTGAGTCAGGGAACCGCTGTTGTGGCTCCATACCCGGAATGGTCTCACCCTTGAACTGGTGATGGCTGTGAAATTCAATGTCCATGATCTTGCGACGATCGCGGAACTCGGCAAAGGTCACGGCAATACCGTCACGCCCGGCGCGACCGGTACGGCCAATGCGGTGGGTGTAATCCTCGGCCTTCATCGGCAAACCGAAGTTGAACACGTGAGTCACGGTCGGCACGTCGATACCGCGGGCAGCCACGTCAGTTGCAACCAGAATTTGCACCTGACCTTGACGCAGCGCCATCAAACGACGGTTACGCAAGCCTTGGCTCAAAGCACCGTGCAAGGCCACGGCGGAGAAGCCTTCTTGTTGCAGGTCATTGGCCAAGCCGTCGCACTCGATTTGGGTGCTGGCAAAAACAATCGCCTGGTTGATGGTGGTATCACGCAACCAGTGGTCCAGCAATTTGCGCTTGTGTTGCGCGTTGTCGGCCCAGAACAGTTTCTGGCTGATGTTGGCGTGTTTTTCTTGTGGCGAATCGATTTGCAGTTTTTGTGGATCGCGCATGACGCGTGACGCCAACTGCTGAATGCGCGGTGCAAACGTAGCACTGAACATCATGGTTTGCTTGCGTTGGATGGTCAGCTGATTGATGTCAGCGAGGTCATCGGAGAAGCCCAGATCCAGCATACGGTCGGCTTCGTCAACCACCAGGAATTGAACCTGATCGAGCTTGATTTGCATGGAGCGTTGCAGATCCAGCAAACGGCCGGGTGTGGCCACCACGAGGTTGGCATTTTGCAGCTTGGCAATTTGCAACTGGTAAGGCATGCCACCCACGATGTTGGCAACGCGCAGGCCGCGGCAATGCTGCACCAGATCGATGGCGTCATGGGCAACTTGCTGGGCCAACTCACGGGTCGGGCAAACGATCAGAGCGCCGGGGGCAGCCGGTGCGAAATGACGCGGATTGGTCGGATCTTTACGCTTGGCACGCTTCGGAGGTGCTTCGCCTTTGGCAACGGCATCGGCGACCGATTGCTCAAAATCAGATTTCTCTTTGGCTTCGGCATCCGCCATTTGTGTCAGCAGGGTGTGCAACACGGGCAACAGAAAAGCGGCGGTCTTGCCACTGCCGGTCTGGCTGGAAACCATCAAATCGATAAAACGTGCCGACTCATCAGCAGCACCATGACCTTGCATGGCAAGAGGAATGGTTTTCAACTGGACCGTGGTCGGCTGGGTGAAGCCCAGGTCTTTCACAGCCTGGATCAGTTCAGGGGCCAAGCCAAGGGCCAAAAAGCCGTTAGGAGCCTCTTCAACCGCTTCAATCGCCTCAACGGCTTGCGCAGTCTCGGTTGCCTGGATAACGTTTGGCGTCATCTCGGCGGTGTCATTGGAAAAATTTTCGACAAGCGATGATTCGCCCGTCGCTTGAATAGCGTCAGTCATGTATTTACTCACACGCGAGCGCCGCAGGGACTGCGACTGCTCCGTCAATGGTTAAAAAACATCAACCATCAAACGGAACCTGCTCTGACTCACGAAGAGTTCAATCAGCGCTGGGGGTCCTTTTGTGCAATCCCGCTAATGCGAATTTGCTTTGGACCCAGTGAATGAAGGGAGATGTACAAATATGCACTACTGGTTGCAGTGCAGCCTCGAATTATCACATGGATTCGGGTTTTTACCTAATCGACCAGTCGAATGAAGTGTTTGCGGTAGTGCTCCATCTCGTCAATAGACTCATGCACATCGGCCAAGGCAGTATGGCGTTGCTGCTTTTTGAACGAGCTGTATACCTCGGGCCGCCAGCGTTTGGACAACTCCTTGAGCGTGCTCACATCCAGGTTGCGGTAATGAAAAAAGGCCTCCAGCTTAGGCATGTACTTCGCCAAAAAGCGTCGGTCCTGCCCGATGCTGTTGCCGCACATGGGAGAGCCTTTCTTGGGCACGTATTGACTCAGAAACTCAATCAACTGCGCCTCGGCCTCCGCCTCCAACAGGATCGAGGCCTTGACCTTGTCAATCAAGCCACTTTTGCCATGGGTGCCTTTGTTCCAGTTGTCCATCTGGTCGAGCTGCTCATTGCTTTGGTGGATCACCAGCACAGGGCCTTCCGTGCGGGATTCGAGCTTGGGCCCGGTGACGACCACCGCGATTTCGATGATGCGGTCAACCTCCGGATAAAGACCGGTCATTTCACAGTCGAGCCAGACCAGGTTTTGGTCGGATTTAGCAAGCAGTGCGCCTGCTGGGGGGGTGTTCGTAGCGTCCATAGCCGGAATTGTCGCTGATGCCCTAAACTCGGGCGCCATGGCTGACACGATTCCCTCTTTTCCCCTTTCATTGATGCTGACCTTCGCTTTTGCGCTGACGCTGCTGGCCGGTCTGGTGCTGAAATTCTGGCTCAGTTCACGGCAGATCCGGTATGTGGCGCACCACCGCGCCGCAGTACCAGCCGCCTTCGCGCACACCATCACCCTGGCGGCCCACCAGAAAGCGGCCGACTACACCCTCACCAAAGCACGCTTTGGCATGCTGGAGCTGGCGCTGGGGACTGTCGTGCTGGTCGGCTGGACGCTTTTGGGCGGCCTCTCGGCCCTCAACCAGGTGCTACTCGGCTGGCTGGGCGGCGGCATGGGGCAGCAGGTGGCCCTGCTCGCGGCGTTTGTGCTGATCAGCGGCCTGCTTGATTTACCGGTGACGCTGTACCAGACCTTCGTGATCGAGGAGCGCTTCGGTTTCAACAAGATGACGCTCAAGCTCTGGCTGCTCGATTTGCTCAAATCGAGCCTGATCGGCGCCGTCATTGGCCTGCCGATTGCTGCGTTGATCTTGTGGATGATGGGCGCGGCCGGCGGCTGGTGGTGGCTGTGGGCCTGGGGCGTCTGGATGGGTCTGAATTTGCTGCTGTTGATGATTTACCCGACCTTCATTGCGCCGCTATTTAATAAATTCGTGCCGCTGGAAGATGAAACACTCAAGGCGCGCGTGACGGCGCTGATGAAGCGTTGCGGCTTTGCCGCCAAGGGCTTGTTTGTGATGGATGGCTCCAAACGCAGCGCCCACGCCAATGCCTACTTCACCGGTTTTGGCGCATCCAAGCGTGTGGTGTTTTATGACACGCTGCTGGCCAAACTGTCCGCCGGCGAAGTGGACGCCGTGCTGGCGCACGAACTGGGCCACTTCAAACACAAACACATCCTCAAACGCATCGTGTCCATGTTTGCCTTGAGTCTGGTGGGCTTTGCGCTGCTGGGCTGGCTGGCCACGCAAGCCTGGTTCTATGCCGGGCTGGGCGTGCAACCCAATTTGAGCGCCCCGAATGACGCACTGGCGCTTTTGCTGTTCATGCTGGGCTTACCGGTGTTCAGCTTCTTCATCGCACCCCTATTCGCCCATTTTTCGCGCAAACACGAGTTTGAAGCGGATGCTTACGCCGTGCAACATACCAGCGGCCCGGACCTCGCCACCGCGCTGCTCAAGCTGTATGAAGACAACGCCTCCACACTGACACCGGATCCGGTGTATGTGAAGTTCTACTATTCTCACCCGCCCGCGTCCGAGCGGCTGGCACGAATGACGGCCTGAACACAGCGACCTACCACGCCATGAATACCATTCTCAAGACAAAAGAGGCTACAGCCCGCGTCAGACGTTCGCTAACAGCTACAGAAGTTGTAGCAAATATCGCCAAACTGGAAGGTTGGATGCTGACCGGCGATGGTGTCGCCATCGCCATTGAAAAAACCTTTGCCTTTGCCAACTATTATGAAACCATGGCGTTCGTGAATGCTGTGGCCTTCGTCGCGCATCGACAGGATCATCACCCGGATTTATCGGTGCAATTCAAGCGCTGCGTCGTACGTTTCAATACCCATGAGGTAGGAGGCATTTCCATGTCTGATTTTGAGACAGCGGCGTTGGTTGACGCCCTTCTGGCATGAGCCACCACTACAAGGCGAATCATTGATGGAACGTGCCACACTCGACCGCGGCCTGATCGTGGCCAACTATGGCCGCCACTTTCTGGTGGAGACGCCGGAGGGCAAGCGCCTGATCTGCCACTCGCGCGGCAAAAAAAGCCAGGGCCTGGTGGGCGACCGGGTGCTGTGGCAGGCCTCGCGCGACGAAGGCACCATCGAGAAGATCGAAGAACGGAAAAACGTTTTTTACCGTCAGGACGAAATTCGGACCAAATCGTTTGCGGTCAATCTGGACCAGATATTGATCCTGATCGCGGCGGAGCCCGAGTTTTCCAGCAGCCAGCTCTCGCGCGCCCTGATCGCGGCCGAGGCCGAGCACATCACGCCCATCATCGCGCTCAATAAAAGTGATCTGGTCGAACCGTTCGCCCGCGCTTGGGAGTGGCTGCGGCCTTACCGACAAATGCATTACGGCGTGCTGCCGCTGTCGCTCAAACAATCGGGCGACGTCGATCACGCGGAACTGCTCAAGCTGTTGCACGGCAAAACGACGCTGGTGCTGGGACCGTCGGGTGCCGGCAAGAGCACCTTGATCAACCTGCTGGCGCCCGGCGCCCTGGCGCAGACCGGTGAAATTTCACAGGCCCTCAATTCTGGCAAACACACCACCACCAGCACCACCTGGTACTGGGTGGACGACAGCAAAACCACGGCCTTGATTGATTCACCCGGCTTCCAGGAATTTGGCCTGAACCACATTGACCCGGCCCAGTTGGCGGCTTATATGCCGGACCTGAAACCGCATGTGGCCAACTGCAAGTTCTACAACTGCAGCCACCTGCATGAACCGGGTTGTGGCGTGATGGCCGCCGTCAAACCGGATGGCAGCCCAGATGGAATAAGCGCAAATCGCTATAAAATTTATAGCGATTTGTATGCCGAACTAAGCCAGGCCCGCAAGTACTGAGTCCAGCGCCTGCAGCAGCGCGTCGCATTGCGCGGGCGTGCCGATGCTGATGCGCAGGAACTGTTCAATGCGAGGCAGTTTGAAATGCCGCACCAGCACCCCGCGTGCGCGCAGGGCGGCCGCGATACCGGCCGCATCATGCTGCGGATGCCGCGCAAACACGAAATTAGCTTGCGACGGCAACACCTGGAAGCCCATATCTTCCAGCGCTAGCACCAGCCCTTCCCGGCTGCTCATCACCGCCCGACGGGTCTGCTCAAAGTATGCCTGATCTTCAAACGCCGCCACCCCACCGGCAATCGCCAGTCGATCCAGCGGGTAGGAGTTGAAACTGTTTTTGACCCGCTCCAGCGCCGTGATCAGGTGGGCCTGGCCACAGGCAAACCCGACGCGCAAGCCGGCCAGTGAGCGCGACTTGGACAAGGTGTGCACCACCAGCAAATTGGGATACTGCGCAATCAGGGGCATGGCACTCTCGCCGCCAAAATCCACATAAGCCTCGTCCACCAGGACCACGCGTTGCGGATGCAAGCGCAGCAGTTGCTCGACCTGCCGTAGCGGCAAGCCGACCCCGGTGGGGGCATTGGGATTGGCAATCACCACGCCCGCCACGGCCGCACCGTCCGCCCGGGCATAGGCCGCGACGTCAAGGCTCAAGTCCGCCCTCAAGGGAACGGTTTCCACCGGAATGCCGTAGAGCCCGCAATACACCTTGTAAAAGCTGTAGCTGATGTCAGGCATCAGCAGCGGGCAGTCGTGCTGAAAAAAGGCGAAAAATGCGTGCGCCAGCACCTCATCGGAGCCATTGCCCAGAAAGACATGCTGCGCCGCCAGTCCGTGCTGCGCCGCAATGGCTTGGCGCAACGCCGTCGCTTCAGGATCGGGATAAAGCTGCAAACCCTGTTGCGCCGCTGCCTGAATCGCCGCAATGACGCGGGGAGAAGGCGGGTACGGGTTCTCGTTGGTATTGAGCTTGACTAAATTATCGATCTTGGGCTGCTCGCCCGGCACGTAGGGCACAAGTCGATTCACCACGGGGCTGAAAAACGAAGATTTCAAAAGAGTGTTCACTTCTGTTTTTGTAGCATCTCACGCATATATCATGCGGGCTACCGGTGTATTTGGCTTGTAAAACTAGCCCAGCAGCCGCGCCAGCGTCAAGAGGGCGAGCAACACCATCCACATCACCACGGTGCGCCAGACCAAACCCACGATCACGGCCAAGTGCGCCAGTTCCGGCATTTGCCCCGGCGTCGATTCACCGGACATCTCCCCAAGCACCGGGGGTATCACGGATGGCTCATCGGCGGGGTAAGCCGCCATGCTGGCCGCATCCCCTAATCGGATATTGACGGCGCCGGAAGTGGCCGCCAAAATAATGCCGTCGTTGTCACCGTCAGATTTCGGCTCGTAGTTGCGCCAGCCATCTATCGCTTCTTCAAAGCTGCCCACCACCGCGAAGCTGATCGCGGTAATACGGGCCGGCACCCAGTCAATGACCGCCCACGCCTCGGCCGCCGTCTGCTGCAAGGCTTCGCTGACAGGCTGATGCTGCGTTTTACTTTTGTGCTGCCAGTAGCGCACGACAAATTCACTCAACCGGTACAACACCGCACCCGCCGGACCAAAACCAAAGACGGCCAGCACCGCGAACCAGGCCAGCACACCGAAGACATGCCGATGCGCCGCCAGCACCGAATATTCAATCACGTGACGCACAATTTCGCTGCGCGGCAGCTCGCTGGCGTCAATCTGCTGCCAATCTGCCAGCAATTCGCGGGCATGATCCTCGTCGCCGTCCGCCAGCGCATCGCGAATCTGGGTGAAATGGAAACTGAATTGCCTGAAACCCAATGTGACATAGAGCACCGCCACACTCCACAGCACGGCGACCGGCCAGCCTAAAAAGGCATCAAGCAACCAGTAGATGGCCAGGGCGGCCAACGACGGGCCGCCCACCGCAAACCCCCAAGCCAGCCAGCCATGGAACGGCTTGCCCGCGTCAAAATTTCGGGTACTCCAGCGCACCCAGGCGCGCAGGCTCGCGTGAACCGGGTTGCCTCGGCCCAAAGGACGTGCCTGCTCCAACAACAAGGCAAAAAGGACAGCGATAAAGCTCATAGGGCAATCATAGCGGCACCGCGCGTCAAGCCGCCGACAACAAGCGGTAGAAATTACGCAACATGCCGGCTGTCGCACCCCAAATGAAACGTTCCGTCACATGTTCCCTGCTGTCATCCTGGTAAGGCATGGAGAACCATTCCCGGCGAACCCCCTCCCACTCAAAAACATGATGCCGGTGGTGAGCGGGATTCATCAAAAATTCGAGCGGCACTTCAAAGACATCGGCCACCTCAAAGGCGTTGGGCGTCAACGTGAAGTCCGGCTGCACCAAGGCGACCACCGGCGTGATGATGAAGGCCGAGCCCGTCACATAGTGCGGCATCACCCCCAATACATCCACAAAGGCGGGGTCCAACCCCACCTCTTCCTGCGCCTCGCGCAGGGCGGTGGCGAATGCATCGGCATCCTCTTTGTCGGCCTTGCCACCGGGAAAGGCAATTTGCCCGGAATGGGTTGACAGATGCATCGTGCGCTCGGTCAACAGGACGGTCGGGCGTTCGCGCATCACGATCGGCACCAGTACCGAGGCATGCATCGGCTCCCGGTCCAAAAACTTTTTCTCTGCCAATAACTCGGGTTCCCAAACCGGGGGTGCCGCAAAGCGTTGCCGCAAAGCGGCAGGCTGCAAGGAAGCCAAAGGAACCGCAGGCAAGTGTGAATCGACACTGACGACCGGAATCTGGCGCGGGTCGAACGGCGGCAACTTGACCAGCGGGGCATCGGGAGAATTTGACGACACGGTAATGAATTACAAAAAAGCAGGCAATAAAAAAGCCGCCACGAGCATCAGCTGGGGCGGCTTTTACAAAACAGGTCGCGTTATGCGGTAACGGTCGTTGTTTTGATTTTCTTAGCTGGCAATTTTTCTTTAATACGAGCCGACTTGCCGCTGCGATCACGCAGATAGTACAGCTTGGCACGACGCACGTCACCACGACGTTTGACTTCGATACCAGCGATCAGCGGGCTGTAGGTTTGGAACGTGCGCTCGACACCTTCGCCGCTGGAAATTTTGCGAACGATGAAGCCGCTGTTCAGGCCGCGATTGCGCTTGGCAATCACAACGCCTTCATAGGCCTGCACACGTTTACGTGTACCTTCAACCACGTTGACACTCACGATAACGGTGTCACCAGGGGCAAATTCGGGAATGACTTTCCCAAGACGAGCAATTTCTTCCTGCTCAAGGATTTGAATCAAATTCATAGTTACCTCAAATGATCTTGGTCGCACCAGTGTCGGAATGACACAAAAGCTTCGTTGCCTACACAATGAAACGGCCGGCTAGAGGATCGGTTAGCCTCATATTATAGCCTGACCATACCGCAGACTCGCAACCGCCAGTCAGGCCGGCCCGGCAAGAAAGGCTTCGTCGGCCGGCGTCAAACGTCCGTCCAGTCGCGCCCGGGCAATCAGTTCTGGCCGAAGACGGGCCGTGATCGCCAGCCGCTGCTCGCGCCGCCAGCGCTCAATGTTGACATGGTGCCCCGACAGCAGGACATCCGGCACCGCCCGCCCCGACCAGTTTTCTGGACGGGTGTAGTGCGGACAGTCCAGCAAACCATCCAACGAAGGATTAAAACTATCTTGCTGGTGGCTGTCGGCACTGTTCAGAACGCCCGGCTGCAGGCGGGCCACCGCATCCAGCAAAGCCATCGCGGCTATTTCGCCGCCTGACAGCACAAAGTCCCCGAGACTGATCTGCTCGGTCACCGATTCATCAATGAATCGCTGATCAAGCCCCTCATAGCGACCACAAATCAGGACAGCCCCCTGGCTGTCGGCCCAACGCTCGACCATGGCATGGTTCAGGGGCTGACCTACGGGCGAAAAAAGAACCACCGGGACGGCGTCATTTCGCTGCGTCTGGATGCTTTTCAGGCATTGAGTCAAGGGCTCGGCCATCATGACCATGCCGGGACCGCCGCCAAAAGGCCGATCATCGACGCGCCTGTAATTGCCTTCGGCAAAATCACGTGGATTGGCCAAGCGGACATCGACCTGCCCTGACTCAAACGCACGTCGGGTGATGCCGCTGGTCAGCAGCGGCGCAAATAACTCAGGGAAAAGCGTAACAATGTCGAACCGCATGAGGCGACACTTAAAAATCGGGTTGCCAGTCCACCAGAATGCGCCGTGCGGACAAATCAACGTTGTCGATGTAGACCGAAACAAACGGAATCATTCGCTCCTGCGTCTTGCCATCTTGCTCGTAATCCATCACCAGGACGGTTTGTGCACCGGTAGAGAGTAATTCCTTGACCGTTCCTAGCGCCACGCCTTCGCGATTGACAACTTCAAGACCAATCAGATCGACCCAGTAGTATTCGTCTTTTTCAGCCGCAGGAAAACTGGACCGGGAGACGAAAATACGCGCCCCGCGCAGGGCTTCAGCGGCCGTGCGGTCAGTGACCTCACGGGCTGTCGCGACCACGGTATTGGAGTGAACCTTGGCTTCTGTGATCGCCAGTTTGACGACGCCAGAAAAGGTTTTGGCACCTCGTTCGGACGGCATTAAAAACCAGCGCTTGGAAGAAAAAAGCGCCTCGGAGTCGGCGCTGTGCGGCAGGACTTTAAACCAGCCTTTGATGCCCCAGGCATCAGCGATGCGCCCAACTTCAATAGCGTCCGCCGGTAGATCGGCGGCTTCAAGGCCGGGCAGCATCGCAGTCAAATCAAGCAGCTTTTTTGGCAGCTTGGGCAATCAGGCGTTCCACGGTGGGAGAAGCCTGAGCGCCAACGCTCTTCCAATGAGTCAAGCGGTCTTGGGCAATGCGGATGCTTTCTTCATTGACAGTCGCGCTTGGGTTGTAGAAACCAATGCGTTCAATGAAACGGCCGTCACGACGGGTGCGCTTGTCAGCAACAACGATATTGAAGAAAGGGCGTGCTTTTGCACCGCCACGAGCGAGACGAATGACGACCATGATTTATCCTTTGGGTGGCGGAATTTTATTTCCACCATTTAACTTAACATTTAATCCAGCGCTTGAGACACGCGACATGGCCACCCGGCCAGCGACACACTGAACAACCTTCGATTATAACGTTTCCTATTTTTATGACCTTAATCCGACCCAGTCAGCCCAACGACATCCCGGCGATTGCTGCCATTTATAGCCACCACGTGCTGCATGGCACGGGCACTTTTGAGTTGGAGCCCCCGTCAGCAAGCGAGATGGCGAGCCGTCGTGCAGAGGTCTTGGCGAGAGGCCTGCCCCACTTGGTGGCCACGCAGGGTGAGCACGTACTGGGTTTTGCATACTGCAACTGGTTCAAGCCACGCCCGGCCTACCGCTTCTCGGCAGAAGACTCGATCTACCTGGACCCGAACGCCCAAGGCCTGGGTCTGGGGCGGGCGCTGCTGGCGGAACTTGCGGTACGGGCTGAACAAGCCGGCGTGCGAAAATTGATTGCTGTCATTGGCGACTCGGCCAATGCAGGATCCATCGGCGTTCACCGGTCGGTCGGGTTTTCCCATGTCGGAATTTTAAAATCCTGCGGCTGGAAATTTGATCAATGGCGGGATGTGGTCATGATGGACAAGTTTCTGGGCTTGGGCAATACCCGCGCTCCATCAGCATAATTGGCATTCATGAAAAACAAAACTATCGCCGCCTGGCTAGCCTTCGTCGGGGGTCCTTTCGGACTGCATCGCTTTTATTTACAAGGCATGGGGGACCAACTTGGCTGGCTGCTGCCCTTGCCCACGGCCCTCGGCCTTTATGGGCTGGAACGGATGCAACAAAATGGACTGGACGATCTGTGGAGTTGGCTGCTGATCCCGCTGCTGGGCTTCACCATCGCCGGCTGCGCCCTGACCGCCATTGTCTACGGCTTAATGACGCCTGAGAAATGGAATGCCCGCTTCAACCCGTCAGCGCCGCTGGACGCCGCGCCCGGCCACACCAACTGGCTCACCATTGGCGCCATTGCCTTGGCGCTGCTGGTCGGCACCACGGTGTTGCTGA
Organism: Rhodoferax sp.; assembly: GCF_012927445.1. Classification (GTDB taxonomy): domain Bacteria; phylum Pseudomonadota; class Gammaproteobacteria; order Burkholderiales; family Burkholderiaceae_C; genus Rhodoferax. Next base: position 387,150 of record NZ_JABBPD010000004.1, read on the forward strand.
GCAGCATTGTGTACAGCTTCCAACATTACTTCGAGTACCAGGTCGAGGAAGCACAAATCTCATCGCAATGAAATAAGGCGCTAGCCCTTACGCAACAAGCTCAATACGCTATATTTTATATAGCATTAAAAAATCTGCAGACTGATCCAGTACGCCGCCGCAGCCACCAGCGCACTGGCTGGAATCGTGAGAATCCAGGCCCAGATGATGTTGCCGGCGATGCCCCAGCGCACGGCACTGGCGCGCTGGGTGGCACCGACGCCGACGATCGCGCCCGTGATGGTGTGCGTGGTCGAGACCGGAATGCCCAGAATGGCGGCGGTGAAGAGCGTGATGGCCCCCCCGGTTTCGGCACAAAACCCGTGCACGGGTTTGAGCTTGGTCAGTCGTTGCCCCATCGTCTTGACAATGCGCCAGCCGCCGAACAAGGTGCCCAAGGCGATGGCCGTGTAGCAAGTCAACACCACCCAGGTCGGTGGCGATGAATCGCCGACCGCGGTGTAGCCGGTGGCAATCAACAGCATCCAGATAATCCCGATGGTTTTCTGCGCATCATTGCCGCCATGGCCCAGACTGTAGGCGCCAGCCGACACCAACTGAAGACGGCGAAACCAGCGGTCGATACGGCTGGGGGTGCTGCGGCGAAAAGTCCAGGAGACCGCAATCAGCATCAACGACCCCAGCAAAAATCCCATCAGGGGCGAGACAAAGATAAAAATCACCGTCTTCATCACGCTGGCCAGCACCAGTGCCGACGCGCCTGCTTTGAGCAGGACCGCACCCACGATGCCACCGATCAGCGCATGGGACGAACTGCTGGGAATGCCGTAATACCAGGTAATGAAATTCCAGCTGATGGCGCCCACCAGCGCGCCAAAAACGACGTGCACATCCACCACGCCCGGCAAGGCCAAGCCTTTACCGATCGTAGCGGCCACACCGAATTGAAAGATAAAAATGGCGACAAAGTTAAAAACTGCGGCAAAAAGCACCGCCTGCCCCGGCTTGAGCACGCCGGTGGACACCACGGTGGCAATCGAATTGGCAGCGTCATGAAACCCGTTCATGAAATCGAACAGGACAGCAAGCACCACCAGCAACACCACCACCCACAAACCTAGTTGAACCGAGGTCATCCGATGACGCCTCAGGAATTTTCGAGGACGATGCCCTCGATGACGTTGGCGACGTCTTCGCACTTGTCAGTGATGGTCTCCAGCAATTCGTAAATCGCCTTGAGTTTGATGACTTCCCGCACATCCGGCTCGTCCCGAAAGAGTCGACTCATGGCGCTGCGCATGATGCGGTCGGCGTCCGACTCAAGCTGATCGATCTCTTCACAAGTTTTCAGGGCCGCTTCAGCCGTCGCTGGATCGGCAATCTTGGCCAACATGTTCACCGCGTCACGCACCCGTTCGCAGCATTTCACACTGACGTCAGTCAGACGCACGATCTCTTCCGTCATATGGTGGACGTCATACAAGGCCATGGTTTCAGCCGAATCCTGAATCAGGTCGGCAATATCGTCCATCGTGTTGATCAGCGTGTGAATCTGCTCACGGTCAATCGGCGTGATGAAGGTCTTGTGGATGGCTTTATTGACTTCGTGGGTCACACGATCGGCCGCACCCTCGGCCTTGTCGACTTCCTGGTTGTATTTTTGACGCAGCGCCGGGTCACTGTAATTGGCCACCAGCAGAGAAAACGCGCGGGCCGCTTCCACAATCCGATCAGCATGCTGATTGAACATTTCAAAAAAATTGCCTTCACGCGGCAGCAACTTGGCAAACAGCATCACTCACTCCAGGGAAATATATCAGTCGTATGACGATTCAAAAATTTGGCAGAGTGTAACCGCCGCCCTCACGCCGCCCAGGGCAAGAACGGGGGCGAAAATGACTCAGGCGCCGCGAAAGATGAAATAGACCGCACCCACCATGCAAAACGCCGCCCACAGGTAGTCCAGCTTGAACGGCTCCTTCAGGTACAGCATGGCAAACGGCACAAACACGGCAAGGGTAATCACCTCCTGCATGATCTTGAGCTGCCCCACCGTGAAACCGGCCTGCTGAAAACCAATCCGGTTGGCGGGCACCTGAAACGCATACTCAAACAGCGCGATGCCCCAACTCACCGCGGCCGCGAGGTACCACGGCGCGGTCGCCAGGTTTTTCAGATGGCCGTACCAGGCAAAGGTCATGAAGATATTGCTGCAAACCAGCAACAAGACGGTCTGCAGGGACAGGGGGATGGATTGGAACGCGTTCATGGCCTGAATTATCCGGCAGCCGGCATTGAGCGGGCGGCACAAAAAAGCGCCCCCGCAACCAACGTTGCGGGGGCGCTTTACTGAAGCTTCACCCAGCAGCAGCTGGGCCTCGCCGAGCGGGGTTAAGCCGCGACGCTTGACTTGACCGTAGCGGCCGCGTCGGTATAGTCCTGCACCTTGTCAAAATTGAGGTACTGATAGATCTGGTCGCTAGAGGCCGTTAGCACGCCCATGTCAGCCATGTACTCGGCTTTCGTGGGGATGCGTCCCAGCTTGGAACAGATGGCCGCCAGTTCGGCGCTACCCAGGAACACATTGCTGTTCTTGCCCAGACGATTCGGAAAGTTGCGGGTGCTGGTGGAGAACACGACGGCGCCCTCTTTCACTTGCGCCTGGTTGCCCATGCACAAGCTGCAACCCGGCATTTCCATGCGGGCACCGGCAGCGCCGAGCACACCGTAATGGCCTTCTTCGCTCAACTGTTTGGCATCCATCTTGGTCGGTGGTGCCATCCACAGCTTGACCGGGATATCGCGCTTGTTTTCCAACAGCTTGGACGCTGCGCGGAAATGGCCGATGTTGGTCATGCAGGAGCCGATGAACACTTCTTCGATCTTCGTGCCAGCGACGTCGCTCAATGTTTTCACATCGTCCGGATCGTTCGGGCAAGCGACGATCGGCTCATGAATGTCCGCCAGGTCGATCTCGATGACAGCCGCATAGTCCGCATCCGCATCACCCTTGAGCAATTGCGGATTAGCCAACCAAGCTTCCATCGCGGCAATACGACGGTTGATGGTGCGCACGTCGGAATAACCCTCAGCAATCATCCATTTCAGCATGGTGATGTTGCTGGTGATGTACTCAATGATCGGCTCTTTGTTCAGGTGCACGGTGCAACCACCGGCACTGCGCTCGGCCGACGCGTCGCTCAACTCAAACGCCTGTTCGACCTTGAGGTCAGGCAAGCCTTCAATTTCCAGAATGCGACCGGAGAAAATGTTTTTCTTGCCTTGCTTGGCCACGGTCAGCAAACCCGCCTTGATGGCGTAGAGCGGAATGGCGTTCACCAGATCGCGCAAGGTGATGCCCGACTGCAGCTTGCCTTTGAAACGCACCAGCACGCTCTCAGGCATGTCCAATGGCATGACGCCAGTCGCAGCGCCAAAGGCCACCAAGCCGGAGCCAGCCGGGAAGCTGATGCCGATGGGGAAACGGGTGTGGCTGTCGCCGCCGGTGCCGACGGTATCGGGCAGCAACATGCGGTTCAGCCAGCTGTGGATGATGCCGTCACCCGGACGCAAGGGCACACCGCCGCGGGTGCTCATGAAGTCAGGCAACTCATGGTGCATCTTCACGTCCACCGGCTTGGGGTAAGCCGCGGTGTGGCAGAACGATTGCATCACCAAGTCGGCGCTGAAGCCCAGGCAGGCCAGGTCTTTCAGCTCGTCGCGTGTCATCGGGCCGGTGGTGTCTTGCGAACCCACGCTGGTCATTTTGGGCTCGCAATACGTACCAGGACGAACGCCCTGGCCTTCTGGCAAACCGCAGGCGCGGCCGACCATTTTTTGCGCCAGCGTGAAACCTTTCTTGGTGTCCACCGGGTTTTGCGGCAGGCGGAACAAGGTACTGACCGGCAGGCCCAGTGCTTCACGCGCTTTGGCGGTCAGACCACGGCCAATGATCAAGGGAATGCGGCCACCGGCGCGCACTTCGTCAAACAGCACGTCGCTCTTGACCTTGAATTCGGCAATCACTTTGCCGTCTTTCAATGCTTTACCGTCATAAGGACGCAGTTCCACCACGTCGCCCATGTTCATGGCGCTCACATCCAACTCGATCGGCAAAGCGCCCGAGTCTTCCATGGTGTTGTAAAAAATCGGGGCAATCTTGCTGCCGAGACAGACACCGCCAAAACGCTTGTTCGGCACAAAGGGAATGTCTTCGCCAGTGAACCACAACACCGAATTGGTGGCGGATTTGCGGGAAGAACCGGTCCCGACCACGTCACCAACGTAGGCGACCAGATGGCCCTTGGCTTTCAGTTCGTCAAAAAACTTGACCGGGCCGCGCTTGCCGTCTTCTTCCGGCACGATGCCAGGACGCGCGTTTTTGTGCATCGCCAGGGCGTGCATCGGAATGTCGGGGCGGCTGAAAGCGTCCGGGGCCGGCGACAGGTCGTCGGTGTTGATCTCGCCTTCGACTTTGAACACGGTGAGCGTGATCGAGGCTGGCACTTCAGGACGCGAAGTAAACCACTCGGCATCCGCCCAGCTTTGCAGCACCGCTTTGGCTTGGGCATTGCCCTTGTCGGCTTTTTCCTTGACGTCATGGAACTGGTCGAACATCAACAGGGTCTTCTTCAGACCATTCGCGGCCACCTGCGCCACGACGGTGTCATCGAGCAAGTCCACCAGCGGGCTGATGTTGTAGCCGCCGAGCATGGTGCCCAGCAGTTCCGTGGCTTTCTCACGCGAAATCAAGGCACATTTTTCGGTGCCGTGGGCCACGGCGGCCAGGTAGCTGGCCTTGACCTTGGCTGCATCGTCCACACCCGCCGGAACGCGGTGCGTAATCAGGTCCACCAAAGTGGCTTCTTCACCTTGGGGCGGATTTTTCAGCAGCTCAATCAGTTCGCCCGTTTGCTTGGCCGACAGGGGCAATGGGGGAATGCCGAGGGCGGCGCGTTCGGCAACGTGGGCACGATAAGTCTGCAACATGAAAACTCCTTTTAAATCAATGAAACTGGCTCTAGCCCTTATCGGAAGGGCTTACTATGCTATTTATTTTGCAGCAACCGACGTGGGCGCATCGAGTACGCTGGGGGATGGATTCTTGATCAGATAGGCGGCCATCGTGGCCTGATCTGGGCTCATGCATTCATCGGCCAGCCGCTGGCCCAATTTATGGTTCATCAGCATGGACTTGTTGGCCAGTTGCAACCAGACCGTCCCGGCCTTGGGGTCTTCCAGCCGCACGGCACCGGTGCTGGATTTAACCGGAAACATGTGGTATTTCTGATTCTTGGTCTGCACATCGAAGTAGCCCGGCGATTTGGCGTCTGCTGTCAAGGTCACAAAAGCGCCCAACTCACAAGGCAGTTTGCCCTGGTACACCTGCTGGGCAATCGCCAGTTCGACCGGGGTCAGGGCAACATCCGCCGCCATGATGCCGGTCGCCATTTGATTGGCCGTGGTTTTGGCTTCCACGCGACTATGCGTTGCGCGCTTCACCTTTTTGACCACATGCTCAGACGTCTGTGCCGCCAAAAGCGCGACGGGCACCATAAACAAAATGACAGATGCAAGAAGTTTTTTCATCATTTGTAACCTCAGTTAGTGGCATTAAGCCGAAATTAAGTCGGGAAATAGGCCCGCGCTTCAGCGGGTAGACGACGTCCCGTCTGGTGCGCCCGCTCCAGCACTTGCCAGAAATAGCGGTAACTCGCACGGTCATGCAATTTACCCCCAAATGAGATGGGAGCCCAATCGGCCTGCACGGCGGCCATCATGATGTGCGTTGCCAGCTCAATTTCCTGCTCCGGGGGCGCAAAGGCCGCCAGTATGGGACGGATCTGACTTGGGTGAATACTCCACATGCGGGTGTAGCCCAAGGCACGGGCAGCCCGGGACGCCGCAGCCTGCACCGCCGCCAGGTCGTTGAATTCAGTCACCACACAATGGGCCGGGACTTTGCCATGCGCATGGCAAGCCGACGCGATTTCCAGTTTGGCTCGCACCACCAAAGGATGGGAAAACTGGTCCAGACCATCACCACCTGGGCCGGCATGGATGCTCATCGCGCTAGAGGGAATAGCCCCGCCGTGGGCAGAAACAAAATCCATCAAACCAAAACTGATGGACTGGACGCGCGGGTGCGCGGCAATCTCGAAAGCGCGGTGAACCGAGGCAGGAGATTCAATCAATACGTGCAGCGGCAAGACGCTTGCGCGGCCAGTTCGGGTCGCCACGTGGTCCACCAGTTGCGCCGCACGATCAACGTCCGCCACGGTTTCAATCTTGGGAATCATCAGGTGGCACAAGCTTGCCGCCGCACCACCCACAATAATGTTCACATCTTGCTCAAAGACAGGATGATCGACTGGATGCACGCGCACCGCAATGCGGGGTACGATACCAGACGCTATATTTTTAATAGCTTCTTGCGCATGATTGGCAAGGGTTACAACCATATTTGCATGGTCTTTTTCACCCCCAACCGGGGCGCCATCTTCACAGTCCAGCGTCACGTCAAAAACGCAGGCGCCGAACTCTTGGGACATTTCAGCCTGCAAAGCCAGGCTCTTGCGCATCCGCGCCTCCACGCCGCAGTAATGGTCACACACCGGCAATGAAGCCGCGGTGGACTGTGCATCGAGGAGAACGTCGCGCGGATGCCTCACAAGCCTGACTCGCTTTGGTCTGCTAATTACAGCAGGTGGGCGACGCCAGCTTGCTCGTCTTGCAGCTCTTTCAGGGTCTTGTTGATGCATTCCTGGCTGAACGCGTCAATGGGCAGGTCTTGCACCACGGTGTATTCGCCACCTTCGCAGGTCACGGCAAAGCCGAACACGGTGTCTTTAGGAATGCCGTATTGGCCGTCCGATGGAATACCCATGGTGACCCACTTGCCGTTGGTGCCCAGGGCCCAATCGCGCATGTGATCAATAGCCGCGTTGGCAGCCGAAGCCGCCGACGACACGCCACGTGCAGCAATGATGGCCGCGCCGCGTTTGCCAACGGTAGGCAGGAACACGTTGGCGTTCCATTCCTGGTCGTTGATCATGTCCTTGACGCTGGCACCGTTGATAGTCGCGAAGCGGTAGTCGGCGTACATCGTAGGTGAGTGGTTGCCCCACACGGTCATTTTTTCGATGTCGGCCACGGCCTTGCCCGTCTTGTCAGCCAATTGGCTCAAAGCACGGTTGTGGTCCAGACGCAGCATGGCGGTGAAGTTCTTGCGTGGCAGATCAGGCGCGCTCTTCATGGCGATGTAGGCATTGGTATTGGCAGGGTTACCAACCACCAGCACCTTAACGTTGCGACTGGCGACAGCGTTCAAGGCCTTACCTTGAGCTGTGAAAATCTCTGCATTGACGGCGAGCAATTCAGCGCGCTCCATGCCAGGACCGCGAGGACGCGAACCGATCAGCAAGGCGTAGTCAACATCCTTGAATGCGGTCAAAGGATCGCTATGGGCTTCAATACCTACCAACAAGGGGAAGGCACAGTCTTGCAATTCCATGATCACGCCCTGCAGCGCTTGCTGGGGTTTCTCAAAGGGGACTTCGAGCAATTGCAGAATCACGGGTTGGTCTTTGCCCAGCATTTCGCCGGAGGCGATGCGGAACAGAATAGCGTAACCAATTTGACCAGCTGCACCGGTAACGGCGACGCGGACGGGCTTTTTGCTCATGGTAAGAACTCCAGAAGTGTTGTGAAACGGGTGCTGGTGGCGACTCAAACGGCTTGCCTGAGCCCACATAATGCGGGACAAGTTTACTCTGGAAAACCTTGATCCGTCAACTTGTCTTATGTCTTATATAAGATATGATTCGGCCAATTCCAAACACTTGTGCGGAATCACTCATTCATGTCCTCAATACCCACCCCTTCCGCCGGAAATCTCGTCCCAGGCAGCGACAGCGGCACCCTCGCCGGCGCGCAGGTGACACCAGCGTTCAGCCCCCTGTACCAGCAGATCAAGGGACTGATCCTGAACAGCCTGCGGCTGGGAGAATGGAAACCGGGCGAGGCGATTCCGAGCGAAATGGAGTTGGCCGCACGCTTTCGCGTCAGCCAGGGCACCGTACGCAAGGCCATTGATGAGCTGGCCGCTGAAAACCTGCTGGTGCGCCAGCAGGGCAAAGGCACTTTTGTGGCCACCCATGCCACAAAGCAGGTGCAGTTTCGCTTTTTGAAGCTCGTCCCCGACAGTGGCACCCCGGGCAGCGAAGGTCCGGCCCAGCGCGACATTATTGAGTGCCGCCGAACACGCGCCAGCGCGGATATTGCGCGGGCGCTGGCACTGCGCACGGGCGACACCGTGCTGCAAGTGCGCCGGGTCTTGAGTTTCGCCGGCTCGCCCACGATTCTGGAAGACATCTGGCTACCCGCCACCCCTTTCAAAGGCTTGACCGCAGAACGGCTGGCCAACTACCAAGGCCCCATGTATGCCTTGTTTGAAACTGAATTTAATGTCCGCATGGTCCGCGCTGAGGAAAAATTACGTGCCGAGCCTGCGGTGGAGGGGCGCGAACTGCTCCTAAAAGTCTCGCATGGAACGCCCTTGTTAAGTGTGGAGCGAATTGCCTACACCTACAAGGATGTTCCGATGGAATTGCGCCGCGGCTACTACCGCACTGACACGCATCACTATCACAACACCTTGGGCTAACTTTTATGCTTTCCAAGCGAGACCCCGGATGATAAAAAATCAACAACGCATGTCACCCGAGAAGTGGCAGCAGATCCACGCCAGGGCCGTCGAAATATTGACCCGTCTGGATAGTTTGTAACCTTCATGTCAGGCAGTGGCATTTCATGCTCTTCCATACAGTAAATACGGAAATAAAACGTCACTTTCATGACCTAAATTGTCAGCCTTTACATCCTCAGCCCGAGATCGATGCTGCATTGCAATAGAATTTCAGGGTAACCAGTTTTTACTAGTTACCAAGCAGTTACTCAAAACATAGAAAGCCAAGTATGTCCGAATCAGCGACCAGCTCCGCGAAAAAGCGTCCCGAGTTCCGCAACATCAACGCCTTCACAGACCTCCCCACCTACCGCCTGCCCCTCGCAGGTTTAGTGTCGATCTTGCACCGCGTTAGCGGGGCCATCATGTTTATCTTGATGCCCTTCATCATCTGGATGTTTGACAACTCGATTTCTTCTGAAATCTCATTTGCAAAATTCAAGTCGACCTTCAATCTGGGCATGTTGGGTCTTCCCGGCGTGCTTTGGAAGCTGGTCGCACTGGCGCTAATCTGGGCTTATTTGCACCACTTCATCGCGGGCATTCGCCACCTCTGGATGGACACTCATCACGATGCTGTCAGCAAAGAGTTTGGCAAATCATCCGCAGCCTTCACGCTGGCCGTGAGCATTGGCTTGACCATCGTGCTCGGCGCCAAGCTGTTTGGCCTCTATTAATTAAAAGGAACACACCATGTCTGTTAATTACGGCTCCAAGCGCATCGTTGTCGGCGCTCATTACGGTCTGCGTGACTGGCTGGCGCAACGCGTTACAGCGGCCCTGATGGCCCTCTTCACCTTGCTGGTTCTGGCGCAGGTCATTTTCAGCAAAGGTCCGATTGGCTACGACCAGTGGGCGGGCATCTTTTCCCCCCAATGGATGAAGGCGTTAACCTTCACCGTTATCCTGGCCCTGTTGTTCCACGTGTGGCTCGGCATGCGCGACATCTGGATGGACTACATCAAGCCGGTCGGGCTGCGTCTGACCCTGCAGGTTTTCACCATTGTCTGGCTGGTCGCTTGCGCTGGCTGGGGCATTCAGATCCTTTGGCGCCTTTAAGACGCTCCAAATAAAGCGTTTTCAAGCCACCTCTGGCCGCATCTGACAACCAAGACTCAACCAAAATTATGACCGCTACATCCAAACTCCCCAAGCGCAAATTTGACGTCGTTATCGTCGGGGCCGGTGGCTCCGGCATGCGTGCTTCGCTGCAACTGGCCCGCGCTGGCCTGAACGTGGCTGTGCTTTCCAAAGTATTCCCAACGCGCTCGCACACCGTGGCGGCACAGGGCGGCATTGGCGCCTCTTTGGGCAACATGGCCGAAGACAACTGGCACTATCATTTCTACGACACCGTCAAGGGTTCCGACTGGCTTGGTGACCAGGATGCGATTGAATATATGTGCCGTGAAGCGCCCAAGGTCGTGTACGACCTGGAGCACATGGGCATGCCATTTGACCGCAATCCTGACGGCACCATCTACCAACGTCCGTTTGGCGGCCATACCGCCAACTACGGCGAGAAGCCGGTGCAACGCGCCTGCGCGGCCGCTGACCGTACCGGCCACGCCATGCTGCACACGCTGTACCAGCAAAACGTCAAAGAAAAAACCAGTTTCTTTGTCGAGTGGCTGGCGATGGACCTGATCCGTGATGAAGCCGGCGACGTGGTGGGCGTGACGGCACTGGAAATGGAAACCGGTGACGTGCATATTTTCGAAGCCAAAACCACCCTGCTCGCCACTGGCGGCGCCGGGCGTATTTTTGCGGCATCGACCAATGCCTTCATCAACACCGGCGACGGCTTGGGCATGGCCGCACGGGCCGGCATTCCCTTGGAAGACATGGAGTTCTGGCAGTTCCATCCGACTGGCGTGCATGGCGCCGGCGTGTTGCTGACCGAAGGCTGCCGCGGCGAAGGTGCCATTTTGCGAAACAGCAATGGCGAACGCTTCATGGAGCGCTATGCGCCCGCCTACAAAGACTTGTCCCCCCGTGACTATGTGTCGCGCTGCATGGACCAGGAAATCAAGGAAGGCCGCGGCTGCGGTCCCAACAAGGACTACATCAACCTCGACATGACCCACTTGGGTGCCGAGACCATCATGAAGCGCCTGCCGTCGGTGTTCGAAATCGGCCATAACTTTGCCAACGTCGACATCACCAAAGAGCCGATTCCGGTCGTGCCCACCATCCATTACCAAATGGGTGGCATTCCGACCAATATCCATGGCCAGGTCGTCACGCAAAACGCAGACAACAAGAGCGAAGTCGTCAACGGCCTGTACGCGGTGGGCGAATGCTCCTGCGTCAGCGTGCACGGGGCCAACCGCCTGGGCACCAATTCGCTGCTGGATCTGCTGGTGTTTGGCCGCGCCGCGGGCAACCACATTGTTGACTTCAACAAGACCAATACCGCGCACAAACCGATGCCGGCGAATGCGGCCGACGCGACGCTGGCACGCATCGCACGCCTGGACAACGCCACCAGTGGCGAGTATGCGCAAGATGTGGCCGATGACATCCGCGCCACCATGCAACAGCATGCGGGCGTGTTCCGTACTCAAGCAGCCATGGACGAAGGCGTGATCAAAATCGCCGCCTTGCGCGAGCGCGTCAAATCCATCAACCTGAAAGACAAGTCCAAGATTTTCAACACAGCACGCATCGAGGCGCTGGAAGTTGAAAACCTGATTGAAGTGGCACAGGCCACGATCGTGTCGGCTGCCGCCCGCCATGAAAGCCGTGGTGCGCATTCCGTCAATGACTATGGTGATACGGCCGAGAATCCCAATGGCCGCAACGATACCGATTGGCACAAGCACACCCTGTGGTACAGCGAAGGCAGTCGCCTGGCCTACAAGCCAGTGCAGATGAAACCCCTGACGGTCGATTCCGTGCCCCTCACCGTGCGCAGCTTCTAAGTCAAAGTCAAGCTAACCAGATCAGCGAGAACACCCTATGTCAAAACGCACATTCCAGATTTACCGTTACGACCCTGACACCGACGCCAAGCCCTACATGCAGACCATCGAGGTGGAACTCGATGGTAGTGAGCGCATGTTGCTGGACGCGTTGATGAAGCTCAAGGCGCAAGACCCCAGCATCACCTTCCGTCGCTCATGCCGCGAAGGCGTCTGCGGCTCCGACGCGATGAACATCAATGGCAAGAATGGTCTGGCTTGCCTGACCAATATGCTGACCTTAACGGGCACTATTGTTCTGAAGCCTCTGCCAGGACTGCCGGTTGTGCGCGACCTGATCGTCGACATGACCCAGTTCTTCAAGCAGTACAACTCGATCAAACCGTATTTGATCAACGACAACGTGCCGCCCGAAAAAGAGCGTCTGCAAAGCCCGGAAGAGCGCGATGAGCTCAATGGCTTGTACGAGTGCATTTTGTGCGCGAGTTGCTCCACGTCTTGCCCCAGCTTCTGGTGGAATCCAGACAAGTTCGTCGGTCCGGCCGGCCTGCTGCAGGCCTACCGTTTCATCGCGGACAGCCGTGACGAAGCCACCGGTGAACGGCTGGACAACCTGGAAGACCCTTACCGTCTGTTCCGCTGCCACACCATCATGAATTGCGTTGATGTTTGCCCCAAAGGTCTTAATCCGACCAAGGCCATTGGCAAAATCAAGGAAATGATGGTTCTGCGCACGGTCTAACCAGGCATGGAAACCCGCGCTGTGACCCACACCGATGAGTTGATTGATGAGAGGGCTCTGAGCAAGCTGAAGTGGCGTTGCCGCCGCGGCCTGCTGGAGAACGATATTTTTATCGACCGGTTCTTCCGGCGTTTTGAATCGTGCCTAACCGTCAAGCAGGCGCAAGGTATGAGCGCTTTAATGGAATTGAGCGACCACGATCTTCTGGACCTGCATCTGGCACGCAAAACAATTGCGCAAGTCGATGCTGATCTGGACCGAGACGATGTCCGTGAAGTTTTAAGTATGTTGAGAGAAACCCGCTGAAAGGTTGAGAATGAAATTAGCTGACAATAAAGCCACCCTGTCGTTTAGCAACGGCAGCCCCAGTGTTGACCTGCCGGTGTATCAGGGCAGTGTCGGACCGGATGTCATCGACATCCGCAAGCTGTACGCTCAAACGGGCATGTTCACGTACGATCCGGGCTTTTTGTCTACGGCGTCCTGCCAATCAGCTATCACCTACATTGATGGCGACAAAGGTGAGTTGCTGTACCGCGGCTACCCGATTGAACAATTGGCGACCAACTGCGACTTCATGGAAACCTGCCATCTGTTGCTGTACGGCAACCTGCCGGATGTGGCCGCCAAAACGGCTTTCGTCAAGCGCGTCAGCAACCACACCATGGTCAACGAGCAGATGCAGTTTTTCCTGCGTGGCTTCCGTCGCGATGCCCATCCGATGGCCATCATGACTGGTTTGGTAGGCGCCCTGTCGGCCTTTTACCACGACAGCACCGACATCAACAACCCGGAGCACCGTGAAATCTCGGCCATCCGCCTGATTGCCAAAATGCCCACCTTGGTGGCCATGGCATACAAGTACAGTGTGGGCCAGCCTTACATGTACCCCAAGAACGAGCTGAGCTATGCGGGCAACTTCCTGCATATGATGTTCGCCACACCGTGCGCCGACTATGTGGTCAACCCGGTCATTGAGCGCGCTTTGGACCGCATCTTCGTGTTGCACGCAGACCACGAACAAAACGCTTCCACCTCCACGGTTCGCCTGTGCGGCAGTTCCGGCACCAACCCGTTTGCAGCCATTGCGGCGGGCGTGGCCTGCTTGTGGGGTCCAGCGCATGGCGGCGCCAATGAAGCCTGCCTGAACATGCTGGAAGATATCCAGAAAATGGGCGGCATCTCCAAGGTCGGCCATTTCATGGAACAGGTCAAGGACAAAAATTCCGGCGTCAAGCTGATGGGCTTCGGTCACCGGGTCTATAAAAATTACGACCCACGCGCCAAGCTCATGCAGGAAACCTGCAAAGAAGTGCTGGCCGAGCTCGGTCTGGAAAATGACCCGTTGTTCAAACTGGCCATGGCACTGGAAAAAATAGCACTGGAAGACGAATATTTCGTTTCCCGCAAGCTCTACCCCAACGTTGACTTCTACTCCGGCATCGTGCAACGCGCCATTGGTATTCCGGTCGGACTGTTCACCGCAGTCTTTGCGCTGGCCCGTACCGTCGGCTGGATTGCCCAACTGAACGAAATGATTGGCGACCCCGAGTACAAGATTGGCCGTCCACGCCAGTTGTTCACCGGCTCTGTGAGCCGTGACGTGCTGCCGATTTCCAAACGGTAAAACTGCGTCATTTAAAACGCCCGCCGGATGGCAACGCCGGCGGGCGTTTTGCATGGGAAATGCAGTGCTTGCACGACGCCGCTTAAAATCACGGATTGCCAAGGAAAAATCACATGGGACGCACTCTCTACGACAAACTTTGGGACGAACACGTCGTCCACACCGAAGACGATGGCACGGCCATCCTGTACATCGACCGCCATCTGGTGCATGAAGTCACCAGTCCGCAGGCTTTTGAAGGACTGCGCCAGGCGGGACGCAAGGTGTGGCGCGTCAGTTCCATCGTGGCCACGGCTGACCACAACACCCCCACGACCGGCTGGGAATTAGGCTACGACGGCATCACCGACCCGACCAGCAAAGAGCAGGTCATGATGCTGGACACCAACATGCGGGAGTTCGGTGCGGCCGCCTACTTCCCGTTCCTGTCCAAACGACAGGGGATTGTCCATGTCATCGGGCCAGAAAATGGCGCGACCCTGCCCGGCATGACGGTGGTCTGCGGCGACTCGCATACCTCCACCCACGGTGCCTTTGGCGCCTTGGCCCATGGCATTGGTACCAGCGAAGTGGAACATGTGATGGCCACGCAAACCCTGCTGGCCAAAAAAGCGAAAAACATGCTGGTCCGCGTTGAAGGCACCCTGCCGCGCGGCTGTGGTGGCAAAGACATTGTGTTGGCCATCATCGGCAAAATCGGCACCGCGGGCGGCACCGGTTACACCATTGAGTTTGGCGGCGCCGCCATTCGGGCTTTGAGCATGGAAGGCCGCATGACCGTCTGCAACATGGCGATTGAAGCCGGTGCCCGCGCCGGACTGGTGGCGGTGGACGAAAAAACCATCGACTACGTCAAAGGCCGGCCACTGGCACCGGGGCACAACGCGGCCAACGACGCGGCTGCCGCCGTCGAATGGGACCAGGCGGTGGCATATTGGAAAACTTTGCACTCCGACGCCGACGCCAAGTTCGACACCGTCGTGGAACTGGATGCCACGCAGATCATTCCGCAAGTCACCTGGGGCACCTCGCCCGAGATGGTGCTGGGCATTGACAGCCGCGTGCCCGATCCGGACAAAGAAAAAGACGCCAACAAACGCAGCGCCATCGAGCGGGCGCTGGTCTACATGGGGCTGGAGCCCGGCAAGGCGCTGGACGACCTGTACGTGGACAAGGTGTTCATTGGCTCCTGCACCAACAGCCGGATTGAAGACATGCGCGAAGCCGCTGCACTGGTCAAAAAATTGGGGCAGAAAGTGGCCAAGAACATCAAGCTGGCCATGGTGGTGCCGGGTTCGGGACTGGTCAAGGAACAGGCGGAACGTGAAGGTTTGCATGAGATTTTCAAGGCGGCCGGCTTTGAGTGGCGCGAGCCGGGCTGCTCGATGTGTCTGGCCATGAACGCTGACCGGCTGGAGCCGGGCGAGCGTTGCGCGTCCACCAGCAACCGCAATTTTGAAGGGCGCCAAGGCGCCGGCGGACGCACGCACCTGGTCAGCCCCGCCATGGCCGCTGCCGCTGCCATTTACGGCCATTTCGTGGATGTCAGGAAATTTGTCTGAGCCGCGAGGCAAAGGGAATCACTATGCAAAAATTCACACTGCACAAGGGGCTGGTCGCCCCGATGGACCGCGAGAACGTCGACACCGACGCCATCATCCCCAAGCAATTCCTGAAATCCATCCGCAAGACCGGCTTTGGTCAAAACCTGTTTGACGAATGGCGCTACCTGGATGCCGGCTTTCCAGGTCAGGACCCCGCCAGTCGCAAACCGAACCCCGACTTTGTGCTCAATCAGTCCCGTTATCAGGGAGCGTCCATCCTGTTGGCGCGGAAAAACTTTGGTTGCGGCTCGTCACGCGAACACGCCCCGTGGGCGCTGGATCAATTCGGCTTTCGCGCCATCATTGCCCCCAGCTACGCCGACATTTTCTTCAATAACAGCTTCAAAAATGGCTTGCTGCCGATTGTGCTGAGCGAAGCACAGGTCAGCCAACTGTTTAACGAGGCGGCCGCTTTCCCGGGCTATGCGCTGACCATCGACCTGGAGCGCCAGGTCATTGTCAAGCCGGACGGGAATGAACTGCCCTTCGAAGTGCAGGCGTTTCGCAAATACTGCCTGCTCAATGGCTTTGACGACATTGGCCTGACCCTGCGGCACGCCGACAAAATCAAAACCTTTGAAGCCCAGCGTTTAGCACAAAAACCATGGCTAGCCCGCACGCTGCTTGCGTAAACCGCTGTACATTTTGATTCATTGCGGGACAGACCGCAGCGCCGCCTAGCGCGCCAACGCTGTCCCCCCAACACTTTAGAAAAAGTTAGGTTCCTCATGAAAATTGCAGTGTTGCCAGGCGATGGCATTGGTACCGAAATTGTGGCGGAAGCCGTCAAGGTTTTAAACGCGCTCGATCTCCAATTTGAGATGGAAACCGCGTTGGTCGGCGGTGCTGCCTACGAAGCGCATGGTCACCCGCTGCCGGAAGCCACCCTCAAGCTGGCCAAAGAAGCCGATGCCATTCTGTTTGGTGCCGTCGGTGACTGGAAATACGACAAGCTGGACCGCCCACTGCGCCCCGAGCAGGCGATCCTGGGACTGCGAAAAAACCTGGGCCTGTTTGCCAACTTCCGGCCGGCCATCTGCTACGAGCAACTGGTGGACGCCTCCAGCCTGAAGCCTGAACTGATTGCCGGCCTCGATATCCTGATCATTCGGGAACTGACGGGTGACATCTATTTCGGCCAACCCCGCGGGCGCCGCACCGCCACCGACGGGCATTTCCCCGGCGCCGAAGAAGCCTTTGACACCATGCGCTACTCGCGTCCCGAGATTGAGCGCATTGCCCACGTGGCGTTTCAGGCCGCGCGCAAGCGCAGCAAACGCGTGACCAGCGTGGACAAAGCCAACGTGCTGGAAACCTTCCAGTTCTGGCGCGACGTGGTCACCGAAGTCGGCTTGCAATACCCGGACGTGGAACTCGACCATATGTACGTGGACAACGCCGCCATGCAACTGGTGCGCGCACCGAAGAAATTTGACGTCGTGGTCACCGGCAACATGTTTGGCGACATCCTGAGCGACGAAGCCTCCATGCTCACTGGCTCCATCGGCATGTTGCCCTCAGCCAGTTTGAACTCCAGCAATCAAGGCTTGTACGAACCCAGCCACGGCAGCGCGCCCGATATCGCCGGCAAAGGCATTGCCAACCCGCTGGCCACCATTCTGAGCGCCGCCATGATGCTGCGCTTCAGTCTGAACCAGGAAGCGGCGGCCCAGCGCATTGAGGCTGCCGTCAAGCAGGTTCTATCGCAAGGCTTGCGCACAGCCGACATCTTCAGCGCTGGCACCACCCGGGTCAGTACCCTGGAAATGGGCGCCGCCGTGGTCAAGGCCCTGTAGTCGCGGTGCCAAGGTGGACATTCCGGTTATTTTGAATATCTGAAAGAGCAACATGATGAAAATTGGCAATCTGGTCGGCTTGGTAGGCTGGCGTGGCATGGTGGGCTCGGTGTTGATGGACCGCATGCAGCAGGAGGGTGACTTCGGCCTGATCGAACCCGTGTTCTTTTCAACCTCGAATGCCGGCGGCAAAGCGCCGGTGCAGGCGAAGAACGAAACCACCCTGAAAGACGCTTTTGACATCGACGCGCTGAAAAAGTGCGACATCATCATCAGCACGCAAGGTGGCGACTACACCTCCGAGGTCTTCCCCAAGCTGCGCGCCGCGGGCTGGGCGGGTCACTGGATTGACGCCGCCTCCACCCTGCGCATGAACGACGATGCCGTCATCGTGCTGGACCCGGTCAATCTGCCGGTGATCAAGAACGCACTGGCCAAGGGCGGCAACAACTGGGTCGGCGGCAACTGCACCGTCAGCTGCATGCTGATGGGCGTGGGCGCACTGTACAAAGCCGGGCTGGTTGAGTGGATGACCAGCATGACCTACCAGGCCGCATCTGGTGGCGGCGCCCAGCACATGCGTGAATTATTGAACCAATTCGGCACCCTGAACGCCGAGGTCAAAAGCCTGCTGGACGACCCCAAGTCCGCCATCCTGGAAATTGACCGCAAGGTGCTGCACAAACAGCAATCCTTGACCAGCGCTGAGACCGCCAATTTTGGCGCGCCGCTGGGCGGCAGCCTGATCCCCTGGATCGACAAGGATCTCGGCAACGGCATGTCCCGCGAAGAGTGGAAAGCCGGCGCCGAAACCAACAAGATCCTGGGCCAGGGCGCGGCTTTTGGCACGGCAGAGACTCCGGTGGACGGCTTTTGCGTGCGCGTTGGTGCCATGCGTTGTCACAGCCAGGCCTTGACCTTCAAGCTCAAAAAGAATGTCCCCACGGCCGACATTGAAGCCCTGATCGCGGCTGACAACGCGTGGGTCAAAGTGGTACCCAACACCCGCGACGCCAGTGTGCAAGACCTGACGCCAGTGGCCGTGACGGGCACGCTGGGCATTCCGGTGGGGCGCATTCGCAAGCTCGCCATGGGACCAGACTACGTCGGCGCCTTCACCATTGGCGACCAACTTTTGTGGGGTGCCGCAGAACCCTTGCGCCGCATGTTGCGCATTTTGCTGGCCGCTTGAACCCGGCGTCGCGTCAACGCCAACGACCTGCCATGCCGCGTAATCACGGTATGCCAGGTCGTTGTCGCTTCACAACATAGAATCACCCGGAACGAACCATGCTTTTGGGTGATTCAAACTTGCAGGCTTTCTCAGCTTGTCAGGCCCTTTCATTGATGTTATGGTCCTTTTCAAGTTTTGAGTACCGAGGCATTTGTTCGCAAAATGAGACTTATTTTTCAGCTGTCCGAACACCGGAGTCCACAAATTGATTGCTAAGTCACATCGCTGGCAAAAAACTGCCCTGGCCGCTGCCGCCGCAGCTCTTTTCGGGCTATGGGGATCGAATGCCGCAGCGCTTTCGCTGGGCCGTATCACGGTTTTATCCGCCCTCGGAGAGCCCTTGCGTGCGGAAATTGAAATTCCTGAAATCAATGCGGAAGAAGCCAACTCGCTGAAGACGGGCGCCGCTTCACCAGAAGCCTTCCGGGCCGCCGGACTCGAATACAACCCCGCCATGACAGGCCTGCAAGCCACGCTGCAACGGCGCCCGGATGGACGGGCCTACATCCGCTTGCGCAGCGATCGCGCCATCAACGATCCGTTCGTGGACATGATTCTTGAAGCCCGCTGGGCGTCAGGCCGCATTGTGCGCGACTACACCATGTTGTTTGACCCGCCAAGTCTGCGACAGACAGCACCCGCCGCGCCAACCCAGGCGCAAATTCCGGCTCAATCGTTTGCCAATCGAGCCGCGACACCCGGTTCAGTCCCGCCAGCATCCCCCAGGGAAAGCGCAACGCGACCGGCAGAGCCCCGCAAGAGTCCAGCTAAAACGACGGCCCGTACCGCACCGGCCAAGGCGCCAGGTTCGGACACCGGCAAGGTAACCGTCAAATCCGGCGACACGGCCAGCAAAATAGCGGCGGCGACCAAACCAGCGAATGTGTCCCTTGACCAGATGCTGGTCGCTTTGTTGCGCGCCAACCCGACGGCGTTCATCGGCGACAACGTCAACCGCGTCAAGGCCGGATCAATCCTGAATGTTCCGACAGAGGAGCAAGCCGGGGCAACTGCAGCGGGCGAGGCCACTCAGATCATTGTTGCGCAGAGTAAGGATTTCAACGACTTCCGCAGAAAACTGGCCAGCAACGCGCCCAGCGCCCAAGTGGCCGCAGCCGACCGCAAAGCCAGTGGCAGTGTGCAAGCCACGGTTGAAGACAAGAAACCGGTCACCACGGCGCCCGACAAACTGACCCTGTCAAAAGGGTCCGTTCTGGGGCAACCGGCTGAAGACCAGTTAGCCAAAGAACGCAGTGCCAAAGAGGCGGCCAGTCGGGCCGCTGAAATTGCCAAGAACATCAGTGATCTCAACATGCTGGGCGTCGCGTCAAATGCTGCGGCACCCGGTCCAGCGGCGTCTGAAGCAGCCCCAGCATCCATCGCGGCGGGCGTCGCCGCCCCGCTACCAGCAGCCTCCGCACCCGAGGTAACAAGCTCAGCGCCCGTGCCACCCGCCAGTGCGCTCGCTGCTGCCGCCAAACCGGCGGCCTCCGCTGCGGCCAAGCAGCCCCCCACGGTGCCGCTGCCAGCCGAACCTGGCCTGGTCGATGGACTGCTTGAAAATCCGTTGCTCCCGGCGGGTGCGGTCGGCTTGATCGCCCTGCTGGCTGGCTTTGGCTTCTACCGCAGCAGGCAGCGCAAAAATGCGGCTCAAGTTGACAGTGCTTTTCTGGAAAGCCGCTTGCAGCCCGACTCCTTCTTTGGTGCCAGCGGCGGACAGAGTGTCGACACCAGTGACAGCGCCGCCACCGGCTCCTCCATGGCGTATTCGCCCAGCCAGCTGGATGCGGTCGACGATGTCGATCCTGTCGCCGAAGCCGATGTCTACCTCGCCTATGGCCGTGATTTGCAGGCCGAGGAAATTTTGAAGGACGCGCTGCGGTCCAATCCTGGACGTGTCGCCATCCATCAAAAATTGCTTGAAATTTTTGCCAAGCGGCGTGACACCAACGGCTTTGAGAATATTGCGTCCCAGGCCTTCAAATTGACCAATGGCGACGGTCCCGAATGGGAACGTATTTGCGAACTGGGCCTGAGCATTGACCCAAGCAACGCCTTGTACCAGCCCGGTGGACATCCAATCAATCTGGATGGCACGCCGTCACAGCCGGCTCCGCTTGAATTCACCACGCCACTGACGGACAGCGCGGAAACCCACCCAAGCCAACCGAGTACGCTGGCAGCCGGTGGATCCGTCGACCTGGATTTGGACCTTGATTTTTCGCTCGACGAAGAACCTGGCAGCGTCATCAGTGAGACAACCGCCAGTCCCGCAGAGTCGGAGCTTCCGGATCTCGATCTGGACTTTGGACTGACCACTGAAGTCATAGAGACTTTTGAGCCCCCTCCAGCGGCGCCGACCCCTGGCACCATCGAGTTTTCCCTGCCCGAACCGGAGGTCGCAAAAGACGACCTGCCCCCGCTTTCTGCCAACAGCGAAGATTTCAAGCTGCAGGCGGCCACCAGTTTTGGTGCAACCAGCCCGGTACCGCTGGCCAGTTCGGAGCCTGAAGAACCGGCCGGGCCAGATTTGGGCATGCTTGAGTTTGACTTGGGCTCCCTGTCGCTTGATTTGGGGGATGCACCCGAGGCGGAAGCCACGACGGCGCCCGCTGTTTACGAAGACCCGTTGGCGACCAAACTGGCGCTGGCTGAAGAATTCAGGGCCATTGGTGATGATGACGGCGCACGGGCGCTGATAGAAGAAGTCATCTCGGAAGCATCGGGTGATATGAAAGCCAAGGCGCAACGCGCCCTGAGCAATCTCTGATGACCGCGATATGAACCTGTTGTGAGGTTGGCACTCGGCATCAGCTACAACGGTCAGGCCTACCAAGGCTGGCAAAGCCAGTTATCGGGCCTGACCGTGCAGGACAAACTCGAACTGGCGTTGCGCAAATTCACGACGCATAAGGTTTCAACCCTGTGCGCAGGCCGCACCGATTCCGGCGTGCACGGCCTGATGCAGGTCGTCCATTTCGACACCCCGCTGGAGCGCACCGTGGCGTCGTGGGTCCGTGGCACCAATGCTTTTCTGCCGCGCGACATTGCGGTGGAATGGGCGCAGGTGGTGCCCGCCGAATTTCATTGCCGCGCCAGCGCCTTGTCGCGTCGCTACGCCTATATTTTGGTGGAGTCGCCGGTGCGCCCCAGTGTGGACGCCGGCCGGGTTGGCTGGGTTTACCGCCCCCTGGACCTGGACGCCATGCAAGAAGCCGCGGCGCACCTGTTGGGCGAGCACGACTTCACCTCATTTCGAGCCGCGGCCTGCCAGGCCTTGTCTCCAATCAAAATCATTGAACGCATTGACATCGCCAAGCGCGGCGCCTACTGGCGCTTTGAATTTGAAGCCAACGCGTTTTTGCACCACATGATTCGCAACATCATGGGCTGCCTGATCGTGGTGGGTCAACGTAAGCAGCCCCCTGACTGGGCGCGGCATGTGCTGTTTGAGCGCGACCGGAACGCCGCTGCGCCCACTTTTTCGCCCGATGGGCTGTATTTTCTCGGCCCGCGTTATGCCCCGCACTGGGGTTTGCCGGAACGCACGCCGGCCTTTGATGGATTGCCATGAGCCAAATATCTCGTAAACAGCCAACTTTGAGCGACGCCGGGCCGCCCCAAGGCGCGAAGGCCCACTCGGGGGGCAGCGCAGTACACACAGTGGCAAGCGTGGGGGCTCTATCTCTTCAGCGCACCCGGATCAAGATTTGCGGTCTGACGCGCGAAGCGGATGTGGACGCGGCCGTCGCCGCTGGCGCCGATGCCATCGGTTTTGTGCTGTACGAGAAAAGTCCGCGCTGTGTATCGGTTCAGCGCGCCGCCGAGTTGGCCCGACGGTTACCACCGTTTGTCACGCCGGTGCTGCTGTTCGTCAACGAGCGTGCTACAAATATAGTAGCTGCTTGCGCAGCTATCGCGGGGGCTACAGTCCAATTTCATGGTGAAGAAACACCCGAACAGTGTTTGGAAGCCACCCAGCAGGGTGCCCGGCCGTTTTTGCGGGCCGCGCGCATTCCACTGGGGGACGCCGCGCGCAGCTTTGATCTCGTAAAATACGCGCTCGATTACTCAAAAGCCCAGGCCATTTTGCTCGACTCCCATGTCGACGGGTATGGTGGCGGTGGGCAAACATTCAATTGGTCACTGCTGCCTCCAAACGTCAACGCTCACCTCGTCTTGAGTGGTGGGCTGACCGCTGCCAACGTGATCGACGGCATTCTGGCAGTACGGCCGCGGTGTAAAACCCTGGCCGTTGATGTGAGCTCGGGGGTGGAACTGTCCGGCCCCGGCAACAAGGGCCTCAAGGACCCCGAAAAAATCAACCAGTTTATCGCCGCCGTGCGCGCCGCTGACCAACAACTTGCAGAGATGTCAAAACATGTTTGAGTATCACCAACCCGACCCCCGTGGCCACTTCGGCATTTATGGCGGCAGCTTTGTCTCCGAGACGCTGACGCACGCCATCAACGAGCTCAAGGCCACCTACGCCAAGTACCAGCATGATCCGGCGTTTGTCGCTGAATTCAACTACGAGTTGGCGCACTTTGTCGGGCGCCCGTCGCCGGTTTACCACGCCGACCGCATGAGCCGCGAACAGGGCGGCGCGCAGATTTTTCTCAAACGTGAAGATCTGAACCACACCGGCGCCCACAAAATCAACAACACCATCGGTCAGGCGATGCTGGCCAAGCGCATGGGCAAGACGCGCGTGATTGCCGAGACCGGCGCCGGCCAGCACGGTGTCGCCACGGCCACCATTTGCGCCCGCTACGGTCTGGAATGCGTGGTCTACATGGGCAGCGAAGACGTCAAGCGCCAGAGCCCGAACGTCTACCGCATGAAGCTGCTGGGCGCCACCGTGGTGCCGGTGGAGAGCGGCAGCAAGACGCTGAAAGACGCGCTCAACGAAGCGATGCGCGACTGGGTCGCCAACGTGGACAACACCTTCTACATCATCGGCACGGTGGCCGGACCGCACCCGTACCCGATGATGGTGCGCGACTTCCAGAGCGTCATCGGCACCGAATGCCTGGTGCAAATGCCTGAAATGCTGCAAGCGCAAGGCTGCAAAACGACGCAACCCGACGCCGTGGTCGCCTGCGTTGGCGGTGGCTCTAACGCCATGGGCATTTTTTACCCTTACATCCAGCATGAAAATACGCGCCTGATCGGCGTCGAAGCGGCAGGTGAAGGTCTGGATACCGCACGCCATTCCGCCTCGCTGCAACTCGGCAGCCCCGGTGTGCTGCACGGCAACCGCACCTATGTGCTGCAGGACGACAACGGCCAGGTGACCGAGACCCACAGCATCAGCGCCGGGCTGGATTACCCCGGCGTCGGCCCGGAACACGCGTACCTGAAAGACATCGGCCGCGCCGAGTACGTCGGCATCACCGACGCAGAAGCATTGGCCGCCTTCCACTACCTGTGCCGCACCGAAGGCATCATTCCGGCGCTCGAATCGAGTCATGCCGTGGCCTACGCCATGAAACTGGCCAAAACCATGCGCCCCGACCAGTCCATTTTGGTCAATCTGTCCGGCCGTGGTGACAAGGACATTGGCACCGTCGCTGACCTGAGCAACGCCGACTTCTTTTGCCGTCCCAGCTGCACCGGTCAATCGGTGAAAGGCGGCGACATCTCAGCTTTAGGTAACGCAGAACACGTCGTGAGGATGCCGAAATGAGCCGTATCGCTGCCACTTTTTCCAAGCTGAAGACCAGCGGCCACAAGGCGCTGATTCCTTACGTCACCGCCGGTTTCCCGTTTGCCGACATCACGCCGGAGTTGATGCACGCTTTTGTTGCAGGTGGCGCCGACGTGATTGAACTCGGCGTACCCTTCTCCGACCCCAGTGCCGATGGCCCCGTGATCCAGAAAGCCGGCGACAAAGCGCTGGCTGCCGGTATCGGCATGGTGCAGGTGCTGGACATGGTGCGCGCCTTTCGCACCCAAGACACCAGCACCCCGGTGGTGTTGATGGGCTACGCCAACCCGGTGGAGCGTTACAACCAGAAGCACGACCGTCTCGATGGCCAAAGCGCCTTTGTCGCGGATGCCGCCGCAGCGGGCGTGGACGGCGTCCTGATCGTGGATTACCCACCCGAAGAATGCGAAGGTTTTGCCGCAGAACTCAAAAGCCATGGCCTGGACCTGATCTTTTTGCTGGCCCCCACCAGTACCGACGAACGGATGCAGCAGGTCGCCGCCGTGGCCAGCGGCTACGTCTATTACGTATCGCTCAAGGGCGTGACCGGCTCGGGCACCCTGGACACGGCTTCTGTGGAGGCCATGTTGCCGCGCATTCGCCAGCATGTGAGCGTGCCGGTCGGCGTCGGTTTTGGCATCCGTGACGCGGTCACCGCCCGCGCGATTGGCAAAGTAGCCGATGCGGTGGTGATTGGCAGCAAAATCATTCAGCTGATCGATGAAGTGCCCCGCGACCAGGTCGCTTCGGTCGCCCAGAATTTTTTGCGCGAAATCCGGACCGCGCTGGATTCATAATCCACCCCTGAACTGATACCTTGCGGGACAAACCGCAGCCCCGCGATAGCGGCGCAAGCGCTGTCCTCAACCCTTAGGAGACTCCATGAGTTGGCTCGAAAAACTTCTGCCCCCAAAAATTCAGCACACCAACCCGGCGGACCGGCGCAGCGTGCCGGAAGGACTGTGGATCAAATGCCCCAGCTGTGACTCCGTGCTCTACAAGACGGACCTGGAACAGAACCAGAACGTCTGCCCCACCTGCAGCCACCACCACCGCATCGGTGCGCGCGCCCGGCTCAACGTGTTTCTGGACAACGAAGGTCGGTTCGAACTGGGGCAAGAAGTGTTGCCGGTGGATGCGCTCAAGTTCAAGGACAGCCGCAAGTACCCGGAACGCTTGAAAGAAGCCCTGGAGAACACGGGCGAGACCGATGCGCTGGTGGTCATGGGCGGCACCGTGCACGGCATTGGCGTGGTGGCCGCCTGCTTTGAATTTGAATTCATGGGCGGCAGCATGGGCTCGGTGGTGGGTGAGCGCTTTGTGCGCGGGGTCCACGCAGCGATTGAGCAAAAAGTACCGTTTGTCTGCTTCACCTCCACCGGTGGCGCACGCATGCAGGAAGGCCTGCTCAGCCTGATGCAAATGGCCAAGACCAATGCCTCGTTGACACGCTTGGCCAAAAAGGGTTTGCCGTTTATCAGCGTCTTGACTGACCCGACCATGGGTGGCGTCAGCGCTGGCTTTGCCTTTTTGGGCGACGTGGTAATTGCCGAGCCGAAAGCCTTGATTGGTTTTGCCGGCCCCCGCGTGATTGAATCGACCGTGCGGGTCACGCTGCCAGAAGGTTTTCAGCGTGCCGAATTCTTGCGGACCAAAGGCGCGATCGACTTTATCTGTGATCGCCGCGAGCTGCGCAAGACCGTGGCCAGCACGCTGGCGATGCTGCTGCGCCAGCCGGCTGACGCCGTGATCTGAGCCGCCTCACATTCAGGTGGCGAGCAAGGCCAGCCCTTGCAAATGACCCAGAAGAATTGAAGCAATCTGGAGCAGCACCAGCAGCACCAGCGGCGACAGATCGATGCCACCCACCAGCGGCATCAGGCGCCGGATGGGCGTCAGGGGCGGCGCGCACAGCCGCCCGATCACGTCCGACATGACCGACTGGGTCTGCACCCAGGACAAGACGGCGTAAACAATCACCAGACCGGTCATGCCGGAAATAGCCAGCCGCAGCACACCAAACGCGGCCAAAATCGGCACGGCAAACAAGCCGCCGTCGGCCCCTGCCAGCAGCCACAGCAGTAAAAACTGCGTCAATTCCAGCAGATAGGCGGCGACCAGGCTGGCCATATCCCAACGTCCCAACGCCGGCACCACACGCCGCAGCGGCAACACCAGCCAGTCGGTCAAGGCAAAGACAAAGCGCCCCAGCGGATTGCCCGAACGCGCCGACATGGGAATGCGCTGGTACTGCATGTACAACCGCAACAAACAGGCACCGCCAAGGACACCGGCGATGACTTCAAGCAACAAAGAAATAATTTGGTAGAGCATGAAAATTGGGGGGACAAACCGCTGCGACGCCATGCGTGCCAGCGCTGTCCAAACTGATTAAGGGGGTGTAAATCTCATTGAATCATAGCGACAGGACGCGGGCCATTTAAAATCAGTGGTTTCGGCCTCAAATAGCCGTTTACCCTTCCTCCTTCGCTGCTCCAACTATTGCGCCCCCTTCATGTCTGATCAAACCACCTCCCCCGCTCCCCAGGACGAAAACCAGCTCATTTTGGAGCGGCGCGAAAAGCTCAAGGCCATCCGCCAGCAACAGCTGGACGGCAAGGGCGTTGCCTTCCCCAATGATTTCAAACCGGCGGACCATGCCGCCGACCTGTTTGCCGCCCACGCCGGCCAAACCACAGAAGGACTGCTCGAACAAGGCGCCGTCGCCAAGGTCGCCGGTCGCATGATGCTCAAGCGTGTCATGGGCAAGGCCAGCTTCTGTACCCTGCAAGACAGCACCGGGCGCATCCAGATTTACATCAAGGGTGAAGACATTGGCGCCGACCTCTATGCCAGCTTCAAGCACTGGGATCTGGGCGACATCGTGGCAGCCGAAGGCAAGGTTTTCAAAACCAAGACCGGAGAGCTCTCCATCCATGCCAGCAGCGTGCGTCTGCTGACCAAGAGCCTGCGTCCCATGCCGGACAAGTTTCACGGCATGAACGACCAGGAAGTCAAGTACCGCCAGCGCTATGTCGACCTGATGACGGACGAGGCCGCCCGCAAACGCTTTGTGGCGCGCTCCAAAGCGGTCAGCGGCATTCGCGAGTTCATGGTGGGACACAACTTTCTGGAAGTTGAGACCCCCATGCTGCATCCGATTCCGGGCGGCGCCAACGCCAAGCCCTTCACCACGCACCACAACGCGCTGGACCAGCAGATGTTCTTGCGCATTGCGCCCGAGCTGTACCTGAAACGCCTGCTGGTGGGCGGCTTCGAGCGCGTGTTCGAGATCAACCGCAACTTCCGCAATGAAGGCATCTCGGTGCGCCACAACCCCGAGTTCACCATGATGGAGTTCTACGCGGCCTACTGGGACTACCAGGACCTGATGACCTTCACCGAGGCCCTGGTCCGCGATGCCGCGCACAAGGCGGTCGACACCCTGCAGCTGAGCTATGGCGGCAAGCCCGTCGATCTGGCCAAGCCGTTTGAGCGTTTGACGATTCATGAGGCCATCTGCAAGCACACCGAAGCCGGCGAAGCCCTGGAAGGCGGCCCAGGCTTGCGGGTGGACAACGAGGCCTGGCTCATCGGCGCTCTGCGCAAGCTGGGCCTGACGGAGGGCAAACACAAGCTGTCGACCCGTTCGCTGGCCAGCCTGCAAGTGCTGTACTTTGAAGAAACGGTGGAAGAAAAGCTGTGGCAACCGACCTTCATCTGCGAACACCCGGTTGAAATCTCGCCGCTGGCCCGCGCCAGCGATCACAAGCCCGGCGTGACCGAACGCTTTGAGCTCTACATCACCGGCCGCGAATTTGGCAACGGTTTCTCCGAGCTCAACGATGCCGAAGAACAAGCCGCCCGCTTCCACGCCCAGGTCGCCGCCAAAGACAGTGGCGACGACGAAGCCATGTATTACGACCACGACTTCATTCGCGCCCTGGAATACGGCATGCCGCCGGCCGGTGGTTGTGGTATCGGCATCGACCGCCTCATGATGCTGCTGACCGACAGCGCCAGCATTCGTGACGTGATCCTGTTTCCGGCCCTGCGTCGGGAATCTTAAGGAAAATAGACCTCTAGCCCCCGTCGATATTACGCAAGTAGCTATGAATACAATAGCACCCAAGCCACTCAAATACCTGATTGGTTATGCCGCAGACACGCTGGCACAGGTCGAACGACTTGTCGCCAGCAACGGTCTGGGCGAGTGGCTGCTGAAAAAGTACCCGAGCGGCCACGGCGTGCGCACCGACAAAGCGCTGTTTGAGTACGTGCAGGAGCTGAAACAAACCTACCTGCGCGGTGCCGATCCTTTAGCCAAAGTGGCGTTTGACAGCAAACTGCAGGTGGTGCAACACGCCTTGGGCACACACACCACCATCTCGCGGGTGCAGGGCAGCAAACTCAAGTCCAAACGCGAAATCCGTATCGCAGCCCTGTTCAAGGACGCGCCGCCGGAGTTTCTGAAGATGATCACAGTGCACGAGCTGGCCCACATCAAGGAACGAGCCCACGACAAGGCCTTCTACCAGCTCTGCAGCTACATGGAACCCAGCTACCACCAGCTGGAGTTTGAGGTTCGCATGTATTTGACCCACCTGGAAGTTTCAGGGACGCGGTTGTGGGGCGTCGCGCCGCGCGAAGTTTGCTGACGCCAGCGGCCAGGCGGACGGTCTAAAAGCTTTCCCAATCACCGCCGTCCGCTTTGCCGGTCTGGACTGACGCTGTCAACGTCAGCTTCTTGGCGCTGTTGACAATCGGCTTGGCCTGGGACACGTTGCCGAGTTTTCTCGGGGCTTGCGCGGTCTTGGCAAGCGTGCGCTGGGGCTGCACGGGCGTACTGTGCACGGCCAAACCGCCCTGATCCTGCGCGAGCTTGAACACTGCCACCGCCTGCACCAGTTGCTGGGCCTGGGTCTTCAAGCTGTCAGCCGCAGCGGCACTTTCCTCCACCAGCGCCGCATTCTGCTGCGTGGCCTGGTCCATCTGGGTAATGGCTTCGCCCACCTGCGCCACGCCTTGAGCTTGCTCGTTGCTGGCGGCGCTGATCTCGCCCATGATGTCGGTGACACGCCGGATGCTGCTTACCACTTCGGCCATGGTGGTGCCAGCCTGATCGACCAGCACCGTGCCCTGTTCGACACGCTCCACGCTGTCATTGATCAGGGTCTTGATTTCCTTGGCCGCATCGGCCGAGCGGCCGGCCAGACTGCGCACCTCGGAGGCCACCACCGCAAAGCCGCGGCCCTGCTCGCCGGCACGGGCTGCTTCTACCGCCGCATTGAGCGCCAGGATGTTGGTCTGAAAGGCGATGCCGTCGATCACGCTGATGATGTCGCTGATCTTCCGCGAAGAGTCATTGATGCCTTTCATGGTGCCGACCACTTGCGCCACCACTTCACCGCCCTGGATGGCGACGGTGGACGCACTTTGCGCCAGTTGGTTGGCCTGCTTGGCGTTGTCGGCGTTCTGGCGCACGGTGGAGCTGAGTTGCTCCATCGAGGCAGCGGTTTCTTCCAGCGCGCTGGCCTGCTCTTCGGTGCGGCCGGACAAGTCGTTGTTGCCCTGCGCAATTTGCATGGAAGCGGTGGCCACGCTTTCGGAGCCCTGACGCACCGTGCCGACCACGCGGGTCAAAGACGTTTGCATGCGTTCTACGGCAGCCACCACACTGGCTGTGTCGCCGTTGCGCACGGTCATCCGGACGCTCAGATCGCCATCGGCCACGCGGCTGACGGCATCGCACAATTCGGAAGGTTCAGCGCCCAGTGAGCGTGACAAATCACGGGTGATCAACCAGGCAATGCCCGCGCCCACAATCAGCATCAGCAGGGCCAATCCACTCATGAGTACGCCCGAAGTATTTGCTGTTTTTGCCGCCTCCTGTGTCAGCATGTCGGCGACTTCTTTCTGCAGGGCACGCGAATCCTCGCTGGCTTTGAAAACCACGTTCTGCAAGCTGCGCACTTCGCCAGTCAGCAGTTGAACGGCTTCCGCCTTCTCGCCTTTTTCGACCAGGGCGATGACGCGATCAAGACCGCTGTTGTAGGGAATCCGATTGTCGTTAAGTATTTTCAGATACTCAAGCGCTTTGGGTTGCGTCAATGTTTTTTCAAGTTTCGCCAATGTCTCTTTATTAGCGCTCCGGAGTTCGGCAATTTTCTTCTTCTCATCATCGCGAACGGCCGGGGCGTCGCTGATGACAATGTTGCGCACCGCGCGGGCGGCGGCATTGAGGTTGTCTTTGATCTCGGTGAACTGAGCCACCTTGACCATCCGATTGCTTGCCACATCATCCAGACTGGCGGCCAGCGAGCGCATTTTCAGGGCTCCGATGATCGAAATTGCAATGCCGATCAGAATGATCGCGCCAAAACCAAGTGTCAGGCGGGTCGAGACTTTTAAGTTATTCATGGACTTTTTGATTTGTAAGGGTTGAGGCTGTTTTACGGACCGGCTTCGGCCATCAGGCCCATGTCGACCTTGGACATGAGTTGTTCGATCTCCATCAGAGTCAGCATGCGCTCTGCATCACCGCTCTTGCTAGCTCGGGATGCAATTGGGCAATCGTGTTCAGGGTGCCGGGATAGCGCACCAAATTGTGCGGTAGCCCGAGCCACTCCTCACGCGTGAAGCCGCTGAACTTGATGAAGCTGGCGATGGTCATGGACGAGGTCGATTCCGGTTCCAAAACGCGAAAACAAGCAGACCTCTGACAAAAAATTCAAGACTTCGGTCTAAACCGCATCCAGTCTGAAAACACTCACCACCTGCACCAGTTCCTGCGCCTGCGATTTGAGGCTGGAGGCCGCCGCGGCCATCTCCTCCACCAGTGCCGCATTTTGCTGTGTAGCCTGGTCCATCTGCGTGACGGCTTCACCCACTTGGGAAACCCCGACACTCTGCTCCGAACTTGCGGCGCTGATCTCGCCCATGATGTCGGTGACGCGTCGGATGCTGCTTACCACTTCGGTCATGGTGCTGCCGGCCTGACCCACCAGGGCCGAGCCCTGCTCGACACGTTCCACGCTGGCGTTGATCAGGGTCTTGATTTCCTTAGCCGCCTCGGCCGAGCGGCCGGCCAGACTGCGCACCTCGGAGGCCACCACCGCAAAGCCACGGCCCTGCTCGCCGGCACGGGCTGCTTCCACCGCTGCATTGAGCGCCAGGATGTTGGTCTGAAAGGCAATGCCGTCGATCACGCTGATGATGTCGCTGATCTTCCGTGAGGAGTCATTGATGCCCTTCATGGTGTCAACGACCTGGGCCACCACGGCACCGCCCTGAATGGCGACGGTGGACGCACTTTGCGCCAGCTGGTTGGCCTGTTTGGCGCTGTCGGCGTTTTGCTTGACGGTGGAACTGAGTTGTTCCATCGAGGCGGCGGTTTCTTCCAGCGCGCTGGCCTGTTGCTCGGTACGGGCACTGAGGTCATGGTTGCCCTGCGCAATCTCGGCACTGGCGGTCGCCAAGCCATCAGCGTTCTGGCGCACGCCGCCGACGATGTGACTGAGGTTGTCGCGCATCTCCTTGAGTGCATACAGCAAGCTCGTCTGATCGTTGTTTTTCAGATTGACCGGAACCGTCAGGTCGCCCTGCGCGATGTGGCGCGTAATATTGGCCGCATATTCCGGCTCGCCGCCAAGCTGTTTCAGTAAACCGCGCGAAATCACCATGCCAATGGCAAACAAGATGGCGGCCAGTATCAGCGCGCCAATTGAAAAATCAATCAGGCGACTCAGAATCGCGGCTTCTACCGTATCCACATACACGCCAGAGCCAATGATCCAGCCCCAGGGCGCAAATCCCTTGACGTACGACACCTTTGGCACTGGTCGATCATTGCCCGGTTTGGCCCACATATAGGAGACGAATCCGGCCCCGTTGGTTTTGACGGTGGCTACCATTTCCGCAAAAAAAGGCTTGCCGGTCGGATCCTTGAGATCCGACAAGTCCTTGCTTTCCATGAGTGCCTTGCTGAACGGATGCATCAGCATGCGCGGGTGCAGATCGTTGAT
The DNA here is from genome assembly GCF_012927445.1 of Rhodoferax sp. Taxonomy (GTDB): domain Bacteria; phylum Pseudomonadota; class Gammaproteobacteria; order Burkholderiales; family Burkholderiaceae_C; genus Rhodoferax. The sequence goes on from NZ_JABBPD010000004.1 coordinate 419,557, forward strand.
CCAGAAATACTCGGTGCCGCTGTAACGCAAGCCCTTGATCGCTTCCAACGCCTGCTGTTGCGCCTGCGGCTCGGTGAGCGTGCCCTTGCTCGCCAGGTCGTGGTAGTAGGTCAGCAGGCCGTGGGCGGTTTCCACCACTTGTCTCACATTATTTTGCCGCTCCCCCAGAATCAGTTTTCGTTCTGAAACCAGGAACAGCGCAGTCAGTGCGACGATGCCGAGGATGGCACTGAAGGTGAACAGACCGAGCCTTTTGCCAATACTCATGGAGCGGAGATTTTGCGGCTTTAACATATGCGATTCCTAATAATTGACTCTAATTATCTATACAGTTTTGGCAGCTTGGTGGATCAACCCGTGTTCACCACTGGGTGTTGTGCTTTAAAAGCTTTCCCACTCGTCTGCAGCAGTTTTCTTGGCAGCGGCAACGACAGCGGGAATTGCTGGCGGTAAGGCACTGGCTTTGGGCTTCAGGCGTGCCACATTACTCGCCCGGCTTGCGCCGCGTCGTTCAACTTCCGTATAAGGTTTATTAACGGGAACAGCTAAACGTGCGGCAGAGCGTGTCACCGACAAATTGCCTTGCGCGCCGTCAAAAGAGAGTTTAAACACACTCACGGTCTGCACCAGCTCCTGCGCCTGCGATTTGAGGCTGGAGGCCGCCGCTGCCATCTCCTCCACCAATGCCGCATTCTGCTGCGTGGCCTGGTCCATCTGCGTGACGGCTTCCCCCACTTGGGATACGCCTTGGGCTTGCTCGCTGCTGGCGGCGCTGATCTCGCCCATGATGTCGGTGACGCGCCGGATGCTGCTTACCACTTCGGCCATGGTGGTGCCAGCCCGATCGACCAGCACCGTGCCCTGTTCGACACGCTCCACGCTGTCATTGATCAGGGTCTTGATTTCCTTGGCCGCATCGGCCGAGCGGCCGGCCAGACTGCGCACCTCGGAGGCCACCACCGCAAAGCCGCGGCCCTGCTCGCCGGCACGCGCTGCTTCTACCGCCGCATTGAGCGCCAGGATATTGGTCTGAAAGGCGATGCCGTCGATCACGCTGATGATGTCACTGATCTTCCGCGAAGAGTCATTGATGCCTTTCATGGTGCCGACGACTTGCGCCACCACTTCACCGCCCTGGATGGCGACGGTGGACGCACTCTGTGCCAGCTGGTTGGCCTGTTTGGCGTTGTCGGCGTTCTGACGCACGGTGGAGCTGAGTTGCTCCATCGAGGCAGCGGTTTCTTCCAGCGCGCTGGCCTGTTGTTCGGTGCGGGCACTGAGGTCGTGGTTGCCCTGCGCAATCTCGGCACTGGCGGTCGCCACACTTTCGGAGCCCTGGCGGACGTTGGAGACAACGCTGGTCAGGTTGCCTTGCATAGTGGACAGCGCCTGAAGGAGTTGTCCAATTTCGTCTTTTCCGGCGGCACTCAAGGGGTGGCTCAGGTCACCCTCGCCAATGCGTTGCGCGGCAACACGTGCCGTATCGACGCCACGGGAAATGCTGCCCGAGAGCTGCCAACTCGTGAGGACCGCCACCACCAGGGCGACCACCAAAAGCAGTCCCCCGATCACATACAGCTGCTGGAACATGGCATTAACTTCTTGCTGCGCCGCTCGGACGCTGGCAGCTTCTCCATCCACCAGCACCTGCGTTGCACGAATGTAGTCTTCTGTGACGGGAACGAATTTGCTTTGCACCAGGGCACGGGCACCCGCGTCATCCCCGGCGGCCTTCAAGGTATTGACCTGGTCACGGCCAGCAATCCATATCTTGCGTACCGCCCCGACATTTTCGGCGCGCTTTCTGGACTCGCTGTCTTGCACCTTGTCTAGAAAAGTCTTTTGGATTTCATTTGTCCCGCGTGATGTCGCTGCCATTGACTCCTTGAAGAAGTCGAGCATGGTTCCGCCCTCTGAATAACCGACGGCCAGAGATCGCGCGGAGTTTTGCCGCACATCACCCTGCCAGCTACCGGCCAGTTGCAGTAAATCGGCAGAACGTGCCATCCGCGTCGTGGCCTCGGATACCATTTCCACTCGCCACGCCGTCACGCCCGTCAACAGAAGAAACACCGCGATGATCACGGCAAAACCAAGATTGAGTCGGGTGGAGATTTTCAGATTGTTCATTTGTTTTTTTAATCAGTGCGCGGTTTCTGCGATCAAACCCATTTCGGTACTGGTCATGAGTTTTTCGATGTCCAGCAAAATTAGCATGCGGTCTTCAACGGCTCCGATCGCCAGCAGGTGATCGCTGTCAACGGCGGATGAAAAATCAGGGACAGGCCGCAGTTGATCAGGCGTGAGCGTGATGACATCCGATACGCCATCCACCACCATGCCAACGACCTGTTTGCCAATATTGAGAACGATCACCACGGTGAAGGTGTCGTAGTTCACCTGTTCGAGGTTGAACTTGATCCGCATGTCAATGATGGGCACGATGACACCGCGCAGATTGATCACACCCTTGATGAACGCCGGGGAATTGGCAAAACGGGTGGGCTCTTCATAGGAACGAATTTCCTGCACGCGCAGGATGTCGATGCCGTACTCTTCTGCGCCCAGTTTGAAAGCCAAAAACTCAGTGATGGAGGCAATGGCTGCCTCCTTGGAAGAGATGGCCTGTGCTGGGGTGACCCCGCCGTGGGGTGCAATTGACTGGTTCATGATCGCTGCTCTGTCTGATGTTTTGAGATATTCTTCGCAACTTAAAGATATCAGATCGAAAGAATCGCGTCAATCGATTTAATCGTATTTATTTATACAATCGAAATTGTCGATATAAATGCCGTTCAAGATGAAGTCAACTGCTATTTCGACGCCAGTTCTTCTGCAATGGCATTGAGCAATTCGTGGGGCAACACTGGTTTGCTGAAGTAGCGGCGAATTCCGTGACGAAGCACGTCGGACCGATCAATGCCATCGCTGTAGCCAGTGCATAGAACGATGGGCAGGTTGGGCCGCACGCTGTGCAGGCGAAGCGCCAGCGCAACACCACTCAAACCCGGCATGGTTTGATCCGTAATAAGCAAATCAATATCGTTCACCCCCGCTTCGAAGGCAGCCAACACCTCGGCCGGATCGTTGAACAGTCTCACGCTGTAGCCCCAGTTTTCGAGTAGTTCACCAAAAAATCGGGCAACGGCTGGCTCATCGTCAACCACCCAAATATGTTGACCCATGCCAAATTTGGCCTTTGGATCGCTTTGCGGCACACCAGGAGAGACATCAGCAGGCAAGGCAATCGGAAACAGCAACTGAAACCGGCTCCCTCGGCCGAGCTGGGATTCGACCACGATATGCCCCCCGGAGCGTCTCAAAATACCTTGCACCATGGACAATCCCAGCCCCGTTCCCTTGCCAATATCTTTTGTTGTGAAGAAAGGATCGAACAGCCGTGGCAGGTGTTCCGGGGCGATGCCGCTACCGTTGTCAGAAACTTCAAGCGCCAGATAGGCGCCAGCCAAGCGCTGCTGGCAGGACGCACAAATCTGGCCTTTGATCTCGACCCGATGCAAACGAATCTCGATCATGCCGAGCCCTTCAACGGCATCACGCGCGTTGATGATGAGATTGACCAGCATCTGATTCAGCTCACCCGCGTCCATGCGAATGTGCAGCTCATCGTCAATGCGACTCTTGAGTTGAATGCTTGAGGGTATGGACGGCCGCATCATGGCCAAAACTTCTGCGATCACGACCGACGGAGAAATCACGTCAGCACTTGCATTGGGTTGCGTGCGCGTAAAAGTCAGCATTTTGGCGACCAGATCGCGGGCGCGTTCACTGGCCCCAATCACCTCACGCAAGTAGGTTGCCAACTTGCTTTGTTTGTCTGGCACAAACCGGTCCAGCGCCAGATTCGAATAACCCAGAATGGCCGCCAGGATGTTGTTGAAGTCATGCGCGATACCGCCGGTCAGCTGCCCCAGCGCCTGCATCTTCTGGGACTGCTGCAATTGCCGTTCAAGATCTTGTTTGACTGCTGCCGCTTGAACACGTTCAGACCGGTCACGTGCAAAAACAAACAAATGCATTGACTCAGGATCGTAGGTCGCTGAAATATCAACCGTGAATTCGTGTCCCTGTTTATGACGATGGCGGGTTTCAAATTGATCGCAGCCCAACTGGATTATTTTTTGTCTGTGCGCCTGAACTTCATCCAGCCGTTCGACGGCTTCCAGTTGACTCATGTTCATGGTCAGCAGTTCTTCAACCGTGTAGCCGGACATCCTTGCATAGGCATGATTGACTTCCAGCAAGCGGCCCTGGGTGTCGGTGATCCAGAAACCATCGAGGGCCGTATCCAGTACACGTTTGTGGCGTAGCTGAGCCTTGACTCTCTCTGTCACGTTCTCGCCCACGGAGACATAGCCTTCAATCACCCCGTCCTCATTGCGCAGCGGCGTCACGGTCCGATCCATGACGATGCTGTTATCTTGCGCATTCTTCAGATAAATAAGTCCCCGCCAGATATTTCCGGCTTGGACCGTGGCACGAATGCTCTCTGCCACCTTCGGATCGGGCGTGAAAGGCGCCGAGAACAGGAGGAGTTTGTTCTCGAAGTCCGAAGAATGGATCGTGCATATTTCGCTTGAAGCCCGATTTCTCCAGCGCACCCGACCTTCAAGGTCGGACACAACAACCGGCGTAGCCGTTGACTCCAGCGCCAAGGACTGGATGCGCAATGCCTCATTGACTTTCAGGAGCGATTGCGTCTTGGCGGCGAGCCGCTGATAGGGCCGACGCACACTGACCACAAACATGGCCTGATAGAGAAGGCCATAGCTCACGAACTTGTACAAATGGCCAAGAAAGTTCAATGAATCATTACTGATTCCATATTGCGTGAAGAAAAATTCGCTTAATGCCGCGACCGATGCAGCACCGAATATCCATGGCAGTGCTTCATCCTCTGACTGGCGCGCCACCCGGTGATAGCGCCAGGCGCTCAGAACCAGCAGACCCGTAATGAACCACTCAAGTCCCACTTTAAAGGGGGTCAAGCCCATGTTTTTAATGAAGAAAACCGGCAGATCCGCTTCATGAAAAATCACGCGCCACAACACCACCAGATTGACCAGGGTGTAGGCGGCAAGAATGCCAGAACGTGCCCACGCGGATGGCGGCCGAAGCTGAGGATAAAAGCTGACAGCCAATAGGCTGACCGCAACAAGCAGACGCGCGGCCAGCCAGAGGGCGATACTTTTTTCAGAAGAGGCGGGCGTCATCAGGTCTGGCATGCCCACGAAGGACAAGGCATGTGCGAAATCAAGCCAGCCGGCCGCAAAAAGAGCCACGGCGATCAGTAGCAAAGAGGAAGAGGCCTCCTTCGAGGGTGTATGCCACACCGTCGCAAAAACAAGGAAAGCCGTCAGTATTGAAGCGAATTCCAGCAAGGTATGCAGTGGCAGGTAATGCTTGCGCGGGATGTGCAAGTCCTGCAACGGCAGCAGCATGGCCAGCAGCGCCAAGGCAGCAAAGACAACAACCAGCAGGACCTGTTGCCGCAACAAAGGCCGATCACCCGCGATGGCTTGCAGGGCGCGTTTCAACTGGTTCATGGGTGTGGCCTGTGGTCCCAGTCCAGCGCGCCCGTGCTTCGGATCTCGCTAAAAAGGCTCAGCCCAAGATCGTCGTGCGAAGAAACGGGGACATTGATAGCTTCAGGATGGGTTTTAACAATCTCAAGGAAGATGGCAGTCAAGGCTGGATCGCGCCAGCCACGTGCCGCTTCAGCCTCCAGCACCTCAATCACCTGCAGGCGCTCCATCGCCGGCTTGTAAGGACGCGCATGGGCCAAGGCATCGTAAATGTCCACCATCTGGAAGACCCGGGCCAGCAGAGGAATTTCTTCACCTCGCAAGCCATCGGGGTAGCCGCTGCCGTCCCATCTTTCGTGATGATGCCGAATGATCGGCACCGTCAACCGCATGCTCTTCAGTCCCTCGACGAGCCGTGCGCCAATATCCACATGCTGACGCATGATGACCCACTCTGCATCCGTCAACTTGCCCGGTTTAAGCAAAATGCTGTCAGGAATGCCCAGCTTGCCGATATCGTGAAGCACACCACCGCGTCGCAGCGCCATCAACTCATCGGCGCCCAGCCCCAATGCCTTGCCCAATACCACGCCATTGTGTGAAAGGCGGGAACAGTGGTCGCCTGTGTTGCCGTCTTTGGCCTCCACCATTCGGGCAAGCGCGAACAGCATGGATTCGGCACTGTCGAATTGATCTGTCAGTCGCTTGTGACTCACTGCGGCATCCAGCCGGGCCAGCAGTTCGCCAGGGTCGTATGGCTTGCGAACAAAGTCGCTGGCCCCAGCAGCCAGACTGAGGGTGAGATGGTCAATATCGCTGTTCCCGGTCACCATCAGGATGGGCAACATGCCCAAACCCAATTCCCCCCGAATACGCCGACAGACTTCATCGCCATCCATGCCTGGCATTTGCTTGTCGAGCAGCACGGCATCAAAGCTGCGTGAACGCAATGCGTCCAGCGCCTCCCTGCCGGAGCTGGTCTCGAAAACAGCATATTTGGAGGAGTCAAGAATCTCACGCTCCAAGGCACGATGGACGGGATCATCGTCCACGATCAGGACGTGGTAAGGGTAGCCGTTGAGGCTTGACTGGATATCTTGCTGACGCATGATGTTTGCTCCCACGCTTGCCAAGTTTTTAGTCTTCAAGCCCCATCAATTTGAGCAAACGGGTGGTATCAATCGGCTTGGAAAGACAGCATTCAGCACCCGCCGCCAGCAACTCCGCCTCATTTTCCGGACTGAGATAGCCGCTCATGGCGAGCACACGCACGTTGGCCTGCCCGGGAATCTGCTTGATTTGGCGACAAACTTCAGTCCCCCTGATGCCCGGCATCATGAGGTCCAGCAGGACAATGTCAGGAGAAAAAGTATGAACCTTGCGCCCGGCCTCGAAGCCGTCATAGGCGGTCTCCACTACCGTTTGCGATGCGCCACCTTCCAGCAACTCCCGAAGAAAACCGACCACCGCTTTGTCGTCATCCACGATAAGAACCCGCAGCGGCCCTTTGTTGCCAACCGGATTCCATTGGCGCGCAAAGCGCTCGACTTCTTCATGACGAAACCTGCGATGGCCTCCGGGCGTTACTTCCGCCTGCAACAACCCTTTTTGAGCCCAGCCGCGCACAGTGACCGGAGAGACCATCATCCATTGCGCCACTTCATTGGGCGTGAGATACAGCTTGCTTTTGAATTCTTCGGTCATGACTTAAGCCCAATTTAATTGAATATTCGTTTTAATCGATTATGAGACTTTAATCGATATTTGTGACGAATCAATTACGGCGGCACGGCCCGGCATCCGCATTTCAGCCGCCGCGCAGCGGTTTAAGCAAGTCCGACAGCCCGTTGTGGTCGATCTCGTTCATCAGGACCAGCAGCTGCCCGATTTCCCCTTTCGGCACGCCCTCACGCGCAAACCAGCGCAGGTAGTCGCCTGGCAAATCGGCAATGAGGCGGCCTTTGTATTTGCCGAACGGCATGGTGCGCGTCACCAGCAGGACCAGGTCTTCCGGCTTCATGCTCAGCCCCCCGCTCGTTTGACCACAAATCCCTGTGCTTTGAGCGCCTCGATCACGCGGTCGCAATGGTCGCCCTGCACTTCGATCACGCCGTCCTTGACGGTGCCACCGGAGCCGCAGGCGGTTTTGAGTTGCTTGCCCAAGGTCATCAGCGCCAGTGGATCGAGCGCCAGCCCCTTGACCAGCGTGACGCCCTTGCCAGCGCGGCCCTTGGTTTCGCGCGACACCCGCACCACGCCATCGGTGACCGGTTTGGCCTTGGCGGAGCTGCACACGCAACTGGCGGTGGGCTGGCGGCACACCGGGCACATGCGGCCACTGTCGGTGGAATAGACCAAGCCACCGCTTGCAGATCTGGATTTCATGATTAAGTCGGTTGAGAAAAGTTAAAACGGATTGTCGGAGAAATCAAGAGCCCCCTTGATCCGCCTGCATGGCGTATTTTCAGGCCATCTTCGACGGGTATCATCCGATTCATTCTCACCAAATGGAGCGGCTCATGGGACTGATGGACTTCGTCAAAAAACAATTCATTGACATTATTCAGTGGACTGAAGACGTGGACGGCACGCTCGCATGGCGTTTTCCGATGGCGGACATGGAGATCCAGAACGGCGCCCAGCTGGTGGTGCGTGCGTCGCAAATGGCGCTGTTTGTGAACGAAGGCAAGGTGGCCGATGTGTTTGGCCCCGGCACCCACCCACTCACCACGCAGACGCTGCCGGTACTGACCTACCTGAAGAACTGGGACAAGCTGTTTGAGTCGCCGTTCAAGAGCGATGTTTATTTTTTCAGCACGCGCCAACAGGTCGACCAAAAGTGGGGCACGCCCCAGCCCATCACCATCCGCGACAAAGACTTTGGCGCGGTGCGCCTGCGCGCCTTTGGCAACTACAGTTTTCGCGTGGCCGACCCCCAGCTGTTTCACACCGAAATCTCGGGCACGCGCGATAACTATGGCGTCGGCGATCTGGACGGCCAGTTGCGCGGGCTGGTGCTGCAAAACATCAGCAACGCCATTGCCAGCAGCGGCATTCCATTCCTGGATCTGGCCTCCAACCAGTTGATGTTTGCGCAGGCGCTCTCCGCCCAGTTGTCGCCGGAGTTCGCCAAGATCGGACTCAAGCTCGATGGCATGACGGTGCAAAACCTTTCGCTGCCGGAAGAGCTGCAAAAGATTCTCGATCAAAAAATTGGCATGGGCATGGTCGGCAACGACATGGCCAAGTTCATGCAGTACCAGACGGCGCAGGCGATCCCCAAATTTGCCGAGGGCGCGGGTTCTGGCGGCGGCATTGCGGGCGATGCCATGGGGCTGGGCGCCGGGGTGGCCTTGGGCCAGGTGCTGGCACAGAACCTGACGGCCGGGTTGCAGGGCGGCGCGGCGGCCTCAAGCACGGGCGCGACTGCGGCGCTGGGCGTGAAGGCGGAGGACGTGATGGCGACGCTGGAAAAACTCGGGGAGCTCAAAACCAAGGGCATCTTGACGCAGGAAGAGTTTGACGCAAAGAAGGCGGAATTGTTGAAAAAGTTGATTTAGATTTCTTCCTTGCTAATTTTGGTTGACGTGTTTTCTGGCGTGCTCCTGCCCCTACTCACTCCCCCCCGCCCCTCTCCCGCCCCGCCGGGCGGAAGAGGGGTGCCTCATTTGGCCGCATGTGGAAGGAATGAAGTACAGGCGCAACGGCGCGTTGGTCTCGTTCAGCCTGCCCTGGTATCGACGCTGTGAACACCGAATCCCCCCAGCGCGCTTACCGCGCGCCTTGTCCGGGTTGTGGCGCGCCGGTTGCTTTTCTTAGTGCGCAGTCCAGCCATGCGGTGTGCGGCTATTGCCAAAGCATGGTGCTGCGCCAGGGGGAAACCTTGTCGCGCATCGGCAAAATGGCCGAGCTGTTTGACGACCACAGTCCGCTGCAACTCCAGGCCAGCGGCACCTGGAACAACAAAGCGTTCACGCTGGTCGGCCGCCTGCAATACAAGTACGCCGAGGGCAGCTGGACCGAATGGCACGCCGTGCTGGACGACGGCAGCAGTGCCTATTTGAGTGAAGACAACGGCGCCTATGTCATCAGCACGCCGTTGACACTCCAGCGCGAACTGCCGCCCGCCGAGCATTTTCGGGTCGGCGCCAGCACGGCCATCAACGGCCAAACATTTAGCGTCGCCACCAACAACCCGGTAGCATTGATGTCGGCGCAGGGCGAACTGCCGCGCTTGCCGGCGCTGGGTCAGCCCTTTGCCATGGTCGAGCTGCGCAGCCAGACGGCGGGCGAGGTGCTCAGCATTGACTACAGCACACAGCCGCCCAGTGTGTCGATCGGGCAAGCGGTGCGGCTGGAAGACCTCCAGCTGAGCGGCCTGCGCAGCGAATCGGTCAAAGATGAAAAAGGGCGCCAGTTCAACTGCCCCCACTGCGGCGCGCCGGTGGCTGCGCTGCTGGCCAGCAGCAAGAGCATCACCTGCGGCTCGTGCAACAGCCTCATTGATTTGTCGCAAGGGCTGGGCGCCGAACTCCAACACGCGCTGCAGGACGAGCCGCTGGCGCCCCTCATCCCGCTGGGCAGCCAGGGGCCGTTGCAGGGGGTACTGTGGCAGGTGGTGGGGTTTCAGCACCGCATGGGGACGGACCCGAGCGACCCCGACGAGCAGTTTGGCTGGGAAGAGTATTTGCTCTACAACGCCGAGCGCGGCTTTACCTTTTTGGTGGATTCCAGCGAGGGCTGGAGCGTGGTCAAACCCACCACCGGTGCGCCGGTGCTGAGCGACAACGGCCAGAATGCCACTTACCTGGGCACCCGCTACCAGCTCAAGGAGCGCTACAACGCCGAGACCTCGTATGTGGCGGGTGAGTTTTACTGGCAGGTTGCGCGCGGACAAAAAACCTCAAACCGCGACTTTGTCAACGGCAAGAACCTGCTCTCCATGGAGCAATCCGCCAATGAAGTCACCTGGTCGGTGGGCCGCCAGATCGAGAGCGATGCCGTTGCCAAGGCTTTCAAACTGGAAGACAAAAAAGACCTGCTCCAGCGCAGTGATGCCGGTCCCGGCAGCGCGGCCCAAGGGGTCAGTTTTCGCGCTGGGCTCGTGATTTTTTTGGTGCTGATTTTGTTTCTGCTGGTGATCAGCCGCTGTTCGCGCTGTGACCCGGCGACCGAGAACTGCGCGTCGAGCTCGCGCAGTTCAGGCGGTTCGTTTGGCGGCTTCTCCAGCGGCGGCGGGCACAAATGACACAGGGCCGATTGAAGAAAAAAAGTAGCTGCCCGCCTTCGCGGGACAGCGCAATATTGACATTCCGGCAACATTTTTGAAGGAGATCCGCATGGAGATGGAATGGTTGAAATCGGGGGCTTTATTGGGCTCCCTCTTGTTTGCGCTGATGGGCGTGATTATTTTTCTGGTGACTTTCATCATCATTGACAAGCTCACGCCCTACAACCTGTGGGAAGAAATTGTCGAGAAGCAAAACCGGGCGCTGGCGCTGGTGGTGGCGGCCATGTCGCTGGGCATCTGCATCATCGTGGCCGCGGCGATTCACGGGTGAGCCCGGAAGATCAAACCGGGCCGCGCCCGGTTGAAGTGGCCCTGCTCGCCTCGGTCTTCATCGTCTCGGCCTGCGGGTTGGTGTATGAGCTGGCCGCCGGGGCGCTGGCGTCGTACCTGCTGGGCGACTCGGTGTTGCAGTTCTCCACCGTCATCGGCACCTACCTGTTTGCCATGGGGATGGGCTCCTACCTGTCGCGCTTTTTCGAGCGCCAGCTGCCGGCCCATTTTTTACGGATAGAACTGCTGGTCGCGCTGATCGGCGGCGCGTTACCCGCGCTGCTTTTTGTCGCCAATGCCTGGTTGCCGGGCTCCTTCCGGTTGCTGCTTTACACGCTGGTGATGGGCGTGGGCACGCTGGTCGGGCTGGAGATTCCGCTGGTCATGCGCATTCTCAAACGCAACGTGGCGCTCAAAGATCTGGTGTCGCAAGTGCTGACCTTTGACTACCTCGGCGCGCTGGCGGTGTCGCTCGCCTTCCCGCTAGTGCTGGTGCCCCAGCTGGGGCTGATCCGCACCGGCTTGCTGTTTGGACTGATGAATGCGGCGGTGGCCTTGTGGGCGCTGTGGCTGTTTCGCCATGAGTTGCGCCAGTTCCGGGCGCACGCTTTGGCCTGTGTCGCCACGCTGGGCGTGCTGGCAGGCGGCATGGCGGCGGCCGATCAGGTCACGAGCTGGGCCGAAGACAAGATGTACCAGGACCATGTGGTGTTTGCCAGCACCTCGCCCTACCAGCGCATCGTGGTGACCTACGGCGGCGGTGAAGGCCGGGCCGGTTACCGGCTGTTTTTAAACGGCAATCTGCAGTTTGCCCAGCGCGACGAGTACCGCTACCACGAGGCGCTGGTGCACCCGGTGATGGCGGCCTATTCGGCCACCGGAGCGGCGCCCAAAAAAGTCGCGGTGCTGGGCGGTGGCGACGGCATGGCGGTGCGAGAAATCCTCAAGTACCCCGGTGTGGAAAGCGTCACGCTGGTCGAACTGGACCCGGCCATGACCCGCTTGTTCTCCCAGCAGCCGGTGCTGGTGAAGCTCAACGGCGGCGCCTTGCAATCGCCCAAAGTCAAGATCATCAACACCGATGCGTTCAGCTGGCTGGAAAACAGCACCGAGATGTTTGACGTGCTCGTGGTGGACTTTCCCGACCCCACTAATTTCTCCATCGGCAAGCTCTATACCACCGCGTTTTATGCCCTGCTCGACAAGCATCTGGCGGCCAGCGGCTATGCCGTGATCCAGACCACGTCGCCCCTGGTGGCACGCCAGAGTTTCTGGACCGTGGTGCACACCATCGAGTCGATCGGACTGAGCGCCACCCCCTACCACGCCCATGTGCCCAGCTTTGGCGAGTGGGGCTACGTGGTCGCCAGCCGGCGCCCGTACCGGCTGCCCACCGCGCTGCCTGACGGCCTGCGCTTTTTGACGCCGCACAGCCTGCCCGCCTTGTTTGATTTCCCGCTCGACATGGCGCGGCGGCCGACCGAGGTCAACCGCCTGTCGAACCAGGTGCTGGTGACGACCTATGAAGCCGAGTGGGGCAAGGTGGCGCGTTAATGCAGCGGCGCCACTTTCTTGCCAGCGCGGCCCTGCCGCTGATCGGCTGCGCCCAAGCGGACGACATCAGCGGCAGCTTCACCGGCATCAACCTTGCGCGCGGCCACCTGCTGCGGGACCGCCAATCGTGGCCCGCACCTGCCGTCATGCGCAAAACCGACGTACTGATCCTCGGTGGCGGCGTCGCCGGACTGGCGGCAGCGCGTGCCTTGCGCCTCCAGGGCAGGCAAGACTTCGCCTTGCTGGAACTGGAAGACGCCGCTGGGGGCAACAGCCGGGGCGGCACGGTGAACGGCATTGCCTGTCCCCTGGGCGCCCACTACCTGCCGGTGCCGGGCGATGCGGCTCCCGAGGTGCAGGACTTGCTCGAAGAACTGGGCTTGCGTCGGCGTGTGTCGGGCCGCTGGGAATATGACGAGCGCCACCTGTGCCACAGCCCGCAAGAGCGCCTGTTCTTTAACGGCGCCTGGCAGGACGGGCTGCTGCCGGTGCAAGGCGTCAGCCGTGACACGCTGGCGCAATACCAAAAATTTGCGGCCTTGGTGGAACAAGCCCGCAGCGCCGCCCGCTGGACGATTCCAGCATCAAAACAGCCTCTAGCCCCCGTTCAGACTGCGCTAATAGCTATTACTTTCATAGCATATTTAAACCAAAACGGTCTCACCGATCCGCATCTGCGCTGGTACCTGAACTACTGCTGCCGTGACGATTTTGGCGCCGGCATCGCCACCGTGTCGGCCTGGGCCGGCATTCACTACTTTGCCAGCCGCCACGGCTTTCACCTCCCAGGCACCGAGTCGGTGGAGCGCGAAGGCGTGCTGACCTGGCCGCAAGGCAACGGCTGGCTCACCGAACGCCTGGCCGCGCCGCTGCAAGAGCGCCTACACACCGGACGCGTGGTACTGCGCATCGCCAGCGTCAAGCATGGCGTCGAGGTGGACGCCTTCAACACGACGACGCAAACCGTGGAGCGCTGGCAAGCCCGGCGCGCCATCGTGGCGCTGCCGATTTTTGTGGCGGCCCGGGTGCTGCAAAACGCGCCCGATTTTCTGCGTCAGGCGGCTGCCCGCACCCACTACGCGCCCTGGCTGGTGGCCAATATCCACCTCAAAACCCCGCTGCATGACCGCCCCGGCCCCGCGCCGAGTTGGGACAACGTGCTGTACGACGCGCCAGGGTTGGGCTATGTCGACGCCCTGCACCAAAGCCTGAAGCCGGTGCCAGGCGCCACGGTGCTGACCTACTACCGCGCGCTGGGTGATGTGCCGGGCGGCCCCAACGCGGGTCGCCGCCAACTGCTTGAAAAGCCCTGGAGTGCCTGGCGCGATGACATCCTGGCCGAACTGGCCGTCGCCCATCCCGATTTGCCGGCCAAGGCCACCCGCATCGACATCACGCGCTACGGCCATGCCATGGCCATCCCGGTGCCGCGTGATTTAAGTCAAATAGAGCTGCAGCCCCCGTCTATTATGCGCAAGAAGCTATTAAATTCAGAGCAAATAAAGCTGACTCACGACAAGCTGACATTTGCCCACAGCGACTGGGCCGGCTACTCGGTCTTTGAAGAAGCCTTCACACTGGGGCATCTGGCGGCGTGAGGTCGATGCTGAAAATCGGCAGTTCACGGGCATGGCTGACCTGCAGCTGCGAATGGCTTTTTTTCAAGCGGTTGCCGGTATTGGCCAGCGGCTGCTTCTAGGAAGGTCAATTTCATGACGTTGATTGTCTAGCAGGAGTCGTTCTCGGCAGCACGCCAAGTGCCCTATGCCGGCTGCCGCGGCAGGACAGAACTGGCGGTCAACGCTGCCGTGGACGAAGACGAAGTTAGTAATGAACAAAGCGTCCTTCAGGCAACTGCTTGCCATCGTCGACGAGGTGCAGATCGGCTGCTCTGCGGCAAACACTTGATTTACATGGGAATCATTGAAACGTCACTTGGGGCATTTTGCTACTCTTCGCGACACAGCAAATCTATCTTCGCCTCATTTTCTAATTTTTCGTGATCTTCGGTCCAATGTAAAAAACCCTCAATTTCGAACGAAGTGGTAATGGCCATTGAAAATGAATACGGTACTGAGGTGTCTTAATCTTTCCATGCCATGAACAAAAAACGTGTTCGCCTTCATGGTTTTGCTGGGGAAAACTCATTTCATCTCGAAAGGCCTTTTTGTTAGTTTCTGATTCATCAGTGAACCATGCCTTTGCGCCAGCAAAGTGCTTCGCTATCAGTTCATGATTTCTTGCTGAATGACTTCCGTCCTCATTGAGACAACTCACAAACTCTTGCAATACGGTTAGAAGCGCAAATACTCGTTCAACAACATAGTTGCTAAAAGGTTCTTTTCGCAACGAATCGACAGACTGGGGCGAAAAAACCAAATTATCAAAGCGCCCTTGCGCCTGTTCTAGCATTTGCACCCAGTTTACGGGTGCAGGAACAATCGCGTGCGTGCTTTGGCATAGCGTATTCGTATCCCAGATGTTGGGGACATGCACTGTACCGAGAGGGGCTTCCGGCAATCCATGTTCAACATCGATAGGCGTGTAATCAAAACCACCTCCAGCGAAGCTGAAGCTTGAAGCATGCCGACCGGCGAGTTGACTTCGCGCAGCTTCGCCGATGCCCAAGTCGGTCACGTCGGCTCCGTTGAGTTCAAAATAATCGTCTTGGTTGAACTCACGGATGTCTTCCCAGAACGGCCCGTATTTCGTAAGCCACGCGAGTACCAATCGAACCGGTATGTTGCTTGGTTGAGACTTTACTGCCTCGCGGAAATCCATGGTGGGTGTCACGGGACGGGTGTGAAGTTCTCGCGAACAAAACAATTTCTGCTCAAGTTCGGGTAGCCTCCTGCGCGCTTGCATCAGTGCTTTTAGATCTACCAAAAAAGCTGTTGCGTCAATGTATTGACCGCTAAGGGATGAATCGTTGACGTACCAAGTCATCTCCTATTCCCATCCGGCCAGAGCAGCCAAATCACGTTCAGCTTGGTCAAAGAAACCAAGCGGCCACTCACTGAGGCCTCCGTTGGCATCAATTTTCGGGGACGTTACGTGTGCTGGGTCAGCGGGGAAGCGGGGACGAGAATTGAAAAAATGAATGGTGATATCTGTTGGCCGTAAATCTCCACGGCTTACCGCTAGGCGTACGCCGTTGAGTACATGATCGCTATGTGTTTCGATAATGACCTGTACCCCGGATTTTGCGAGCATTGCGAGAAAGCTCCCCATGAGGGACTGCCCCATTGGATGTAAATGTGCTTCTGGGCTATCGATTACGAGCATCTGTCCGGATTTGGCCATGAGCCCCGCAACCAAGATGGGAAAAGCATAGGTCAAGCCATATCCAATATTGGCTGGCCGCCTCCATTCATCCGCACCATGGTTGCGTAGTTCTAGTCGAACCAATGACGTTCCGCTGATGCGTTGGGCATTGGCTTCGGCACCAGGGAAAAGCGAGGATGCCCACGCATTGAACTGTTTGCGCAAGCTAGGTGCTGTTTCGTTAGGGTGCCAACGCGAGGGTTCAATATCTTCATCCATGCACTTCTCAAACCACCAAGCCGCATACTCTCCTTGCGACCCGACATCAGCCCATATGGGTTCAGATGCATCGGGCGCAGGGAAAACTTCGGTCGTTCCGATTCGCAGAGCAGATATGAAAACCATCTCCGCCAAATCGACAGGTATCTCATGCAACTTTGGTGGGACATTCAGCGGCAGGAGATTTTCCAAACACTGATCAAGAACTAAATGCTCCCCACTTTCTTGCCCAATGCACCACTGAATTTTTGTGATCGGCAATACGTGCCCGGTGCGTCGACCGTCTGCTGACATCAACCAGTCTACCCGTGACTCACTTCTTTCGATCCCAATCTGCAATTCAGACTCACCACCGTGGCGAATCACATCGCCGGGCGACCCAAGGCGAACGAGTGATCCGTTCAACGGAACGAGTGGAAATCGCCCGCCTCCCCGCAATGCCTGGGCCAAAAGCAAAATCGCTTGAAGAGTTGTAGATTTTCCTGCTGCATTGAACCCGGTCAATAGGGTCATTGGAGCCAGTGGTAGCGACAGCTCTTCGAAGCATTTGAAGTCTTTGATGTGAAGGCAATTAATCATGATAGGACTCCAGCAATCGCCGTACGTGCCATCTCAAAACGTTTTTTTACCTGGCGTGTACTGTTCGTCGAGTAGGTAATAGCGTGATTGAAACTTTCATCTTGAATCAGTGAGGAAAATACTTCGCGCAATGCGTCAGAATTTTCCTTGATGACTTCTTTACTTATGCTGGCAAATAGTACCGAGCAAACGTCAAATAGTGCGATATTTAGAACCGTACGTGCGACGAAATCTTCGCCGTGCACTAGGGACTTGCGAAAGGCGTGTTCCTGAAATAGAAAACGGTTTGCCTGCATAGAGTGCAAAAAATCAGAATGGAGTCGATCTAAATTGACGCTTCCCTTGTGCATTTTCTCCAGCGCACGCGCAAGGAAAGCGTCCATGTCGCCACCAACATAATTTTCCTCACCAAGGAGATAGAAGCCGCAAAATCGATTGATAGCTTCACGATCACGCATCGACTTTCGGTCAAGAGACCTGCCACTCGCGGCCAGAAACTCAGTGCTTTTGCTGGCAGTTTTGAGCCATTGGGTTGCTGGACCAGTGAAGAGGCAGTTTCGCATCTGCTGCCGGGTTAACGAGACCCCGCTATTTACTCGTTCAAAAATATCAAGCTTGGCACGTTCAGGTGCTTTTGCATCAAGAATATAGAGTGTAAGTTGCGTATCCTCGATGCGCTCTTGCAAGAGCAATGAAAGTTCAGAGAATTTTTTACCGTCAAGCGGATGGGCTGGTTGATCGTCTCCAGCTTTCAGAAACAAACCGAATTCATCCGCAAGGAATCGTTTAAAGGTGCTCAATCGCTGTAAGCCGTCAACCACCACGATGCGCCCGTCCTTTGCTTCCGCCACATAAAAAACTGGAAGTGGAATCCGCATAACGCAAGATTCGATTAATCGGGATTGCTTATCCACGGGCCATACAAAATCACGCTGAAAATCTGGATCAAGTTGATAGCGGCCTGCATTTATGCGTTTAACAACCTCTTGAACAGTACGAGGCTCAGTTCGAACGAAAACCGCATCCAATGGGTAATCGCCACCCCATCCCTCGGATTGTGTATTGTCGAGCCCTTCGGGCTCTTCGTCTTCGCTCGATTGCGGCACTTCGGCAATTGAAGAGTTCGTACCCATGAAACCTCACGGAAAAATTAACGAGCATACACCCCAACCAGCGTGATCTTCAATCATGGTTGGTGGCGCAAGAATGCCGGTGAAGGAAGCCAAGGACGTAGCCCGTAGCGGATTTCCCTGCGCCTGCCTCACTCAGAACGGTTTGTATGGAGGCGTCGCTGGCGCCTTTGCGCTTTTGCTCGCGATCCCTGACGCGCGGACTTGGCTAGCTGTTCGGCGCCGTCCGGCGACGGGTTGAAGTGAGCACGTCCGCCCAAGATCTGGCATGGAGGAACCACGTCTACGACCGTCGCTGGTCGGGGGGGGGCAGGAGTCATTGAAATCGTTGCCACATTGCCAAACCCATGATGGTCACGCCATGGTCATCCCCGCGGTCTCAAATTTATATGAAATAAGCCTGTAGCGCCCGCCAAATAGGCGCAGATAGTTACAAAATCAAGAGCAAAAATTTACCCTTTCACACTCGATAACGCCATGAGACGCTACGGCACCACCGAGGTAATCTGTCCCCGTTGCAAGGCATGTCGCTCCACATGAGCGGGGTGAAACAAACCGGTCATGGCGGTCATGAGTACGTGGGCTTTGGCGGCATTGTCACCTCCAAAGTTGCACACATAAACGTCAAGTGTCACGGCGTTTTGTTCAGGCCAGGTGTGAACGCACAGGTGCGATTCAGCCAGCAACACGGTGGCCGTGACGCCGCCAGGGCCTTGCGCGGTGGCCGGGAAGGCATGAAACACATGGGCGACCGCCTGCAGACCCGCGCCCGCAACCGCCTGCCGGCAATGTTCACCCAAAAGAGCGCTGTCCGTCAGCCATTGGGGCTCACAATGACAGTCGTGAAGATCGGCGGTAAGGTGCAGTCCTTGCATGGGTCAAACTATAGCTATCAATTTATTTTCAGGAACACCACTATGTCACGTCAAAGTATTTGGGCCACCAAGGTCGCTGCCCTGGTTCAAGGGGGCAATAGCGAAGCCGCCATTGCCCAGATCAAAGTGGCGCCTACCGTGAAAGATCTGAAAGATCTGCGCGCCCTGTTGATCAGTAGCAAGCTGCTCGCGCGTCACCCCAACGTCGATGACGCCACCAGCGACATGATCGTGGCCCTGTCGTCGCCCCGGCTGCACCGTTCGCCTTGAAACTGACCGCTCAAGGAATCAGGCTGAGCGCGTGCATGTAGTCCGGCTGCACCATCAGGGCATCCCATTCGGTGGCGGGCGTGCGCGGCAACAGCGCGCGGCGGCGCTCTTCGCCGGCCTCCTGCGGCTGCCAGCTACCTTTGAGCTGCGCCTCGGTCAGCCCCTCAATCAACTCATCCACCGCCCGGCCGCCCAGCTCACTGTTGGGCAAGCACTGGTTGCATAGCAACACCATGTCGCAGCCCGCATTCAGCGCCGCCACGGCCGCCTGGGTGTAGCTCACTTGCTGGCCGTCAAGCAAGCGGGCGCCGGCCATCGACAGGTCATCGCTGAAAATGGCGCCGCCAAAACCGAGCTGGCCACGCAGGATGTCGTTCAGCCACTTGGCCGAGAAACCGGCCGGCCGCGTATCCACCTTGGGGTAGATCACGTGCGCCGGCATGACGCTGCTGAGCGTGGTGTTGAGCCAGCCGTAGGGCGCGGCGTCCTCATTCAAAATCGCTTTCAGGCTGCGCTTGTCGACCGGAATGGCGGTGTGCGAATCGGCCTTGACGAAGCCATGGCCGGGAAAGTGTTTGCCGCAGTTGGCCATGCCGCTTTGCAGCAGGCCGTGCATCAGGCTCTTCGCCAGCAGGCTGACCATGCGCGGGTCGCGGGCAAAGGCGCGGTCGCCAATGACGCCACTCTCGCCAAAATCAAGGTCCAGCACCGGGGTGAAGCTGAAGTCCACGCCGCAGGCCCGCAACTCGGCCCCCAGCACATAACCGCAGGCCGAAGCCGCGTTGGTGGCCTGCATGGCGCCAGCGCCCTCGCCTGCCTTGCCCCCTTTTCCGTCCTGCAGCCACATCTCGCCCAAGGCCCGCATCGGCGGCAGGTGGGTGAAACCATCGGTCTTGAAGCGCTGCACATGGCCGCCTTCGTGGTCGACGCAGATCAGCAAATCGCGGCGTACTTTCTTGATCTGCAGGCAAAGCTGGGTCAGCTGCGCCCGGTCCTGCCAGTTACGGGCAAACAGGATGATGCCGCCGACCAGCGGGTGCTTCAGGCGTTGGCGATCAATTTTGCTCAGGCTCAAGCCGGCGACGTCGATGATGAGGGGCGCGTGTTGGGTCATGGGAAATCTCACTAAAATTATTAGCTATATATTTAATAGCTATCTACGCATATTATGCGGGGGCTAGCGGCCTATTTATCTAAAATTTCGACCATGCAGAAGCTGGCGGCGTAATCGGTTTCGTCCGTCACGCTGATGTGCGCGGACAGGTGGCGGGCTTCAAACCAGTCTTTCAGTTCGCCATGCAAGACGAGGGTGGGTTTGCCGCCAGGCAAGGTCGCCACCTCGCAGCGCCGCCAAGTCATGGGATGGGTCATGCCCAGGCCGATGGCTTTGCTGAAGGCTTCCTTGGCGCTGAAGCGGGTCGCCAGGTAGCGAAGGCCACGTTCAGGCCAGCGCTCGCTGCGGGCTTTCCAGGTGGCGAACTCGGCATCGCTCAAGATCTTGCTGGCAAAGCGGTCGCCGTGGCGCCCCAGGCTGGCGCGAATACGGCGCACGTCGCAGATGTCGGTGCCAATGCCGTAAATCATTCAATGCCCTTGCGTGATGCAGCGCAGGTAATCCTGCACGGTGGCGCGGTAACCCAGCTCCAGCGCGTCGGCAATCAGGGCGTGGCCGATCGAGACCTCGGCGACGCCGGGGACGGCTTGCAGGAAGGTGTTCAGGTTGTCACGGTTCAGATCGTGGCCGGCGTTGACGCCCAGCCCCACCGCCAACGCCGCCTGGGCGGCCTGGGCGAAGCGCGCCAACTGCGCGTCTTGCTGCGGTGTCCCCCACGCGGCGGCATAGGGCTCGGTGTAGAGCTCGACGCGGTCAGCCCCGACCGCCTTGGCGGCCGCCATCGCCGTCGGGTCGGCATCCATGAACAGACTGACGCGCAGGCCCCAGGCGTGAGCTTGGGCAATCAAGGGGCGCAAGCGCTCGGCGTCGGCGGGGAAATTCCAGCCATGGTCACTGGTGAACTGGCCTTCGCTGTCGGGCACAAAGGTCACCTGGTGCACCGGCAGCTTGCGCTCCAGCAGGTCGCGCACGCAGTCCATCAGGTTGTGGAACGGGTTGCCCTCGATGTTGAATTCACGCTCCGGCCAGCCCTGCAGCAGCACCGCCAGATCGCGCACATCAGCGGCCCGGATATGGCGTTCGTCCGGCCGCGGGTGCACCGTGATGCCGTTGGCACCGGCTTGCAGGCACAAGGTGGCCGCGCGCGTGACGCTGGGGATGCCGAGGTGGCGGGTGTTGCGCACCAGGGCCACTTTGTTGAGGTTGACGGAGAGCGCGGTTCGCGTTTGCGGGCCGCCCGCAGGCGTGGTAGTCATAGAGGTCATAAGGATTGCAGGTCAATCATCATTTGCCGCGTTCGCAATGTTGTCACGCCGCAATGGTAGTTCAACAGCGTGCGCAACTGGGGTTTGAGCTCGGCCATCACTTCCGAGCAGGCGCGCAAGGTGGCCATGAACGGCGCATTGTCAGCCAGCGAGCGTTGCAGGGCGATCCATTGCGCGCCACTGAGGCTGGCGCGATCCGTCGGGTGGGTCTGCCGCAGGCCGCCTTCGGGCACCAGGGTGTAGCGCTGCTGCGGCGCCAGGTGTTGCAGCGTCATGGTCTGCACGTTCAGCTGCGGCAGCAGCCCGATCTCGCGCAACAGCAGCAACTCGAACGCACGCAAGGCCGATTGCAAAGCCTCGCCGTGCTCGGAGGCAATCACCTGCACCACATTGGCGTAGACGTCGAACAGCCCCGGGTGCGGGTCATCGCGCGCCAGCAGCGTCATCAAGAGTTCATTCAGGTACAGGCCGGACATCAAGGCGTCGCCGGTCGGCATGACATGGCCGCCCATCCATTCGGCGCCTTTGAGCGTGCGGATTTCGGCATCGCCGCCAAACGCCACATGCAGCGGCTGCAATGGCAGCAACACAGGACGAAAGCTGGACGTCGGCCGCTTGACGCCCTTGGCCACCAGCGCAATGCGGCCGTAGTGGCGCGTCAGCACCTCCAGAATCAGGCTCGACTCGCTCCAGTCATAACGGTGCAGAACGTAAGCGGGTTCGTCAGAGATGCGCTTGGTCGCCACTTAGCAGGTCGCCCAGCAGGCCAATGACGCAGCGGCAAGCGTGGGGGCCCGTTTCACCGCCGGGCCGCCCCAAGGTGAAACAACCCCCTCGGGGGGCAGCGCAGCACACGCAGTGGCAAGCGTGGGGGCCACACAACCTTACTGGTAACCGAAGGAGCGGACGCGGGCTTCGTCATCGGCCCAACCGGAGCGCACTTTGACCCACATCTCGATGAACACCTTGCAGTCGAGTGCTTTTTCCAGCTCGACGCGGGTTTCCATGCCGATGCGTTTGATGCGCTCGCCCTTGTCACCAATCACCATGGCTTTGTGGGTGTCGCGCTCGACCACGATGGTGGCGGCAATCCTGAGCAGGCGTTTTTGGCCCTTGCGCGCAGGCGGCTCTTCCTCGAACTTGTCGATGACCACGGTCGAGGTGTACGGCAACTCATCGCCGGTCAAGCGGAACAGCTTTTCGCGCACGGTCTCGCTGGCCAGGAATTTCTCGCTGCGGTCGGTCAATTCGTCTTCGGCGTACCACCAGGCTTGCTCGGGCAGATATTTTTCGCAGATGCCCAGCATGCGCTCGATGTCTTTGGCGTTCTTGGCCGACATCGGCACGAACTCGGCAAAGGTGTGGCGCTGCTGCATTTCTTGCAGCCAGGGCGCAATGTCGGAACGGCGCGTCACCTGGTCCAGCTTGTTGGCCACCAGCAACGTGGGAATGTCTTTGCTCAGCAGCGCCAGCACTTTGGCATCGGCCTGGTTGAACATGCCGGCTTCGACCACGAACAAAATCAGATCGACATCGCCGACCGCACCGAGCACGGTCTTGTTGAGCGAACGGTTCAGCGCGTTGTTATGGCGCGTCTGGAAGCCGGGGGTATCGACAAACACAAACTGGGTCGCACCCTGGCTGTGAATGCCGGTGATGCGGTGGCGCGTGGTTTGCGCCTTGCGCGAGGTGATGCTGATCTTCTGGCCGACCAGGGCGTTCATCAAGGTCGATTTACCGACGTTGGGTTTGCCGACGATGGCGATCAGGCCGCAGCGCTGGCCTTCGACCGGCGCGTCCGCGGGCGCGGCGACGCGCATGCTTTTGAGCATGCTTTCCACATCATTTTGACCTTCAGGCCCCGTTGCGTCTGCGTCAGCAGCTATTATTTTAGTAGCATTCATGATTTGGCCTTTGCCTTGATTGTTTGCAGCATGGCGGCAGCTGCGGCCTGTTCGCCCGCACGGCGTGATCCGCCAATGCCGCGCTCTGAAAAATTGAGTTCGATAATCTCACATTCGACGTCAAACGTCTGCTTGTGGGCTGCACCTTGGGTCCCGACCACGCGGTAGAGCGGCAAATTCATTTTGCGTCCCTGCAACCACTCCTGCAGCTCGGTCTTCGGGTCTTTGCCAATGGCTTCCATTTCCGGGTTGATTTCCACCGCTTTGAACAGGCGCTGCACCAGACTTTGCGCCGCAGGAAAACCGGCATCCAGGTAGACCGCGCCAATAATGGCCTCCAGCGTGTCCGCCAGAATGGAGGGCCGTTTATGACCACCCGAGCGGGACTCGCCCTCGCCCAGCCGCAGGACATCGGGCAAACCCAGCTCGACGGCCAGCTGGTGCAGCGTGTCTTGCTTGACCAGATTGGCGCGGATGCGGGACAAGTCACCTTCCGGCAGCGCACGCAGACGCTCGTACAGCAAATCAGACACCGCCAGGCTCAGGACCGAATCGCCCAAAAACTCCAGCCGCTCGTAATGGTCGCTGGAAAAACTGCGGTGTGTTACCGCCTGCGTCAACAAGGCAGGGTTGGTAAATTCATGCTGCAACCGACGTTGCAGCGCCATCAAACCTTCATTCACGCGTGGGTATCTTTCTGTGGGTGCATTACTTGGAACGTCCGCTGTATTTGAGCGTCAGGTAACCCGGACCGGCCAAGTGAATTTCGCGCTGATAGGCAAAACTGACCACAATCTTGTCGCCTTCTTTGGTCACGTCAATGTCCTTGCCGGAGATGGAACTGATGTTGTCAATGGCGGACGCCTTGTCAAAAATACTGCGCACTTCAGCCACCGAATTACCTTCACGCGCCTTGTTGGCGGCTTTCAAAATCGCCTGGTATTCGATGGCGGTTGGCACAATTTGCGCGCCGATCACCCCGGTGACAGCCAGCAGGCCGCCAACCACCAAGAGCCCTAAAAAAGACAAACCGCGCTGCCTGGACCTGAATTGATGCGTCATACAGTTTCCTGATCAGTTAAGAGACAAAATATCAATTGAACGACCCGATGCGCTTCAAGCTGCTGAAGTTCATCCAGACAAAAAACGCTTTACCCACAATGTTTTTGTCCGGCACAAAACCCCAATAGCGCGAATCCAGCGAATTATCGCGGTTGTCGCCCATCATGAAGTAGTGGCCTTGCGGCACTTTGCACACCACGCCTTCCACACTGTAGTGGCAGTTTTGCTTGAATACAAAGTCGTCCGCGCCCGGCACAAAGGCGGGCCGGTCGTCGTCATTCAGTATGCCGTGCTTGTGCTCGCCCAGCGTTTCCTGGTACTGCTTGAAATAACGCATCACATCTTCATCAAAGAACTCGGGCAGCGCTGCCGTCTCGATCACTTTGCCGTTGATGGTTAAGCGCTTGTTGAGGTAAGCCACCTCG
Organism: Rhodoferax sp.; assembly: GCF_012927445.1. Classification (GTDB taxonomy): domain Bacteria; phylum Pseudomonadota; class Gammaproteobacteria; order Burkholderiales; family Burkholderiaceae_C; genus Rhodoferax. The sequence continues at coordinate 444,384 of NZ_JABBPD010000004.1, forward strand.
TCGCCCGGGACACCGACCACGCGCTTGATGTAATCCAGACTCGGCTTGGGCGGGTAACGGAACACCATCACATCGCCGCGCTGCGGGGGCGTGCCTTCGGTGATCTTGGTGTTGATCACGGGCAGACGCACGCCGTAGTGAAACTTGTTCACCAGAATCAGGTCGCCGACCAGCAGCGTCGGAATCATGGAGCCCGATGGAATCTTGAACGGCTCGAACAGGAACGAGCGCAGAAAAAACACGGAGATGATCACCGGAAAGAGCCCGGCCGTCCAGTCCAGCCACCAGGGTTGCGCCAGGATGCGATTTCTGGCCTCCGAGACGTCCATGTCAACTTGGTTGATACCTTGCTTGCGCAGCTCTTCGCGGCGCTGGAGGGACTCCGCGTCCAGCAGCGCCGCCGCTTTGAAACGCTGCGGCTGAAAGTAAAAACGCTCGGCCAGCCAGTAAACGCCGGTGACGACGGTGGCCAAAAACAACAGCAGCGCAAAGTTGCCTTCGACCAGGCCGAAGTACCAGGCACCGGCGTAGCCGACAAAGCCCGCCAGGATGAAGGAGGTTAGGGCTTGCATTAGCCGTCCACCTGCAAAATTGCCAAAAATGCTTCTTGCGGCACTTCCACTGAACCGATTTGCTTCATGCGTTTTTTTCCTTCTTTTTGTTTATCCAGGAGCTTGCGTTTGCGCGAAATATCGCCGCCGTAGCACTTGGCAATCACGTTTTTGCGCAGCGCCTTGATGGACTCTCGCGCAATGATATTGGAGCCGATGGCGGCCTGAATTGCCACGTCATACATCTGGCGCGAAATAATTTCACGCATCTTGGCCACGACGGCCCGGCCGCGGAATTGCGACTGCGAGCGGTGCACGATGATGGACAGGGCATCCACCTTGTCACCGTTCAGCAAGATATCGACCTTCACCACGTCAGCGGCGCGGTACTCCTTGAACTCATAGTCCATGGACGCATAACCGCGCGACACCGACTTCAGCTTGTCAAAGAAATCCAACACGATTTCCGCCAGCGGCATCTCGTAGGTCAGCATCACCTGGCGACCGTGGTAGGCCATGTTCATCTGCACGCCACGTTTCTGGTTGGCCAGCGTCATCACGGCGCCGACATAGTCTTGCGGCATGTACAAGTGCACGGTGACGATAGGCTCACGGATCTCGTCCATGCGGCCCTGGTCGGGCATCTTGGACGGGTTTTCAACCATCCGCACTTCGCCATCCACCCCCACCACCTGGTACACCACGCTGGGCGCGGTGGTGATCAGGTCCTGGTCAAACTCGCGTTCCAGACGTTCCTGCACGATCTCCATGTGCAACAGCCCGAGGAAGCCGCAACGGAATCCAAAACCCAGCGCTTGCGACACTTCCGGCTCATAGTGCAACGACGCATCGTTGAGCTTGAGTTTCTCCAGACTGTCGCGCAAGCCTTCATACTGGTTGGCCTCGGTCGGGTACAAACCGGCAAACACCTGCGGCTGAATTTCCTTGAAACCGGGCAGCGGCTCCGTGGCCGTGAACGCAGCACCCCCGGTGCCGAGTTTCACCAGGGTCACGGTGTCGCCCACCTTGGCCGCCTGCAGTTCGCGAATGCCGGCAATGATGTAGCCCACCTCTCCGGCCTCCAGCGAATCGCGCGCTTCATTGGCGGGCGTGAAGACGCCGAGGTTGTCGGCGTTGTACACCGCGCCGGTGGCCATCATCTTGATGCGTTCGCCCTTGCCCAGACGGCCATCGACCACGCGCACCAACATCACGACGCCGACATAAGTGTCGAACCAGCTGTCCACAATCATGGCGCGCAAGGGCCCGGTCGGGTTGCCCTTGGGCGGCGGAATTCGGGCGACCACGGCCTCCAGAATTTCATCAATGCCCATGCCGGTTTTAGCGGAACACGGAATGGCATCGGTGGCATCAATCCCGATCACATCTTCAATTTCAACCTTGGCGTTATCTGGATCGGCGTTGGGCAAATCCATCTTGTTGAGTACCGGCACCACCTCCACGCCCAGCTCCAGCGCGGTATAGCAATTGGCCACGGTTTGCGCTTCAACACCCTGACTGGCATCCACCACCAGCAGGGCGCCTTCGCAGGCCGAGAGTGAGCGACTCACTTCATAAGAGAAGTCAACGTGACCGGGGGTGTCGATCAGATTCAGGTTGTAAATCTGGCCATCGAGCGCCTTGTATTTGAGCGAGGCGGTCTGGGCCTTGATGGTGATGCCACGCTCTTTCTCGATGTCCATCGAGTCCAGCACCTGTGCTTGCATCTCCCGCTCTTGCAAACCACCACAGCGCTGAATCAAGCGATCCGCTAGGGTTGATTTGCCATGATCAATGTGCGCAATGATCGAAAAATTTCTGATGTGATTCATCAACGAGGACACTTAAGTGATTGAATTAAAACGATGAGACCAGAAAAAAGGGCGCGTCGAATTTTGACGCGCCCTGAACCAACAATCATTGGCAACTGCGAAGGTTGGAAGTTCATTGTAGGCAAAAAGCCAGAAACGTACAGCCAAAAAACAGTCACCATGCGTCGTTGCGGAGCAGCAACAAAAATCTTATACACAACTTATTAACAGCTTGGGTGGATCAAGCTCTGGACAACTTGTGGGTGAACTGTGGACTGCCTGTGGAGCGGTGCAACTCATCCCGTATGGTGGACTTCGGTCCATTCAATATGCCTGTAATCCATGATGATCCGCGTTCATTCTAACCAAAACAGCAATTAACAAATTTAAAAGTTAGTGAATGCCAACATTGATCAAGCACAAAAACGGGTAAAAAATAAATAGTTCACTGTCTTTTACAGGTGAATCCGATGAAGAAAGACCCTAAATCCGAGTTCGATTCAGGGTCTTGCAGCGCCAACGGCCACTTAACGGGCCAACCGGATCACCGTGTATTGCGCCCATTCGCCGCGTCGAAACAGCACATTGACGGCTTTGTTCTTGTCCAGTTTTTTCACCACGAGATCGAACGCCTTGACGTTGGCCACCTCCATGTTGGCAATCTGCACAATCACATCGCCCTCACGAAGTCCGGCACGGGCGGCGGCATCGGTAGCGGCTTCGACCTTCACGCCGCCCTTGATCTTAAGTTCTTTCTTCTGGGCATCGGTCAACTCACTCACGGCCAGGCCCAACACCTGTCCAGCGCTTGAGGCAGTGGGCTTCTCTTCCTTGTCAGCGGCTTTGCGGGCGGATTTATCGGCTTCGATCTCCGCGATCGTGACCGTCAGCTCTTTGTAGCCGCCACGACGAAACACCGTCAGGGCGCTGCGGGTGCCGGGTTTGGTGCCGCCCACCATGCGCGGCAGGTCGCTGGATTTCTCAACTGGCTTGCCCTCAAACCTGGTGATGATGTCACCGGCTTCCACGCCTGCCTTGTCGGCGGGCGAGCCAACCTCGACACCCCGCACCAACGCCCCCTGTGCCTTGCCCAGTCCAATCGATTCCGCCACCTCTTTGGTGACCTGGTCAATCTGCACCCCGATGCGACCGCGCGACACGCGGCCGGACACCCGCAATTGCTCGCTCACCCGCATCGCTTCGTCCATCGGAATGGCAAACGAGATGCCCATGGAGCCGCCCGAGCGTGAATAGATCTGGCTGTTGATGCCCACCACTTCGCCGCGCATGTTGATCAACGGGCCCCCTGAATTACCGGGGTTGATCGCGACATCGGTCTGGATGAACGGCAGGTAGTCACCGGTATCACGCTGCTTGGCACTCACGATGCCGGCGGTCACGGTATTGTCCAGACCAAACGGGGACCCGATGGCCATCACCCATTCGCCGACCTTAAGCCGACTCACATCACCGACCTTGACGGCGGGCAGGCCCGTGGCGTCGATCTTGACCAGCGCAATATCGCTGCGCTTGTCAGCGCCAATAATTTTGGCCTTGAACTCGCGTTTGTCGGTAAGAGTGACGAGCACTTCGTCAGCGCCGTCCACGACATGCGCGTTCGTCATGACGAGACCGTCCGCGGACAGAATGAAACCCGAACCCACGCCGCGCGGCTGTTCTTCATCTTGCGGCTGAGGGCTTTTCTGGCGCGGGGGTTGACGCGGCATATTCGGGATCGGCAAGCCAAACTTACGAAAAAACTCCAGCAGTTCCTCCTCGCCGGCGCCTCCAGCACCGGCGCGCGCCGATACTTTTTCAAGTGTGCGGATATTGACCACCGAAGGGCCGACCTGCTCCACCAGATCGGTGAAGTCGGGCAAGGTACGTACTTGGGCGACCGCGGATGTCATGGGCAGAACGGCGACCGAGGCGGTCACCGCCAAGGCCCCCACCAGAACACACGAATGCAACTTCTTCCAATCGATTTGAATCATCATCGCCCTTTCATTGAAAAACAAGTTGGTATATGGTGCATTATTTTTTCCGCTCAAGTCCCTGTGCAAAGGCGGCCAGGGTCTGCGGCGGCACTTCACCAACCACCGTCAACCACCAGTCGCCGATACGGCGTGTCAGCGTGTGAGTGGCGCCCATGGCGGTCGTGCCAGGCTGCGCGTGCTGCTCCGCATCGTAGGCCTCGATAAATAGCGATACCGACGCCAAGCCATCAGAAAAAATCCATTGCAGGGTGTTCTCATGGCGGGCATTCGCCCCTGCCCCCACCGCCCGCTTGTAGCAACTCATGGGCTTGAAACCAGGCACCGCCGTCTTCAGCACCCACCCCTCGGCGGCGGCCGTGGTTTTCACCAGCCCCGGCTTCTCGACGTGGTAACCCTCGGTGTTGTCCATGAGTTTTGTCAGCTTGGCCATGCTGACTGGCGCGTCCAGTTGCAGTTCAGAAAAAGCCGCCTGCTCCAGCACATGCCCGTCGCCGGCCAGCGTCTGTAGCTTGACCACCAGCCCGGACTTTTTTTCGGTCCAGATCCGGTAGCCAAAACGCAACTTGTCTTTGGGCTTCAGCTGCACCACATCGGCCTCAAAACCCGCCACGCGCTCGTGGCCTGTCGCCTGCGCGCTGTAAAACTGCGCAATAGAGGCATCGTAGGAGTGCAGTAAATTTGGAAACAGCCCCAGTGACTCGCGCTTTTCTGCCACCGCCACCCGGCTCTCGGGTAAAAAAGTCACCACCTGATCGTTGCGCCGAAACGTGGAGCGGGGCGCGCCTGTCAACGACTCCACACGCTCCATCTGCTGTTCACCATCACACACATGCCAAATGCGCGCACTCGACATGGCGTTTCCTGCCGTGACGACAAAAGTTCCAATATAGGCACGGCGGCGTGAGGCCTCGTGCATGCGCATCAGCCACTCACTCACACTGCGGTCTGCCACTTTGGCATCCACCGCCGCAGGCGCACCAGCCGAAGACAAAGTTTGCGCCGTCACGGCGGTGCCTAGCGTGATGAAAAGGAACCCGGCCAAGCTGAAACGGAAAACCTTGCGCACAGCCCATGCCATTCTGGTTACCGCTCTGTTGATGGATCGAATCATCAGGATGTCCCTCTCTCTCAACGGCCTGCTCCCTCAAAGGTGGCATTACGAAGAAAGCCGGCCGGCTTTTGCAGTGCCGACGTGCCGCCAAACTGGCGGTGCGCCGCCAGCAGCGCATCCAGTTGGCGGTCTCGAATCATGACCTGCGGCGCACCATTGGCCGCGACCTGCTGTACCGCCACGTCCGGGTTGACGGTCTGCGCCATCAAGGCAGCACCTTGCAGATCGCCGCCCCCAACCAAAGCCTGCCAGCCGATCACCGACACCGCCGCCAGCGACGCAACGCCAGCCAACAGCTTCCAGCGAAAACTTGCGTTATTGGCACTCTCGACTTTCGAATCATTTAGACCTGCAGCCCCCGTTGATACTGCGCAAGAAGCTACTGAATTAATAGCAGCCATGCTGGGCCTGAGCGGCTTTTCCTGCTGCAAAGAAAGCTTCAATCGTTGCATAAAAGCAGTGTCAACAGCACTGGCCACGGTTTCGCCAGAGCGCAGCACCTCGCCCACCAGATGGTAGGTATCCCACGCCACTTGGGCAGCGTCAGCCTCGTTAAGCCACTCGACGGTGCGGGCGAATTCTTCCCCGCGCAACTGCCCGTCGGCCAGCGCCGACACAAGTTCACGATTTTTCTCTGCTTCTTGCATCATCATGTCCAGTCTCACCCAGTTTCGCTAGCGGTCTTACCAGCGTTTACCGGTCTGTTTTTCCAGCATCGGTTTCACTTTGGCTGAAATCGCTTCCCGTGCTCGGAATATTCGGGAGCGAACCGTGCCAATCGGGCAATTCATTACTTCTGCGATATCTTCATAGCTCAAACCTTCAATCTCTCGCAACGTCAACGCCTGCTGCAAATCTTCTGGTAAAGCCGCAAGGGCCGCATTCACGGCCGCGCCAATTTCCTTGGCCGCCAGTACCGACTCCGGTGTTTCATCTGATATTGGTTCACTTCTGGCGTAGTAAGTTTCATCGCCGTCCTCATCCAATTTAAAAGCGCTCTCCGACACGGTGGGATCGCGCTTGAGTTCCAGCAAGAACTTCTTGGCCGTATTGACGGCAATACGGTACAGCCAGGTGTAGAACTGGGCGTCACCGCGAAACTGGTGCAGCGCGCGGTAGGCACGGATGAACGTCTCCTGGGCGATGTCCTCCACCAGATCAACATCACGCACCATGCGGCCAATGAGCCGCTGAATCCGGCGCTGGTACTTGATGACGAGCAGCTCAAAAGCACCCTGGTCTCCCGCCACGGCGCGCTCCACCAGCATCACATCGCTGTCGGTGGCGCTGGGAGGCGCGGGTAACGGGGGCGGTGTTGCGTCGGCGTTCATGACTTCACCTGGGCCAGGGCCGCCTCCGCATAAGCCGTCAGGCCTTGGCCTGCACCGCGATGAGAGAAAACAGCCCGGCGTAAAGCATTCCAACGCACCGCCATCGTCCGGCGCTCAGGCCAAAGCCAGATCCGGCTGCCGGTGTCCGTGCGCAGGCTCAGCAGCAAAAAAAACTGTAAATCCAGATGTACGGACAGCACTGCGCAAACAGAGACATCCCGTTCGGTCCAGCTCCAAGCTTGACCATCCCAGCGCAAGCTGCCGCACGGAGAGCGGCGCCAGGCTTGAACCGCCATGACGCAAGTCCCCAGCAATGTGGCGACATACAGCCCTTGCCGCCAGCCGGCCAAGTCGGATTGGCGGAACCAAATCAAGCCGACAAGCACACTGGCCAAGCCGGTCAAAACCAGCAACCAGCCCTGAAAACGCGAACGCCCCACCGGATAACTGACCGCTGGGGCGCTGTGCATGCTGGAATCAATCAGCCAGGGACGTTTAGATTAGTGTGCGGGAAACGTTACGGCGCACGCTTGAAAACAAGCGAGCCGTTGGTGCCACCAAACCCAAAGTTGTTTTTCAAAGCCACATCTATCTTCATGTCCCGTGCGGTATTGGCACAGAAGTCCAGATCGCACTCCGGATCCTGGTTGAAAATATTGATGGTCGGCGGGCTCTTCTGGTGATGCAGCGCCAGCACGGTAAAGATGGACTCAATGCCACCGGCACCACCCAGCAAATGCCCGGTCATCGACTTGGTTGAGTTGACCACCGTCTTTTTCGCATGGTCGCCCAAGGCCGCCTTGATGGCATTGGTTTCATTCAAGTCACCCAGCGGTGTCGAGGTGCCGTGAGCATTCAGATAATCAATCTGATCAGCGTTCACGCCGGCATTGCGCATGGCACCCAGCATGGCACGGCGTGGACCGTCCATATTGGGAGCGGTCATGTGGCCGGCATCCGCGCTCATGCCAAAACCGGCCAGCTCAGCGTAAATCTTGGCACCGCGTGCCTTGGCGTGTTCGTACTCTTCGAGCACCATCACCCCCGCACCTTCGCCCAAAACAAAGCCATCACGATCCCTGTCCCACGGGCGTGACGCCGTTTGCGGGTCATCATTGCGAGTGCTCAGCGCCCGCATGGCGGCAAAACCGCCAATACCCAAGGGCGACACCGTGGCCTCAGACCCGCCGGCCACCATGACATCCGCGTCACCGTATTCGATCATGCGACCCGCTTCACCAATGCAGTGCAGCCCGGTGGTGCAAGCCGACACGATGGCCATATTGGGCCCTTTGAAACCAAAACGAATCGCCACATGACCCGCGATCATGTTGACAATCGTGGACGGTACAAAGAAGGGCGAAATGCGACGTGCACCACGATTAACAAACTCGGAGTGCATGTTTTCAATCATCGGCAAGCCGCCAATGCCTGAGCCAATCAGACAACCGATACGAGTGGACAACTCATCGTCCAGTGCATCAAGGGTCGGCAGGCCGGCATCGGCAACCGCCTGACTGGCTGCGGCAATACCAAAATGAATGAAGGCGTCCATCGTGCGCGCCTCTTTGGGGCCGATGTAGTCGCCGAGTTCAAAGCCCTTGACTTCACCCGCAATTTTGCAGGAGAAGCTTGAGGTATCAAACTTGGTGATCAAATCGATACCGGATTTCCCGGCCAGCAGGTTGGCCCAGGCATCGGCCACCGTGTTACCCACGGGACTGACACAACCCAAACCTGTTACTACAACGCGACGACGGGACATAGAATTTTGCAGTCAGTAGTTGATCTAAAGAAAGTTGCCTGGAACAGCTTGGAACCAGGCCTGTGGACTTGCATCGGGTACCAATGCAGTCCGTCACATTCAGTGTGGCGACGCATTGACGCGTCGCGCACACCGCACCTTACGCTTTCTTGTGCGTATTGGCGTAATCGATCGCGTTTTGCACTGTTGTGATCTTCTCGGCATCTTCGTCTGGAATTTCAATTCCAAACTCATCTTCCAGTGCCATCACCAGTTCCACAGTGTCAAGGGAATCTGCACCCAGATCGGCCACGAAGGCTTTTTCGCTGGTCACTTGTGACTCTTCCACACCGAGTTGTTCGGCAATAATTTTTTTCACGCGTGCTTCAATATCGCTCATGGGTTCACTCAGACGGTTGTAAATTAATCCGTGATTTTAGCCGGGCTTCGGGGTGATCCCCCAATCCGGCTGCCGAACGGATAAATCGGCTTGATTTGTCTTATCTCTGTTCCAGAGCTTACATCAGCATGCCGCCGTTGACGTGCAGCTCCTGCCCCGTCACATAGGCGGCTTGCGGCGAAGCCAGATAGGCCACGGCATGGGCAATATCAGAGGGCTTGCCCAACTGACCCAGCGGTATTTGGCTGAGCAGTGCTTTGTGCTGGTCTTCATGCAGGCTGGCCGTCATATCGGTTTCGATAAAGCCCGGCGCTACGCAATTGACGGTAATGTTGCGCGAGCCCAATTCACGCGCCAGTGCCCGGGTCATGCCCGCCACCCCCGCCTTGGCGGCGGCATAGTTGGCCTGCCCCGGGTTACCCGAGGCCCCCACCACCGACGTGATGCTGATGATGCGGCCATAACGCTGCTTCATCATGGTGCGCATGACCGCGCGACTCATGCGAAACACTGCCTTCAGATTGGTGTCAAGCACGGCATCCCACTCTTCGTCCTTCATGCGCATGGCGAGGTTGTCGCGCGTGATGCCGGCGTTGTTGACTAACACTTGCAAGCCGCCATGCTCTTTAACAATTTCGCCAATCAGGGTTTCGGCGGCCTGTGCATCGTTGACGTTCAACGTGCTGCCGCTACAGCCAGGGAAAGCAGCCAGGGTTTGCCCAATTTTGGCAGCCCCCTCGTCCGTGGTGGCGGTGCCAATCACTTTCAGCCCCCGCTTTGCCAGTTCCAGGGCAATGGCAGCGCCAATACCGCGTGAGGCGCCCGTCACCAGAGCGACTTGGCCTTCAAATTTAATATCACGCATGATTTGCACCCGAAAGTATGGTTTTGATATCCGCCAGGGTGGTCGGGTCCAACAGCGCCATGCCGTTCAGTTCCGGGTCGATGCGTTTGACCATGCCGGCCAGCACCTTGCCCGGCCCGCATTCCACGATCGACGTCAGGCCGCGTGCCTTGATGGCCTGCACACACTGCACCCAACGCACAGGACCGAAGGCTTGCCGGTACAGCGCATCGCGAATCCGGTCGGGATCGACCTCGACGGCGACGTCAACATTGTTGATCAATGCGATTTGAGGTGCCATAAATTCAATCGATTTCAATTGTTCTTTGAGTTTTTCAGCCGCTGGCTTCATCAAACTTGAATGAAACGGCGCCGACACCGGCAGCGACAAAGCGCGTTTGGCGCCATTAGCTTTCAATACTTCACAGGCCTTTTCAACGGCGGCCTTGCTGCCGGCAATCACGGTTTGACCGGGGTCATTGAAGTTGACGGCTTCCACGACCTCTAACGAATTTTCGTCAAAACTGCTGGTCACTTCTGCGCAGCCAGCGATTACTTTTGCGGCATCCATCCCCAGAATGGCCGCCATCGCACCCACACCCACCGGCACCGCATCCTGCATGGCCTGCGCCCTGAAGCGCACCAGCGGGGCCGCTTGCGTCAGCGTCAGCACACCGGCGGCTACCAAGGCTGAATATTCGCCCAGGGAATGTCCGGCCACGGCGGCCGGCGCCAAACCCGTCTCGGCCATCCAGACGCGGTACGCCGCCACGGCAGCCACCAACATCACCGGCTGGGTATTGGTCGTCAGGGCCAGCGCCTCCTTGGGTCCTTCTTTAATGAGCTTGGCAACATCTTCACGCAAAGCATCAGAGGCCTCGTTGAGTGTTGCAAGCACCACCGGATGATCGCCCCACGCGTCCAACATCCCCACGGATTGAGATCCCTGACCTGGAAAAACGAAAGCAAATGAATTCATGCTGAATTTGTCAAAGTTACGGTTCAAATCAGGCTCCTGCCCTTGTATTACCTGCGCCCAATGCTACAGATTTAGCAGCACTGCACCCCAGGTGAAACCACCGCCCACCGCTTCCAGCAAGAGCAGTTCACCAGGTTTGACCTTGCCGCTGCGCACCGCCGCATCCAGCGCCAGAGGAATGGAGGCGGCAGAAGTATTGCCGTGCTGGTCCACCGTGACGATCACTTTGTCCATCGGCAGTTTGAGCTTTCTGGCGGTACTTTGCATGATGCGAATATTGGCCTGATGCGGGACCAGCCAGTCAATATCCGCCGCGACCTTGCCCGCCTTGGCCAAGGTGTTACGGGCGGCTTCGTCCAGCAAGCCCACCGCCAGTTTGAAGACCGCCTGACCGTCCATTTTCAGCAAGGGATCACCCAACACCTTGCCGCCCGACACGTGACCGGGCACACACAGGATGCCAACATGCTTGCCGTCAGCGTGCAAGTCGCTGGCAAGAATACCGGGGGTATCAGACGCCTCCAACACCACGGCACCGGCGCCATCGCCAAACAACACGCAGGTGGTCCGGTCCTTGAAATCGAGAATGCGCGAAAAGACTTCGGCACCAATCACCAGCGCCTTCTTGGCCGCTCCCGACTTGATCATCGCGTCGGCAATGGTCAGCGCGTAAATAAAACCGCTGCACACGGCCTGCACATCAAACGCGGTGCTGCCATTGGCCCCCAGCTTGTTCTGCAAAATGCAGGCGGTCGAGGGGAACACCATATCAGGCGTGGAGGTAGCGACAATGATCAGGTCAATATCGGTGGCTTCGGCGCCTGCCGCCTGCAAAGCCCGGCGCGCGGCCTCCAGACCCAGATCACTGCTGCAAACTTCGGGGGCCGCAAAATGGCGCGCTCGAATTCCGGTGCGCTCAACAATCCAGTCATCCGAAGTTTCGACGCCTTGGGTGGCGAGCTCGGCGGCCAGATCGGCGTTGGTCAATCGACGGGGGGGGAGATAGCTACCGGTACCGGTGATGCGTGAATATAGTTTCATGTGTCAGGCGAGAGCGACCGCATCAGGCCGTCCAGAGGACTCAACAGCGACCAAGATAGGCGCCACGTGAGCAATCCGGACTTGAACACGGTCAAGCAGGTTGTTTCGGGCTGCATCATACGCCCGCGTCAAAGCGAACTGAAATGCCAACGCATCTGCGGAACCATGGCTCTTGAAAACCAGACCGCGCAGGCCCAGCAAGGCGCCGCCGTTGTAGCGTCGGTGATCCATCCGCTTTTTAAGAGCCGATATGATGGGATAAGCGGCAATTGCTGCTAATTTCGTGAAAATATTACGAGAAAACTCGATTTTCAGGAAATCCACAATCATGGTTGCCAGGCCTTCACTGGCTTTCAAGGCCACATTACCAACAAAGCCGTCGCACACGACGATGTCGGCGGTTCCTTTGAAAATATCGTTGCCTTCGACATTGCCATAGAAATTCAAATCGCCCGCTTTGGCCGCCGTTCGAAGCAGTTCGCCGGCTTTTTTAATGACTTCGTTGCCCTTGATGGCTTCTTCGCCAATATTGAGCAAACCGACCGTGGGATTGTCATTGCCGCTGAGTACGGACACCAAGGCAGAACCCATCATGGCAAACTGCAGCAAGTGCTCGGCCGAACAATCGACATTCGCCCCCATGTCCAGCACGGTGGTGGCCCCGCCCTTGGCATTGGGAATTTGCCCGGCAATCGCGGGGCGATCGATGCCATCCAGGGTTTTGAGCAAGTAGCGGGAAATAGCCATCAGCGCGGCGGTGTTGCCTGCCGACACAGCGGCCTGCGCAATACCATCCTTGACCTGCTGGATGGCGACACGCATGGAAGAATCTTTTTTACGCCGAAGTGCCACTTCGAGCGAATCATCCATACCAACGACCTCGCTGGCCACCACAATTTGGGCGCGCAAGTGGGAGAATTCACTCAAACTTTCAGGCAGCCCAACCAGAATCAACTGCGCGTCGGCATGTCGATCCAGAAAATTTCGGCAAGCAGGAAGCGTGACACGAGGGCCATGATCGCCTCCCATGCAGTCGACAGCGATTGTGATCATGGGAAACTAGTGCACCAAAGCAAATGGCAACCGAAAATCGGAAGCATAAATACAAAGGCCCGACGCTACAAACACGGTAGCCTCGGGCCTTGGCTTAATTAAAAATTAGGCTTCAGACTTGCTCTTGAGCACTTGACGACCACGGTAAAAGCCATTCGGGCTGATGTGGTGACGCAGGTGGATTTCACCCGTGGTGGACTCAACCGCAATGCCTGGCACGACCAGCGCATTGTGTGAACGGTGCATACCGCGCTTTGAAGGTGATTTTTTGTTCTGTTGGACAGCCATGATCTGCTCCTGGACGTTTAGATTGCGAAGGCCGCAACATAGTGGGTAATAGAACACGCGGCTTTTTAAATCGCGTGAAGCCTCAAATTATAGCTCACCTCGCCAGACTTAGCTGGACTTGCCGCCCTGCAGCTTGGCCAGCACCGCAAACGGATTGCGTTTTTCAGCCGACGCGACTTCAAAACCGGCATCCGCCACTTCCAGCTTAACCTCAACGGGGCACTCTTCATGACGGGGAACCACGGGCATCGCCATCAGCACTTCGTCCTCGATCAGATCCGCCAGGTTAAATTCCTGGCTCAGGGCCAGCACATCTTCTTCCGACTCTTCGTCTTGCGCCTCGGCAGCCTCTTCGCTGCCGACAAAGCGAAACGACTGCTTCACAGACACCGCAATGTCGACAGGCCCCAGACAGCGCTGGCACATCAACGGCAAACTGACCTCCGCCGTCAAATGCAACCAGATTTGTTCTGCGCCCGCTTCATCGGCCCGCAACTCCCCTTGCGCCGACCAATTAAGAACGTGATCGGCACCCAGCCCCTGCACCTCCTGCATTAAACGCTCATATTTTGATAGCAAATCATGTCCAGCGAGGGTACTTGCAGCATGCGCAAACGCCTTGACATCCAAATGGGTGGGGGGAGACTCTTGTTTCATGCACGCAGTGTAAGAGAATCACGGCATGTCTGAACCTACTCACCGAAAACTCATCCTGGGCTCCACCTCGCCCTACCGCCGTGAACTGTTAGCGCGTCTGCGCATTCCGTTTGAAGTCGCCGCGCCTGATGTTGATGAAACAGCCCAGGCGTCCGAGACACCGAAACAGCTGGCATGTCGGCTGGCCATGGCCAAGGCCCGCGCCGTAGCCACACAATTTCCCGCCTGTGTCGTGATCGGATCCGACCAGGTGGCCGAGCTGGACGGCCAAGCCCTCGGCAAACCGGGCAACCACGCACGCGCCACCGCGCAGTTGCAGCAAATGCGCGGAAAAACCGTGATTTTCCAGACGGCCGTCGCCGTGGTCTGCCTGGAAACGGGGTTTGCGCAAATGGACCTGGCCCAGGTCAAAGTGAAGTTTCGCGCGCTTTCTGACGCTGAAATCGAGGCTTACCTGCAAGCAGAGACCCCTTACGACTGCGCGGGCAGCGCCAAAAGTGAAGGCTTGGGCATCGCCCTGCTGGAGTCGATTGACAACGACGACCCGACCGCGCTGGTGGGCCTGCCTTTGATCCGAACCTGCCGCATGATTCAGGCCGCAGGCGTCAAGGTGCTATGACCATGACAACTACATCCACTCACACCGCGCAATCCCATAAGGGCACGCTGTATCTGGTCCCCGCACCGCTCGATTTCGGCTGTGACAGCCAGGTGGACCTGCAAAACACGATGCCCCAGGGCACCCTGATCGTGGCGGCAAAGCTGCAATACTGGGTCTGCGAAAACGCCAAGTCAGCGCGCGCTTATTTAAAACGGGTGAATGACATCACCCCGCTCAGCGGCCCGCTGCAGTCCCTGCAGATTCAGGAACTGCCCCGCGAAGTGCATAAAAAAGGTGACCACACCGGCAACTTTGATGCCCGCCACCTGCTGACGCCCGCGCTCGAAGGCCATGACATGGGGCTGGTCAGCGAAGCTGGCATGCCGGCGGTGGCCGACCCGGGCTCCTCGGTGGTGCGCGCGGCCCATGACTTGGGAATTGAAGTGCTCCCGCTGACCGGCCCGGTCTCGCTGTTGCTGGCGCTGGCCGCCAGTGGACTCAATGGCCAAAATTTTGCGTTTGTGGGCTACTTGCCGCAAGAAGCCACTGAACGCGCCAAGCGCGTGCGCGAGCTGGAATCACTGGCACTGAAAACCGGGCAGACCCAACTCTTTATTGAAACGCCTTACCGCAATGCGGCCATGCTGCAGACGCTGTTGCACACCTTGCAACACACCACCCGGCTGGCCGTGTGCAGCGGGCTAACGCTGGCCCGGGGTGTCTGTCGCAGCGACAGCATCAAAGACTGGCGACAAAAGACGTCGCCACTGGACAACTCGACCCCGGCGGTGTTTGCCCTGGGTCGCTAATTTCATTGTCAATACGGGTCAGCGGACGGCGGGAATCGATTGAATGGCGTGTACCGCGCCAGCACCAATGGAGGCACCAAAACGCTTGACCAAACGCTCCGCCACATTTTCGCGGCGGGTGTAGTCAATGATTTCTTCGGCCTTGACGACTTCGCGCGCCACGAAGTCGAGGTTGCCCAACTGATCGGCCAGCCCCAGTTCAATCGCTTGCTGGCCACTCCAGAACAGGCCACTGAAGGTCTCGGGCGTTTCCTTCAATCGGGAACCCCGGCCGGCCTTGACCACGTCGATGAACTGCTTGTGAATCTGGTCCAGCATGGTCTGGGCAAAAGCCCGTTGTTTTTCGGTTTGCGGGCTGAACGGATCCAGAAACCCCTTGTTTTCACCGGCCGTCATGAGACGGCGCTCCACGCCCAGCTTGTCCATCAGACCGGTAAAGCCAAAACCGTCCATCAACACGCCAATGCTGCCCACAATGCTGGCTTTGTCGACAAAAATCTTGTCGGCCGCCACGGCAATGTAATAGGCTGCCGAGGCACAGGACTCTTCCACCACGGCATACACCGGCTTCTTGTGTTTGGCCTTGAGACGCTTGATCTCGTCGTTGATGATGCCGGCCTGCACCGGACTGCCGCCGGGTGAATTGATCAACAGAACCACCGCCTGGGCGCCTTCGTCTTCAAACGCACCGCGCAAGGCGACCACAATCAATTCAGCACTGGCATCCGCACCTGAGGCGATTTCACCCTTGATTTCGACCACCGCCGTGTGCGGCGTCGAGGCATCCTGCGACGGGCCATTGCGACTGATCAGCACCCAAGCCGTGAGCACAAAAAAGGTTAGCCAGGCCAGCCGCACAAAATTGCGCCAGCGGCGGGCATGCCGTTGTTCGGTCAATGACGCAAACACCAGTTTTTCCAGTGTGGCGCGCTCCCAGCCAGGACTGGCAGAAGCATCCTCTTTTGCTACTTTTTTAGTAGCATTTGCCGCATTATTGACGGGGGCTGCAGCCTGATTTTCTGTTACAGCAGACTCGGGAGTGGCATTCGGTTGTTCGGGAATAAGAGGATCAGTCATTTCAAAACTCAAAAGGTTTCAGGTTATGGGCAGTATGCCAGTGCACGACGCCATCGAGCTCGGACGCCTCAATCTTGATCAAGCCACCCCGGCAGGGGCCACCGCGGCAGGCACCGGTCTGCGGCTGATAGATGGCGCCATGCGTGGCACACATCAGCCAGTGGCCCGTGCTGTCGAAAAAGCGGTTGGGCTGGTAATCCAACTCCATCGGCACATGGGCACAACGGTTCAGGTAGGCATAGGCCTGGCCCTGGTAACGAATGGCAAAAGCCCGGCAGGTCTGACCGCAATACATCACATCGAAGGAAACGGCTTCAGCGCTGTTGACCAGATCGGCGGAATTGCACAGGGGAACGCGTTGCGACATGTGAAAGCTTTCGCCGGTCAGGCGTTGCGCAGCAGCCAGTCGTGCAGTTCACGCACGGAATGGGCCACATAGCGGGGGTTCAGGGCATGGAACGCATCAGGTTCATGGGCGCCATAACTCACCCCCACGCTCGGGCAACCGGCGTTGAGGGCCATCTGCAAGTCGTGCGTGGTGTCGCCAATCATCAGCGTGCGCGCCGGTGTCACGCCAAACTCGCGCATCAGCTCCTGCAACATGCGGGGATGCGGCTTGCCCGCTGTTTCATCCGCCGTGCGCGATCCATCGAACAGGCCTTTGAGCTCGACCGCCTGCAGCGCTTCATCCAGGCCATGGCGGCTTTTGCCGGTGGCCACGGTCAGGCAGTGCTGGCGAGACTTTAAATCGGCCAGCATCAGCAGCACCCCTTCAAACAGGCTGATGTCGTTCTGGTGAGCGCTGTAATGGTGGCGGTAACGCGCACCAAGCTCCGGATACTTATCTTCTGACACGTCGGGCGCGGCATGCGCCAGTGCCTGCATCAAGCTCATGCCAATGACATAGGCCGCCTCCCGGTCACTCGGCACCGTGCCGCCCACGTCCCGCACCGCATTCTGAATGCTGCGCGTGATGATGGCGGTGGAGTCAAACAGCGTGCCATCCCAGTCAAAGGCAATCAAATCAAACTGCCGGGATGGGGACGTGTCAGGAAGGAGAGGGTGCAGCATGGGTCGCAAACGCTTCAAGTTCAGGAGGTAAATGGGCCAGCAATTCCACCCGTTCGCCGCTGGCCGGATGGTTGAACTGCAAGCGCCAGGCATGCAGGAACATTCGCTTGAGGGCGGGCAATTTGCCAGACCGCAGCAGCGTCTTGTTCAGGTCGAAATCGCCGTATTTGTCATCGCCCGCAATCGGATAGCCTTCGCTGGCGAGGTGAACCCGGATTTGATGGGTGCGTCCGGTCTTGATGGTGACTTCGAGCAAGGTAAAAGCGGTGGCTGTGGTGGCCCGGACTTTCACCAGGGTGACGGAAGGCATGCCATTGGGATCGTCCTTGGACACCACTTTGACGCGCCGCTCGCCTTCAGAGCCATCTTTATTGGCAAGCAGGTATTTGTGCAGCGGTTTGTCCAGCACTTTTTTGTTGCCCGGCCAGTGGCCGACCACCAGCGCCAGATAAGTTTTGCCAGTTTCCCGTTCGCGAAACTGGTCTTGCAGGTTGGTCAGGGCGCTTCTCTTCTTGGCAATCAGCAAAATACCGCTGGTGTCGCGGTCCAGGCGGTGCACCAATTCCAGAAATTTGGCTTGGGGCCGGGCCATGCGCAATTGTTCAATCACGCCAAAACTCACACCCGAGCCGCCATGCACCGCCACGCCCGACGGCTTGTCAATGGCGATCAGGTGCTCGTCTTCAAACAGAATGGGAAAGTCCCGGGCCGGGACGCCACGCGCCATGCTTTGCGCCATGGCTTCGGCTTTTTCGGCCACCCGTTCAGAAATCCGCACCGGCGGCAAGCGCACCGTATCGCCGGCCTGCACGCGGGAATCGGCGGACGCCCTGCCTTTGTTGACCCGCACTTCACCACTGCGAATGATGCGGTAGACGTGGGTTTTCGGCACGCCCTTGAGGTGGCGCATGAGGAAGTTATCGAGCCGTTGCCCCGCAGAGTCTTCATCTACAAGGACCGACTTGACCTGGGGAATTTGCGGGGCTGGATTGCCCCCTATAATGTGTTTCACTAGCGATGCGCTGTAAGTGGTTGATTTAACGACAAGTTAACTCATCGTTTAGGTGGAGTTTAGTTCACCCGCCATCACCAGCCCCAATAGTAAGTCGATGCCGCCGGGCGCCATGCACGCAAACCGCAAACCAGATGTTTGGGGTGGCCTGCAAAACGAACGGTCAAGACGACGCGTTGAAATACTGATACGGAATACCCAAAGTTCACAGACAAGTTGTCTGTGAACGGAATAAAGCGAGATGTTTGTGTTGATGAGCCTGATTCAAATATGCCAACGGTGCGTTTTCGTCCCGTTTTTTGGCATGGATCGGCCATCAGCGCCCGCACAACGGGCGCAACCAGCTATTAATTCAATAGCAATTCCACAACCCAAACTCCTCGCTCCCCTCCACGCGCCAACGCCAAGACTTATCACTTAAGTTTCGGTTCTCCGGCAATTCCTCCTCACTTCAAAGCGTCAGTTCTGGTATCAAAAGCTCGTCAAGAGCATGTTTGTTATTTGAATTGAAGGATGCTACCCATGAAACGGATGCTGATTAACGCCACACAGGCTGAAGAACGCCGCTTGGCCATCGTCGACGGACAAAAACTCCTCGACTACGAAATTGAAATTGAAGGGCGCGAACAGCGCAAGGGCAACATCTACAAGGCCGTCGTCACGCGCGTCGAGCCTTCGCTGGAAGCCTGTTTTGTCGACTACGGCGAAGACCGCCACGGCTTCTTGCCATTCAAAGAAATCTCACGCCAGTATTTCCAGCAAGGCGTGGCTGTGGGCCAAGCCCGCATCCAGGACGCCATCCGCGAAGGCCAGGAACTGCTGGTTCAGGTCGAAAAAGAAGAACGCGGTAACAAGGGCGCTGCCCTGACCACGTTCGTGTCGCTGGCTGGCCGCTATGTGGTGCTGATGCCCAACAACCCACGGGGTGGTGGTGTGTCGCGCCGCATTGAAGGTGAAGACCGCGCCGAACTCAAAGAAGCGCTGGAACAGCTCGAATACCCGAATGGCATGAGCATCATTGCCCGCACCGCCGGCATTGGCCGTAGCGCGCCGGAACTGCAATGGGACTTGAACTACCTGCTCAAACTGTGGAGCGCCATTGACGGGGCCGCCAAGGGTGGCAAGGGCGCTTACCTGATTTACCAGGAATCATCGCTGGTGATTCGCGCCATTCGCGATTACTTCAACAACGACATCGGCGACATCCTGATCGACACCGACGACGTGTACGAGCAGGCCCAGCAGTTCATGGCCCACGTCATGCCCGAGCACGCCGCCCGCGTCAAGCGCTACCGCGATGACGCGCCGCTGTTCAGCCGCTTCCAGATCGAACACCAGATCGAATCGGCCTATGCCCGCACCGTGCAGTTGCCGTCAGGCGGCGCGATTGTGATTGACCATACCGAAGCGCTGGTGTCGGTGGACGTCAACTCGGCCCGCGCCATCAAGGGCGGCGACATCGAAGAAACCGCCACCCGCACCAACCTGGAAGCTGCTGACGAAGTGGCGCGCCAGATGCGTCTGCGCGATTTGGGTGGCCTGATCGTGATCGACTTTATCGACATGGAAGAAAGCCGCAACCGCCGCGACGTCGAAAACCGCCTGCGCGATGCGCTGCGGCAAGACCGCGCCCGGGTGCAGTTCGGCACCATCAGCAAGTTTGGCCTGATGGAAATGAGCCGCCAGCGCCTGCGTCCCGCTTTGAGCGAAGGCGCGTCCATCCCCTGCCCACGTTGCGGCGGCTCCGGCCACATCCGTGACACCGAATCCAGTGCGCTGCAAATCCTGCGCATCATCCAGGAAGAGTCCTTGAAAGACAACACGGCCTCGGTGCTGTGCCAGGTCCCGGTCGAAGTGGCCTCGTTCCTGTTGAATGAAAAGCGTACCGAGATCGCCAAAATCGAACTCAAACAGCGCATCAACGTGCTGATGGTGCCCAACAAGACGCTGGAAACGCCGAACTACAAGCTGGAACGCCTGAAACACGACGATCCGCGTCTGGACAACATTGAAGCCAGCTACAAAATGGCTGAAGAAATGGAAGATCCGACTTCAGTGACGCGTCGTTCGCAAGAGCCCACCAACAAGCAGACCCCGATCATCAAGGGCGTATTGCCCGATGCACCGGCACCTGTCGCCATCCCCAAGCCAGAGCCTGTCAAGCCTGTGGCGACGGCCCCGCGCGCTGCGCCGAGACATGCCCACGCTGTGCCAGCGACTGCCCCGGCAGAAAAAGGCTTGTTTGGCTGGATCAAGCAATTGTTTGCGCCCGCGCCAGCACCTGCGCTGAAACCCAAGCCAGTGGAAGAAGTCAGCAAAGACGACAAACGCGAAGGTCGCGGTGGCCGTGATGGCGCGCGTCGCAATGAACCGCGCGGCGAAGCTCGTCCCGAAGGGCGCGATGAAGCGCGTGGTGGCCGTGGTGGTCGTGGCGAAGGTCGCGGTGATGGCCGTGGCGGTCGGGGTGGTCGAGGTGGTCGTGGTGACCGTCCGGCGCAAGGCCAACGTGAACGTTTCGATGCCGAAGGTAAACCCGTCATGGCGGAGGCTGGCAACGGCTTCTCACAGGCCCCTATGAATGGCCCAGGTCAAGATGCCCAAAGAAATGAGCCAGGGCAAGACCGCCCAGCCCGCAATGCCGAACGCGGCGGGCGTGGTGAGCGCAACCCCCGTGGTGACCGTGGCCGCAACGAACGCACTGACAACGTCGAACAGGGCGCGCCGGCAGAACGCGGTGAGCCTCGAGCAGACGGACGCAATGAGCGCCGGCCTGACCGCAATCGTCGTCCAGATGAAAATGCGCGCAATGAATCCGCCAACGCTGACACCATGGCAGCGCCGGTCGATCGCATGGCCCCTTCCGCACAGGCGATGGCAGCTAACACCGACCTGGGCAACGGCCCTGTTGCTGGTGAACAAGAAGCCCGTCCTGACGGCGTCGAGACCCGTGAAAAACGCTCTCGCGACCGCTATGGTCGTGAGCGTGGACCCCGTGGTGACCGCGCTGAGCAAGGTGATCGCCAGGAACGACCTGCGCGTGACGTGCAGCCGGTAGCGGAAGAGTCGGCTGAAGAACCCCGCCGCTCCTACTTCGCGACCAGCACGGAAGCCCCCGCAACGATGGCCGTTGCGCCAGCAGTGGCGCCGGTCGCAGAGGCAGCGCCAGTGGTTGTGCCCGTCGCCGTTGCGCCAGTAGTGACACCCGCACCCGCTCCAGCACCGGTCATTGCAAAACCTGTGGCGGCGCCTGAAGCAGTGCCCGTTGCAGCGACCACCGGCATGCCCAAACTGCAGCCGTTTGCGTTGCCTCTGGCCGAATTGGCGCAGGTGGCTCAGAGCTCCGGCTTAAGCTGGGTGAACTCGGACGCTGAGAAAATTGCAGCCGTCCAGGCCGCTATCGCGGCTGAGCCGAAACCAGTTCGTGTGCCACGCGTGCGCCCAGCGGCGGTGCAAGTGGACGCAGGACCGCTGGTTCTGGTGGAAACAAAGCGCGATTTGCGCAACATGACCCTGCCGTTTGAGGAAAAAGACGCGCAGTAAGTCAAGCCGGTGTCCTCACGGACACCCGCAAAAAAGGGCACCGAGGTGCCCTTTTTTTATATTCCGCGATGACTCAAGTGAGATCAATCTCAGCGGCAAGAATGGGTTCAGCGAAGAACCCGCGGCGTACCAAACCAAGGTGGCTGCTCACTTTGTTGTGACCGCTGCGCTGGACAAAATCAACCGCACTCAACGTTTTTACCAGTGCGCTGTCAGGGGAATCATCTGCCATCACGCTGGTAAAACCACAACTGACCGTGACATGCCCGACCTGCGGAAAAATGGTTTTTTCAACATTCGTGCGAAAACGCTCAAACGCAGCCAGCACCAAGGCTTCATCCGGGCAGTGCATCAACACCCCGAAATGTTCATCATTGAAATGATAAAGACGGTCATAGGTACGAAACGTGTTGTTCATCACCCGCGTCACCAGCACCAGCACTTCTTCGGCGATCTGACGCCCATGCTTCTCCTTGATGAGGGCAAAGTTGTCAATCAACGCCGAGCCCAGCCAGTAATTGGCGGGGACCCGGTGGCGACGTTCCTGGGCCATGCCGTTGGGCGTCGACGCAATGAGCGGATCACTGCTGACACCGTCAAGCTCTTCCAGAACCGCACTGTAAAAAGCATCGTCCAGCGACTTGCGATTCAACAGGCCGGTCAGGGCGTCACGGTCGCTGTATTCCAGCAGGGAATACATGTTGCGGTAAATGCGGCGTAACTGCTCGATGGTCAGAAGCTCGTCCTGGGTCAAGCTTGCATTCGTATGCACCTCGATCACGCCTTCGTCGTCCTTGCGTGAATCAGAGAACAAGGGGAGCATGTTGATACGGGGTCCCTCTTCCCCGGCCCAGGCAATTTCAATTATTTCACGCCGCTGCAGACACTTCAGCCGATCGGGCGCGTCGTCCAGATGCGGCAGCGTCATGAAGTCCACCCGCATCGGGTCCACGACTTTGCCACCGCCCTTGGCATCCAGCCGGGCCACTTCGAGCCAGCGTTTTTCACCCTCAAAACTCATGACGCGTGAAATACTGATGCGCTGGATGGGCAGCAGATCAATCAGCGCTTTGGAGAGCGTGAGCTCCAGTAAATCCCGATCCCGATGGTCGGTCAGCTTCAGGATATGTTCGATCAAGGTACTCATAGGCTCTTGATAATAGCCCCGAATCTCACGCCAGTCGCGTTGTTCCCGTCTTGGCTGCGTTTTGCCAGGCTTGCGTTGAAGCCGCAACATCACCGCGCTGCTCGGCCAATTCGGCCAGCGCAGCCCAGGCATTTCGCGCCAGCCCCGCATCCTGCAAGCGGGTCAATGACTGCTTGAGCAGTTGCTGCGCCTTGCCCCACAACTGCAAGCGCATGCAGGTGATGCCGGCCAGGTATTGCAAAGCGGAGTCACCGGGATTGGCCATCTGCGCCTGCTCGATCCGGATCAGCCAAGCCGCTTCGGGCGCACCCGACGCCAGCGCAAAACCATTTTCCAGCGCATGAATGAGACTGATGCGCTGGGCCTCGGTCAAAGCCCCGGCTTGTCCGACCATGCGCTCCCAGATGGGCAGCAACCAGCTGCGGGCCAGATCGACATCGCCGTCCAGCTGCAGCATCCGGTTGGCGGCTTCAATCGCGACTTCCGGCGTCAAGCGTTCCGAGGCTTCCAGCTGGTGCCACACGGCCTGCAACTGGTCCGGGTCATAGGCGGTTGACACCAACTCCAGGGCCAGACCACGCAACAGTCCCTGCGCGGCCACCTCGGAGAAGGCACGGTGCTTGGCCAACAGACGCGCCGTTTCCAGCGCCAATGGCGTTTGCCGCGCCATCCGCGCTGCCTTCAAGCGCAAGCGCAAGGCAATCGTGCGGCGGGCAGCACCTTGCGGCATGTCGTCCAGCCACTGCAGGGCCCCCTGCGCATCATGGTCTTCCAGCGCCCAGCGGGCTGCCCGTAACTGCAAACCCTCGCGGGTTCCTTGCGCGTCATGATGCAAAGCCTGATCCAGGGCCTGTTGAAAATGTTCCTCGCGCGCCGCTTTGTCCTGCAAGGCTTGCGCACTTTCGGCCGCCAACAAATGCGACAGGGCACGCAGCCGTCCCGCATAAACCAGGGTTTCGCCACCCCGCGTCATGGCACTCTCGCGCGCCAGCACGACTTCGGCCGCTTTTCTGGCCCGAATAAAGCGACCGGCCACCAAATGGGACAAGGAGTCAAGCAAGGCGAGGTGCATTGCGCGCTCCTGGTGCTGCAGGCGCCAGGAATGCGCGTGGCCCGGAATGGCAAACAGTGCCGCCAATGCACGCAAAGCCACATGCAGAACCAAAAACAACAGCGCCAGCAACAGCAGCACCAGATTGAGCGACAGGTCGACCCGGTAAGGTGGCCAGAAGACGGTGATCGTGCCCTGGTTATTGCCTGCGAACAGGGCAATGGCCACTGCCATGGCGAACAATCCTAAAAACCATAAAGCAGCCCGCATGTCTACTTTCCAGCGGCCGCGGTAGCGAGGGCGGCAAAGGTTTCATCCACGCGGGGCAGTTGCAAGGTCTTCATCTGCGCCTGCACCTGCTGCAACAAGGTCGCGGCCGTCTGCGTTTTGCGCGAGGTGACATCAAAGTATTTATTGAGCGACTGCGAAGCATCCGCTAGATCCGCCCGTGACGACTCCAGCTGTCGAGCCAGCAGCCCCATCCGGGCGTTCAGCAACTTGAGTTTGAAGTTTTCCCGCAGGAAAAAAGACTGCTCCGGTGACAGCAATGCCGCCTCCGGTCGTTCGATCCGGCTGACCCGCAACAGGCTTTGCGCCTCGTCGCGCACCAGCTGCAAACTGCGTTGCCACCATTTCGGCAATACCTCGGCGCTCTGCTTCTTCACCAAACTGAGACCATTCGCGGATGCGACCGCATTCGCCAGCACCAGCTCATCCGCCATGTGCAGCAGTTCATCCAGCTTGACCAACAAGCCCGGGGTATCGCTCACCGCGGCCGACTTGATGCGGTCGATGTCCCGCGCAATGGCGCGCTGCAACAATGTGAGTCGGGGCTGCGCTGCGCGTGTCACCCGCAGGTCCGCACTTTTCAGTGCGGCCAGCAAAGGCTCGACACTGCCCGTCAGTTGGGCCTGCTGCTGTGCCAGACGAATGGCGGCTTCAATATCCACCACCAGATTTTCATCACGGGAGCGCGACAAACTTTTCATTAACTCGTCAAGTTGCGTGCGTTGCAGGGAGACCTCGCTCAAACGCGCCTCAAAGACCGCCACCCGGCCCGCTGTCTCGCGCGCCAGTTCCTGCGCCTGTTTGGCAACGCTGCGGGCCTCCACCGACTGGGCGCCGGCATCGGCACTTTGGCGAGCCAACTGTTCCTGAATCGATGACAACTTTTGCCACAGAAAACCACTGGCCAGCAAGGCAGCGACCGCCACGGTACCCGGACTCAGGACAAACCCGCGCGACACGCTTTTGGT
Organism: Rhodoferax sp.; assembly: GCF_012927445.1. Classification (GTDB taxonomy): domain Bacteria; phylum Pseudomonadota; class Gammaproteobacteria; order Burkholderiales; family Burkholderiaceae_C; genus Rhodoferax. The sequence continues at coordinate 469,755 of NZ_JABBPD010000004.1, forward strand.
CTTGACCGGGATCACAGAGTCATCCGCTGGCGTGGGCAGGGCCGGCGCCGCCAAGGGAACGTCTCCTCCCGTGGGGGTCGGTGTTTCGGCGTTGGGATCGGAGTTCATGGAAGGATTCTAAAGTGTTGGAGATGGCGCTGGTCTGCCGCTCAGGCTGCAGTCTGTTCCATCGCGTGCAGCGCAGCCACGACGTCGGGCAGCGTGGGGCGAGACTGACAAACCACACCAAACCCGGCTTTTTGCGCGGCCAGGGCAATGCGCGGATGGGTCGCCAGCGCGCGCGCGGTAGCCCAGTTTTGCGCGGGTAGCCAGGCGCTCAGGTTGGCCACCGCCTCCGTGCTGCTGAACAGCCAAACCGAGCCATCACTGGCCGCCTGCTGTGCCAAATCCGATGCCTGCGCGCTGAAGTCGGGCGCGCAGCGCTGGTAGGCGACGACAAACTCAGCCAGGGCGCCCGCTTGGCGCAAGCGGTTGGCAAACCACTCGCGCCCAACCCCTGGCCCGGCAGGCGTGCTGCCGGCGCGATCGCAGCCGCGCACGATCAGGACCCGGTCACCGGGTTGCACCTGCGTGCCCACCACCTGCCACAAGGCTTCCGAATCAAATTGACCGGCGTCCAGTGATGGCACATCCAGCCGGTCAGGCGCAACGCCCGCCCGCAACAAGGCCCGGGCGGTTCCGGGACCGGTCGCCCATGCTCTTGTTTTAATAGCTTCTTGCGCAATGAATTCGGGGGCTAGAGGCGGTTTTGATGCAAAGAAATAGTCGACGGCATTGCCGCTGACAAACATCACACCGACATAGTCAGCCAGCTGTTTCCAGACGCGAACCAGGTCGGCCGGGTCGGCCACCGGGCCTACTTCAATCAGCGGCAGCGCCAGCGCTTCCAGGCCGAGCGCGGTTAAATCCAGCACCCATCGTTGCGCCTCGCGTTGGGGGCGGGTAACGATGACCCGCATGCTCAGGTCGTGCCCAGGGGCTCACCCGGCGCCAGAATTGAGCCACCTTTTGCCACCACCCCGGCCCGCAGATCGACCGCCAGCCGTGTGCCCAATGCGGCAGCGCTGGCCAGATCCGTCACCGGCGCACTCAGCCGCACGCACACCAGTTCCAGTACACCGTCCGGGTCGCCCCAGGCAGCATCAATGGTCAGCGTGTCGCCGCTGAGGGTGGCGAAGGCCGCCAGCGGCATGGAGCAGCTGCCGCCCATGGCCCGGCTGACCGCCCGCTCGGCCGCCACCGCCAGCCAGCTGGTGGAATGCGCCAGTGGCGCCAGGGCATCGATCACTTCCTGGCGGTTGGAACGAACCTCAATCCCCAGTGCCCCTTGCCCGGCGGCGGGCAGCATGATGGTCGGCTCAAAAATTTCACGAATCCGTTCGCCCAAACCCAGACGCTTGAGACCGGCCGCCGCCAGCACGATCCCGTCATACAGTCCGTCATCCAGCTTGCGCAGCCGCGTGTCCAGATTGCCCCGCAAGGGCTCAATCTTCAGGTCAGGGCGCCGGGCGCGCAGCAGGGCCATTCGGCGCAGGCTGGAGGTGCCGACGACAGCCCCCTGCGGCAGACTGGCCAGCGTCGGGTAGCGGGTCGACACAAACGCATCGCGCGGGTCTTCGCGCTCCATCACGCAGGCCAGCACAAACCCTTCCGGCAGCTCCATTGGCACGTCTTTCAGCGAGTGCACGGCCAGGTCCGCGCGGCCTTCTTCCAGCGCTGTTTCCAATTCTTTGACAAACAGGCCCTTACCGCCGACCTTGCTCAAAGAGCGGTCCAGAATCTGGTCGCCCTTGGTGGTCATGCCCAGCAGGCTCACCTGGTGCCCGCGCTGCTCCAGCAAGGCCTTGACGTGCTCGGCCTGCCACATCGCCAGGCGGCTCTCTCGGGTTGCGATGGTGATTGTCAAATTGCTCATACGCTTTGGTTCAAGGCCGTAACCTGTTGGTAATCGATAGATAGCCGGGAATGCTAGCATGGCCGACGTCGCCAACGTGAGTAACCTCTTCTTAAGAACGCCATGATCCAAGCTCCCAAATCTGCACTGCCCGTGCGCGCCAAAGACAACGAACGCCCGCTGGTGGAGGACATCCGGCTGCTGGGCCGGATTCTGGGCGATGTCATCCGCGAGCAGGAGGGAGTGGCGGCGTTTGAGTTGATTGAGCAAATCCGCAAGCTGTCGGTGGCGTTCCGGCGCGATGCCGACCACGAGGCCGACAAGGCGCTCAAGAAGCTGCTCAAAGGGCTGAGCGGTGATCAAACCGTGAGCGTGATTCGGGCCTTCACCTACTTCAGCCACCTGGCCAATCTGGCGGAAGACCGGCACCACATCCGCCGCCGCGCCATCCACGAACGCGCCGGCGACACGCAGGAAGGCAGCATTGAAGTCGCGCTGGCCCGCTTGCGCTGGGCCGGCATCTCGACCAAAACCATCGCCGACACCCTGGCCACCAGCTTTGTCTCGCCCGTGCTCACGGCCCACCCGACCGAAGTACAGCGTAAAAGCATTCTGGATGCCGAGCGCGACCTCGCCCAGTTGTTGACCGCCCGCGACGACATCAAGATCAAGGCGGCCTCGGTCAACGCCAACAAAGACGCCCTGACGCCGCGCGAACTGGCCGCCAACGAGGAACAGATGCGCGCCCGTGTCCTGCAGCTTTGGCACACCCGCCTGTTGCGCTTCACCAAACTCACGGTCGCCGACGAGGTCGAGAACGCCTTGAGTTATTACGAAACCACGTTTTTGCGCGAAATCCCCAAGCTCTATGCCGACCTGGAACGCGAACTGGGCCAGCACCCGGTGCACAGCTTTCTGCGCATGGGCCAGTGGATTGGCGGCGACCGCGACGGCAACCCCAATGTCAATGCCCAAACGCTGATCCACGCCCTGAGCCGCCAGGCCGACGTGGCGCTGCGCCACTACCTGACCGAGGTGCACTACCTGGGCGGCGAGTTGTCACTCTCGGCCCTGCTGGTCGACTGCCTGCCCGCCATGCAGGCGCTGGCCGACCGCTCGCCCGACACCAACGAGCACCGCAAGGACGAGCCATACCGGCGCGCCCTGATCGGCATCTACGCCCGGCTGGCCGCCGCCCTGACCGACCTGACCGGTGGCGAAGCCGCGCGCCACGCCGTCGCGCCCCAAAACGCCTATGCCAACGCCGAAGAATTTCTGGCCGACCTGCGCACCATCGAGGCCTCGCTGCTGGCGCAGCATGGCGCGGCGCTGGTGGCGCAACGCCTGCATCCGCTGATCCGGGCGGTCGAAGTCTTTGGCTTTCACCTGGCCACCGTGGATTTGCGCCAGAGCTCGGACAAACATGAATTGGTGGTGGCCGAGCTGCTGGCGGTGGCACGCATCGAGCCCGCCTATGCGCAGCTGGATGAAATGGCCAAACGCAGCCTGCTCCTTAAGTTGCTGAACGATGCCCGACCCTTGCGCGTGATGGGCACGGTCTACTCGGAGCACGCCCAGAGCGAACTGGCCATCTTCGAGACCGCCAAAGTCATGCGCGAGCGCTTTGGCGCCCAAGCGATTCGCCACTACATCATCAGCCACACCGAAACCGTGAGCGACTTGCTGGAAGTGCTGCTGCTGCAAAAAGAGGTCGGTTTGATGCGTGGCACGCTGGACACCCAATCCATCTGCGACCTGATCGTAGTGCCGCTGTTCGAGACCATTGAAGACCTGCGCAATGCCGCGCCCATCATGCGTGAGTTTTATGCCCTGCCCGGCGTCACCCAGCTGGTGCAGCGCAGCGGTGCGGAGCAAGACATCATGCTGGGCTACTCCGACAGCAACAAGGACGGCGGCATTTTCACCAGCAACTGGGAGCTGTACCGCGCCGAGATTGCCCTGGTGGAACTGTTTGACCAACTGGCACAAGACGCCAAAAAAATTCCGGGCACCAAAGCGATTCAACTCAGGATGTTTCACGGCCGCGGCGGCACTGTCGGCCGCGGCGGTGGCCCGAGCTACCAGGCCATCCTGGCGCAGCCCCCCGGCACCGTGCGCGGGCAGATTCGCCTGACCGAACAGGGCGAAGTCATCGGCTCCAAATACGCCAACCCCGAGATTGGCCGGCGCAACCTCGAAACGCTGGTCGCTGCCACGCTGGAAGCCACACTCTTGCAGCCCACCAAATCAGCGACCAAGCCCTTTTTGCTGGCCGCCGCCGAGCTGTCGCAAAACAGCATGGCGGCCTACCGCAAGCTGGTCTATGAGACCCCCGGTTTCACCGAGTATTTCTTTGATTCAACGCCGATCCGCGAGATTGCCGAGCTCAACATCGGCTCGCGCCCCGCTTCGCGCAAACCGTCACAAAAAATTGAAGACCTGCGCGCCATTCCGTGGGGCTTCAGCTGGGGCCAGTGCCGCCTGACGCTGCCGGGCTGGTACGGTTTTGGCTCGGCCATCGACCTGTTCTTGAGCCAGGACAACGCCGGCTCCAGCAAAAGCACGCACAAAGACAAACTGGCACTGCTGCAGCAGATGTACAAGCAATGGCCGTTCTTCAAAACGCTGCTCTCCAACATGGACATGGTGATGGCGAAAAGCGATCTGGCGCTGGCGGCGCGCTATTCCGAACTGGTGGCGGACGCCCGTTTGCGCAAGAAAATCTTCACCGCCATCGAAGCCGAATGGCAGCGCACCACCAGTGCGCTGGGCCTGATCACCGGCGACAAACAGCGCCTCACCACCAACGCGGCGCTGCAACGCTCCATCCGCCACCGCTTTCCCTACATCGACCCGCTGCACCACCTGCAGGTGGAGCTGGTGCGCCGTTACCGCGCCGGCCAGACCGACGAACGGGTGCAGCGCGGCATTCACATCTCGATCAACGGCATTGCGGCCGGGCTGCGCAACACCGGTTAGGCCCACTATTTATGCCATTTAGGCTTCTAGCCCCCGTCGCATAAGCGCAAGCAGCTATTTAATTAATAGCTGCTTGCTCAACTGGCCACCAGCGCCCGCACCGCCGCCAGTTGCCGGCGCGACACAAACAGCCGCTCCTCAATGCCGTCCAGCCGCACCGCCCAGCCCTCGCCTTCTTCCGCGTCGTAGTGCTTTTCCAGCGCCCGCACCGCCGGCTTGGCGATCAGGGCGTTGCGGTGAATGCGCATGAAGCGGGTGGGGTACTTTTCTTCCAGTTCGTTCAATGAACCTTCCAGGATATAGCTCTTGGCTTGCGTGCGCACCGTGATGTATTTGAGCTCGGCCTTGAGGTACAGCACTTGCGCCAGCGGCACCCGCTCGGTCCGGCCACGGTCCTGAATAATCAAAACTTCTTGCGGCAAATCAGGCGCTAGCCGCCGTTCTGACTGCATCAACCGCTCTACTTTTTGTAGCGCAGCCTGCAGCCGTTCCAGCCGCACCGGTTTGGTCAGATAGTCCACAGCGTCCAGCTCGAAAGCCTGCACCGCATGCTCGGCATGGGCCGTCACAAACACCACGGCGGGCGGATTCGGCAGCGTGCGCAGGGTTTGGGCCAAGCTCAGGCCGTCGGCGCCAGGCATGTGAATATCGATCAGCGCCACATCCACCGGCTGGCGCTGCAGCCACGCCACCGCCTGCGCGGCGTTGGCGGCCTCGGCCTCGACACTGGCCGTCGGCGCGCTGCAGTCGCCCAGCAGGGTGCGCAGACGCGAGCGCGCCAGAAGCTCATCGTCAACGATCAGCACCTTCAGACGCATGGGGAAAACTCGTTGGCCGTCATACGGGCACCTCGATCCTGACTTGAAAAATACCGTTCTTGAGACCGTACTGGAATTGGCCTTGCACATCGTGCAGCAGATGCAGCCGGTCCCGCACGTTGTCCAGCGCCACCCCGTTGCCGCGCTCGCCATGCCCGGCCGGCACCGTGTTGGTGACCTTGATCACCACACTGGCGCCCCGCCGTTGCGTGGAGATCCTGATTTGCGCCCCGGTCAGGCTAGGCTCCACGCCGTGCCGCACCGCGTTTTCCACCAGCGGCTGCAACAGCAAGGGCGGCAATTTGGCGGTGGAGGCGTCGGGGTCCAGGGCCCACTCCACCTGGATGCGCTCGCCAAAACGCACGGTTTCGATCGCCAGATAACGCTGCGCCAGGGCAATTTCATCGGCCAGCGTGACGAACTCGCCCTGCTCAATCAGCGCATGACGAAACAAATCACTCAAATCTTCCAGCAGGGCCTCGGCCTTGGCCGGCTCGGCCCGCACCAGCGCAATGGCGCTGTTGAGCGTATTGAACAAAAAATGGGGCCGGATACGCGCCTGCAGCTCACTCAAACGCGCCGCCGTCGCCGCCGGTGCGGTGCCCTTGGCCCGCAACACCAGCGCCGCCACCAGCAGCGCCGACATCAGGGCGCCGCTGAAAGCACAGGCCAGCCAGGGTGCCGGCTCCAGCAAACCCACCATGAACAAGACGCCGCAACCATACAGGCCGGCCCCGGCGCCCAAGGCCACACCGGCCAACTGCTGGACCACGGGATTCAGGCGCGCCAGTACTTTTTTCAGACTGCAAGCCGCAATCAACCACACCAGCGTCGCCGGCAAGGCGCCGCCGGTGAGCAAGGCCAGGCGGCTCAACCAATCCACAAAGCTGGACGCGCCAAACATGGCGCTCACCGCCACCACCGCCTCGACAAACAGCACGGCGCGCAACACCACGCCCACCTGGCAGGCGTCAAACAGCAACCGCCGTGGCAACCCCAGCGCGGGCGGCGCGGGGGCCAGATCCTGGAAGGCCGATAAAATTTGGGTGTCTCTCATTAATAGTGGTTCCGTGTGGACCCGATTATTGATGATCTGTTGCCTCAAAAGCATAACCCCAACACCCAGCCCGGCCCTCGAAAGCTGACGCTCATTTACATGCCACACAACCAATTCGATAAAAAATCAGAAGCCTGGTCTGCCCTCTTCTCCGAGCCCATGAGCGATTTGGTCAAGCGCTACACCTCCAGCGTCTTTTTTGACAAGCGTCTGTGGCAGGCCGACATTGCCGGCTCGCTGGCCCATGCCGAGATGCTGGCCGCGCAAAAAATCATCACACTGGAGGACCACCGTGCGATCCAAAACGGGATGGCGACGATTGCGGCGGAAATTGAATCCGGCGATTTTGAATGGAAACTGGATCTGGAAGACGTCCACCTCAACATCGAAGCGCGCCTGACGCAGTTGGTCGGCATTGCCGGCAAACGCCTGCACACAGGCCGCTCGCGCAACGACCAGGTGGCGACCGACGTGCGGCTGTGGCTGCGCGGCGAGATTGATTTGATCAGCGGCCTGCTGACCGACCTGCAAAAAGCGCTGATTGAAGTGGCCGAGAAAAATATCGAAGTGATCCTGCCGGGCTTCACCCACCTGCAGGTAGCGCAACCGATCAGCTTCGGCCACCACATGCTGGCCTATGTCGAAATGTTCAGCCGCGATGCGGAGCGCATGAGCGACGTGCGCCGCCGCACCAACCGCCTGCCACTGGGCGCCGCTGCGCTGGCCGGCACCAGCTACCCGCTGGACCGGGAGCGTGTCGCCAAAACACTGGGCATGGTCGATGACAAAGGCCTGCCCTGTGTCTGCCAGAACTCGCTGGACGCCGTGAGCGACCGCGACTTTGCCATCGAATTCACCGCCGCTGCCTCGCTCTGCATGGTGCACATCAGCCGCTTCAGCGAAGAACTGATTCTGTGGATGAGCCAAAACTTCGGTTTCATCCAGATTGCCGACCGCTTCACTACCGGCAGTTCCATCATGCCGCAGAAGAAAAACCCCGACGTGCCTGAACTGGCACGCGGCAAAACCGGCCGCGTGGTCGGCCACCTGATGGGCCTGATCACACTGATGAAGGGCCAGCCGCTGGCCTACAACAAGGACAACCAGGAAGACAAGGAGCCGTTGTTCGACACGGTCGACACGCTGAAAGACACGCTGCGCATCTTTGCCGAAATGGTCGGCGGGCAGCTCAACCCGTCAACCGGGGCGAAAGAAGGCGGCATCACCGTCAAACCCGAAGCGATGGAGCGCGCCGCCCTCAAAGGCTACGCCACCGCCACCGATCTGGCCGACTACCTGGTGAAAAAAGGCCTGCCGTTCCGTGACGCCCACGAGACCGTGGCCCATGCCGTGAAGGCCGCCATTGCGCATCAAGTGGATCTGTCGGAATTGCCATTAACGGTGTTGCAGCAGTTCAACCCGACCATTGAAAAGGATGTGTATGAGGTGCTGAGTCTGCGTGGTTCGCTCAATGCGCGCGACATTCTGGGTGGCACGGCACCGAATCAGGTGCGGGCGCAGATTGCACGGCATCGGGTGCGACTGGGCTGAGGTGATCGGGATTCGGGTTTTCCATGAGTTGAATTGCCCGACTCACTGCTAAAGTCGCCCTGGGCTTTAAGCCCCTGCGCTTCACCTCCCTGAGCGTAGCCCGAAAGGGATTGCACCCAGCCTCCGCGCTGGGTTTTTTTTGGCCGTGCCTAATAGTCAGTTAACTCGTGTGCCACGGTGCGGTGGTCTGAGGTCTTCATTCGCACTTATGGCGCCAACACAGCCTTCGACAGATGACACCAAACAGTACACGCGTGTTGGTAAAGTTGATTTCCCCCCCTGAAGCTAGACCAAACCCTCTAATAATTGCTGCATTGCAACAAAACAACTTCCACTTTCTCAGATTCTCCCTATAATTTGCTCAATGTTGCACTGCAGCATTAATTGGCCAACTTGGCATTCGCTGATGCAGGCCTCCGATTCGTCCATTAATGAAGGAAACCGAAATGAACAACACCGCCGCACAATTCGCCGAAACCAACAAAGCCAACCTGCAAGCCCTGGAAGGCTTCACCACGCAGGCTTTTGCCGGTGTCGAGAAGCTGGTCGAACTGAACCTGGCTGCAACCAAGTCCCTCTTGGGCGAGTCTTTCAGCCATGTCCAGGCTGTTCTGGGTGCCAAAGATGCACAAGAACTGCTGGCGCTGCAATCTGGCTTGGCCAAACCTTTGGCTGACAAAACTGCAGCCTACGCTCAACACGTTCAAACCATCGTGACCGGCAGCGGTGCAGAATTGGCCAAGGCTTTTGAAGCCAAGACCGCCGAAGCTCAAAAAGCTTTCGCTGGTGCCGTTGAAAACCTGACCAAGAACGCACCTGCTGGCAGCGAATCCGCTGTGGCCGCTTTCAAGAACGCTTTGACCGCTGGTCAAAACGCTATCGAGTCCGCTCAGACTCAAGCTAAAAAAGCGGTGGAAACGGCTCAGACCAACTTCACGGCAGCCGCTACCCAAGCCGCTGATGCGGTCAAGAAAGCTACTAAAACAGCTTAATTGCCCATTGCCCTGCGGGGCAGTCAGCAACAAACGGCACCTTCGGGTGCCGTTTGTGTTTTAGCCGCGGATCAAGCCTTGTTGATCGGGATGTAGATTTCCCCGCCGGCCTTTTTGAACTCCTCCGACATGCTGTCCATGCCCGATTGAAGCGCCTGCTCGTCGCTCACGCCCTTGATCTTGGCGTACTCGCGCACCTCCTGCGAAATCTTCATCGAACAGAACTTCGGCCCGCACATCGAACAGAAATGCGCCACCTTGGACGAGTCTTTCGGCAAGGTCTCATCGTGGAAGTTGCGCGCCGTGTCGGGGTCAAGTGACAGGTTGAACTGGTCCATCCAGCGGAACTCGAAACGCGCTTTCGACAACGCGTCATCGCGCGCCCGCACACCGGGGTGACCCTTGGCCACGTCGGCCACATGGGCGGCAATCTTGTAGGTGATGATGCCGACCTTCACGTCGTCGCGGTCCGGCAGCCCCAGATGTTCCTTGGGCGTGACGTAGCACAGCATGGCGGTGCCGAACCAGCCAATCATGGCGGCACCGATGCCGCTGGTGATGTGGTCGTAGCCGGGCGCAATGTCGGTGGTCAGCGGTCCCAGTGTGTAGAACGGCGCTTCGTGGCAATGCTTGAGCTGCTCGGTCATGTTGGCCTGCACCATGTGCATCGGCACATGGCCGGGCCCTTCAATCATCACCTGCACATCCTGCTGCCAGGCTTGCTGCGTCAGCTCACCCAGCGTGCGCAATTCGGCGAATTGCGCTTCGTCGTTGGCATCGGCGCCGGAGCCGGGGCGCAGGCCGTCGCCCAGCGAATAGCTGACGTCGTAGGCCTTCAGGATTTCGGTCATTTCATCGAAGTGGCTGTAGATGAAATTTTCTTTGTGGTGAGCGATGCACCACTTGGCCATGATCGAGCCGCCGCGCGACACGATGCCGGTCATGCGGTTGGCTGTCAGGTGGATGAAGGCCAGGCGCACGCCGGCGTGCACGGTGAAGTAATCAACGCCCTGCTCGGCTTGCTCGATCAGCGTGTCGCGGAAGATTTCCCAAGTCAGGTCTTCGGCCACGCCGCCGACTTTTTCCAGTGCCTGGTAAATCGGCACGGTGCCGATCGGCACCGGCGAGTTGCGCAGAATCCAGTCGCGCGTGGTGTGGATGTTGCGGCCGGTGGACAGGTCCATCACGGTGTCGGCGCCCCAGCGCATCGACCACACCAGTTTTTCGACTTCTTCTTCAATGCTCGACGTGACCGCCGAGTTGCCGATGTTGGCGTTGATCTTGACCAGAAAGTTGCGGCCAATCGCCATCGGCTCCACTTCGGGGTGGTTGATGTTGGCGGGGATGATGGCGCGGCCACGGGCAATTTCATCACGCACGAACTCGGGCGTCATCACGCGCGGAATGCTGGCGCCAAAGCTGTTGCCAGCCAAGCGCGCTTCACGCTCGGGGTTGCTCAAGTACTGCTCCATCCACGCCTGCTTCTGGTTTTCGCGGATCGCCACGTATTCCATCTCGGGGGTGATGATGCCTTTGCGGGCGTAATGCATTTGCGAGACGTTAGCGCCCGCTTTCGCGCGGCGCGGCGTGCGCTGGAGACCGGCCGCCTGCAAGCGCAGACTGGCCAGCGTTTCGGACTCGCCATTTTTCAGGCCATCATCGAGCGCAAACGGCGTGCGGCCGGTGTAGGACTCGGTGTCGCCACGCGCCTCAATCCAGGGACTGCGTACCGAAGGCAAACCCTGGCGCACGTCGATCGTGGCGTTGGGGTCGGTGTAAGGGCCGGAGGTGTCGTACACCACCACTGCCTCGCCGTTGCTTTGCATGATTTCACGCATCGGCACCTGAATATCGACCTGCGAGCCAGGCACGTAAATTTTGCGCGACGCCGGTAAAGGCTCGCGCGTGAGGCGCATTAATTCGGTAAATTTGTCGGGGGCGTTCATCGCGAGTCTCCTGAAGATATAAGGAAGTGCTCCGGAGAACAGTCCATCAATCACGCGAACAGGGAGGCCGGCACGAAACCCGAGATGCCCGTCAAGGGGCCATGGGACTGCAAGTCTGGCTCTTCTTCCGCCGGTATGAACCGGATCAAGTTCGCGGGTTTGGTGACCATCTCAGCGCATCCATAGCGCACCCCGGGCAAGGCGCAGTTTAAGCGATCCAGGCAAATAGTTCTTGCAAGGCAGCCGACACACCTGGTTAGCGCCTGAAACGGGCACCGCCCACGGATTGGCGCCATCGAGCGCAACTAACGGACGACAATGGCGACAAGGGGCGCAAATCTAACAGACCCCGGGCATGAAGTTGGGGAGCAAATTTTCCAGGAGCGTTGACTATGGCAATTTCTCATGTGGCCGCTGGCCAATCCATCGATGTGGCACCTTATGGACCTGCGCTAATCGATGCGCGCACGGTAGCGCTGTTCAAGACCGAGCAGCTTGAAGTCATCCGCCTGGTGCTGATGGCCGGAAAATCGTTCCCCCCGCACAAAGTGGCGGGTGAAATCACGATTTTGTGCCTGGAGGGACGCCTTGACGTCACGGCGGAGGAATCATCCCAAACCTTGCAGGCCGGTCAACTCATGTATTTGTCAGGCCATGTTCTGCACAGTCTCGTCGCGCTCGAGGACGCATCGGCCCTGGTGACGATTGTGTTGCGCAAGTAGCGCCATTCGCGCAGCAACGCGGCGCCCAGCGCATCGGTTTGTTCCAAAAAATTTCAACCTGCCCGCAGCAGATTTCAAACCAGCCCTGTGGGGCAGCCCTTACCATTCAGGCAAATAAAAGGAAACCTTGATGTCCGTGATCACCAATATCGAAGACCTGCGCGTTCTGGCAGAAAAGCGCGTGCCGCGCATGTTTTACGACTACGCCGACTCTGGCTCCTGGACCGAAAGCACCTACCGCGCCAATGCCGCCGATTTCCAGACCATCAAGCTGCGCCAGCGCGTGGCCGTGAACATGGAAAACCGCAGCACGGCCACCACGATGATCGGACAAAACGTGGCCATGCCGGTGGCGATTGCCCCCACTGGTCTGACCGGCATGCAGCATGCCGACGGTGAGATTCTGGCGGCCCGCGCGGCCAAGAAGTTTGGCATTCCGTTCACCCTCTCCACCATGAGCATCTGCTCGATTGAAGACGTGGCCAGGGAAACCGGCAACCACCCGTTCTGGTTTCAGCTCTATGTGATGAAAGACCGCGACTACATCGAGCGGCTGATTGACCGGGCCAAGGCCGCCCACTGCTCGGCACTGGTCTTGACACTCGATTTGCAGATCATCGGCCAACGCCACAAGGACCTGAAAAACGGCCTCTCGGCGCCACCCAAGCTCACCGTGGCCAACATCCTCAACATGATGACCAAGCCGCGCTGGGGACTGGGCATGCTCGGTACCAAGCGGCACGGCTTTGGCAACATCGTCGGCCACGTCAAAGGCGTGGAAAACATGGGCTCACTCTCCGAGTGGACCGCCAAGCAATTCGACCCGGCACTGAACTGGGGCGATGTGGAATGGATCAAGAAGCGCTGGGGTGGCAAGCTCATCCTGAAGGGCATTCAGGACGTGGAAGATGCGCGCCTGGCGGTCAACTCCGGCGCGGACGCCCTGATCGTCTCCAACCACGGCGGGCGCCAGCTGGACGGGGCGGAGTCGTCGATCCGCGCCCTGCCGAAAATTGTGGACGCAGTCGGCAAAGAAATTGAGGTGCACATGGACGGCGGCATCCGCTCGGGCCAAGATGTACTCAAAGCCCGCGCGATGGGTGCGCAAGGCACCTACATTGGCCGCGCCTTCCTTTATGGTCTGGGCGCCATGGGCGAAGCCGGTGTGAGCAAAGCACTGGAAATTATCCGCAACGAGCTGGACCTGACCATGGCGTTTTGCGGCCACACCAACATCAAAACGGTGGACAAAGGCATTCTCTTGCCTGGCACTTACCCAACCTGAGACCTTGGGGGGACAGACCCACCATTGCAAAGCAATTTTGGTCTGTCCCCAACTGATTAGAGCAGCTGCGAAACCAGCTTGAAATCAGCATCTTCAGAAAATGGTTTCACATGGAAGCCCAAGCCCCGCATCAGCTTCAGCATGGTGGGGTTGTTGGCCAGGACCAGGCCCTCAATCTCGGTCAGCCCTTTTTCGCGGGCGAAGTCCATGATGGACAACATCAGGCGTGAACCCAGTCCTTTGCCCTTGAACTCATCCGCCACCACCAGCGAGAACTCGCAACTGGAGCGGTCCGGGTTGGTGATGTAGCGCGACACGCCGACGATGCGGGTCACCTCGGTGGCGATGCCGTCGGCGTCCACTTGCCGTTCGCGCGTCACCGCCACCAGCGCCATTTCGCGGTCGTAATCGATCAACGTGAAACGCGCCAGCATGGTGGCCGGCAACTCCTGCATGCTGGAGACAAAGCGGAAGTAGCGGCTCTCGGGCGAGAGATGGCGCACAAATTCCTGCAGCATGATGGCGTCATCCGGGTGAATCGGCCGCACGGTGTATTCACCGCCACCCGGCAGCGGCCACAACTGCTCGTACTGCGCCGGATAGGGCAGGATGGCCAGGTGGTTGTAGCGGCGCGCCGAAGGCGGCGCGTTGTCGATGACAATGCGCGCATCCACGGCCAGGGCACCGGACTCGTCCACGATGATGGGGTTGATGTCCATCTCGCGCAGTTGTGGCAACTCGCACACCATCTCCGACACCCGCAGCAGCACCTGCTCCAGCGCCACCATGTTGACGGGCGCAGCGCCACGCCACTCGCCCAGCGTCTCGGCCACACGGGAGCGTTCGATCAGGCGACGCGCCAGAAACTGGTTCAAGGGCGGCAACTCCATGGCGCGGTCATTGATCAACTCGATCATGGTGCCGCCCGCCCCAAACGCAATCACCGGACCAAACGGATCATCGGTGACCAGGCCGACACAGACTTCACGTCCCCGTTTCTGGCTGGACATGTTCTGGATGGTGACGCCATTGATCCGCGCGTCCGGCATCAACTTGGCCACCGCCTGCATCATCTCGACATAGGAATCGCGCACCCCGACGGCGTTGACGATATTGAGCACCACGCCCTGCACATCGGACTTGTGGCTGATGTCGGGCGAGTCAATTTTGAGCGCGACCGGGAAGCCCAGCTGGGTCGCGATCATGATGGCTTCGTTGACGCTGCGCGCCAGGATGGTCTTGGTCACCGGAATGTGGAACGCCGCCAGCAGCGCCTTGGACTCCATCTCGGTCAGCACCTTGCGGCGCTCGGCCAGCACGCTCTCAATCAGCATGCGGGCTCCCTCGACATCGGGCTTGGCCAGATCGGACAAGGGCGGTGGCGTTTGTTGCAGTAGCTGCTGGTTTTGGTAGAACGACGCGATGTTGCCAAACGCCCCCACCGCCGCTTCCGGCGTGCGAAAGGTCGGAATGGCCGCCTCGTTCAAGATCAGCCGCGCCTCGCCGACACTGGCGTCGCCCATCAAACACGTCAGCAAGGGCTTGCCAATGTGCTTATGGCTTTCTGCCAGCGCAGTAGCAATGGTCGCGCTGTCCATGCCGATCTTGGGTGAATAAATGGCCAGCACACCATCGACCTGGCGTGCTTTGCCCGCCGCTTCAATCGCGGCCTTGAAGTGCTCGGGGCCCGCGTCCTCCGAGACGTCGATCAGGTCACACAAGGACGCCAGTGGCGGCAGTTGGGTTTTGAGCGTTTGCGCCTGTTCGTTGGTCAGGCACGCCAGCTGCAAATTGATTTCACTGACCCAGTCGGCGGCCAGCACGCCCGGTCCGCCGCCGTTGGTCACAATCGCCAGCCGTCGCCCCACCGGCCGGTAACGCGAGGCCAGGCATTTGGCCGCAGAGAACAGCTGCACAAACGAGCGCACGCGCACCGCGCCGGCCCGGCGCAAGGCGGAATCAAACACATCGTCGCTGCCGACGATGGAGCCCGAATGCGTCAGCGCGGCCCGGTTCCCGGCCGGCTTGCGGCCGGCCTTGAGCACCACCACCGGCTTGGCGTTGGCAGCGGCGCGCAGGGCGCTCATGAAGCGGCGCGCATTGCTGATGCCTTCCAGGTAAACGACGATGCTGTGGGTATTGGCATCGGCCGCCAGAAAGTCGAGCACCTGCGCCATGTCCACCGCGGTATTGGGACCCAGCGACACCACGGTCGAAAAACCAACGCCATTCTTTTTGGCCCAGTCGAGAATCGACGACGTGAGGGAACCCGATTGTGAGACCAGCGCCAGGGGTCCGGGCGCACTCAAGACGCCCGCCACGCTGGCATTGAGCTGCAAATGCGGGCGCTGAAAGCCGAGGCAATTCGGCCCCAGCAGATGGATGCCATCGCGTCGCGCTATTTTGTGCAACTCGGCCGCCAGCGTCGCGTCAATGCCGCTGGAGATCACCAGGGCGGCGCGGCACTTGATGCGACCCGCGATCTCCAGCGCCGAGACCACCTCGCCGGGCGGCATGGCAATCACCGCCAGATCGGCCTGGGTGTGGGCCAGCTCAGCCAAGGTGCCAATGGTGTGGATATCCAGAAACACCAGCGAGCCGGTAAACCGCTGCGCCACCAGGGCGCGGTGCAGCGCCTGTGCCTGCAGCGTTTGCGAGGCCGGATCGTCCACCTTGCCTGCAAACACAACAATGGATTTGGGCGAAAACAGGGGGGTGAGGAAGTGCTTATCCATATTGATTTAAATTAATTTTTGATCGCAGACGCCAGCTTAACCCGTCCACAAGTCAGCGACGTTGACTTGGCGCAGGACCTGTTCGCGCTATCCTCACGGCATGAGCAAACCCTTTCTCTGGCTTGGGCCGGCGCGACTCCCTTTTTTGGTGCTGACACCGGCCTGCGTGCTGCTGGGCGTCGCCTGTGTGCAGTGGACGCACGGGCACGTCAACCTGCTGGAAGCGGCGCTGGTGCTGCTGGGGGCAATGGCCGCCCACGTCAGCGTCAATGCCTTCAACGAATACCAGGATTTTCACAGCGGCCTGGACGCGATGACGCAACGCACCCCCTTCAGCGGGGGCAGCGGCGTGCTGCCCGCTCACCCGGAACTGGCCGGCACCACCCTCGCCTTGGCGGTCGGGTGTCTGGCGGTCAGCATGGGAGTCGGCTTGTATTTTGTGGCGCTGCGCGGACCCGCTTTGATGCCGCTCGGCATCGCAGGCGTGACGCTGGTGCTGCTCTACACCCAGTGGATCACGCGCCACCCGCTGTTGTGCCTGATGGCACCCGGCCTCGGTTTTGGCCCCTTGATGATTCTGGGTACCCATGTAGCGCTGACCGGCGAATACTCGGGAACCGCCGTGGCGGCTTCGCTGGTGCCCTTCTTTCTCGTCAACAACCTGCTGCTGCTCAACCAGTTCCCGGACGCCGAGGCCGACCGCCGCGTCGGTCGGCGACATCTCCTCGTCACCGCAGGGGCAGCCGTGGCGGCCCGGTGGTATGCAGCGTTGACGGGGCTGGCTTTTCTCAGCCTCCCGCTGGGCGTGCTGCTGGGCCTGCTGCCGGCCGGCGCCCTGCTCGGCCTGTTGACGCTGGCACTCGCCCTGCCCACCGTGCGCGATGTACTGACCCACGCGCGGACGGTCGAGCGTCTGCTGCCGGCCATGGCGCGCAACGTGCTGATTAACCTGCTGACGCCGGTGCTGATGGCGATTGGGATCGTGATGTCGTGAGCGCACCGCCGAAAAACCGGATGCGCCGCATCGCCCACCTCGACATGGACGCGTTTTATGCGTCGGTCGAACTGCTGCGCTACCCGCAACTCAAAGGGTTGCCGGTGGTGATTGGCGGTGGCCGCCGCGACGTCGATGAAGCCCTGCGACTGGCGCAAGGTGACCGACCCCTGGCCAAAATTTCAGTGGACGAATTCCCGCGCTTGAAGGACTACACCGGCCGCGGCGTCATCACCACCGCCACCTACGCGGCGCGCCAGTTTGGCGTCGGCTCGGCACTGGGCCTGATGAAAGCCGCCAAACTGTGCCCGCAAGCGATATTGCTGCCGGTCGACTTTGCCGAATACCGCAAATACTCGCGCGCCTTCAAGGCCATCATTCTGGACATTGCGCCGCTGATGGAAGACCGTGGCGTCGATGAGGTCTACATTGACTTCACCGAGGTGCCCGGCGGCCAGCGCGAAGGCGGTCGGGTGCTGGCGCGCCTGATGCAGAAAACCATTTTCGAGCAGACCGGCCTGACCTGCTCGGTCGGCGTTGCGCCCAACAAACTGCTGGCCAAAATGGCCAGCGAGTTCAACAAACCCAACGGCATTGCCATTGTTTTTGAAGACGATTTGCAAACCCAGATCTGGCCGCTGGCCTGTCGCAAGATCAACGGCATTGGCCCCAAGTCCGACGCCAAACTGAAAAGCCTGGGCATTGAAACCATTGCGCAGCTGGCCAGTCAAGAGCTGCAATGGCTGATCGACCACTTTGGCCAAAAAACCGGCGCCTGGCTGCATGACGCCGCCCATGGCCGGGACGAACGGCCGATCGTGCTGGAAAGCGAACCGGTGTCGGTCAGCCGCGAGACCTCCTTTGAGCGCGACCTGCACGCCGTGCGCGACAAGGCCGAACTCGGCGCCCTCTTCACCCAGCTGTGCAACAAGGTCGCCGATGACCTGCAACGCAAAGGCTATGTCGGCAAAACCATCGGCATCAAGCTGCGTTACGACGACTTCAAAAGCGTCACCCGCGACCAGACGCTCGACCACTACACCGCCGACGCCAAAACCATTCGCCAGATTGCAGGCCTTTGCCTCAAACGGGTGCCGCTGACCCAGCGCCTGCGCCTGCTCGGCGTGCGCGTGGGTTCCCTCGCCAAGGCCGGCAGCCCCCCAACTTATGAGAAAAATGGGGCTCTAGCCCCCGTACCTTCTGCGCAACAAGCTACTAATTTAATAGCAAAAACCAGTCAGCTCTTTTAAAGAGCGAAGGCGCTGAAGCGCGACAGCCAGCCAGCCACTGGACTGGCGGTATGCAAGTGCGCGTTGACAAACACTTACGTGCAACTTACAGTAAAACCTTCCTGCCGGAGGTTCCCATGATCCCTCACCTGCCCCCTCATCTCACCCTGTCCAAGCTTCAGCGGATCAAGAAATGGCATGTGGCGCACCGGTCAGAACATCCGCTGGAATACCAGCTGTGGGACGTGATGCTCATTTTGTGGGTCATGGGGCGGGTAGGCTGGCTGCCCGCCTACACGCTGGACGCGCCGTGGGCCTATCCGCTGTGTCTGCTGGCCGTGCTGGCCCCGAGCCTGTATGTGCGCTGGCGCCAGCAGGCGCATGCGAGGCAGCGTCTCCGGTGCGACTGGCTGAACACCGTCGACTGAATGGCGCACACGAGAGCGGAGGGACCCGTTTCGCGCAGGTGACTGTCACCGGGGCCGCAACTGCACTACAGTTTGCGCATGAACATACCCGCCACACCACTGAGCTGCTTTTCGCTCACCCTCACCGACCACATCGCCCACCTGGTACTGAACCAGCCCGAAACGCTGAACACCATGCACCCGACCTTCTGGCGCGAGCTGGACGAGGTGCTCACCGGGCTGCACAAAGACGGCGCCGCCCGCGTGCTGCTCATCAGCAGCACCGGCAAGCATTTCAGCGCCGGCATGGCCCTGGACACCTTTGCCGGCGCCGTGCTACTGGACGACCAGAGCCCCGAAGGCCGGGCCGCCATTTTTGACCTGCTGACCGACATGCAGGCCACCTTCACCAAGCTGGAAACGCTGCGCATTCCGGTGATTGCCGCCATCCAGGGCGGCTGCATTGGCGGCGCGGTGGACATGGTGACGGCCTGCTGCATCCGCTACGCCACCGCCGACGCCTTCTTTTGCATTCAGGAAATCAACATCGGCATGGTGGCCGACGTCGGCACGCTGCAACGCCTGCCCAAACTCATGCCCTTGGCCGTGGTCAAGGAACTGGCCTACACGGGGCGCCGCCTGAGCGCCCCCAAAGCCTTGGGCTATGGCCTGGTGAACGAAGTGTTCGACACGCCCGAGGCCCTGCTGGCCGCCGCCCTGCAATGCGCGACCGAGATTGCCGCCAAACCGCCGATCGCCATCTGGGGCACCAAACAGGCGATCCACTATGCGCGGGACCACTCGGTCGATGAATCGCTCAAACAAATGGGCTGGCTGCAGGGCGCCATCTGGAGCAACCAGCAAGTGCGGGAAGCCGTGACCGCCATGAAGAGCAAACGTGCGGCTGATTTCGCGCCCTTGCGCGACCTGCAGCGCTTCCGTGATCTGGGCTAGCCCTGCGACCAGCCCGGCTTTGTGCCATTTCGATATTTAACTCCCGCGGGCCGTCGGCCGGCCCGTGATCTGGCGTAAAGTTTGGCTTCGCCCTATTTAGCGCTAAATCATTCTTTTTTGGAAATCTCATGCTACTTGACACCTTGATGCGCCGTTTCACCATCCGTTTTCGCATGCTGAGCGCCATTGCCGTCGTGGTGCTGGCCTTGGGCTCCATGGGCGTCATTGGGGTGGCTGCGCAGTTGTATTCGAGCGCCATCACCACCGATCTGGTCAAGCGCAACGTGAGCTCGCTGGCCGAAGTGGCCCGCTTGCAGCAAGCAATGAGCAGCCAGAACCCGGATGACAAGGCCAATGGAACCCTGACCACGCTAATCAGCGATCTGCAACGCGCCACAGAAACCGAACAAAAAAAATTACAAAGCTCGGTCGACCAGGTGGTTTGGCTGATGACCGGGGCCACCCTGTTCTGGCTGGCCATCATCGGCCCGCTGACCTTGTTGAACATGACGTCCATTTGCAAGCCCATTGACCGGGCCGAGCAAATCGCCAAAGCCATTGCGCAGGGCGACCTGACCGACCATCACATTGACGTCGAAGGCAGCGACGAAGCAGCCCGCCTGCTGCGCTCGCTGGCCGCCATGCAGCATTCGCTGGGGAGCCTGGTCGGGCAGGTGCGGCAATCCACCGACAGTATTTCGACGGCCAGCTCCGAAATTGCCACCGGCAATCAGGACCTGAGTGCGCGCACCGAGCAAACCGCCAGCAACCTGCAGCGCGCCGCCTCCAGCATGGAACAACTGACCACCACCGTGCGCCAGACCGCCGAGGCTTCCCGCCAGGCCAACCAACTGGCCTCTTCCGCCGGTGAAGTCGCGGCCCGCGGCGGCTCGGTGGTGTCGCAGGTGGTCAGCACCATGAACGACATCAATACCAGCTCGAAGAAGATCAGCGACATCATCAGCGTCATCGATGGCATCGCCTTCCAGACCAATATCCTGGCCCTGAATGCCGCCGTCGAGGCGGCCCGCGCCGGCGAGCAGGGCCGCGGGTTTGCCGTGGTGGCGAGCGAAGTGCGCAGCCTGGCAGGCCGCTCGGCCGAAGCGGCCAAGGAAATCAAGAGCCTGATTGGCGACAGTGTGGAGCGCATCGAAACCGGCTCCCGGCTCGTCACCGATGCCGGCCAGACCATGACCGACATCGTGTCCTCGGTGCAACGGGTCTCCGACATCATTGGCGAGATCACCGCCGCCGCCACCGAGCAAAGCCGGGGCATCAGCGAGGTCAACAGCTCGGTGCTGGAATTGGACCAAATGACGCAACAGAACGCGGCCCTGGTCGAGCAATCCGCCGCTGCCGCCGAGAGTCTGCGCGAACAGGCCGAGCGACTGGCCCAGGTGGTCGGCACCTTCAAACTCAGCAACTCGGACGCAGGCGGCCTGGCGATGCGTCGTCGCCCGTCCTTGCCCGCTTTGTCAGCCTAGCCCGGTACTGCCTGCGTAAATAGCTATTAATTTAATAGCGTAATTACTGCCGCGCCGTGCGGGTATTGCCCGGCAGCGCCTGCGGATAACTGGTGCGAAACGGGTTGATGTCCAGCCCACCCCGGCGCGTGTAGCGCGCATACACCGACAGCCGCACCGGCTTGCAGCGCGTCCAGATGTCCATGAAGATGCGCTCCACGCACTGCTCATGAAACTCGTTGTGGTTGCGGTAACTCACCAGGTATTGCAGCAAGCCCTCCTGGTCAATCGGCGCGCCGCTGTAGCTGATCTGCACACTGCCCCAGTCCGGCTGGCCGGTGACCAGGCAGTTGCTCTTGAGCAGGTTGCTGACCAGCACTTCACTCACGGGCGCTTCCTCCGCCTGCACCGTCAGCAAGTCGGGGGCCGGCGTGTAGCGGCTGCATTCGACGTCGAGGCGGTCCAGGCTCAGGCCATCCAGCTCGTAAATCGGTTCACGGTCAAACAGCTCGGGCAGCACAATTTTGACGCCGATCGAGGCTGGCGCGGCGCCACTGGTCGCTACCTCGCCCGAGGTGTCGCGCCACACTGCTTCACTCAGATCAGCGCGCAGCCGGGCTTTCACTTCGTCGGCATCGGCGAATGGGGTGTTGTTGAAACTGTTGAGGTAGAGCTTGAAGGACTTGCTCTCGATGATGTTGCGGCTCTCGCATGGCACGGTGAAGTGCGCCAGCGCCACCTGCGGTTTGCCGCGCAGATTGAGCCAGCTCAGCTCGTAGGCGGTCCACATGTCGGCGCCAAAAAATGGCGCCGCCGCCGTGATGCCGATCTCGGCGCGTTTGCCAGCGCGCGCGATCGGGAACAACAGCGAGGCGTCGTAGTGGTCGATGTAGGCGGAGGCTTTGCCTAATTGGGAATTTTCAGGATGGTTCATACAGTGGGGGCGCTTAAGTGGGGGTGGGGGTGTGCGTCATGGCGGGGGCGTCGGCCGCCTTCAAATGGGGCAGCAGCGCGTCCAGCAACCGCGCCACGACGCCGGACGGCAGGTCGTGGCCCATGCCCGCGATCCCCACCAGTTTGGCGCCCGGAATGCGCCGGGCCGTGTCTTCGGCGCAGGCATAGGGCAGCAGCGGATCGTCCTTGCCGTGCAGCACCAGCGTGGGCGAAGTGATGCCCGGCAACTGCGCCGCCCGGGTGATGTCGGCCATCACCGCCAGCGTTTGGCGCAGCGTGCCGATCGGATCAAAGCCGCGTGCCGCGCTCAGCTGAATGTTGGCGCGCAGCTGCGCTTCCGGTATCGGGAACGCGGGACTGCCAATGACCTGGAACAGCTTGACGTAATGGTCCACCACCGCCTGCGGGCTCGTGCCGTTTGGGCGGCTCAGCAGCACGCGCATCACTTCCGGCTTGGCAAGCGGCAGCCCCTTGGCGCTGCTGGTGCTCATCACGCTGCTCAGGCTCAGCACCCGCTCAGGGGCGGCCAGCGCCATGCGCTGCGCAATCATGCCGCCCATGCTGACGCCCACCACATGCGCTTTGGAGATGCCGAGCGCATCGAGCACGCCCAGCGCATCGGCCGCCATGTCGCTCACGCTGTAGGGGGCGCGCGGCGCCAGCCCCAGCTTGTAGCGCAGGCTCTGCCAGAGCAGATTCGGTTTGCCCAGACCCGCCAGGTGCTGGCTCAAGCCGACGTCGCGGTTGTCATGCCGGATCACCCGGTAACCGGCCGCCAGCAGCGCCTGCACCAGTTCCGGCGGCCAGGCCACCAGCTGCATGCCCAGCCCCATGATCAGCAACACGGCGGGCCGGTACTGGCCGCCGGAGGCGGGGCCCGAGCCCCAGCCGGAGCCGGTGTCTTCAACTTCAATGTCAATGCCGTTTGCTCTTATTTTCATAGCTACTTGCGCTTAATATACGGGGGCTAGAGGCCTATTTGTTATAAATTTCAAACGTTTGAGCGGCGCCGGAACACCAAACGCTCGGGGCTGGAAACGGCGGCGGCAAACGCGTAGCCTTCGGTGTCAAAGCCCTGCAGCTGCTGCGGCGTGAGCACCCGGTGCGTGGCGGCATAGCGCGCCATCAGGCCGCGCGCCCGCTTGGCGTAGAAGCTGACGATTTTGTACTGGTCGCCTTTCAACTCCTCAAACACGCATTCCACCACGCGGGCCTTGAGCGCCTTGACGTCCACCGCCTTGAAATACTCCTGGCTGGCCAGGTTCACCACCACCGGCGACAGGTCGCGCTGCAGCCGCTCGTTCAGGTAATTGGCAATTTGCGTGCCCCAGAACTTGTAGAGGTTGCTGCCGTGTTCATTTTCGAGTTTGGTGCCCATTTCCAGCCGGTACGGTTGCATGTAGTCCAGTGGCCGCAGCACGCCGTACAGGCCGCTCAAGATGCAGAGGTGGTCTTGCGTCCAGGCCAGCGCCTCGGGTGGCAGGCTCTTGGCGTCCAGGCCTTCGTAGACATCGCCATTGAAGGCCAGCACCGCTTGTTTCGCGTTGTTGGCGGTGAATTTGGGGCGCCAAGCGGCATAACGCGCCACGTTCAGGCCCGCCAGGCTGTCGCTCAGGCTCATCAGGGATGCAATTTGTTGCGGCGATTTTTCTTGCAGCAGGTCGATCAGCGCGGCCGATTGCTTGATGAACAGCGGCTGCGTGTGCGGTATCTCACTCGGCGGCGGGGCAAAGTCGAGGGATTTGGCGGGAGACAGAAGAAACAGCATGGCGAAATCACTTGAAATGGCGTGTTGGAGGCGCGGCCAAAAGGAAATGCTTTCGGACCAGACCGTCATTATCGTGACTGTCGGCCGGTCGAATAAAATCACCCTCTTCCAGCCTTACCTCCACAGCGGCATCTTTTGAACGGTGCCGCTCATCGCATCCAGCGCCCCACCTCGGGCACTGGGGCAACTAAGCCAAAGACACCATGAACGACGAACTGCAACAACCCAGCCTCAACAGCCTGTCCAAATCTTTTGAGCCCGCCGCGCTGGAGGCCCATTGGGGACCGGAGTGGGAGCGCCGCAACTACGCGCACGCGGGCTACCGGGGCACCGGCGTGCCAAAAGACGGCGCCGAGGCGTTTGCCATCCAGCTGCCACCGCCCAACGTCACAGGTACGCTGCACATGGGACACGCCTTCAACCAGACCATCATGGACTCGCTGACGCGCTACCACCGCATGCGCGGCGACAACACGGTGTGGATTCCGGGCACCGACCATGCCGGCATTGCCACCCAAATCGTGGTGGAACGCCAGCTGCAGGAGCAAAAAGTCAGCCGCCACGACCTCGGCCGCAAAAACTTTGTATCAAAGGTGTGGGAGTGGAAAGAGAAATCGGGCAACACCATCACCACCCAAATGCGCCGCATGGGTGACAGCGTGGACTGGAGCCGCGAGTACTTCACGATGGACCCGAAACTGTCCAAAACCGTGACCGAAACCTTTGTCCAACTGTATGAACAAGGCCTGATCTACCGTGGCAAACGTCTGGTGAACTGGGACCCGGTGCTGCAAAGCGCGGTGAGCGACCTCGAAGTGGAGAGCGAAGAAGAAGACGGCTTCATGTGGCACATCAGCTACCCGTTTGCCGATGGTCCACAACTGGTCGGTGGCGAAATGGCCACCGGCCTGGTGGTCGCCACGACCCGGCCGGAAACCATGCTGGGCGACGTGGCGGTGATGGTGCACCCGGAAGACGAGCGTTACATGCATTTGATCGGCAAGCACGTCACCCTGCCCTTGTGCGACCGCACCATCCCCGTGATCGCCGACGATTACGTCGACAAAGCCTTCGGCACCGGCGTGGTGAAAGTCACGCCCGCGCACGACCAGAACGATTACGCCGTCGGCCAGCGCCACAAGCTGCCGATGATTTGCGTGCTGACGCTGGACGCCAAGATCAACGAACTGGCACCTGCGGTTTACCAGGGATTGGACCGCTTTGTCGCCCGCAAGAAAGTCGTGGCCGATCTGCAAGCACTGGAACTGCTGGTCGAGATCAAAAAACACAAACTGATGGTGCCGCGCTGCGCCCGCACCGGCCAGGTGATCGAGCCGATGCTGACCGACCAGTGGTTTGTCGCCATGACCAAGGTCAGCCCGATCGACCCGACCGGCAAATCGATCGCGCAAAAAGCGATTGACGCCGTGCAGTCCGGCGACGTCAAGTTTGTGCCGGAGAACTGGGTCAACACCTACAACCAGTGGATGAACAACATCCAGGACTGGTGCATCAGCCGCCAACTCTGGTGGGGGCATCAGATTCCGGCTTGGTACCTTGAGGACGGCACCGTCATCGTGGCGCGCAACGAGGCAGAAGCGCAAGCCAAAGCCCCCGGCAAAACCCTGCGCCGCGATGAAGACGTGCTCGACACCTGGTATTCGTCCGCGCTGGTGCCTTTCAGCACCATGGGCTGGCCGGAAAAGACGCAGGATTTCGACCTGTACCTGCCCAGCTCCGTATTGGTAACCGGCTACGACATCATCTTCTTCTGGGTCGCCCGGATGATCATGATGACCAAGCACTTCACCGGCCAGGTGCCGTTCAAGCATGTCTACATCCACGGCCTGGTGCGCGACGCGCAGGGCAAGAAGATGAGCAAGTCGGAGGGCAATGTGCTCGATCCGGTCGATTTGATCGACGGCATTGCGCTGCCCGAGTTGCTGGTGAAGCGCTCCGAAGGCCTGCGCAAGCCCGAGACCGCACCGGCCGTGCGCAAGAACACCGAGAAAGAGTTCCCGGTCGGCATCCCGGCCTTTGGTGCCGATGCGCTGCGCTTCACCTTTGCCTCGCTCGCCTCCCTCGGTCGCAGCATCAATTTCGACTCCAAGCGCTGCGAGGGCTACCGCAATTTCTGCAACAAGCTGTGGAACGCCAGCCGTTTTGTCCTGATGAACTGCGAAGGCCAGGATTGCGGCTTGAACGAACACACCAAAGAGGAGTGTGCCGTCGGCGGCCCGGCCGCGGCCTACCTCGATTTCAGCCAGTGCGACCGCTGGATCGTGTCGCTGCTGCAGCGCACCGAGGCCGAAGTGGCGAAAGGTTTTGAAGAATACCGCCTGGACAACGTCGCCAGCACGATTTATGACTTTGTCTGGAACCAGTTCTGCGACTGGTACCTGGAAATTGCCAAGGTGCAGATTCAACAAGGCACGGACGCGCAACAACGCGCCACCCGCCGCACCCTGATTCGCACGCTGGAAACCATCCTGCGCCTGGCGCACCCGGTGATTCCGTTCGTGACCGAAGAGCTGTGGCAAAAAGTGGCGCCGGTCGCGGGTCGTGCCGGTGCATCGGTCTCGATTGCCGAGTACCCGGTCTGTCAGCCCGAGCGCATTGACGACGCGGCACTGGCCTATGTCGGCAAGCTCAAGCTGCTGGTGGATGCCTGCCGCAACCTGCGCGGCGAGATGAGCGTGTCGCCCGCCACCCGCTTGCCGCTGTTTGTGATTGCCACCGACGCGACGGAGGCCGCGTTCCTGAAACAATCGGCACCGGTCTTGCAAGCGCTGGCCAAGCTCAATGAAGTGCGGGTGTTTGACGACGAGGCCACTTGGGCCGCTGCCGCGCAAGCGGCACCGGTGGCGGTGGTGGGCGAAGCGCGCATCTGCCTGTTCATGGAAATTGACGTTGCCGCTGAAAAACTGCGCCTGGGCAAAGAAGTGGCGCGACTGGAAGGCGAAATCACTAAAACCGAAGGCAAGCTCGGCAATGAAGCGTTTGTCGCCCGGGCACCGGCCGCCGTCATTGACCTGGAACGCAAACGGATGGCCGACTTTGGTGCCACCTTGCTCAAGGTGAAGGATCAGTTGGCACGCCTGGGCTAATTCCAGCGGATCAAGCACAAAAAAACGGCGGCCTCCAAGACTGGAGGCCGCCGTTTTTTATGGTTTCAGCTCAGCGGCGGCGCATAACGTGGATAAAGTCGGTCCCCACCGTCTGCTGCTCCAGCAGTTCGTTGCCGGTCTGCTTGGCAAACGCCTGAAAGTCACGTACCGAGCCGGCATCGGTCGAGACCACGCGCAGGGTCTGCCCGCTGTGCAGGTCGGCCAGCGCCTTCTTGGCTTTCAGAATGGGCAGCGGGCAGTTCAGGCCGCGAGCGTCGAGCTCTTTGTCGATGTGCATCAAAGTTCCTTGAAATTAGGGTAATTTTAGAGACCTTGGCGTCAGTCCCGCGGCGGGAACGCCATAAATTGCGGCGCATGCCCGCGCGCGCGCAACCAGTCGGCCAGCGCATAGCCGGTGCCCGACGGCCAGCACTTCACCTGATCGAACTCAAAAAGCCGGTAGTCCACCAGTTCCGGGGACAGCTTCACGTCACCCTGGCACAGCGCATGGTAGGCAATGATGACCTGGTTCATACGCTGAAAGTCGTAGACCCCAATCAGGTCCAGTGCAATGGCCTCCAGACTGGTTTCTTCCTTGATTTCACGCGCAATGCCGTCCTGCGGCGATTCTCCCGCTTCCATGAAGCCGGTGATCAGGGCAAACATCTTGCCCGACCAGGCCGCGTTTTGCGCCAGCAGAATTTTGCCCTGGTACTCCACCACGGCCGCCAGCACCGGCGTCGGATTGTTCCAGTGGCTGAAGCCGCAGGCCACGCAGCGCAGGCGCTCTTTGTCGCCCCCATCTTCAGCCTGCGTAACCAGCGCCAGGGGTGCAGCGCATTGTGGACAAAACCTGAAACCCTCGGTCATGAAGAACCCTTATTGCTACACATTAAATAGCTTACTGCGCTTATTCCAAGAAGGCTAGCGGTCATTTTTATTAAAATCAAGCGGGGAAGACGCCGGTGGAAAGGTAACGGTCGCCGCGGTCGCAGACGACGAACACGATGGTGGCATTGGCCTCCCGCTTGGCAATCTCTTGCGCCACCCAGCAGGCACCCGCCGCCGAAATGCCGGCAAAAATACCTTCTTCGCGCGCCAGTCGCCGGCACATGTCTTCGGCGTCTTCCTGGCTCACATACATCAACTCATCGACATTGGCGGGGTTGTAGATTTTGGGCAAATACTCCTGCGGCCACTTGCGAATGCCCGGAATGCGCGAGCCTTCGTTGGGCTGCACGCCAATGATCTGGATCGCCGGATTCTTCTCTTTCAGAAATTGCGACACGCCGGTGATGGTGCCGGTGGTGCCCATGGCGCTGACAAAATGCGTCACCCGTCCCTGGGTGTCGGCCCAGATTTCCGGGCCGGTGGTTTCAAAATGAATGCGGGGGTTGTCGGCATTGGCAAACTGGTCGAGCACAAACCCTTTGCCGTCGCGCTGCATCTGCCCGGCCAGATCTCGGCAGTACTCCATGCCGCCGCTCTTGGGCGTCAAAATCAATTCCGCGCCAAACGCTTTCATGGTTTGGGCGCGCTCGATGGAAAGATCTTCCGGCATGATCAAAATCATGCGGTAGCCCTTGATCGCTGCCGCCATGGCCAGCGCAATGCCGGTGTTGCCCGAGGTCGCTTCGATCAAGGTGTCGCCCGGTTTGATCTCGCCGCGCTCCTGCGCCCGCTGGATCATGGACAAAGCCGGCCGGTCTTTGACCGAGCCGGCCGGGTTGTTTCCCTCCAATTTGCCCAAAATGACGTTGCCACGGGCGGAATATTCCGCCGTACCGATGCGTTGCAGCATCACTAAAGGTGTTTTTCCGATTGAATCTTCAATAGTTGGGTATTTCATAGCCCACACTGTGCCATAATTTCGTTCTTCGCTTCTTCCTGCCCGGGTGGTGAAATTGGTAGACGCAGGGGACTCAAAATCCCCCGCCGCAAGGCGTGCCGGTTCGATTCCGGCCCCGGGCACCATAGCTTCTCAGCTATGGGATTGGAAGCAATTTCCGCATCAACAATCAGCATTGTTTTTGCCGGAATCCTTGTTCTGATCATTTTTCTGATCGACTTAGCTTCAAGTCATTCCCCAATTTTTTCATTTCTGGCGGTTGGCAGACTTTCGTAAAAATAAAATTAAAAAAATATTTAGACGGTCAACTGCAAAAAAATATGTTCTTTTGACCTTGCTCCCACCACGGCGCGGTGCAGCAGGCCTGCTGATGTCGACTCTTGTTAACCTTCCTTTATGAATTCAACTCTGAACAACCCATCCGATACGTCATCCAGCAAAAATTTCCCCAGGATCAATCTGGCGCTTCAGGGCGGCGGTTCGCATGGTGCGTTCACGTGGGGCGTGCTGGATGCGCTGCTCGAAGATGGTCGCATCGACCTGGAAGGCATCAGCGGCACCAGCGCCGGGGCGATGAATGCGGTGGCGCTGGCGCACGGGTTTGCCCAAGCCCAGACACAAGCCAAGAGTGATCCACGCGAGGCGGCGCGCGAAGCACTGGCCAACTTCTGGAACGGCATTGTCGACATGGGCGCGATGTCCGAGGCGCAGCGCACACCGTTTGATATTTTGTTCGGCCGGGATATCGACGGCAACTCGCCCACCGCCGTGTGGGCCAATGCCATGACCAGCTTCTGGTCGAGCGCCGTGTCACCGTACCAGAGCAACCCGTTTGACATCAACCCTTTGCGCAAGTTTTTGGAGAGTCAGATCGATTTTGAGGGTTTGGCCCGTCTGCAAACGCTCAAGGTATTTGTGGTGGCCACGCGTGTTTCCACCGGCAAGGCCGAGGTTTTCACAGGCAAGCGCCTGACGGCAGACGCCGTCATGGCCTCCGCCTGCCTACCGATGGCCTTCAAGGCGGTCGAGATTGAAGGCGACCATTTTTGGGATGGCGGCTATTCAGGCAACCCGGCCATGCATCCGCTGATCTATAACTGCCAGAGCCGCGATATTTTGCTGGTGCAGATCAACCCGATCAAGCGCGACAAGCTGCCGACCACCAATGCCCAGATCGTGGACCGCATCAACGAAGTCACCTTTAACGCGGGCCTGATCGCCGAGATGCGCGCCATTGATTTTGTGAAACGTTTGCTGGCCGAAGGCAAACTCGACCCCGCGCACTACAAAGACATTCTGATGCACCGCATTGACGGTGGCGAGGCGCTGGAGGCTTTCGCGGGATCAACCAAAACATCAACCAGCGCAAGCCTGATTCACGCGCTGCGCGACCTGGGTCAGTCCCATGCACGCGCTTGGCTGGCCAAGCACTACAGCGCCTTGGGGGTGGAATGCACCGTGAACATCAGGCAGGATTACCTGGACGATTTGCGCGTGCCCGTGCAGGCAAATCCCTGACAAGGAGCGGGGATGGCTCAACTGTTGTTCTTCGCGGCTCACAGCACATAGCGCCAGATCGCAACGTAATGGGCGGCGCTGCCCGCCAGTACAAACAGGTGCCAGATGCCATGCGCGTGGGTGAGGCGGGTGTCCAGTACATAAAAGACGATGCCGACCGTATAGAACAGTCCCCCAGCCGCGACCCAGGCAAAGCCGGTTGACCCCAGCACCTTCAGCATGGGGACCAGGGCCACCAAGGCCACCCAGCCCATCACGACATAGATCAGCACGGACAGCGGCCGGGCCCCACGTTGCGGCCTCAGTTCCAGCAGGCTGCCCAACGCGGCCAGCCCCCAGACCAAGCCGAGCAGCGACCAACCCCAGGGGCCGCGTAACGTCACCAGGCAAAACGGGGTGTAACTGCCAGCAATCAAGAGATAGATACTGTGGTGGTCCAGCTGGCGCAGGATGTCCTTGGCGCGCCCGCGAAAGCTGTGATAAGCCGCCGAGAAGCTGTAGAGCAACACCAGCGTCACGCCGTAGATGGAGAAGCTCACCACTTTCCACGGGTCGCCGGTTTGCCCGGCCAGCACGATGAGCACAATGGTGCCGACCAGCGCCAGCACAGCGCCGACGAGATGGGTCAAAGCGTTGAACTTTTCCCCGTAATACATTTGATTGGCCGCATCCTGTAGATCGCACTAGCCCCGCTAGAACGGGGCAGCGCTGGTTGGGCCGAACTGATTCAGCACGAAACCATGATAGCGCGCAGGCGCAATTTTTGCGGTTGTCCTGACGGCCAGAAGATGCGTTGATGCCCGATGGGGGATCGACTCAGCGCCCGCGCCTTATGCTTTTTTGCCGACGGCCATGTGCGCCACTTTTTGATCCAGCATCACTTCAGGCGCATCCGCTTCAGTCCAGGTCTCGTTGTTCAAACCGGCATGCAGGCGCTGGGTGTCGAGTTCACCGGTCCATTTGGCGACCACAAGGGTGGCGACGCCGTTGCCAACCAGATTGGTCAGCGCGCGCGCCTCGGACATGAAGCGGTCGATACCCAGAATCAGCGCCAGGCCGGCGACGGGAACGGTACCTACCGCCGACAGGGTGGCGGCCAGCACAATGAAACCGCTGCCCGTGATGCCCGCGGCTCCTTTGGAGGTGAGCATCAGCACCGCCAGCAGCGTCACTTCTTGCATCAAGGTCATGGGCGTGTTGGTGGCCTGGGCAATGAAAACCGCGGCCATGGTCAGGTAAATGGAGGTGCCATCCAGGTTGAACGAATAGCCGGTAGGAATCACCAAACCAACGCAGGTTTTCTTGGCGCCCAGGTTTTCCATCTTCTCCATCATGCGTGGCAACACGGACTCCGAAGAGGAGGTGCCCAGCACAATCAGCAGTTCTTCCTTGATGTACTTGACGAACTTCCAGATGCTGAAACCATGCAAGCGGGAAATGGTGCCCAGCACGACAAAGACAAATATCAGGCAGGTCAGATAAAACGTGCCCATCAGCTTGCCCAGTGAAAACAGGGAACCGACGCCGTACTTGCCAATGGTAAAGGCCATCGCGCCAAAGGCGCCCACCGGGGCCAGCTTCATGATGATGCCGACAATATCAAACAGCACATGGGATGTTTTCTCAATCAGATCAAACACCATCGTGCCGCGTCCACCAAACTTGTGCAGTGCAAAGCCAAACAACACCGCGAACAGGAGCACCTGCAGGATCTCACCTTTGGCAAAGGCATCGATCACCGAGGTCGGAATGATGTTCAGCAGAAAATCAACGGTACCCACCATCTTGCCGGGCGCCGTGTAGGAAGCAATGCTCTTGGTATCCAGGGTTGCGGCATCAATGTTCATGCCCGCACCAGGCTGGAGCAAATTAACGATGACCAGACCCACAATCAGCGCCAGCGAACTGACCACCTCAAAATAGAGCAGGGCCAAACCACCCGTTTTGCCGACCTTTTTCATGTCTTCCATGCCGGCAATGCCGATAACGACCGTGCAGAAAATGATGGGCGCGATGATCATCTTGATCAGCTTGATGAAACCATCACCCAGCGGCTTCATATCGGCCCCGAGTTGCGGGTAAAAATGCCCCAGCAAGACGCCCAAGACCACGGCCGTCAGCACCTGAATATAGAGGGATTTATAGAGGGGACGCTTTTGCGCCGCTTTGGATGAAGTCATGAGCTGGGCCGGTTACGTTGATGAAATAACACTGTAAGCCCCAGAATTGTCAATTTCAATTGTGGAAACCCACATGCATTGAAGCGGTGGGTCAGAGAAAAAACCACTGCATCAGACTTTTAACTTCTGGGGCGGATTGGCGTAAAGACACCACCCTTGACTGCAGTCAAGTCACAAACCAAGCCAGCCACTGCCAAAGCGCAAAGCATCAACATAAAAATAGATGTACCGTTGCCTGGAACCACTGCTCCATGCCCCCAAGCACCGCCATGATGGACCCCACTCCACCTGATTCTTCCGTCAAGAAGTTTGGCGTACACCCCGATGTCCTCAAGTTGGGGTTGGTGAGCTTTTTGACCGACCTGAGTTCCGAGATGATTTTCTCGGTCTTTGCGGTTTTCTTCACCACGATGGCAGGGGCCTCGGCGGCTTTGCTGGGCATGATCGAGGGACTGGCCGACTTGTCCGCCTCCTCCTTGAATTACTTCGCGGGCTGGCTGTCAGACCGGACCGGAAAACGCAAAGTCTTCGCGCTGGCCGGCTATGGATTTTCGACACTGGCCAAAATTATTCTGCTGATCAGCAGCTCTGTTGCGGGCCTCAGTGTCTTTCGGGTCATTGAGCGCTTGGGCAAGGGCTTCCGGGGACCACCGCGTGATGCCTGGCTATCGGCCGTGGCCGACAAGGACACCCGGGGCTATTCGTTCGGCGTGCACAAGGCACTGGACAAGTCCGGCGCGGTACTCGGCCCGCTGGTCGCGTATGGTCTGCTGTCGTGGCTTGGCGACGGGGCTTCGACGTTTCGGGTGCTGTTCTGGGTGGCGCTGGTTCCGGCCCTGCTCAGCATCGTGGTGTTGAGCCGCATCAAGGATCAGCCCGGGGTGCAGCACCCGCGCGAAAACATGTTCGACACCTGGGCGGTGCTCAGCCCGGGGTTCAAGCGCTACCTGATCCCGGCCGGGATTTTTTCGTTGGCCTATTTCAGTTTCGGATTTCTGCTGTTGCGCGCCCACAGCGTCGGCTTTGCCGTCAAGGACATCGTGCTGCTGTACGCCTTGTTCAATATTGCATTCGTCGTTGCAGCACCGCTGATAGGCAAGCTGGGCGACAGGGTTGGAAGGGCCCACATGATCATGCTGGGCTACCTGATTTATTTGCTGATGAGCCTCGGCTTCGCATTCGCCGCCGCGCAATGGCAGCTTATTGTCCTGTTTATCACTTATGGCGTTTTCTTTGCCATCGATGAAGCCCAAAGCAAAGCATTTATCGCGGATCTGGAGCAGGAGCGCCGCGCGTCCGCGATTGGACTCTACAATTTTGTGACGGGCCTCTTGTACCTGCCGGCATCGTTGCTTGCTGGCGCGTTGTGGCTGCTGCACCCGGCCAGCGCGTTCCTGCTGGCGGCCGGTCTCGCCTTTGCCGCGCTGACCGTGTTTATTCTTATGCGCCCAGACCAACAAACGCGGGCCTGACGCCGCCCGCTATTTCATCTTGGAGGGCAGCTTGATCGTTTCGCCCGCCACCATGAAAACGCCCTTGCCCCGGTGATGGAGCGTACGCGGCTCTTTGCAGGCCGGGTCGATCCAGGCCTTGAGCACCTCCAGCACGAAGAAGTTGTAGCGATTCAACAGCCGCGTATCGACCACCCGGCATTCCAGATTGGCGTAGCACTCGGCAATCAGCGGCGCGGTCACCAGCGCCGCTGGCACGGGCGTCAGACCAAAGGCTTTGAACTTGTCCAGACTTTGGCCCGAGGTATTGCCGCAGCCCACCACCTGGGTGGCCAACTCTGCGGTCGGGATGTTGAGCACGCACTGCCGCGTCGCCTTGAGCGCAGCAAAACTAAAGTCGTTCCCGCTGACGATGCACCCCACCAGCGGCGGCTCAAACTCCATCATGGTGTGCCACGACATGGGCATCACGTTGGCCTTGCTTTTGTGCATCGTGGTGAGCAATACCACCGGGCCCGGCTCAAGAAGACCGTAGACCTTGGACAAGGGATAAGAGCGCTTGGCCATTTCGACACCTCCGTTTAAGAGTCTTGCTCTGACTTTTCATCTTGATCCGACGCGGCCCGCTCGAACTTGAGATCAATCATGGCGCTCATGTTTAACGTTCGCCACGCAGTTACGCGGTGAGTCAGGCTTTCACGGTGATCGATGAAAACTGCAGATGGTGCATGAACTCGCGCAGGATCAGAAGCGTTGCAGCGAAGGCGGCGCTGGCGGGCATGCCTTCGCTCGAAGCCGGCCTGCCGAGCGTGACCTGCGCCAGCCGTTCAAATGTTCGTTCCATCACATCGAGTGACAGGCTCAATTCTGCTTGATCAGGGACGCCCGCGATCAGTGCGATCTCGCGGATGGCGGCATCCGTCGTCACAAGGATTGAATCGTTGGCGATCAGTGTTCGCGCGCGGGTCACCTCATCCTCAACCGCCATGATGGCATTTTCCAGTTCAGCCGGCGTGGGCGGATGGTGCTTGAAAAAATCGGCCGCTGTTTTTTCAGCCCCGATGGCGAGTTGCAGCGTCGCGGCCGGTTCTTCGCCAGTTCCGGCAGCAATGGTGGTTTGATTTGCGCCAATATGCAGCACCGTGATGGGCGTGCCCTGCGGCACGCCCGATCTGAGGGCGCGGTAGCGCAGACGGATGCTGGTTTCGATCGGGGTCTGGGCGCTGACCCATGCAAGAAAGTCCGCTTGCATCGTTGCACTGATCTCATGCGCAATCGGATAGAGGTGGATCGCATGGGCCACGCCCAAGTTGCTTAGCCATTGGTCCGAGCGCTGCGCCCACATCACCGGCAGCTTGCTGTCGTACTCGCCGTGCGCAATGAAACTACGCAGGTGCGCCAGTTGCGCTTTCTTGGCGAGGTGCGGTTCGAGCTCGGGCAAGATCCGACCCGACAGAACCGCGAAGCCGGCGACCCGCTCGGGCGCGCTCAGTGCCACGCTGGCGCTGAGAATGCCGCCTTGGCTAAAGCCGGCGATCAACGTGTTCTGCGGGGCGATACCGTAGGCCGTCTGCAGCTGCCCGACGAAGCGGATCAAGGCCTGGCGGCTTTGTTCGGCTTCTGCGGCCACGATGCGGGGGCCGCTGGCGCTGAAGGTGACGCGAAACCAGCCGAACTGCCCCGATGCAAATTCCAGCGGACCGCGTGGCAGCACGACCAGCGTGTCCGGGTCCATCGACGCTGCCAGGTCCGCGAGATTCATCTCGCTGCCGCCCACGCCGTGTAGCAGCAGCACGCACGCCTTCGGCTTGACGGGCACGGGCTGCCGCAGACGAAAGGCCAAGTCAAAGGCCGCATCTTGCTGCAACGAACTGATCGAGTTGTGCAAACTGGTCATGGTGAAATTCCTGTTCAAGAGATGATTGTGGCGGCATGCCCATTCGGCAAGCCCCAGACATAAGACTCCATCGACAGCACGCCGTTGGTGATGCCGCCCTCGATGACGTGCGCGACTTCCGCGTTACCACGCGCCCCCAAGGCGACCAGCAAGGGCAGGTAGTGCTCTTCGGTGGGATGGGCCCGTTCAGCATGCGGCGCCAGTTGACGGTAGGCCAGCAATTGCTCGACTTGGTGATTGACGACGGCTTGGCGAGTCCAGTGCGTGAACTCGCGGGCATAGGCCGCCTCGCTCGTTCCCGACTGGCGAAACTCGTAGAGGTTGTGCGTCAGACTGCCAGAGGCCACGATCAGCACGCCGCGTTGCCGCATCGACGCCAGTGCCTGGCCGAGCTTGAAGGCACTGGCCGTGTCCAGCGCATGGGGCATCGACACCTGAAAAACAGGCACCTTGGCCTCGGGCAACAGGTGGCGCAACGGCACCCAGGCGCCGTGATCCAGACCGCGCCGCTCATCCACAGCAACGCCATAACCGGCCTCCGAAAGCAACTGGACCGTTTCTCGGGCTAACGGCGGGTGACCGCTGGCGGGGTATTGCAGTTGGTAGAGCTTGGCGGGAAAACCGCCAAAGTCGTGAACCGTCTCCGGGGCGGCCGTCGTCATGACGGTGACGTCCCGGGTCTGCCAGTGCGGCGATACCACCAGCACCGCCGTGACGCCCGACAGTTGCTGACCCAAGGCCTGCAGGTGGGGGCCGAGCACGCCGGGTTCGAGGGCAAAGGTCGGCGCACCGTGGGAGATAAAAAAAACTGGAGCCAGGTTCATAAAGTGTCCTTGGGTTGTCGTTGAACCATCGGTTGAGCGACGGTGAGGCAAGCTTTTCATGCAGTGACCGAACTTTATTCGTCTTTTAAGCTGAGATAAACAGCCTAAAATTAGATACATTGTTTCAATAAAAAGCACAATGGACCGATTCCTGGAAATGCAAACCTTCAATGCCGTCGTCGACGCCGGCAGCTTCGTCAAGGCGGCCGATGCGCTGGACGTCTCCAAAGCGGCGGTATCGCGCTACGTCGCCGACCTGGAAACGCGCTTGGGGGTGCGGCTCTTGCAGCGCACGACGCGGCGGCTCTCCCTGACCGAAGAAGGCCAGGTGTTTTACGCGCGCAGCAAGGAACTGCTGGCCGGGGTCGACGAGGCCGAGGCTGAAATCACCTCGCGCACCGGTGCTGCCAGCGGTCTGCTGCGGGTCAACGCACCGGTCACCTTCGGCATCCGCCATCTGGCGCCACTGTGGGGGATGTTTCTCAGCCGCTATCCGAACGTCTCGCTGGATGTGACCCTGGCGGACCGCGTGGTGGATCTGGTCGAAGAGGGTTACGACGTGGCGATCCGGATCGCGACCTTGCCCAGTTCAACGCTGATCAGCAAACGTCTGGCCAGCACCCTCATGGTGCTCTGCGCTTCTCCCGTCTACCTCAAGGTGCATGGGGTGCCACGTCATCCCGCCGAGCTGGCGGAACACACGGTGATTTCCTACCGCTACTGGTCCACCAAAGACGAGTGGCATTTCGACGGGCCGCAAGGGCTGGTCAGCGTGAAGACTCGGCCCTGCATGCACACCAACAGCGGCGACACCTGCCGTGCAGCGGCACTGGCGCATCAGGGCATTATTTTGCAGCCAACTTTTCTGGTGGGGGACGATCTCGCGGCGGGCACGCTGGTGGAACTGATGCCCGAATTTCGCTCCCTCGAGCTGGGAATTTACGCGATCTACCCGACCCGCAAGTACGTCTCGCCGAAGGTGCGTGCGCTCATCGATTTCCTCGCCGAGCACTTTGCCCAGACACACTCAGCGTGGTGAAGGCGGGCTTGCAGTTGAAGAAGCCGCGAGTTCGCGTGCGACGACCAGACTGGATTGAACCTGTTCGACCAGACGGTTATCCGCAGCGCCAAACTGCACGACCTGCTCCCAGTACTTCACTGCACTGGCGTAGTCCTGTTTTTCAAACGCATAGGCACCCGCCAGCGACAGCGCCTTGAGATTGTGCGGATCGCTCTTGAGGGCGCGCGCCACCCACTTCATGGGCTCACCCGCCAGGCGGCGATTGTTTTTGACGGCCAGGGCATCCGCGTAATCCGCCAGCAACACGGCGTCATCGCCACTCAAGGCAATTGCTTTTTCATAGCTGTTGATGGCCTCGGGGTTGCGGCCCAGCATGCTGTAGGAGCGCGCCAACATGGCCCAGCCTTCGGCATCCTGCGGCTTGTCCTGCAGTCTCGCTGCCAGCTTCTCGGTCATCGCGCTGATCTGGTCAACATCGCTGGCATGGGTTTTTTCCCCGGCGGCCGCAGCCCCACCGCCGGTGCTGTCCGTCAAGCGGGCGGATGAGTAACCGGTCCAGCTGTAGCCGAGGATAGCCACGAGAAGCACCACCCCCGCCAGCGTGGCCCACAACTGCCATGAGGGTCGCGTCAGCGGCTGAACTGTTGGAGCCCCAGCACGCTCAACCGCTGGCGCCTCCTGGAGCACCCCATCCAGAATGCGGCGCTCAAGTCGCGTCCGGCCTTCCTCGTAAAACTCTCGTGACAAGGCCCCCGAGGCGTGGAGTTCCTGAAGCTCTTGTAGTTGTCGTTTGACCGCCGTGATGTCAAACGCGACGGGGGCAGCTGAAGTCGTCATGGAGGCCTTAGGAAATCTGGTGACTGAAATAAAAGAACGGCTTCAATGGCGAGGCGCTGCTGGGCCGGGCGTCTCGGGTTCATCTGGATCGAAGGCCTCAGGCGGCAGGCGGCTGCGTCGCCGCAAGACCACAAACAGGGCGGCCAAACTGATCAGCAGCAGCAGCCCGGGGCCAAACCACAGCACCACGGTACTCGCCTTCAAGGGCGGCCGATACAGCACAAAATCTCCATACCGGGCGGTCATGTAATCGATGATCTGTTGGTCACTTTGGCCCTGCTGCAGCTGCTCCATCACCTGGTTGCGCAAATCCACCGCCAGCGCGGCGTGCGAATCGGCAATGGTCTGGTTCTGACAGACCAGACAACGCAATTCGGAGGTGATGCGCACCATGCGAGCATCCAACACCGGGTCTTTTGCTACCAGCACGGCTTCCTTCGCGTGGCCGAGCAGGGCAAAAGCCGAAAAAAACAAAACCCACATCAACTTAGCCATTGAGTTGCCTCACCAAAGGTTCGATGCGCGAGCGAATGACATCCGGCGTGAGTGGCCCGATGTGTTTGAAACGAACCACGCCCTGACGGTCGATGATGAAAGTCTCCGGCACGCCGTACACCCCCCAGTCAATGCCAACACGCCCGTCCTGGTCAAACAAAGAAGCGTCATACGGATTACCGAACCGCGCCAGCCACTGCAAGCCCTCGGGCCGACTGTCTTTGTAGTTCAAGCCGTAAATGGGGAGCAACTTGCTTTGTGCAAATTTAACCAGCAGCGGGTGCTCCTGTCGGCAGGCAACACACCATGAAGCCCAGACATTGAGCATCCACACCTTGCCCAGCAAATCGTCCCGGCGAATGGTTTGGGCCGGATTCTCCAGTTGCGTCAAGGAAAAAGCCGGCGCGGGCTTGTCGATCAAAGGCGAAGGCACTTCCCTGGGGTTGAGCTTGAGACCCGCCGCCAGAAAAGCGACCAGACCCAAAAACACGCCCAAGGGCAACAGAAACTTCAGGTATCTCATGTCGTCGCGCCAGCAGCGGCCCCCAGCGCCGGCAGCGCACTGCGCTGCTTTGACCGGTAGCGCCGGTCGGTTACCGCCAACAAACCACCCAGGGCCATCAGCAGGCAACCGCCCCAGATCCAGTCAATAAACGGTTTGACATAGACCCGCACAATCCACGCGTCACCTTCCACCGGCTCACCCAGAGACACATACAAATCACGCGTTAATCCGACATCGATGGCGGCTTCGGTCATGGGGTTTTGCTGGACTCGGTAGACCCGCTTCTCAGGGCTCATGTCGAACAGCTTGCGGCCCTCGCGGCTGACTTCCACCAAACCCCTGACGGCGGCGTAGTTGGGGCCCTCCAGCTCGCTCGTTCCCTTGAACGTGAAGGTGTAACCCTTGACCGTGGTGCTGTCACCCACCGTCATCTTGACGTCGCGTTCCACTTCATAGGTTTTAACCATCGCAACACCAAAACAAAAAGCCGCCACTCCCAAATGCGCCAGCATCATGCCCAGCAAGGCCCGCGGCATTTGCTTGAACCGTCGCGGCACATCGCGCCAGGCGCCACCGGCAGGGCGCATCCGCCCCCACACATCGGTGGCAACGGAACCCACAATCCAGTACGCCATCAACAAGCCAAAGCTGGTCACAAGATTGATCTCCCCGGCCAGCCAGCCGGTTGCCAGCGCCGCCAGCACGGCCACGCCGGCGGCCCAGAGCAGCCGCCGGGCCAGCGCGGGAACGTGATCTTCTTTCCAGCGCGCCAGCGGGCCGACCCCCATCAAAAAGATGGCCGGCGCCATGAGCGGCATGAAGACCGTGTCAAAGTAAGGCGGACCCACCGATAGCTTGCCCAGACCCAAGGCGTCAAGCAACAGCGGGTACAGCGTGCCAAGCAGCACCGCGGCGGCCGCCACCACCAGCATGACGTTGTTGCCCAGTAACGCCGACTCTTTGGACACCAGGGCAAAGCGCGACCCCAGACCCACCCTGGGCGCCCGCCATGCGTACAGGGCCAATGACGCGCCCACCACCACGGTGAGGAAAACCAGAATGAACAGCCCCCGCCGGGGGTCCGTCGCAAAGGCATGCACCGAAGACAGCACGCCCGAGCGCACCAAAAATGTACCGAGCAAGGACAGCGAAAACGCCAGAATGGCCAACAGCACCGTCCAGGACTTGAAGCCCCCGCGTTTTTCAGTCACCGCCAGCGAGTGGATCAGCGCCGTGCCCACCAGCCAGGGCATGAACGACGCGTTTTCCACCGGGTCCCAAAACCACCAGCCGCCCCAGCCCAACTCGTAGTAGGCCCACGAGCTGCCGAGTGCGATGCCGATGGTCAGAAACATCCACGCCACGGTGGTCCAGGGACGCGTCCAGCGGGCCCAGGTCGCGTCCAGGTCACCCCCGATCAAGGCGGCAATCGCAAAGGCAAACGCCACCGAGAAACCGACATAACCCATGTACAGCAGCGGCGGATGCGTCACCATGCCCATGTCCTGCAGCAACGGGTTCAGGTCGCGGCCATCGGGCGGCACCGGAAACAGGCGGTCGAACGGATTGGAGGTCAGCAGCATGAAGAGTAAAAAGCCGACGGCAATCAGACCCATGACCGCCAGAATGCGCGCCAGCACCGGCAACGGCAGATGCTGGCTGTAACGTGCCACGGCCACCATCCAGACGCACAGCATCACCACCCACAACAAGAGCGAGCCTTCATGGCCGCCCCAAACCCCGGCAATGCGGTACTGCAAGGGCAGCGCCGTGTTGGAGTTGGTCGCGACATACAACACCGAAAAGTCATGCCGGACAAACGACGCCACCAAACAGGCAAAGGCGATGGCCACCAGTACAAACAAGGCATAGGCCGCAGGACGAGCCAGTTGCATCCAGTCGGTGCGGCCACGCTGTGCACCCATCAAAGGCAGAGTGCCCAGCAGCAGGGCCACGCCGAGCGCGAGCCACAGCATGAAATGACCAATTTCAGGAATCATCAACGCTTCTCCAGCACCACGGAGGCGGCTACTTTTTCTTTACTCTGCGCGGCTCGTTTGAGCGCCTCCGCCGCTTCAGGTGGCATGTAGTTTTCGTCATGCTTGGCCAGCACTTCACGCGCCTCAAACACACCGCCACGCATGCGCCCCTGGGCGACGACGCCCTTGCCCTCTTTGAACAGGTCGGGCAAGATGCCTTCAAACCGCACGGGCACGGTCTGGACGGTATCCGTCACCCTGAAATTGACCGCTACACCCTCGCGTTTGACGCTGCCTGCGACCACCAGCCCCCCCAGCCTGAAGGTGCGCTCCGCAGGGGCTTCGCTGGCGGCGATCTGGGTCGGCGTGTAAAAAAATACCAGGTTACTCTGGAAGGCATTGAGCACCAGGGCGACGGCAACGCCGACCACGGTGATGACGCCGGCAGCGATGGCCAGGCGTTGGTAACGAGGTTTCATGTTGATCTCCTGCTAGCCAGCATCGTGGATTTGGCTTAAGGCCCGCTTAAGACGGCGTCTCGCCGACAGAGGCTCCAGCACGGCTACAACAGCACACAGGCCATAAGAGCCCCACACGTAAAGACCATAGCCACCCATGGCCCAAAACTCGCCCCAACTGTTCCAGTTCATTCCCCTGCTCCCGCACGCTGACGCGCCAGCGCCAAAACCCAATCCGCATCCCGCTCACGCTCCAGGATGATTGCCCGCGTCCGTAAGAACACCACGGCAAACGCGTAGGCCCAAAAGGCCACCGTCATCAGCAGCATGGCGCTGAGCATGGTGTGGGCCATCGTGGGTGCCGCGCTCATGCTGATCGAGGCGCCCTGATGCAGGGTGTTCCACCAGCGCACCGAAAAATAAATGACCGGCACATTGACCGCACCCACCAGTGCCAGCAAGGCGCCCGCGTAGTCGGCACGCCGGGTATCGTCAATCGACTCCACCAGGGCGATGTAGCCCAGGTACAAAAACAGCAAGATCAACTCCGACGTCAGCCGTGCATCCCACACCCACCAGG
The DNA here is from genome assembly GCF_012927445.1 of Rhodoferax sp. Classification (GTDB taxonomy): domain Bacteria; phylum Pseudomonadota; class Gammaproteobacteria; order Burkholderiales; family Burkholderiaceae_C; genus Rhodoferax. The sequence goes on from NZ_JABBPD010000004.1 coordinate 512,204, forward strand.
CGCCCCAGGTCGGCTTGCCCCAAAGCGCCCCGGTCCACAAGGCGAGTACCGTAAACAGCGCCCCGGTAGGGGCCAGCGCCCGGGCTACCATGGACGCCAGGCGGGCGTTGAAAGCCCAGCCCACCGTCGCCCAACCCGCCATGACCAAGTACAACACCATCGACATCCAGGCGGCGGGCACGTGGATGAAAATAATCCGGTACGCCTGCCCCTGGGTGGCATCGGTCGGGGCGACAAAAAAACCAACATACAGGCCCACCAGTCCGACCAGGCCGGTCAGGCCGAAAAGCCACGGAATCAAGCGCCCGGCCAGTGCATAAAAACGCGGAGGCGAAGCGTAGGTAAAAAATCGCAGAGAGCTTGTCATGGCAATGGAAACGTTGAGGAGGGAAGTCTTCAGAGCACTGAAATGCGCAGCGCGGCCGCCGCGGCCGGTGGGGCACCCACCAGCGCCAACAATAGCAGCGCACCCAGTAGGGACAAGTGGCCCGCCGGAGACATCCCCATCTCCACGGCGGATACGGCACCGGCGCCAAAAATCAATACCGGGATGCACAGGGGCAGCACCAGCAACAAGAGTAAGGCACCACCACTGCGCAAGCCCAGCGTCAGCGCGGCCCCCACACTGCCGAGCAGGCTCAACACGGGCGTGCCCAGCAGCAAGGTCAGGGTCAGCGTAGCCAGGCCGCGTGGACTCATGTCGAACATCAAGCCCAGCACGGGCCCGGCTACCACCAATGGCAAACCGGTCAGCACCCAGTGCACCAGGGCTTTGGCCGCCGCCAGCAGCACCAGGGAATGACCCGACAGCAGCATCTGATCGAGAGAACCGTCGTTGTAGTCACTGGTATAGAGCGTGTTGAGGGCCAGCAGGGTCGACAACAACGCGCAAACCCAGACAACGCCGCCGCCAATCTGGCGCAAGGTTTGCGGCTCGGGCCCGACGCCCAACGGAAACAGACTGGCCGCCACCGCAAAAAACACCACCGCCAGCCAGGCGTCCACCGGTCGGCGCCACGCCAGCCGCAAATCGCGCGCTGCCAACGCGACAAAACCATTGCAACTCATGGCGCCCTTCCGTGCGGAAAATCAAGCGGACGGACAAGAGACGCGTCCAGACTCAAGGGCAGGTGACTCGTTAGAAAGACACAGCCGCCGCGCGCCGTGTGCTCCAGCAGCAGGCGGTTGACGACCCTGATGCCGTCGGCGTCCAGCGCATCAAAGGGTTCATCCAGCACCCACAGCGAGGGCGTACGCTCCAGCGCCAGCCGGGCCAGGGCCACACGGCGACGCTGGCCCTGCGACAGGGTGCGAACCAGTACCTGCGCGCGATGCTGCATGGCAAGCGTGTGCAGCGCGCTGGACACCGACAACGGCGAGCTGTCCCGGTTGTGCAAACGGGCCAGAAATTGCAGCGATTCGGTCACCGTCAAGTCATCTTTCAGGCCGTTGGTGTGACCGATGTAAACCAGCTTTTCCTTGAAGTCTGGCGCCTCACGCAGCGGCTCGCCATGCCAGGTGAGCGTCCCCCGGTCGGGCTCGGCCAGACCGACGAGCAAGCGCAGCAGGCTGGTCTTGCCGCGGCCATTCTGCCCTTGCAGCCAGAGGAGTTGCCCCGGACAAATCTCAAACGACATGTCGGCGAACAGCCACTCGCCGCCGCGGCGACAGGCCAGTTCATGCGCCTTCAAAATCGGCTCGGTGCGGCTGTTAAAAATCGTGGTGTTCCCCAAGGTAGTCATTCAAGCGGGCCGATGATGGCACAGTGGCGGGGCCGGACTGCCGCTCAGAGGCCGGTATCGACCGTCGGGTAGCGCAATTTCAGCCGCAGTTCGCTTTTCAGGCGGGTGTTGTCCATGCGCCGCGACTCGCTCATAAAGCTCAACAGCATCAAGGACAGTTGCTCCTTGGCCGTGCTCCTCGGCACGCGGGGCGGCCGCGGCAAGCCGTACAAATCGGCCGCCAGATCAAAATAATCCCCCATCTTGAGGCAGGTATCGTCGTTCACGTTGTAGATGCGCTGTGCCTTGCCACGCCACAAGGCGGCGATGCAGGCGCGCGCCAGATCGTCCGCATGAATATGGTTGGTGTAGACATCATCGGCAGCCTGCAGCACGGGCGTGCCCTTGAGCAGGCGTTCACGCGGCGTGCCGCCGTCGCGGTCGGGCGCATAAATACCGGGGATGCGCAGAATACTGCTGCGCACCGGCGTGGCACGACCCAGGAAACGGACACTATTTTCAGCATCAATTCGGCGCCTAGCCCTCGTCGTTTCTGGCCTAAGCGCTCTTGTTTCTATAGCGACTTCACTCTGACAGTCGCCATAGACGCCACTGGTGGAACCGTAGACCAGGGCATCAGGCAAGCGGCGCCGGCGCAGGGCACGGGTCAACGCCCGGGTGCGCGGGTCGGTCCAGCCGGCGCCCGGCGGCGGCGCCAGATGCACGACGCGCGTCGCCAGCCCGGCCAGTCGGCGCAGCGTGTCGGGGGCGTCCAGATTGCCCTGCAAGGGCGTGATGCCCCGGGCCCGTAACTCAGCAGTGCGCCCCCCGCTGGAGGTCAGCGCCATCAGGCGCACCCGGCCGGCCAGAGCTTGCGCCACCCGCAGCCCGATATCCCCGCAACCGATGAGCAAAACACGGGCACGGCGAAAGCGCGCCGGCAAGGCGCCAGGACGCGTAGCGTACAGACTGGGGGACGGGGTGGCTCGGGGGCGTGGGTTTGGAGGCAAAATCGGGGCTATTAAAAATGTAACAACGCCTAAGGATACAGAAAACATGACGAGCAGCGAAACCGGAACACCAGGGTTCCAGATCACCGTCAAGCCCAGCGGCCGCTTATTCACCGCCACCCCCGGCGAAACCATTTTGGCCGCCGGCATTCGCGCCGGGGTTGGCATGCCCTACGGTTGCAAGGATGGCGCCTGTGGCTCCTGCAAATGCAAAAAAATTGAAGGCATCGTGGTGCATGGACCACATCAAAGCAAGGCCCTGAGCGAGGAAGAAGAAGCCAACGGCTTTGTCCTGACCTGCTGTGGTGTGGCGCAGAGCGACGTCGTGCTGGAGTCGCGCCAGGTGACGTCTGAGGGTGCTTTTCCGATCAAGAAAATGCCGACGCGGGTCGCCTTGATGGAGAAAAAATCCGCGGATGTGATGTTGCTCAAACTGCAGCTGCCGGCCAACGACAGCTTTGCCTACCACGCCGGCCAGTATGTCGAATTTCTCCTGCGCGATGGCGCCCGACGCAGCTACTCCATGGCCAACGCACCCCACACGCTGGCCACAAGTGGCGGGCTGGAACTGCACATTCGCCACATGCCGGGCGGCAAATTTACCGACCAGGTGTTCAACACGATGAAGGAAAAGGAAATCCTGCGGGTGGAAGGGCCGTATGGCAGTTTCTTTTTGCGCGAAGACAGCAACAAACCGATCGTGCTGCTGGCCTCCGGCACCGGCTTTGCGCCCCTCAAGGCGCTGATTGAGCACATGCAGTTCAAGAACATCCAGCGCCCTGTCACGCTCTATTGGGGCGGTCGGCGCCCGGCCGACTTGTACATGGATGCCTGGGTCAAGGCCAAGCTGACGGAGATGCCGCAACTGCGCTACGTGCCCGTCGTCTCGGACGCCCTGCCCGAAGATGGCTGGACCGGGCGCACCGGTTTTGTGCACCAGGCGGTGCTGCAGGATTTGCCCGATCTGTCGGCCTACCAGGTCTATGCCTGCGGCGCCCCGATTGTGGTGGACTCGGCCAAGGCGGCCTACACCCATCAGGCGGGCCTGCCCGAGGACGAGTTTTACGCCGATGCATTCATCACCGAAGCCGACAAGGCCCACGAAGCAGCGTCGGCCTGACGCCTCGGGTCTGACAAAGCAAAAAGGCCACGACTTGTCAGTCGTGGCCTTTTTTTATGAATAGCCCCGGCGTTACTTCACCACGTCAATCACCGGCTTGTCGGCTTTTTGCTTGTCAATGGCTTCGCTGTTCTGGTTCACTTCGTTTTTGAGCTTTTTGTGCTCTTTTTTGGTGACTTTGCCATCGGCTTTGGCTACTTTCTTGGCAGCATCCAATTTGGCTTCACGCTTCTCAAGACCAGCGGCCTCTTTGGGGTTCAATTGGCCAGCAGCGACCCCTTTGTCGATGCTCTTTTTCTGCTCGGCCTGATGTTTGTCCAGTTCCGGCGTCGCCACCGGATCCTGGACGACCTGCGCGGCGGGAGCGACGGGTTTCAAGTCCATGGTGCGGGCGGGTGCGGAGGGTGCAGCCGGTGTGGCAGGTACGGCGGGTACGGTTTGCGCATAAGCGGCGCCACTGGCAGCAATTACTAGCGCGGTCATCAAAGTCTGAATCTTCATCGTGAATTCCTTCGTTGAGTAAGTCATGGAGAAAATTCCCCATAGGTATTCAACGTCTGCCCGGCACGGGTCGGACGACAAGCACAGGGCCTGGAGCTGTAAGGGTTTGTCACGGCGATCCGGCCCTTCGCCGTGGCATAAGCGCGTTATGGGCGTTACAAAATCCCACTCAATCGGTCTGGGCGCCCGCTTCGAACCACTGTTTGATGAGCCGGCGCTCGGCATCGCTGATGCCGGTGGCGTTGTTCATCGGCATCAGCTTGGTGACCACCACTTGCTGGTACAGGTTTTGGGCATGCAGCTTGACGTTTTGCGGGGAATCCAGCCGCACGTTCTTCATCTGCACCTGCGCACCGTGACATTGGTAGCAGCGCTGGGCCAGCACCACCTGCAAGGATTTATAGTCATTTTGACCTGTAACCCCCGTCAAATAAGCGGAAGAAGCTACTGAATTTATAGCACCCTGATCGGCCAGCGCTGGTGGCGCCGGCTTCAGCCAGACGATCACCGCCACGATGGCCGCCACCCCCACCAGGGCGTAAGGCAGCGGATTGCCGTTGCGCCCCAGCTTGTAGCCGTGGCGCATGACAAAAAACTGGCGGATCGCAGCACCAGCGAACATCATCAAAATCAGCACCAGCCAGTTCTGCGGATGCGTATAGGTAAAGCTGTAATGGCCGCTGAGCATGGCAAACAGCACCGGCAGGGTGAAATAGGTGTTGTGCACGCTGCGCTGCTTGCCGCGCTGACCGTGGATCGGGTCCACCGGCGCGCCGGCCTTGATCGCCGCCACCACCTTTTTCTGCCCCGGGATGATCCAGAAAAAGACGCTGGCACTCATGCTGGTGGCCAGCATGGCACCGACCAGCAAAAAGGCCGCCCGCCCGGCAAACCAGTGGCAGGTCAACCAGGAGGCGATACACACCAGCCCAAACACCAGGGCGCCCACGATGGCGTCGCCGTGCTTGCGCTGGCCGAACAGCCGACAGATCAAGTCGTACAGCAGCCAGAAGACAACCAGAAACGACAGCGCCACCGCAATGGCGGTCGCTGGCGCCCAGTCCATGCGCGACTTGTCGATCAGGTAGGTGCTAGCGCTCCAGAGGTAGGACACGGTGAACAGCGAGAAGCCCGACAACCAGGTGCTGTAACTCTCCCAAAAGAACCAGTGCAAGTGCGGCGGCAGCTGCGGCGGCGCCACATTGAACTTGACCGGGTGGTAGAAACCACCGCCATGCACCGCCCACAACTCCCCGCTGACGCCCTGCTTTTTCAGGTCGTCATCGACCGGGGCGGTGAGGCTGCTGTCGAGAAAAACAAAATAGAACGACGAGCCAATCCAGGCAATCGCCGTGATGACGTGGAGCCAGCGCAACAGCAGGTTGGCCCAGTCGAGGTAGTAACTTTCCATGCGTTTAAACCTTATTCGTGCCTGCCACTCTAGCGGCTAAGTTGGCTAAGTTGGCTAAGTTGGCTAAGTTAAAAGGTTTGCAATATCTGTGCCGCGACGGCCACCGCAATCACCGCAGGCGCTTTGCCGGCAATGCCGGGAACACCGATCGGGCAGGTGACATGGGCCAACTCTTGCGGCGTAAAACCCCGCGCCGCAAGCCGGTGCCGGAACGTCGCCCATTTGGTCTGGCTGCCAATCAGGCCGACATAGGGCAAATCAGCGCGCAAACGCTGGCGCGTCAGACAGGCGGCCACCACGTCCAGGTCTTCGGCATGGCTGAAGCTCATGATCAGCACGCGGGAGTCCGGCGCCAAGGTGGCAACGGCGGCCTGCACCGGGTCGGACTGCTCACAGGTGATGTGTGACGGCAGCTGCGTCGGAAAAATCTCATGGCGGCTGTCAATCCAGCGCACCTGCAATGGCAAATCAGCGAACGCGTGCACCAGCGCATGGCCCACATGGCCGCCCCCAAACAGGGCCAGCGGGTAACGCGTCACGGCCAAACGCAGTTGCAGGGCATCCCTGTTGGCCGCTTGTACCCGCTCAAAACGCAGATGGACTTCGCCACCACAACACTGGCCGAGCGCCGGGCCAAGGGCATAACGCCGTACCGGTTCGCCCTCCCCGGCCCGGCTGTGCAAGCGCTGACGGGCTTCCGCCAGCGCCGACAACTCCAGGTGACCACCGCCCACCGTGCCGACCGCGTTTTGGCTAAAAACCGCCATCCAGGCGCCTTTTTCGCGTGGCACCGAGCCGCGTGCGGCATGCACGGTGACCAAGATCGCGTCTTCATCGGCCAATTGGGCCAGAAATTCGTCTGTTGTACTCACGCTACCATTACCTTTTGATACTCAAAACAAATCCACAACCCATGTTGTTTCGGGCACAGTATGCTTCGCGGATTTAACCGTCACCGCTGCTTGCCCCCTCCAATAGAAATCCGTTCACACCCAAGGCGCCACATGAACAAGAATACCAATCGCCTCTATGCGTTACTGGCAGCCACCGCCGCCGGTATTGCCGCCCTCATCGCGGGTTGTTCCTCGACCCCGTCCGCGCCACCGGGATCAGCGCCTGGCGAGTCACCCTTTGCGTCAGGTCAGCCAAGAACACCCGAGTCGACCGTTTCTGGTGCCACCTCGCCCCGCGCTTACCGGCGTGATGCGGCCAATCACTTGTATGGGCAAAACACACAACGAATTTTCAAAGGCAAGATGCCACCGCTGCTCTATGCCATTGGCGTGCTGCAGGTGGAAGTCGACGGCAAAGGCCAAGTCACCGCCCTCAACTGGATGCGGGCGCCCACCCATGCGCCGGAAGTCGTTGCCGAGATCGAACGCACCGTCCGCCTTGCCGCCCCCTTTCCGGTCCCGGTGCGGATGGGCCGCGTGACCTACACCGACACCTGGCTGTGGCACAGCAGTGGCCGCTTCCAACTCGACACGCTGACCGAAGGACAACTGTAAAGCCTTGCGGCGCAAACCGCAGGCACGGTGTGGGCCAGCGCGGCCCTCAACGGCTTGAAAATGGCGTCAAGACCCCCGGTAAGTCGAATAACTCCAGGGGCTGACCAGCAGCGGCACATGGTAGTGCTGCGCGGCATCGGCAATGCCAAAATCCAGGCTCACTTTACCCAGAAAATTGGGCTCCGGCAGCGCAACACCGCGGGCCCGGTAATAGCCTGACACATCGAATAGCAGACGGTAGGTGCCGGGCTGGAGATGGTCGTTATCAAGCAGCAGGCCATCCGGGTTGCGCCCATCCTGATTGAGAACGAACTGCTTGAGCAGTGTCGCCGTCTCCCCTTCTGTGGAGTAAAGCGCAACGCGCATGCCGGCCGCAGGCGTGCCGTGCATGGTGTCCAGTACGTGTGTGCTCAGGCCCATAGTGGTGCATCCTTCGTCCGTGGCAAACTGAAAGTGTATACACCTTCAAGCACACTAAACTGGCAATAAATCTGGATGCACGCACAGCGAACCACATGACAACGAAGGGCTCCCCGGCAATCATGAACCACTACGACAGCACGCGCGCCTATCCTCGCGATCTCATTGGCTACGCCAGCAAGCCACCCCACGCCCAGTGGCCCGGACAGGCCCGCGTGGCGCTGCAGTTTGTCTTGAATTACGAAGAAGGCGGCGAAAACAGCGTGTTGCATGGCGACGCCGGTTCCGAGCAATTTTTATCTGAAATGTTCAACCCGCCGAGCTTTCCGGCGCGCCACATCAGCATGGAGGGCATCTACGAATATGGTTCCCGTGTGGGCGTGTGGCGCATCCTGCGCGAATTCGAAAAGCGCCAGTTGCCGCTGACGGTGTTTGGCGTGAGCATGGCGCTGGAACGCCACCCCGAATTGGTGCATGCGGTGAAAGAACTGGGGCATGAAATAGCCTGCCACGGCTGGCGCTGGATCCACTACCAGAACATCGACGAAGCCACCGAGCGCGACCACATGGCGCGGGGCATGGACATCCTCACCCAAATCACCGGCGAACGCGCCCGCGGCTGGTACACCGGGCGCGACAGCCCCAACACCCGCCGCCTGGTGGCGGACTACGGCGGCTTCGAGTACGACAGCGATTACTACGGCGATGACCTGCCGTTCTGGATGAAAGTCCAAAAAACCAATGGCGAGGTGGTGCCCCAGCTGATCGTGCCCTACACGCTGGACTGCAATGACATGCGCTTTGCGCTGCCGCAGGGCTACTCCCACGCCGATCCGTTCTTTCAATACCTAAAGGACAGCTTCGACGTCTTGTACGCCGAAGGCGAAGCGACGCCGCGCATGATGAGCATCGGCATGCACGGCCGCCTGCTGGGTCGCCCGGGACGCATCACGGCACTGCAGCGTTTTCTGGACTACATTGAAAAATTTGAGCGGGTCTGGGTCTGCCGGCGCATTGACATTGCCCGACACTGGAAAACAACCCACCCTTACCAGGACTAGCGCACCCATGAAAACGGCCCTGACCCTGGATCAACTCAATGCCGCGCCCGTCAACGAGGCCATGCATCTGCTGGCGGGCGTCTATGAACACTCGCCCTGGATTGCCGAACAGGCACTGACCACACGACCGTTTGCCTCGCTGGCCCAACTGAAACACAGCATGGCGCGCAGCGTGGCCACGGCTGGACGGGACGCCCAGTTGGCGCTCATCCGGGCGCACCCGGAGCTGGCCGGCCAAGCCATGGTCAGCCAGACCCTGACAGCCGAATCCAGCCACGAGCAAAGCAAGGCCGGCTTGACCCAATGCAGCCCGGCTGAATTGACCCACCTCCAGCAGCTGAACACCGCGTACCGCGAGAAATTTGGTTTTCCCTTCATCCTTGCGGTGCGCGGACCGCGCGGCACCGGCTTGTCCCGCAACGACATCATCGCCACCTTTGAGCGCCGCTTGCTGGGCCACCCCGAGTTTGAATTGGCGGAATGCCTGCGCCACATCCATCGCATTGCCGAGCTGCGCCTGAACGACAAGTTCGGCGTCACACCCACTCTCGGGAACGAGGTGTGGGACTGGCATGAAGCACTGGCGCAATTCAGTGATGCGGGTTACCAGGAACAGGGACAACTCACCGTCACCTACCTGACCGAGGCGCACCGCGCCTGCGCCGCGCAGATTAAGAGTCGAATGCTGGCCTGCGGCTTTGATGAAGTTCACAGCGACGCCGTCGGCAATGTCGTCGGACGCTATTATTCTGATAGCAATACCCGTAACATCGACGGTGGCTACAGCCCTGAAACACCTAACACTTTGCTCACCGGCAGCCATTTCGACACGGTGCGCAACGGCGGCAAGTACGACGGCCGCCTCGGCATTTTTGTACCGATGGCCTGTGTCCGTGAGTTGGCGCGCCAGGGCCAGCGTCTGCCTTTTCAGATTGAAGTGGTGGCCTTTGCCGAAGAAGAGGGGCAACGCTTCAAGGCCACCTTCCTGAGTTCCAGCGCCCTCATCGGTCGGTTCGACTTTGAGTGGCTGAATCAACAGGATGCGGATGGCATCACAATGCGCGAAGCCATGCAACACGCCGGTTTGGCACAGGACGAGATCCCCCAACTGCAACGCCAGCCGGCCGACTACCTGGGGTTTGTCGAAGTCCACATCGAGCAGGGTCCGGTTCTCAACGAGCTGGATTTTCCGCTCGGCGTGGTGACCTCCATCAACGGCAGCGTGCGCTACACGGCCGAAGTCATTGGCACGGCCTGCCATGCCGGCACCACGCCGATGAACCGGCGCAATGATGCGGCGGCGGCCGTCGCGGAGTTGCTCCTCGCCGCCGAAAAACGGGCCACGCAGGATGGTGACTCGGTGGCCACCGTCGGCCAACTCCTGGTGCCCCATGGTTCCCCCAACGTGGTGCCGGGACGCTGCCAGTTCACACTGGATCTGCGGGCGCCGACCGATGCCCAGCGCGATGCCATGGTCAGCGACGTGCTTGAGTCATTCCAGAATATTTGCAACCGCCGCCAAGTTCGCTCGACCCTGGAAGAGACGATGCGGGCCGCCGCCGCCCCCAGCGCGCCAGCGTGGCAAAAACGCTGGGAGCAGGCCGTTAGCGCGCTGGGGGTGCCGCTGCACCGCATGCCCAGCGGCGCCGGTCACGACGCCATGAAGTTGCACGAGGTGATTCCGCAAGCCATGCTGTTTGTGCGCGGACAGAACGCCGGCATCAGCCACAACCCGCTCGAATCCACCACCAGCGACGACATGCAACTGGCCGTGCTTGCCTTCTCGAACCTGCTGCAACAGCTCGCCTCCGACCTGCAACAACCTGGACTCCCGCCTGCGCGGGAATGACCTCTTTATTTCGACCTGAAAGTCTCGCCCAATGACGCCCTACGAACAACTCGACGCCTGGATTGACGCCCACTTTGACGAACAGCTTCAATTCCTGCAAGAACTGATCCGCGTCCCCACCGACACGCCACCCGGCAACAACGCCCCCCACGCCGAACGCACCGCCGAACTGCTGCATGGGCTGGGACTGGACGCCGAAAAATACCCGGTGCCCGAGGCCGAAGTGCAGGCCGCCGGCCTGCAGAGCATCACCAATCTGCTGGTGCGCCGCCACTACGGGCCGGGTCAAACGATTCTCCTGAATGCGCACGGCGATGTGGTGCCTCCCGGCGAAGGCTGGACCAAAGAGCCCTACGGAGGACAGATTGAAGACGGCAAGATTTACGGCCGCGCCACAGCGGTGAGCAAAGGCGATTTTTCGACCTACGCCTTCGCGGTGCGAGCGCTGGAAGCGGTGGCCCGACCCACGGCCGGCAGCGTCGAGCTGCTCTTCACCTATGACGAAGAATTTGGGGGAGAAGTGGGGCCCGCCTGGTTGCTCAAACACCAGATCATCCAGCCCGACCTGATGATTGCCGCCGGCTTCAGCTACCAGGTGATCACGGCACACAACGGCTGCCTGCAGATGGAAGTCACCGTGCATGGCCAGATGGCGCATGCCGCCATTCCGGATTCGGGGGTGGACGCCTTGCAGGCCGCGGTGCACATCCTCAGCGCCTTGTACGCGCAAAACACGCTCTTTAAGAAAGTCAGCTCGTCGGTCGAAGGCATCACGCACCCGTACCTGAACGTCGGCCTGATTGAAGGCGGCACCAACACCAACGTGATTCCGGGCCGTGTCACGTTCAAACTGGACCGGCGCATGATCCCGGAAGAAATCCCGGCGCAAGTCGAGGCCACGCTGCGCCAGATCATTCTGGACGCGGCCATGCAACAACCCGGCATCCGGGTCGACATCAAGCGCATTCTGCTGGCCCATGCCATGCAGCCGCTGCCGGGCAACAAGCCGCTGGTGGACGCCATTCAGAAGCATGGCAAAGCAGTGTTTGGCGAAGACATTCCGGCCTTGGGCACGCCCTTGTACACCGACGTACGCCTGTTCTGCGAGGCGGGCATTCCCGGCGTCATCTACGGAGCCGGACCGCGCACCGTGCTGGAGTCGCACGCCAAGCGGGCGGATGAGCGCCTCGATCTGGAAGACCTGCGGCGGGCGACCAAAGTGATTGCCCGCACCTTGCTCGACCTGCTCAAGTAAGCACAATAACGACTATCAGAAGGGCTGCACACCGAGTAGCCTATTGCTTTAAATAAAACAACACAGGAACCCCGTATGAGCAAAGAACTTTCCCCCGCCGAATACGCCCTGCGCGAAGCCGCCCGCGATTACCACCGCAGCCCCACGCGCGGGAAAATTTCGGTCAACGCCACCAAACCGCTGTCCAACCAGCGCGACCTGTCACTGGCCTATTCACCCGGCGTCGCGTACCCCTGCCTGGACATTGAAGCCGACCCGTCCCTCGCCGCCGAGTACACCTCACGCGGCAATCTGGTGGGCGTCATCACCAACGGCACCGCCGTGCTGGGCCTGGGCAACATCGGACCGCTGGCCGCGAAGCCGGTGATGGAGGGCAAGGGCTGTCTGTTCAAGAAGTTTGCCGGCATTGATGTGTTTGACATTGAGCTGGCCGAGAACGACCCCGACAAACTGGTGGAGATGATTGCCGCCATGGAGCCCACGCTGGGTGGCATCAACCTGGAAGACATCAAGGCGCCGGAGTGCTTCTACATCGAGCAGAAATTGCGCGAGCGCATGAACATTCCGGTGTTTCATGACGACCAGCACGGCACCGCCATCATCTCCAGCGCCGCCCTGCTCAACGGGCTGGAGCTGGTCGGCAAGCGCATTGAAGAAGTCAAGATCGCCGTCTCCGGTGCCGGAGCTGCGGCACTGGCCTGCCTGGACGTGATGGTCGGCTTGGGCGTGCGACGCGAGAACGTCTACGTCTGCGACTCCAAAGGTGTGATCCATGAAGACCGCCCGGGCGGCTTTGACGAATCCAAGGCCCGTTTCGCGCAGAAGACGTCTCTGCGCACGCTGGCCGACGTCGTCAACGGCGCCGACGTTTTTCTGGGCTGCTCCGCGCCCGGCGTGCTAACGCAGGACATGGTCAAAACCATGGCCAACCAGCCCATCATTCTGGCGCTGGCGAACCCGGAACCCGAAATCCGCCCGGAACTGGCGAAAGCGGTGCGGCCGGATTGCATCATCGCCACCGGCCGCTCGGACTACCCGAACCAGGTCAACAACGTCCTGTGTTTTCCCTACATCTTCCGCGGTGCGCTGGACTGCGGCGCCACCAAGATCACCGAAGCCATGAAACTGGCCTGCGTGCGCCAGATTGCCGACTTGGCCAAGGCCGACATCAGCGAAGAAGTCGCCACCGCCTACGCCGGCAAAGAACTGGTGTTTGGCCCGGACTACCTGATCCCGACGCCCTTTGATTCGCGGCTGATCTTGCGCATTGCACCAGCTGTCGCCCAGGCGGCCGAAGAGTCCGGCGTCGCCGTGCGCCCGATCAAGGACATGGAAGCTTACCGCCAGCAGTTGTCGCGCTTTGTCTACCAGACCGGCATGTTCATGCGCCCGGTCTTCACCGCCGCCAAAGCCGTGGCCAAAGACGCCAAACGAGTCGCCTATGCCGAAGGCGAAGACGAACGGGTGCTGCGCGCCGCCCAAGTCGCGGTCGACGAAGGCCTGGCCCATCCGATTCTGGTCGGCCGGCCCGCGGTGATCGAGGCGCGGCTGGCCAAAGCAGGCCTGCGCATCCGGCTGGGGGTGGATGTGGAATGCGTCAACCCGGAAGACGACCCGCGTTTCCGCCAATACTGGGAAACCTACCACCGCCTGATGGGGCGCCATGGCGTGTCCATCGACGCCGCCAAGGCTGCCGTGCGCCGCTCCAACACCATCATTGCCTCCTTGATGCTCAAGCTCGGCCATGCCGATGCCATGCTGTGCGGACTGGTGGGGCGTTTTGACGTGCACCTGGAGCACATTCGTGACGTCATCGGGGTCAAAAAAGACGCGTCCGGCTTTGCCACCTTGAACGCCTTGATGCTGGAGCAGCGCACCCTGTTCATCGCCGACACCTTCGTCAACGAAGACCCGGACGCCGCACAACTGGCCAGCATCGCCGCCATGGCGGCCGCTGAAGTCCGGCGCTTTGGCCTGCCACCCAAAGTCGCTTTTCTCTCGCACTCCATGTATGGCTCCTCCAACCGCAAATCGGCCGTCAAAATGCGACTGGCCCACGAGCTGTTTTGTCAGCTGGCGCCCGAGGTGGAATGCGACGGTGAACTGCAAGGCGACGCCGCCTTGTCGGAAGACATGCGCGAAGCCGCCCTGATGGGCAACAAGCTGCATGGCGAGGCCAATCTCCTGATCTGCCCCAATCTGGACGCCGCCAACATTCTGTTCAATGTGCTCAAGGTCACGGGCGGACATGGCGTCACGGTGGGGCCGATCCTGCTGGGCGCGGCGGCCCCCGCTCACGTCCTGACGCCCTCCTCGACGGTACGGCGGGTGGTCAACATGACGGCACTGGCCGCGGCGAACGCCGTGCAGGGGACGTAAGCCACTCAGCGGCTACTTGGCACTGTTTATGCGTGTAGGACGGTGATTCAAACCGTCCTACTGTCCGCCCTTGCTGGAGATCTCTATGAGTAAACGCATTCTGTTCAAGTTGGCCGTCGCGCTGGTGGCGACCTCGGCCCTGGGGCTGGCCCAGGCGAAAAACACGCCGATCAAATTCCAGCTCGACTGGCGCTTTGAGGGGCCGGCAGCCTTGTTTCTGTCGCCGGCGGCCAAGGGCTACTTCAAGGCCGCCAAGCTGGACGTGAGCATTGACGCCGGCAACGGCTCCGGCGGCACCGTCACCCGGGTGGCCTCCGGCACCTACGACCTCGGCTTTGCCGACATGGCCGCGCTCATGGAGTTCCATGCCAACAACCCGGACTCCCCCAGCAAGCCGGTCGCCATCATGATGGTCTACAACAACACGCCCGCCTCCGTCATGGTGCTCAAGAAATCGGGCATCAAGACGCTGGCCGATCTGAGCGGCAAAAAATTTGGCGCGCCCGTGTTTGATGCGGGCCGCCGCGCCTTTCCGATTTTCGCCAAGGCCAACCACATCACCGGCGTGCAATGGACCGCCATGGACCCGCCACTGCGGGAAACCATGCTGGCCCGCGGCGATGTGGAGGCCATCACCGGCTTCACCTTCACCTCGCTGCTGAATCTGGAAGCTCGCGGCGTCAAGGCGGCCGACGTGCTGGTGTTCCCCTATGCGGACCATGGTGTCAAGCTGTACGGCAACGTGATCATTGCGTCGCCCAAAATCCTGAAAGAAAATCCGGCGGCGGTCAAAGCCTTTCTGCTGGCGTTCACCCAAGGCGTGAAAGAGGTGCTCGCCAAGCCCGAAGCGGCGATTGAATCGGTACGGCAACGTGACGGCATCATCAACGTGGCGCTGGAAACCCGGCGCCTGAAACTGGCCATCGACACCGCCGTCAACAGCCCGGATGCCCGGGCCGAAGGCTTTGGCCAGGTCAAGGGACCGCGCCTCACCCTGATGGCATCTCAAGTGTCGGATGCCTTCAACACCAAGACCCGGGTCAACGCCGACACCGTGTGGAATGGCGCCTTCCTGCCCCCGCAGGCCGCGTTGGACGTGTTGCCAAAAAAATAAGCGGGGTCAGATTAGCTACATTAATAATAGCTAGTTACGCCCTATCGACGGGGGCTAAAGCCCTATTTCTCATATAAAAATGATGCAACACTCCGCCAGCCCCTGGTTTGTCGATTTTCAGGACGTCTGGCTCGCCTACAACGACGAACTGCGCCAGCAGAACCACTTTGCGGTCGAGGCCATCGACCTCAAGGTTCGCCAGGGCGAGTTCATTGCCATCGTCGGGCCGTCCGGCTGCGGCAAGTCCACCTTCATGAAGCTGGCCACCGGCCTCAAGATGCCGTCGATGGGCAGGATCATGATCGACGGCCAAGCCGTCACCGGGCCTTTGAAAATCTCCGGCATGGCGTTTCAGGCACCGTCGCTGTTGCCCTGGCGCACCACGGTGGACAACGTGTTGCTGCCGCTGGAAATCGTGGAACCTTACCGCAGCCAGTTCAAGGCGAAACGCAAAGAATACGAAGCACGCGCCCGGGCGCTGCTGCAAAAAGTCGGACTGGCGGGCTACGAGGACAAATTTCCCTGGCAGCTGTCAGGCGGCATGCAGCAACGGGCCAGCATCTGTCGGGCTCTCATTCATGAACCCAAAATGCTGCTGCTGGACGAGCCTTTTGGGGCGCTCGATGCCTTTACCCGCGAAGAGTTGTGGTGCATTCTGCGCGACCTCTGGACCGAGCAAAAATTTAATGTCATCCTGGTCACGCACGACCTGCGCGAGTCCGTCTTTCTGGCCGACACGGTGTACGTGATGAGCAAAAGTCCGGGCCGGTTTGTGGTTAAAAAAGCCATCGACCTGCCGCGCCCGCGCGACCTGGAAATCACCTACACCCGCGAGTTCTCCGACATCGTGCATGAACTGCGGGGCCATATTGGTGCATCGCGGAACCATGGCACCCAAGCGCACACCACCGGCAGCCCCGCATGAACCGTCAACTCACCGAACGCTGGGCGCCCGTGCTGCTGGCGCTTGTCCTGATCCTGCTGTGGCAACTGGTCTGCATGGGTTTCGCCATTCCCGAGTTCATTTTCCCCAGCCCGTTGGCCATCGGCCAATCCATGGCCGAGTTCGCCGGGCCGCTGGCCGCGGCGGGCTGGAAAACCTTCTGGGTCACGCTGATCGGCTTTGGCATTTCCATTGTGGTCGGGGTGATGCTGGGCTTTTTGGTCGGGTCGTCCCGCATGGCCTACGCCGCGGTCTACCCGCTGCTGGTGGCCTTTAATGCGGTGCCGAAAGCCGCACTGGTGCCCATCCTGATCGTCTGGTTCGGCATTGGCGTGGGCCCGGGCATCCTGACCGCTTTTCTGATTTCATTCTTCCCCATCACGGTCAACATGGCCACCGGCTTGGCCACGCTGGAGCCCGAGCTGGAAGACGTGTTGCGAGTGCTGGGCGCCAAGCGCTGGGACGTGCTGATCAAGGTCGGCTTGCCGCGTTCCATGCCCTACTTTTTTGGCTCGCTCAAAATCGCCATCACGCTGGCTTTTGTCGGCACCGTGCTGGCGGAGATGACCGCGGGCGACTCGGGCATTGGCTACCTGATGCAATCGGCCGGCTCCGCGCAGCGCATGCCCCTGGCGTTTGCCGGCCTGATCGTGATCGGCGCGATGGCCATGGCGATGTACGAGTTGTTCAGCTTTATCGAAAAAAACACAACGGCCTGGGCGCATCGCGGCACCCAGGGCGAATAGCGGCCCGGCCCCGACCTTGACATGAGTTGGCACGCCTCCCTGAAACTCGACTACACCGTGCGGACCGAGCGCACCGTCGCCCATTTTCTCCATGACGGCCCCTTGCGTGTCTTGCAAAGCCTGTACCCCGAGGGCGATGCGGTGTGCCACAACGTGCTGGTGCACCCACCCGGTGGCTTGGTGGGCGGCGACACACTGGACATTCGCATCACCGCCGGCGAGGCGTCCCACGGACTGATCACCACCCCCGGCGCCACCCGTTTTTACCGCTCCAACGGCGAACGCGCCGTGCAACGCACCCACATCACCTTGACCGGGCAGGCCCGTCTGGAATGGTTGCCGCTGGAGGCGATTTGCTACAACCACGGCCTGGCCGAAAACCACCTCACCCTGGAGCTGGCGCCGCAAGCGGAGTTCATGGGCTGGGACGTGACGGCGCTGGGGTTGCCGCATGCCAGCCAGCCCTTCGAGCAGGGGAGTTTTTTGCAACACATTGAAGTGCCCGGCGTGTGGCTGGAGCGCGGGCGCATCAAGGCCGATGACCTCCGATTGATGAACGGCCCGCTGGGGCTGGCGGGGCACCGCTGCCTGGCCTCGATTTTTTTTGTCGCTGGCAGCAAGCTGGAAAGAGGACGGCGCCAACGCGCGCTGGACGCCGCCCGAACCGTGATCGACGCACACGCCCTGCGCGCCACCGCAGGCGCCACCAGCCCGGATGGACAGGTCATTGTGGTGCGGGTGCTGGCACCGATGGTGGAGCCGGCCATGGACCTGCTGCGCCAGGTATGGGGCGCGTGGCGGCAGCACTTCTGGCAGCGGTCAGCAATCAATCCCCGTATCTGGTCAACCTAATGATATTATTTTGAGATAACCAAAATACGAGGTGACCCCCATGTCCTATCCTGCATCCGGTGCTGCAATGCAGACGGCAGCCTAACAATGGCGCTGCCTGAAGACGACTTGTCCGCTTCGAGTGCCTTGGTAATTGAGAGCAACCCCACCTCACGTTCGATTCTGGTAGCCCAGTTGCGCGACTTTGGCATGGGTACCGTGCTCCAGTGCGCACGGCTGGTAGATGCCCGCCGCCAGCTGGAGTACCGGACCTTTGACGTGGTGCTGTGCGAACATCATTTTGCCAACGAAGTCATGTCCGGCCAGGACTTGCTGGACGATTTGCGCCGCAACCAACTGTTGCCGTTTTCGACCGTCTTCATCATGGTGACCGCCGAGGCCACCTATGCCAAAGTGGCCGAGGCCGCTGAATCGGCGCTGGATGGCTATTTGCTCAAACCGCACAAAGCCACCCATTTGGGAGAACGGCTGCGGCAAGCCCGCATCCGCAAAATTTCCCTGGCCGAAATATTTACCGCGATCGAAGCCGAAGACTTTGAACGCGCGGCCGAGCTTTGCCTGCACCGCTTTGAGTCCCGGGGCCTGTTTTGGCTGTATGCCGCTCGCGTCGGCGCCGAGTTGCTGCTGCGCACCGGCAAATGCGCGCAGGCCCAGATCTTGTACGAAGCCGTGGTGGCCGCTAAAACCCTGCCCTGGGCCAAACTGGGGGTTGCACGCTCTTTGCTGGATGAAGGCCAGATTTCCAAGGCCACCAGTACCCTGGAGAACCTGATCAACGAAGACCCCAGCTACGCCGACGCCTACGATGTGATGGGCCGCGCCCAGTTTGAACTCGGCAAGTTTGACAAGGCCCTGGCCACCTACAAAATGGCCAGCGAGCTGACGCCCGCGTCCATCACCCGTTTGCAAAATCTGGGCATGATGACCTACTACTCGGGCGACCGTGCAGAAGCCGAAAAAATACTCGATCGCACCACCCGGCTCGGACTGGACTCCAAAATGTTCGACTGCCAGACGCTGGTGCTGCTGGCGTTTGCCCGTCTGGATTGCGGCGACAGCAAAGGCCTGCAACGCTGTCGCGACGACTTTGTCCGCCTGATCGACAGAAACCCGGACAGCAAACGCCATCGTCGACTCGCCAACATTGTGGATGCGCTGGCGGCCATTCAGCAGCACCAGTTTGCGCAGGCCGTGGACGCCGTGCGCGCCATGAGCAAAGTCGTGCAATCGCCCGACTTTGATTTCGAATCCGCCTCCAACCTGCTGGCCCTGATGGCACAACTGGCCAACAAAGCCATTCAGCTGGACGAAGTGGAGTCCGTGGTGGACACCCTGAGCATGCGTTTTTGCACCAGTCGGCCCTTAACCGAACTCCTCGCCGCTGCCGCTGCCGTCCATGAACCCTATGCCGCCCGCATACGGGACGCACAGGCCCAGATTCTGAAACTCACCGAGCACGCCATGTTGCTCAGCATGGAAGGGGACCCCAAGGCGGCGGTCAAAAACCTGATTTTTCACGGCAGCTCCACCCTCAACGGCAAGCTGATTGAAACCGCCCACCTGGTGCTGCATCGCTACGCTGAAAAAATTGAGGACGCACAAGGCCTGAACGAGATGGTGCAGGACTTGCGCACCCGCTTCGGCACCCCCATCAGCCGACCGGCACTGGGTGAACAAAAACGTCAGGCCGGCGGGCTGACCCTGCGCACCGGCGGCGCGCCCGCCAAGGCCCCCAGCACATTGACGTAACAACCGGGGGTGCGGCCCCGTCACATGGCGACCAGTTGCCGCACGCGGTCAATCGCCATGTTGCAGCCCTTGCCGCGGGCCAGCATGCGGATCATGCGCCCAATGCTCTTGATGATGACAGCGGCATAAGCGGGCAGCGCAGACAGGGTGGCGACGGCAACGGTGAGTACCTTGAGCGTCAAACGTCGTGAATTTGAACGTTGCATGTTGCTTCTCCGGTGGTGATAAGTTTCCATCTCGCTGCGCGGCGGCCTGTTTTTGAAACAGGCTTTTGCATGGCGATGGGGAGGGACTTTAGGGAGGAGCGGGAGATTGGGAAATACGCCTTGTGGCGTATGGGGCGAGCGAATCCATAAGGAACCTACTCAAATGTGAAACTCTACTCAACAGAACAACATGGGTTCGTGATTTTCCGCATTGCAGCGGAAGCGGTCATTTAGAAGCTCCGCCCATTTGGGGGATAAGCTTGACGTTTACGAACGATAAGTCATGGGAACAAAACTCGCACCCGCTGAAGAAGAGCTTTACCGCAGAACCGACGAAGTTTTGCACTATGTATGGGACCCAATAGGCGTCGCAGGGACACCTCTCGCACGAGACGAATACTTCGGCTATTTGCCTCAGGTCTTCCGTTTGATTCAGGCTAACGCTTCGGCTGAGCAGATAGCGGCGTACCTAGAAGAAGTCACAACGGTCGGCATGGGTTTACCAGCCAATTCTGGGCGGGCTTTGAAAGTCGCAAATATATTGCTGCACTGGAAGGAGACTGTCGCTTCCAAGTTCGACTTCCTTCAGCGTTGAATGACCGCCTCGGAGCAAGACAAAAGTCTGTTTTGGGTCTCAAACTGCCATCCACGGTCTCAAACTGACCCATCAAACTTATATATACCCGTTCCAATTCAAGGCGAAACGCATGCCTTAAGGCAATAACACTTTCACGGCGTGTGCTCTCCCCGCACCCAAGCGGCCATCTGCGCCACCTCGCTGCCTTGCGCCATCAACCCAGCAACCACTCCTTGCTGATCTGCGGCTGGACGGTTTTGGCTGACCTTCCACTTGCCCACCCAGCGCTGCACCGGAATCTCGATGCCGACGATGGCGATGAGCATGCTGTTCAGGTAATCAGCGGGCGCATCCGACACCTGCCAGGGTTGGGTTTGCCGGGCTTCGTGTGTCCGGGTCAGGCGGGTGACCAGATCAAGCAGCCGGGCCGGGTCGTCAAACGCCTGCGGCACACCGTGGGCGTGAACGGTGGCGTAATTCCAGGTGGGCACGACCTTGCCATGCGCCTGTTTGCTCGGGTACCAGTTGGGTGACACATAGGCTTGTGGCCCGGTGAACACCGCCACCGATGACGCCGCCGTCAAAGCCTGCCACACCGGGTTGGCGCGGGCAACGTGGCCAATCAGCGTGCCGTGCTCTCCGCGTTGGGCATCCAGCAGAAACGGGATGTGGTTTACCAGCAGCTCACCCTGGTGCGGCACCACCCAGGTGGCCAGCGGGTAGGCGCCGACCAGCGCGTGCAGCGTGGCGGGGTCGGTTTCTTCAAAATGGGCGGGGAGGTAGGTCATGGGTATTGCGAGGGCCTGGTTTCGAGCTCAACGTGGCGGGTGGTCGGGAAGCCTATTTGCTACAAAATAAATAGCTATCCACGCTTATTTCACGGGGGCTATAAGCCTAAATAACATCCAAATGTAACGAACACTGCCAGCGCTTTTTCACGCTGACGCTCAGAGCTTATCCCCCAATTCGGCTAGGCGATGCGGGACTGGTCGCCGTGGCCCGTCAGCGTGAGCATTTGGTACGCCCTCTAAAATAACCTAAAACAAATAGGGATATCTGTGAATTCAATCCGATTGCTTGCAGCGCTTCTCGCTGGATTGTGTGTGTATGCCGTTGCGGCGCCTGCCATCGCGCAGTCAACCCGGACTCGGGTGGCCGAGGTCGATCTGCCGGCACGGCTGAAGGAGGTGGAGCACGACGCCAAACTGTCTGAATCCGCCTTCAAGACCGGCCGCAAAGTGGCGGCAGTCTGCGCCAACTGCCATGGCGAAGGGGGCAACAGCCTCAAGCCGGAGATCCCCAATCTGGCCGGCCAAAACCCGGCGTACCTGATCGAACAACTGCGCAAGTTCGCCGATGGACGGCGCCGCAATGAGTTCATGGAAGGCATGATCAAGGCGATGAACAGCGACGAAAAGATCGGGATGGTGCTGTTCTATGCCAATCAAAAAGTTGTCCGCAAGACCGTGTCAAACCCGGCGCTGGCGGCCAAGGGCAAGGAGCACTACAGCAAGACTTGCTGGCGTTGCCACGGCGAAGATGGGCGGGGCAACGAGAAATTTGCCCGCATCGCCGGGCAGCAGCCGGATTACCTTCGCGCCACCCTGCGGGGTTACCGGGCGGGGACCGGCCTGAGAATTGACCCGCTCATGGCGGCCACGACCCAACTGATGACGGACGCCGACATTGATGCCGTCGTCGCGTACGTCATGTCCATGGAATAAAGCGGCCTGGCGGCGCTTCTCTGTCAGGCCGTTACAAAATCGATAAAACCGCGTTCCACATTGGTCGAGACCAGTTTGACGTGGACTTTGTCGCCGACCTTGAGTCCGTCCGCGCCGCTCACCAGCTTGCCATCGGCGGGCGGGGTAAAAATCCGGACCCAGATGCCGTCGGTGGTGCTGCCGGTCACGATGGCGTCATAACGCTGGCCAACGTGCGACTCCAGCAACAGCGCCGCCTCGGACTTGCGCATGCGCCGCTCCACTTTCTGGGCAGAGTTTTCTTGCCGGGTGCAGTGCATGGCCAGCTCGCCCAGCTCGGCGTTCGAGTACGGCGGCGGCTTGTTCGCCAGCACCGCCTTGAGCAGGCGCGAGGTGATCAGGTCGGGGAAGCGCCGGTTGGGCGCGGTGGAGTGGGTGTAGTCGCGCACGGCCAGGCCAAAGTGACCAATCGGCGGGCCGCCGGGCGTTTCCACCACATACTCGCCCGAGCCCATGAGCCGCACGATGACGAGCGACAGATCGGGAAAGCGCAGCGGATCGGCCTGGTGGCGTTTGGCCAAAAAGGCTTCCAGCGCTTTGGAATCGGGCTCCGCCGGCAAGGTTTCGCCGTATTCCTGGGCCACGGCCACGATGCGCAACCAGCGCTCGGGTGAGCGCACCACGCGCCGCAGCGAGGCGCCGCCCTGCGCGGCCAGATAACGGGCGGTGCAGCCGTTGGTGGCGATCATCACTTCTTCGATCAGCTGGCGGGCGCGGTTTTGCACTTGCTGGCGAATGTCGATCACCTGCTCGCCTTCAAACACGGCGCGCGGCTGGAAGGTTTCAAACTCCAGTGAGCCTTCAGCATGTCGGCGCAGGCGCAGCTGCTGGGCCAGGGCGTCCTGGGTGCGCAGCTGGGCATCCATGCCGGGCACGGCCGCGGCGGCGGCCGGCAGCGCGGCCTCGCCGTCAATCCAGGCGCTCACCGCGTCGTAGGCCAGCTTGGCCTTGTTGCGCACTTTGGCCCGGTAGACGGTGGAGCGAATCAGCGTGGCGTCGGCGCTGAAGTCCATCTCGGTCACCAGCGCCAGCCGGTCCTGGTCAAAGTTGAGCGAGGTCAAGTCGGTAGACAGGCGCTCGGGCAACATCGGAAAGATGCGGGCCGAGGTGTAAACCGAGGTGGTGTTGGTGCGGGCGTGTTCGTCAATGGCGCTGCCTTTTTTGACCAGCGCGTCCACATCGGCGATAGCCACCCACATTTTGACGCCGCCTTGCGGCAAACCTTCGCTGGCGGTGAGCTGATCCAGATCCAGCGAGTCGTCGTTGTCGATAGAGCACCAAAGTAAATGGGTGAGATCGCGGATGGCAGCGTCGCTCTCGCGGCTGGGGCCGGTGATGGCAGCCAGTTGTTGCTCCACCCCGGCGGAGAACTCGGGTTGCAGGCCGCGCTCGAACATGGCGCTGGTCGCGATGCGGACAAGGTCTGAGCGGTGATGGTGATGATGGTTGTTGTGGTTATTGGCGTGCATGCGGGCAATATACATGCAGCGCCCGCAGCCCAGCCGTGGCGCTGACCGTGCCGGGGGGCGTCTTGGAGGGCCTGAGCCGCTTACATGCCGACACACTTCAACACAAGTCGACCGCGCACTCTGGATTATTCTGTAGGTTCTCCGTAATGTCAGCAACCCGTTTGATGAAGTGATGAACTTCAACTAGGAGTGAATTGATATGAATCCCCAAGATACGCCCGAGGGACAGGCCCCGGGAGAATTGACAGGACAGGTGTCGGAAATCACGATTGCCCAGTTGGTCGGCGAGGTCTATGAATCCGCGCCGCCGGTAGAGAAAAGTCGTCTGCTTGAGCATTTATTGCGGCCATTGGGGGTGCTTTCGATTGTGGCCGTGGCCAATGGTATCTTCGCCAATATCCGGTTTCGAGGCGGCTGGCAGGACATGCACGTTCGCCCCGAAGAAGCCCAGAACGTGCAAGCCAGCGATGTCATCACCCTGGTCAACCATGTGCAGCAGGTCAGCTTTCACGCCGTCGATGGCTTGGCCAAAATGCTGGCGGCCTCGCCGGTGATGACGGGCTCGGCGGCCGCGGCGCTGCTGGTCACCGTGCTGATGCAGCGCGCCCGAAGCCGCCGCGCCAGCGACACAGCGGGCATCGATGATTCTTTGGTGCCGGACTGACCGCCACACCGAAACGTCGTCAGATCAGGTAAAGCACTGCATTAGATCGACCGTGGCGCGTCGCCCGACATTGCTGGCATGCTCGGTCAGCCAATTAGTGGCACGCTCGCGGCCCTGCTCGTTCAGCAGTTCGAGAAAAGGCGGGTGTGCCAGCAGCTTGGTTTCGGTGCGCTGCAGGCTCACCAACTCGCTGGAATCGATCATGTGGAACCGCATCTTCTGCAGCCGCCGTTCCAGCCGGCCCCAGGTCAGAAAGGTCGGGCTTGAAAACTCAATCGCCTGCGCAAACATCCGCATCTCACGCATGAAGTTGGCGCTGAACGCCAACTCTGCAATGCGCGCCTCGATTTCTTCCACGGTGTGCGGTGTGCCTTCGCGCTTGAGCGGGCTGAGCAGCACCAACAACACGTCGCGCGAGTCGCAGTCATAAAACAGCGGAAAGACGGCCGGGTTGGCCGCGTAGCCACCATCCCAATAGGGCTCGCCTTCGATCTCGACTGAATGATGAATTTTGGGCAGACAGGCGGAAGCCAGCAGCACGTCAACGGTGAGTTCGGTTTCGCGAAATATCCGCAGCTTGCCGGTGTTCGCCTGCGTGGTGCCGATGAACAGCTTGAAGGGGCACGCTGCGCGCAAGCGGTCGAAGTCGATCTGCCGATTGAGCAGGTCGCGCAGGGGGTTCAAGTCAAAGGGGTTGAGCTGCGAGGGCGAAAAGTTGCCGGCCCAGTTGGCGAGCAGCTTGCTGGCGGGCGACAGGCTGATGGCATCGCCCTCACCCCGGGTCATGCTCCCCCAAGGCATCTGTTGGCCCACTTCGGTCCAGAAATCGGTCAATCCCTGGCGAGCCCCGTCGCGGCCGCCCTTCAACCAGCCGTTGGCAAACACCACCGCGTTCATGGCGCCGGCGCTGCTGCCGCTCAAACCCTCAAACTCCAGCTCCGGGTTGGCCAGCAAGGCGTCCAACACGCCCCAAGTGAAGGCGCCATGGGCGCCGCCGCCTTGCAGCGCCAGGTTGAGCCGGCGCGGCGCCGGGCGGCTGAAGCGTTGGAGCAAACCAAGGCCCGGCCGGCTGGAGTTGGCTCGGCGGGTGGGGGATGCAGCGCGGTCGGTCATAGAAACTCCTTATCGGCGCACGCGGCGCCCTGCAAGCTGGGATCAGTATAGGGTTTCCCCTTGCACAGTATCCACGACTCGCGCGTCACAGCATGGCGCAAGACGAATTGCTATTAACTTAATAGCTTCTCGCGCATACTGGACGGGGGCTATAGACCAATAATACGTACAACCTCTCTGAACTGCGGGGGCCATGGCCGGGCACGATGGCCAGGATTTGGGCCAGGCCGTTGTTGGGCGCAGGCTGACCGAGCGTCAGCGCGAAGGCACTTCGGTACTCTGGTTCGGAATCCCATCGATGGGCGCTTCGTCCGTGCCGATCGTGGTTCGGGTAAATGACTCCACCTGCCTGCGTGCCGCCTCCGGATCAGCCAGCCAGTTGGCGTAAAAGTCGAACGGGCAGGCGGCCAGCCCTTTGTCCCCTTCGCCCGAATTGATCACCCCGGTATAACCGCGGTGCAGCAGTTTGAAGAGATGGTTTTCGGACTGGCCGTTGCGACGGAAGTCGCGAATCAGATTCTTGGACAGGGCCGCGTACTGAATACCCATCTCTTCCTCGCCGCACTCGCCCAGTGTTCGGCCGTCAAACCCGATCAGGGCCGAGTGTCCAAAATAGGAATAAACGCCATCAAAGCCAGCAGCGTTGGCGACCGCCACATAGGTGTTGTTGGCAAAGGCCATGGCCTTGGAAATCAGTATTTGCTGCTCCTTGGCCGGGTACATATAACCCTGGCAACGGACAATCAACTCAGCCCCGCGCATCGCACAATCACGCCAGATTTCCGGGTAATTGCCGTCGTCGCAAATGATCAGGCTGACCTTCATGCCCTTGGGTCCCTCACTGACATAGGTGCGGTCACCGGGGTACCAGCCCTCGATCGGTGTCCACGGCATGATCTTCCGGTATTTTTGGACAATCTCGCCCTGATCATTCATCAGAATCAGGGTGTTGTACGGCGCTTTGTTCGGATGCTCTTCATGCCGCTCGCCGGTCAGCGAGAACACCCCCCACACTTTGGCATTGCGGCAGGCTTCGGCAAAAATATCGGTCTCGGCACCCGGCACCGTGGCCGCGTTCTCGTACATTTCGGCCGTGTCGTACATGATGCCGTGCGTGCTGTACTCAGGGAAGATGACCAGGTCCAGCCCGGGCAAGCCCTTCTTCATGCCCTCGACCATGCGGGCAATATTGCGCGCGTTGTCCAGCACTTCCGCCTTGCTGTGCAGGCGGGGCATTTTGTAGTTGACTACCGCGACGCCGACCGTGTCTTTGCTGCTTGAAATATCACCGTGAATCATATTGACCTCATTCGTTAGTAGGACCGCGTGGGTCAGTGGCTGATCATCCAGGGCCGCTTGCCCGGAAAGGCCTTGTTCCCATTCGGTGCTGTCACCGTCGCACCGCGCTTGCCGGAGGTTGAGCAACAACCGCAGCCGGCGGGGTGTTTCAGCCGCGCATAGTCGCTTGAGCGTTTCGGCTCGTGCCGGGCTCGCTCGTTGGTTTCCAGCGCGCGGCGCGTGCTGCCCTCCATCAGGGCCAGGCGCGGTGCCGTGACAAAAACACGCGCGGCGTCGGCGCCGCAATCGGGGCATGGAGCGGCCTCGTTGCGGGCCGCCAGCGGACGCAATGCGTCGAAGCCCCCGCAATCAGGACAGGCGTAGTCATAGGTGGGCATGGGCAGACCTCGCTGTGTGTCAGATCAAATCGTGCGACAGCGGCATGTCGATGCTGCCGTCAAGGTGCTTGATCGGCCCCAATGCGTTCGGGTTGATGTCGAACTCAAAGATCTGCGTCGGCAGCCACAAGGTGGCACAGGAGTTCGGCACATCGACCACGCCGCTGATGTGGCCCTGCACCGGGGCCGTGCCCAGGATGGAATAAGCCTGCGCGCCGGAGTAGCCAAACTTCTTCAGGTACTCGATGGCGTTCAGGCAGGCCTGGCGGTAAGCGACCTGCACGTCGAGGTAGTGCTGCTTGCCGGCCTCGTCCACCGAGATGCCTTCGAAGATCAGGTAGTCGTTGTAGTTGGGTGTCATCGGGCTCGGTTTGAAAACCGGATTCTTGATGCCGTACTTGGCCATGCCGTCCTTGATCAGGCTGACCCTCATGTGCACCCAGCCCGCCATTTCGATCGCGCCGCAGAACGTAATTTCGCCATCGCCCTGGCTGAAATGCAGGTCACCGACGCTCAGGCCTGCGCCGTCCACGTAGACCGGGAAAAAGACCTTGGAGCCGCGTGACAAATCCTTGATATCGCAATTGCCGCCGTGTTCACGTGGCGGCACCGTGCGCGCCCCCTCCAGCGCGGCCTTGTCACGGGCAGCGCCCGTCATGCGGCCCATATGCGCCGTGCCGGCCGAAGGCGGGTTAGCCAAACCGGGAACGCGGTCAGGATCAGTGGCAATCAAGTCGCCCTCACGCTTGTTCCACAGGTCCAGCATCGCCTTGTCCGGCAGGCAGCCGATCAGCCCGGGGTGGATCAAGCCGGCAAAGTTAACGCCCGGGATATGCCGCGAGCTTGTGAACATGCCCTTGAAGTCCCAGATCGACTTTTGTGCTTCAGGAAAGTGATCGGTCAGGAAACCGCCGCCATTTTTCTTCGAGAAGAAACCATTGAAGCCCCACAGGCTGTCCTGCTTGGCGCCGATGTCCAGCAGGTCAACCACCAGCAAATCACCAGGCTCGGCACCCGTTACACCCACGGGGCCCGACAGGTAGTGCACCGTGGTCAGATCAATGTCGCGCACATCGTCGGCACTGTCGTTGTTTTTGATAAAACCGCCGGTCCAGTCGAAGGTCTCCAGGATGAAGTCATCGCCCGGCTTGACCCAGCAGGCCATCGGAATATCAGGATGCCAGCGGTTATGGATGTTCTCGTTGTCAGTCGGCGACTTGGTCAGGTCAACTTTGATCAGGGTGTCTGTCATGGCATTTCTCCTGGAGAGGTTAGTAAGGAAACAAAATAGGTTCAGACCGAAAGGAATTGCTTGATGCGTGCCGTGTCGGTATCGGCCCGGGTACTCTCATGCACCAGTTGCCCGCCTTCAATGACGAACAGGCGGTCCGCCACCTCCATCGCGAAGCTCAGCACCTGCTCGGACACCACAATCGTGATCTCACGCATCTTGCGGATTTCGTTCAACGCCTTGGCAATGTCCTTGATGATCGATGGCTGTATGCCTTCGGTGGGCTCGTCCAGCAGCAGCACCTTGGGGTTGGTCACCAGCGCGCGGGCAATCGCCAACTGCTGCTGCTGCCCGCCGGACAAGTTGCCGCCTTTGCGCTTGCGCATCTCAAACAGCACGGGGAACAAGGCATAAATTTCATCCGGAATCTGCTTGTGGCGCGCGTTTTCCAGTCCGGTCTGGATGTTTTCCTCGACCGTGAGCGTGGGGAAAATCATGCGCCCCTGCGGTACGTAGGCCACGCCTTTGGCGACCCGCTGGTAACTCTCGTCTTTGGAGATGTCGTTGCCATCCACATCGATGGTTCCCGACTTGAGCGGCAGCACGCCGATGAGTGACTTGAACAGCGTGGTCTTGCCCATGCCATTGCGGCCCATGATGGCCACGGTCTCATTTTTGTGGGCGGTGAAGGTCAGGCCGTGCAGCGCCTCGCTTTGCCCGTAGCTCACATGAAGGTTGTTGACGTTCAGCATGGTTTATCTCCTCAGTGGCCCAGATACACGTCAATCACACGCGGATCAGCCTGAACTTTTTCCATTGAACCTTCGGCCAGGATTTTTCCCTGGTGCATGACGGTCACTTTGTGCGCGATCTGTTTGACGAACTCCATGTCATGCTCGATCACGATCATGGCGCGCCCCTTGCAGATGCGCTTGAGCAGCTCGGCCGTGAGTTCGCGCTCGCGCACGCTCATGCCGGCAATCGGCTCGTCCAGCATCAGCAACTCGGGGTCCTGCATCAGCAGCATGCCGATCTCCAGCCACTGCTTTTGCCCGTGCGACAGCAAGCCGGCTTCAATCTCCAGGTGGCCGTCCAGGCCAATTTCGGTGGCGATGGCCTGGACCCGGCTCTTGACCTCGTCACTGCACTTGAAGAACAGGGCGCCAAACACGCCACGCCCCTGCGGAAACGACACTTCCAGATTCTGGAAAACACTCAGGTTCTCGTAGATCGAAGGCGTCTGGAACTTGCGGCCAATCCCGGCGCGAACAATCTGGTACTCGGGCAAGGCCGTCATCTCGTCGTTCTTGAACTTGATGCTGCCGGTCGTGGCGCGGGTCTTGCCGCAAATCAGGTCCAGCAGCGTGGTCTTGCCGGCGCCGTTCGGACCAATGATCACGCGCAACTCGTTTTGATCGATGTAGAGGTTCAGCTTGTCAATGGCCTTGAAGCCGTCGAACGATACCGTCAGGTCTTCGACCGACAGCACGAAATCATTGTTTTTCATAGTGGGCCTCCGTAGTTTCAGGTTTGTTGACTGATCAGGTCCGCAGGCATCACAGGTGATTCGCTGACAGCGGCATGGGGGGCGGTGGCGGTGGCGGTGGCGGTGGCGGTGGCGGTGGCGGTGGCCATGACGGGTGGCCGCTCCTCTTTTTGGCGCGCCGCCATGCGCCTGGCCCACCATGGCTTGATGCGATGGTTGTAAACACCGGCCAGACCATCAGGAAAAGCCAGTACGACACCGAGGAACATGGCGGCCATCAGGAACAGCCACAGGTCCGGGAAAGTCTCTGAAAAATAGGTCTTGCCAAAATTCACCAGCAAGGCGCCATAGACCGCCCCGACCAGCGACATGCGGCCACCGACAGCGGCAAAAATCACCATCTCGATCGATGGCACGATGCCCACCAGCGAGGGGGACATGAAGCCCACCTGCAACGTGAACAGGGCACCGCCAATCGAAGACAGCAAGGCGGCAAAGCAGAACGCAAAGACCCGGAACATGGCCACGTCGTAGCCCGAAAAACGGACCCGGTCTTCCTTGTCGCGCATCGCCAGCAGCAGGGTGCCGAGTTTGCTCTGCTGGATCCAGGCACACAGCACGATGGCGCCCAGCAGCAGCACCACCGTGAGGTAGTACAGGATGTACTTGGCGCTGTCGGTGCGGGTGTCCCAACCCAGAAGAGTCTTGAGATCGGTCATGCCGTTGACGCCACCGGTGAACCCCTGCTGACCCACGATCAGTACCGTCAGGATCAGGGCCACGGCCTGCGTGATGATGGCAAAGTACACCCCACCAACCCGCCGCTTGAACATGGCGTAGCCAATAATGAAGGCCAGCAAAGTGGGCACCACCAGAATCAGCAACAGCGTCAGGGGAAAAGAACGGAACGGTTCCCACCACAGCGGCAATGCGGTGATCTGGTTCCAGTCCATGAAGTCGGGGATGCCCGGGGTGGACTGGATCTTGGTCGTGATGACATCGCTGGCCTCCAGCTTGAGAAACATGGCCATGCCATAGCCACCCAGGCCAAAGAAGACGCCCTGCCCCAGGCTCAACACGCCGCCATAGCCCCATAACATGACCAGGCCGAGGGCGACGAACGCATAACTCAAATACTTGCCCACCAGGTTCAGGCGGAACAGGTCGAGGGTCAAAGGGAATGCGACCAGCAACACCAGGGCCAGCAACAAGACGCTGCCCATTTTGTGACGTTCAATCCAATGCTTGATAGGACTCATAAAGACCTCCGGTTGACGAGGGGTTGCAATAGGAATTTCAACGGCGCACCTTGGCGGCAAACAAGCCTTGCGGGCGCAGCATCAAGATGGTCACGATGAGCATCAAGGTGAGGACCTTGGCCATGGAGCCGCTCATGAAGAATTCAGCGAGCGACTGGGTTTGGGCGATGCCAAAGGCGGACACCACGGTGCCCAACAAGCTGGCCGCACCGCCAAAAGTAACGACCAGGAACGCGTCCACGATGTAGAGGGAACCGCTGGTGGGACCGGTCGAGCCAATGGTGGTGAAGGCGGCGCCAGCAACGCCGGCAATACCGCAGCCAATGGCAAAGGTGAGCCGGTCCGTCTTGCGGGTGTTAATACCGATGGCATTGGCCATCACACGATTCGCCACCGTGGCACGGACCCGCAGACCCCAACGCGACTTGTAAAGCGCCAGCAGCACGCCACCGGTCACCACCAGGGTCAGCGCCATCACGAACATGCCATTGATCGGAATGTCCAGGCCCGGTATCGGCGCCCAAGAACCCATCAACCAGTCCGGCAAGGTCGGGCTGACTTCCTTGGCGCCAAAAGCCGTGCGAAAAATTTGTTGCATGCCGAGTGACAGACCCCAGGTCGCGAGCAAGGTGTCCAGCGGACGCTTGTACAAGTGGCGAATGAACAGCCACTCCACCCCCCAGCCGACGGCGAAGGCAAACAGGAAGGCGGCCAGGATGGCAAACGGAAAGTAGATTTGCGCCAACTGCGGCGCGTAAGTCTCGGCCAGGTGCGAGAACAGGTAAATGGTGTAGGCGCCGATGGTCATGAACTCACCATGCGCCATGTTGATAACACCCATCTGGCCAAAGATGATGGCCAGCCCCAGGCCCATCAGCAGCAGGACAGAAAACAGGCTTAAACCTGCAAAGCCTTGCATCAGGCCGATGTTGAGCATTTCGGAAGGTGACATGATGAGCTCCAATACAGCTTGCGTGACGTGGGGGCGGTGAAGGTTGGTACGCTTGAACAAGCCTTCCCGGCCCGCCCCGCCTGACGCGGGAACGAGCCGGGAAGCTGATCAGGCCTTACTGATAACCCTTGGGAAACGGGTTCGGTTCGATCAATGCCGACGACTCGGCCACGACCTTGAACTGGCCGTTGGCCTGGGCCTGGCCGATGCGCGCCTTGCTCCACAGGTGATGGTTTTCATGCAGTTTGACGTAGCCTTCTGGCGCCGTCTTCAGCTCGATACCGGCCGAAGCAGCGGCGATTTTGTCCACATCAAAGCTGCCGGCCTTCTCGACCGTGGCTTTCCACAACCAGGGTCCCAGGTAGGCGGCCTGCGTCACGTCGCCGATCACCGCGTCTTTGCCGTACTTGGCCTTGAAGGCGGACACGAACGCCTTGTTATTGGCGTTGTCCAGCGACTGGAAGTATTTCATCGAGGCATAGAAGCCGTTCATGTTCTCGCCGCCAATACCCAGCACCTCGTCTTCGGTCACCGAAATGGTCAGCAGAAACTGTGTCTTGGCCGTCACGCCAGCGGCCTTGAGTTGCTTGTAGAACGCGACATTGGAGCCGCCAACCACAGCGATGAAAATGCAGTCCGGCTTGGCCACCTTGATCTTGTTGATCAACGAATTGAAACTGGTGCTGCCCAGGGGGTAGTACTCTTCGCCCACCACCTTGCTGCCGGCGGGCAGATGCCCTTCAATGTGCTTGCGCCCAATTTTCATGGAGGTGCGCGGCCAGATGTAGTCGGAGCCGACGAGGAAGAAGGTTTTCGCCTTCTTTTCTTTCGAGGCCCAATCGAGACCGTACAGGATCTGCTGTGTTGCTTCCTGGCCGGTGTAGATCACGTTCTTGCTTTGCTCCAGGCCTTCGTAAAAGGTCGGGTAGTACAGCATGCCATTTTCTTTTTCAAAAATCGGCAACACCGCCTTGCGCGACGCCGAGGTCCAGCAGCCGAACACGGCAGCCACGCGGTCATTGACCAGCAGCTTCTTCGACTTTTCGGCAAACGTAGGCCAATCAGAGGCGCCATCTTCCTTGATGACCTTGATCTTGCGGCCGAGCACGCCGCCCATGGCATTGATCTGGTCAATCGCAAGCTGTTCAGCCTGGATCGATCCGGTCTCTGAAATCGCCATGGTGCCGGTGGAGGAATGCAGTTGTCCGACGGTCACCTCGGTATCGGTCACAGCCAGCTTGGTGGTGTTGACCTTGGCGGTCGGGAACTGCTGGGCCCGGGCCCACATGGGCAAACCGGCCAGCAGAGGCGCAGCGGCCATGCCTTGCACCAGACGGCGGCGGTTGATGAGGGAATTATCTCGATGGTCATGCGACATGGTGAGCTCCTGCGGTTGATAAAAAAGTAAGGAGAAGGATTTCTCTTGCTGGGATGGATCATCCAAAAAATTGCGCGCTAACCCAATACGTCAATCAACGTAGGCCCGTGATCCGGCCGGCCTCAAAAGCAGCAGGCGCGCTTCTTGCTTTTTAAGTTTTACTGTTCACCGGAGTCGTGCTTGACTGCTGCCAACCAAAAAATTTTTCGTATCCGCCGCGAATACAACGCCTGGGTTGCTGACGAGTCGCTGGAGGACTACGCGTTGCGTTACACACCGCGTAGTTTTCGCAAGTGGTCGGAATGGCGGGTTGGCAATACGGCCTTCGGCGCCGTGTCATTTCTTGCACTGGAGGCTATTGGCGGCGCCATTGCATTGAATTACGGCTTCAGCAATGCACTGTGGGCCATCCTGGTGGTGGGCCTGATCACCTTCTTCACCGGCTTGCCCATCAGCTACTACGCCGCCCGCTATGGGGTGGACATGGACTTGCTCACCCGGGGTGCCGGCTTTGGCTACCTGGGCTCCACCATCACCTCGCTGATTTACGCCAGCTTCACCTTCATTTTTTTTGCGCTGGAGGCGGCCATCATGGCGCTGGCCTTGCAGATGTACCTGGACATCCCGATCGCCTGGTGTTACGTGATCAGCGCCCTGCTGATCGTGCCCGTGGCGGTTCGCGGCATCACCCTGATTTCCAGACTGCAGATGTGGACCCAGCCGCTGTGGGGCGTGCTGCTGCTGTTGCCCTATCTCGCCGTACTCTGGAAAAATCCACAAGCGTTCTCTGATTTCACAGGGCTGGCCGGCCGCACCTCGGATAGCAGCGAGTTCAACCTGTTGATGTTTGGTGCCGCAGCGACCGTGGCGTTCTCGCTGGTGGTCCAGATTGGCGAGCAGGTGGATTTTTTGCGCTTCCTGCCCGAGAAGACCCAGGCCAACCGCAAACGCTGGTGGGCCGCCGTGCTGATGGCCGGGCCGGGCTGGATCGTGCTGGGCATGCTGAAGATGCTGGGCGGCGCATTCCTGGCTTTTCTGGCACTGCAACATGGTTTGTCCGCGTCCAAGGCGGTGGAGCCGACCCAGATGTACCTGGCCGGCTTCTCCTATGTGTTCAGCAACCCGGCATGGGTGCTGGCGGCCACGGTGATCTTTGTGGTGGTGTCACAACTCAAGATCAACCTCACCAACGCCTATGCGGGGTCGCTCGCCTGGTCCAATTTTTTTGCCCGGTTAACCCACAGTCATCCGGGCCGGGTCGTCTGGCTGCTGTTCAATGTGGTGATTGCCCTGCTGCTGATGACACTGGACGTTTTCTCCGCGCTGGAAAAAGTGCTCGGGCTTTACGGCAATATGGCCACGGCCTGGGTCGGCGCGCTGGTGGCGGACCTGGTGATCAATAAACCATTGGGCCTAAGCCCGCGCGGGATTGAGTTCAAGCGGGCGCATTTATACGACATCAATCCGGTCGGACTGGGCTCGATGCTGCTGGCGGCCGTGCTCGCCGTGGTCGCCTACACCGGCGCCATGGGTCCGTACGCGGAGGCCTTTTCGCCCTTCATTGCGCTCGGCACGGCACTGCTTCTGTCGCCTCTGCTGGCCTGGCTCACCCGGGGCCGCTACTACATCGCCCGCCAGCCGCAGGCCATGGGCGAACCGGGTCAGATGGTGACTTGCCATGTGTGTGAAAACGCCTTCGAGGCGGAAGACATGGCGCGCTGTCCTGTTTACAGCGCCCCCATCTGCTCCCTGTGCTGCACACTGGAATCCCGCTGCCATGACCGCTGCAAAACCGGTTCACGGGCGGCCGAACAGGCCGAGAAACTGCTCGGATTTCTGCTGCCCCGGGCCTTGTCAAACCGGGTGAATTTCCGTGCCGGTCACTATTTTGTCGTCACGCTGTCCCTGTGCGCCCTGCTCGCCACCGTGATGGGCATGGTGTACATGCAAGAAACCGCGATGCCCCTTCTTGTTGACCCGGTGGGCATGTTGCGCGCTGCGTTCGTCAAGGTATTTGCCATGCTGTTGCTGATCGTTGCAGTCTGCAGTTGGTGGGTGGTGTTGGGCAGCGAAAGCCGGCGCATGGCGCAAGACGAATCGAACCGCCAGAACCAGCTGCTGTCCCGCGAGATCGAGGCCCATCAACGCACCGATGCCGCCCTGCAAAACGCCAAAGAGCTGGCCGAGTCGGCCAACCAGGCCAAAACCCGCTACGTGGCGGGCGTGACGCATGAGCTGCGCACGCCGCTCAACAGTATTCTGGGTTACTCGCAAATCCTGTTGAAAAACGAAACGCTGGCCAACACCCCGCGCGAAGCCGTGCAGACCATCCAGCGTAGTGGCGAGCACCTGCTGGCCTTGGTAGACGGGCTGCTTGACCTGGCCCGCATTGAAGCCGGTCGACTGCGGCTGGAGCCCATCCCCCTGCCGCTGCCCGACTTTCTGGCGGGGCTGGTGAGCATGATGCGGCCACAGGCTGAGGCCAAGGATGTGAACTTTATCTACACCCACAGTGGCCGCATGCCCACCTGGGTGCAAGCGGATGCCAAGCGGCTGCGCCAGATCATCATCAACCTGTTGAGCAATGCCGTGCGCTTCACCGACGCCGGTAGCGTGACCCTGCATGTCGACTGTCGCAGTGATGTCATCCGGTTTGACGTGGTGGACACCGGCATCGGTATCGCCCCCCAAGATCAGCAACGTATTTTCTTGCCCTTTGAGCGCGGGGCTGCCGGCCGTCGCCGGAGCGAACCGGGCACCGGACTGGGTCTGACCATCACGGCCTTGCTGACCTCCCTGATGGGCGGCGACCTGTCCCTGCAAAGCGCACCAGACAAGGGCAGTACCTTCAGCGTGCGGCTGTACCTGCGCGAGATTGATGACCCGGGCCCGCAGGCTGACCCGCCCTACCAGATTGCAGGGTTTTTCGGCAAGCGCAGAACCTTGCTGGTGGTCGACGACCAGCCGGTACAACGCCAGATGCTGGCCGGCATGCTGACGCCGCTGGGGTTTGCCATCACGGAGGCGGCCAGCGGTATGGAATGCATCGACAGCCTGGGCGATGCGCTGCCGGATGCGATCCTGCTCGACATCAGCATGGACGGCCTGGACGGCTGGCAAACCGCACAACAAATACGCAACCTCGGCTATGACGCGGTGCCCATTATTGTGGTCTCCGCCAACGTCATGGAGAACCAGAGCGCCCGGCTGAAGTCCGCCGGATGCCAGGCGTTTGTTGCCAAGCCCGTGCTGGAATCAGAACTGATGGACGCCTTGCAGCGCCACCTGGGACTGGAGTGGGTGAATTCAGGGGTGTTGCCGATTCCAGCCCCAATCAGTCCGGAGGGTGACACGCTGAGGCTGTCCGATGACGCCCGGGCCGAGCTCATCCGGCTGGTGCGGCTGGGCCATGTGCATGGCTTGCACCGCGTGCTCGACCGCTTCACGGCGGACGAGCCATCGCTGGCCGCCACTTGTAAAAAACTGCGCGGCTTCGTCAGCCGCTGCGAACTTGAATCTTTGCTGGACCATTTAACCGAGGATGAAGATGCTTGCGAACCCTGACCCACAACGCCCCGTCGTGCTGGTGGTGGACGATGACCCCGCCAGCCTGGGTATGTTGTGCGATACGCTGGAGGGCGAGGGCTATTCCGTGCTGGTGGCCCGGGACGGCGACGCGGCGCTGGAGCGTCTTGAACTGGTGGCGCCTGACGCCATTCTGCTGGATGCCGTCATGCCGGGCCTGTCCGGCTTTGACACCTGTCGACTCATCAAGGCGAACCCGGTGCTGGCCCACATTCCTGTGATTTTCATGACCGGCCTGTCTGAAACGCCCCATGTGCTGGAAGGCTTTGCCTGTGGCGGTGTGGACTATGTGGTCAAGCCCTTGCGCGCCCAGGAACTCGTGGCCCGCCTGCACACCCACACCCGTAACGCCCGCATCACACGGCTGGCGCGTGAGGCGGTTGACGTGGCTGGATTCGGGGTGGTGCTGGTGGATGACCTGGGGCGTGTCGCCTGGCGCTCACCGCAGGCGGCCTTGTGGCTGCAAACGGTTGACGGCACGACCGCTGACGGGCGATTGTCTGATTCTGTGAACGCGGCACTTGGCGGCGATAGCGACCAGGTACGGCTGACGCTGGCCGGCGTGCAGTTGACGGTACGCAACATGGGCCGGGTCGGCATGGGGGAGACCATGCTGCTGCTGGAGCAGCGCAGCGCCAGCGCAGCGGCGCCCTTCCAGCTGGAAAATGCCGCCTTGACGCCACGCGAAACCGAAGTCTTGTCATGGCTGGCCAAGGGAAAAACCAACCGGGATATTGGAGACATTCTGGGCATGAGCCACCGAACGGTAAATAAGCACCTGGAACACATTTTTGAGAAGCTGGGGGTCGAAACCCGCGCTGCCGCTGCGGCACTGGCGACCCGGCATTTGCTTTAACACGATGCACCAAACAGGGGTTTATTGCCACAAACCGCATCCATCCCGCCACTTTATGGTGCGCCCACCGAGGAACCTGCCGCCATCGCACCGGCGCAGGGCGTCAAGAATGCGGCCGGTATCACGGCATGGCTATTGCATAGGTAAGTGCATGGAACTCACCCCCCGCGAAAAAGACAAGCTGCTGATTTTTACCGCCGGTTTGCTGGCCGAGCGCCGCAAGGCGCGCGGCCTGAAACTCAACTACCCGGAGGCGCTGGCCCTGATCAGCGCCGCCGTGATGGAAGGCGCCCGCGACGGTAAAACCGTGGCGCAACTGATGAGCCTGGGCCGCACCATCTTGACCCGCGCTGACGTGATGGACGGCATTGCCGAGATGATTCCCGACATTCAGGTGGAGGCCACGTTTCCGGATGGCACCAAGCTGGTGACGGTGCATCAGCCGATTGTTTGAATGAATTTCTTTATGGCCATTGCGAGGAGACAAGCACCATGCATCCCAAGTTACTGAACACTCTTGTTTTGATAACTGCTTGCGCACTGTCCACGGGGGCTAGCGCCCATATTGGCACTGAAGTTGGCACCCATGCCGAGTTCGGGCTTTTGAACGGCCTGCTGCATCCGTTGACCGGCTTGGACCATCTGGCCGCCATGCTGGCCGTGGGCTTCTGGAGCGCGCTAACCGCCCGCCGCGCCTGGACGGCACCACTGGCCTTCGCTGCCATGTTGCTGGTCGGCGCCCAGCTCGGCCTGGCCGGGATGGCGCTGCCGGCGGTCGAGCCGATGATTGCGGCCTCGCTCTTGGTGCTGGGTTTGCTGGTGGCCTTGCGGGCCCGCCTGCCCGCCCTGCTGGCGGCCGCCTTGGTCGGTGTTTTTGCCATTTTTCACGGTGTCGCGCATGGCACCGAACTTGTTGGTGCGGCAACCGTCTGGGCGCCGTTGGCGGGCATGTTGATCACCACCGTGGCACTGCATGCAGCCGGCCTCGGTTTGGGTCTGACCCTGAGAACGCGCAACCGATGGGGGGCGCGCATAGCAGGCACGGTGGTCACCCTCTTCGGCAGCTTTTTGTTGCTGCAAATGGTTTAACGAGGACACACCATGACACCCGGCGAAATCATCACCGACGGCCCCGATCACTTCCTCAACCCGGGACGACCCACCGTCACGCTGGTGGTGCAAAACACGGCGGACCGGCCGATCCAGGTCGGCTCGCATTACCACTTTGCTGAAACCAATGGCGCGCTCGGCTTTGACCGCGCCGCTGCCCAGGGTATGCGCCTGAACATTGCTTCGGGCGCGGCGGTGCGCTTCGAGCCGGGGCAGCAACGCACGGTGGAGCTGGTGGACTACGCAGGGGAGCGGCTGGTGTTTGGTTTTCGTGGATTGACGAACGGTGCGGTTGACGCCAGCATCAAGGGAACTCTGTAATGGCAACAATTGGACGACGCGCTTACGCCGAAATTTTTGGCCCCACCGTGGGCGACCGGGTGCGGTTGGCGGACACTGATCTGCTGATTGAAGTCGAGCAAGACCTCACGCTGGGCGCCGGTGGTTACGGTGAAGAAGTCAAGTTTGGCGGTGGCAAAACGATCCGTGACGGCATGGCGCAATCGCAGCGCACGCGCGCCGAAGGAGCCGTGGATTGCGTCATGACCAACGCCCTGATCCTGGACCACTGGGGCATCGTCAAGGCCGACATCGGTCTCAAAGGCGGGCGCATCGTGGCCATCGGCAAAGCGGGCAACCCGGACGTGCAGCCGGGCGTCGACATCATCATCGGCCCCGGCACCGAGATCATCAGCTGCGAAGGCAACATCGTCACCGCCGGCGGCATCGACTCGCACATTCACTTCATCTGTCCGCAGCAGATCGAGGAGGCGCTGGCGAGCGGCGTCACCACCATGATGGGCGGTGGCACCGGCCCAGCCACGGGCACGTTTGCCACCACTTGCACGCCCGGACCGTGGAACATTGAGCGCATGTTGCAGGCGGCCGATGCCTTCCCGATGAACCTGGGTTTTCTGGGCAAGGGCAACGCCAGCCTGCCGGCCGCGCTGCACGAGCAAATCAACGCCGGCGTCATCGGCCTGAAACTGCACGAAGACTGGGGCACGACACCGGCCGCCATCAGCAACTGCCTGGACGTGGCGGAAGAGACCGACGTGCAGGTGGCGATTCACTCCGACACGCTCAACGAGAGCGGCTTTGTCGAGAACACCATCGCTGCCACCAAGGGCCGCACCCTGTGCGCCTTCCACACCGAAGGCGCGGGCGGCGGTCATGCGCCCGACATTCTGAGGGTGGTGGGCGAAACCAACTTCTTGCCTAGCTCCACCAACCCGACCATGCCGTACACCGTGAACACGCTGGACGAGCATGTTGACATGCTGATGGTCTGCCACCATCTGGATCCCAGCATTGCCGAAGACCTGGCCTTTGCCGAGAGCCGCATCCGCAAGGAAACCATTGCCGCCGAAGACGTGCTGCACGACCTCGGCGCCATCAGCATGATGAGCAGCGACAGCCAGGCCATGGGCCGCGTCGGCGAAGTGATTCTGCGCACCTGGCAGACCGCGCACAAAATGAAGGGGCAGCGCGGCAAGCTCTCCGAAGACAGCGAGCGCAACGACAACTTTCGCGCCAAACGCTACGTCGCCAAGTACACCATCAACCCGGCCATTGCCCACGGCATCAGCGACGAAGTGGGCAGCATCGAGGTCGGCAAATGGGCCGATCTGGTGGTGTGGAAGCCGGCCTTCTTCGGCGTCAAACCGGCGCTGATTCTGAAAGGCGGCTTCATCGCCATGGCGGCGATGGGCGACCCCAACGCCTCGATCCCAACGCCGCAGCCGGTGCATTACCGGCCGATGTTTGGCGCCTATGGCGGCGCCCTGACGCGCGGCTCGCTGACCTTTGTATCGCAGGCCGGGCTCAATGCCGGCATCCAGGAACGCTTCGGGCTGGCCAAGACCTTGAGCGCGGTCAAAAACATTCGCGGCGTGCGCAAGCAGCACATGGTGCACAACCACTACCTGCCCAAGATGGAAATTGACGCCCAGACCTACACCGTGCGCGCCGATGGCCAATTGCTGACCTGCGAGCCCGCGGTAAGCTTGCCGATGTCGCAACGTTATTTCTTATTCTGATGCTCCAAATCTCCAAACTCATGCCGCAAGGCGCCGGCCTCGCCCCGGTGCTGATCAAACGCGCCGCCACCGTCGAACTGGACTGGGACGTGCGCCAGAAAAGCCGTTTTGACGCCACCGATTCACAGGGTCGCACGCTCGGTATCTTCCTGCCACGTGGCACCGTGGTGCGCGGTGGCGACGTGCTGGTGGCCGAAGACGGCTCGCTGATCCAGGTGATCGCGGCGCCGCAGCCGGTGCTGGTGATTACCACTTGCAGCGCGCACGGCAGCCCGTTTGACCTGACGCGCGCCGCCTACCACCTGGGCAACCGCCATGTGCCGATCGAACTCCAACCCGATCACCTGAAAATCGAACCCGACCATGTGCTGGCCGACATGCTGCGCGCCCTGCATTTGACGGTGCGCGAGGCGACCGAGGCGTTCGAGCCCGAGGGTGGCGCCTATTCCGCCACCGGCCACAGCCACGCCCCCCACGTCCATGGCGCTGCGCACGACCATAGCCCTGCGGCGCCAGCCGCAAAACCCAAGCCCATCAGCATTCCGATTGCCGCCGCGGCGCCGCACGTCCATGGGCCGGGCTGCAATCACGGGCACGGCCACCACCCCTGATGCGCCCACCCGGCCCCCTCCCGCGCCATCCGCTCAACGGCATTCGTCGACGCCGGGACCTGCCCGCACCCCGCAGCGGCAACAGCCTGATGCAACTGATGTGGCTCGCCTCGCCGGCCCTGCCGATTGGTGGATTTTCTTACTCAGAATGCCTTGAAGCCGCTGTCGATACTGCGCGAGTAGCTACAGAATCAGGAGCAACCGAGTGGCTGCTCGACCAGCTCCACCTGAGTCTGGCGCGAGGCGACTTGGCCGTGCTGGCCAAGGCGGTGCCGGCCTGGCAGCGCGCCGACCACGCCCGCATCGCGGAACTCAACGCCTGGGTGCTGCAAACCCGGGAGAGCAGCGAACTGCGCGCCCAAGCCGAGCAAATGGGCCGATCCCTGCTGGAGTGGCTGCGCAACCACACCACCGCCCGCACCGAACAAATCGACACGCTGGCCCAGTTGCAGCCGACCTACCCGCTGGCCTTCGCCCTCGCCGCCAGCGCCTGCCAGGCCACACTGCGCGACTGCCTGCTGACCTTTGCCTTCGGCTGGGCCGAAAACATGGTGCAAGCGGCGATCAAGTCGGTGCCGCTGGGCCAAAGCGCCGGGCAGCGCATTTTGTCGGCCCTGACGGCCGAAATCCCCCGCGCTGTCGACCACGCCCTCTCGTTGGCTGACAGTGAACGGCAAGCCTTTTCCCCCATGCTGGCGATCCTGAGTGCCCAGCATGAAGTTCAATACTCCCGCCTCTTTAGATCCTGAAAGCGTCCGCCATGTCTGCACTGCACCACATCCCGAATCGCACCAAAAAGCTGCCGCCGCTGCGTGTCGGCATCGGCGGCCCGGTCGGCTCCGGCAAAACCACGCTGCTGGAAATGCTGTGCAAGGGCATGCGCGACCGCTATGACCTGGTCGCCATCACCAACGACATCTACACCAAGGAAGACCAGCGCCTGCTGACCGAGAGCGGCGCATTGGATGCCGAGCGCATCATGGGCGTCGAGACCGGCGGCTGCCCGCACACCGCCATCCGGGAAGATGCCTCCATCAATCTGGAAGCCATTGACCGCATGCTGGTGGACTTTCCCGACGCCGATATCGTGTTCATCGAGAGCGGCGGCGACAACTTGGCCGCCACCTTCAGCCCCGAACTGAGCGACCTGACGATCTACGTCATCGACGTCGCCGCCGGCGAGAAGATCCCGCGCAAAGGCGGCCCCGGCATCACCAAGAGCGATTTTTTCGTCATCAATAAAACCGACCTGGCCCCCTACGTGGGCGCCAATCTGGACGTGATGGCGGCGGATACCACCCGCATGCGCACCGGGCCGAAGGGCCTCAAACCCTTTGTCATGACCAATTTGAAGACGCTGGCGGGACTGGCCGAAGTAATTGCCTTTATTGAATCCAAAGGCATGCTGCAAGCCCGTTAGAATAGGCAGCTTGGAAGCGTGGCAGAGTGGCCGATTGCACTAGTCTTGAAAACTAGCAAACCGAAAGGTTTCGTGAGTTCGAATCTCACCGCTTCCGCCAAATACTGAGCCCCATGCGGGCTCCCGGTCTGTGCTATTAAGCATAAAGTGACCATTTGGACAAGTTATGCCTTATTTCCCAATTGGCCACATTTTGCTTTACTGGAACTTTGTGCTAGGAATCCAATGCGACGCTCAGCCACTGGTAGGCTAATTTCAAAAAAACAATCTAAGCTCACCGATACAAAATCGAGTGGGCTTTTTTTTGCCCAGCCCTGTTGGGGTTCACGCCCAACACACTGTGGGCTTCGCCCGAACTGCACTGGGACTTTGGCTTGTTACTACTGCGCGCAACAACACTCAGGGACCGCACTCATGCTCACTGGCGAGCTACGCAGCCAAATCGACGCTATCTGGAATTCATTCTGAACCGGCGGCATCTCCAACCCATTGGAGGTGATGAAGAAAATCACTTACCTGCTTCGACGAACTATGCGGACCAGTTGACGGCAGTCATGTGATGCGACATCAACCCAGTCAATGGACTTCGCATCATGCCGCGCCTTCCAAAAGCTGAAGAGGCTGCCCGAAAAAGGCCACGGGTTCGTCCCTGCTCGCAACACTAGACGTCTTGGAATTACAGGTGGTTATAGAAAACCGGTTCCTTGAGCGGATTGATTTCGTTTGGAAGAATTCCATCGACAGCCGGCAGCAGCTCATCATCTGCAGAAGTCATCGGCTCGATTCGAGAGCTGTAGTCAACTCCTCCGAAAATCTTGTCAATTCCTTTAACGATTGGGGCTAGTCCATCATTGACTTTTACCATCAAACTGCGCTCATTCTCTGGGAGCAGAAACTGCAAGAGATATGGCTTAACTCCCGCGCCCATCTCGATACCCAGTGCGGTGTTCAGCAACCCTGAAGTCTTAGTCACGAACGTGCTCATTTCATTTTTCTTGGCAATCGAGTACGAGCTCAAGGTAATGAGCTTTCCCTCAAGTGGAAATGAGATGGCAAAGACATCTTTTCTCGTCGGAATGGGAGACATGCGTTCAAACATACCTCTCTCCTGGTACCAACGGACTTTGACTTTGATTTGACCGCGGAATTCGTAAAGCCCCGCCTGCACAGGGGCCGCGTATCGCTCTTGAAACGCTGCCGCCACCTTTTCATAGT
Source organism: Rhodoferax sp. (assembly GCF_012927445.1). Taxonomy (GTDB): domain Bacteria; phylum Pseudomonadota; class Gammaproteobacteria; order Burkholderiales; family Burkholderiaceae_C; genus Rhodoferax. The sequence goes on from NZ_JABBPD010000004.1 coordinate 556,453, forward strand.
CCTTGTTATTGGCGCAACCATCACTGCATGGCAATAACACGAGACGAGGGATGGTTCCTATCTTGTCCTTGCGTTGATTGATTCGGTCCATGGCCTCTTTATCGCCAATACCTTCGAGTACCAATGAGTTGGTAATTTCAGGCATGTTTTCCGACTTTCGGTACCTTAGAAGCAGATGCTTTTTGTCTGCGTATCTGGCTTGGATACTCGGATTCTGGTTGACGATAGGCTCATTCGCTAATGAGTCAGTTGGCTTTTTTTCACTCAAATTCGTGACTTCTGAAATGACCTGGGAGGCTACAGCCGGTTGGTCAATGATGGTGATGCTGGAAGCTACCGCAGCACTGTCCTTTTCGACATCCAACCCAAGAGCTCCTTCATTACCTACCGCCCACGCGTTCAGTGCAAAAGCCAAACCCAGAAAACCAAATTTCTTGATGTTTTTCACGTCTCTAACCTTCAACTCAAATACAAAAAAACCCTCAACCAATTGCTTGGTGGAGGGCAGATACTGAATCTATCAATGAACCTGCAAATGCAAATTCTGCAACCCCGTACCGTAGTTTTTGACCTCAGGCCGGAAGCTTTGCGTCTCAGCCTTTCGACCGATTTGCCTCGTGGCAGCGAGTCTATCAACTTAAAGCTGCCTTCTTGGGTTATCCAAGGTAGGTGGGTTGGGTATCTGCTTCGCTAATCGCTGTTGGCAGCCTGCTGGGGAGACCACCAAGGACGCAAGGTTTTGAGCACTTCGCATGACAGGCCTTGCCAGCCCTCCGGCCAAATGGAACGTAGGAACTCTTTTGCCAACGAAAAATGTGACCTGAATTGCCAGGCCTCAACAAATGGCGGCCATCCGACACCTAACTCAGTCCAGATTTTCAGTTCCACCTAAAAAGTCATTTATGATTTCGCCTGGGCAAACCCTCTGAAAAGTGGGGACGCAAAGCCACCGACCTACGGAGCAATCTATGGTAGCGGAGCCGCTGGGAGTGAAGACTCTCATCGAGCATTTGCGAAAGCCCGTTGCCTGCATGGTCACGGGCTTTTTTGTTGCTCAGTCGATTGGCCCACGACCAAATAAACACGGAAAACTCTCAATGTATTTGCCAGAAATTCGTTTTACTAAGCTATCCACGCTTGTGGTATCTCTGGCTATCTCTGGCCTTGCACATGCACATCCCTTGGATTTCTTGACCCCCGAGCAGCGGGTGTTCATGATGAACAAGTTTCTGCAGTCTCAAAATGAACTGCTCGTTCAACCAGGGAAATCTGGAGCAGCAGATGGCAGCGGCGCAACGCCATTGACGCTGGAGCAACGGGTAAAGCTCCTAAACTGGTTCGTGACAGGAAAAACCGGCGATGAGGCACAAGCACCCAATAAATTGGAAGTCGCTGCGGCCAAGCCTGTTATTGCATCTGCCCCTGCGCTTTCGCAGCCGGCACCTGCTGCCGCCCAAAACAATGAAGCAAGCTTGGCGGCTGAGCTCGACAAATGGGCTGCTCTTCCATCTGGAGTCAAGTTTGAACGGTTCCGTGACGGCTTTGCCATCAATCAAACCCGATACCTCGACCCAGAGGGACGCATCGTTTCCTATGGCTTTGACGAACAATCAGGTGACTTTACCTATCTTGTACAGAGCGGAAGTGGGCAATTTCTCTTGAAATCAGGCCGTGCCTCAAGCGGGAACGAACCCATTGAAATCGGCAAGGCCGAATTGCGAGGGTCCCTATGGGCGGTGACAACGGTTACCGGTAGAAAATTCACGGGCAGAAGGTTGATTCCGCTTGCTCGGGGGTTCATCGTCGCTCGCGACAACACTGGGTATCGTTATGTTCCGGGCAAAGGCATGACCTCTTTTGCAGCCCCGGAACAGTTCTCCATCGCGGCACTCCAAAGCGGAAACGTCTCTGGAACTGGTTACATCCTGCTCGAACGGACGCCAGAAGAACAAGCCATGGCAAATAACAGCGTGAGCGCGCTCTTTAGTAGCGTGAAAGCACTGGGAAGCACCCTCGGAATAGGTAAGAAAGAGGATTACGCCCTGCTGAATATCGATTCCAAAAAACTTGTTCCCATCAACATCTCCATGGAGGATAAGCGTGTTCAAGTGATGAGCGTCTGTCGCAGGCAAAACTTCATCATGGCGGAGTGCGAGCGGATGGACTCTTACGAAAGCCTGTTTCAGCCCAATGGGATGCACAACATGACGCACTACTTCTGGCGCATCAATTGGTTCAATGCCGGTGGTCGTCCGATTCTTGTTTCACAAGAAGGTGGATTGACGAAAGTTGCAGCAACCGATTTGGGTACGGGGAAAAAAGCCATGATTTTTGAGCGCGTAATGGGTATTGCTTCTTTCAATGCTGACCAGGGTGTGGACGGCAGAATTTCGGTTTCTGCACAGATGGGGTTCAGTACAGAGAAAAAAGACGATATCGTTTCACTGCTGGACTCATCGACACAGGTCTCTTCAAAAGACCCCGAGTGACCCTCAGAGCAGTCGCTTAGCTCGTTTACGGCCCTCCGCTATTCGGCCGAGGGCTTTTGCCATACTGGCGAGAGACGCAGCAACATAGACGCAGATGAGCACTCCCAGACCGAAATCAGTCGACAAAAAAACTGGCAGCGTTTGCGACGAGTTTTTTCTTTGGTCAACTTATGCTTTATTTTTCACCGTTAGGCCAACTTATGCTTTAACGGTCACGCCGTGATGACCGTTTTGAACAGGGAAACGGTCATCAATTGCTTTATTCTGCGGTCATTTTTCACTTAACGGCACACGGTCCTTCAGCACATCTGCCCACGGTTGCCCGTCCTGCGGTAACACTCAAGTGGGACCGTCTTGCCTTCAGGCAGCGGCAGACCAATGCATGTCCCCGTCCAAAAATCCACTTCTGATAACGCAATGGCCTGTTCATTCCATAGCAGTTCTTTCTAGATATTTTGAGAAAAATCAAGCGTTGACAAGCAGGTCAGCCCAGACTACGCCCTAAGCCCAACCCGACGGGATTGGAAGGAAGTCACTGCTTCTTATGAAACAAATGTGGAGGTTTCATGGTCAAGGAAGTCTCTCGGAAATCGCCCGCGGAACCTAGAGCTTCAGGCATTCATCTCTACTCGGTGCACGATCCGATACCGGTCCCTGAGGTCACCGAGTCTGATAGCGAAGCGGCATGGGCGTTGTGGGAAGACTCCTTATCGACACCAAGCAGTGGGCCGGCGGCTGACTTCAAAAGTACCGTGCCGGCTGAACTTCCACCTTTTCATTTTTTTGATTCACTCAAACGCAACCGCTAACCCCAGAGGTCCAGTGGTGGCTCGGTCACGACCGCGCGCAGGATGTCGGACCGCGACACAAAACCGGTAAGAAGACCCTCCTCATCCACCACCGGCAGCCCCGGCAAACCGGTGTCCAGCAGAACGCGTGCCACGTGCCGGATATCGGTCTCTGGCGCCACACTCGGCACCGGCGTCGCCATGATGTCCGAGACGCTTTGCGCCAGCAAGGCCCGCCACACCAGCGCATTGCTGTCCGGCCCTGGCAGGAGATCGGGGCGCAGCAAATCGGCACGGGACAACAAACCCACCAGTGTTGCCGCGTCATTCACGACCGGCGCCTGACCCACACCCTGACTGGCGAGGATTTGCCACGCCTGCAGCACCGTCGCCGTGTGCGGAATGGCGATCACGGTGCGGCTCATCAAGGCCGCCACCTGCGTCAGGGGTTGGCGCTCCAGCACCACCTTCTGGGTCTGGGCGTAAGCCGCCAGCGCCGTGCGATGCGCCTCGTCGCTAGGGGCGGGCTGCGCAGGCCCGGCAAAGGCGCCAGGAAAAGCGGATTGGGCATCGCGCCCATCACGCCCGACGGCCTGAATCGCGTGGTTGCGGGCAACCGCACTGACACCGCCAACTTGACGCAACTGCTCCAGCGAGCCACGAAACAACTTACCCGCCAAGCTATATACCGAGAACATCGTCCAGCCCTTCCCTTGTTCGGACAGACTATAGCGCGGCCGCGCCACAGCGTCGGAGAAACTCAGGCGTGCGGTGGCAGGAACAAGGACTGCAAGTCGTTCAGAAAGTCAAAACCCCGCACGCTCGGTTTGATGCGGGCAAAGTCACGCTCAATCAAGCCTTTGCGCTCCGCTTCCTCCAGCCCTTTTTGAATGGCGGTAATGGCCAAACCGGTGCGTTCCGAGAACTGCTGCAAACTAAAACCGTCTTTCAAACGCAAGGCATTCAGCATGAACTCAAACGGCAAGTCCGCCCGGCTGACCTCCTCCTCTTGCGCCAGACAGTGGCCGGCCAGGGCTTTTTCCATGTAGAGCCGGGGCTCGCGAAAGCGCACTTGCCGCACCACCCGGTGGGCAAAACTGAGCTTGCTGTGCGCCCCGGCGCCCAAGCCCAGGTAGTCGCCAAACTGCCAGTAATTGAGGTTGTGATGGCAGCGGTGCCCGTCGCGGGCGTAGGCCGACACTTCGTAGCGGTACAGGCCGGCCTCGCCTGTCATGTCGGTGATGAGATCCAGCATGTCGTAGGCCGTATCTTCCTCGGGGATCACGGGCGGAAACTTGGCGAAATAGGTGTTGGGCTCGATCGTGAGGTGGTAAATCGAGATGTGCGAGGGTGCCAGCGCCAGTGCCGTGGCCATGTCCTGCTTCAAGTCGGCCAGCGTCTGGCCCGGCAGGGCGTACATGATGTCCAGATTGAAAGTATCAAAAGCCTGCGCTGCTTCCTCTACCGCCGCCAGCGCTTGCGCGCGGTCATGCACCCGGCCCAGCTTCTGTAAAAAGTCATCGTTAAAGCTCTGCACCCCCACCGACAGGCGGGTGACGCCGGCGGACCGGAAGGCCCTGAAACGGTCTTTCTCGAACGTGCCGGGATTGGCTTCCAGCGTGATCTCGCAATCAGGCTCCAGCCGGAGGCGGGCCCGAATGCCGCTCAGCAGGCGATCAATGGCGTCGGGTGAAAATAGGCTGGGCGTGCCGCCACCGATAAAAATAGTGTGCACCGTGCGGCCCCAGATGAGCGGCAGGGCCGCTTCCAGATCGGCCATCAAGGCATCCAGATAGCGCTGCTCGGGCAGCTCGGCTGCGCGCATTTCGTGCGAGTTGAAGTCGCAATAAGGGCACTTCTTGAGGCACCAGGGTAGGTGGATGTAGAGCGACAGCGGCGGCAAGGCCGCAAACTGCAGCGTGCCCGGCCGCATGTAGTGTTGCAGGTCGTGGGGCGCCGGGGCCTCGGCTGCGCTGGCGCTTGAAATAATAGGAATCATGGTCCGTACCGCCCGTTTTACAGCCAACGCTCACGCATCAGTTCCACCATGGCCCGCGCCGCTTGCCCGCGGTGGCTGTTGGCATTTTTGACCGCGGTCGGCAATTGGGCAAAGGTCTGACCAAACTTAGGGATGTACATCACCGGGTCAAAGCCGAAACCATTACCGCCGACCGGGACCCGCGCAATCTCACCGACGACGCGACCGACCGCAATCAGCGGCTCGGGGTCTTGCGCTGAGCGCACCGCCACCAAGGTGCTGACCAGCGCGGCGCGCCGATTGTCCACGCCGCGCATTTGCTCCAGCAGGGCACGCACGTTGTTGTCATCGCCTTTTTCATAGCCAAACTGGGTGGCGTAATAGGCGGTATCGACCCCCGGCAAGCCGCCAAAGGCATCGACGCACAAGCCGGCATCGTCCGCCACGGCGGGCAAGCCGCTGAGCTGCGCGGCGTGCCGGGCCTTGGCCAGCGCATTCTCGACAAAAGTGTGAAACGGCTCAGCGGCCTCGGGAATGCCCAAGTCGCCTTGCGCCACCAGCTCAAACCCCAGCGGTGTAAATAGGGCGCGCAGTTCGACCAATTTGCCTTGGTTGTTGGACGCTAGAACAATTTTCATGAAATAAGGCTGTAGCCCCCGTCTAATATGCGTAGATAGCTATTAATTTAATAGCGAATGTTTCTGCAGCGCGACCAGGTCGCTGATGCCTTTTTCGGCCAAAGCCAGCAAGGCATCCATTTCCAGGCGTGTAAATGCCGCGCCTTCGGCCGTGCCCTGCACTTCCACGAAATGACCGGCCCCGGTCATCACCACATTCATGTCCGTGTCGCAGGCCGCGTCTTCGGTGTATTCCAGGTCCAGCAAAGGAGTGCCTTGCACGATGCCGACCGAGATGGCGGCCACGTGGTCGCGAATCGGCGATTCCAGCAATTTGCCCTGCGCCATCAGCAGGCTGACGGCATCCTGCGCGGCGACAAAAGCACCGGTGATGGCGGCGGTGCGGGTACCACCGTCCGCCTGCAGCACATCACAGTCCAGATGGATCGTGCGCTCGCCCAGCTTGCTGAGGTCAAACACGGCACGCATGGAGCGCCCGATCAGGCGCTGAATTTCCTGGGTGCGGCCGCTTTGCTTGCCACGGGCGGCCTCGCGGTCGTTGCGGCTGTGGGTGGCGCGCGGCAGCATGCCGTATTCGGCTGTCACCCATCCCTCGCCGCTGCCTTTTTTGTGCCCTGGCACTTTTTCTTCGACCGACGCCGTGCAAAGCACTTTGGTGGCGCCAAATTCGATCAAAACCGAACCTTCGGCATGGATGGTGTAGCTGCGCGTGATGCGCACCGGTCGCAGTTGGTCTGCGGCACGCGCGCCATCTCTTAAAAATTCACTCATGGTTTCTCTCAATCAGTCAGGGACAGCGCCCCAGTGGCATCAGCTCTTTTTGGCAGCGGACCGGCGGATCGCCTCGTTGATTTCAGCGATGGAGCGCTCAATGGCGGCGTCGTCCATGTCCTCGATAGCGGAGTCAAGCCAGCCGGCCTGAACCGTCGAGGCAAAAACACCATCGCTGACGGTGTCGGTTGAAATGTGGTCCCGCGTTGACTCGAACCCGTCGGGGGTTTCCCACTCCATGGCGATGCAGGTCACGTTGTCACTGTTGTCACCCGCCTTGGCCAGCGCCTTTTCCACCAGATCGGGGACCGCTTCACTCACCGGTTTATGGCCGAGATGGTAAGTAATGTCCTCATCCGTCAGGCTGCTCCACAGGCCGTCCGAGCACAGCATCAACTTGTCGCCTTGTTGCAATGGAACCGGTCCGGTAATGTCAAACACCGGCTTGGTTGGTGAACCCAGGCACGTAAACAGAATATTGCGATTGATGTTCGCCGGCAATTTCAGCCCCGCGGCGGCCACCTGGCGCTGCTCAAGAAAGGAATGATCCCGGGTGCGCGCCAGCAACTCAACCTGGCGCACCAGATAGAGCCGGGAATCACCACAGTGAATCCAGGTCACGGCCCCGCCTTGCACGACGGCCGCCACCAAGGTGGTTCGGGGCGTGTCCAGCATGCCCTTTTCCACCGAATAACGCAAGATTTGCCGATGCGCCGTCAACAACGCAGACGCCAAAAATGCGGCCACATCCGGCAGCTCTGGCTTGGCCTCTTTTTGAAACAAGGCCGAGATGGTCTGCAAGGCCAACTGGGCGGCCACTTCACCCAAAGGGTGCCCCCCCATGCCGTCCGCCAGCAAAAAAATACCCGAGCCACGGGTGTAGCAATACCCCATGCGATCTTCGTTTTTTTCCCGCCCACCTTTGCGACTGACCTGAAAAACAGAGAATTTCATTTTATTTTCCCGCCAACGCCGGTGGCTTTTTGGACGTTCTTTTTGGTGTCTGACACCATCGTGTCGAACTGAAGTCGAACTTTTTCACTGACACTCAGTTTGGTGTAGCGCCGCTCACCCTCACGGCTCAACTCTTTTTGCAAGGCGAACACCGACTGCGGCCGAGAGAGCGGATCAAGCGACATGCACCACTCCACCACCTCAATCAGATTATCGGAATAAACGCCACGCAGACGCGCCAGGGCAATGGCAATACGGTCTTTTTCCAGCCGTTGCGGTGCCTCATTGGGCGGGTAACCCTGCATGCAGGCATAGATACAGGCGCCGATCGCGTAAATATCGGTCCATGGCCCCATGGAGGCATCGCGCCGGTACATTTCTGGCGCGGCAAAGCCGGGGGTGTACATCGGACGGATGAAGTTGCCCTCTTTGCTGAGGACTTCACGCGCAGCGCCGAAGTCAATCAGCACCGATTTATTGTCATCCGTGATAAAAATATTGGCCGGCTTGATGTCCAAATGCAGCATCTTGTGCTGATGAACGATGCGCAAACCACGCAGGATTTCGTCGAACAGGGACCGGATCGTGGATTCCCGGAACACTTTGCGCTGCTTGAGATCCCGCGCCGTGATAATGAAATCTTGCAGGGACGCGCCCTCCAGATAATTCATCACCATGTAAACGGTTTCATTCTCCCGGAAGAAGTTCATCACACTCACCACCGATGGGTGTGAAATCTGGGCCAGGGAGCGGCCCTCTTCAAAAAAACTCTTGAGGCCCAGCCGGTACAAGGACAGTTTTTCGGGTTGCACCTGGGGCAGTAGCTCGCCTGGGGCGCGCGTGGCCAGCGATGACGGCAAGTACTCCTTGATCGCCACCTGCTGCCCCTCGGCATCAACCGCCAGATACACCACGCCAAAGCCACCCGCCGCTACTTTGCGGACAAGGCGGTAACCACCTATCTTGGTGCCGGGGGGTAACGGTGCGGGTTTGACCTTGGACATAATTTTCGAGTGAGCTCCCGTGCGGACTGCCAGAACCGGGTTATTCTCAGGCACATTCCATTGATCAAAGAGTCGCAATGCCAGTTTACAGCATGACTGGCTATGCCAGTGCCCAGCACAGCACAGCCAATACCAGTACCGAAACCGAGTCCAGAAACACCCCTCACAGTCAGCTTGGGCTGGAAATCCGGTCAGTCAACAGTCGCTTTCTGGACCTGTCGTTTCGCTTGCCCGAAGAGCTTCGCCAGTACGAGCCCGCGCTGCGGGAACTGGTTGTCGGCCGCATCAAACGTGGCAAGGTCGAAGTTCGCGTCGCCATTGAAACCGGCACCCAGAACAGCGTTGCGGATCCAACGCCCCGCCTGCTGCAACGACTCAACGCGGTGCAGGACAGCATCAAAGCCTGGCTGCCGGATGCCAGACCCTTGAGCGTGGCTGACGTCATTCGCCTGTCCGTTGGCGAACAAACCTCCACCCGTGACTGGCGTGAAGATATTCTTCCCCTCGCCGAAAAAACCATCAAGGAACTACTGTCAGCACGCGAGCGCGAGGGCGCCCGCCTTGCCACCATGCTGCTGGAACGCATCGGCCAACTCCGGGCGCTGGCCGCACAAGCCGGGCCATTGGTGCCCCAACTGGTGACACAACAGCGACAACGCTTCCTGGAGCGCTGGAAAGAGGCCATGGCCTTGACCGATGGCGCTACGCTGCCCGAGGCGGCACAGGATCGGGCCTTGACCGAAGCCACGGCATTTGCCATTCGCATTGACGTCGCAGAAGAAATCACCCGCATCCACTCTCATCTGGATGAGCTGGAACGGCTGATCAATAAAGGCGGCGAAATCGGGAAACGACTCGATTTTCTGATTCAGGAACTGCACCGCGAAGCCAATACCATGGGCTCAAAATCGGCCGCACTGGAACTGACCCATATTTCAGTGGACATGAAAGTGCTGATCGAACAAATGCGCGAGCAGGTGCAGAACATAGAATAGGGCGACCCTGTCAATCGCTCTCAAAAAGCTGTCTCTTTTATGGATTACCCCGGAAATTTGTTTGTCGTTGCCGCCCCCAGTGGCGCCGGCAAATCCAGCCTGGTCAAGGCCCTGCTTGAACTTGATTCGCATGTGCAACCGTCGGTTTCGCACACCACGCGTGCCCCCAGAGGGCAAGAAAAACATGGGCGCGAGTACTTTTTTGTCTCCGAACCCGAATTTGATGCCATGGTGCAAGCGGGTGCCTTTGTGGAATGGGCCAATGTGCACAACCACCGGTACGGCACCTCCAGAAAAGCGATAGAAGAGCGCATGGCGCAGGGCGCAGATGTCATTCTTGAAATCGATTTTCAGGGCGCCATCCAGATCAAGAAGATTTTTGCCAATGCCATCAGCATTTTCATCTTGCCGCCCAGCTGGGAAGAGTTGCGTTCACGGCTGGAGCGCCGCGGTGAAGACTCACCCGAAGTCATCGAGTTGCGGATGAAAAATGCGGCCATTGAGGTCGCACAGGTCCAGCAATTCGACTTCGTTATAATTAATGAGTTGTTTGACCGGGCGCTTTTTGACCTCAAGGCGATCGTTCACTCGCAACGACTCAAGTTCTCGGCGCAACGTCGCGCTAGAGCTGAAACATTTAAAGCACTGAACATCCCTTAGTGCTTTCCCCTGGTCTTTCGGAGAATTTCATGGCCCGTATTACCGTCGAAGACTGCCTTGTGCAGATCCCCAACCGCTTCCAGTTGGTATTGGCCGCAACTTACCGTGCGCGCATGCTGAGCCAAGGCCACGCGCCCAAAGTTGAGTGCAAAAACAAACCTGCTGTCACGGCCTTGCGCGAGATTGCAGCCGGTAAAGTCGGTCTGGAAATGTTGAAAAAAGTGCCGCTCTAACGGCTTTTCAAACTTGTAAAAAGCACCGTTCACGGTGCTTTTTTATTGCTGCCCCGCAAACTATCAGCTGCACGCTATATATTTGGGGGGTGAGTACACTTCTCAAATCAGCTTTCAGCAAGGTCCCTGCCACTGGTGCAAATAGTCAGCAGGCCATGCCCAGTCCGGCCGCCGCCAACGCAGCCGCAGCCAGTTTCGCCAGCCTGACGGCGAAACTCGACTACCTGTCCCCCACTGATCTGGAGCAGGTGCGCCTGGCCTACCGGTTTGCCGACCAAGCCCACTTGGGGCAACTTCGCAATAGCGGCGAACCCTACATCACGCACCCGATTGCCGTGGCCGCCCAGTGTGCGGAATGGAAACTGGATGCCCAAGCACTCATGGCCGCGCTTCTTCATGATGCGCTGGAAGACTGCAGCGTCACAAAAGTAGAGTTGATTGAACGCTTTGGTTCCCCGGTGGCCGAACTTGTGGATGGCCTGACCAAGCTCGACAAACTGCATTTCAATACCCGGGAAGAAAACCAGGCCGAATCGTTTCGAAAGATGCTGCTGGCCATGGCACGCGATGTGCGCGTCATTCTGATCAAGCTGGCGGATCGAACCCACAACATGCGGACACTGTCAGACGCGCCGCGCGAAAAATGGGGTCGCATCGCCTCTGAAACCCTGGATATTTACGCGCCGATTGCGCACCGTCTGGGTTTGAACCAGACCTACCGGGAACTCCAGAACCTCTCTTTTTCCCATTTGCGACCTTGGCGCTTTGCCATTTTGTCCAAGGCCGTGGCCAAAGCGCGCAGTCGACGAAGAGACCTGATTCAAAAAGTGCAGCGGGAAGTCGAGTCCGCATTCGCCAGCAGTGGCATGAAAGTCAGGATCGCCGGACGGGAAAAAACACTGTACTCCATCTATCAAAAGATGGATGAAAAACACTTGAGCTTTGCCCAAGTCACTGACATCTATGGCTTCCGGGTGCTGGTACCCAGTGTGATCGATTGCTACACGGCACTGGGCACACTGCACCAACTCTACAAACCGGTGCCCGGCAAGTTCAAGGACCACATTGCCCTTGGCAAGGTCAACGGTTACCAATCGCTTCACACCACACTGGTTGGCCCCTCGGGCGTTAATGTGGAATTCCAGGTACGCACCGAAGCCATGCACATCGTTGCCGAGTCGGGCATTGCCGCGCACTGGCTTTACAAAGTCAACAACCCGCAAGATACAACGACCAGCGACCGGCTGGGCTCCAAGTGGTTGCAGTCACTTTTAGAAATTCAGGACGAAACACGGGATGCCGCTGAATTCTGGGACCACGTCAAGGTGGATCTATTCCCGGATGCCGTGTATGTTCTGACGCCAAAAAGCCAAATCATGGCCATGCCAAGAGGGGCAACGGTGGTGGACTTTGCCTATGCAATTCACAGCAATATTGGGGACCGAACCCTGGCGGCAAAAATCAATGGCGAACAAGTGCCCTTGCGTACTGAACTCAAAAACGGTGACGTCATTGAAATCGTCACCGCACCAGTTTCAACACCCAACCCGGCCTGGCTGGGTTTTGTACGGACGGCGCGTGCGCGTTCAAAAATTCGTCAGCACCTGAAAACACTGGCCCAAGCCGACTCAGAAGGCCTGGGTGAAAAGATGTTGACACAGGCATTGCGAGCTGAAGGCATTGAAAAATTACCGGACGATACGGAAAAAAATCAGCTTATTTGGGAAAAATTACTGCGTTTTAGCGGCAACAAAAGCAAATCCGAGCTGTTAACGGACATTGGCTTGGGCAAAAAAATTGCCACGATCATCGCGAAACGCTTGCTGACCCTGCTAACCGATAGCGGTGAAAAACAAGATGCCTTACTGCTCACACGCGAACGCTACACAGAGAACGAGACGGTGTCGCAGGGAAGCATCGTACTGGATGGAAGCGAAAATGCCTCGGTCCGGTTTGCACCCTGCTGCAGACCGGTTCCGGGCGATGGCATTGTGGGCTATCTGGGACGAGGCGAAGGACTGATCGTGCATGCCGACGACTGCGCCGTTGCGGTGAGGCTCAAACACAAGGACAGTGAGCGGTTTATCGGCGTGGAGTGGTCTGATGAGACTGTTCGCACGTTTGAAACCGAGATTCTGGTTACCGTCACCAATGGCAAGGGTGTGTTGGCCCGGGTGGCGGTGGCATTGGCGAACGCCGAGGCAGACATCACCCACATCGACATGGAAGATGAAGCCGCGCAAGATGCCACGGATTTACGTTTCATCATTGCTGTGCGTGACCGCAATCAGTTGGAAATTGCACTGCGTAACCTGCGAAGAACGCCCTCAGTGCTCAAGGCGCAGCGGGCCAAGAGCACGCAATAAATTAGCGCAACGTTGGCACGGGGTATTGAACGCTAACGACTTCAATCTCCACAATGGCGACAGGTGTCACCAACTGCAGAACGTCGCCAGTTCGGGCTTTCAACAGGGTTCTGGCAATGGGCGACACCCAGTTGACTTGACCCTGGGAACTGTCCGCCTCATCGATACCCAAAATGGTGACTGTTCGCGCCAAGCCCGTGTTGTCCAGGTAAGTCACACACGCACCGAAGAATATCTGGTCACTCCCATGATGAACGGCGGGATCGGTGACCTCCATAATTTCAATTCGTCTGGTCAAAAACCGGATCCGACGGTCAATCTCGCGCAGACGTTTTTTACCGTAGATGTAATCGCCATTTTCAGAACGGTCGCCGTTGCTGGCCGCCCAATGCACAATTTCGACCACGCGTGGGCGCTCGTTATCAATCAAATCCAGCAATTCGCTATGAATACGGGCATAGCCTTGCGGAGTGATGTAATTTTTGCCGCCTGTTGGAACTAAGGGCAATTGCGGCTCATCATCGTCCGCGTCATCTGTTTCTTTGGTAAACGCCTTGTTCATGACAATTTCTCCGAATAGCGCATGCACTTTTATTTTCGAAGATACAAAAGAAAAAGGTCTGCAACTTTGCAGTTGCAGACCTTTACTTTTTTGGTGCGGCTGGCAGGAATTGAACCCACGACCCCTTGGTTCGTAGCCAAGTACTCTATCCAACTGAGCTACAGCCGCCAAGAACTAAATTATAACCTACTTTAATTGGTGGGCCGTCACAGACTTGAACTGTGGACCAAAGGATTATGAGTCCTCTGCTCTAACCAACTGAGCTAACGGCCCAACCTCAGTTCAGATTGTAAAGGTCTACTTGTGATAACTCAGAGCGTTGCTGACCAATTTTGACGTAATGTCCACAATCTGGATCATTCGGTCATAGGCCATGCGCGTGGGGCCAATGACGCCCAAGGTGCCGACCACTTGGCCATCCACCTCGTAAGGGGCACTGACGATGGACAGATCTTCGAACGGCACGACCTGGCTTTCACCACCAATAAAAATACGCACGCCTTCCGCCTGGCCGGCAATATCCAGCAAGCGCATAAGTTGTGCTTTTTGATCAAACAATTCAAAAGCACGCCGCAGGTGACCCATGTCATTGGAAAAGTCGGAAACAGCCAACAGGTTTCGCTCGCCGGAAATAACCACCTCGTCTTGAGTCTCTGAAATGGCATCCGAGCTGACGGCCACTGCCGCCTGCATCAGACTGGCAATTTCCGAGCGGAGCGATTCAACCTCATTTTTTAACCGTTCGCGAACCTGCTCAATCGCCAGGCCAACGTAATGACTATTGAGGTAGTTCGCCGCTTCAACCAGCTGAGCCTGCGAATAATCTACCTCGGTAAAAATCACCCGGTTTTGCACGTCGCCCTCGGGAGAAACGATGATGACCAGCAAACGTCGCTCCGACAGCCGCAAAAACTCGATGTGCCGGAAAACGGATGAGCGACGCGGGGCAATGACCACGCCGACAAACTGGGACAAACTGGAGAGCAGATTGGCCGCATTGGAAATCACTTTTTGCGGTTGATCGGGCGCCAGACTGTGCGCGGCAAACTGACCTTGCCGCACTGTCAGCATGGTGTCGACGAACAACCGATAGCCGCGCGCCGTTGGAATGCGCCCCGCCGAGGTGTGCGGGCTGGCAATCAGCCCGAGATCCTCCAGATCAGACATGATGTTTCGGATGGTGGCGGGTGACAAATCCAGCCCCGAGGCTTTGGAGAGCGTGCGCGAGCCCACCGGCTGCCCATCGGCGATATAGCGCTCGACCAGCGCTTTCAATAACAACTTGGCGCGGTCATCCAACATGGTGGCATTTTAGTGATGTAATTTGTCGATGAAATCGAAATTTCGGCAGGTTGCGTTAATAGGTAAATACCAGACGGTCGCGTCGGGTGCTTCAGGGGCGCTCTCACGCAGTGCGCTGGAAGACATTGCCCATTTTTTACATGCCCAGGGTTGTGAGGTGGTTTTGGAGCATGACACGGCGCAAAACATGGGCATTTCCGGTTATCCGGTCTTGACTGTTCCCGAGATTGGCGTGCGATGTGATCTGGGCCTGGTGGTTGGCGGCGATGGCACCATGCTGGGCATTGGCCGCCAGTTGGCCCACTTTGGCGTGCCATTGATCGGCATCAACCAAGGTCGGCTGGGGTTCATCACCGACATTCCGTTTGACAGCTTCACGTCCACGCTGGCACCCATGCTGCGGGGCGAGTATGAAGAAGACCATCGCAGCCTGATGCATGCCCGGGTCATGCGCGATGGCCAATGTGTCTTTGACGCGTTGGCCATGAACGATGTGGTGGTGAATCGTGCCGCCACCTCGGGCATGGTGGAGTTGCGCGTGGAGGTGGATGGCCATTTTGTGGCGAACCAGCGGGCCGATGGCTTGATCATTGCCACGCCCACCGGCTCGACCGCTTATTCTTTGTCGGCTGGGGGGCCGCTGCTGCACCCGTCCATTCCAGGCTGGGTGCTGGTGCCCATTGCGCCACATACTTTGTCAAACAGGCCCATTGTCCTCGCCAATGTTTCGGAGATTGCTATTGAAATAGTAGCAGGACGGGACGCCAGCGCCAGTTTCGACATGCAATCGCTGGCGTCGCTGCTGCACGGTGACCGCATCGTGGTGACGCGCTCGAAGCATCACGTCCGGTTTTTACACCCCAAAGGCTGGTCCTACTTTGACACATTGCGCCAGAAATTACATTGGAATGAAGGAGTAGCCTGACCGTGAGCTTAAAACGTATTGTCTTGCGCGATTTCGTTATCGTGAGCGAGCTTGATCTTGATCTTGCCAGCGGCTTCACCGTCCTCACAGGCGAAACGGGGGCCGGTAAATCGATCCTGATTGATGCGCTGCAACTGGTCACCGGCGGTCGGGCTGATGTCGGCGTGATCCGTGAAGGCAGCCATCGCACCGATGTCAGCGCCGAGTTCGATGCCACGGAAGCTTTGACCGTCTGGCTGGATGCAGCCGGATTTGACACCGGCGACAGCCTCCTGTTGCGTCGTACGGTAGACACCCAGGGCAAGAGCCGCGGCTGGATCAACGGCAGCCCGGCCACGGCCACCCAACTGCGCGAGATCGGCGAGCAACTGCTGGATATTCATGGGCAACACGCCTGGCAAAGCTTGACCCGCCCGGATGCAGTCCGGGGCCTGCTGGATGCCTACGCTCGAGTCTCGTCCGCCGCACTGGCTCTACTTTGGCAACGCTGGCGGCAAGCGCAACACGACCTGACGCAAGCCCACGCCGCCCAAGAATCACGGCTGCGTGAGCGTGAACGCCTGGCATGGCAGATTGGTGAAGTTGACAAACTGGCGCCGCAGCCCGACGAGTGGAATGAACTCAACACCGAACACGGCCGCCTGTCCAACGCGCAAGCCCTGCTGGATGCGGCACAAGGCGCCGTTCAGACCCTGGACAACGAAGACGGCGGTGCGCTGGGCACGCTGCACAACGCCTGCCAAATGCTACAACAACAAGAGCACCTGGAACCCTATTTCAGAGGGCTAACCGAGGTTTTAGCATCCAGTCTGGCCCAGGTGGAGGACACGGCTCATTCACTGAGGGCCTACCTGCGCAAGACCGAACTTGATCCACAGCGCCTGGGTGAACTTGATGGGCGCATGGCCTTGTGGTTATCTCTGGCCCGACGCTACAAACGAGCGCCTGCGGAATTGCCCGGTTTGTTGACAGCCTGGAGGCAGGAACTGGCAGATCTCGATGCGGCGGCTGATTTGGCAGGACTGGAAGCAGCCCAGACCGCCGCGCTGGACGCCTACATGCTGGAGGCCAAGCGGCTTTCGAAGGCGCGCGCCAAAGCGGCACCACTTCTGGGCAAAGCCATCACCCAGGCCATGCAGGGTCTGGGCATGCAAGGCGGCCAATTCGAGGTTGCGCTGCAAAAGTCAGCGCAACCGATGCAAAGTGGCCTGGAAGAGGTCAGCTTTCTGGTGGCCGGGCATGCCGGCAGCACCCCCCGGCCTGTCAACAAGGTGGCATCGGGCGGCGAGCTGTCCCGCATGGCACTGGCCATCGCAGTCACGACCAGCCAGCTCGGTACCGCGCAGACGCTGATTTTTGACGAAGTCGACTCCGGCGTGGGTGGCGCGGTGGCCGAGACCGTGGGCCGCCTCATGAAGCAATTGGGCGTTGACCGGCAGGTCCTCGCCGTCACCCACCTGCCGCAAGTAGCCGCCTGTGCAGATCACCATTTGGTGGTTGCGAAACAGCTGCAAGGCAAGTCGACGGTGAGCTCCGTGAACGCGGTGCAGGGCGAACAACGGGTGGCAGAAGTGGCGCGCATGCTGGGTGGCGAGCGCCTCTTGGGCACCACGCTGGCGCACGCCAAGGAAATGCTGCAAGCGAGGGAGTAATGCGATGAAAACCGGACCCCTGAATTTGCAGATCGTTCTCATCACAGGCATGTCGGGCTCCGGCAAGTCGGTGGCATTGCATGCGCTGGAGGATGCCGGCTTTTTCTGCG
This sequence comes from Rhodoferax sp., assembly GCF_012927445.1. Lineage (GTDB taxonomy): Bacteria > Pseudomonadota > Gammaproteobacteria > Burkholderiales > Burkholderiaceae_C > Rhodoferax. The sequence goes on from NZ_JABBPD010000004.1 coordinate 573,880, forward strand.
TCGACAACCTGCCGCCGGAATTGCTGGTGCCCTTTGTGGCACTGGAAAAAGAGCATAAAGCCACGCGGGTAGCGATTGCGATGGATGTTCGCACCGCAACGTCACTGCCCCTGCTGCCCGAGCAGCTCGCGGTCCTGAAAACACAGGGCATCATGGTGAAGTCCCTGTTTCTGGATGCCACCACCGGAACGCTGGTACGCCGCTATTCTGAAACCCGGCGCAAGCACCCGCTGTCGCAAGCTGCCTCCGTACATTCGGCCCAGGACCAGCGACGTGCGCTGGTGGATGCCATTGAACTGGAACGTGAGCTGCTGGCTGATCTGCGGGAAAACGCCCATGTCATCGACACCAGCATCATTCGGCCCTCGCAGTTGCAGGGCTATGTCAAATCACTGATTACCACTCCCGGCGAGCAACTGACGCTGGTATTCGAGTCGTTTGCCTTCAAGCGCGGGGTGCCAGGCGACGCCGACTATGTATTTGATGTCCGCATGTTGCCCAACCCGCACTATGAGCCTGAACTGCGTCCGTTGACGGGGCAGGATGAGCCGGTCGCGGCCTTCCTGCGTGAGCAGGCCGATGTGGCGCAAATGCTTGAACACATCCAGAAGTTTCTGACTTACTGGCTTGACGGGTTGGCGCGCGATCACCGCAGCTATGTCACGGTGGCCATTGGCTGCACTGGCGGGCAACACCGATCGGTCTACCTGGTGGAACAACTGGTGAAGTTGTTTGAGGACAAGTGGGTCACGCTGAAGCGCCACCGGGAACTGGAAACCCGCTGATCAGGCTCCTAACCCGCTTATTCCTGCGCTAGCAACTTTCTGACGGGCGCCGGTAGGCCCAAGCGAGGCCACTCATCAGCGGCGAGCCAGGCGCCCTCTGACGACCCGATGGCAGAAGGTGGTAATTGCACCTGAACCGGGTGCAGATGCAGGTCTTTGTGGGTCAAGACATGGGTAAAAACAGACCCGTCTTGCAGCGCCGAACGGTAGCGAGCAGGCACAGCAAGTTCCAGCGCCTCGCGGTTGTCAAACAAGGGAAAGCAATAGAGCCCCGCCCAGACGCCCGGAGTCGGCCGCTTGCTCAGCCACACGGAAGCATCGCCAGTCTGCGCCCACAGCAACCAGATCGACTGCGCGCTGCGTTTGAGTTTGCGTGTCTTCACGGGGTATTTTTCGGGCTGCCCCTGCTCCCGTGCCACACAGGACTGAGCGAGCGGGCAAACTCTGCAATCAGGCTTTTTAGTGGTGCAAACCGTGGCGCCCAAATCCATCACGCCCTGCGTATAACGCGGCATGGCATGCAACAGATCATGCACCGGCAGCAATTTTGAAGCTTCTTCCCACAACAGCCGCTCGTTGGCCGCGCTGGACAGATCGGCATCAAAGCCCAACACGCGGGTCAGCACGCGTTTGACATTGCCATCCAGAATGGCAACCCGCTCAGCAAAGCACAGGGAGGCAATCGCCGCCGCTGTGGAGCGCCCGATGCCCGGCAATGTTTGAAGTTGTTCAGCTGACTGCGGAAAAACGCCACCGTGTAAACCCATCACCGCAACGGCGCACAAATGCAGGTTGCGGGCGCGGCTGTAGTACCCCAGACCACTCCACAAGCCCAACACGTCATCCAGCGGGGCCGCCGCCAGCGCAGCCACATCAGGAAAGCGAGCCAGAAAGCGAGGAAAATAATCCAGCACGGTCGCCACCTGTGTCTGCTGCAGCATGACTTCGGACAGCCAGACGCGGTAGGGATCGCGCGTGTTCTGCCACGGCAAATCGTTGCGCCCATGCGTTTTCTGCCAAGTCACGACCTGGACGGCCAAATCTATCTGCACGGTAGGTTAGACCCGCTCAAGTGCGCGGGTCGTCTCGGGACGCACCCGGTCCGTCGCGTTGATCAAATAGTCAGTCAGCTCTGACAATTTGGCCTCCAATTGCTGCAAGGCGTCTCCCCGGGCTTGAATTTCACTAATTCGGTCGTCCAGTCCACCGGACGCCTGTTGTATGCGGTCAATGGCTTCCAGGCGGCGAGCGAAGTTTCGGCGGCGCTCCCGCAACTGCGCATCCAGCTGGGCGGCGGCCGATTTACTCCACAACTCAATATCGGCCAATGCCGCTTCGTGGATGGCGCGAAGACGGGTGGAAAGTGCCCGCACCAGTCGATCCGCAAACTCGGGTTGCGCCAGCCGGAAGGCGTTGCCAATGCCCAGGTACTGTAAATGGCTGCGCTCCACCAGATCAAGATCGTGCCGGTATCCGGCCAGAGAAGGTTCGGTCGGAGCCTGCAACGAAAAGCCGTGCTCGGCATTCAATTGCCGGAACGTTGCCGCCAGCATGGATTGAATCTCCTCACTGATGGCTTGCACCTTGCGCAGACTCGCGCGCAGCTGCTCAAAGGTGTCGCCATAGGCGCGCTTGACGCCCAGCTTGAGGCCTTTTTGCTGCAAGACCGCCGTGAGTTGTGCCATTTCTTTTTTGAGCGCAGTTGGCCCCAGCAGGCTGAACACCTCACGCAGCAGCTTCAGGTGGACCGAGCGCACGGCGTGAATTTTTGCCCCACCCAGATCAAATTCGGTCTGCTCTTGCGAAATCCGGGAGCGCATGCTCTTGATCACCGGCGAATTTTTGCCTTGAAGCCCCTTGAGTTCCAGCATCTGCTCCGTCAGATCACATCGACGAATATTGATGACCCGTCCCGCCTCGGTGCGCAACTCTGAAATGCCACTGAAGACGGCCGCCCCCAGCATTTTTTGCCGCTGCCCCATGATGCCCTGGCTCAAGGCCTCTTCAAGCGCAGGCAAGCAACTGAGTTCCAGCAGGGCTGCATCGTCTGTCACCTTGGCAACCAGCCCCTTTTGCGCAGACACCGGAATGACCTGTTGCACGGGAATGCCCAAAATTTCGGCGGTGGAGGCCCGTTGGCGCTCAATTTGCGCCTGAACCTGCGCCGGGGAACTCAGGGCATCCCACAAGGTATCAATCTTGTTGAGCACCACCAGTCTGGTACTTATATCGTTCGAATCATTGACCAGATGCTCGCGCCAAATCGAAAGATCCGATTTGGTCACCCCGGTGTCGGCACCCAAGAGAAAAACGATGGCATGCGCTTGCGGAATCAGGCTGACCGTGAGTTCCGGCTCGGCACCAATGGCGTTCAGCCCAGGGGTGTCCAGAATCACCAGTCCCTGCTTCAACAGCGGATGCGCAATATTGATCAGTGCATGCCGCCACCGGGGGACTTCGACCAGGCCTTGGGCGTCGACCATCGGGTTGTCTTCCGGCGCTTCAAGCTGCCAGAAGCCAAGTGACCTCGCATCGTCCTGCGTCACGCGGCGGGTTTCAGCCACCTTTTCAAGCGCAGCAGACAACTGCTTGGGATCATTCACATCCAGATCAATGCGGGTCCATTTTTCAGGCACCATGCGCCACTCCATCAGCGACTGGGGATGCAGGCGCGTTTCAATGGGCAAGAGGCGCAGACAAGGCGGTACGTCTGCGTCATAGCCCATCTCGGTCGGGCACATGGTCGTTCGCCCGGCGCTGGCGGGCATGATGCGACGACCATATCCGGCAAAGAAAATAGCGTTGATCAACTCGGATTTCCCGCGGGAAAATTCCGCCACAAAAGCCACCATGACTTTGTCGGCGCGCACCCGGGCTTCCAGTCGTTGCAGGCGCTCCTCCACGGCGGCATCCAGCAGTTCGTGGTCTTTCATCCACTCGGCCAGTAACTTCAGCCGAAGGGCAAACTCACGCCGCCACGTACCGTGTTGGTCAAACTGTTCGTTGAATGAAGTACCCAAATATCCTCCGCTTATTGGTTCAATATAGCACCACACATCGTTGTGATGCTCAAGCTTTCTGACAATTGGGACAGTAAAAAGTCGACCGCTGACCTTGCCGCAAAGACTTGATGGGTGTGCCACACACCCGACAGGCCTGCCCTTCCCGTCCGTAGACCATCGCATCCAACTGGAAATAGCCATTCTCACCGCTGGCACTGGAGAAATCCCGCAGGGTGCTGCCGCCCTTGGCCACCGCGCGTTGGAGCACATCCTGGATCGCCGCGTGAAGCTTGGCGACGCGCGGTCGGGTTAAGCGCGCCGCACTCAAAGTCGGCCGGATACCGGCCAAAAATAGCGCCTCGGAGGCGTAAATATTCCCCACGCCCACCACCACATCACCCGCCAGCAACACTTGTTTGATTGCTGCTTTGCGCCGCTTCAGGCCAGCGTAGAACTGCTTGACCTCAAAATCATCGGACAAGGGCTCCATGCCGAGCTTCCCCAGCAGCTTGCGGGCCTCGGGGGCGTCCTCACTGTCGGCATAGACCACCGCCCCAAATCGGCGGGGGTCATTGAGCCGCAGTATGCCGTGGGTGGTCAGCATTTCGAAATGGTCATGGACGCCCGCCGGCGGCAACTGCTTGGCAAACCTCACACTCCCGGACATGCCCAAATGCAGCAGCAGCAAGCCGTGATCAAGATCAATCAGCAAATATTTGCCACGTCGGCGCACGGCCAGCACCGTTCGTCCGACTAATTGAGTCGTAGCGCAACCCAACGGCCATCGCAAGGCTTTGCCCAAGCAGACGGACAGCACTTTCGCGCCTGCGATGGCGTCGGCAAAACTCAAGCGCGTCACTTCAACTTCGGGTAATTCAGGCATGACAAAAAAATTGAGCAGACATGGATTATTATGGTCTGATGTTGCGTTTCAACCGTTTTTCACTCCTTTTCCTGTTTGTTTGCGCGCTAACCGCGAACGCTCAAACCCTCAACCGCAAACCGACTGAGCCCATCAGTTCAGCGATGGACAGTGAGCTTTTTTATCAGCTCTTGCTGGGCGAGCTCAATGCCCGCGAAGGGGAACCCGGCGCTGGCTACTCGCTGATTCTTGATGCGGCGCGAAAAACGAATGACACCAAGCTGTACCAGCGTGCCGTTGATATTGCACTACAGGCGCGCTCAGGCGAATCGGCCCTGCTGGCAGCCCGGGCCTGGAAACAAGCCCTGCCTAAATCAAAAGAAGCCAATCGCTATGTGCTGCAGATCTTGATCGGACTGAACCGAATTGGCGAAGCCCTGGAGCCGCTCAAACGCGAGATAGCGACAACCGACCCCAAAGACCGCGTGGCGGCCATCATGACCATTCCGCGCTATTTTTCCCGTGCCAGCGACAAAAAGCTGGCCGCCACCACGGTTGAGCAGGCGCTGACGGGCTACCTGACAGCGCCTGGCGTCGGCGTTGCTGCCTGGACCGTGATCGGGCGCATGCGATTTGATGCGGGCGATATCAACGGCGCGGTGGAGGCGGCCCGCAAGGCTCAGGCCATCGACGCCCAATCGGATCTCCCCGCCCTGCTGGCCTTGTCCATGATGAGCCCGAAGGCGCCCCAAGCCGAAGTCATTGTGAAAAAGTACCTGGACGAACAAGCGCAACCCGAAGTGCGCATGGAATACATCCGCGCCTTGCTGGACGCACAGCGCTACGCCGAAGCGGTCGGCCAATTGCAGATCCTCACGGCGGAAAAACCGGACTATGCCGATGCCTGGCTGATCCTGGGCGTCCTTGAATTGCAGGACGGCAAAGCATCGGTGGCCGAGCGGTCCCTTAAACGTTACGTGGACCTGGCGCAGGCCAAGCGCACGGAGACACCTCGTCCGGAAATGGGCCGTGGCCTGGTGCAGGCCTACCTTTCGCTGGCCCAAATTGCCGAGCAAAAGAAAGACTTCAAACAAGCCGACGCCTGGCTCAAGCGCATTGACAGTGCCGACGACCTGCTCAACGCCCAACTGCGGCGAGCCGCCATTCTGGCGCGACAGGGCAAGCTCGAGGAAGCCCTTGCATTAATCCGCAGCCAGCCCGAGAAGTCAGCAGCAGACGCCCGGCTGAAAATCGCCGCTGAAGTTCAACTGCTGCGCGACAGCAAACAGTACAAAGGCGCCTACGACCTTCTCGCGGATGTCACCTCGCGCAACCCCACCGATTTTGATTTTGTTTACGACATGGCCATGGTGGCCGAAAAATTGGGCAATCTGGAAGAAATGGAACGCCTGCTGCGCCGTGTCATCGAGAGCAAACCTGACTATCAACATGCTTACAACGCGCTGGGCTACTCGCTGGCCGAACGCAACACCCGTTTACCCGAGGCCAAACAGCTTATTTTGAAAGCGCTGGAATATGCACCGGGTGACCCGTTCATTACCGACAGCTTGGGCTGGGTTGAATTTAGAAGCGGCAATCTGGCCGAGGCTGTGCGCATTCTGCAAGAGGCTTTCAAAGCCAAACCGGATGCAGACATTGCGGCGCATCTGGGGGAGGTCTTATGGACCATGGGACTGCGAGATCAAGCGGTGAGCACCTGGAAAGAAGGCCTGCAACTCAATGCTGAAAACGAGGCCTTGCTGGAAACACTCAAACGACTGCGTGTGAAGCTGTGAGCCGGCTAGGGAAGGTCGCTTGTTCGATCATCATTTTTGCTACTATTTTTATAGCAGGTTGCGCAGCACCGACAAGGGCTATCGTCTCAAACGAGTCTGAGGTTTCGCTGTGGCGCGGGCGTCTGGCCGTCCGGGTCGAGTCTGAGCAGCCCCAGACTCAGCCCCAAGCCTTTTCTGCCGGATTTGAGCTGACCGGCAACGCACAGGCCGGCGAACTGACGCTGTATACGCCGCTGGGTAATACAGCCGCCGCCCTTTCCTGGTCGCCCCAAACGGCCGTCATGCGCTCGAATGGCGATGTCCGCCATTTTGAGTCCCTCGACGCCTTGATCAAGCAGGCGGTCGGCACCGAGATACCCGTGGTGGCGCTCTTCGCATGGCTGGCGGGTGACAACATGGCGGTCGCGGGCTGGAGCGCCGACTTGTCGGATCATGCCAATGGCCGAATCACGGCTCGTCGCACGCAACCGGCCCCCCTGGCGGAGTTGCGACTGGTGCTGGAAAAATAGAACACACGCACATTAGCTGGGGGCAGCGCCAACGGTCTACCCCACAAACTCACAACCTATGAAGTCTCTCTACGACGTTTGCGCCCCGGCCAAACTCAATCTGTTTCTGCACATCACGGGCCGAAGAAGCGATGGGTATCACCTGCTGCAATCCGTCTTCATGCTGATTGACTGGTGCGACACGCTGCATTTCGACCTTCGCCCAGATGGAGAAATCAGTCGCGAAGACCTCTGTACGCCTTTGCCTGCGGATGACCTGATCGTGCGTGCCGCACGCGCCCTGCAAGCCGCCAGCAGCAGCCCGCTTGGTGCGCACATCGGCATTGAAAAACGTATCCCGGCACAAGCCGGAATGGGCGGAGGCTCCTCCGACGCCGCCTCGACCCTGCTGGCCCTGAATCGTCTGTGGCAACTCAAATTTTCATTGGAAAAACTCACCCAAATCGGACTTGCGCTGGGTGCCGACGTGCCATTTTTTCTGAGCGGACACAATGCTTGGGTCGAAGGTATCGGGGAAAAAATGACCCCGATTTCCTTGCCCCCAAGCAGGTTTTTGGTGGTTAAACCAATCGACGGATTAGACACAAGATTGATTTTCTCGGATCCATCTCTAAAAAGGGACAGTGAAACTGCTATAATTTCAGGCTTCGCTGCAGATATATTCGGCTTTGGCCGGAACGACTTGCAGAGTGTTGCCCAAAGACTGTGTCCTGGTGTTAATCAAGCTTTAGAATGGCTTGCCTCACAGGGACTCAGTGGCCGGATGACAGGCTCTGGAAGTGCTGTGTTTGCACAAATGTTGCCCGATATTGATTTGCAAAGTGCTCCAAGCGCGTTTCAAATCAGGTTGTGTAACAATTTGAATGTTCACCCCTTAATGGGCTGGGCATCCAGCGAAAGTTTATCGGTCGACAGCTTATAGCTGCTGACCCGTGTAGGGGAGTCGCCAAGTTGGTTAAGGCACTGGATTTTGATTCCAGCATGCGAAGGTTCGAATCCTTCTTCCCCTGCCAAATTTTTTGTTGTACGTGCCAAGCACTGGCCGTACAAGCGCAAACGTCACTCAATAGCTGGGACACTCATGCAGGCTTCTCCACCCCCTGATTTCATGGTTTTTACCGGCAATGCCAATCCTGGCATGGCCGCAGAAATCGCCAGCCACTTGGGTATCAGACTGGGTTCCGCAACGGTTGGTCGCTTCTCCGATGGCGAAGTGACTGTCGAAATCAATCAAAACGTACGGGCCCGCGACGTCTTCGTGGTCCAATCCACCTGCGCGCCGACCAATGAAAACCTGATGGAATTGCTCATCATGGTGGATGCACTCAAACGTGCTTCCGCCGAGCGCATCAGTGCCGTCATTCCTTATTTTGGTTATGCCCGGCAAGACCGTCGTCCGCGCTCAAGCCGCGTCCCCATTACCGCCAAAGTGGTGGCCAACATGCTGCAGGCTGTCGGTGTCGCCCGCGTCCTGACCATGGACCTGCATGCCGACCAGATTCAGGGCTTCTTTGATATTCCGGTGGACAACATTTATGCATCCCCCGTGTTGCTGGGTGATCTGCGCCAGAAAAACTACGAAGACCTGATTGTGGTGTCACCCGATGTGGGTGGCGTGGTACGTGCCCGCGCACTGGCCAAGCAGCTTCATTGCGACCTCGCCATCATCGACAAGCGTCGGCCCAGAGCCAATGTGAGCGAGGTGATGCACGTCATCGGTGAAATCGAAGGCCGCAACTGCGTCATCATGGATGACATGATTGATACCGCCGGCACCCTGGTCAAGGCCGCGGAGGTTTTGAAAGAGCGCGGCGCCAAGAAGGTTTACGCCTATTGCACGCACCCTATTTTTTCGGGTCCAGCCATTGAACGCATCACCAATGGCGGTGCGCTTGATGAAGTGGTGGTTACCAATACCATCCCCCTGAGCCAGGCCGCTTTGGCTTGCCAGAAAATTCGGCAACTGTCCGTGGCACCGCTGATCGCAGAAACGATCCAGCGCATTGCCAAGGGCGAGTCCGTCATGAGTTTGTTCTCGGATCAGGAAAATCTTTTCTGATACAGGCAAAAGTGGGCTCACGCACGAATCATTACGTGCCGTGAGCCTTTTTAAAATCGGAGTCACACTGGTCGCGGTGGACTCCTTCAGGAGTTACATATGAAATTCGTCGCTTTTGAGCGCGCCAAGCAGGGCACGGGTGCGAGCCGCCGTCTCCGCATCACCGGCCGCACGCCCGGTATCGTTTATGGTGGCGCTGCTGAAGCATTGCAGATCGAAATTGATCACAATGCTCTCTGGCACGCCTTGAAAAAAGAAGCCTTCCATTCCACCGTTCTGGACATGGAAATTGACGGCAAAGACAGCAAGGTTTTGTTGCGTGACGTGCAAATGCACCCATTCAAGCAACTCATCCTGCACATTGACTTCCAACGCGTCGATGCCACCACCAGATTGCACGCCAAGGTGCCTTTGCACTACAGCGGTGATGAAAACTCAGCCGCGATCAAGACCGACGGCTGTGTTGCCAATCACGTGATCACTGAAATTGAAGTGCTGTGTCTGCCAGCCGACTTGCCTGAATTCATCGCGGTGGATTTGAGCGGTCTGAAAAAGGGTGCTTCACTGCACTTGGCCGACATCACCCTGCCTAAGGGCGTGACAGCTGTTCCGCACGGCGGCAACAAAAACCCGGTCCTGGTGTCCGTGGTGGCGATTGCAGGCGCTGAACTCCCTGCTGCTGAAGCTGGCGCAGCTGCTGCACCTGCAGCCGGCGGTAAGCCAGCCGCCGGTGGCAAGGCAGCCCCTGCCGCTAAAGCACCTGCAGCCAAGAAGAAGTAATCTTTCCCAGGTTACCGGCTTTCTGCACATTAATGGCCCACTTCGGTGGGCCATTTTGTTTTCGGCTTTTACCCTGATAATTTGTTCATGATTAGACTTTTTGTTGGCCTTGGTAATCCCGGCCCCGAATACGAATCCACCCGCCATAACGCCGGATTCTGGTGGATTGATGCGCTTGCGCGTGAACTCAAGACTCCTCTCGTGATGGATAAAAGCTACCACGGGCTGGTGGGCAGAACCACGGTGAACGGGCAAACGGTCTGGCTGCTCGAACCTCAAACTTTCATGAACCTGTGCGGCAAGTCGGTCGCGGCACTGGCGCGTTTTTTCAAGATTCAGCCCCAGGAAATCCTGGTCGCGCACGACGAACTGGACATCATCCCGGGCGAAGCCAAGCTCAAACTCGGCGGCAGCCACGCTGGACACAATGGTTTGCGTGACATTCACGCCCAACTCGGCACGGACGACTACTGGCGCTTGCGCTTGGGCGTGGGTCACCCGGGCGTCAAATCCGAGGTCATCAACTGGGTGCTGAAAAAACCTTCGCTGGACCACCGGATTGCCATTGATCAGAGCATTGACCGCGCGCTCAAGGCCCTGCCGCACTTTCTGGCGGGCGACATGGATAAAGCCACCATGCTGGTGCACACCAGCAAGCCGCCCAGGCCCAAGCCACCGCGTCCTGAAAATCCACCGCTGTAACATCCGCCTGATCCAACCCTATCGAACAGAAAGAACGCCATGCAAAGCACCCCCTTGAATGCTATATTTTTAATAGCTTCTTGCGCTTTATCGACGGGGGCTACGGCTCAAAATACTTACAAATGCGGGGATGCCTACAGCCAAGTGCCCTGCCCCGGCGCCAGGGTTATTGACGCCACGGACAGCCGGACACCCGCACAGAAAACACAGGCCGACTTGGTAACAGGGCGCGTGGCCCGCACGGCTGATGCGATGGAGAAGGCGCGACTGCAACAGGAAAAAATAGACAGCGCGGCCAACGCGTCACCCGTGCCGCCAGCGCACATGGAGAATGCCAGCGCCGCCGGCACAACGCAAGCCAAGAAGAAAAAAAGGAAAGCGCCTGATTACTTTACGGCGCAGGCGCCTGGCGAGAAAAAGAAAGCCGCTAAAAAGATAACGGCAAAAAAAGACGCGACCAAATCCTGAGGCAAGCTGGCCTCGCAAGCTGACTCAATGACCGGCCGAGTTATTCGTCTCCAGCTGCAGGCGCCGGTACTTCTGCCATAAGGTTTCGCGGTCTTCCACAAACTGCGGATTGACGGGGATGCACGCGACCGGGCACACCTGCACGCACTGGGGTTCGTCAAAATGGCCGACACATTCGGTGCATTTATGGGGGTCTATCTCATAGATTTCCAGGCCCAGATAAATCGCCTCGTTCGGGCACTCCGGCTCACAGACATCGCAGTTGATGCACTCGTCGGTGATGATCAAAGCCATGGCTTGGCATCCGCTGGATTGTTAAAAGGAGTCAGACTAAACATCATGGGCGAATTATCCCCGTTCTGGCACAAACCAGGCCAATCACACTGCTGCCAGCAGGTCGATGGCGCGGCACCGTCCTGTCGCCGCGTTCCACCGCTGGTTCAAGCGCTTTGAAACAGGACGTAAAAGGTGATGTCGAAACGAGCCGGCGCCGCGTTATAGGTACATAACGAACCGGCGCCACCGACAGGGTTGCGGCCGGCACGCTGGTGCCAGATTCAATTGCGGGACGACCCGATTTATTGAAATGACGCCACCCATCTTTTCGGAAGGAATTCGTCATGCCAAGCCAAACCCTGCGCCTTCGGGCTCTTACCTTCGTCGCCGGCGCCGCTTTTTTGCTCTTTAGCGGCTGGGCAAATGCGGACCCGCCAGCGCGCGTGGCGCGATTGGGCTACGCGAGCGGCGCAGTCAGTTTTTCACCGGCGGGCGATAACGAGTGGGTTCAAGCCCCGATCAATCGGCCGCTGTCCAATGGCGACCGCCTTTGGACAGATGCGGGGGCTCGGGCGGAAATCCAGGTGGGCGGCGCCATGATTCGCATGAGCGCCGGGAGCAGTGTCGCCGTGCTTGGTCTCGACGACCGGATCGCCCAGTTGCAATTGACCCAGGGCACCTTGAATGTCCGCGTGCGCCGGCTGGAACCCAACCAGGTGTTCGAGGTCGACACGCCCAACTTCGCCTTCACGTTGCGACAACCCGGCGAATACCGGATCGTGGTCGATCCAGACGGCAATGCCTCGGACATCATCGTGCGCAAAGGTCAGGGGGAGGTGTACGGGGAAGGCGCCTCCTACGTCGTCGATTCACGGCAACCGTATCGCTTCAAAGGCACCGACTTGCGCGATTACGAGTATCTCGAGGTGCCGAACCCCGATGAATTCGACCGCTGGGCGGTTGAGCGAGACCGCCGATATGACAACTCGGCCTCCGCCCGTTATGTTTCGCGGGACGTGGTGGGCTATCAGGACCTCGATGCGAACGGCACCTGGCGCGAAAACGCGACCTACGGCAGCGTCTGGGTTCCGAATCGCGTGGCGGCTGGCTGGGCGCCCTACCGTGACGGCCATTGGGCCTGGGTCGACCCCTGGGGCTGGACCTGGGTGGATGACGCCCCCTGGGGCTTCGCCGTCTCCCATTACGGCCGCTGGGCCAATATGGGCGGCACGTGGGGCTGGGTCCCTGGCCCCGTGCGCACGCGGGCCTACTACGCCCCGGCCCTGGTGGCGTTCGTGGGCGGCAACAACTTTCAGTTGACGATCTCCAGCGGCAACGTCGGTGGCGTCGCATGGTTTCCGCTGGCGCCGCGCGAGGTCTATCGACCGTCCTACACGGCAAGTCGCCATTACTTCGAGAACGTCAACCGCAGTAACACGGTCATCAACAACACCGTTATCAAAAACACCTACAACACGACGAATGTCACCAATGTGGTCTACGCCAACCGGCAAGTGCCCGGAGCCGTCATCGCCGTGCCGAGGACCGCGTTCGTGCAGTCACAGCCGGTGGCCAGGGCAGCGGTTCGCGTGTCGCAAAAAGTGGTCGCCAGCGCACCGGTCGCCGTGATCGCCCCGCTGGCACCGACCGAACGAAGCAGCCGCTGGGCCAGCAACCCGGGTGGCAAGCCACCAGCCCGCGTGTTTGAGCGATCAGTGGTCGCCCGCACGGCCCCCCCGGCAGTGCACTCTGGCTATGTGGCGCAACCCACGCCACCGAGCGAAAAATCGGGCAAACCACGGGACGACGCTGCCCGCAAACCATGGAAACCAGCCGTGGCAGCGGCGGCGCCCAGCGTCAAAGTGCTCGACCCGGCACAACTGGCCATCCCGACGGCACGGCCGCCACCCGTGGCGCCGGCTGCCAAGCCAGGCGAGGCTCGCGACCAGGCCGATTGGAAAAAGCCAAGCGCAGCGCCAGCGGCGTCTGTTGCGCCACCGGCGCCGTCCAAAGCGGCGGTACAGCCCCAGCCCAGTAGCTGGCGTACCACGCCGCCAGCAACGCAGGCAGCCGCTGCGCCACGCGGCAAGTGGGAGCAGCGCGACAGTAGCGAACCGCGCACACCGGCTGTTGCGCCACCGCCGCCGCCACAACGCGCGGCTGAACCGAAGACCATGCCGCCACAAGTCGCGCCGTCAGTGCCGGCAACACAAGGGCCACCGCCATGGTCTGCTCAGTCCAGAATCGCCCCACCCGCGCAAGCCGTTCGACCGGCACCGGCCGCGCCGCAAGCAGTCAAACCCGCGCCGATCCCCGCGCCAAGACAAGCCGAACCCGATCGGCCGGTCGCGGTACCCCCATCACCGCCGCCTCACCCTGCCGAGCCCAAGCCCGTCGCACCGAAAGTAGCGCCATGGACAGCGGCGACGCCAGCACAACCGCCGTCTGTGCCACCCAGGTGGAACGCAGCACCGCAAAATGCGGCGCCGGCAGCGCCAGCGACTCGGCCCGCCCCCCCCGCATGGCATTCGGCACCCCCTGCGAACCCCGAGCCGGCCGCAGCCGCCAGACCCGCCGAGCCGCGTCCGCCGGTGGCAGCGCCCAAAGCGCCTCCGCCGCCACCAGCCCAAGCGGCACCCAAATCAGAACACCATGTGCAAAAACCGAAGCCAGACGGCCGCAAGCCGGGGGACGGCAAAAATGACAATGAGGACCCCAAACGCTAAGCAAAAGCGGCCACCCCAAAGGATGGCTCCATCGGGCGTTCACACGTCAAGTGGGGCCAACCGGGTTTGATCGTAAGTTGGCTGCGCCGGCAAGCCGGCCAGATGTTGCGTATCGGCCCAAGTCAGGATGTCGATTCGATCACCCTCGATGCGCACCCGGTTCAAACCGGCATTGGGAATGGCGCTCTGGCGCGGTCCCGCCAGGGGCCAGACGCCGCGCCTGTTCATGGCCGACAGCATTGAGCGGCACATCGACCTGACCCTGAAAGCGCAGCTCGCGGTTCCAGTCGGTTTCGCCATGGCGGATAAGAACGAGTTCGGTCATGGGCGCGATGCTGCAAGGCGCTGCCGCCTGCGGCGCAGCCAGACTTTCTCAATCTCAACGGCGACAAAAACGACCGCGGAAGCCCCGAGGCAGAGCAACAACTCGGCCAGACTCAGCGGCTCGGTCTTGAAAATCGGGTTCAGCACCGGCACATAAATCGTCGCCATTTGCAGCACAAAGGTGAGCAGCACGGCACCCAGCAACGGCCGGTTGGTGCCCAGGCCGAGACGCCACAAGGATTCGGTTTCCGAACGGACCGCCAGCACATGCGCCATCTGCGACAAGGTCAGCACGGTGAACACCATGGTCTGCCAGTGCGCGTGACCGGTCGACAAGGCCCAGGCCTGCACCAGCAGGCACAGTCCGCCGATCAGCAAGCCGACCCACAAAATATGCTGCCATAGGCCGTGGGCGAACAGGCTTTCCTGCGGCGGACGCGGGGGCCGCTGCATGATGCCGCGCTCGGCGGGCTCGGCCGCCAGCGCCAGCCCCGGCAGACCATCGGTCACCAGGTTGACCCACAAGATGTGAATCGGCAACAGCGGAATCGGCAAACCCAGCATCGGGGCCAGAAAAATGGTCCAGATCTCGCCCGAATTACCGGTCATCGCATAGCGGACAAACTTGCGGATGTTGTCGTAAATGCGCCGGCCTTCCCGTACCGCCGCCACGATGGTGGCAAAGTTGTCGTCGAGCAAGACCAAGCTTGACGCCTCGCGTGCCACGTCGGTACCGCCGCGGCCCATGGCCACGCCGATATCAGCCCGCTTAAGGGCAGGCGCGTCATTCACGCCGTCACCCGTCATGGCGACAAACTCACCGCGCGCCTGCAAGGCCTCAACAATGCGAATCTTCTGCGCCGGATCGACCCGGGCATAGACCCGTACCGATGCCACGCGCTCACGCAGAGCGGACTCAGTCATCGTCGCCAGTTCCCGCCCCGTCAGCACCTCGGCCTCGCCATCCGTCACGATGCCCAGCCGCCGCGCAATCGCCAGCGCCGTCGCCGGGTGGTCGCCCGTGATCATCACCGGCGTAATGCCTGCTGTTTGACAGTCGCGCACCGCAACGGCAGCCTCCAGACGTGGCGGGTCAATCAATCCGATGAGCCCAATCAGGCTCAGACCAGACTCCAGCGCCTCGACTGATCCAGGGGCGGGCAGCGTCACATGAGTACGACAAGCCAGCGCCAGCACCCGCAAGCCCTGCGCCGCCATGGCCTCGGCAGCGGCCAGCAGCGCCGCCGGCTGCAACGGCACGGAACCGTCCACGCGCCATTGGGAACTGCACAAAGGAATCACCGATTCGGGTGCGCCCTTGGTGTAGGCAATGAAGCTGTTTTCGACCCGATGCAAGGTGCTCATGCGCTTACGTTCCGAATCAAACGGCAGTTCCTGTACCCGTTCAAACTGCCGCTCAAGTTCCGCCTTGTCGAGTCCGGCCTCCAGCGCCACTTGCGTGAGCGCGGTTTCGGTCGGGTCGCCCTGCCACACCCCGTCGCGGTTGCGATTGGCGTCATTGCACAAGGCGGCCGCACGCAGCAGTTCCAGATGAAGGGGCCCCGCCAGTCCACTGCCCGGCACCCATTCCTGCCCATCGGCCAGCAACAGTTCGGCGTGCATGCGGTTCTGCGTCAGGGTTCCGGTCTTGTCGGAACAAATGAAGGTGACGGAGCCCAGTGTTTCGACCGACGGCAGGCGTCGGATCAGCGCATTGAGCGACACCATGCGGCGTGCGCCCAGCGCCAGCAGCACCGTCACCACGGCAGGCAGCGCTTCTGGAATGGCGGCCACGGCCAGGCTCACAGCGGTCAGGATCATCAGCACCGGCGCCTCGCCGCGCAGTACCCCGACCAGAAAAATGACGACGCAAATGGCAATGACCGCCAACGCCAGCCGCTTGCCAAAAGCCGCCAGGCGCAACTGCAGTGGCGTGCTTCGATCCGTGTCACGGTCCAGCAGCCCGGCCACCTTGCCCAGCTCGGTCGCCATGCCGGTAGCGACCACCAGACCGCGGCCGCGCCCGTGGGTGGCGGTGGTGCCCTTGAAAGCCATGTTGAGCCGGTCGCCCAGCGCATGCGCGACGCCGCTCAAGGTCGAGGTGTGTTTGGCCACCGTGACCGACTCACCGGTGAGGGCCGACTCGTCCACCTTGAGTTGGGCAATCTCGATCAGCCGCAAATCTGCGGGGATCTGGTTACCGGCTTCCAGCAACACAATGTCACCGGGCACCAGTTCACTGGCGGCAATCACCAGCGTCTGCCCGCCGCGCAGCACCGTGGCATGGGTGGCGGCCAACTGCTGCAGCGCCGCCATGGCTTTGTCTGCCCGCCAGGCTTGCACAAAACCGATGGCCGCATTGAGCAGCACGATCACCAGGATCGCCAGCGTATCGATCAGATCACCGATGACACCCGAAATCACGGCGGCACCCATCAGCACCAGCACCATGAAATCCTTGAACTGGTCAAGGAACTGACCCCACAAGCTACGGCCCGGCCGCCCCTGGATTTCGTTCGGGCCGTGCTGTTGGGCACGGCGACTGGCCTCGTCCGCCAGCAGACCATGCGCCGGGTCTACCCCGTGCTGACGCGCCAGTTCATGGGCATCACGCAGGTGCCAATGATCGGAAGCAACCTGGGGTGATTCCTCCGCCATGCCGGGTTTACTGCCAGGTCAGTTGTTCATTCCGCCGCATCAAGCGCATCCAGCTCGGACGGCTCACTCAACTTGATGATCATCACCGGCACGCCAGCGGCGTGCAGCACTTCATTGGAGACCGAACCCAACAAAGCGCTGCGCAGGGAGCTCATGCCGCTGGCCCCCATGATGACCAGATCGCATTGGTAGTTCTCCAGGATGTCAATGAGAGTGTGTGCCGGGTCACCCGAGGCCACTTCGCTTTCGTAAGGAATATTGGCATCCTTCACCAAGGCTTCGGCGGCCAGCAGGGTGTGGGCGCCAGCGGCGGCACTCACCTGCTCAATCACTTCCGGATCGTGCGCCACCACCAGTTCATACAAGGTGGCGGGTTCCTGCACATTCGCCAAAACAAAGCTGGTCTCAAGACCCGCCTGGGCCATGCGAATGGCAAAACGAACCGCCTCCAACGAAACAGCAGAACCATCCACGGGCAATAGTATTTTCATTTTTTCTCCGACTTAAATATTAGAACGAACCCTGCAAGCGTAGATCACCCGCGCGGGACTCGTCTTGAGTTGGGTCAATATACGCCAGTCTCTGGCGGACCCCAATCAGGCTAGGTCCGGGCCAGACTCTGTACTTTTTCCAGCAAGCGCTGGTTCACCAACGGCGACACAAACTTATCCACCTCACCGCCCAGCGAGACGATTTCGCGCACGAAGGTGCTGGAGATGAACTGGTATTTGTCACTGGGCGTGAGAAAAACGGTTTCCACGTTGGGCATCAGGCTGCGGTTCATGCCCGCGAGCTGGAACTCGTAGTCAAAGTCGGTCACGGCGCGCAAACCGCGCACCATCGCCTTGGCGCCGCGCGCCACCACAAAGTCACGCAACAGGCCCGAAAAGCTCTCAACTTGCACCTGCGGATAAGCCTTACTGGCCTCACGGGCCATGTCGATGCGCTCCTCCAGCGAAAACATCGCTTTTTTATGATGCCCCGCGGCGACCGCCACGATGACGCGGTCAAACAACTGCGTCGCCCTGCGCACCACATCTTCATGGCCGAGGGTTATGGGGTCAAAAGTGCCGGGATAAACAGCAATTACGTCATTGGCCATTTTTTGTTTGTGGGTCAGTTGAGGGGGAAAGCTCGGGGGCTTTTTTGTCTCGGGGCTCGCCTACGCTGCATTATGCAGCGCACCAACAAACGCCTAACCCAGGCGCTTGAGCAAATGGGCATGCACGGCACCGGCCTTCAGGTACCGATGCACCTTCAGCCCGGCGGGCAGCAACTGCTCATCCGTCCACAAGATCGGTGCCTCCAGATAGACAAAGCCATCCAGTGCCACCACGCGGCCGGCCGCTTGCAGCGCCGCTTCAAACAACACCGAGTCAAAGGGCGGATCGAGAAACACCACATCCATGCTGGCCGGATCGATCTGTTTGAGCGCAGCCACGCCGTCGCCGCGCACGATTTGCGTCGCGCTGGCCTGCAGCTGCGTCTGAATGCGCTTGAGCTGCACCACCAGGGCGGTGTCCTGTTCGACCAGCGTCACCTCTTTGGCACCACGCGAAGCGGCTTCAAAGCCGAGCACACCGGTGCCGGCAAAGGCATCGATACAACGCCAGCCAGTCAGGTCCTGGCCCAGCCAGTTGAACAGGGTCTCGCGCACGCGATCAGGGGTCGGGCGCAGGCCGGGCTTGTCGGCCACCGCCAGCTTGGTGCGCTTCCATTGGCCGCCGATGATGCGGACTTCATGGCTCTGTGGGGCGGCATGAACGGGGACGCGGGGCTTGCGGGGGAGTTCGGATTTCTTTTGTTTCATTGGTATAGCTTAACGAAGTAGGCCGGTGGCCCTGGCACATCCCAATGAAACCCGATTGCGTCTCGCCCGTCGGATCAGCAAGAGGCAGCCAGCGCTCGGAAAAGTGCTGCTTCGGTCACTTGCCAGCGGCCACACCGCCCAGCACCACCGTCACCATTTTCTCCGGCTGCAGCTTGCGCGCAAACGCGGCTTTCACGTCGGCGGCACTTACTTTTTCTACCTGCTGTGTCCAGGTGTCCAGGTAGTCCAGCGGCAACTGGTTCCAGGCGATGTTGGCGACGTTGTCGAGCAGCTTGCGGTTGCTGTCGACGCGCAGGGCAAAGCCGCCGATCAGGTTGTCTTTGGCGGCTTTGAGTTCCTCCTCCAGCGGGCCGTTGGCCACAAACTCGGCCACCACGTCACGCGACACCTGCACCGCCTTGTCCGCCTGGTCGGGCCGCGTTTGCAGGCCCAGGGTGAAGGCGCCGGCGTGCAGGCCGGGGGCAAAGTAGCTGTAGACGCTGTAGCTCAAGCCGCGCTTTTCGCGCACCTGCGTTGTCAGGCGCGACACAAAACCGCCGCCGCCCAAAATGTAGTTGCCGACTGTGAGGGCAAAGTAATCCGGGTCAGCACGCTTGAAGCCGGGCTGGCCGATCAAGACATGGGCTTGCGCGGAGTCGAACGCGATGCGTTGCTCGGCGGGTTTGTCCAGTGGCGCGATCTCGGCCACGGGAGGCAATGCCGGGCAACTGGTCGCGGCCCCAGCCGCCTTGGTCGTCGCCGACAAACGCGAAAACAACTGGGTCACCAGGTCGTCGGCCTGCGCCCGGTTGACGGCGCCCACCAGCGTCACTTTGGCCCGACACGGCAAAACCAGCGTGCGGTACACCGCCTTCATGTCGACCACGCTGATGCGGGCCAGGGTCGCTTCGGTCATCTCAAAACCATAAGGGTGCGATCCGTAAACCGCCAGATTGAAGGCACGCGCGGTCAGGGTGGCGGGCCGGGTATTGGCCTCTTTCAGGGCCGCATTCAGGGTGGCGCGCTCGCGCAGCCAGATGGCGGACGGAAAGGCCGGCTCGCCCAGTTGCCGGGCGGCCAGTTGCGTGGCTTTGGACAACAGGTCCGGGTAGGTCAGCGAGCGCAGCGAAAAACTCATGCGGTCAGAACTGGCAGCGCCGCCAAACGAGGCGCCCAGATCGGCCCAGGCTTCGCTCAAGGCGTTTTCATCCAGCGCGGCTTCACGGCGAGCGCCAGTTTTAGCGTCACTGGCCAACACGCCTTTCGACGTCATGCTGGCGGTGACGCTGGCCAGCCCGGCCTGTTGGGCCGGATCACGGCGACTGCCGGCGTCAAAGTCAATCTGCACGTCGACCATCGGGATGGCGGGGCTTTGCACCAGATAGACCTGCACGCCCGAGGCTTGCGTCCAGTGCTCGATGGGAAGGCCTGCCAGTGCAGAATTTATACAAAATAGGCTTGTAGCCCCCGTCCATACTGCGTAGATAGCTATATTTTTAAGAGTAATCATGGCGTGTATCAAAGTGCTTGCTCAATGCCGGGAGCCCGGCGGGGGCGTGCGTGGCTTGTGGTTTTTGTCCAGCGGCTGCGGCTGCAATACCGCCACCGTGAGCTGGTCGTCCCCAAAATATTTGCCGGCCACCGCCTTGACCTGCGCCGCCGTGACGGCACGCAAGCGGGCAATCAGCCGTTCGTCCGCATCCAGCGGCAAGCCCTGTACCCAGTTGCTGCCCAGTTCGCGGGCCTGGTTGAACACCGAATCCAGCTTGTACACCTGGCTGGCCACCCACTGGGTCTTGACGCGGTTGAGTTCGGCTTCGGTGACGCCGTCGCGGGCGATACGGGTGATCTGTTCACGCAGAGCCAACTCCACCTGCGCGGCGGTCTTGCCTTGCGCCGGCACGCCTTCCAGCATGAACAGCTGCGGGCCACGACCCCACAAACCGTTGTAGGCGCCGGCACTGTCCGCCACCCGTTTGTCACCCTGGGTGAGCGCGCGCTCCAGCCGCGCGCCACTGTAGCCGTCCAGCACGGCGGACAAAACCGTCAGCGCCAAAGCATCGGCATCACTCGCCTGGCTGCTGACCGGTGCCCCCGCCGGGCTGTCGGCCAGCGACTGCAACGCCGGCACCTTGAACGCCAGCGACAGGTAGGCCTGCTCGGCCGGGGCCTTGAAATCCATGCGCCGGATGCCCAGTTGCACCGGCTCCTCGCGCGGCTTGCGCAGCGGCACCGCCCGTGTGGGCAGAACACCATAGTATTTTTCCGCCAGGCGGCGCACCTGCACCGCGTCCACATCACCGGCCACGACCACCACGGCGTTAGCGGGCACATACCAGCGTTTGTAAAACTCGCGCGCATCCGCCGGCGTCATGGCTTGCAGATCACTCATCCAGCCCACCACCGGGCGCCGATAGGGCGACGCAACAAACACGGTGGCATCCACCGCCTCATGCATCAGGGCGCGGGGGTTGTCTTCGGTACGCATGCGGCGCTCTTCCTTGACCACTTCCAGCTCTTTGGCGAACTCTTCATCGGCCCACTGGTTGTTGGCGAACCGATCGGCCTCCAGCTTCATCACATCTTCCAGGCGGCTGGCCGGAATCTGCTGGTAGAAACCTGTGTAGTCCTTGCCGGTGAAGGCGTTTTCCCGCCCGCCCAACGCCGCCAACCGGCGGGAAAACTCGCCCGGCGCAACGGTGGGGGTGCCTTTGAACATCATGTGTTCCAGTACATGCGCCACACCCGAGGTGCCATCCACTTCGTCCATGGAGCCAACCCGTACCCACAGCATATGCACCGCGGTGGGCGCGCGCCGATCGGGTTTGACAATCACCGTCAGGCCATTGGCTAAAGTGAATTGTTCAACTTCGGGAGGGGTTTGCGCCTGGGATGGCATGCTGAAAAACTGGCAGACCAAGAGGCCGAGAAGCGGCAGCAGACGGGTTGGCGAAGAAGCGGTTGGTCGTTGCATGGGTCTTTCCATAGAATGGTGTGATTCTAAGAAACCACCAAATGTTCAGTTTTTTTAAAAAAAAGCCCCCCCTCGCCGTACCGCCATTAGCGCCGCCATTAACGCCGCCTGCGCTGCAACCCGTCTTGACGCCTGAGGCGCAGCCGGTCACGCCGCCAGCGGTAGCGGCAACAGCCCCTGCGCCGCAGCCGCCCGCCACCACCGCACCGGAGCGCAAGTCCTGGCTGGACAAGCTGAAAGTCGGCCTGCGCAAAACCGGCGCCAGCATTGCGACCGTCTTCACCGGCACCCAGATTGATGACGCGCTGTATGAAGACCTGGAATCGGCCCTGCTGATGGCGGACACCGGCGTCAAGGCGACGCAGCATTTACTGGACGACCTGAAACGCCGGGTCAAGGAAAGCAAAGCCACCGACCCGGCCGCCGTCAAGGGCTTGCTGATCGAGTCCATCACCAGCCTGCTCCTGCCGCTGGAAAAACCGCTGGTGATCGGGCAGCACAAGCCGACCGTCATCATGGTGGCCGGCGTCAACGGCGCCGGCAAAACCACCACCATCGGCAAACTCACGCGCCATCTGTCCGACCAGGGCACGTCCGTGCTGCTGGCGGCAGCGGACACCTTTCGCGCGGCGGCGCGCGAGCAACTCAGTGTCTGGGCCGAGCGCACCACGGTTGAAATCATCAGCCAGGAAGGCGGCGACCCGGCCGCCGTCAGCTTTGATGCCGTCAGCGCCGGCAAAGCCCGCGGCAAAGACGTGGTGCTGGTGGACACGGCCGGCCGCCTGCCGACCCAGTTGCACCTGATGGCCGAACTGCAAAAGATCAAACGCGTGGTGCAAAAAGCCGACGCCACGGCACCGCACGAGGTGCTGCTGGTGATTGACGGCAACACCGGACAAAACGCCTTGACGCAAGTAAAGGCGTTTGACGATGCGCTGCAACTCACCGGCCTGATCGTCACCAAGCTGGACGGCACCGCCAAAGGCGGCGTGCTGGCCGCCATCGCGCGGGAGCGACCGATTCCGGTCTATTTCATCGGGGTCGGGGAAAAGCTGGAAGACCTGCAAACCTTCAATGCCCGCGAGTTTGCGCAAGCGCTGCTGTCTTGACTGATTCCCACGCCTTGCTCAATGCCGCGCAGACCGCCGCTCGGCTGCCGTACGGCGCGCTGGTGGACGAGATCGTCGGCCTGCTGACCGATGACTCGGTGCAGGTGCCACAACGACTGGTCCAGGCGTTGGCCGGCGGTGGCAGCCTGTTTGTGATGCCGGCCATGGACCGCCGCGTGGTCATCACCAAACTGATTACCTTCACCCCGGCCAACGCGGGCACGGCGCGCCCGACGATTCAGGGCGACATGGTGGTGTTTGACACCGCCAGCGGCCAGCGCCGGCTGGTGCTTGACGGCCCGACCGTCACGGCGCGGCGCACCGCGGCCGTGTCGTTGCTGGCGGCCCAGCGGCTGGCGCCGAACACGCAAGGGCCGCTGCTGATCGTCGGTGCGGGCGTGCAGGGTTTGGCCCATCTGGAGGCCTTTGCCGACGGCTTGGGCGTCACGGAGTTTGTGATTGCCTCGCGCAGCCCGGCCAGCGCGCAAGCGTTGGCCCAACACGCGCAGGCCCGGGGTTTGCACGCCCGCGTGGTGCAAGACGCCAATGCGGCGCTGGCCGACTGCCCGCTGGCGGTTTGCTGCACGCCGGCCAGTGGCGTGGTGCTCAGCGCCCTGCCCCGCCCAGATGCTTTTATCGCCGCAGTGGGCGCCTTCACGCCCACGATGGTGGAGCTGAGCGCCGGCTTATGCCAGCACTTCGCCGAACAGGGCACGGTATTTGTGGACACGGCCGATGCCGCCCATGAAGCGGGCGACCTGCTGCAGGCCGGACTCGATGTGAGTCACTTTGCCACCTTGGCCGATGTGATTCGCCAGGACATTCCAAAACCCACTGGGCCGGTGCTGTTCAAAAGCTGCGGCTGGGCCGGCTGGGACCTGGCGGCGGCGCGGACCGCGCTCGCCCGGTAAAACCGGACACGGGCCCGCTGCGGCCTGACTGGTTTTACTCCAGTACGCCCTTGTAAATCGACTGCAGCATGTCCTTGCCAACCCGATCGGCCATCTTGACATGCACCGGCGCCATTGCGGTCTTCAGCGCCAGCCGTTCTTCCTTGCTCGGCTCGTAGACGAGGGTCTTGCCGCTCTTGCGGACCCCCACCAGCGCCTGGTCGTTTTCTTCCTGGGCGATGTTGTTGCCATAGACCGTGGCTTCTTTCATGGCTTGCTCCAGTTGCTCGCGGATATCGGCGGGCAGACCGTCCCAGAACTTTTTGTTCACGATGACCGCGTAGCCGATGTAGCCGTGGTTGGTCAGCGAGAGGTGCTTCTGCACTTCGTGCGTCTTCTGGGTGTAGATGTTGGAGATCGTATTCTCGGTGCCATCCACCACACCCGTCTGCAGTGCCTGGTAGACCTCGGAGAACGCCATCACTTGCGGAATACCGCCCACCGAACGGATCTGTTCCTCCAGCACCTTGGAGGACTGAATGCGAAATTTCTTGCCTTTGAAGTCGGCCGGGGTCTTGAGCGGCGAGTTGGCGGTGAAGGACTTGAAACCGTTGTCCCAGAAGGCCAGCCCCCGGATGCCCTTGGGCTCCAGCTTGGCCAGCAGACCGGCGCCAACCGGCCCCTGGGTGATCTTGTGCAACTCAGCGGTGCTGTCAAAAATGAAGGGCAAATCGAAGGCCTCAAACTCCCGCACCCCGAGCGGCCCAAACTTGGACAGCGAAGGCGCCAGCATCTGCACCGCGCCAATCTGCAGCGCTTCGATCTCTTCCTTGTCCTTGTACAAGGAGCTGTTGGCATAGACCTCGACCTTCACCTTGCCCTTCGTCAACTCTGCGGCCTTCTTGGCAAAGAACTCCGCCGCTTTGCCCTTGGGCGTATCCAGCGCGACGACGTGGCTGAACTTGATGATCGTCTGCGCGCTGGCGCCCAGGGCGGCGCAACTGACCAGCAAACCCAGCAACAATTTAGAAACCTTCATTTGATATCTCCTCATTTTTGTTATCACCATGGAACGAAACTTAGAACTGCGGCAGGCCCGGCCGGCTTTGCGCCAGCGTGCGTTGCGCGAGCCGCAGCACGGGCGCATCGACCATGCGGCCATCGAGGCTGAACACGCCGCCACCCGCTGCGGCGAACGCCGCCATCACGCGCTGCGCCCACAGCAGCTCGGCCGCGCTGGGCGCAAAAGTCGCATTCACGCCGGCCACCTGCGCCGGATGAATGCAGAGCTTGCCGCCAAAACCACCGCGCCGGCCGCGTGCCGCATCGGCCTGTAGCTGCGCACTGTCCTGCGTGCCCGGTGTTACGCCGTCCACCGGCGCGGGCAGGCCGGCGCGGCGTGACGCCAGCACCAGGACCAGGCGCACCGGTGCCAGTTCGGCTTCATCGGGGCCGCAGGCCAGGCCCAGGTCGGCCTGAAAATCGAGGTTGCCAAATGCCAGCCGCAGCACCTGCGGGGCAGTCGCCAGCGCATCCGCTGCGTCCAGTCCGGCAACCGACTCCAGCAGCGGCAGCAGCGCGCAGGCCGGGCTCACCGCCTGCGCCACGCGCTGCAGCCCCGCCAGCGTTTCGGCCTTCGGCACCATCACACCGGCCAGACCCTGCGCGGCGAGTTGCTGCAACAGCCGCAAGTCATCGTCCTGCCAGAGGCTGCCGCAGGCGTTCAGGCGCACCAGCAGCCGTGCGCGCTCGGACTCAGAAAAAAGACTGAACGCGTCGGCCAGCTGGCCGCGTGCGGCAGCCTTGTCACGGGGCGCCACCGCATCTTCCAGGTCAATAATGACCGCGTCCGCCCCCGAGGCAAGCGCCTTGGCAAAACGCTCCGGCCGGTTGGCGGGCACGAACAAAAAGGAACGCGCCACCGCCAGCACGGCACCGGCGTGTTGAACGGGCAGCGGCGGGGCCAGTTCGCTCATGCCGCGCGCTCCAGCAACGCACCGACGCGCGGCCAGCTGGCCACGCCCCACAGGGCGTCCACCGCAGCCTGCATCTCGGCTGCCGTCGCGCCGCCGCTGAAGGCCGCCAGCCGCAGTGCCTTGGCCGTGATCTCGTCGCGGCTGAGCGTGTTGCCGGGGTCGCCCTTGGGTTCGTCAACCCGGCCACGCAGCACGCGACCATCGGCGGTATAGACCGTGACCTTGCCGATCCAGCGCTGCGGGTAGGCCCGCTCCACTTCTTCATCGAGCACCATCTCGACGCGGTCGCGCAGCTGTTGCGTGGCCGCGTCCTGGAAATGCTGGTCAAACTCCACCAGCCCCGCGTGCCCAAAGCGCGCCACCAGCGCCAGCACCGTGCCCATGGAAAACTTGCTCTGGTGCACCGTGGTCGGGTTGAGTACCGGGCCCAGCACGTCGAACGCACTCTGATGCACCTGCGTCACCACCCGCGCCAAATCTTCGGGCTGGAGACTGTGGGCCTGCATCACCTGCAACAACGCATCCGCCGCCGGGTGTGTGTGGCGACACGAGGCGTGAAACTTGAACGAGGTCTCGGCCGTGGCCCAGCGCGTGCCCAGACCATCAATCAACCGGGCGGGGTTGGCGTCGCTCGACATGCCCGCGGCCATGCCCTGCGGGCCTTCCAAAATCTGCGCCGCGCCGGTGAAACCGTCCTTCGCCAGATACGCCGCCATCAGCCCCGCCGCCGCCGCGTGCGCGGTGTGCAGTTGTTTGCTGTCGGCGGCTGTGCGCAAAAATTCCCACAGCCCCGCCGACTGGGTCCCGGCCGAGCCGAAGGCGTGCTGCATCTGCGCCGCATCCAGCCCGAGCAGCTTGCCCACCGCCGCTGCCGCCGCCAGCGTGCCGGCGGTGCCGGTGGTGTGGAACACCTTGTAATGCGAGCGACCCAGAAATTCGCCGACGCGGATGCCGACCTCATAACCTGCCACCGCGGCCGTCAGCAACTGCGGGCCGCTGGCACCCAGCGCCTGCGCCACCGCCAGCGCCGCCGGGAAGACCACCGTGGCCGGGTGGAACACCGAGCCGTTATGCACGTCGTCCTGCTCGGCCACATGCGAGGCGGCGGCATTCGCCATCGCGGCCAGGTAGGGGCTGGTGCGGCCCCGGCTGATGATCACTTCCGACGGGCCAGCCGGCGGCATGTCGCAGCCCGGCATCGCCTGTGGCCCCATGGCCAGCGCAAAGCGCGTGATGCTGTCAACCGGTCGCGCGCCATGCCCGGCCACCGCCGAGCCGAACCAATCCACCAGCAAGTCCTCGGTCTTGCGGAGCACCGAGGCCGGAATGTCGGCCAACTGCAGGTTGGCGGCAAACGCGGCGAGTTGGGCGGTGGGAGCATTCATGGCGGTCATCCTTACAGTTAAATTGGCACCTAGCCCTCGTCGGCAGGTCATTGTTCGCTATGGTTTCAGGAGTATTCAGTTGACCGGTCAAATCGCCCCGGCGGCGCGCAGGGCCGCGATGGCCTCATCGCCTTGCCCCAGTTCGCGCAGGATGGCCTCGGTGTGCTGGCCCACGGCCGGCACCGGGTCCATGCGGTAGTCAAACGTGTTGTTGCGCCCCGGCGGCAGCAGCGCCGGAATGTCGCCGGCGGGCGTGCTCACGGTCTGCCAGCGCTGGCGCGCCTGCAGTTGCGGGTGCGCCCACAGGCCGGCCATGTCGTTCATGCGGGCGTTGGCGATCTGCGCCTGGTCCAGCCGCGCCACCACCTGTTCCGCCGTGTGCTGGCCGAAGGTAGCGAGGATGATGGCCTGCAACGCCTCGCGGTGCTCGTTGCGGCGCGCGTTGCTGTCAAAACGCGGGTCGCTGGCCAGCGCGGCGTCGTCTAACACCACCGCACAAAACACTTTCCACTCACGCTCATTCTGCAAACCCAGCATCACCGTGCCGCCATCGCCGGCCGTAAAGGGCCCGTAGGGATAAATGCTGGCGTGCGCGGCAGCGGTGCGCGGCGGTGGTGCTGCGCCCTCAAACGCGTAGTACATCGGGTAACCCATCCATTCACCGAGTGCTTCCAGCATGGACACATCGATGTGCGAGCCCTGCCCGGTCTTGCCGCGCAGCAGCAGCGCCGACAGGATGTTGCTGTAGGCGTACATGCCGGCCGCGATGTCGGCCACCGAGTTGCCGGCCTTGCTCGGCGCCTCGGGCGTGCCGGTGACCGACAGAAAACCGGCCTCGCTCTGAATCAACAAATCGTAGGCTTTCTTGTCGCGGTACGGGCCGTCTGCGCCATAGCCCGAAATGTCGCACACGATCAGACCCGGGTGCTGCTGGCGGAGGGCCTCGTACGACAAACCCATGCGCACCGTCGCACCGGGGGCGAGGTTTTGCACCAGCACGTCGGCCGTGCCCAGCAACTGTGTGAGGGCCGCCAGTGCGCCCGGCTGCTTGAGGTCCAGCGTCAGGCTTTCTTTCGAGCGGTTGGTCCAGACGAAATGTGAAGCCTGGCCCTTGACGCGGGTGTCGTAGGCGCGGGCAAAGTCGCCGCTGCCGGGGCGCTCCACCTTGATGACGCGGGCGCCCAGGTCGGCCAACTGGCGTGTGCAGAACGGCGCGGCAATGGCGTGTTCGAGGGAGACGACGGTGATGCCGTCAAGAGGTCGTGTCATGGACAGCCTTATTCAAAAAGACCGTGGCAGCCCGAGGATGTGCTCGGCCACGTAGGAATAGATCAGGTTGGTGGAGATCGGCGCCACCTGGTACAGGCGCGTTTCGCGGAACTTGCGCTCCACGTCGTATTCGTTGGCAAAGCCGAAACCGCCGTGAAACTGGATGCAGGCGTTGGCCGCTTCCCAGCTGGCCTTGGCGGCCAGGTACTTGGCCATGTTGGCCTGCGCGCCGCAGGGCTGACCGGCGTCGAACAACTCGCAGGCCTTGTAACGCATCAGGTTGGCGGCTTCCACTTCCATATAGGCGTCGGCAATCGGGAACTGCACGCCCTGGTTCTGGCCAATCGGGCGGCCAAACACCACGCGCTCGCTCACATATTTGGTCACCCGGTCCAGGAACCAGTAGCCGTCGCCAATGCACTCGGCGGCGATCAGCGTGCGCTCGGCGTTCAGGCCATCCAGGATGTACTTGAAGCCCATACCTTCCTGGCCAATCAGGTTTTCTTCCGGGATTTCCAGGTTCTCGAAGAACAGCTCGTTGGTCTCGTGGTTGACCATGTTGGGGATCGGCCGCACCGTCATGCCGGACTTCTCGGCCTGGCGCAGGTCCACCATGAAGATCGACATGCCTTCCGACTTCTTCTTGACTTCGGCCAGCGGCGTGGTGCGCGCCAGCAGGATCATCCAGTCGGAATGCTGCACGCGCGAGATCCAGACCTTTTGCCCGTTGACGACGTAGCGGTCGCCCTGCTTCACCGCGGTGGTCTTGATCTTGGTGGTGTCGGTGCCGGTGCTGGGCTCGGTCACGCCCATCGACTGCAGGCGCCATTCGCCGGAGGCAATCTTGGGCAGGTACAGCTCCTTTTGCGTCTTCGAGCCGTGGCGCAACAGCGTGCCCATGTTGTACATCTGGCCGTGGCAGGCGCCGGAGTTGCCGCCACTGCGGTTGATTTCTTCCATGATGACCGAGGCTTCAGCCAGGCCCAGGCCCGAGCCGCCGTATTGCTGCGGGATCAGCGCCGCCAGCCAGCCGGCCTGGGTGAGCGCGTCAACAAAGGCCTCCGGGTAACCACGTTGCGCGTCGATCTTGCGGTGGTATTCGTCAGGAAACTGGGCGCAGAGGGCGCGCACGGCGTCACGGATGTCCTGGTACTGGTCGGGAGCGGTTTTGATCATGGGTGGGGTCGGTGGTTTTTGTGGAGTGCCGGTCAGGCGAGTTCGGCGCTGCCTTGCATGGTCAGCCAGCCTTCATGGTCTTCGGCCCAGAGCCGGACAGTCTTGCCATCGGCCGAGGGTTGACCGTTCAAGCGGAACGGGTGCAGGTCAAACGTCGGCCGCACCGCCTTGAAGCTGAACGACTTGATAAAAGCGCCGGGCACATGACGGCGCACCAGATCGACCAGCAAGGTGGCAATCAGCGGGCCATGCACGATCAGGCCCGGGTAGCCCTCGACTTCGGTCACATAGCGGCGGTCGTAGTGAATGCGGTGGCCGTTGAAGGTGAGCGCGGAATAGCGAAACAACAGCACGTCGTCCGGCACGATCTCGCGCTGCCAGGCGGCGCCTGTTTCGGCCGGCACCGGCAGCGGCAGCGAGGACACACCCGTGCTGAGCGTGGGGGCCTGTGGTGCCGCGCGGTAAACAATGTCGTGTTCTTCGGTCAGCGCCAACCCGTTGGCGTTGTGGACTTCATGTTGCACCAGCACAAACAGCAGGTCGCCCGTGCGGCCGGCCTTGTGCCTGACCGACTCGATGCGCGAGATGCGCTGGGCCGCATCGCCCACCCGCAACGGGTTGTCCGGCAACCACTGCAGCCGACCGCCGGCCCACATGCGGCGCGGCAACGGCACCGGCGGCAGAAAACCACCGCGCTTGGCGTGGCCGTCGGGGCCAAGTTCACTCTGCCGGTGCTGCGGCAAAAAATACAGCCAGTGCCACAAGGGCGGCACGGCCGTGCCGGGCATTGGTAGCGCATCGTCGCGGTCCAGCGTGGCGCTGAGCGCGCGCAGCGGCGCGGCGGTGATGTCGTCGGACAGGGTTTCGGTTTTACCGACCCAGCGCTGCAGATTTGCCAGCGTGGCGGCGTCCAGGGTGCGCATGGGGAGATTCATCGTGGTCATTCCGTTTGGCTTTGATCTAGCGGCCATCCTCGCTTTTTTAGCCGGCGAACACCATCACTCATTTTCAAACGAAGCCTTCTGAATTTCCGAAGGCTTGCAGGGTTTGCGTTAGCATGAAGCGATGCAATTCGACCTGTTGGATTTGAGACTTTTTGTGTTGGCGGCGGACGAAGGCAGCCTGACGCGGGCGGCCTTGCGGGGGCATCTGTCGCTGGCGGCGGCCAGCAGCCGCATCAAGTCACTCGAAGCCCAGTCGGGCCATGCGCTGTTTTACCGAGAGGCCCGCGGTGTCCGCCTGACGCCCCCGGGCGAAGCGTTTTTGCACCACGCCCGCGGCGTGCTGCGCCAGGTGGATCAGTTGCGCGTTGACTTGCAGGAATACGGCGGCGGCCTGCGCGGCCACGTTCGCGTCTTTGCTAACACCACGGCGGTGACGGATTTTCTGCCGGAAATCCTGCCCGGCTTCCTGTCGGAAAACAGCCGCATCAATGTCGATCTTCAGGAAAAACCGAATGCCGAAATCGCCCGCGGCGTCCTGGACGGGCGCGCCGACATCGGCATCGTCGCCGGCCAGGTCGACATGCTGGGTCTGCAGGCCATCCACTTCAGCACCGACCGCCTGGTGCTGGTGACCGCCCACAACCACCCGTTTGCCACGCAGAAAACGATCGCCTTTGCCGACACGCTGGAGGAAGACGCTGTCGGCATGAACCACCGCAGCACGCTGCAGACCTTTCTGGCCCAGGTGACAGAAAAACTCGGCAAGCCCCTGAAACTGCGCATCCAGCTCTCCAGTTTCGACGCCATGTGCCGCATGATCGGTGCGGGGGTCGGGGTGGGCATCGTGCCCGAGAGCGCCGCACGACGCAACCAGGAGAGCATGGGCCTGGCCCTGATCGAACTCACCGACGCCTGGAGCGTGCGCGAACGCTATATCCTGGTGCGTGACCGCGCCGCCCTGCCCCGCTATGCGCAGGCGCTGATCGAGACCTTGTGCGCGCATTACAAACCATTGACCAATCAAGGCGAGGCGACATAACCATGACCGCATCAAGGTAAACTTCGCCAATGACAGAACTCGTCGAAAAGCTTGCTGACCTGACCGCCCTTCGGGACCGCGATGCACTCGACATCGCCCTCGTCAGCGCCATCAATGACCTGCTGAAGCCACAGTCAGCGGCGATCTACCGGGTGGTCGGTGACACCGACAATGAGCGCTGGCTCACCACGGCGCAGATGGACGCCGATCAAGTAACACCGACCAGCGACTCCGCCTGGTCCGAGTTGGACTTGCTGCCCCGAATGTCCGAACACCCCCTGCGCCAGCAAGCGGTGGCATCACGCCAGGTGATGCAGACGTCCAGCGGCCCGGACATCACGGTATTCCCTCTCGCCAGCAACCCGGGTGCCATCGGCATCCTGGAAATTGGCACACAGGCGCCGCTTTCTGACAATGACCGTCGTTTAGTGAGCGGCGTGCTGCGTCTGTACCTCAATTTCCAGAGCTTGCTGGACTATGGCGAACGCGACGCCCTGACCGAACTGCTCAACCGCAAGACGTTTGACGGCGCTTTTCTCAAAGCCACCCTCGAACAAACACGGACGGAAGACAACGCACAAGGCAAGCGCCGCAGTGCGGCCTGTGCCGGCAGCTACTGGCTGGCCATGATCGATATTGACCACTTCAAGCGGGTCAATGACAACTACGGCCACCTCATTGGCGACGAAGTCCTGTTGCTGCTGGCGCGCCTGATGCGAACCTGCTTTCGCTTTCACGACCAGCTCTACCGCTTCGGCGGGGAAGAATTTGTGGTGCTGATGCGCTGCAACGGCGAGCAGGAAGCGACGGCGGCACTGGAGCGGCTCAGAACCACCACCGAAAAACACCTGTTCCCCCAAGTGGGTCACATCACCATCAGCATCGGGTTTTCTGAAATCAAGACCGGGGATACCCCGAGTGGCGCCTTCGAGCGCGCCGACAAGGCGGTTTACTATGCCAAGGAACATGGCCGCAACCAGGTTTGCAGCCACGCGGCCCTGATCGCCAGCGGTGAACTGGTCGACCAGGTGGCCATTGTGGGTGACATGGAACTGTTTTAAAGCCCGGCCCATTCTGCTGTGGCGGCTTTTTCCCCTAAAATCGAGGCCATTTTTTCGCACAATGTGCGCCATCGTCCCCGGCTTCGTTCGACCCTCACGGTCCATTCACGGTCCTCACGCAGTCCTACAAGCGGGGCCGCACCTTACATACTTTTTTGCACATGAACACCTTGCTCCCCCGCATTGAAATCGAAAGCGCTCCACAACCCACCGCCGCCGTCATCTGGCTGCACGGTCTGGGCGCCGATGGCAACGACTTTGCGGCCCTCGTGCCCGAGCTGGATTTGACCGCCTGCCCGCCGATTCGGTTTGTCTTTCCGCACGCCCCCAGCATGCCCGTCAGCCTGAACGGTGGCTATGTGATGCCCGCCTGGTACGACATTTTTGGCGCCGATCTGGTGAGTCGGCAGGACGCCGCCGGCATTCAAAAATCCGGACGCGCCATTGCGGCACTGATTGATCAGGAGGTGGCACGCGGCATTGCACCGGAGCGCATCGTGCTGGCCGGATTCTCGCAAGGCTGTGCCATGGCGTTGCACACCGGCTTGCGCTATCCCAAGCGACTGGCGGGCCTTCTGGCGCTGTCCGGCTACCTGCCGCTGGCGGACACCCTGAGTACCGAGCGCACGGACGCCAACGCCGACACGCCCATTTTCATGGCCCACGGCAGCATGGACCCGGTGGTGGTGCCGGCCCGGGGCGAGGCCTCGCGCGATTTATTGGCCAGGCTGGGCTACCCGGTGCAATGGCACAGCTACCCCATGCAGCACAGCGTGCACCCTCGCGAAGTGGCGGACATCTCGGTCTTTCTGGCCAACGTACTGAAGCAGCACCCCGATGCAGCCTGAGCAAGCGTCCGGGCGGCCCCACGGCGTGGTGCTGGGGATCGACTTTGGCACCTCCAACTCGGCCGCGGCCTTGGTGGGCGAGGACGGCCAACTGTGCGTGATTCCGCTGGACGGCCAACGAGCGGCCATGCCGACCGCGCTGTTTTTCTCCCACGAGACGCACACCACCCTGTTCGGCACGCAGGCGATGCAGGCCTACCTCAGCGGTACCGAGGGGCGCCTGCTGCGCTCCATCAAAAGCCTGCTGGGCAGCAAGC
This sequence comes from Rhodoferax sp., assembly GCF_012927445.1. Lineage (GTDB taxonomy): Bacteria > Pseudomonadota > Gammaproteobacteria > Burkholderiales > Burkholderiaceae_C > Rhodoferax. The sequence goes on from NZ_JABBPD010000004.1 coordinate 607,565, forward strand.
TGATGGAGGAACAAACCCTGGTCAACGGCCAGTTGCTGAGCTTTTTTGAGATCGTGGTGCTGTTCTTCAAGGAACTCAAGTCCCGCTGCGAAGCCCATGTGGGCCACCCGATTCACAGCGCCATGCTGGGGCGCCCGGTGCATTTTGTGGACGATGACGCCGAGCGCGACGCGCTGGCCCAAGCCACACTGGGCCGCGCGGCGCTGGCCGCCGGCTTTACCCACATCGACTTTCAGCTGGAACCGATTGCGGCAGCGTTTGACTTTGAGCAGCGCGTCACGACAGACACCACCGTGCTGGTGGTGGACATTGGCGGCGGCACCTCCGACTTCACCGTCATCCGCCTCCAACCTGATCGCCGGCAGGACGCCGACCGTGCCCAGGACATTCTGGCCACCACCGGCGTGCACCTGGGCGGCACCGACTTCGACCGCCTGCTCGACCTGAGCCACGTCATGCCGCTACTTGGGCACAAGCACATCGGCCCCGGTGGACGGCCGGTGCCTAACAGCGCATTTTTTGATCTCTCCACCTGGCACCTGATCCACCACGCGTACTCCCGCAAAAACATGCACTTTGCCCGCGAGTTGTGGACTTCATACACGGATCGGACGCTCCATACGCGCCTGCTGCAAGTGCTCGAAGGCCACCATGGACACCGCATCCTGGCGAGCGTCGAAGCCGCCAAAATCGCCTGCTCCGTCGCCTTTGAGAGCGCGCCGGTGGATTTAAGCTTTTTGGACACGGCCAACAGCCCCGCCCAGTCCCCTGTGGTGACCCCGCACAGCATGGGCGAGGCGCTGGCCCAGTCGCTGGACCAGGTGGTGCAATGCGCCGTGCAGTGCGTGCAAGCGTCCGGACTGGCCGCCGTGGACGTGGTGTACCTGACCGGCGGCTCGTCTGCACTGCAGCCGCTGATGGACGCCCTGCAGGCCGCCCTGCCCGGCGCGACCCTGGTGCCTGGCGACCGCTTTGGCGGCGTCGCAGCAGGCCTGGCCTACGCGGGCTTTGTGACCCACCGGTCGCAACCCAGTAAAACCCAAGAAACCGCCACTAGCGCTATCTAAACAATAGCTATTTGCGCAGATAGCACAAAGGCTAGAGCCATATTTAGCTCAAACCCTCCAGCAAACCCTCAAACCGGTCAAGCGACGAACGAGGCCAGGACGCTAGCCGTCAGGGTCAATCTCTATAAGGGGGACGTGGGGTTTGCCTGACAATAGAACATTTCCGCCCCGCTACCGGCCCTATGCCCGCAAAAAACACTGATCCTGACGCTCACGCCAGTCGCCGCGACACCTTGGCACAGTTGCGCCTTGCGTTGCGTGAGCAGCAAGTGGTGCTGGACAGTGCAGGCGTCGGCATCGTGTTTATCAAGCACCGCACCATCATCCGCTGCAACCAGCGTTTTGCCCAGATTTATGGCTATGCGGAAGCAGCCGACATCCTGGGCAGCACCAGCGTCTCGCTGTACCCGGATCAAGCCGCTTTTTACACCCTCGGCAAAGCCGCCTTCACGGTCATGGCACAAGGCTTGGCTTACAAGTCAGAAGTACAGATGAAACGCCGGGGCGGCGAATTATTCTGGGCCCACCTGACCGGCAAACTCGTCAACCCGGCGGACACCAATGAAGGCTCCATCTGGATCATTGAAGACATCAGTGAGCAAAAGGCGGCACAAGCCCAGCTCCAATCGGTCTTGACTGAGCAAAATCTGATTCTGGACAATGCCATGGTGGGCATCGTATTTCTGCGCGGCCGCACGCTCACCCGCTGCAACAAAAGCTTCGAGAACCTGTTGGGCTATGAAGCCGGTGAACTGCATGGCAGTTCCTCCAGAAAATGGTACCTGACCGAGCAGGAATGGCGGGATGCTGCACGCCAATGGCAGGAACCTTTCGCGGCCGGCCAGGCCTTTGAGGGCGAAGTGCTGCTGCGCAAAAAAGACGGCTCCGCCATTCATTGTGAAGTTCGCGCCAAGGCGATTGACCCCAGCCATCCAGACGCTGGGTCGATCTGGATCACCATGGACATCACGGCGCGAAAAAAGGCTGAAACCGAATTGCTGCAAGCGCGTGCAGGCCTTGAAAAACTGGTTGAACTCCGAACCCAGGAGCTCCGCAGCACCGTGATGGCGCTGGAAAAAAAAGCAGTGGAACAAAAAGAGGCCGAAGCGCATATTCAGCGCCTGGCGCATTTTGATGCACTCACCGGGCTGCCCAACCGCTTGCTGCTGAATGACCGTTGCCAGCACGCCCTGAGCGTGGCACAACGGGGGCAGCAACCGGTCGCCTTGATCTTTCTTGATCTGGACCATTTCAAAAACATCAACGACTCGCTGGGCCATCGCGTCGGTGATGAGGTGCTGGTTGAACTGGCGACCCGCCTGAAAGCCACGGTACGGGAACAAGACACGGTCTCACGCCTGGGCGGTGACGAATTCATCTTGCTGCTGCCCAACACCGATGCGGTCGGCGCGGCCAGTGTGGCGAAGAAGTTGCTGCAGGCGGCGCTCCTGCCGATTCAAATCGAACAGCATGAACTCACCGTGACGCCCTCCATCGGCATTGCGCTCTACCCCAAAGATGGCCACGATCTCGACACCCTGTCCAAATGCGCGGACGCGGCCATGTACCGCGCCAAAGGCGAGGGGCGCAACAGTTACCGTTTTTACACACCAGAGATTCAGGCCCATTCCGACCGCACCCTGCTGTTAGACAACGCCTTGCGCCGCGCCCTGGCGCGGGATCAACTGGAACTGCATTACCAACCGCAAATCTCGATGGCGACCGGTCAGACCGTCGGGGCCGAGGCCTTGCTGCGCTGGCATCACCCGGAGTTGGGCGATGTCTCGCCAACGGAATTCATCCCGATTTCCGAGAGCAGCGGCCTGATCCTGCCCATTGGGGAATGGGTCATTCGCACCGCCGTCAAGCAGTTGGCCGCATGGATTGAGCGAGGCATGGCGCCCATCACCATCGCCGTCAATTTATCAGCGGTTCAGTTTCGGCATGCCGACCTGCCCAAACTCATCAGCACCATCCTGGCGGATGCGGCCCTGGCCCCCCAGTTGCTGGAGCTGGAGTTGACCGAAGGTGTGGCCATGACCCATCCGCAGGGCGCCATCGCCGTGATGGATGACCTGCACCTGCGGGGGGTGCGCATGTCGATTGATGATTTTGGAACCGGTTACTCGTCGTTGAGTTACCTGAAACGCTTTCAGGTCTACAAACTCAAGATCGACCAGTCCTTTGTGCGGGACATCACGGAAGACCCGGACGACAAAGCGATCGTCGGCGCCATTATCAGCATGGCCAACAGCCTGGGGCTGAAGACCATTGCCGAAGGCGTGGAAACCGAAGGCCAGCTTGAGTTCCTGCGCACCCGGGGTTGCGACGAGGTCCAGGGCTACTATCTGAGCCGCCCCTTACCGGCAGAGGCGTTCGAGCACTTTGTGCAAAACCAGGCTAGCGGGACCCCACCCAAGCAGCGTTGATCGCTGCCTTGGCCTTACTTGCTGGCGGCTTTGGCGGGTGACTTGGCCGCCTTGGACACTGGCGCAGCAGTCGCGGGCAGTCCCAGTCGTTTGGCAATGGACTGCTCCAGGGTTTTCACCTTGGGATCGATCGTGCCCTGCATGTCAATCACCAGCTTGTCGACCAGCACTTTTTGCATCTCGCCGCTCATCTGCGAAAATTTACGGTTAACGGGCGACTCGATGATGGCAATGAGTTGCTTGAGTTCGTCTTCGCTGAATTTTTCTTCCAGCATGGCGCCAATGGTTGATGGGGCGATTTTGACGGCACGGTCACGCACCAGCGGCACCGCCTCGTCCGCGTATTTCTTCACGTCGGCCTGAATCTCTTTGGCGATGCCCTCGCGCTTTTCGGGCGCTACTTTGGTCTGCAAAGCCAGGCCGGCCTGCTGCATCAGCTGCGCCGCCGGCCGCTCGGCCAAGGCTTGCCCGGCCTGCTCAATGCCGGGTTGCTGCAACAGCAACACCTTGGCGACCAATTCTTTCTTGGCAGCGGTGGACTCAGCCTGCGCGCCGGTAGCCAGCGCCAGCAGCGCGATGATCAATAATTTTTTCAAAATAATCCCCCTAATAGAAAAAAACAAAACTGCCAATCGTGATCGGCAAGCACCAATTCATTATGACCCTGGAGCACAAGGAAACCTAAAAATCAGGTGTTTATGGCATTAAGACCCTGAAGGATTTTCGAGTCCAGCTTGAAATTTACCACGCGAAAAATCAATTTACCTTGATTTCATACAGAGAAAACCACCCCTGGTAACACGCGGGTACAAGGCTTACAACTGAGCGCGGCCCGCCGGCAGCGACAATAATGCAAGGCCCAAAGCCTGGTTTGTCTGAGCCAGTTGCCTTGGTTAACCGCAAGCTGTTTTGTCCTGTCATCTGAATTACCACCTTTTCGTACTGACCTTCCATTCATGAAAAATCTGGTATTGCTAGGCGCTGGCCATGCCCATGTGCACCTGCTGTCCACGCTGGCAAGCCAGCCTTGGCCGGGCGTGCAGATCACCTTGATTGCGCCCTACCCGCGCCTGCTTTATCCGGACCTGGTGCCGGGTTTTGTGGCTGGGCACTACGCCCTGGACAAGTGCGTGATTCCGCTGGAGCCGCTGTTGAAAAACACCGGCATCCGCTGGCTGGCCCAGAGTGCGACGGCCCTCGATGCCAATGCACGCAGCCTGACACTGGACGACGGCAGCACGCTCAATTTTGACTGGCTGTCGGTCAACACCGAGCCGGTGCAAGATCGCCAGCAAATTGAACAACGCCTGCCGGGGGCGCGCGAATACGGCCTGTTTGTTCAGCCAACCGAGGCGTTTGGGGCGCTGTGGCCCCGGGTCACCGAGTTGGCGCAAAGCCGCGCGCTGCGGGTGGCCGTCATCGGCGGCAGTGCGCTGGGCATTGAACTGGCCATGGCCATCCGGCACCGGCTACCGACCTCCTCGGTCACCCTCGTCACGGAAGGGGCCAGCGTGGCCGATCACGACACATCCGCCGTGCAACAGCGGGTGGTCCAGGCCCTGAAACAACGCAACATCACGGTCCTGGCAGATCAGGCCGTGAGCATCCAAGCTGGTGAAGTCTCACTCACCAGCGGCGCCCGCCTGGCCTGCGACATACCGGTGATTGCCTCCGGAGCGCAAGCCCCGGCCTGGCTCACCGGCAGTGGCCTGGCACTGGACGCGCAAGGTTTCATGGCGGTCGACGCCTGCCAGCGCTCCACCAGCCACGCCAACGTCTTTGCCGCCGGCGACATCAGCACGCGGGTCGATCAGCCACTGGCGCACAGTGGCGTCTTCGCCTTGCGGACCGGACCTGCGCTGGCCCAAAATCTGGCGGCGGTCGTCGCCGGCCTGGAACCCCGCCCCCACGCACCGTCCAAATTCACCTTGAATTTGCTGTCCTGCGGCGACGAGGATGCCATCGCCAGCTGGGGCCGCTATTGCGTACAAGGCCATTGGGTGTGGTTGCTGAAAGACTGGATTGACCGCTCGTTCATCCAGCGCTACCGCAGGGACTGAGGCGAGCTGCCTTTTAATAAAATGCCCATGGACCTCCAACCCAAAGCCGGCGATGAAGTGCATGGCCGCACCGCCAACTGGCACAGCCAGTTGGCCCACGGCTCGGCCCAACACAGCCCGGCGGCCGAGCGCAACCAGCAGCCGATCCTGCAGGTCTTGCAGCAGGTGCTGCCCGCGCAGGGAATGGCACTGGAAATCGCCAGTGGCACGGGGCAACATGCGGCGTTTTTCGCGGCGGGCTTGCCGGGTTGGGTCTGGCAACCCAGCGACGCGCAGGCCGATGCCTTTGGCTCGATGGCAGCCTGGTGCGCACAAGCTGGCGTTGCCAACGTCAGCGCGCCGCTGGTGCTTAACGTGCTGGCGCCGCAATGGCCGTCCGAGGGCGCGGCATTCACGCAACCCTTCGATGCTGTTTACTGCGCCAACATGCTGCACATCGCGCCGTGGGCAACCTGTGCCGCGCTGATGCAGGGCGCGGCGCGGCACCTAGCACCGCACGGCAGGCTCATCACCTACGGCCCCTACCTGGAGCACGACGTGCCGACTGCGCCGGGCAACCTGGAATTTGATGCAAGCCTGCGCCAGCGCAACCCGGCCTGGGGCATTCGCCCGCTAGCCGACGTGACGCAGCAGGCGGCGCTCGCCGGCCTGCACTTGAGTGCGCGATTTCAGATGCCGTCCAACAACCTGCTGCTGGTGTTCCAGCGCGTCAGGCCTGCGGGGCAAGCGACTTCTTTGTTGGCGGCTGCAACATAACGATTGAAATTCGGCGCCGCTCGGCCTCAGAGCCACATGCCGCTGTGCGGCATGTGAACGGCATGCGACATGCTGCCGCCAAGCACGAAGGAACCGATCACAAAGCTCAGCACGGCGATGAAAATGCTGGCAAAAAAGGCGGTCCAGAAACTGGACACCGTGAAGCCCTTGACCAGTGACGAGACCAGCAAAATCATCAAGGCATTGATCACCAGCAGAAACAAGCCGAAGGTCAGTAAAGTGAGCGGCAAGGTCAGGATGATCAGCAGCGGCTTGACGATGGCATTCGCAAAGCCCAGCAGCAGGGCGGAGACCACCAGCGAGGCGGTATCGGCGAATTTGATGCCTTGAAAAATCTGGCTGGCCACCCAAAGCGCGAGCGCGGTGATGGCCCAATGCAGAAGAAAAGGCGTCAGGTTGTCCATCATGTCAAAAGCTCTCGTGGGTGCCGGGAAGGGCGATCAAAGAATCATACTGCCCCGTCCCTCAGCGCACTTGCAGCTTCGCTCCGCCCGTCATCGCCGTGATTTCACCGATCTCCGTGGCGGCATCGAACCCATGCTGCTTAAAAATGGCCAGCACCGCGGCCACCGCGTCCGGGGCGCACGACACCAGCAGGCCACCGCTGGTTTGCGGGTCGCTCAGCAGCGCCTGGTCGACCTCGGCAAAGCCGGCAGGCAAGCCGATGTCGTGACCATAGCCAGCCCAGTTGCGACCCGAGGCACCGGTCACATTGCCCTGCAATGCCAGCTCACGCACCCCACCCAGCAAGGGCACGCGGGCCCAGTCCAGCTGCACAGTGCAGCGGGCGCCCCGCGCGATCTCCAGCGCGTGACCGGCCAGACCAAAGCCAGTGACATCGGTCAGGGCATGCACGCCGGCCAGCGCGGCCAGTTCCGGTCCCGGGGTGTTCAATTTGGTGGTGACGGCAATCATTTGCGCGTAGCCAGCGGCATCCAGTTTTTCTTTTTTGAGTGCGGCCGACAGAATGCCAACGCCCAGCGGTTTGCCCAGAATCAGCTTGTCCCCAACCTGGGCATCGGCATTGCGTTTCACGCGGCTGGGGTGCACCAGGCCAAGCGCCACCAGGCCATAAATCGGCTCCACCGAGTCAATGGTGTGGCCGCCGGCAATCGGAATGCCGGCTGCGCGGCAGACCGAGGCGCCGCCTTCGAGGATTTTGGCGATGGTCTCGGTGGAGAGCACGTTGATTGGCATGCCGACCAGCGCCAGCGCGAGAATCGGCTGGCCACCCATGGCATAGACGTCCGAGATGGCATTGGTGGCGGCGATGCGGCCAAAGTCAAACGGGTCGTCCACGATCGGCATGAAGAAATCGGTGGTGGCAATCAGGGCCTGCTCGTCGTTCAGCTTGTAGACCGCGGCGTCGTCCGCCGTCTCGATGCCGACCATCAATTCTTTCGGCATCGGCATGGCGGTGATGCCCTTCAGGATTTCAGACAGCACGCCGGGCGCGATCTTGCAGCCGCAGCCGCCGCCGTGGGACAGGCTGGTGAGGCGCGGTTCAGCCAAGGCGTGGGCCGTGTTGGAAGCGGGGAGTGTTGGAGAGGGTTGGGTCATGTCGTATTCCATTGAAGCGTCAAATTATGGGGTTCTGCCACTCTTGCGGCCAGCAGCGCGGTGACCAGCTGGCGCAACAGGGTTTGCTCGCGCTGCGGTTCAAACAGATAGGCACGCGCCTCACACTGTTGCCGCAACAGGGGTAAAAAATCGGCATCGTCTCGGCAGCGCTGCAACAGCGCGGCCAGGGCGTCATCATCGCCCAAAGCGAAATACCCGGCATAGTCCGGGCCCAACATGCCCACATTGCCGTCAATGCGCGAGGCCAGCACCGGCGTGCCGCTTTGCACCGCTTCCAGAATCACCTGCGCGCCACCTTCCATTTTGCTGGGGTGCACCAGCAGATGGGCGCGCTGGAGATGGCTGCGGGTCTGGGCATGTGGCAAGCCCCCCAGCCAGCGGTAATGCGAATAACAGCTGGCGGCCAGCTGCGCCGCTTGCCCCAAAGCGGGATCGAGTGCCGCGCCAATGTGGTCCAGATAAATGTCGGGGCGGATGGCCAGGCGGGCCGCGGCGCGCAGATAGGTCAAGGGGGCTTTTTCATCGCGCAAGTGGCCCACCATCAGCGCCCGCAGATGCCGATCGGTCTTGTTGAGCGTGGCACGCCGTGGCGCCGACTGGAAAATGACCTGGGCTTTGTGTCGAAGCGCTTGCGGCAAGGCCTGTGGCCCGCGCTCCTGCAGCAACACCAGCTGCGCGGCCAACTGCAAGGCGCGCTGGGCTGACAGGTCGGTTTGAATGTCCCGGTACAGGTCGGTGCCGGTCAGCACCACGGCCAACTGCGCCGCGCCTTTGGCCTGGGCCCAGGCCAGCGCCGCGTCCGCTGATTTGCGCGCGTGCAGCGCCAGCATCACGTCGGCGGCCTCGCCCTGCCACTGGCTGGCAATGGTGGTGCGAAACAGCGGGTGCAGCAGGCGCGACCAGCGCCAGGCGGTTTGCCAGTTGCCGTTGTTGGCCTCGGCCAGCGCCGGGCTGATGATCAGGACATGCGGTCGTTTCATAAACAAAACAGGGCTCTAGCCCCCGTCCCTGCTGCGCAATTAGCTATTGATTCAGTAGCACGCATCATCCCTCTCAGTCGTGCGCCAGAAACACGGCAAACCAGTCCCGGGCATCGCGCCATTGCGTCACCTGCGAAAAACCGGCCTCGCGCAACAGGGCTTCAAACTGCGGCGGCGTGTATTTGTAGGAGTTCTCGGTGTGAATGCGCTCGCCTGCGGCAAAGTGGCGCTGCGCCCCGGGCCAGTGCACCATCAGCGCCTGCACCGCCTCCAGGTGCATCTCGATGCGGGCGACCTCGGCGTTGTAGCAGGCCCGGTGCCGCCACTGTGCCACCTCAAAATCGCTGCCCAGCAGCCGGTTGATGTGCAGCAGCATGTTGCGGTTAAAGGCGGCGGTCACGCCCAGCGCGTCGTCGTAGGCCGGCTCCAGCAGCGTGATCGGTTTCAGCAAATCCACCCCAATCAGCAGACCGCCAGCCGGGGCGGCCTGGCGCGCCTGGCGCAGGAACAGCAAGGCGTCGGCCGGCGAGAAGTTGCCGATGCTTGAGCCCGGGTAGAACAGCAGGCGCTGACCCTCGCCCGCTTCCGGCGGCAGCGCCAGTTGCGACGAGAAGTCCAGCCCGACGCCCAGCATGTCCAGCCCGGGGTACTGGCGCTGCAGCGCTGCCAGCGCGCCGCGCAAAAACGCCACCGAAATATCCACCGCCACATAGCTCGCCGGGCGCAGCACGTCAAACAAACGTGCCGCTTTTTCACAGTTGCCGGCGCCCAGGTCCACCAAGGTCAGGCCTTGCGGCAGCAGTGCTGCCATGTCGGCGCCATGCTGGGCAAAGATGGCGGCTTCGGTGCGGGTCGGGTAGTACTCGGGCAGCTCGGTAATGGCTTCAAACAGGCGTGAGCCGAGCGCGTCGTACAGGTACTTCGGATGGGTGAAGGCCGCGTGGGCCAGCAAACCACGTGCCAGCTCGGCACGCACGGCGGCATCGTCGTCCTGATGCAGCTGGACAAACCGGGGAACACGCACGCGAGCGGAAGTGGGGGTCATGGGCGATAACTTTCTTCAATCCTGGCGATCAATTAAAGCCTTATTGACAGCCATGCAACCGGAATCGCCGGCCTTGCGAGCCAGCTCAAAGGAGAAGTTTCGAGTCTAATCGGAGATTCCAAAAACGTTAACGGAGTCCCTTATGGCCAGCCTTTCCTCTTCTTCTACCCGCACCCTGAAAGCCCTGCTGGCCAGCGCCGTTTTGGCCGTCAGTGGCCTGGGACACGCAGAACCGGTGTTCAAAGTCACGGCCATTCCCGACGAATCACCGACCGAACTGGCACGCAAAGCGGTACCGCTGGTGAAGTACCTGGAGAAAAAGCTCGGTATGAAGGTGGAGTTCACCCCGGTCTCTGACTACGCGGCGGCGGTGGAAGCGCTGGTCAACAAGCAGGTGGACATGGCTTGGTACGGCGGCTTCACCTTTGTGCAGGCCAATGTCCGCTCCGGCGGCAAAGTCATACCGCTGGTGCAGCGCGAAGAAGATGAAAAATTCAAATCCGTCTTCATCAGTGGCGACCCGAGCATCAAGACGCTGGCCGATCTGAAAGGCAAAACCGTGAGCTTTGGCTCGCAGTCCAGCACCTCGGGCCACCTGATGCCGCGCAGCGTTTTGCTGCAGGCCAACATTGACCCCGACAAAGACTTCAAACGCGTGGCTTACTCCGGTGCACACGACGCCACCATCGCCGCCGTGGCCGCGGGCAAAGTCGATGCCGGCGCCCTCAATATCTCGGTCTGGGAAAAATTCGTGGCCGACAAAAAGGTCGACACCAACAAGGTCAAAGTGATTTTCACCACCCCGGCTTACTTTGATTACAACTGGACCGTGCACGCCGACATGCCGGTAGCGCTGCGCGAAAAGCTCACCAAGGCCTTTCTCGACCTGAACAAAAACACACCGGAAGGCAAGGAAATCCTGGAGCTGCAGCGCGCCACCAAGTTCGTCCCGACCAAGGCCGACAACTACAAGGGCATCGAAGCCGCCGCCCGCAGCGCGGGTTTGATCAAGTAATTGCCATCCGCTACTTAATTCATAGCTATATACGCCCTATAGACGGGGGCTAGAGGCCTATTTAACTCATGAAAATATTGCTGGAGAACTGCACCGGGTGCCACCCGGCCGCTCGGGCCAATGCCCCGGCGGCGCTGCGCGGCCTGAACCTGACGGTGGCCAGTGGCGAGCAGTTGGCCGTCATCGGCCCCTCCGGCGCCGGCAAAACCACCCTGCTGCACCTGCTGGCCTGTGCGCTGAAACCGGTCAGCGGCACGCTGCAACTGGACGGGCGCAACCCCTGGCAGTTGTCGCGCACTGCGTTGCAGCGGCTGCGCGGCGAGCTGTTTCTGGCGCCGCAGGTGCCGCCGCTCCCGGCACGGCAGCGCGTGGTCACCGCCGTGCTGGCCGGGCGGCTGCCGCACGAAAGCCTGTGGGCCAGCGTGCGCAGCCTGTTTTACCCGACCGACATCGCGCTGGCCGAACGGGCGCTGGCGCGTTTTGACGTCAGTGACAAACTGTTCGAGCGGGTCGACCGCCTCTCCGGCGGCGAGCGCCAGCGCGTCGGCCTGGCCCGCGCCTTGGCGACGCAGGCCCAACTCTTTTTAGTGGACGAACCGCTGTCGGCGCTGGACCCCACCCGGTCACAGCAAGCCATCGAGTCGCTCACCCAAGCGGCCCGCGAACGCGGTGCCACGCTGGTGGCGACGATGCACCATGTGGAAATGGCATTGCGGCATTTCCCCCGCATCATCGGGCTACGCGACGGTGAACTGGCCTTTGACCTGCCCGCTACGCAAGTGACGCCGGAGCGGCTGCAGCAGTTGTACGCGCAGCATCTGGACGAACTGAGCCAAACCACGCCCACCGAGCAGCAAGACGCCCCGGTGGCCGCCCCGCCCGTGGCGATGAATTGTCGGTAGCGCGGCCGGCCATGCTGTTCCCCGCCAAGCGCCCGCTGCCCGGCAGCCCCCCACCCGCCTTGCGCGACCCGGCCTGGAGCGGCCGCATCTTCTGGACTCTGGCCACGCTGGCGCTGCTGTGGCCGATGCTGGTGCTGACCGAGTTCAAGCCCTGGCTGCTGCTGGAGCCCGACGCCCTTACGCCGGCGCTGCGCTTTCTGGCTGATTTTGTGCCGCCCAAGCTGGACGGCGACTTTCTGGCGATGGTGGCGCGCGAAACCTGGCGCACCGTGGCGATTGCCACCGCCGGCCTGACGCTGGCCCTGCTGCTGGCGGTGCCGCTGGCGCTGCTCTCGGCGCGGGTGCTGTCGATCTCGGCGCTCACCGGCCGCATGGCCTTGTTGCCGGCGGTCGTGCGGCAACTGGTGCGCTGGCTGCTGATCGTGCTGCGCAGCGTGCCCGAGCTGATCTGGGCGCTGGTCTTTGTGCGGGTGGTCGGGCTGGGCCCGACCGCCGGCGTGCTGGCCATTGCGCTCACTTTTGGCGGCATGCTGGGCAAGGTCTATGCCGAAATTCTGGACAGCGGCGAGACGCATGGCACCACCAGCTTGCTGCGCAACGGCTCGGGCCGGCTGCAGGCCTTTTTGTATGCGCTGCTGCCGCAAAACGCCGCCGAGCTCACCAGCTACACCGTGTACCGCTGGGAATGCGCCATCCGCTCCTCGGCCGTGCTCGGCTTTGTCGGCGCCGGCGGCTTGGGCCAGCAAATGGACGCGTCCATGAAGATGTTCAACGGCTCGGAGGTGGCCACCATGCTGCTGGTGTTCATGGCGCTGGTCTGGCTGGCGGACAAAATCAGCGCCTGGTTGCGCAAGGGATTGGCATGACGGTTGACACCCAAACGGCGGCGAACGAGGTCTACAAACTGCCGCCCAAGCTGTTTGACGCCCGCTGCAAAGCCTGCTGGTTCGTGGCCGCCGTGTTGCTGCTGGTGGGCTTAAGTTTTGGGACGCTCGACCTGCAGTGGGCGCAATTTCTGTCGGCGCAGGCGTTTTCCAAAATGGGCAAGTTCCTGGGTGAACTGCTGCCGCCGGAAACCAGCCCGGTGTTCTTGAGAAAGCTGCTGGCCGCCGCGCTCGAAACACTGGCCATGTCGGCGCTGGGCACGCTGCTGGCGGTGCTGCTCGGCTTGGCGCTGGCCCTGCCCGCCAGCAAGACGTATGACGGCGACCCGGCGCGCTGGCGCAGTCTGACCCGGCTGCTGCTGAACGCCTTGCGCAGCGTGCCGGAGCTGATCTGGGCCACCTTGCTGCTGATTGCCGCCGGCCTGGGGCCGTTTGCCGGCACGCTGGCGCTGGCTTTGCACACGGCGGGGGTGTTGGGCCGCCTGTTCGCCGAGGCCATCGAGAATGCACCGCCCGGCCCTGCCTTTGCCCTGCGCGTGCGCGGCGTCCCGAGCAGCCGCGTGTTTTTGTACGCCACCTTGCCGCAGGTGCTGCCGCAACTGCTGAGCTACACCCTGTACCGCTGGGAAAACAACATCCGCGCCGCCGCCGTGCTGGGGGTGGTGGGCGCTGGCGGGCTGGGCCAGATGCTGGCGTTCCACATGGGGCTGTTCCAGATGGGAGAAACCAGCAGCATCCTGATCGCGATGCTGTTTTTGGTGGCGCTGGTGGATGCGCTGAGTTTTGCCAGTCGCCGCTGGCTGGCCAGTTAGTGAGTTCTAGCCACCCGCAGGCTGGCTGACAGCCCCAACGGGCGTGAACGCTTACGCCCCGATTGACAAAAAGCAAAGATAAGTTCCCGATAAAACGCTATAAGCCCCATTGAACTTTTGAATTGGCACTCGATCAGACAGAGTGCTAATATAAAAGCTATGACAACAAGGAGTTCAGGTATGGCTTATCAAACTGGAGTTTCAGGCGCTGCGCTGGCAGTTGCCAACCCGTGGTCGATGGTGCCCCCGTTGGGTAATCTGGATGCTTACATCTCGGCGTCCAACCGTTTACCCATGCTCACGCTCGAACAAGAGCAGGAGTTCTCGCGCAAGTTCCGGCAAGACAATGATCTGGAAGCGGCGGGCAAGCTGGTGCTGTCGCACCTGCGGTTGGTGGTGTCGGTGTCGCGTCAGTACCTGGGCTACGGTCTGCCGCACGGTGATTTGATTCAGGAAGGCAATGTTGGCCTGATGAAGGCGGTCAAACGCTTTGACCCCGATCAGGGCGTGCGTCTGGTGAGCTATGCGCTGCACTGGATCAAGGCCGAGATTCACGAGTACATCCTGAAGAACTGGCGCATGGTCAAGGTGGCGACCACCAAAGCCCAGCGCAAGCTGTTCTTTAACCTGCGCTCCATGAAGCAGCGTTACAAGTCGGATGATGCCGCGGCCGATGCCGGCACGCACCGCGAAACCCTGAACGAAGAGCAAATCGAGGCGATGGCAGCGCAGCTCAAGGTCAAGCGGGAAGAAGTGATTGAGATGGAAACCCGGCTTTCCGGCGGCGATGTGCTGCTGGACCCCAGTCCGTCGGATGATGGTGAAGATGCCTATGGTCCGATTTCCTACCTGACCGATGCCAAGCACGAGCCCATCGCCATGATCGAGGCCCGGGAGCGCGACGCCCTCGCCAGCGATGGCATCGCCAGTGCGCTGGAAGCGCTGGACGAGCGCAGCCGCCGCATCGTGGAAGAGCGCTGGCTCAAGGTGAATGACGACAATTCGGGCGGCATGACGCTGCACGAATTGGCGGCCGTGTATGGCGTGAGCGCCGAGCGCATTCGCCAGATTGAGGTGGCGGCCATGAAGAAGATGAAAAAGACACTGGTCGAATACGCCTAACGTCCTGCGTCTGACGCAGCAGGCCCCTGACGCTTACCAAGCTCAGGGGCTTTTTTTATGCCGCCGGCGATGCATGCCGGCGTTTAAGAGTTTTTCAGCAGCAGCTTGATGTCAGCCGCCAGGGCCGGGGCGCCGGAGCCGTAGCGGGTGAATAAACGCAATTTACCCTGCGTGTCATACACGTAGCTACCGGCCGAATGGTCCATGGTGTAGCTGGTGGGCGTCTTGCCATCCACTTTTTTGTAATACACCTTGTAGTCTTTGGCGAGCGCTTCGAGTTTTTCGGGCGTGGTGTAGAGCGCCAAAAAGGTGGGGTCAAAATTGGCCATGTAGGCTTTGAGCACTTCGGGCGTGTCGCGCTGGGGGTCGATCGAGACAAACAGACCCTGCAGGCGCTCGCCATCCTTGCCGAGCAGCTTTTTCACCTCGGCCAGCTCGGCCATGGAGGTCGGGCAAACATCCGGGCATTGCGTGTAGCCAAAGAACATCACCACCACTTTGCCGGCAAAGTCCTTGATGCTGCGGGGCTGGCCATTGTGGTCGGTCAAAGCAAAATCACGGGCGTAATCGGCGCCGGTGATGTCAATGGCGGAAAACGTCGGCTTCGGCTCGGAGCAGGCAGTCATACTGGCTGCAGCCACCGTCAAACAAGCGTATCCAGCTATTAATTTAAGAGCACTTCGTTTTTTCATGCAATGATCATAGTACATAGTGGTCCACCAGCAAGGCGGCAAACAGCACGCTCAGGTGGATGAGAGAGAAGCGAAAAGTCTTGCGCGCCAACGCATCCGAGTAGTTGCGCCAAAGCCAAAAAGCATACAGACAAAACCCAAAACTCAAGCCCAGCGCGGCGATGAGATAGATCCAGGAACTCATGCCGAAGATGTAGGGCATCAGGCAGGCGGCAAACAGAATAAAGGTGTACAGCAGCACCATCAACCGGGTGAACTCGTTGCCGTGCGTCACTGGCAGCATCGGCAGGCCGGCTTTGCGATAGTCTTCCACGCGGTACAGCGCCAGCGCCCAGAAGTGCGGCGGCGTCCACAGGAAAATGATCAGGAACAAAATGAAAGCTTCCGGCCCGACATTCCCGGCCATGGCGGCCCAGCCCAGCACCGGTGGCATGGCGCCGGAGGCGCCGCCAATCACGATGTTTTGCGGTGTCAGCGGTTTCAAAATCACGGTGTAGACCACCGCATAGCCGACAAAAGTGGCAAAGGTCAACCACATGGTCAGCGGATTGACCCAGACATACAGCAGCGTGGAGCCCGCAATGCACAACACAGCCGAAAACAGCAGGGTTTGCTTGTCGTCCAGTTCGCCTTTGGCCGTGGGGCGCCAGGCGGTACGCTTCATCTTGGCGTCGATGCCTTTTTCGACAATGCAATTGAAGGCGGCCGCCGCCCCCGCCACCAGCCAGATGCCCAGGCAGGCCAGCAGCGCCAATCGGACTTCGGCCCAGGTGGGCACACCCGGCACGGCCAGCACCATGCCAATCAGGGCGCAAAACACGATCAGTTGAACCACGCGCGGCTTGGTCAAGGCATAGAACTGCCTGAATACGGAAACTTGAAGCGTTAAGGAATTGGCACTCATGCGGGGTGTCTCGATAGGGATGGGTCCAAGGCAATCGACGCCTTGGCAGAGGGGCTCGTCTGGCTCGCGGCGACGGCCCAGGTCAGGACGACGACCAGTGCGCCGGCCCCGCCGGTATGCAGCACGGCGGCCACCAGGGGCCAGTCCAGCACCACGTTGCTTAAGCCGGTGATCAATTGCAGGCTGACAAGGGCCGCCAGCCAGCGGGACGGGCGGCGCAGCGCCGGCACGCGGTTCAGGCGCCAGGCCAGCACGCCGAGCAAGGTCAGCACGATGACCGCCATGATGCGGTGAACATAGTGAATGGCGGTCAACGCGGCAAAGCTGATGGGCTCGCCCGCCGCAGTCAAACCCAATTCGCGCCAGAGCGCAAAGCCCTGCTGGAAGTTCATCGTTGGCCACCAACTGTTCTGGCACATCGGAAAGTCGGAGCACGCCAGCACGGCGTAATTGGTGCTGACCCAGCCCCCCAGCGCGACTTGCACGACCAGCAACGCAAAGGACAATCCCAGCAACCAGCGCAAACCCGGGCCAACAAGGACGGGCAGCACGCCACCCTCCCCTTGCGCAGAGCGCACCACTTGCACGCACAGCAGCGCCAGCAACACCAGCCCGCCCAGCAAATGCAGCGTGACGATGGCGGGGAAAAGTTTCATGGTGACGGTGAGCGCGCCAAAAGCGCCCTGCAGGCACACCCACAGCAGGGTGAGCGTGGGCCACCACGGATTGATCGGGTGAACGTGTGCCTTTCGTCCCCGCCAGCCCAGCCAACTCGCCACGGCCAGCACCAGAATCAACACACCGACACTGGTCGCCAGATAGCGATGGACCATCTCAACCCAGGCCTTGCCGTGCGTCACAGGTCCGGTGGGCATGGCGCTTTGGGCCGCGGCGATATGGACATTGGCACCCAGCGGGCTGGCATGGCCATAACAGCCCGGCCAGTCGGGACAACCCAGCCCCGAGTCGGTCAACCGGGTAAAGGCGCCAAACAGGACCAGATCAAAGGTCAAAAACAGGGTCAGCAGCGTGAGCGCCTGGATCCGTCGCAGGGGCGTGGCGCGCCGATTGCGAAACCACACCCACGCCAACGGTCCGGCGGCCAGCAGCGCCCCCACGAACATCATGCGTGCCAGCGGCGACAGATCGTAAAGTTCTTGCACCGTCAGGTCCTACTGCACAGCCAATTTTCCGGCTTCACGCCCGGCCTGATCCCAGCCGGCCGACGCGCGCATCAAACGCTCCAGATCCCGCTTGGCCTTGGCGGCGCTGGAAAGATCCAGATTCGCCGGGAAGCGCATCATCCAGTTGCCCATCGGGTCCACCACGTACAGATGCTCGGCGAGTTGCTGACCAGCGGTCGGCGCCAGCCAGGCGGACAGCCCGGCCGGGGACACGCGCAGCACCGTGGCCTCTTTCAGGGCGGGCAACAGTTTGTCGGGCACCGCGGCGTCATCGGGAATCAGCCAGACCCAGTCCATCCGGTCTTTGTCCTTGCCCAAGCCCTCGCGCATCTGGCGCTGCAGATACAAATGGTGGCTGCAGATGTCATCGCAAGCGCCGCCGGCCACGCTGATCAACAGCCACTGGCCTTTCAGCGCCTGGAGCGTGCTGCGCTGCCCGCTCAGACTCGCAGTGGCGAGGTCGGGCAAGGGACGCTGCGGATCGATCAGTTCGCCGAAATTGCGACGCCCTTCCGGTCGCACCACGTAATAGGTGAAATACGAGGCCACCACCGGCGCGGCACAGACCAAAAATACCGCCAGCATCTTCCAGCGGCCACTGACCTTGCGCCGGGCCTGCGCGTCCATCACACGTTCAGGCGACGGCATGGAGTGAACCGTCAACCCCAGGTGCTGATCGACACGGCTGGCGTGCGGACGGGAAGAAGCGTCAGGCGCGTCGGAAGGAGAAGAATCGTCTAACAATTTGGAACCAGACATAAAGAATTGCGATCAGCGCACTCAGTGCAAACCATTGAAAAGCATAACCATAGTGAGTGGCCACGCCGGTGGCTACTTGCGGCCATTCCCGCAGCAAACCTTCACTCGCGGCACCCATCTGTTGCACCGATACCGGCAGCAGCGGCACCCCCAACTCGGCACTGAAACGGGTCATATCGAGATTTTGCCGGATACGGCCCATCTCCGGGCCGCCAAGCTCGTATAACTTGGACGGTGGCGGGACAATGCGGCCCTGAATTTCGACCACTCCCGACGGCGTGTCAATCCTGGGCAGACTGGTGCGATCGATGAAATTTCGGGCCACCCAGCCGCGCTGCACCAGCACCACGGCAGGACTGCCTTCCAGCTGCAGCGGCGTCACCACATACAAGCCCGGCTTGCTGTTCATTTGGCGGTTGTCCAGAAATACCGTGTGCGCTGCCAGCCAGTGCCCCCGCAGCGTCACCCGGCGCTGCAACTCAGCCGCCTGACCAGCCCGCAAGATCAATGCGGATCCGTCCAGTGGGGACAAGGTGGCTTGTGCGCCGATACTGGCCTGCAAGGCTTCTTTCTGGGCCGCACGCGACAACTGCCAGCGCCCCAATGCCAATGTGGAAGCCACCGCCAGCACGGTGCCCAAGGTGATCAGCCAGAACTTCCAGCGCAAACTCACGAGATAATCCAGTCCATGAAATACTTAGTCATTCTTGCATTTGTCGGCATCATCGGCAGTCTAGGCACCGCGCTGTTTTTCATGATGAAGAGCAATGCCAAAGGAAAATCCAGAAGCCAAAAAATGGCGCTGGCACTGGCCCTGCGGGTGGGCATTTCAATTCTGCTTTTTGCCAGCATCCTGGTGGCCTGGAAACTGGGCTACATCCACCCGACCGGTATTGCATCCGGACAGTAAGCAAAACGCCCCAACAACAATCAAAAAGGCACCGCGCAGGGTGCCTTTTTCAGGTCAGTGCCGCAGACTACAGCCAATAGACCAGCACGTAAAGTCCAAGCCACACCACGTCAACAAAGTGCCAGTACCAGGCGGCGCCTTCAAAGCCGAAATGACGCTCAGCGGTAAAGTGACCTTTTTGCAGTCGCAAGGTAATGAACAGCAGCATCAACATGCCCACGAACACGTGGAAGCCATGGAAACCGGTCAGCATGTAAAAGGTTGAGCCATACACGCCCGATGTCAGCTTCAGATTGAGCTCATGGTAGGCGTGAAAGTATTCATAACCCTGCACAAACAGGAACACGATACCCAACAGAACCGTCATCCACATGAAGCCAATCGTCTTCGTCCGGTTGCCCGCAATCAACGCGTGATGCGCAATGGTCAGGGTCACACCGGAGCTCAACAGCAAGGCGGTATTGATGGTGGGCAACCAGAACGGCGTCATGGTCAAGAAGGGTTCCACGATGCCGGCGGGCGAGCCGGTCACGCCAGCCGCCAGGCTGGGCCAAACGGCCTTGAAATCAGGCCAGAGCAAGGCATTTTCCACACTGCCCAGCGCCGGGATGGAATGGCCGCGGGCCCACCACAAGGCCGTGAAAAACGCGCCGAAGAACATCACTTCCGAGAAGATGAACCAGCTCATGCTCCAGCGGAAGGACAAGTCGACCTTGTGGCCGTACTGGCCGCCTTCGCTCTCACGAACCGCCTCACTGAACCACTGAAACAGCACGCCCAGAAACCACACCATGCCGAAGGCCAGCGAATACTTGCCCCAGTCAGCGCCGTTAACCCATTGACTTGCGCCAAGGATCACAAAAAACAGTCCCAAGGCCGCCATCGCCGGATGCCGTGACGGGCTGGGTACAAAGTAGTACGGGGTTACGCCGCTTGTTGTTGAACTCATTTCAGCTCCATTCCTTCCGGTTCTCTTCACTATTTTTCAGGTGCAGGGCGGTGCCTTATTTGGCAACCACCCAATTCACCAACACTATCAAACCAACTACAAAAATGACAGCCCCGGCAATCCCCACCAGAATGATGTGAAACGGGTTAACGCGGGCCATGTCTTCCTGCGATTCGCTACTTTTTCGAATTCCAAAAAACGACCAGCTCACCAACTTGATGCTGCGCCAGAAGGACGTGGTGGGTACCGCATCTTTGTTCTTGCCGCTCTCGCTCATGAGCCTGCTCCGATCAGTCCATGCGCACCGGCGTCAGCCACGGGTGCGGCAGGTGTTTTGCCACCCACTTCAAAGAACGTGTAGGACAGGGTGATCGTCTTCACGTCCTTGGACAGCTTGGGATCAATCACAAAAACCACCGGCCAGGACTTCTTTTCACCCGGCTCCAGCGTGTACTGGTTAAAACAAAAACACTCCAGCTTGTTGAAGTGGGCACCGGCCTGCTGCGGCGCATAGCTCGGGATCGCCTGCGCCGACATGCGCCGGTTCTGCACATTCTGAAACTCGTACATCACCGTCGCCAACTCGCCCGGATGAACCTGCAGCGAACGCTTCGCCGGCTTGAACTCCCAGGGACCGCGGGCGTTGGCATCAAACTCCACCGTGATGGTGCGACTGGTGTCCACCTGGGTATTGGCGGGCATGTCCGGCGTGGCGCCGGGAATATTCCGGTCACCCAGGGCCAGAATATTGATGCCTGTCAGCTCACAAATAGACTTGTAAATCGGCACCAGCGCGTAACCGAAGGCAAACATACCAGCCGCGACAACGACCAGTTTGCGGACCATCCGAAAATTTTCGCGCTTCAGCGTCATGACCTAGTGGCTTTCCAGGTACATCTTGGCAAAAAAACCGACGAAGAACACCACGGCCACCGAGGCCAGGATCAGTCCGGTTTTCAAATTGGCTTTCTTTTGTTCTGGGGTCATGATCTAGGCGCCCAGTCTTAAGCGATGATTTTGGTCGCGGTCACGTCCAGCTTGGGCGGCGTCTCAAAGGTATGGAAAGGTGCGGGGGAAGGAATCTCCCACTCCAGGCCTTCAGAACCTTCCCATGGCTTTTGCGGTGCTTTTTCGCCTTTGCCGCGCATCGTGGGCAACACGATGAAGAGGAAGAAGTAAACCTGGGCAAAACCAAAGAAGAAGGCGCCTACCGATGCGATGGCATTGAAGTCGGCAAACTGCATCGGGTAATCGGCATAGCGGCGTGGCATACCGGCCAAGCCCAAAAAGTGCATCGGGAAGAAGGTCACGTTGAACGAAATCAGCGACCACCAGAAATGGATCTTGCCGCGTGTTTCGTTGTACATCACACCGGTCCACTTCGGGCTCCAGTAGTAATAGCCGGCAAACAAGGCATACAGCGATCCGGCCACCAGCACATAGTGGAAGTGCGCGACCACGTAGTAGGTGTCGTGAATCTGGATGTCAATCGGTGCCATGGCCAGAATCAGGCCGGTGAAGCCGCCCAAGGTGAACACAAAGATAAAACCGACCGCGAACAACATCGGCGTCTCGAACGTCATGGAGCCCTGCCACATGGTGGCCACCCAGTTGAAGATTTTCACGGCGGTCGGCACGGCAATCAGCATCGTGGCGTACATGAAAAACAACTGGCCAGTCACGGGCATGCCGGACGTGAACATGTGGTGCGCCCACACGATGAACGACAGAATGGCAATACTGGAAGTGGCATACACCATGGAGGCGTAACCGAACAAGCGTTTACGGGCGAAGGCCGGCACGATCTGGCTGATGATGCCGAAGGCCGGCAAAATCATGATGTAGACCTCAGGGTGACCGAAGAACCAGAAAATGTGCTGGTACATCACCGGGTCACCGCCACCTGCGGGGTTGAAGAAGCTGGTGCCGAAATGGCGATCGGTCAAGGTCATGGTGATGGCACCGGCCAGCACTGGCATCACTGCAATCAGCAGGTAAGCCGTGATCAGCCAAGTCCAGCAGAACATCGGCATTTTCATCAAGGTCATGCCGGGTGCGCGCATGTTCAGGATGGTGACGATGATATTGATCGAACCCATGATGCTGGAGGCGCCCAAAATGTGCAGCGCAAAAATACCGGTGTCCATGGAGGGACCCATTTGCAGCGTGAGCGGCGCATACAGCGTCCAGCCCGCAGCAGGGGCACCACCCGGCATGAAGAAGGAAGTGGCAAGCAACAGGCCGGCCGGAATCATCAGCCAGAAGCTGAAGTTATTCATGCGCGCAAAGGCCATGTCGGAGGCGCCGATTTGCAGCGGAATCATCCAGTTGGCAAAGCCGACAAAGGCCGGCATGATGGCGCCGAACACCATGATGAGTCCGTGCATCGTGGTGAGCTGATTGAACAATTCGGGGTTGATGAACTGCAAGCCCGGCTGAAACAGCTCAGCACGAATGATCAGGGCCAAGATGCCGCCAATCATCAACATGGTGAAGCTGAACAACAAATACAAAGTCCCAATGTCTTTGTGATTGGTCGCAAACACCCAGCGACGCCAGCCGGCCGGCGCATGGCCGTGGTGATCGTCATGAACGGGGTGGGCGGGGTGGTCTAGAACGGCACTCATTCAGATTTCCTTAACTATTCTTGTATTCGAGCTACGGGTCGCTTACTTGCGTGCCGCAGTGACGTCAGCCGGCTGAACCAGTTGCCCCGTCTTGTTGGACCAGTTGTTTTTGGTGTAAGTCATGACCGCGGCGATGTCCGTGTCACTGAGTTGCTTCCAGGCCGGCATGCCCAGATTGACTCGACCATTCAGCAGCACCGCCAGCTGCACACCCTTGTCCGCATCCAGCACCACGGCTGAGCCATCCAGCGGCTTGATGGGGCCGGCACCTTTGCCATTGGCCTGGTGGCAGGCCACACAGTTGGCGGCATACACTTTGGCGCCACGCTGGGTGATCTCTTCGGCCGTCCAGACCTTGGTCGGATCGTCCAATTTAGCAGCCAGCTTGACCTTCTCGGCTCCCACCCATTTGGAGTAGTCCTCGGCAGATACCACTTTCACGTGAATCGGCATGTAGGAGTGCTCTTTGCCGCAGAGCTGGGCGCATTGACCATAAAAATCGCCAATTTGCTCAGCCCGGAACCAGGTATCGCGCACAAAGCCCGGAATCGCTGCCTGCTGAACGCCGAAGGCTGGCACCATCCAGGCATGAATCACGTCATTGGCCGTGGTGATGATGCGGATTTTTTTATTGACCGGCACCACCAGTGGATGGTCCACCTTCAGCAGGTAATCGTTCACCACCTCGCCCGCCTTGGGGCCACCGTTATCGGACATGGCGCGCTGCGCGCTGTCCAGCGCCGAGATGAAGCCAATGCCCTCGCCTTCGCCCTTGAGATAGTCGTAACCCCATTTCCATTGCATGCCGGTCGCCTTGATGGTGAGGTCTGCGCTGGTGGTGTCTTTCATCGCCACCACCACTTTGGTGGCAGGTAGCGCCATCAAAATCACAATGACAAAAGGAACAATGGTCCAGATGATTTCCACCGTCACCGACTCATGGAAATTGGCCGGCTTGTGCCCCACCGACTTGCGGTGCTTCCAGATGGAATAAAACATGACCGCAAAGACGGCAATGAACACCACGGTACAAATAATCAGCATGAACCAGTGCAGCCAAGCCTGGTCTTCAGCAACCTTGGTCACCGCCGGGTGCAAATTGAGCTGGTTAACCGCCGGTCCACCGGGCAAATCACTGACGGCATGCGCTGCGGTGAAAGCTGCGGTACCTGCCCAGGCGCTTGCGGCCTGCAGCGTGCCAGTCAATTTATTGAAAATGCTTTTCATCATGTTCACTTGTTCTTTGCCTCAAATTAACTCAATCTGATCCTGCACGCGATGCATTTTTTGTTCGCCTAAAAGGCAAATTTGCGCAGGCTCCACCGCATCCGGGCCATCCAACAAACCACCGGCGACCAGCACCGGCAATTCAGCCCAAGCAAACGACAGAACCAGCACCCCGTGCTAACCCTCGTAGACAAAACTCACAGTGAGAAGTACAACTAGCCCCACTGAGCCCGTGATCCAGGCAACCGAATTTTCGAGATTGTAGCCCAGGCTTCTTCACTGCCAATTTGCCTGTCAAGCCTTTTTATCAAGGATTTCCGGATTAACTTTTGCGCTGGCTCAATGTTTCACGCATTTGTTCAAGTGAAAGCACCGTTTCAGGGCGCATGTCGAGGCGAGGCTTCGGCTTGAAGGCGTGACCATAGATAACTTCGAAAGTCAGATGCAGGGGGATGCCGCTCAGCGCCTGATGCAATTGATCGCGCCATTGCCGTCCGCGCAGACCGGCAAAACGTTGCGGCTGCAAATTGCGACCCAAGCCGCGCAACTCTTCCAGCAGCCGCTGCGGAGTCTCAAAAGTCAGGGTGATGCGCTCCATGTCCATCACAGGCTCGGCAAAACCGGCCCCCGCCAACATGTCGCCCCAATCGTGCATGTCGGTGAACTCATGCGAGGGTGCCGGCCAGCCCAAGGCTTGGTACAGCCCGCGCAACTCTTTCAAGGTATCGGGGCCCAGACAGGAAAACATGACAAAACCATCCACCGCCAGGGCGCGATGCCACTGCGCTATCAAGGCTTGGGGATCAGCCGCCATGTGCAGGGCCATGTTGGCCCACAGCATTTGAACGGCGCCATTGGCAGGCGTTTCAAAACGCGTCGGCTTAGCCGTCCAGCGGGCGGGATTCCACCAGGATGTGGTTATCGTTTTGGCGGCGTACGCGGCGCGGGCCGCCTGGGTTTCCGTGACAAAACAGCCGGCGTCGGGATAACGGCGGGACAACAGCCCATGCGCCTGCAGGCCGCCGCGCACCGGCTCCCAATGCGCCCAGTTCTTGGGTTGCAGTTTGATCCACTCAAGCCGCTCCTCCATGCGCCGGGCCACCTCCTCATGCAGCCAGGGAGACGGACCTGCTGGCATTTTTTGCCAGCGCTGGGCGGCTTGGGGGTCGATGGTGGGGGGGCGCTGAGTGGACATGATGTAGGGCGTAAAGTAGTCGCAAGAGTATATTGATTCGATGTTTCTCAAGTTGATCAAACGGGGGGTTGATGCACTGCCAAGCCAGTGCCTGGTGTGCCATGCCTGGCCGACCGAGTCCGTGTGCGAGGCGTGTGTGAATCAATTCGCCCAGCCTCAGAGTCGCTGCCAGACCTGTGCGCTGACGGTGCCCGCGGGCATCAGGCACTGCGGCGCCTGCCTCAAAACGGCGCCGCCACTGGACGCCTGCCTGGCGGCCGTGTCCTATGCTTTTCCGTGGTCGGACTTGATCGTGGGCTACAAGTTTCACAACCATCCGGGGCGGGCCAGTGCCTTTGCCGTCTTGTTGCGCAGCACGCCGTGGGCGGAGCCGGCACTGGAGGCGGCCGATGTCGTTGTGCCCATGCCGCTGTCCAGCGCCCGATTGCAAACGCGCGGCTTCAACCAGGCGCTGGTACTGGCCAGGCAGCTCGCACCGGACAAAACCGACAGCCGCCTGCTGCTGCGCATCAAGGACACGCCCGCGCAAAGCTCGCTCAAGCGCGCCGAGCGGCTGGACAGCGTGAAGGATGCATTTGCCGTGGAGCCTTTGTTGTCAGCCTCGCTCAAAGGGGCACGACTGGTCCTGGTGGACGATGTCATGACCAGCGGCGCCTCGCTCTTTGCGGCCGCGCGAACGCTGCGGGCGGCGGGCGCGGCGCACATCACGGGCCTGGTGATCGCGCGCACCGAGTAATGCCCCCACGCTGCGACAATCGGGCCATGTTTCATATCGTCCTTGTCGAACCCGAAATCCCGCCCAACACCGGCAACGTCATCCGTCTGTCGGCCAACACCGGCTGCACCCTGCATCTGATCGAGCCACTCGGCTTTTCCATGGACGACAAGCACATGCGCCGCGCCGGCCTGGACTACCACGAGTACGCCAAGCTCAAGCGCCATGCCAGCTGGCAGGCTTTTCTGGACACCGAACAGCCGGCACGGGAGCGCCTGTTCGCCCTGACCACCCGCGGCACACGCAACCCGTATCAGGTGGCGTTCCAGCCCGGCGACTGGCTGGTGTTTGGCTCCGAGACCAAGGGCTTGTCCGACGCCGTGCGGCAAACGTTTGCGCCGACCCAAGGCCTGAAGCTGCCGATGATTGAAGGTCAGCGCAGCCTGAATTTATCCAATGCCGTCGCCGTCACGGTGTTTGAAGCGTGGCGCCAAAACGGGTTTGGATCGACCACAACGACACCCGGAACAATCTAGGGGTAATGCCGAACCAGTGACTCGGCCACGCACACGGGCTTCGACAGTCCATCGCGCTCGATCGCTACTTGCCACGTCATTTGAACGCCCCCGTTGTCAATCGGCGCACTGGCGAGCAGCGTCAGGCGGCCGCGCAGCCGGCTGCCGACCGGCACCGGCGCCATGAAGCGCACTTTGTTCAGCCCGTAATTCACCCCCAGGCGCGCTTCCACAATGTGCAGGGACGACTCCAAAAACTGCGGAATCAACGCCAGCGTCAAAAAGCCGTGCGCGATCGTGCCGCCGAACGGCCCCGCTTTGGCTTTCTCAACATCGACATGAATCCACTGGTGGTCGCCGGTGGCGTCGGCAAACTGGTTCACCTGCGCCTGCGTGATGGTGAGCCAGTCGCTCAGCGCAATTTCCTGGCCGACCAGGCCGGCCAGTTCCGCAAGGGTTTGAAAAGTTTTCATGACGCCACTGTAGCGACGCGCGTGCCAGCGGCTTGTCCGTTGAGCGACAAACCGGCTGCCTGAGACTTGCGCTATCTTCAAGGTATGGACGAACACCTGCGCACACCCCCAGACGGACCTATTCCGGCACCCCCGGTTGCCGGTCAGGGCATTTACCTCCTCGCCGCCCACCCCAACTTGCGCGAATCCCGCGTTAACCGGCGCCTGTTGGACGCGGCCCGCAACGTCGCCCGGGTCGACACCAACGACTTGTATGCCCGCTACCCGGACTACTTTATTGACGTTGCAGCCGAGCAGGCGCGCTTGGCGGCGGCGCAGCTGATTGTGTTGCTGCACCCGATTCACTGGTATTCCATGCCGGCCCTGCAAAAGCTCTGGCTGGACGAGGTTCTGACTTATGGCTGGGCCTATGGCGTGGGTGGCGACGCCCTGCGCGGCAAAGACCTGTGGCTGGTGGCTACCACTGGCGGCCCGTCGGACTCCTACCACCCGCAAGGCTACAACCGCTATTTTTTCGATGCCTTTTTGCCGCCCTACGCGCAAACGGCGGCCCTGTGCGGCATGCGTTTTTTGCCACCGCTGCTGCTGCACGGCGCCCGCAGCGCCTCCGAGCCGGAAGTGACGCAGCATGTCGAGCGCTTCCGGCAGCGCCTGCAAAGCTACCCGCGCTGGCCCGAGATGGACGAACTGGGCAACTGCCCCGCCTGCGACGTGCCGCTGGCTGACCGACCCAGGGACTGACATGGAAAACATCCCGACCTGGCTGACCAACAGCTTCATCTACCTGAGCGCGGCCGTCATCGCCGTGCCCTTGAGCCAGGCGCTGGGCCTCGGTTCCATCATCGGTTACCTGGTGGCAGGCATCGCCATCGGCCCGTGGGGCCTGGGACTGGTGACCAATGTGGAAGACATCCTGCACTTTGCCGAATTCGGCGTCGTGCTGATGCTGTTTCTGGTCGGGCTGGAGCTGGAGCCCAAACGCCTGTGGAGCCTGCGCCGTCCGATTTTTGGCTGGGGCAGCGCGCAGGTACTGGGCTGCGCCCTGCTGCTGACCGGGGTCGCCCTCGCGTTGGGCGTGAGCTGGCGGGTGGCGCTGGTGGCCGGCCTGGGGCTGGCCTTGTCCAGCACCGCGATTGCGCTGCAGGTCATCAGCGAGCGCAACCTGCGCCCCACCAGCAGCGGGCAGGCGGCGTTTTCGATTCTGTTGTTCCAGGACGTGGCCGCCATCCCGATCCTGGCGCTGCTGCCGCTGTTGGCCCATGTTTCAGCATCAAATGAGGCGCTAGCCACCGTCAATATTGCGGAAGAAGCTCTCAAAATAATAGCAGTTATCGCCGGCATCGTGCTCGGCGGCCGGCTGCTGATGCGCCCGCTGTTTGGCTGGATCGCCCGCTCGCGGACGCCCGAAATTTTTACCGCCACCGCCTTGCTGCTGGTGGTGGGCATTGCCGGCCTGATGCAGCTGGTCGGCCTGTCCATGGCCTTGGGGGCCTTTCTGGCCGGTGTGCTGCTGGCCGAAAGCGAGTACCGGCGCGAGTTGGAAACCGACATTGAACCGTTCAAGGGCCTGCTGCTGGGCCTGTTCTTCATCGCCGTCGGCATGAGCATTGACTTTGACGTGCTGCGCCAGTCGCCGGGGCTGATGGCGCTGGTCGTGCTGAGCTTTCTGGCCGTCAAGAGCGTGGTGATTTACACGCTGGCGCGGCTCATGAAGCTGCCGTTTCAGGAGCGGCCCACCTTCACGCTGCTGCTGACGCAAGGCGGTGAGTTCGCCTTTGTGGTGTTTCAGGCCGCCGCCGGTAGCCATGTGCTGCCGAGCCAAACCGCCTCGCTGCTGATCGGCGCCGTGGCGGTGTCGATGCTGGTGAGCCCGCTGATTCTGGTGGGCATCGACAAGCTCTTATTGCCGCGCTACGCCCAGCGCGGCAAGGTCAAGATGGACGAAATTTCCGAGCCGCAGGAGGCGCCAGTGCTGATTGCCGGCTTTGGCCGTTATGGGCAAATCGTGGCCCGCGTGATGCTGGCGCAGGGCATCCCCTGTACCGTGCTGGAGCATGACGCCGAGATGATCGAGGCGGTGCGCAGCTTCGGTTACCGCGTGTTTTATGGTGATGCGACCCGGCTCGACCTGCTGCGCACCGCCGGGGCCGCCAACGCCCGCATTCTGGTGGTGGCGGTGGACGACATGGCTCAATCGCTGGCGATTGTGGACCTGGTGCAGGCGCATTTTCCCCAGCTGCAGATCGTGGCGCGGGCCCGCGATGTCACGCACTGGAACAAGCTGCGCGACCGTGGCGTGATGCGGGTCGAACGCGAACTGTTCGAGTCCAGCCTGCGCAGTGCGCGCAGCGTGCTGGAGCTGCTCGGGCACGGCGCCTTTGAGGCGCGCCAGACCGCCATGCGCTTTCGTCAACACAACCTGCAACTGTTTGAAAAAATGCATCCGCACTATCAGGACCGCGCCAAGTTCATCGCCGTGGTCAAACAGGGGCGCCAGCAGCTGGAAGCGCAAATGGCGCAGGAGCGCGCCGAACGCGCCGAACAGCGGCCGCCCGGCTGGGACACCTGAGCCAGTACCGAGCGGCGCCAAACAAGCACACCATGTCCAGTCCCTACACCCGCTGCCCCAAATGCGGCCACCAGCCGCTGCCCATTAAGCAAGCCTTGCCGGCCGCCTGCCCGGCCTGTGGCGTGATCCTGGCCAAGGTCGGCCAAGGCGTGCGCCGAACCGCCTCCGTGCCAGACGCTGACCCAGATTTACCCCGTGATGACACGCGTTGGACCGCGCTGCTGACCCGCATCCCGGCACGGGTCGACGCCCTGAGTTTTTGGCTGCGCGTCGCCATCCTGGCGGGCTTGGTCCTCTGGAGCTGGCAACTGATCGGGATGGATTACCGCAGCGGCGAAATGGGCGAGTCCTTCATTCACCGTCCGATTCTGGTGTTTCACGAGGCCGGCCACATCCTCTTCCTACCGCTGGGACACTGGATGATGGTGCTGGGCGGCACGCTGGGCCAGCTGCTGATGCCGGCCATCCTGGCCGGGGCGCTGCTACTCAAGAACCGCGATCCCTTTGGTGCCGCCGTGGGCTTGTGGTTTTTCGGCGTGTCGCTGCTGGATGTGGCGCCCTACATGTTTGACGCGCTGCAGCCGCAGCTGATGCTGCTGTCCGGCCAGGTGGGCGACGCCGGCGGCCACGACTGGATTTATCTCTTCTCCAGCCTGGGGCTGCTAGCGAAGTCCCAACTGATCGGCGGACTGACCCACAAGCTGGGCGCGCTGGTGGTGCTGCTGGCGCTGGGCTGGGGCACGTGGTTGCTGCGGCGGCAGTATCCACGGCGGGAAGATCATGTCAGGCAGGAAGATTAATAATTTATATCAAATCAACCCCTAGCCCCCGTAATCATTGCGCAAGAAGCTATTAATTAAATAGCGTCTACACCACCGCATCCCACACCAGCTTGACTCCGGTCAGCAGCATGCCGAGGTACACCAGGCGGTAAAACAGTACTTGACTGATGCGCCGGGCCAGCTTCACGCCGACCCAGACGCCAATCGGTGCAATCGGCAGCAACACCAGCGAGGTGGCCATGTTGCGGCCATCCAGCAAGCCCAGCCAGGCGTAGGGAATCCACTTAGACAGGTTGATAACGAAGAAAAAGAAGGCCATGGTGGCGGTGAACTTCACCGGCGACAGGCGCAGCGGGATCATGTAGGCGTTGACCGGCGGGCCGCCGGCATGGGCAATGAAGCTGGTAAAGCCCGAGGTGGCGGTCAGGATCGCGCCCAGCCATTTGGGCGGCGGCGCGCTGTCCACCTTGGGCGGGAACAGCAGGCGCTGCGCCAGAAACAGCAGTGTGAAGACACCGACCAGTCCCGCCACGGTATGCGCCTCCAGCACTTTGAACAGCAGCGCACCAATGACGATGCCAACCAGTCCAAACGGAATCAGGAACTTCAGCAGCTGCAGGTCGAAGTCTTTGCGAAAGGCGGCCATCCCCAGAATATCCATCACCAGCAGCACCGGCATCAGAATGGCCGCCGCCTGCGGCACACTGACCGCCAGCGCCATCATGGGCACGGCCAGCGAACCAAAACCGGCGCCAAAACCGCTCTTGCTGACGCCCAGCAAGAGCACGGCGGGGATGGTGACGGCGTAGAAATAGGGGTCGGTGATGAGCGGCAAAGCCATAGCGCGAAAATCCTGGCATGAACAATATTCAATCCTGGGGTGAAACCCTGAGACTTTTGGTGGAACTGGCCGCTACGGCGGCGTTTGCATTGTCGGGTGTTTTGGAAGCCGCCCGCAAACGACTCGATGCCGTCGGCGTCTGTGTGGTGGGTTTTGTAGCGGCGTTTGGCGGCGGCACCTTGCGCGATTTGCTGCTGGACCAGCGCCCCTTCTTTTGGGTGCGCCATGAGGAAATGCTGTGGGGCGTGCTGGCGTTGTGCATGCTGGCCATGCTGTTTCTGCGGCACCGGCATTTTGTCTTGACGGAAAAAGCCATCCAGTGGCCGGACGCGCTGGGCTTGGGGCTGTTCACTGCCACCGGCGTGCACCAGGCGCTGACGCTGCAAATGCCGGCGCTGGTCGCGGTGCTGATGGGCCTGATCACTGGCGTGTTTGGCGGCGTGCTGCGCGACGTGCTGTGCAACGAAATCCCGAGCGCCTTTCGCGACCACCAGCCGTACGCGGTCTGGGCTTTCGTCGGCGGCTGGACCTATGTCGGCCTGTGGCAGGCCGACGCCCCCGGCTGGCTGGCACTACTTTCCTGCGTCGGCATCACCGCCGGCTTGCGCGCCTTGTCGCTGTGGCGCAATTGGGAGCTGCCGGCCTGGCGGATATGAGCCTGCCAACCCAAGGGCTCACCGCGCAGCGGGCGACATCGGACGGCTGAGGCGCGACAATACGCCTCATTATGTTTTCACCTTCCCAAGCCGATGTGCGCCGCTTCTTTTGCTCCATTTATGCCAAAGCCCAGGCGGGTCAACCGCTGGAAGCTATTGAAACCATAGCAAGCCTGTGGATCGACGAGCACCCGGAATACCACGCCGAACTGGCCGATGTCGATGCCGCGCTGGCCGCCATGCAGCAGGCCGATGAGAGCAAGGGCAATCCGTTCCTGCACCTGTCGATGCACCTGTCGATCAGCGAGCAATGCAGCATTGACCAGCCGCGCGGCATCCGGCAAGCGGTGGAGCTGCTGACGCACCGCCGCAATTCGCTGCACCTGGCCCACCACGAGGCCATGGATTGCCTGGGCAAGATGATCTGGGAAAGCCAGCGCGCCGGTCGGCCACCCGATGGCGACGCCTACATTGGCTGCGTGCAGCAGCACGCCACACGCGACTGACGCTCAGCCCCAGCGGGTCGTTAAAAAGCCGCTTAAAAGCGGCTTTTTACGGGGTGATGAATTTAACGGAATTTGCTCTGCGGCACCGTCTTCAGTTCACCCGGCAGTGAACCCAAGTAACTGGCCATTTCTTTCAGTTCCGCATTGGAGAACTGCTTGGCGACACCACCCATGATGCCGTTGGCGCGGCCCCAGGTCGCGTTGCCTTCGGTCTTGTAGGACTTGAGCGCCACAAACAGGTAGTCGGAATGCTGGCCGGCAATCTTGGGGTAGCTCGGGTCAATCGGTTTGCTGAAATTGTCGCCATGGCAAGAGACGCAAGCGCCTTTGGTGACCAGGGCGACAGCGTGGGCATTGCCGTCCGCGGCTTTCGCCAGGGCCGGGGCACCGTCAACCTTGCCAAGGGTTTCGTAATACACGGAGATGTCGGCCATATCCTGTTCGCTCAGGTTGTCCACAATTCCGCGCATACTGGGGTGTTTGCGATCGCCCTTTTTGTAAGCGTTAAGTGCTGACACAATGTACTTGGCGCCCTGACCTGCAATCTTCGGAACCTTGTAGATTTCGGGGAAACTGGCCTGGTAACCCTGGATGCCGTGGCAGCCAATACACATCGAGATTTTTTTCTCGCCGGCGTTGGCATCACCTTTGACCTCTTGGGCATGGGCAGAAAAGACCGTCGCACAAGCGACAACCAGAGCAGGCAGTGACAGCAAGAATTTATTCATTTTGAGAGGACAATCAGCCAACGTTTGAGATAGATCAAACATTCATTATATCGGTCAACAATCCTTCAGCTACCTGCTGTTTTCCCTGACAAAGCCAGAACCATGAAATTCCAAGGAACCAAAAACTACGTCGCCACCCAGGATTTGATGCTGTCCGTGAATGCGGCCATCACCCTCAAGCGCCCGCTACTGGTCAAGGGCGAGCCCGGCACCGGCAAAACCATGCTGGCCGAAGAAGTGGCCCAGGCGCTGGACATGCCGCTGCTGCAGTGGCACATCAAGTCCACCACCAAGGCGCAGCAGGGTCTGTATGAATACGATGCGGTGAGCCGCCTGCGCGATTCGCAACTCTCCAGCGTGGACGGTGGCGAGCGCGTCAAAGACATCAACAACTACATCGTCAAGGGTGTGTTGTGGCAGGCCTTCACGGCGGAGCAGCCGGTGGCGCTGTTGATTGACGAGATCGACAAGGCTGACATCGAGTTTCCGAACGACTTGCTGCGCGAAATCGACCGCATGGAGTTTTACTGCTACGAAACCCGGCAGCTGATCAAGGCCAAAAACCGGCCGCTGGTGTTCATCACCTCGAACAACGAAAAAGAACTGCCGGACGCCTTTTTGCGCCGCTGCTTTTTCCACTACATCAAGTTCCCCGATGCCGACACCATGAAGAGCATTGTGGACGTGCACTTTCCCGGCCTGAAGCAAGAACTGCTGACCGCCGCCATGAAAACGTTTTATGACGTGCGCACCCTGCCCGGCCTGAAAAAGAAACCCTCCACCAGCGAGTTGCTGGACTGGCTCAAGCTGCTGGTGGCCGAAGACATTCCGCTGGAAGCGCTGCAAAGCCAGGACGACAAGGTGGCGGTGCCGCCGCTGGTCGGTGCCTTGCTCAAAAACGAGCAGGATGTGACGCTGTTTGAAAAGCTGGTGTTCATGCAACGGCATAACCGCTGAACCGGGAGCGTTACACATGGACAAATCACTGTTGATCGAAGGCCTGTCAGACGCCGTCGGCTTTATTGGCGGCGCCTTGCTGGGCTTCTGGCTTGGACGCCTTGTCGGGCTGGACATCTTTAGCGCGGGCTACAACAACGCCAGCATTGCCGGCATTGTGCTGGTCGGTGTGGGCGGTGGCGGCGGCCTGCAACTGGCGCGGCGCTGGCGCAAAAACAGCAATGCCAAAAGCAAAGACTGAGAGATAAGCATGGCCTACGTTGAGCCGGTCACTCTGGCCGCCAGGGGTGTTGAGCTGGTGCCGCTGGCGCTCGCCCACGAAAGCGGCTTGCGCGCGGCAGCGGCCGATGGCGAGCTGTGGAAGCTGCGCATCACCACCGTGCCCGAGCCGGAGCAAACCCGCAGCTACATTGAGAACGCGCTGGCCATGCGCGAAGCCGGCCACAACTTTCCCTTTGCCGTGCTGGACGCGGCCAGCGGCACGGTGCTCGGCACCACCAGTTTTCATGACATCGTGCCTGCGCTCAGGCGCGTGGAGATTGGCTGGACCTGGTATGCCCGGCGCTGCCAGCGCACCCACGTCAACACCACCGCCAAACTGCTCCTGCTGACGCATGCGTTCGAGACGCTGGGCTGCTTGGTGGTGGGCTGGCGCACCGACAATTTCAACTTTGCCTCGCAGGCCGCCATCGAGCGGCTGGGGGCCCAAAAAGACGGCGTCATTCGGGGCCATGCCCTGCGCCGCGACGGCACCATTCGCGACACCGTGATGTACAGCATGCGCAGCGGCGAATGGCCAGAAGCCAAAGCCCAGCTGCTGTACCTGCTGGACAAACCGCGTGCATCGCTAATCAGTTGAGGACACCATGCTGATCGACTTTTTTTACAGCCTGCGCTCGGCCAAACTGCCGGTATCGGTCAAGGAATTTCTGACCCTGCTCGAAGCCCTGAAAGCCGGCGTGGTGGGCCCCAACGCGCCCGAGCCGCAGGGTGACGAGGAGGCGACCGGTTACAAGATCGACGACTTTTACTACCTGAGCCGCACCACGCTGGTGAAGGACGAGAAGCACTTTGACAAGTTCGACCGCGCCTTTGCCGCCTACTTCAAGGGCGTGGAAATGATTGCCGACTTCACCAAGGACATCCCGCTGGAGTGGCTGCGCAAGAACCTGGAACTGGAACTCAGCCCCGAGGAGCGCGCCAAGATCGAGAAGATGGGCTGGGATGAGTTGATGGAAACACTGAAAAAGCGTTTTGAAGAGCAGAAGGAACGCCATGAAGGCGGCTCCAAATGGATCGGCACCGGTGGCACCAGCCCGTTTGGCGCCTACGGCCAGAACCCGCAAGGCATTCGCATCGGCCAGGACAAGAGCCGCAACCGCAGCGCCGTCAAGGTGTGGGACCAGCGCGCCTACAAAGACTACGATGACTCGCAAGAGCTGGGCACCCGCAACATCAAAATCGCGCTACGGCGCCTGCGCAAGTTTGCCCGCGAAGGCCATGAAGAAGAGCTGGACCTGGACGACACCATCTACTCCACTGCCGCCAACGCCGGCTATCTGGACATCAAGATGCGCCCCGAGCGCCACAACAATGTCAAAGTGCTGTTGCTGATGGACGTCGGCGGCACCATGGACGACCACATCCAGCGGGTGGAGGAGCTGTTCAGCGCGACCAAATCGGAGTTCAAGCACCTGGAGTTTTACTATTTCCACAATTGTGTTTATGACTTCATGTGGAAGAACAACCGCCGCCGCTTTGCCGAAAAGTTCCCGACCTGGGACATCATCCGCAAGTACAACAAGGACTACAAGCTGATCTTCATCGGTGATGCCACCATGAGTCCGTATGAGATTTTGCAACCCGGCGGCAGCGTGGAATACAACAACGAAGAGGCCGGCGTGGAGTGGCTGCAGCGCCTCACCAGCGCCTTCCCCAAATTTGCCTGGATCAACCCGGAGCCGCAAGGCGTCTGGCAATACCGCCAGAGCATCAGCGTGGTCCAGCAGCTGATGAACCAGCGCATGTTCCCACTCACCCTCAAGGGACTCGAAGAGACGATGCGCTTGCTGACAAAATAGCCGGATGTTCGGGCCATCCAAAAACAAACGATTCAACACGCTGACGCAAACGCTGTTCTTGTGGACAGCTTTTTTTGTTTGGATGACAGGATGTGCCGGGACGGTGCAGGCGCAAACGCCAAGCCAGGCCTTTGACATCGAGATCCAGGCGCCGTCCGAGGTGCAGGACTACCTGCAACGGCACATCGAGCTGCAACGCTACCGCGAGTTGACCGATCTCGACGCCAGCGAGCTGGCGCGGCTCTTGACCGCGGCCGAACGCAATCTGCAAGACTTGCTGGGTACGCTCGGCTATTTTTCACCGGAGATCAAGCTGGTGGTGCAAGACACGCCACAAAATCCCAAGGCAGCACGCCATGTCTTGATTACGGTGCAGCCCGGCGAACCGGTCAAGATCGCCGAGTTCACGCTCGACTTTACCGGCCCGATCACACAAGATGAAGCCACGCGGGAGCAGCGCCGGGCGATCCGCGCCAACTGGGCTTTGCGCCGTGGCATGGCCTTTACCCAGGCGAATTGGGATGCGGCCAAAACGCAGGCCTTGCGACAGCTCATCGCCCAGCGCTATCCGATCGGGACCATTTCTGCCAGCCAGGCCGACATTGACCCGGACACCCAAACCGCCCGGCTCAGCGTCACGCTGGACTCGGGTCCGGCCTACCGCCTGGGGCCGGTGCAGATCAGCGGCACCCAACGTTACGACGAACAACTGGTGACCCGGCTGGCGCAAATAACGCAGGGCGCCGACTACAGCCAAAGCCAATTACTGGAAGCGCAGCAACGGCTGCTGGACAGCGGCTTCTTCGACTCGGCGTTTGTGTCGCTCGACACCACGGGCAATCCAATGGCGGCGCCCGTGCTGGTGCAACTGCGCGAGGCCAAGCTGCAAAAAATCGTGCTGGGGGTCGGGATCAGCACCGACGGCGGGCCGCGCCTGTCCATGGAGCACACCCACCACAAAGTGCCGGGCATTGGCTGGCAGGCCGTCTCGAAACTGTCGCTGGACCGCGAAACCCAATCCTTCGGGACCGAGTTGACGGCGCCGCCGGATGCATCCGGCTGGCGCTGGGCAACTTCGGCCCTGTTTCAGAGCCAGACCTCAGGCAGCTTCGAGGTGGACAGCCAGCGCTACCGGGCCGGCCGCGGGCAAACCAGCGAGCGGACGGACCGCAACTACTATTTGCAATATGACCGTGCCAAAGCCTACGGCGCAGGTTTGCCGACGGTGGCCGATGCCCTCAGCGCCAATTACGCCTGGACCCAGCGCAACTTCGACAGCCTGCCGTTTCCCGCCAGTGGTTACGGCCTCGGTGCAGAACTGGGCGGCGGCGTCACCCTGGGCAGCAGCAGAGAACCCTATCTGCGCGTGCTGGCGCGCTGGCTGGGCATTTGGCCTCTGGCGGGTGCGCAGGTGGGCACCCGCGCCACGATGCGCGCCGGTCGGGTGGCGCTGCAGACCGAAGGCGGCATGGTGCTGGCCCGCACTGGCGCAGAACTGCCCAGCACCCAGCTGTTCCTGACGGGGGGCGATAACTCCGTGCGCGGTTATGCCTTTCGCAGCATTGGCACCGAACTGGCCAATGGCGCGATCGCCGCCGGTCGCTACCTGGCCACGGGCAGCGTGGAGTGGCAGCGCCCGATCGTGATCAACGACAAACTCACCGATTGGGAAAGCACGGTCTTTCTGGATGCCGGGGCCGTGGCCGACAAGCCGTCGGCGTTGCGGGCGCAAGTGGGTGTCGGTGCCGGCGTGCGCTGGAAGAGTCCGGTCGGGCCGCTGCAAATTGATTTGGCGTATGGCGTGGCCGTCCAGCAACTGCGCCTGCACATGAGCGTGGGGTTCACTTTCTGATGAAACTGCGTCCGCTCTTCCTTTGGCTCACCGGTTTGCTGACCACGGCGGTGCTGCTGGTTGGCGCCCTGCTCTTGAGCTTGTGGGTCTGGGCCGATAGCGACACGTCGCTGGCCACCGCGCTGCAACAGGCGTCGCGCTACCTGCCTGCCGGGCAGGTGCTGGTGGCCGAAGACGTGCTCGGCACCCTGCGCAAGGGCGGCCACATTGGCTTGCTGCGCTGGGAGAAAAACGGGCTGGTGGTGGAGGCGCGTCAGATTGATCTGACCTGGCAAGCGCTGGCCCTGCTGGACCGCCGCTTGCAACTGGACACGCTGCACGCGGCCCAACTCAGCATTGATGACCAAAGCCCAGCCAGCCCGGCCGCGCTGCTGGACAACTTGCTGCTGCCGTTTCAGGTGGACCTGACGTTTGTCATCGATGCCCTGCACTGGGCGGGCGCGGGGGCGCTGCAAGCCACCCACCTGTCAGGCCGCTACCAGTTTGAGGGCACGCGCCACGCCCTCACGCTTAAGAGTGCCCAGCTGGCGGCGGGCCAGTACCAGGCGCAGGCCAGCGTGTTGGCACAAGCCCCGTTGACGCTGGAGGTTCAGGTGCAAGGCGATGTACAAGCGCCCCTTCCCGGCAATGCGCCGCCGCTGCCACTGGCCGCCACCGCCTCGGCACGCGGCCATCTGGCCGGGCCCGATGCACGGCTAGAGATACTGGCCGAGGTGCGACCGGCCAGCCCCAGCGCCGCACCCCGAATTGACGCCAAAGCCACCGCGCCGATGCAGGCAAGATTGGCGGCCAAAATCAGCCCGTGGGCAGCGCAACCTGTTGTCAAAGCCGATGCCACGTTCAATGATCTGAACCTGGCCACCCTGTGGCCGGCGGCACCACAAACCCTGCTCACTGGCAGCGCCGCCGTGCAGCCGGACACAACGACTACAGCCCCTTCAAGCTGGCTGGTGCAAGGCAAGCTCACCAACCGCCTGAGTGGCCCCTGGGATCTGGGCCGTCTACCGGTCGATGCCGCGCAGGCACGCCTGAGTTTCCGTGATGGGCAGTGGCAGGTGCAATCGCTCACCGCCGACCTGGCCGGTGGGCGGCTGGCCGTGCAAGGCCAACTGACGGGCGCTAGCAGCAGCCGCTCGAACGCCACGACCACGCGGAGCTGGCAAGCGGAGGCCACGCTGAAGAACATCAACCCGGCCGCCCTGCACTCGCAACTGGCGGCGGCGCGCATTGACGGGCAACTCCATGCCACGGCCACACCGCAAGCGATTGAGTTTGACACCCGCTTGCAACCCTCGGCCAAGCAACCCGATGCCTCCCGCCTGCAGGGGTTGCACCTGAAAAACGCCAGCGCCAAAGGGCGCTGGGCCGATGGCACGCTGAGCCTGCAAACGCTGCAACTGCAAACCAGTGATGCCCAGATGCAAGGCCAGATCGATCTGCACCTGGCAAGCAAAGCCACACGCGGGCAAATGCAGCTGACATTGCCAGGTGGACAGGCACAAGTTCACGGACAGCTGAGTGCGCAGAGTGGTGCGGGCGAGTTTTCCTTGAAGGTGACGGATGCGGCGAAAGCCTCGCGCTGGCTGGCAACGCTGCCCGGGTTGTCCAAGCTGCTGCCCGACAAGGCGGTCCAAGGCAACGGAGAACTGACCGGGACGTGGGCCGGCGGTTGGCAAAGCACCAATTTGGTGGTGCAAAGCAGCCTGCGCGCCCAAGTCCTGCAACCCGTCGAAGGCCAACCGGCAACCGGTACGCGTCGGTTCGATCTGCAAGCCCAGGCCACCGGCCGGCGCCAGCCCAGCGGCGCCTGGCAGGCCGTGGTCAATTCCGCCCGACTGCAAGCGCAGAGTGGCCAACGCCCGGGCACCTGGACCATTCAAAGCAGCCAACCCGTCAGCCTCGGCTGGAACAGCACGGCCACCGGCAACGTGCTGGAAACCAGCGCAGGCGAAGCCGCCCTGACCGGCCCAGTCCCCGGCGCTGCCACCCTCGTCTGGCGCCCGATTCGCTGGAGCCGCAGCGGGGCGCGCCAGGAACTGAAAACCCAAGGTCGCTTGCAAGGCGTGCCGTTGGCCTGGCTGGACCTGCTGGGCAGCGCACAGGTGACCAAAATGGGTCTGCGCGGCGATCTGGTTTTTGATGGCGATTGGGATGTGCTGGCGGCGGACACGCTCAAAGTAAACGCCTCCTTGGTGCGGCGCAGCGGCGACATCAGCTTGCAGGCGGAAGGGGACGCGGGCCCCGGCATCAGTGCGGGCGTCAAGGACGCCCGCCTCACCCTGAAAGCGGACGGCGATGCGCTGCGCGTCAGCGCGCGCTGGGACAGCGAGCGGGCGGGCCAGGCGCAAGGCGACTTCAGCACCCGAATCGCCAGCGGCGCTGACGGCTGGCGCTGGCCGGCCGAGGCACCGCTGACCGGCTCGCTGCGGGCTCAACTGCCACAAGCTGGTGTTTGGTCGGTGCTGGCCCCGCCGGGCTGGCGCATTCGTGGCACGCTGGACGCCAACATCGCCCTCAGCGGCACGCGCATCGCGCCGCAGTGGAGCGGCACGCTGAATGCCGACAGCCTGGCGCTGCGCTCGATCGCCGACGGCATTGAATTCAGCCATGGCAAACTGCGCAGCACCTTGCGCGGACAGCGTCTTGACATCCAGGAATTCAGTTTGCAGGGCGCCAGCGGGGGCGGCGGCAGTGGCGGCACACTGACGGCCCAAGGATTTGCCCAATGGCTGCCCAGCGGCACCGGCGCCACGGCGGGTCTGTCCAAAATTCGTATCGAACTGGCGGCCCAGGCGCAGGCCCTGCGCGTGACGGCACGCGCCGACCGACGTCTGGCGCTCTCGGGCCAACTGCAGGTCAAACTACAAGACGCCCAACTGGAAATACGCGGGGCGCTGAAGGCCGATCAGGCGCTCTTCATCCTGCCCGATGAAAACACCCCCAGCCTCGGCCATGACGTGGTGGTGAAATCATCAACCAAAAATCCGGCAACCGCAGCCGACAAGATTGAAAACGACGCCCCGGCGCCCGACAACCTCCGCATCGTGCCCGATGTCGCCATCACACTGGACATGGGACCCGACTTTCAGGTGCAGGGCCGTGGTCTCACGACGCGACTGGCCGGCACTCTCATGCTGATCAGCTCGGCGGCCACCAACAGCCTCCCGCGCCTGATGGGCAACTTGAGCACGGTACGCGGCAGCTACAAAGCCTACGGCCAGCAACTCGACATCGAAGAAGGCGTGCTGCGCTTCACCGGTCCTTACGACAATCCGACGCTCGACATTTTGGCCATCCGGCCCAATTTAACGGTGCGCGTGGGCGTGCAGATCAGCGGTACGGCGCTGTCGCCGCGGGTGCGCCTTTACTCAGAACCCGAGATGCCGGAAGCCGAAAAACTGGCGTGGCTGGTGCTCGGCCGCTCGGCCGCCAACGGCGGCGCCGAGGCCGCCGTGTTGCAGCAAGCTGCGATGGCGCTGTTGGGCGGCAACGGCCGGGGTCTGTCGGGCGGACTGAGCGCGGCACTGGGGCTGGACGAGCTGTCCGTGCGCGGCGCGAGCAGCAGCGCCAATGGCACCACCAGTGCCGCCGCCGTCACGCTGGGCAAGCGCCTGTCGCGCAACTTCTACGTCGCCTACGAGCGCAGCATGGCCGGGACCCTGGGCACGGTTTATATCTTCTACGACCTGTCACGGCGCTTTACCCTGCGCGCCCAGACCGGTGAGCAAAGCACGATTGACCTGATTTTCACGGTGCCGTACGACTGAGCGCGGGTTGACAATCGCGTAGCCCTACAATTCGCGCTTCTCCTCGTAGCACAATGGATAGTGCGCATGCCTCCTAAGCGTGAAATACAGGTTCGATTCCTGTCGAGGGGACCATTTAATCGTTTCAGACCGTATCAGAAGACCTCAAAACCCGCGTAGTGCATAGCTACAGCGGGTTTTTTATTGCCTCATAGGGTCTCATGGGCTAACATGACATACCGACAACTTGACGGTATTTTTGACGGTAGATGCAAATACCGTCAAACGACATACCGTCAAAACAGAGGATTTACCGTGGCATTGAACGACACATTCATTAAAAACAACACCAAGCACAGCGGCAAAGTTGCTGGCGATAAGCACGCGGACGGTGGCGGAATGTATCTTTTAGTCAACGCAGGCGGCAAATATTGGCGAATGGACTACCGTTTTGAAGGAAAGCGCAAAACGCTGGCGCTGGGTGTTTATCCTGAAGTCTCATTGCTCAAAGCCAGGCAACGGCGCGAAAAGGCACGGGAGCTGCTGGCAGACGGTATTGATCCCGGTGCAGCCAAACAGGAAGAAAAACAAGCCAAGGCCACGGCAGCAGCCAACACCTTTGAAGTGGTTGCGGCGCAGTGGCTGCTGGCCACGTCAGCGAATCGGGCGACCGTCACGCAAGACAAGGTGGCCAACTGGCTGAAAAAGGACATCAACCCCCATATCGGCGCCATGCCCCTGACCACCATCGGACCGCGTGACGTGCTGGCAGTCGCCCGCCGGATGGAAACCCGCAAGGTGTTCGACAGTGCCAAGCGGATCGTACAAATTTGCGGGCAAGTTTTCCGCTACGCCGTGGCTGAGGGCACGGCAGAGCGCGACATCACGGCAGACTTGCGCGGCGCATTGCAGCAAGGCGAGAAAAAACATTACGCCGCCATCACGGAGCCCAAACAGGCCGGCGAATTGATGCGCTCCATCTTCGCCTACAGCGGGCACCAATGCACCCTGGCAGCGCTCAAACTCACCCCGCTGGTGTTTGTACGTCCCGGAGAGCTGCGCACGGCTGAATGGGCAGAAATCGACCTGGACGGCGCGGAGTGGCGCATCCCCGGCAGCAAAATGAAAATGGATAACGATCACATCGTGCCCCTGTCCACGCAGTCGGTGGAGCTACTGCGCAGCGTGCAGCCACTTACAGGCCATGGGCGCTACGTGTTCCCCAGCCTGCGCACCGGCGAACGCCCCATGAGCGAAAACACCATCAATGCAGCATTGCGCGGCATGGGCTACGCCAAAGAGGTGCACTGTGCCCACGGCTTCCGGGCCATGGCACGCACCATCATGGACGAAGTGCTGGGCCAACGGGTTGACCTGATCGAACATCAATTAGCCCACGCGGTGAAGGATGCCAACGGGCGAGCCTACAACCGTACGGCCCACCTGCCGGCACGCCGGGTGATGATGCAGACATGGGCTGACTACCTGGACAAACTGCGCATGGGTGCGGACGTGATCCAGTTCAAAAAAGCATAAAACAGTTTTAAGCCACGCCTAGCCCCGGCCTAATTAACCGAGGCGAAGACCGGGACACCCTGACCTGGCGGCGCTGGCTACTTTATTGGGGCGTGACAGGGGACGCATGATGAGAACTTCAAAACAGGAAGTAGGGCGAATATTGGCAGAGTTAGACGGCCAACTTCAGAGGCTCTTTGATGGAACAAAATTCGCTGATATCGGTCTCGCCGAACTTGCTTTCCGTCAGCTTCTTGAGTCGGCGAATGCGGGTGTGAGCCTTGAGGAAATGATGAGCGATCTATTGGCAAAGATGGCCAATTTTCCAATACCGCAAGAATATTTGCAGCACGTACTAAAGGCTTGTGCACATTCAGTCTCAGCCACGCTCCATTCCCAGTCTGGGAATGAGATAGGGGCATGGCAGCAGC
This sequence comes from Rhodoferax sp., assembly GCF_012927445.1. GTDB lineage: Bacteria > Pseudomonadota > Gammaproteobacteria > Burkholderiales > Burkholderiaceae_C > Rhodoferax. The sequence continues at coordinate 651,053 of NZ_JABBPD010000004.1, forward strand.
TTTCAGATGCAAAGAATGAGGCTGGGTGTGCCTTGGCGTTGTTTGTGAATAGTTCTGAGCAACACCACAGAAAAACCGCGTTCTCTACGTCCGGTGGAAATAGCCGTGGCGGTCAAAACGCCAAATTGCGGGAGTTCGTCCTGACTGAGTGGAAACTCCTAAAGTTAGGTGATAGCAATCTAAAACCCGGTACTGCTGCAAAGTCTATCGCCGATAGATTTTTCAGTCCACGCGGCAACCCATATCAGCGTCCAGCGCTGAATTTGGATGACTATGACGCCGAAACTAAATTGGATGGTCTTGAACGGGCATTTGGAGACTGGATACGTAAATCTACAAATAGGGCACAGAGAAAAATAAAAAATACGGTTGCTTAGCAAGCGGATAGCCCGCAAGCGGGGGAAATTCGACACTTCATATCAAGCCGTTTCAGGAGGCGGCGCGATATGTCATACAAGTCATCGATTACACCCAAAACCACGATTGCATCAAGCGTTCCGGCTCCAAAGGTCGAAATTCACGTACCGGCTAATCCAGCCAAAGCAATCATCAACCAGTCGGTTTTCGACGCACTGCCAGATAGTGCTTTTATTCGAGAAGCGCAACTGGTGCAAAGCCCCAAACGGCCCGGTATACCGGCACCCCTGCCATTCTCTGCCCCGACGCTGTGGCGAAATGTGAAGGCAGGAACGTTCCCGGCTCCACTCAAGTTGTCCCAGCGCGTGACAGCTTGGCGAGTAGGTGACATCCGTGCCTGGATGGCATCGCAGGCCACGGCGTAAGGAGGCTGGCCATGAACACCACTACGCCAAACGAAAAGCCCGCCACGGATAAGCGATTCAGCACCTTAGCAGCCCGCGCGGCACTGGCGGGCCATACCCTTGAGCAAGTCGGAGCCGAGTACGTCCTGGCCAAGCTGACTTACTCGAAACATTGCGCTGACCTGGCGACGGTTGAAACGCTGGTTGAGCGACTGGAAGGAGTACCGGTATGAACTCACCCGTTCACCCACTGCGCACGCCCAGCGCCAAACGGGCGGCACTGGCGGCCATTCGCCGTGCGCATCCAGGAACAACCTGCATTGTTCAGTGCGACCGGCTCAAGGCCGCTCTGGCGCAATTCGCCATCACGACCTACGAAGCCATGCGCCATCTTGACGTATACGACCCGCGCGCCCGCGTGATGCAGCTACGCGATGACGGCGTGGCCATCGACACTCACTGGCGCATCGTTGAAACCGAATCAGGCGACAGGCACCGAGTCGGTTTGTACGTCAAGACCTGCGAAGCGTAAGGCCGGCACCAATGGGACTCGATAAGAAACCCGGAAAAGTAGAGGCGCACATCCGGGTCAACTTGTCTTTGCTCGATAGTCCCGCGTTCATCGCACTGGACTGGACGGCACGGGCATTGTTCTTGGACCTGCGCCATCGAATGCGTGGCACCAATAACGGCAACATCAGCGCCGCCCTGTCTGAACTGAAATCGCGTGGGTGGAACAGCTCAGCAACGCTTGTGAAGGCCTTGCGTCAGCTTGAGGCATTGGGCTTTCTCCGAAAGACGCGGCAGACCATCGGCGTGATGCGTGGCTCCAAAGTATGCAATCTATACCGATTCACAGATTCCGAAGTTTATGAACGCGCCAAGCTGGGCATCCCTGCCATGAATCCAACGGACGAATACAAAGCGTTCAAAACCTTGGACGAGGCACGGCAGGCTGTCGCCAAATCCATGGCTTCCGAGAAAAAAACAGCGCTTCAAAAAATGAACCGTGACGCTTCAGAAACTGAAGCCATAGGGCCGATTGACGCTTCAGAAATTGAAGTTACCCCCACCGGAGTGACTTCAAAAAATGAAGCGTCAAAAAATGTGCAAACAAGCCACAAAGCCAGTGCACACAAGGATTTCGCCAGTTTTCACACTGCATAGAAGTTTTGAAAAAGCAACTTCAAAAAATGAACACCTTTAGTAGTTATACCAATCCACTAGGACAGAACAGCATGAACGACAACTTCCCCGACATCAAGATTGAATTCATGAATGACGGCAAAGGTGACGGACTAATTCTTCTGTCGCAATTCACTGGCGAAGACGATTGCAGTGTCTCAATTCATCCGATTCACCTGAGATACATGGCCGAGAAGTTTGGTCTGATAGAAACAAGCGACCCGCTGGCACAAAAGACCATTGCCACACTGACGCGCCGCCTGCACCTGCTACGTGACCGGATAGACCATTTACACAACTATCTGGTGAACCACTCTGACCACAAACATGCTGACCTGTCATACGAGGTGACGTATGCGACCGCGTGCATAGATTTGGCTGACGAGTTTTGCTACGAACTGGTGGACGCAGAGCTGCAAGAGGTCACGCCTGCAACGTCACCTGCAACGGCTACCCCTCCCGTGCAAGGGAGTCCTACCCTTCCCGCCAGCGTCACCCCTCACACGGAAAGACAGCCAGTGGGACCCCAACCACGACTGATTTGATTCAGCACGGATAAAAAACATGTCACACCACGTCACACCAAATACAACCCTTCCAGTCAACACAACACGCCAGGATCAAGAAATGAACAACGACACTGTTGGAACAGGCCACGAAGCTCACAACGAAGCCACCAGCGAGGCCGCCCGCTCATCACTGAATGCAATGTGGGTTGGTTTGACTCCCGCGCCAAAAAATGCAGCCACGGACATCGTGGAGCCTTTGGCAGACGATGCGGATGACCTATCCGATGATTCGCATGGCGACTGCATTGACGACGCCGGCCCGCTCGCAGAACGTGGCCGCTCGAACGCACTGCTTAAACGCTTGCTGGCAAAGAGATTGGCCGCGTGCCGCGAACTCAATGGATGGGGCCAAACGCAAGCCGCGCTTTTGCTGGGGTACAAAAATGCAACGCAGCTCAGTTTGCTAGAGCAGGGCAAGCGTATGCCGCCGCCTGTCTTATTGATTCAAATGGCAAGGGTCTATGGCGTCAGTTCGGACTACCTTTTGGGCTTGAGCGACGAGCCGGAGCGCGACCCATCAACCGCCGCCGTGAAAGCTTCCATCAACCAGGTGCGCGTCATGCTGGATCGCAACGCCACGGCCGTTTGTGAGGCCTTGCATCAATCTCACCGTTTTGATACCTCCCAGGCATTTAGAGAGACCGGCGTCGTATCACGGGTGAAATACCTGCTTGACGCCGTTACACGTTTTCGTGAAATCAGCCCTATTTCGTTTGATGACACACGCGGGTCGGCAAAGCTTTTGTATGCAGTGCGGGAAGCCGATGAGGCCATCACGCAAGTGGGCAACCTGCTCGACCAGTCTCACCGCCGCGCTGAATTCGCACTGCGGCATGGTCGCGCGGCAATAGCCGGTGATGGGGTCGCGAAATGAGCCTGGATGTCTTGGCCCACGGGAAGTTGCGGGCCCCCGTTGAACTCAGAACCTCGCTGTCAGGCAAGGCCTACGTCCGCTTCAAAATGCACGCGCTCGATAAAAAGGGCAACACCGTGCCTGTGAATTGCGTGAGCTTCCTGCCCTCAGTGCTCGACAAGGTGAAGGACTTGGCAAAAGGCGATTCGGTTGTCGTATCCGGAGAAGCTGAAATCAGCGTCTGGAAGAGCCCGGATGGCCTTGACCACCACGGGCTCGATGTGAGCGTCAACGTCGTCATGACGGCCTACCACGCGGCTCTGCGTCGAGCCGATAGGCAACAAACCAGTGAGGACCACAACACCGTTGGTGGCCAAGACCAGCGATAGGGGGCACGCAATCAATGCTCCCTTCATATGCTACTAAATTAATAGCTTATGACGCAATGAATACGGGGTCTATCGCCAAATTTAAACCAATAAAACATGACCACGCCCTTGCCAAATTCTGGGGGCGCATCGGCGTATCCAGCGAAGACCGCCCCAGCACTGGCGAGTACGACGATCTTGATGATTGACGCCCCCACTGTTAGCCCCAGGGAAAGAGCCCGGGGTGGAGGACGGCTTGAAAAGCATAGCAGAAGCGCATGAATTGGGAAAAAGGCACATAGGCGCGCAAAGGAGCGCAATGAAACTAGGCATATCGCAACCAACCGAGACACTACATGCAGCCCACCACCATCGCAGAAATTGAGCCCCTTCTAAGCCCTGAGGAAGTCTCAAAATTCACCAAGATACCTTTGGCCACCCTGGCCACCTGGCGCAGTACCGGCAGAGGACAGGGCCTTTCCTTCGTGCGCATGGGGGGTGTGGTCCGATATCGCAAATGCGATTTGGATAGCTACATCAATTCCAATATTCACAGAGGTGACCAACCGGACCCCGTGGCGATGACCCTCGCCCTTCACAACAATCCACACATCAAGGCGCTCGCAAGCCAATGCGCTGTGGCCAAGCTTCGATTGGTTCAGAAAGCAGCCTATACCCAGTTCATTCGCGCTGCAGTGGCGCAGGCGGAGACTTCTAGCGCAACCGAGCAGTACCTGAAGAACCAACTCGCGGCGATCCATAACGAATCCGATGCCTTCGATGCTTGGGTTAAGCAAGAAAGAGAAAAACAGAAGGCTGAATCTGCCAAATTGGCGCCCTTGATGCTTGCCCTCTTGCCCTTTGAAAATGGACTCACGAGCCATCGTGCTCGACTGTTAGATCAGATACATGGCGTGGACAAAGCACAAGAGGCCAGCGCCTTGGCAGCCTCAAAAGCAGGGCTAAGCATGGCCGAAATGGAGCAGCTTGGACGGTTTGAACCGCCTGAAATTTCGGTGGCAAAGTGGCGTGCGAAGATCACTGAAATCGACGCTAAGCTCGCCCAGATCGCGGCCTTCTCTGCCGATCCGCTGAAACAGCTTGTACGCCTGGCCGGGCTGCCCGTGCCGGGCTTCGAGCAGCAGCTCGCAGGGAGCGCCGAATGAACCCCGGCAACCAACAGAAAGACGCTGAGCAACCCATCGATGAGCAGATTGTGGCCCAGATGGGGCTGAGCATGGGCCTGACGAATGGCCTCGTCGTGAAAGCATTCACCCATCAACTGGGACACCTTGACAAGCGCTTTTCTATCAATGCTCTGAGCGAAGAATTGCAGGCCATCACGGATCAGGTCAAAGATGGTGACCTGCACCACTTGGAAGCAATGTTGGTGACCCAAGCGATCGCCCTTCAAAGCATCTTCACGGACCTGGCGACAAGAGCCAGCGCGCAAACCAAAGCTGAACGGGCTGACAGCTTGTTGCTGCTGGCCTTGAAAGCCCAAAGCCACTCCCGCGCCACCATCAGCACCCTGGCAGACCTCAAGTTCCCACGGCAAACAACCTTCGTGAAGCAGGCAAACGTATCGCACGGGCCCCAGCAGGTCGTCAACGGTGCCAGGGCACCAGCCGGCCCCGTCGCCCTCCAGAACAAGCCGTCGCCAGTCCTTGAGCTTTCGCATGATGGAAGTGATGCCCTGCCCGTGGCAATCGCCAGCGACAAGGGCATGTCTCGTGCGCGCGCACGGAAATCCAAACCTTACCCCGCAAAACAAACTGATAGCTCAGGAGGATGACATGACCAAACGTGTTTGGACCGATGAACAGCGCGACCGGCTGCGCGAGGCAATTCAATACTACAAGCCATGGGAAAAATCGACCGGGCCTAAGTCTGCTGAAGGCAAGGCAGCAGTATCACAAAACGCCGACCAGGGCAGGCTTCGACCCCAATTGCGCGCGCTGAGTCGCACCCTTCGGGCGAGTGGGCTGACTTTGGCTGACATCACTGTGAAGGCGGCATCATGATCAAAATCAGCGGTGCACTCGGTGCGCTCAGTGCCCGGCGCAATGACGATCTGCAAAGCCGGCGCCTGGCCGACATCATCCTGACGCCTGAAGACCTGGCAGGCAAGACATCGGCGGCACGTTTGTTGCAAACGACGCTTGGTGGTGTAGTTCGGCACATCACAAACAAGGACCTTGACGCGTTCAAACGAAATGCGAAGGCGCTGGGCTCCAAGATGCGCACCGGCTTGACGGCGGCCGAGGTCATCGACCTTTCACGCCCGGCAGACCTGGAGCGTGCACGCAAAGAAATTCGATCCTCGATTGCGGCCAGGCTGCACAAAGGCGAAATGATGTTCGTGACGCCCAGCGGTCCTGATTCCAAGGTCAGCCGCCATTTCGTCAGCGTTGTGTTTCCCGGGTTCGGTGGTGCTGTCGCGCATCCCGGAAACGCTCTTCAGGCAGCGGCTCAACTTGTCAAATCGCCCCTGAAACTGGATTGCGATTGTGAACATTGGCGCTATAGGCTGAGATACATAGTGACGGCCATGGGCGCGAATGCCGCTCGTCCAGAAAATGGGTACCCCAAGCTGACAAATCCCCAGCTTGTCGGCGTGGCCTGCAAGCACGTCCTGCGCACCATGGTAGAGCTGCAGGGCAGCCTGTTCGTGCGCAAGCAGATTGCAAAAATGATAGACGCCGATCGATCGCGGCTGACCCCGGGCGCCAAGACGCGCGTCATCACGGTCAGCCGTGCCGAAGCCGACAAGGTGAGCCAAGGCCGCGTGCGCACCGTGCGAACGACCAACGAGAAATACGCCGCGAGCATCCGCAAGGCCATGCCCAAGGCCAGCGCGGACACCTCGACGGCGGCTGAACTCGCCAGCACCATCGCCGCGCTTCAGAAGCGCTCCGACATCACTTCAACGGCTCTTTTGCAGGCCCTGCAGGCGGTCATGCAGCAATACCCCACTGGAAAATAATCATGAACACAGAAGTCACACCCCCCCATTCACTGCCAGCCGTTCTGTTCAGGGAGCGTGTCCTGGACGATGCCGGCAAGCCAATTGACGACAACGTGCCAGATCCCGACGTATGGGAATTGGCTGATACGCGTGAGCCCGAGTTGTTGGAGCTGGGCCGTGGCCAGCTCTTGATTTTGGCAACAGACGTAATGGGGTTTCTGGATAGCGTCATGCTGCATCCCGTTGAGGACGGAGAGCAAACCATCCGCGCCATCTTCACCCCGGGCCCATCCTGCCCGGCCTACCGCATGGGCGACCTGCTGACCGTGGCCGTGCCCGACGCGGGGGCCATCACCTATCAAATTTTGGTTACCCATGGCGAGCTGCCCGACCAATTGCCGCTACCGGGCGAAATGTGCGCGCTGCTTCGCCTTGACCTCTGCCTGATCTGAAGGCGCAGACCTTAAAAACCCTGATATTTTTGGAGAAATTGAATGCCCAGTATTGATCCTACAAATTACCCTGTGTTGTCTTCGGACTGGACGGGTCTGTCCAAGCACTTGATCGCCAGCTTCTATCCAGTGCGTCGCATCGTGGACGGCACGAAATTCTGGTGGGAACGTGAACCAAATTCCACAGAGGTGCAAGCCCCTTTAACCGATGGAACCATCGAGCAAACTGCGAATTGGACATCACCTTTCGAAAACCAGCAGGCTGACGCCAAGTTGTCCAGTGTTTCAGCCCTACTGCAAATGAATGGCCTTCAGCCTATCCTGAATTCAATAGCGGGCATGTTCGGTAACGGCAGTGTGGTGGGCGACAAGATCAGTAGCACGGGTAAAGCGCTTGCCTCCCTCGCCGGGAAAACGGCAGTCACAAAGCTGAACTCCACCCAGATTTTTAGCGGTATGCCGCCCATGAAAATCAGTGTGACGGCGCATTTTCGAGCGTTGCGTAACTCTGATGATGAAGTTCAACTCCCGATAGATCAACTTATGGCATGGACGCTCCCTAAAAAGTTGTCATCCCAAGGATTTGTTGGAAATGCTGTGGATGCGGAACAGGAACTGGGCTGGAAAACCCTTTACCCATCGGAGGCACCACAGATCATCGGAATGAGCTACGCCAATTGCCTGTTTATGCCCTTGGTGATCGAGGCTATGCCGGTGCCACTGACGGGACCACGCGATCGCAATGGTCGCATGATTAGCGCCCAGATCGCCCTCACGCTGGGCAGTCTCTCTGCCCTGGATGCCAGCGACTGGACAGCTACGCGCCGGTTCTGAGTCAGTTAAGAAAACCAAAGATTTTTGGAGAACGATATGAGCCTCAAAGCAAACAAGGACGGGTTCCTTGTCGGTGAGCTGGACGAATCTAACCAGGACGCTACCGAAGAACTCAATGCCAGTCTGACCACTGGCCAGAACACAGGAAACCGGCTTCTGGGCGGCATCAGAACTGACGTGTCGGCCATCGCGAAGGCGCTGAATGTGGCGGGCCGATCAAGTTCGCCCCATCCGGTAGTGGAACCAGCCGGCAGGCGTGGCGCGTCTGAGGCCCGGGGCGGTTCACCTGGCCAGCCCTCGATGTCTGCGCAGCACACCGGTGGCTTCGGTGCGGCCAGTACACACGCCACGGTATCTCCGGCCGGCCGCGACAGCAAAGGTAGATTTTCGGCCGTGGCTGGTGGTGCTCAGGCTGGCGCTGATGGAAGCCGTCTCCTGGACAAACTTGGAGTCGCGACCGATGCACTGAAGGGCCTGGCAAGTGGATCCGGGCAAATGGACCCTTCACTGGCCGCGCTGAAAGAGGTCAAGGATGTCGTGGCGCCGATCGGTCGCGGGGCCTTCGCCTTGCTGGGCCGCTCCGGAACGCAGAAAAAAGAGCGCTGGTATCAGAAAATTTGGAAGACGCTGACGAATATTGAGAAGAAGCCTGCAGGTGGCAGCCCGGGCGGAATGCCTTCAATGGACAGTGGCGACAGCTCGCTGATGGGCGGAATTGCAGGCATTGCAGCACGATTCATCCCGGCCATCATCCCGATCGCATTGACGGCAATTGGCGCAGCCCTCGCGGTGGGCATCGGCGCTTTTGCCGGAACAGCGATAGGGACGGCCATTTACGAGTGGCTGACCAAATCAGGGTTGATGGAAAAGATTTTTGACGCCATTGACGCTGCAAAAGACAAAGTCAAGCAAGTCAAAAATGACTTCAACAAGGGCCAAGACGAAGTATTAAACCCGGTGAAATACGCGCCGCCCGTGCTGGACGACAGTGGCCGCAACCGGAACGATCCGCGCCGACTTGACCGACCAGACGCAGTCACCCCTGACGGGCGCATGATCAATGACCCGCGCAGGCTGGATGCGGGGACTGGTGAATTGCCGCCGTCAACTTCAGTTGCGCAGTCATTGGGACGGGGCAAAGGGCATGTGGTGAACTTTCTGAAGGATAAGGCTGGATTTGTCCCGCTGACAGACGAAAACGATCCCACAAAGAACATGCCAGCCAAGGCCCGCGCAAAGAAGACTGGCGATGCGTACACGGCGGGGAATATCGGCGGCCTGAACGATGCTCAAACACGCGCATTGGTTGCCTCAACCGCCCTCACAGAGAGTTCTGGCGGAAAGCTAGGTGTCGTGAATCAAGCCGGGTACGTGGGACGGTACCAAGCCGGTGCCGGTTGGCTGGCGGATGCCGGGCTGATCAAAGGTGGTGCCGTGGCGGTGAGTGCTGCCATGGCGACAGACGGATTCAAGAACGAATACAAATGGGGCCAGTCCGGTGGCATGAGCAAGTTCCTGAAGAACGATTCCAACTGGAACGATGGCATGAACTACCGGGGTTACTTGACCAGCCCCACGGTGCAGGACGCCGCTTTCAAGAAGAATTCAGACTCTGCCTATGCGCAACTCATGACGCTGGGCCCAACGCGGGGCGGTATTGACGCCAGCACACCGCCCGAGCAAGTTGCCGGTCTATTGAAGGCACGCCATTTGTCTGGCATTGGTGGGGCGCGCCAGGTTGTGCTGGGTGGTGCCGGGCCAAGTGACTCAAACGGAACCAGTGCGAGGAAGTATTACAACGATCTTGCAACTGACAAAAATGGATTCCTGGCCGCGTATTCGGCGCCATCAATCCCGTCTTCAGTGCCCACAAAGTTGCCAGCGATGCCGGAAATTCAGGTTCTAGCGCCATCCACTGAAAAGGACCGGCCGGTGAGCGTGACTATCCGGCAGCCAATTGGTCAGAACCTGTCAGACCGAGGAATTGCGCATGTGGTGACTGGCGGGATTGGCGCAACGGGTAGCTGGTAGCAGTCTGAAGGGGGCGGTCGCGCCAGCAATCGCCGAAGCCCTGCGACTTCGCGCCATGTCGGAGGGGTGAAATATAGGGTAATCCCAAGCTTGGAAAGCCTCAAAACCCAAGCTTGCGTTTTCTCTTTTCCAAGCTTGGAAAATGGCCGAAATCCAAGCTTGTCATGGTTGCGAAAACCCTCTGTCACCGACCGTACTATGCGCCTGCTTAGCTATCAAAAATGAAGCGACGGCATGGTGGTGGAACATAGCGAAACATAGCATCCAAGTGTTGGCAAAGGTTAACATTTCTGGCGCGAATAAAGTCTGGGTTCAGCGCCTAATATTTCCTCACCTTGCCAAGAAAAAAGCCCCGATCTCTCAGGGCTTGGTTCTGCAACTACTTCCAATGCCGGGGGTGTGGCAGATAAATCTGCTGGACCGATCCGGTTAGCGAGTTGCCAACTTGGTCTTGCTGGGTGGAAACCGGGGGTGTACGCACAACCGAAGTGCCATGCCCGAACCTACCCGCCTTCTCCCCGCCGAACCGTCAGCGGGGCAACAAGATGGCCGAATTCTCGATGAACCAGGTCAGTGTGTCAATTCGCGTGAGTGTTTGCCGCACGCCTGTTAGTAAAAGCTAAGGTTTCTGGCGTGGGGAGATCCGTTCTGCACGCTGGCATGGCGCTTCACGATTGACCGGGAATGGGGCGATCGCAAAGCCATGCGGTCGCACGTTTGATGGTGCCTTCGCCGCAAGTGCGTGGCGACAGCAGAGCCATCGGTTAGAGTTGTCGCATGGACGTCGGACTTGGTGCCTGGCGTCACAAACTCAGGAGTGAAACAATTGAACGGACACCGAAGCCGGTTCACTCCAAAGCCGCGATGGTGTCGGTTTTGGCGCTCAACGAACTGCTTGACGGCAACCGCTTGTCGCTAAATGGGACAGGGGACGAAGTGGGGCATCTCTTGACCACACTGGCCGGTGAGCCTACTGTGATCTGTTGGAATGCCATCAATTGTGAGGAGCTTCGCCTTTCGGTCTGGTGGAAATACGATCACTCGAAACACCCACAGGCCAATCTAGATGGCTCACAGCGTGAGCAGTTCCATACGTCTTCTCCATTGGCGAAAACCCAGCACTACCCAAAGTTCGTGGGCGCTGTCGTCAGCGGTTGGATTGAGCGCCGGACTGCGAAGCATATTCAGGGGAAGGGTGCCCAAGGCTTCTTTGACGTTTACACGCGACGAGGGGAGAAAGAAATACTGCAGGCCCTTCCAGTTCCGGTGCCCAAGGGGTTTAAAGCAGAAGGGCAATTTTTTTCCTAAGCCTTGGCAACAGAACTGTTTGCGAAATCGGCAATAGGCGTCATAATCCGCCCAAGCCTGAAAAGGCCCGGTGCTTGAAAACACCGTTATTGATCACGAGGCATATTCCCACGCCTTAAGCTGGGTTTTTTCACGTCCGAACACTTTGGTTTACGGGCGGGATGGGCTTGTCCGTAAGGCTGGCCGCATGGCGTGATCCATGTTTTCAACATCCCGTCCACCCGTTGCTCTTGAAAAGGCGGCGAGTGGTTTTCAGCCTCATCACGGAGCCCAAAACCATGACTACGATCAACACCACCACGCCCGCAGCGGCACCCCTGGGCAACTGTACGGTAAACCCGTACGGTTCAATTCCCACTACGGACACCTCCGGCAATCTGCCTACTCTCCCAGCGTTCACCAAAATCGGGCACATCTTGCGTGATCGTGTCGCTATCAGTCCACCGCCGAAGTTAGACCCGCTGGCACGTCAGCAAGCCATCGAAAACGCCCTCAGCACGGCGTTATGGCATATCCGCAAAGACAGCTCCCCGGCATCCATTCAACGCGCTACTGGCCGCGCAATGAGGGCTGCATCCATGCTCAAACAGGCGTGCACTGAGTCCACCACCACCGGGAGGGCTTGAGCCATGGCCACACCGACAACCAACCAACTGCGTAGCACCATCACCGAGATGGACAGCGCATCACAAGACGCATTCAGTGAAATAGCGACCATCGCCAAATTGGCTTTGGCATCACTGGAAACACCGGATGCTTATACCAACCCCGAATGCATGGCAATCGTGTTGAATGCTATTTTTGATAGGGCCATGGACGTCGAAAACAATATCAACGCCATGGCCGAGGAGGTGGGGTGCAACTACAAAGACCAGGCGCAACGCCGCCGCATGGACGCCAGGAGCAAAGCCCGAGAAACCACATCGAGCGGGGTGACAGCATGAGCAAAGAGCAAACCATGCTTCACCTGCAAGCCACATTTGCAGCCTGGGAAGAGCAACGTGATCGGTGTTTCGCCCTTGTTTCAGCGGTGCGAAGCAGTCTTTCGAAAAACGAAAACGCCTTCAACGAACTTCAGCTACTGGACATTGCGGAAGAAATGTTGGCCGATACCGGTGAGTTTCAACGACTCGCAGAAGCCCTGGGGGTGGCAGCATGAGCACCACCACAAAGACCGAGTCCATCGCGCCGAAGATGCCTGTTTTCACCACATCAGCGGCAATGACACTGCTGTGGAAAAAAGCCGCGCTAAAGCTGCAAACGGACGAACTGGAATGGTTTGCTGACGGAGCCGGGAATGAGGTCAATACGCAAACGCACTCAATGGCCGATTTTTTGATGGCGCTTGGGAGCATGGTCGGCAGCGACACCGAATCCGGTTCATTCCAAGACGCTGATGACGTGTCAAACCTGCTGTACAGCTTGTCGCACCAGTTAAGCACACTCAACGGCCTGGTAAACATTGCAGTCGATGCCAGCTACCTCGTACGCCTGGCGCTGAAAGGTCAACCATGAGCACCACGACCAACACCAGCACACCCGGCCGCCGTGTCGACCAACTGCGCACCGCCGTCGGGATGCTTGACGCGGCAAAAATGTAGTTGCACAAATTCACCCCAGACATGGACCGGGCCTACGACTTTGCGGAGACCGCCTTTGACAGCATCGCCCTGATGCGGATTCAGGATGCAGCCGCTACACGCAATGGGAGGGCTGCATCATGAGCGCCAAATCTATTATTGACACAGCCGCCGCCCCCGGAAAACCCTGCGCCTCCATGGGTCCGCCTGATCGCTTCTTTCGCAAGCCGCGCCCGGCTTTGAGCTAATATTCAGTCACACCGCGACACAAACAATCATGACGTGTCAAAACTGCAACAACGTGAGACACAAAAAGTTTTGACGGTACTTTTGACGGTACTTTTATTAATCAACTTTCAAGAATCCAGCACCCATGAGGGTTACAAGCCGTTTTGTGATTCCTGTCGAGGACCATTTAATCGTTTCAGACCGTATCAGAAGACCTCAAAACCCGCGTAGCTCATAGCTACAGCGGGTTTTTTATTGCCTCACATCATCTCAGGGGCTGACATGACATACCAACAAATTGACGGTATTTTTGTTGGTATTTGCGAAGTACCCACAACCGAGATACCAACAAGGTGGCGAACTGGCTCAAGAAAGATATTTACCCGCATATCGACAAGATGCCCATATCCGCCATCGGGCCACGTGACGTGCAGGCCGTCGGACGCAGGAGGGAAGCCCGGCTGGTGTTTGACATTGCCAAACGCATCATTCAAATCTGTGGACAGGTGTTCCACTACGCAGTGCCAGAGCGCAACGTGACAGCCGACCGGCGCGGCGCATTGCAGCAAGCAGAGAAAAAGGATTACGCAGCCATCATGCTCCCCAGAAAGGCAGGCGACCTGATGCGCTCAATATTCGACTACAGCGGGCACCTTTACACGGTGGCGGCGCTCAAACTGTCCCCACTGGTAGTTTGTACGCCCCGGCGAATTATGCAAGGCCGAATGGGCAGAAGTGATTTTGAAGCGGCCGTGTTGAATGTCACCATTGAAAAATAAAAAGCCCCGCAAAAAGCGAGGCCTCGAGTGAAAGCGTAAGAGCTTAGATCTTGCGGCGGCGTGATGCTGCCAAACCTGCCAACGCCAGCCCGACCAAGGCGAGTGAGGCTGGCTCGGGTACTACCTGCACGTTGTCGAGCATCATGAAGCCCGGATCATCCCGGAACGAGAATCTGATGGTTGACGTAGCGGCACCGGCCAGAACCGTGTAGTCATAGGCTCCAGATCCACCGCCGGGAGGATTCGTCAAGCTCAGCAAATTCGTCGTTGATCCGCTGATCCATTCAGCCAAGAAAGAACCTGGCGAACCATTGTCATTTATAAAGTCAAAGTGAACGTGTATCGGGGCACCGATTTGAGTTCCGAAAGACTGGAAAATCCCGCCGACCGAACCAACGGGTCCGAAGAAGGCATCGCATTGGCCCTCAGGTACCCCGATGCCCGGACATTGAACGCCGCTAAAACCGGTGTTGCCGAACTGTGTCCAACCGCTAAAGTCACCGGTCTCGAAGCCACCGTTGGTCACCTTGTTGGCCATTGCCGACGCAGATAAGGTCAAGAGCCCAGCCGCGACGGCCAGACTGCCCAGGAGGCGAAGAATTACGGGATTAGCTTTCATAACAAAGTTCCTTAGTTTAGATTTTGAGGTCCGGCAGACGACTTCAATCAGCAAAATCTGAAAGATGGCTTGCCGGATCGCTTGATAAAAAGCAATTCCCAGGCCAGTTTGCGATAAGCACGTGAATTTGACGTGCGGCAAGAGTGAAAACCAATATGAAAATCAGTCGATGCGCACACGCCGTGCTTCACCGACCGCAATAGCATGTAAATAATTCCGACATCTAAATAACAAATTCCGACACCTCAATGACATCATGACGGCTTTGACCGGTCTAAGACTCCACAGCAAACCGCTGTGACTCAGTTTGGGATCTGTGGCTCGATCCTTTCACACGCCTGAAGGCATCCGACGGCGAAGAGTAGCGCAAGGGTCAGCCGTTCAAATTGGGATACGGGGGATCAAAAGTCTGGAGGTTCTCGGCATCGAAAACCCCTCAATATTTCACGTGCACCAAAGATCCCACGCTGGAAAATATTCAAACTGGCGTGCCGGTTTTCCGCTGGACGCTTAAAGCATTGCATGGCGCACCCAATCATTGCGAGCCAAAACAGAGACACTTTGATGAATAACAGTATTTTTTAAACCGGTTTGATTGAAACCCAGCATCCATGCGGGTTACCGGCTAATATGAGAGTCCTGTCGAGACCAGTCTCGCGGCGCTTTCATTTTCTTTGTTTCATTGACTCACCACCGAAAAAGGCCGCTATGAACATCACTTTGCATTTAATCCCTATCGTCTCGCTCATTGCCGGAATCGTGATCCTCATCATGCCGCGGCTGCTGTCGACCATCGTCGCCGTTTACCTGATCGTGGTCGGTCTGGTCGGCTTGTTTGGTTCGGGCAACTTTCTTCGCTGACTCAGCGCGACGGCGCGCGCAGCGTGCGGCTCAGCAGCATGACCGGAATCAAGCCCACCAGCACCAGCGCCAGCGATGGCAGGGCGGCCTCGCCCAGGCGTTCATCCCGCGCCAACTGGTAAGCCACCACGGCCAGGGTGTCGCTGTCGAATGGACGCAGCACCAGGGTGGCAGGCAGTTCCTTCATCACATCGACAAACACCAGCAAGGCGGCGGCCGCCGTGGAGCGTTTGAGCAGCGGCCAGTGCACACGGCGCATCAGCGCCATATCGCGCGTGCCCAGCATGCGGGCCGAATCGTCAAAACTCGCGGGAATCCGGGCATAGCCGCTTTGCAGCGACTGCAGCGCGACGGCGGAAAAGCGCACCAGATAAGCCCAGATGAGCCCGAGCGACGTGGCGGTCAACACATAGCCCACACTGCTTTGTGGCGCCACGGACTGTAGCCAGCCGACCGGCAGCAACAGCCCGACGACCAGCACCGCACCGGGCACGGCATAACCCAGGCCGACCAGTTGCACCGCCAGCCGGGTCGGCAGGTCGGGCCGGCGCCGCATGTTGAACGCAAGCAGCAAGGCCAGCGCCACCGCCAGCACGGCGCTGATGGCGCCCAGCCGCAGGCTGTTCAGGGACCAGCCCAGAAACTGCCCCCACGACAAGACCGACCAGTCCGCCAGCAAGGGCCGCAGCATGAACAACACCGGCAGCACAAAGCCGATCAGCACCGGCGCACCGCACAGCAACCAGGCCAGCCACTTGGCAGGACCCTGCAAAGCGAGCGGCCGGGCATCCATGGCACCGGCGCGGCCACCGCGGGCCGCAGCAAAGCGCATGCGTTTTTGCGCCCGGCGCTCCAGGAACAAGAGCAGCGCCACCAACAGCAACAGCAGGGTGGCCAGCTGGGCGGCGGCAATGCGGTTGTCCATGGAAAGCCAGGCCTTGTAAATGCCGGCCGTAAAGGTCTGAATGCCGAAGTAACTGGCCACCCCAAAATCGGCCAGGGTTTCCATCAATGCCAAGGCCATGCCGGCCGCTACGGCGGGTCGGGCCAGCGGCAAAGCCACTTCCAGGATACGGCGGCGCATGGGCGCGCCCAGCAGCCGTGCGGCTTCCATCAGGTGCGCGGCGCGTTCGCCCAGTGCGGTGCGGGCCAGCAAATACACATAGGGATAGAGCGAAAAGGTGAACACCCAGGCCGCGCCGCCCAGACTGCGAATCTCCGGAAACACCCGGCCCTCCAGCCCCAGCGTCGTGCGCAGGAAGGTCTGCAACGGGCCACTGAACTGAAGAAAATCGGTATAGGCATAGGCCACCACGTAGGCGGGCATGGCCAGCGGCAACAACAAGGCCCATTCAAAAATCCGGCGCCCGGGAAACTCAAACATGGTCACGGCAGCGGCGGCAGACAGGCCGACCAGCACCACACCGATGCCGACCATCACGCACAGGCGCACGGTGGTCCACACGTAATCGGGCAACACGGTGCTGCTCATCTCCTGCAGGATCTGCGCGGCTGCCGCACCCGAGTCACCCCACGGCAGCCAAGACGCGAACACCGCGACCACCGGCAGCATGAAGGCGACGGTCAGGATCAACAACAGAAATTGGCGCAGCCGGCGAAGTCGTTGCAGAGACATGAAAGGGATCATCCGACTTTGTGCAAATGAGAATTGTAAGCATCTACAATCAACTTCATGTTCCTAGAGGTCTCACAACTCCGAGTGGCTTACGCGGGCCGCCGCCAGCCGGCCGTGCGCGATGTGTCGTTTGGCTTGCATGCGGGCGACATCGGCGTGCTGATCGGGCCGTCCGGCTGCGGCAAAACCACCCTGCTGCGGGCGGTCGCCGGGCTGGAGCCGGTGACGGCGGGGGTTATCAAACTCGCCAACCAGGTGGTGAGCAGTGCCACGATCAACGTGGCACCGGAAGTGCGCCAGATTGGCATGGTGTTTCAGGACTACGCCCTGTTCCCGCATTTGAATGTGGGGCGCAACGTCGGCTTTGGCATTCACCAGCTGGCCAAAACGGAGCGTGCGCAGCGCATCGCCGAAGTGCTGGAACTGGTCGGCCTGGCAGGGCAGGAAGAACGCTTTCCGCACGAACTCTCGGGCGGTCAGCAGCAGCGCGTCGCGCTGGCCCGCGCGCTGGCGCCCAAGCCCCGGCTGCTGTTGCTGGATGAACCCTTTTCCAACCTGGATGTCGATTTGCGTGAGCGTCTGGCGCACGAGGTACGCACCATCCTGAAGGCCGCCAAAACCACGGCGCTGTTTGTGACGCACGACCAGCTGGAAGCCTTTGCCATCGGCGACACCATCGGCGTCATGCATGAAGGCCAGCTGCACCAGTGGGACGACGCCTACACGCTGTACCACCGCCCGGCATCCCGTTTTGTTGCCGAGTTCATTGGCCATGGTGTATTCACCCCCGCCACCTTGATACAGGTAGACCAGCAGGTGGTCGTGCGCACCGTCCTGGGCGATCTCTCCGACATGGCCGAATGCCCGCTGCCGAGTGCCTTTGAGGATGGCGAGTGCGACGTTTTGCTGCGCGCCGATGACATCGTGCATGACGACAACGCACCGGTGAAGGCCGAAATCATGCGCAAGGCGTTTCGCGGCTCCGACTTTTTGTACACCCTGCGGCTGGCCAGCGGCGACACCGTCATGGCCCTGGTGCCCAGCCACCACGACCACAAAATCGGCGAATGGATCGGCATTCGCGCCCAGGTCGACCACGTCGTCACCTTCAAGAGAAATCAGGCGCAAGCCCCCGCAGTCATTGCGTAAGAAGCTATTAATTCAATAGCAACCAAGCACGTCACCGATGCAGAAGAATTGCGACGGCGAACCAGCCAACGGCAACCAACCTTTGCCGTTGGCGGGACATGGCGAATGCGCTCGTCGCACCGAAAGGGTGCCAGGTAGTAACATGGTTCGATCAGGGTAAACCCAAGTAACTTTTTTGCTTTTCCTCATTTGAAAACCGGATCATTGACCATGAAAATTGCGCTCCCTTCTTCTGTTTCACTTCGCCTGACTGCGGCGGCCGTACTGAGCCTGATGGCCGCCACGGCCTTCGCCCAGGAGGTCCAGACCGTCCGGATCGCCCACGCCGGCCCCACGTCCGGCGGCATTGCCCACATCGGCAAGGACACAGAGAACGGCGTGCGCCTCGCCATTGACGAGCTGAACACCCAGGCGGTCGTGATTGGCGGCAAAAAGATCAAGTTCGAACTGGTCGCCGAGGACGATGCGGGCGATCCGCGTCAGGCCACCGCGGTGGCGCAGAAACTGTGCGACGCCAAGGTGGCCGCTGTGGTGGGCCACCTGCAATCGGGCACCACCATCCCGGCGTCCACGATTTACAACCGCTGCGGCCTGCCGCACATCACCGCCGCCGCCACCAACCCGGACCTGACCAAGCCCGGCTACCCGACGACCTTTCGCCTGATCGCCAACGACAACGCGCTCGGCGCAGCGCTGGCCTACTTTGCCCATGACGCGCTCAAGATCAAGACCATTGCCGTCATTGACGACCGCACCGCCTACGGCCAGGGTCTGGCGGTCGTGTTCAAGAACACCGCCCAGCAAAAGGGCATGCAGATCGTGGCCGAGGAGTTCACCACCGACAAGGCGACCGACTTCACCGCCATCCTGACCGCCATCAAGAGCAAAAAGCCCGATGCCATCTTCTATGGCGGCCTCGATGCCCAAGCGGGCCCGATGCTGCGCCAGATGGAGCAGCTGGGCATGGCGAATGTCAAATATTTTGGCGGCGACGCACTCTGCACCGAAAAACTGTCCGAACTGTCCAGCATGGCGGGCACGCTGAAGAACGTGACCTGCGCCACCGGTGGCGCGTCGGTGCAGAAGATGCAGGGCGGCAACGCCTGGAAGAAGAAGTACGACGCCCGCTTCCCCGGCCAGTTCCAGATCTACAGCCCCTATGCCTACGATGCAACCTTTGTGCTGGTCGAGGCCATGAAACGCGCCAACTCGGTGGACCCCAAGGTCTATGCGCCGTTCATCAGCAAGACCCAGTACAAGGGCGTCACTGCCAACATCGCATTCACCTCCAAAGGCGAGTTGACGACCCCGGCCGTCACGCTCTACACCTTCAAGAACAACGTGCGCGCCGCGCTGAACTGAAGCCCGCCAGGTCCGCTACGCGGCCAGCCGCAGCGCCGCAATGGTGTTGCGCACATCGGCGGCCCAGGCGCGGCGGTCGCGGCCCTGGAAGAATTCGGGCTCGCCAAACGTCACCACCGCGCACAGCGGCGGTGCGATCAGCGTGCGCCAGATGGAGCCCAGCAAGGTGTCGTGGTCGATATAACACGGCGCCAGGCTGTGCGCACCGCTGGCGGCGTCGGCAAAGCGCAAGGCCACCGGCAGGACCGACACATTGGCGGCGATGGCGGCTTGAAACAAATTGGCATGAAAAGGCAACAAATCCACCCCGTTGCTGGTGGTGCCTTCGGGGAAGATCGCCAGGATGTCGCCCGCATGCAGGCGCTCGGCCATGTGGTGCACCACGCGCATGGCGTCACGCCGGGAGTCACGTTCAATGAACAGCGTGCCGGCACCGGTGGCCAGCGTGCCGATCAGCGGCCAATGGCGGACGTCGGCTTTGGAGACAAAGCGGCAGTGACGCGCGGCGTGCATCACCACAATGTCCAGCCACGAAATGTGATTGGCCGCCAGCAACACCGGGCCGTGCACGGGCGGCTTGCCAACCACTATTAATTTAATAGCTAGCCGCGCAAGCAGGACAAGGGCCCAGGCCTTAATTCGTGCTTCTTTTTGCGGGGACGACAGCTTGGGAAAAACAAAGACGACCGTGAGCAAACCGGTCACGATGTGCGACAGCGTTCGCACGCACTTCCAGCCGGCGAACAGGCGGACGTTGATGCGCTGCATCAGGCCTGGAACGCCACGTGCCCGGCCACGATCGTGCAGCGCACCTGGCCCGGCAACTCGTAGCCGGAGAACGGCGTGTGTTTGCCCTGGCTGCGCAAGGTACTTGCGTGCACATCCCATGCCGCCTTCGGGTCAAACACGCACAAATCGGCCACCGCCCCGACCACCAGCCGGCCGGCACTGTCTTGCAGCGCGCCCAACGAGGCACCCAGCACCCCTGCGGGCCCGCTGGTAACGACTTGCAGCGCCCGCGCCAGACTGACACCGCTGTCCAGGCTCCATTTGAGGGCCAGACTCAAGAGCAGTTCAACCCCGGTGGCACCGGCCTCGCTTTGCGCAAACGGCAGGGCTTTGGCATCTTCGTCCACCGGCGTGTGGTCGGACACCAAGGCGTCAATGGTGCCATCCGCCAGCGCCGCGCGCAGCGCATCGCGGTCGCGCTGCTGGCGCAAGGGCGGGTTGAGCCGGGCCCGGCTGTCGAAGTAGCCGATATCGGCATCCGTCAGATGCAGGGAGTTGATGCTGATGTCACAACTGACCTTCAAGCCCTCCAGCTTGGCCTGGCGCACCAGCGCCACCCCGGCCGCGCTGCTGAGGCGACACAGGTGCACGCGGGCCCCGGTGGCTTTCATCAGCTCGAAAATGGTGTGCAAGGCAATCGTTTCCGCCGCCACCGGCACGCCGCTCAGGCCCAGGCGGGTGGCCAACGCGCCACTGGCCGCCACCCCGGTGCCCAGGTACAGCTCCTGCGGGCGCAGCCAGACGGCATAACCAAAGGTACTGGCGTACTGGAAAGCGCGCTGCATGACCAGCGTGCTGGCGAGCGGGACTTCAGCCTGGCTGAAAGCGACACAGCCCGATTCGGTCAGCGACACCATCTCGGTCAGTGTCTCGCCGGCGAGGTTGTGGGTCAGGGCGCCCAGCGGATAGACGCGGGCCTGGTGCAGTTTTTTGGCGCGGTAGCGCAACATTTCAACCAGCCCGGCTTCGTCGAGCACCGGGTCGGTATCGGGCGGACAGACCAGACTGGTGACACCGCCGGCGACGGCCGCCGCCAGCTCAGACTTGAGCATGCCTTCATGCTCCAGTCCGGGCTCGCGCAGACGCACCGCCAGGTCGACCAAACCGGGCGCCACGACGCAGCCAGTGGCGTCGATGGTGCGCGTCGGCCGGAACTCAGGCGCTATATTTTTAATAGCTAGAACCACCCCATTGGCGAGGGCTACATCCGCAATTTCATCGAAACCGCTGGCAGGGTCGATGACCCGGCCGCCTTTAATCAATATAGTCATATCAGGCCTCGTTCCCTGCCACGATGCTCATCACCGCCATGCGCACCGCAATGCCAAAAGTCACCTGCGGCAAGATCACACTTTGCACGCCGTCCACCACGGCCGAGTCAATTTCCACGCCGCGGTTGATCGGCCCCGGGTGCATCACGATGGCGTCCGGTTTGGCCAGTTGCAGCTTCTCCGGCGTCAGGCCGAAGGTCTTGAAAAACTCATGGCTGGACGGCAGCAGCGCGCCGCTCATACGCTCACTTTGCAGGCGCAGCATGATGATGACATCGGCGCCGCGAATGCCTTCTTCCAGCGTGTGGCAGACCCGCACGCCCATTTGTGCCATGTCCGACGGCACCAGCGTTTTGGGACCGACCACCCGCACCTCGGCACAGCCGAGCGTGGTGAGGGCATGAATGTCGGAGCGGGCCACGCGCGAGTGCAGCACGTCGCCAACAATGGCCACCGTCAGGTTAGCAAAATCTTTTTTGTAATGCCGGATGGTGAACATGTCGAGCAAGCCCTGCGTCGGGTGCGCGTGGCGCCCGTCACCGGCATTGATCACATGCACATGCGGCGCCACATGCTGGGCGATCAGGTACGGCGCGCCGGACTCGCTGTGGCGCACCACAAACAGATCCGCCGCCATGGCGCTCAGGTTGGCAATGGTGTCGAGCAGCGATTCGCCTTTGGAGGCCGACGAGCGCGAGATGTCCAGATTGATGACATCGGCGCTGAGCCGGGTGGCGGCGATCTCGAAAGTGGTGCGGGTGCGGGTCGAGTTCTCAAAAAAGAGGTTGAACACGCTTTTGCCGCGCAACAGCGGCACCTTCTTGACCTCACGGTCACTGACGCTGACGAAATTCGCCGCGATGTCCAGCACCTGGGTCAGGATGCTCTTGGGCAGGCCCTCGATGGAGAGCAGGTGAATCAATTCACCGTTTTTATTGAGCTGGGGATTGCGCTTGTAAAGCATGGCTTACTGGGCCTCCACGTTGAAACTGAATGCACCGGCTTCGTTGCGCACGAGCGCCAACGACTGGCGGGCGTTTAAGGTCACGCGGGCGGCGCAGACATCCGCCTGAATCGGGAGCTCCCGGCCACCCCGGTCCACCAGCACTGCCAGTTGGACGCTGGCGGGCCGCCCGAAGTCAAACAATTCATTGATCACCGCGCGGATGGTGCGCCCGGTGTAGAGCACGTCGTCCAACAACAGGATGTGCGCTTCGTTCACGTCAAAGTCAATCTGCGTCTGGGCGCCGGCCGTCATGCCACGCCGGGCATAGTCATCCCGGTGCATGGAGGAGGAGATGACGCCGGGGCGCTCCGTCAGGTTCAGGTCGCGCTGCAACCGTTCGGCCAGCCAGACGCCGCCGGAAGTCACCCCGACCAAACGCATGCCCGGACGAAAGAGGGCCCGCACACCGGCGAGCAACTCAAGGTAAAGCGCTTCCGCGTCGAGCGCGAGTGTGCTCATGGAATACTCCTCAAAAACTGTTCAAGAATAATGCAGGCGGCGGCGGCATCGGCATCTTTGGCGCCCATCGACAGCGCTTCAGTGGTGGTGTAGCGCTCGTCCACTTCAAACACGGGCAGCTTGAAACGACCGTGCAACTGGCGCGCAAACTTCTTGGCGCGCGCCGTGTTTTCATGCGCGGCGCCGTCCGGGTGAAACGGCACGCCGACCACCAGCGCATCGGGCTGCCATTCCTTGATGTGCTGCGCAATTTTGACAAAGCGCGCGTCGCCTTCGGCGGTGATGGTGCCTTGCGGCTGGGCCGTGCGCATCAGGCGGTTGCCGACGGCAAAGCCGGTGCGCTTGATGCCAAAATCAAGTGCCAGAAAGGTTTGCAATCCGGCCGGCACGCTGACGGCCGCAGGCACCGGCGCCGGCAAGAGATCAGAAGGGGACATGGGCTGCTCGCTCATGCATGCCCCGCATCCGGCGACAGCATCCACAACTCCAGGCCCAGCAGCAGCAACGCCTGGTCATAGCGCTGCGCCACCGGCGTATCAAAAATGACGTTGTTGCTGGCGGCCACGGTCAACCAGCTGTTGTCGGACAGTTCGGACTCCAGCTGGCCCTCACCCCAGGCCGAGTAACCCAACGACACCAGAACGCGGCGGGGTCCGGCCCCGGTGGACAGGGCTTCCAGCACGTCCTTGGAGGTGGTCATCTCCAGTCCGCCCGCAATCGACATGGTGGAGGCGTAGGCGGTTTCGGCCGGTTGCTCGCCCCCGACGAAGATGGATTCGTGCAAGACAAAGCCGCGCTCCGTGTGCATCGGGCCACCCTGAAACACCGGTTTATCAAGCAGATCTTGGCGGCGCAACGGCAGATCGACCTTGTCAAACAGGCGTTTCATGTCCAGGTCGCCGGGCTTGTTGATCACCAGCCCCAAGGCGCCGCGCTCGCTGTGTTCACACACAAAAACAACGCTGCGGGAGAAAATTGCATCCTGCAGTCCGGGCATGGCGATCAGAAAATGGTTCGTCAGATTGGTCAGGGCAAAATCTCCGGGCATATATGAATTTTAACGGTGATCATGAACAAGCAATTTGAAACCGGTTTGATGTGGTTCCGCCGCGATTTGCGCGTGCAGGACAACGCCGCGCTGTGCCTGGCGTTGCAGGCCTGCCGGCAACTGCACTGCGTGTTTGTCTTTGACCAGGACATCCTCGCCGCCCTGCCCCGCACCGACCGGCGGGTCGAGTTCATCCGCGAGTCCGTGCACGAGCTCGACGCCGCTTTGCGACAACTCAGCGGCCGAGCCGGCGCGGGCCTGATCGTGCGCCTGGGCCGCGCCACTGAAGAAATTGTGGCGCTGGCCACCACACTGCAGGTGCAGGCGGTGTTTGCCGCGCGCGATTACGAGCCGCAAGCCATCGCACGCGACGCCCGGGTACGGGACGCCCTGACCGACGCCGGCATGGCGCTGCACACCTGCAAAGACCAGGTGGTGTTTGAAGGCCGCGAGCTGTTGACCAAAACCGGTACCCCCTATGGTGTTTTCACGCCGTACAAAAACACCTGGCTGGCGACCGTCAGCTCGCAGCATTTGCGCTGCCATGAGGCGGCGCCGCTGGCGGCCGCGCTGGCCTCGCGGCCGCCAGGCCTGCAACAGGCGGTGCCAGCTTTGGCCGAGATCGGTTTCGAGCCAACCAACCTGCGCACGCTCAAAATCCCCACCGGCGCCTCGGGTGCGGCGACCCTGTTTGAAGATTTCTTCGAGCGCATGGACGACTACCATGAAACGCGGGATTTCCCGGCCATCAAGGGTCCGAGCTACCTGGGGGTGCACCTGCGTTTTGGCACCGTGTCGATCCGGCAACTGGCCGCCACCGCCTTGCAGCGGCAAATTCAGGGCAGCCGCGGGGCGGCGGTCTGGCTGGGGGAACTGATCTGGCGTGACTTTTATTGCCAGATTCTGGCCAATTTCCCGCATGTGACGCAGGGCGCCTACAAGCGCGAGTACGACGCGATCCAATGGGAACAGGGTCCACACGCCGACGCCCTGTTCCAGGCCTGGTGCGAAGGCCGCACCGGCTACCCGCTGGTGGATGCCGCCATGGCCCAGATCAACCAGACCGGCTACATGCACAACCGTCTGCGCATGGTGGTGGGCAGCTTTCTGGTGAAGGATCTCGGCATTGACTGGCGCTGGGGCGAACAATACTTTGCCCAACACCTGAACGACTTTGACTTGTCGGCCAACAATGGCGGCTGGCAATGGGTCAGCTCCAGCGGCTGCGATGCCCAGCCGTACTTCCGCATTTTCAACCCGGTCAGTCAGAGCGAAAAGTTCGATGCCGAGGGCAAATTCATCCGCCGCTACCTGCCGCAACTGGCGCAACTGCCGAACAAAGTGCTGCACGCGCCCTGGACCGGCAAACCGCTGGAGCTGCAGATGGCGGGCGTGATACTGGGACAAAACTACCCGCGGCCGATCGTGGCGCACGATGCGGCCCGGGCGCTGACGCTGCAGCGCTATGCCGTCGTCAAGAAGTCCCTCCAGACGCCTTAACCAATAACGCTATAAATTTAATAGCTAGTTATATAGCCCCGACGGGGGCTACGACTGCTTTTTATCCTCAACCGGCGCTGCACAGTACAAGCGCACCAAGCCAATCAGCTCGTCTTCCGAATACGGCTTGCCCAGATAGTGATCCACGCCCAGCGCCCGCGCATGCTCACGGTGCTTCTCGGCAATGCGCGAGGTAATCATGATGATGGGGAGATCGCGCAGTTTGGCATCACCCCGGATATTGCGCACCAGATCGAAGCCATCCATGCGCGGCATTTCGATGTCGGACAGCACCACCGCCGGTTTTTCTTCCTGCAAGCGCTCCAGGGCCTGCAAGCCATCGTTCGCCAGCGCGACGCGGAAGCCTTCCCGCTTCAGGAGACGCTGCGTGACGCGGCGCACCGTGATCGAGTCGTCCACCACCAACACCAGAGGCGCCTGACTGACACCCACCATCAGGGACGCCAGTGGGGTGGCGGCGGCGTAAGACAAGCCGCCGACCGCCTGGTCGGCATTGAGCTTGAGTTGGCGTGCCTGTTCGCCATAAACGGTCGCCAGCGCCACCGGGTTGTAGATCAGGACCACGGCCCCCGAGGCCAGCATCGACATGCCGACCAAGCCTGGGAGACGTGACAACTGATGCCCGAGGTTTTTGACCACCACCTCCTGGTTGCCCAACACCTCGTCGACGTGCATGGCCACCCGCTGACCGGCGCTGCGGAAAATGGCAACCGGCAGCGTTTTGGTTCTGACCTCGCTGCTGTTGGCCGAGGCCTGCAACAGGGCCCCCGCCCAGAAAAACGGCACTTGTTCGCCACCAAACTCGAATACATGGCTCTGGTAGGCGCGTTCCAGGTCGGCCGCGGGTACCCGCCGCACCATCTCGACCAGATTCGCCGGAACACCCGTCACCAGTTCGCCCATGCGCAGCATGACCACCTGCGTCACCGCCGTGGTGAGCGGCAACACCAGTTGGAACTTGGTGCCTTGGCTGCGGACGGTTGATGTTTCTATGCGGCCACCCAGTGCATTGACCTCGGCCCGGACGACATCCAGACCAATGCCTCGACCGGACAACTCCGTGATCTGCGACGCGGTTGAAAAACCGGGGACAAAAATCAGATTGGCGGCTTCGGCATCCGTTAACGACGCGTGCTCGGCGACATGGCCATCAGCGTGTGCTTTTTCACGGATACCGTCCAGATCCAGCCCGGCACCATCGTCACTGATCTCGACCGACACATCATTGCTTTGCTGTTGCAGCCGAATGGTAATAGTGCCCGCCGCCGGTTTGCCGGCCTCGATGCGGACCGCCGCGTCCTCAATGCCATGGGCCACCGCATTGCGCAGCAAATGCTCAAACGCGGGCGCCATCCGGTCCAGCACGCCGCGGTCCATCTCCAATGAGCCCCCTTGAATGTCGAGCTTCACCTGTTTGCCGGCATCCTTGGCGGCCTGGCGCACCACGCCGTACAAACGCTCGGCAATGCCCTCAAACTCCACCATCCGGGTTCGCAGCAAGTCGCGCTGCAACTCACGGGCCTGACGGGCCTGGGCGATCAAATCATCCTCGACCCCCTCCACCGTGCGCTGCAGACTGCGCTGCACCGTGGCCACGTCATGCACCGATTCGGCCATCATCCGGGTCAGCTCCTGAACCCGGGTGAAGCGGTCAAACTCCAGCGGGTCAAAGCCTTGCGCCGAGTCTTTCGACTGGGCCAGACGCGACTGCATCTGGGATTCGGATTGCAACTCGATATCGCGCAACTGGTGGCGCAAACGGTCCAGATTGCCGGTCAACTCCCCCAGCGAGCCGCGCAACTGCCCCAAGCGGGACTCCAGCCGCGAGCGCGTGATCATCACCTCGCCGGCCTGATTGACCATGCGGTCCAGCAACTGCGAACGCACCCGCACGGTTTGATTCGGCAAATGGCGCAACGGCGCCAACGGTAGGGTCATTGGCAGCACAGTCGCCGGGACCACCATCGGCGCGACCGCCGCAGCCTCCCCTCCCGGGAGAACCGACGTGATCGCTTCTTCGATCGCCGGCCCGGCCTCCGGCAGACTCAAGGCCTGCTCTGGCGTGGCGCGCAGCCGATCAAAATGGGTTTGTATCGCATCAAAGCGCGCCAGCAACGGCTCCAGCTGCGGCGCCTGCAAATCCTCAACACCCAGCTGCTCAATGGCCGACTCCATGCGGTGCGCCATCTCGCCCAGACGCATGGCGCCGGCCAGACGCGCACTGCCTTTGAGCGTGTGCAACACGCGCAGCACTTCATTGCGGGCGCCCAAATTCTCCGGCCGCGCCGTCCATTGCCGCAACGCGCCGCCCAGCTGCGGCAACAACTCCAGCGCTTCTTCTTCAAAAATCGGGAACAGGTCGACATCAAGAACATCGAGCGCGTCAATGTCCTCCTCATCGAGCGTCAGCACAACCGAGGCGGCGAGCGGGATGCCCTGATCCAATGGAGCGGGTTCTGCCGCCGCAGGCAGGGTGACCGGCAGCGCGGGGGCTACCGGCTCAACTTCCGCAACCACTTCGACATCCGGGGACTGATCAGCAGCGGCTTCGGGTTCGATTTCCGGTTCAAGTTCGGCTTCAACCGGCTGCTCGCGCTCTTCGGCCACGGCGGGGAATTCAATCTCCACAATGGCTTTGAGCGCGTCAATCAGCGCGCGATCCGGCTCCTTGAGGAAGCCGGCCGCAAATTGATGCAGCAGGCGCCGAATATCTTCCGCCGCCGCAATGAAGACCTGCGCGTGCGCCGGAAGACTTTGCCGGTGAAGCTGCACATGTTGCAAGGCGTGTTCCAGTGCCCGGGCAATCTCGGACAAGGCAAAAAACCCAACGGTGGCGGAACTGCCGGACAAGGAATGCGCCAAGGCAATCGTGGTGTCGGACAGCGGCCGCGGCAACTCCAGCGCCCATTCGTTCAACTCGGTGAGCAAACGGCGCGACCATTCATCGGCCTCATTCAAATAAACGTTGTAGAGCGGAATATCAATGCGCAAGGTGCCAATCACCTTGACCTGATCTTCATCCTCGGCTTCCACCAGCTCGAGCGGTTCCGGCGCTGGCGGAACTTCTTCGGCCACAGGCTCCAGCTCAACCAGTTCGGGCTGCAGGGTCACGGCTTCGTCCGGCGTAGCGGCGGCCTCGGGCGGTGTTTCTGCAACTTCAGCGACGTCCGCAAAATCAAAATCCATCAGGTCCAGCGGCAACGCTTCCCCAACGGCCTCCGCCTCTTTATCCGGCTCCAGGCTGGCATCAAAGGCTTGCGTTACATCAAAATCAAACAGTTGGGTAGAAACGAAATCAGGCGGCGTTTCTTCTGCGGGCGCGGACACTGGCGCCGGCACCTCGTCACCCGGCAGCAGCAGATCCACCACGCGGTCGTCCAGACGCAGGCCATCGGCCGCCTTGCGAAAAGGCTGCGCAGTCCACGGTGCGTCATCGCCATTCGCGATCGCCTCGACCCAGCGACCCAAGCCTTGCATGGCCTTGTCGGCAAGATTAACCAATTCATTACTGGCCGGTTTTTGCTCTGCCAGCCAGGCATTGAGCAACTGCTCCATGGACCAGGATGCCTCACCAAACTCGTTGAGGCCCACCATCCGTGCGCTGCCCTTGAGCGTATGGAAGGAGCGGCGCAGCGTGCTCTGCTGCCCCAGGTCGGCGGGATCGCTGGCCAGATTCCGGGTCGCTTCCAGCCCGGTTTGCACTACTTCACGCGCTTCTTCCAGGAAGATATCCTTCAACTCACGTTCGTCATCGTCCAGCGTCGCAGCAATTGCCACTGGCAGCACTTCAGGCGGCGCAACCAACACGGGCGAAGCCACTTCAACCGGAAGTTCCGCTGGCGGGATTTCAACCGGCAACGCCACGGCCGCAAGCCGCTCGGCGGCAACGCTGGGGCTCGCTTCTGCCACGATCTCAGCAGGCTTTTGCCGCCCCATCAGGGGCTTGAACTCACCCAGTTCTTCGTCATAGACAAAGAGTTTTTTGGCCAGTTCGCGCTGATAACTCAGCATGTCGATCAAAAAACCAAGGGCACCCAGGCTGTTGCCCAACTTCTCGAAAATACCGGTTCGCGCGGACTCCACGTCGACCTCGTCAACCAGAAATCTTTCGACACTGCTCCGCATGCGCAACGCGGCCAATGCGGCTTGATCCAGCCCCAACACCGAGAACACGCCGCGCATCTGCGCCAGCTGGCTGGGCACCTCATGCAAAGGGACTTTGTCATGCGGGTTGCGAAAGAAAGAATCCAGTGATAGCTCCACCTCGCCCAGCGTCGCTCGCAACTCATCGACCACGCTCCCCATGATCTGCCGATCACTGACCCGGCGGTACAGGTCTTCCATCCACTTTTCGAGCGGCTCGGTTTCTCCGCCGGCATTGACGTTTTCCAGCCGCCGCGCCAGGCTGGCACTGCGTTCCGCCATGTGGGAGTCGGTCGGATCCAGATCTTCGTAGGCGGCTTCGAGGTACAGCACCGCCGTGGCCACTTCCATGGCCAGTGACGGCGCTGGCGCCTCGCCCGAGCGCACGGTAGCGTCGATGGACTGCGTCAAGGCGCGCACCAAATCACCACTCTCGGGGTGCAGTTTCAGCACCGAATCGGTCACCAGGCTGAATTGGTCCGTCGCCGCCTTCAAGCGGTTGGTATCCCCGCCAGCGAGCGCCGACCAGGTCTCGGTGGCGGCGGCAATCCGCTTGCGGGCCTGCACCAGCAGCGCCGGATCAAAACGTCCAAACTGGGGCGTCTCGTAATCAAACGATTTGGTCTGGGTCAACCCATAAGCGGCGCGAACCGCCGCCAGCACGGGCGCATCAACCGCATGGGCTGGAACCGCTTGCGCACAGAAAAACAGCAAATCCTGAATCAAACGATCAGAAATTCCGGCCTCGCCACGGGCCAGTGTTCGGTATTGCAAAAGAATACGGGACGCAGCCCGTTTGCCATACACATCGGAGGGACACAGCCCCAGCGACACGGCTTCAAAATAGGCGGCACAAATTTTCCAGAAAACGCGCGGCTCCAGCGTACTTTGCTCGGCGGCAAAACCCAGGCTGATATCGTGCATGGCTTTGGCTGCGGCCACATCACCCGACTTGACCACTTTCAGGATCAACCCGTCAAGACGGGCCCTAACAGCGGAGTCGTACGCCAGCGGCATCGCCTCTTCCGGCAGCGCCACGTCAATCCAGCGCCACTCAAACGGCCACAAATCGGCCGGGTGCACGCGATCCTCGCCTACCAATTCCAGCACATCGCGGTACTGGGGAAACAAGGCGACCGACGAGGCATTTTTGCCCTTGAGAACGCCTTCCAGGTATTCAGTCAGTGCAAAACTGGCCCGCTCCACCTTGTTGGCGGCTTCATCGCTGCAAAGCTCGGGGCGCTGCACAAAACGCTGGGCCAGCGCCTCCATGGCGCGCAAGACCTTTGCCGGTGCGGCCAATCCCACCATCTCCAGGGCACCCACGGCCTGATGCAGTTGCTGTCGGGCAATGCGCAACTGGCTGGCGTCCAGCGCGGCCAGATCGGAACCACGCGCCAGTTCGGCGTCACGCACAAATCGGCGCAGGGCTTTGGTTGCACCATCCAATGATTTGCGCAACTCATCGAGCACCCAGGCCAAAGGCCCGAGATCATGGGTCGCGAGTTCATTGTCGCCAGTCAGGGCAGCGTTCGGTTGCATGGGTTCGTGCACTCCTGGGGATAACAAATTCAAACTTATTCAGCTCAGGAAATCTTGAACCGGGCCACAGACTGGCGCAATTCTTCAGCCATTTTGGAGAGCTCGCGCACTTGCGTGGCGGTGGAGCGCGTGCCCTCGCCAGTCTGTTCGGTCACCGCAAAAATGTGCTGGATATTTTCAGCCACCACATTGGCCAGGTTCGCTTCCCGCGAAGTGGAACTGGAAATTTGCTCGATCAACTCGGACAGCCGACGCGACACCTGATCAATTTCGGTCAGGGCGGTACCGGCGTTATCCGACAGCTTGGCCCCTTCCACCACGCCCTGGGTGGAGCGCTCCATGGCGCCCACGGCATCCTGGGTGTCGGTCTGAATCGCCTTCACCAGCGCCGCAATCTGGCGCGTGGCATCGGCCGAGCGTTCGGCCAGCCGCTGCACCTCTTCCGCCACCACCGAGAAGCCGCGACCGGCCTCACCGGCGGAGGCGGCCTGAATGGCCGCATTGAGCGCCAGCACGTTGGTCTGTTCGGTAATGTCGGAGATCAGCTCGGTGATTTCACCAATTTCCTGGGATGACTCACCCAGACGCTTGATCCGTTTCGAGGTCTCCTGAATCTGGTCCCGAATCGAGTTCATACCGCCAATGGCGTTTTGCACCGCCTGCAAGCCCACCTCGGCGGCGCGCAGCGACTGCCGTGCCACAGAGGCGGACTCTTGCGCCTGCACCGACACTTCATTAATCCGGGAGGCCATCTCGACGACCGAGCGACCGGTTTCCCGAATTTCATGCAATTGCTCGTTGGAAGCGGCCAACAGCTCGGTGGACGTGGTGTCCACATCGGCGGTGGTCTGCGCCACGCGGGCCGCTGTGTTTTGCACGTTCCCCACCAGCGATCGCAATTCTTCCACCGTGTAGTTCACGGAGTCGGCAATGGCGCCGGTAATGTCTTCGGTGACAGTCGCCTCTTGCGTCAAATCGCCCTCGGCCACCGTCTGCAACTCATTCATCAAACGCAAAATCGCAGCCTGGTTGGCATCGTTCACCCGCTTCGCCTCTTGCTCCTGGTGCTCGGCATCGACTCGCTGCGCCTCGGCGGCAACCTGGCGCTTGCGACTGTCCAGCAACTGGACATAAGACAGGCCGGCGGCACAAAGCAGGGCAAACAAAGCGGAGCCGACCAGCACCGCCAAGGCGCCAACGCCAAGCCCGGTGTGGGCCGAAAGTTTGCTCTGCAGCGCTTCCAGATTGCGACGCAGCGGTTCGCTGTCACTCACAATGGAAACTTGCGCCTCACGCGCCGACACCAGCCCTTGCAGATTGCCCAGAATGGCGCCAGCCTGCATACGCGTCTCTTCAAACAGTTTGATCAAGGCCGCCAGTTGTTCACGCGTTTGCGGATCTTTGGAGGCTGTCAACCGCAACTCGGGGCTGCCATCCAGCAAGCCCTGTGAAATTTCCTTGAACGAATTCAAGTCTTTTCCCAGCAGGAAAACTGCCTCGGGATTCACACCCTCAACCGTCAAAAACTCATTGGACGACTTGCCAATGCGCTGCGTCAACATCACCAACTGACTTGCCGCCGAAATTTCGGCGGAGGAGGCATTTTGCTGCAGCTTGAGAGAGGACACGGTCTCGGCGATCTCCAGCAGATCGGAAGACTGCCGATTGATCAGGCGAAGCGCGGCCCCCACCTGCGTCAGGATTTTCTGCTGCGCCATCACCGTGGCGGCATGCTTTTCAGCGCGCTCCACCAAGGGCGTGATTTTGTCCAGCTCCGGCTGGTAGTCAGCACTCAAAGCCACCAGACTCATCTCTTGATCACCGGCTTTCAGACCGCGCACCGACTTGGCCAGAACACCCGAGCTATCGGCCACGTCCGGAAAGGCCTGCGCGCCCCCCACCAAGGCCTGCGATACCGATTTCGCCAACCGTTGTGACTGCATCAAAGAGTTGCCGGTGGCCTCCATCTGTTGCGCCACCCGGTCACCCTGACTTAAGGCCACCAGCGTCACCGCCGCCAGCAAAACCAAGGCCAAGCCCAGCAAGATCGACAGCATTCGCTGA
This sequence comes from Rhodoferax sp., assembly GCF_012927445.1. Lineage (GTDB taxonomy): Bacteria > Pseudomonadota > Gammaproteobacteria > Burkholderiales > Burkholderiaceae_C > Rhodoferax. The sequence goes on from NZ_JABBPD010000004.1 coordinate 684,439, forward strand.
TGCTGAACGACTGTCTTCTTTCCGAGAATGGGCAGGGCAATCAAGTCGGGCGAATCTTCATCAGACTCGTCAGCGGTATTCAGCGCTGGTTCACCCTTGATTTGCCCAAGCATTCCCGGCTCCATCGCGGCGTCCGGCATGGCCAGACTCAACCGGGAATCTTCCTCGGAGTCGGGCACCTTTTTTGCAAACATGTTTTTCAGTTGATCGACAACGGACATAAGGGAACCTTAGGTAGAAACTTAAGCGCTAATGCTGAGAAATTCGGGAAGTTGAGATAAGGACTGGAGGTTGATCTCCTGCCAGTGCTCGCCGTTGAGGTCGGTAAACCGGTTACCGAAATAAGCCGGCGAACCCTCTGGGGGCGCCACGGCGTCAGAGAACGCATCACGTTTGCGCAGCCCGGCCAAGCCATCCACCAACAACGCACAATTGAGCTCCAGCGCCGCATTGAACGTGATGACACTGGATTCAGCCAGCGATTGCTCGCCTCTCAGTCGCGTTGCCCCGTCGCCCATGAAGCTGGCCAGATCCACAACGCCATACAAAGCGCCGCGCAGATTGATCACGCCCATGAACCAGGGACGGGCATAGGGCACCCGCTGAATATGAGCCAGCGGGAATATTTCGCCCGATTGCGACAGCGGGAAAAGGCAGTTGAACTCCCCCACTTTGACCGCCAGCCACGAGGCAGACACGCCCTCAGAGCGCGCCGCCTGCAATCGGCTGGCGAGACGGGTCTGGAGTTCCCGGAGCGCTTCGCGATTAGCCATGCAGTCCTGCGGAGTTCAACCCAAAGCCTTGATCTTGACCATCAACTCGGCCGCATCGACCGGTTTGGTGATGTAGTCGCGCGCCCCCTGGCGCATGCCCCAGACACGGTCAGTCACCAGGCTCTTGCTGGTGCACATGATGATCGGGATGCCGGCATATTCAGGCGTCCGGTTGATGGAGCGTGTCAGCTGAAACCCATTCTGGCCGGGCATCACCACATCCATCAGAATCAAATCGGGCTTTTCCTCGGACAGCCGGCGCAGCGCCTCATCAGCGCCCTCGGCGGTGCGGACCGACATGCCGTTTTTCTGCAGCAAATTCGTCATGAACATCAATTCAGTTTTTGAATCGTCCACGATCAGAACTTTTTGGATTGCCATCAATTTTCTCCTTGCATTACGGTGCCAAACTGCTGAACAGCCTGCAACAACTGGTCTTTGGTAAACGGTTTGGTCAAATAGTCTTGCGCCCCGACCATGCGTCCGCGCGCCTTGTCAAAGACGCCATCCTTGGACGACAGCATGACAATCGGCACGCCGGCAAATCGGGCATTGCGCTTGATGATGGCGCAGGTTTGATAACCATCAAGCCGGGGCATCAGGATGTCGCAAAAAATAAGATGCGGCTGGTAGTCATTGACCTTGGCCAGGGCATCGAAACCGTCCTCAGCGAGCATGACTTCGTGCCCACCCTGCTTGAGAAATATTTCGGCACTGCGCCGGATGGTGTTGCTGTCGTCAATCACCAGCACTTTGAAAGTTGATCCCGTCGTATTCACAAGACATGGCTCCTGAACTGGCATTTAACAAAAGTAACGATGCACATGTTGGGCAAACGGCCTCAAATCTGCACCATTTCGAAGTCTTCCTTGCGGGCGCCGCACTCCGGGCAGGTCCAATTGAGAGGCACCTCACGCCACGGCGTTCCCGGCGCGACGCCATGCTCGGGGTCGCCCGTCTCTTCGTCATAGATCCAGCCACAAATCAGGCACATCCAGGTTTTGGTCTCGCTCACAGCTTAAAAAGCCTTCCAATAGAATGTAATCATCGAATAAAGACGGCGTGCGGGCTTCAAACGCCACACACTACAACTCACGATATTCTGCCTGAAGAAAAATACGGGCCCGCTCATGCAACCACCCATGGTTTCCCTTATAGACGAAGAGCCGACGCAAGCGACGCATCCCGCCTGCGTCATGGTGTTCAACGCCAATGATCCCAGCGGTGCGGGCGGCCTGGCCGCGGATGTCACGGCCATTGCATCGGTGGGTGCGCATCCGCTGCCGATCGTGACCGGCGCCTACGCCCGCGACACCGCCGAGATTTTCGATCACTTTGCGTTCGACGAAGACGCCGTGACAGAGCAAGCGCGTGCCGCCCTGGAAGATGTCCAGGTCCAGGTGATCAAAGTCGGCTTTGTCGGCTCCCCGGAAAATCTCAGCGTGATCGCCGGCATTGCGGCCGACTACGCGGACGCGCCCCTGATCGCCTACATGCCCGACCTGTCCTGGTGGGATGAAGTCCAGATTGACCTGTACCTGGATGCTTTCAAAGAACTGATCCTGCCCCAAACCACCGTATTGGTGGGCAACCACAGCACCTTGTGGCGCTGGCTGCTGCCCGACTGGAGCACTGAGCGCAGCCCGGGGGCACGCGACATTGCCCGCGCCGCCCAAGAACTGGGCGTGTCCTATACGCTGGTGACCGGCATTCCGCTGCCCGACCAGTTCATTGACAACGTGCTGGCGTCCTCGCTGGCCGTGCTCGCCAGCGAAAAATTTGAACGCTTCGAGGCGGTGTTCTCCGGGGCTGGCGACACCCTGTCGGCCGCGCTGGCCGCCCTGCTGGCCAGCGGCGACGACCTGGCGGAATCCTTCACCGAAGCACTGAGCTACCTGGATCGCTGCCTGGAAGGCGGCTTTCGCCCCGGTATGGGGCACATCGTGCCGGACCGGTTATTTTGGGCCCTCCCTGAAGAGGATACCGAAGCAGACTCCGACGAACCCTCTTCTTTTTCCACGCTGGATTTCCCCTCTAATGACACAAAACACTGATCACAACCACACGCTGTTCGAACGCGCCAAGCGGGTCATCCCCGGCGGCGTCAACTCCCCGGTCCGGGCCTTCAAGGCGGTCGGTGGCACGCCCCGCTTTATCAAGCGCGCCCAAGGGGCTTACATGTGGGATGCCAACGACCAACGTTACATCGACTACATCGGCTCTTGGGGCCCGATGATTCTGGGTCACGGCCACCCCGCCGTCCTGAAAGCGGTGCAAGAAGCGGCGCTGGAAGGTTTTTCATTCGGCGCCCCGACCGAACGCGAAGTCGAGCTGGCGGAAGAAATCCTGAAACTGATGCCGTCGATGGACATGGTGCGGCTGGTCAGCTCCGGCACCGAAGCCGCCATGAGCGCCATCCGGCTGGCCCGCGGTGCCACCGGCCGCAGCAAACTGATCAAGTTTGAAGGCTGCTACCACGGCCATGCCGACGCGCTGCTGGTCAAGGCCGGCTCCGGTCTGGCCACCTTTGGCAACGCCACCAGCGCCGGCGTGCCGCCCGAGGTGGTGCAGCACACCTTGGTGCTCGAATACAACCATATTGGCCAGCTGGAAGAAGCCTTTGCCTTGCACGGCGACACCATCGCCTGCCTGATGATTGAGCCGATTGCCGGCAACATGAACTTCGTGCGCGCCTCGGTGCCCTTCATGAAACGCTGCCGCGAACTGTGCACCCAGTATGGCACCTTGCTGGTGTTTGACGAAGTCATGAACGGCTTTCGGGTCGCCTTGGGCGGCGCACAAAGCGTCTACGCCCGTGACATCCCCGGCTTTGAGCCCGACATGACGGTGATGGGCAAGGTCATTGGCGGCGGCATGCCGCTGGCGGCCTTTGGCGCCAAACGGGCCGTGATGGAGCAGCTGGCGCCCCTGGGTGCGGTGTACCAGGCCGGCACGCTGTCCGGCAACCCGGTGGCCACCGCCTGCGGTCTGGCCACGCTGCGTGAAATTCAAAAGCCCGGCTTTTTCGACGACTTGTCGCGCAAAACCCGCTTGCTGGTCGATGGCCTGACCGCGGCGGCGCAGCAGGCCGGCGTTCCGTTCTGCAGCGACAGCGAGGGCGGCATGTTCGGCTTTTTCCTGCTGGACGCGCTGCCGCAAAACTACCCGGCCGTCATGAAGACCGACAGCGCCCGCTTCAACCAACTGTTCCACGGGCTGCTGGACCGTGGCGTCTACATTGCGCCGGCCCTGTTCGAAGCCGGTTTTGTGAGCGCCGCACACACCGATGACGACATCGCCACCACCGTGGCCGTGGCGCATGAGGTCTTCAAATCGCTATCTAAACAATAGCTTACAACGCTTATTTAACGGGGGCTACAGCCTGATTAGCCATTGAAAATCACTCCTCAAAATGGCCTCTCAACGGCAGGCCGCTGGCTGCCCCAACGTGAGCGACGTCAAGGGCGGCATGAATCTGGGGGGCCACCCGCGGCTTGCCCACGGTCAATCCATCGGGTTACCCCGCCGATGGGGTGCGTCTGGCGTGGATCTCGGCCGTCAAATTGAACACGGTGTTTGACAAAAATTTCTTGCAGATTTGATTTTTTTGACTATAAGAAAAGAGCGGCACCGTTCGCAATTGCAGAGCGCCCGGCCCGACGCCATTGCTGACAACTCTGCGCGGCAATCCGAGCCTCTGCATCGTCATTAACTTGATAGGGAGGTTGACATGACACGCCAATACGTGGATTGCCGGGAATTTCCAAGTGACATGAATTGCTCGGTAGCGATCGCGGCTGACACGGACCAAGAACTGCTGGAGGCAGCCGTTCAGCACGCCGTCGCGGTTCATCACCACGAAGACTCCCCGGAATTGCGCCAACAAATTCGGCAACTCTTCAAGGAAGGCACGCCACCCATGGCGGTGTCGCGCAAGCAGCCCGCCTGACTGGGCCTTCCCATAAAAAAAGCGGCACCAGGCCGCTTTTTTTTACTTAACACCGATCACGCGGCAGTAAGCCCGTTCAATGGCGGAAATGGCGCACACCGCTGAACACCATCGCCACACCGCGCTCGTTGGCGGCATCGATCACTTCCTGATCGCGCATCGAGCCACCGGGCTGGATGACGCAGGTCGCACCGGCGTCTACCACCACATCCAGACCGTCGCGGAACGGGAAGAAGGCGTCGCTGGCGACCGCCGTGCCATTCAATGACAGGTTGGCATGTTGCGCCTTGATGCTGGCGATGCGGGCCGAGTCCAGGCGGCTCATTTGACCGGCGCCGACGCCCATCGTCATGCCATCTTTGCAGAACACGATGGCGTTGCTCTTGACGAACTTGGCCACGTTCCAGGCAAACAACAGGTCTTGCAACTGCTGTGCCGTCGGTTGCACCTTGGTGACGACCTTGAGGTCGGCCAGCGTGAGCGTGTGGTTGTCGGCAGTCTGCATCAGCAGGCCGGAGCTGACGCGCTTGATGTCCATCGTGTTGCGGCCCTGGCTGCCGTCGGTGGGCAGGCTGATTTTCAGGATGCGCACATTGACCTTGGTCTTGAACACTTCCAGCGCCTCGGGGGTGTAATCCGGCGCCATCAGCACTTCAACGAACTGTTTTGAGATTTGCAGCGCAGCCTGCTCGTCCAGCGTGCGGTTGAGGGCAATGATGCCGCCAAAAGCGGAGGTCGGGTCGGTCTGAAACGCCTTACTGTAGGCTTCCAGCGTGTCGGCGCCCACCGCCACGCCACACGGGTTGGCGTGCTTGACGATGACGCAGGCCGCTTCCTTGCTGGCGTCAAAGCTCTTGACGCATTCCCACGCCGCGTCAGCGTCGGCGATGTTGTTGAAGCTCAGTTCCTTGCCGTGCAATTGCACGGCCGTCACCAAGGAGCCGGCGGCCGGGTTCAGGTCGCGGTAGAAGGCGGCTTGTTGGTGCGGGTTTTCGCCATAGCGCAGGTCTTGCAGCTTGATGAACTGGCTGTTGGCCTGGGCCGGGAACAACTGGCGCGCCGGCGTGCTGTTGTCTTCTTCAAAGGTGATCGACGACAAATAGTCGCTGATGGCGCCGTCGTACTGGCTGATGCGGTTGAACGCAGCCACCGACAGGGCAAACTTGGTTTTGAGCGTCAGGCCACCGTCGGTCAACTCGGCCAGCACTTGGGCGTACTGCGAGGCGTCGGTCAACACCGCCACGTCTTTCCAGTTCTTGGCTGCGCTGCGCACCATGGCGGGGCCGCCAATGTCGATGTTTTCAATCGCATCTTCCAGCGTGCAACCGGGCTTGGCGACGGTCGACTCAAACGGGTAAAGATTCACCACCAGCAAGTCGATGGTGTCGATACCGTGCGCTTTGATGGCCCCCATGTGCTCGGGCAGGTCGCGCCGGGCCAGCAGGCCGCCGTGCACTTTGGGGTGCAGGGTTTTGACTCGGCCGTCCAGCATTTCGGGGAAACCGGTGACTTCCGCCACTTCGGTCACGGGCAGGCCGGCATCGGCCAGCAATTTGGCGGTGCCGCCGGTGGACAGCAGCTTGATGCCCAGCGCGTGCAGCGCCTGTGCAAATTCAACGATGCCGGTTTTGTCGGAGACGGATAAGAGTGCGTTCATGGGTTTAAATAAAGTAATCGATAAAAAAAGTGAGGCTCACAAGCGCTGGCGCACGGCTCACTCAATCAGCTTGTGTTCCAGCAGTTTCTTGCGCAAGGTGTTGCGGTTCAAGCCCAGCCACTGGGCGGCTTTGGATTGGTTGTTGTCGGCATGCTGCATGACGACTTCAAGCAGCGGTTTTTCCACCACGTTGACCACCATGTTGTACATGCCGTTGGGCTCGCTTTCGCCCAAGTCCCTGAGGTAGTCCGTCAGGCTGTTGCGCACGCATTCTTCTATGTGCATCGTGCTCATGCTGCTTTTTCCATGTGCTTTTCTTTCTCGCTTTGCAAACCATTTGGAACGGCCGCCGGCATCCGGTCCATCTGCGCGTTCATCCCGTCAAAAAAATCAGCCACGGCACGGGTCTGGTGGCCGCAGTCTTCGATCAAATTCATGCGCGCCCGAAAGTCCTCGCCGCCGGGCAAGGACTTGACGTACCAACCAATGTGCTTGCGCGCCGTGCGCACGCCGGAGTATTCGCCGTACAGCGCGTAATGGTCTTGCAGATGGTCCAGCAACAGCTGTTTGACCTCGGCCACCAGTGGCGGCGCCAGATGGGTGCCGGTCGCCATGAAATGCGCCATTTCGCGAAAAATCCAGGGCCGGCCCTGCGCCGCGCGACCGATCATCACGGCGTCGGCCTGGGTCGCGGCCAGCACCTGCAGCGCCTTCTCGGGCGACGCAATATCGCCGTTGGCCACCACCGGCACGCGCACCGCGGCCTTGACGGCGGCAATGGTGTCGTACTCGGCCTGCCCGTTGTAGCCCTGTTCGCGGGTGCGCCCGTGCACCGTGATCATCTGCACGCCCGCCTGTTCGGCGGCCCGGGCCAGCACCACGGCATTTTTTTGCGCCTGGCACCAGCCGGTGCGCATTTTGAGCGTGACCGGCACACCGCGCGGCGCACAGACGGCCACCACGGCCTCGACGATGGACAAGGCCAGCGTTTCGTCCTGCATCAGGGCGGAACCGGCCCATTTGCTGCAGACTTTTTTGGCCGGGCAACCCATGTTGATGTCAATGATCTGTGCGCCCCGGTCAATGTTGTAGGCCGCCGCCTCGCCCATCATCCCCGGCTCGGTGCCGGCGATTTGCACCGCGATCGGGCCGGGCTCGCCTTCGTGGTTGGCACGGCGCGAGGTTTTCAGCGTGCCCCACAAATCCGGCCGGCTGGTGACCATTTCACTCACGGCATAGCCCGCGCCCAACTTCTTGCAAAGCTGACGGAACGGTCGATCCGTCACCCCCGCCATGGGGGCGACAAAGAACGGATTGGCGAGCGAATAGGGACCAATGTTCATGCGGACAAATGAATGACGATGAGACCTTGTGCAGGGTTAAAACAGGGGGGGCGGCAAAAAGCCAGAGGTGAATTCTAACTGCCCAAAATTTCAGCAATTAAAACGTAAACCCTATACTCACGCACCCATGCCCACCTGGATCGATCACCTCCTCAAACTACTGGCGCTGCCCGAATTCGGCCTGAGCACGGTGTTTGTCGTGTCGTTCATTTCGGCCACGCTCATTCCCCTAGGCTCCGAGCCGGTGGTGTTTGGTCTCGTCAAGCTGAATCCGGCCCTTTTTTGGCCGACCATCCTGGTCGCCACCGCCGGCAACACCCTGGGCGGCGCCGTGACGTGGGCCATGGGCCTGGCGTCGCACAAAGTGGTTGATCGCTACCAGCATTCCAAACATCATTTGCGGGCGCTGGACTGGCTGGAACGCATCGGCCCGAAAGCCTGCCTGCTGGCCTGGCTACCGGGCATCGGCGACCCGCTGTGTGCCGTCGCCGGCTGGCTCAAACTGCCGTTCTGGCCCTGCCTGGCCTACATGGCGATTGGCAAGTTTGCCCGCTACCTGACGATGACAGCGGCACTGGTTGGCCTGTTTGGCCCTTAAACATCGGGCAGGGATGAGGCAGCGCGTGGGAGCGACTGAACCTGCGGTTCTTGATGTCGCACCCACGCGCTGCCTCATCCCCACCGACTTGACGTGTTGACGGCCTCAGGTCAAACGCCCCAAAACGCTATGATTTTTATAGCTTTTTACGCTTTCTGCACGGCGGCTAGCGGATTTTTAAGCTTACAAAAAAGAATGACTCAAGCCACAAACCCATACGTTTGCATCACATTGATTTGTGGATCAGTTGATTGACACGAAACAATCAAAACAGGTGGCACGCTAGCCTTGTTTTTGGGTGTCAACAATACGACCGTTTTACGAACACTATTTCAACGATGAAATTTGACCTGGATCGGTTAGCAACAGTTTAGGACGCCGATGTTGGCGTGAGTGGTGCTTAAAAAAAGATGGCATGAAAAATTTTAAAAAAATACAAAAATAGCTTAAATACATCTTGCAACTATCTTAAATATATCTTAGGATTGCTTCATTGTTTTTTTAAACGGAGCTAACAATGAATGACCAAGTTAAAGCAAAAGTATGGGGGGTGTTCGTCGGCGAAAGAGGTGATCAATTGGAGGCGTTCAACTCAAAAAATGGGCCATTTCCGCCGTCACCTGGAGTAGAGGGTTACATTGCGATAGGTTGGGCAGGAATGGGCGACCTTCGAATGTTCAAAAACAACTACTCTGACTACTTGGAAAAATTTAGAATTTTGTACCCTGATGAAGATGGAAATGAAAGAGTTCTAAAAACACAAGCAAACATACCGTGGAATTTCGCTTATTCCATAAATGATGGCGATTTTGTTATTTGCCCTTCATCAGCATCTGGGTATTTGCTTATTGGGAATATCGTTGGGGATTATGAAAATGACTTCAATAATTGGATAAGCGTTGCAAAGACAAAAACACGTGCTGATCTTATGCACTTAAGACGTGTTAAATGGATTACTGCCTTATCCAAGGATGATCCAAGATATGAAAAAATTCATCGAATTGGACAGCTAACAGTTGTATCCCCAAGTTTATCTGCAATAGATTTGATTAACATAATTAACGAAGATAAATAAATAAAATTTAGATTTCTTGATTTACAACGAGGCATAAAATGGCGAAAATTAAATACGAAATTAGATTCTACATTTCAAATTCAACTGGTAGTTCAAAACAAGGTCCAAATACAGCAACGATTGAGGCTGAAAGCGAAATAAATGCCATTTCAGAAATAAAGAAAAAATACCCTGATTCATCAACTAGGAAATTTGAGTTAATTTCATTAAAACAAAAATAGAAAAGTAAATAAGGAATAGCCAACCCTCAATATAGTATTTGTTAATCTGAATTTTGCCGAATATTTTTTAAATATTTATCGGTCTAACTTCTTGTGAGACAAGTCAAGAAAACTATTAGGATAGCAAGGAAGTAATCATGAGCCAAGGTATCTGCAATACATGTCGTAAATATAAAAAATTACATGGCAATGGTTCGTGTGGAGGTTGTCAAGCACAAAAATATGGAGGGGATTTCGCAGAATGGCTATTTGATTTTGTGGCTAAAAAAATAAAATTATTTATTAATAGAAAAAAAATAATTTGTACAATAAATTTATGCCAATTCAACACTCCAGTCGAACGTCGCGATCTGTATAAAAAAATTAATCACAATCTCAAGTAGTTAACCACCTATTAAACTACTTAATTTACTAAAATTTATGGTGTTTATCTTAGAATAATTCAATGAAAAAATATATTAACATCGCATTTTTAATGATTTCCATTTCATCAATTTCTATTTCATCCTATGCTGAAATTCTCAAAGGACAACGCATTGTTGGATACTATGATTGCGGCACAATGCAATGCAATTTCGTGACCCCTGATGCCGGAACATTTGATTTTGAAGTTGCCGATAAGAAAGTAGCACCTAAAATTTTCAAATTATGTAAAGTTGATGATATTTGTGCGATTACAGGTGATCTTGACATTGAAAATTCAACAATCCTTAAAGTAATTAAGGTTGAAAATAGCGGGACTAAACACAAAAAATAAAGTGCAATACGTACCCTGCTTGAATTATTTTAGATTTCAATGCAGTGTCGTGGTATTCGAAAAATATCAAGACACTGCATAATGCCTTAAATCGTGAATTCTGAAATCTTTAAATTGTGTTCATAAAAGGAACCTTTGCTGAACAGCCAGCTAGGCCATCCACTTGACATAACGTCCTGTCGCGTCAAGTGGAAACCGCAGCACCCAATGTCAGCTAGCAGGCAGGCCCGCTCGACCACCTGCAAATCACACAACGCTAGGCGGGGACGGGGCAGCGTTTGGGGGCGACATCAAGAACCGCAGGTTCAGTCGCTCCCAAGCGCTGCCCCGTCCCCGCCGGTCCGAAACAAAAAAATACCCGAACCCACTATCAATAAAATAGCTTCTTACGCAAGCTGCTCAAGCTCTAAAGCCCGATTCGGAATAAATCAAGAGATGACCAGGAAGTTCATCACGTCGCACGAAAGGCGGCGGACACGTCGGGTGATAGGCGGATGGTAGTGGGCACCTTGGGCGCGGCCTTGACGCTGCCCACTGGGCGGCCCTGGCGCCGTGCCATGATCTGCTCGGGCGTGGTCACGCGGCCCTCGCCGCGCTTGGCCTGGGCTATGGACTCCAGCAAATCGCGTTCAAATTCACTCAGTTCTGTATCGACTTTGAGTTTCATAATTTCGCCTCTCGTGAAGTTTTGCCAGCTCGCGCAAAAATGCAGCCGACAAGTTATCTTGCGTGGACTTGTCGTAGACGGTCAAAGCGAATGACTTCACAGCAGACGAACAGACACCGCTATTATTTTAATAGCTGCTTACGCAGGCAGAACAGGGGCTACAGCCCCGTTTCTTATAAATATCAGGAACTGAACAGGAAGTTCATCACGTCGCCATCCTTGACGACGTATTCCTTGCCTTCGCTGCGCATCTTGCCGGCATCTTTGGCGCCCTGCTCACCCTTGTGGGTGATGAAATCTTCAAAGGCAATGGTCTGGGCCCGGATGTAGCCCTTCTCAAAGTCGGTGTGAATCACACCCGCCGCCTGCGGGCCGGTATCGCCGACATGGATGGTCCAGGCGCGCACTTCTTTCACGCCAGCCGTAAAGTAGGTTTGCAGGCCCAGCAGCTTGTAGGCCGCAATGATCAGGCGGTTCAGGCCCGGCTCTTCCTGGCCGATTTCGGCGAGGAACATTTTCTTGTCTTCCTCTTCCATGTCTGCCATTTCGGCCTCGATCTTGGCGCAGATCGCCACCACCGGCGCGTTTTGCGCTTTGGCGTAGGCGGTCAGGCGGTCCAGGAATGGATTGTTCTCAAAACCATCTTCGGCCACGTTGGCCACAAACATGGCAGGCTTGGCGGTGATCAGGAAGAACTGCGTCAGCAACGGCAACTCTTCCTTGCTGAACGCCAGGGTCCGCACCGGTTTGGCTTCATTCAGCGCCGCCTGGCATCTTTCCAGAATCGACACCAGCTTGATGGACTCCTTGTCACCGGAGCGTGCGGCCTTGGTCACGCGGTGCAAGGCTTTTTCCACCGCCTGCAGATCGGCCAGGCACAACTCGGTCTGGATCACTTCCATGTCGGAGATCGGATCGACCTTGCCAGCGACGTGAATCACGTTGTCGTCTTCAAAGCAGCGCACCACATTGATGATGGCGTCGGTTTCGCGGATGTGGGCCAGAAACTTGTTGCCCAGGCCTTCGCCGGTGCTGGCGCCGGCCACCAGGCCGGCAATGTCCACAAACTCAACAATCGCGCGCTGCACCTTTTGCGGCTTGACGATCAGGGACAGCGCATCGAGACGGGCGTCCGGCACTTCCACGATGCCCACATTGGGCTCGATGGTGCAAAACGGATAGTTTTCGGCGGCGATGCCGGCCTTGGTCAGGGCGTTAAACAGGGTCGATTTACCGACGTTGGGCAAGCCCACAATGCCACATTTCATGAAATTTCCTTAAAAATCAAAGCACTAGCGAACCCAACGGGGCATCGTGGAAGTGCCGGACCCGCGCAAGATAACGGGGTCGAAAAGATCAAAACCAAACGGGCAAAACACGGCATTGCTGCACAGTTTTGTCCTCGTTTAGCCCTGGAAGATTGATGTCAATTGTAATGATCAGCGAGCCAATGCTTAAAAAGGCGAGCGCGACCGATGGGCGCATCCTGCGGGAGAGTGGTCCAGTCGCAAGGTGCACACCGTACGCCGTCCAAAGAAGATTAGTCCAAAAACTTGCGCCAGGTTCCGATGTTGTAAACCTTCTGGTAGCCCTTCTTCTTTAGCAATAGTTTTGCCATGCCGCTTCGTGTTCCGCTGGCACAGCAGAGAACAACCGGGGACGACTTGGGTATCTCACCGAGTCGGCTTCCCAATTCCGGCAGGGGGATGTTGATTGTTCCAGGTGCGTTCCCATTGGCGAACTCCCCAGCCGATCTAACGTCGACAAAGATGGCGCCGTCCTTCTTGAGTTCTGGCAGCATGGCAATGACTCTTTTTGAATTCCACCACTTGTACGCCCACCAAAGACCCAAGGCCAGGAATGGCCAATACTTTTCAAAAAGACCCAAAAAATCCATATAACTCCTTATTAGACTGAATGAATGAAGTATCGGTGAATGCCCGAAAGCGCACTTTTTTGATGGCCACCGCTGTGATGAGCCCATTGGGCTGATTGAATAGGGATTTAGCGCGGGCTTCTACAATCCCGAACATGACTCAACCCTTTGATATTTGCATTCGCGGCAGTGGCATTGTGGGTCGCACGCTGGCGCTGTTGCTGGCGCGTGAACGTCTTCGCGTGGGCCTGGTGTCGCTGGCCCCAACCGTGGCCAAAAACGATTCACCCGAAAAGACGACAACGGCCGACGTGCGGGCTTATGCCTTGAATGCCAAATCCAGAGCCCTGCTGGAATCACTGCGCTGCTGGCCCGATGCCCAGCACGCGACCGAAATCCTGTCAATGCAGGTCAAAGGCGACGACGGCGGTGAGGTGAACTTCAGCGCCAGCGACCTCCAGGTTCCCGGTTTGACCTGGATTGTGGATGTGCCGGTGCTTGAAGCCCAGCTGGCCGAGGCGGTGCGGTTTCAACCCCTCATCGAGTTGCTGGACGCCCCCCAACCGGCCACCCTGACCGTCATCTGCGAAGGCAAGACCAGCAGCACACGCGCCGAGTTCGGCATTGACTTTGAGGTCACGCCCTATCACCAGCGCGCAATCGCTGCCCGGCTGCGGTGCGAAACGCCCCATGCCCAAATCGCCCGCCAGTGGTTTTCGCAGGGCGAAATTCTGGCTTTTTTGCCGATGGGCGGGCCCGAAGGGAACTCTGTCGCCATCGTTTGGTCTGTTGAAGAGGGTCGCGCGCAGGCGCTGCTGGACGAGAGTCCGGACGAGTTCTGCCAGCAGTTGGTAGCGGCGAGTGAAGGCTGCCTGGGCCAACTCACCCTGATCAGTGAGCGAAGCGCCTGGCCGCTGCAGCAGGCGCAAGCCGATCGCTGGGTCGGCCGTCATGACGGCAAGGCGTGGGCCTTGGCCGGTGACGCCGCGCACAACGTTCATCCGCTGGCCGGGCAAGGCCTGAATTTGGGGCTGGGCGACGTGGCGGCACTGGCAACGGCCTTGCACGAGCGCGAGTACTGGCGCTCGGTCGGCGACGAAAAACTGCTGCGGCGCTACGAGCGCTCGCGCAAGGCGGCGGTGTTGACCATGGGCGCCACGATGGATGGCCTGCAACAGTTGTTTTCGCAACGGAGTGCCCCCTGGCAAGCCGCGCGCAACTGGGGCATGAAGGGGTTTGAACGGAGCGGCCTGGTCAAGCAATGGGTCGCACGCCAAGCCATGGGTTTTAAATAATTGACGGGATGATGATGAACTTGATGAAAACCGCCTTGCTGGCCGCCACTCTGGTGGCGGCTTTTAGCGTCAGCGCCCAGGAGGCCACCATTCGCAAGAATCTGGGCGAGCGGATTCCTCAGCTGAAGAAAATCGACGAGGTCACCAAGAGCCCCATGCCCGGCCTGTTTGAAATTCGGGTCAACGGTACCGATATTTTCTACACCGACGCTGAAGGCAATTTCCTGGTTCAGGGCAATCTGATCGACACCAAACAACGCCGCAACCTGACTGAAGAACGCATCGACAAGCTGACCGCCATCAGTTTTGACTCGCTGCCGATCAAGGATGCCTTCACCATCGTGCGCGGCAATGGCAAACGCAAGCTGGCCGTCTTTGAAGACCCCAATTGCGGCTACTGCAAACGCTTCGAGCACGACCTGCAAAAAGTGGACAACGTGACGATTCACATGTTCCTCTACCCCATTCTCAGTGCGGACTCTGCCGAGAAGTCCAAGCACATCTGGTGTGCCAAAGACAAAGCCAAATCCTGGCAAGACTGGATGGTGCGGGACCAGTTGCCCAAAGCAGCGAGCTGCGATAGCGCCGCCATCGAGCGCAACGTGGAGTTGGGCCGCAAGTACAAGATTACCGGCACCCCGACGCTGGTCTTCGTGGACGGCACCCGCGTGCCCGGTGCCATCAGCACCGCCCAAGTTGAAAAACACCTGACCGACGCCAAGAACTGATGACCACCGCTGCCGTTGGCTACAGCGTGCGGGTGCAAGACCTGCATGCCCATCTGTTTCAGGTCACGCTGACCATCGCGCAGCCCGCACCCTTGCAGCGGGTCAGCCTGCCCGCCTGGATTCCGGGCAGCTATCTGGTGCGTGAGTTTTCCAAAAGCTTGCAACGCTTGCAAGCGCACCAGGGCGCCACATCGGTGGCACTGACGCAGCTCGACAAGTGCAGCTGGCAAGCCGAATGCGCGGCGAACCAGCCGCTGGTGCTAAGCTACGAAATCTACGCCTTTGACAACTCGGTCCGCACCGCCTGGCTGGACGCAGCGCGCGGCTTCTTCAATGGCACCAGCCTGTTCCTGCAAGTCGCAGGCCAGGAAAACTTGCCCCATGCGCTGGAACTGCGGGCGAACAAGGCATCCCCCAACTGGCAGGTTGCCACCGGACTGACACCCAAAAAAACCAATAAGAGCGGCTTCGGCCGCTATCTCGCCGCCAACTACGACGAACTGGTGGACTGCCCGGTGGAGATGGGCGAGTTCTGGAGTGGCTCTTTTGTGGCGGGCGGCATCCCGCACCGTTTTGTGGTGACCGGCGCGCCCCCCAGCTTTGACGGCGACCGGCTGCTGGCCGACGCGCAACAGATTTGCGAAGCTGAAATCCGTTTCTGGCACGGCCCCAAGGCCGGCAGTCGCGCCAGCAACCAACCACCGCAGCAGAGCTACCTGTTCATGCTCAACGCCGTGGACGATGGCTACGGCGGCCTGGAGCATCGCAACTCCACCGCGCTGATTTGCACCCGCAAAGACCTGCCGCGTCTGAGCAACCCGGCGCTGCTGCCGCACACGACCCAACCGCCGACCATGCAACCCAAGCCATCCGAGGGTTACACCACGCTGCTGGGTCTCATCAGCCATGAGTATTTCCATACCTGGAACGTCAAGCGACTGCGCCCGGCCGAATTTACCCGTTACGACTACGCCCAGGAAAACTACACGCAACTGCTCTGGTTTTTTGAAGGCTTTACCAGCTACTACGACGATCTGCTGCTGCGCCGGGCCGGACTGGTTGACGACACCACCTACCTGAAGCTGCTGACCAAGACCGTCAACCAGGTGCTACAGACGCCCGGGCGCGAGGTGCAATCCGTGGCGCAGGCCAGCTTTGACGCTTGGGTGAAGTACTACCGGCAGGACGAGAACACGCCCAACGCCACGGTCAGCTATTACACCAAGGGCGCGCTGGTGGCCTTGTGTCTGGACCTGACGCTGCGTCATGAGGGGCAAACAACCCTCGATGCGGTGATGCGGGCCTTGTGGCTGCGCTGCAAGGGTGGCCCCATGCGTGAGAGTGATCTGTCCAATGTGCTGGAAGCCCTCTCGGGTCGGTCTTTTGCCAAAGAGATTGCACACTGGGTGCATGGCACCGCAGCCCTGCCCCTCCAGGCACTGCTCGACGGGCAAGGCATCGCCGTGCTGGAAGAGCCAGCCCAGATCGCGCAACGCCTCGGCCTGCGCGTGGCGGAGAGCAACGGGATTGTGATCAAAACCGTTTTGCGCGGGGGCGCCGCTGAATCCGCCGGGTTCGCCGCGGGCGATGAATGGCTGGGGCTTGAAGTCGGGACGGCCAAGTCCGCCACCCACTGGCGCCTCAGCAAGCTGGATGATTTGTTGCTTTATGCGGGCACGGCCACCCAGGTCATCGCCCTGGTGGCACGCGACAAGCGACTGATGAAACTGTCGCTGTCACTGCCCAAGGCCGTCACCACCTGGCGGCTGGTGGCGCGCGACGGCCAACGAGTTGGCCAGTGGCTCAACGCCGCCTGATTTTCTTTCGATGTCAACCATTAACAAAAACCGGAGAACTGCATGAACTACGAACTGATCAACGTCCGCACCGAAGCCGACAAAGTCGGCATCATCACCCTGAATCGCCCCAAGCAACTCAACGCACTGAACGACCAGCTGATGACGGAGTTGGGCACCGCACTCAAAGCCTTTGATGCGGACCCGGCCATTGGCTGCATGATCATTACCGGCAGCGAAAAAGCCTTTGCTGCCGGGGCCGACATTGGCGCCATGGCCAGCTATACCTTTGCCGATGTGTACAAAAGCGACTACATCACCCGCAACTGGGAACAGATTCGCTTAATCCGCAAACCCGTCATTGCCGCCGTCAGCGGCTTCGCACTCGGTGGCGGCTGTGAACTGGCCATGATGTGCGACTTCATCATCGCCGCGGACAACGCCCGCTTCGGCCAACCTGAAATCAAACTGGGCGTGATTCCCGGCGCCGGCGGCACCCAACGTCTGCCACGCGCCGTGGGCAAAGCCAAGGCCATGGACCTGGCCCTGACCGGCCGCATGATGGACGCGGTTGAGGCCGAGCGCGCCGGTCTGGTCAGCCGCGTCGTGCCGCTGGACAAGCTGATGGAGGAGGCGCTGGGCGCCGCTTTGATGATCAGTGATTTCTCACAAATTGCCACCATGGCCGCCAAAGAATCCGTCAACCGCTCGTTTGAAGGCACCCTGAGCGACGGCATCAGTTTTGAACGCCGCATGTTCCACGCCCTGTTTGCCACCGCCGATCAAAAAGAAGGCATGGACGCCTTTGTGAACAAACGCAAAGCAAATTTCAAGAACCTGTGATGAATGCGGCTTCTAGTTGCTATAATCTGCGGCTGTCGGTGATATAGCTCAGTTGGTTAGAGCGCAGCATTCATAATGCTGATGTCGGTGGTTCAAATCCACCTATCACCACCAAATTATTCAGAACCCGCATCAGCAGCTGTTGATGTGGGTTTTTTGTTGATGCGCCCGCTGGCTGAGCGCCCCTGGTTCTGTCGATCAATGCCATCGATGCCAAGCTATTGATTTACAATGGATTTTTTACAGGTTGAGATTCTTCAACCTGAATTCGCCTCTCAAACCCCAGCCTCTGGATGAACACCATGAACCGCTGCCTGCCCCTGCCAATGCTCCGTTTTCTGCTGATGCTGGCCCTTGTCTGCACGGCCACCTCCAGTCCCATGCCCGTCGCGGCGCAAACCACGCTGCGCCAGTTTCCACTGGCGGCCAAGCGTGGCCTGCTGGAGGTAACGGCGCCGCCGGCGGTGCTGATGAGCGGCACGCCCGAGCGGCTGTCGCCGGGCGCCCGCATCAAGGGCGTCAACAACGAACTGGTGATGTCCGGCTCCTTGGTCGGCACCCGCGTGCTGGTCAACTACCGGCGCGATGCGCAGGGGCAGATTCATGAAGTCTGGATCCTGAGCCCCGAAGAAGCGCAAGAAAAACGCAGCGGGATGGAGCCGGTGACGAACTTCATTTTTGGCTCAGACGCCGACAAGCCCAAAACGGATGACGGCAACACGCCGTACAACCAGCTGCCCAAGTATCCTCGGCAGTAACGGCGTTGGTCCGCCCCTCGAAATTTATATAAAACAGGCGCTAGCCCCCGTCTTATATGCGCAAGCAGCTACAAATACAGTAGCAATTAACCTGAATTCTCTCCATGTCCAAAAAAGTCTTTATCAAAACCTTCGGCTGCCAGATGAACGAGTACGACTCGGGCAAGATGGCCGATGTGCTGAATGCCGCACAGGGCTACGAGCCGACCGACAACGTGGAAGAAGCCGACCTGATTTTGTTCAACACCTGCTCGGTGCGGGAGAAAGCGCAGGAGAAAGTGTTTTCTGATCTGGGGCGCGTCAAGCACCTGAAAGAAAAAGGGGTGCTGATCGGTGTTGGCGGCTGTGTCGCCAGCCAGGAAGGCGCCGCCATCATTGCCCGCGCCCCGTATGTGGACGTGGTGTTTGGCCCGCAAACCCTGCACCGCCTGCCGCAATTGCTGGCACAGCGTGACCGGCAGAACCGCTCGCAAGTCGACATCAGCTTTCCCGAAATCGAAAAGTTTGACCACCTGCCGCCAGCGCGTGTCGAAGGCGCCACCGCTTTTGTCAGCATCATGGAAGGCTGCTCCAAATACTGCAGTTACTGCGTCGTGCCCTACACCCGGGGCGAAGAAGTGTCACGCCCGTTTGAGGATGTGCTGGTCGAGGTGGCCGGGCTGGCGGACCAGGGCGTGAAAGAAGTCACGCTGCTGGGCCAGAACGTGAACGCCTACCGCGCCCGCATGGTGAGCGACGCCGCATCGCCCTCCAGTGAAATGGCCGACTTTGCCACGCTGCTGGAGTACGTGGCCGACATTCCCGGCATTGAGCGCATCCGCTACATGACGAGCCACCCCAACGAGTTCACGCCAGCGCTGATTGCCGCTTACGAGAAAATTCCGAAGCTGGTGAGTCACCTGCATTTGCCGGTGCAACACGGCTCCGACCGCATTTTGATGGCGATGAAGCGCGGCTACACCGCAATGGAATACAAATCGACCGTGCGCAAACTGCGCGCCATCCGGCCCGACATGGCGATGAGCAGCGACTTCATCGTCGGCTTCCCCGGCGAGACCGAAGACGACTTCGGCAAGATGATGAAACTGATTGACGATGTTGGCTTTGACAATTCGTTCAGCTTTATCTTCAGCCCGCGCCCCGGCACGCCTGCGGCCAATCTGCATGACGACACGCCGCATGAGGTGAAGCTGCGCCGGCTGCAACATCTGCAGTCGGTCATCAACGACAGCATCAAGCGCATCTCGGAGAGTCGCCTGAACACGGTGCAGCGCATTTTGGTGGAAGGCCCGTCCAAGCGCGATGCCGCCGAGCTGATGGGCCGCACCGAGTGCAACCGGGTCGTCAATTTCGTCGGACCGACCGAGATGATCGGGCAGTTGGTGGACGTCAAGATTACCGAGACACGCTCTTACTCGTTGCGCGGCGACGTGCTCCCCCAACACATTGCCGAGCCGGCCTGAGGCGGCCACCTTGCTGGGAAACCGCCTGCTCTACGGCACCCGACACCCGTTGAGAATGCTGCAGCGATTTTCGTTTCGGCAGCTCCTGGTCATCGCTTTTCTGCTGATTGCCGCCTTGCTCGGCGCAGCCTCGCTGCGCGCCCTGTTCACACTGGAAGACCTGACTCTGCAAAGCCGCGACGGCGCGGCGCAAGCGCTGGAACTCAGCCGCTTGGCCCAGACCCTGAGCGAGCTCAGTGTCTCGATGGAGCGCGCCTCGCGCCAGTCGGTGGTGCTGGACGACCGCGTTCTGCGCAAGCGCTTTGCCGACGAGGCCCGTGACGCCAGCAACACCCTGGCCAGCATGACCGCCGAAGGCCTGGCCAGCGGCAGCAAGCGGGACTGGCTGGCGCACCTGCAAACCGTGGGCAATCTGCTGACCGGCCCGCCCGAGACCGCGCTGGACCGGGAACGCCAGCTGGCGCAGGAGTTTCGCGAACTGGCGGTCGTCAATTCGGCCATCGCGCTGCAGGTGCAGCAGACTATCCAGCAACGCAACAAATCACTGGAAACCAAGCTGGAAGACAGCCGCCGGCACCTGGCGCAACAAGTCACCTGGGCCATCGCGCTGGCGGTCGCCATGGCGCTGGCCTTCGGCATCTGGTTCACCCTGCCGCTGAGGCGGCTGGAGCGCGCCATCGTCGGCCTCGGCGAAAACCGGCTCGATCAGGTGATCGCCATCCGGGGCCCGGCTGACTTGGCGCTGGTGGGGCAGCGGCTGAACTGGCTGCGGCTGCGGCTGGTTGAGCTGGACGCCGACAAATCGCGCTTTTTGCGCCATATCTCCCACGAACTCAAAACCCCGCTGGCCTCAATGCGGGAAGGGGTCTCCCTGCTGGAAGATGGTGTGGCCGGCGAGCTGAACCATGAACAACTCGAAATTGCCCAAATCCTGAAGCACAACACCGGCGTCTTGCAGAGCCAGATTGAAGATTTGCTGCGGTTCAATACGGCCGCGTTTGAGGCCCGCCAGTTGCACCGAAAAACCACCAACTTGCTTGAATTGATGGAATCGCAGGTGGACGCGCAGCGTCTGCAATGGCGTGCGCGCGACTTGTCGGTCACCGTCACCGGCGAGCGGACGATGGTGGAGGTCGACCCCGAAAAAATCGGCACCGTGCTGGCCAACCTGTTGTCCAACGCCATCCGCTACTCGCCGCTCAACGGCCTGATCCGGCTCGAGTTGAGCACCCTGCCGGGCCTGGTCCGGATCGACATTCACGACCAGGGCGTTGGCGTGGCTCTGACAGATCGGGAGCGGATTTTTGAGCCGTTTTACCGTGGCGAACGCCAACCGACCGATATGGTCCGGGGCAGCGGCATTGGCTTGTCCATCGTTCACGAATATATTGCGGCACACGGCGGCCGCATCGAGCTGCTACCGGACCAACCCGGTGCCCACTTCAGAATTGAGATTCCCCATGTTTTTAAATCCTGAAACTTCTGCCTCCCATGCCCTGCGCCGGCTCCGGACCGGCTTGCTGGCGGCCCTCACGGCGACGGTGCTGGCGGCCTGCAGTACCACCACCGCGCCCGGCCCCGTCTGCCAGACCGAGGACGAGGCGCCAAGCACTGGCACGGAGCCGTCTGTGATGGCCAGCCCCCAGCCAACAACCAGTCCCCTGGTCGCGCCGGCCAGCCCGGCCACGCCGATCACGAACCAGGCCGTCGCCCGCATGCTGGCCTATGCCGAACGGGTGCATCTGATGTCGCCGACAGAATTGAGCCAGGAAGCGACCCGCTTGGACAACGGGGCCAGCCCCACCGAGCAGATGCAGCGCTCCCTGGTGTTGAGCCAGATGCTGCAACTGCCTGAACTGATCCGGGCGCAGGAACTGCTGGCCCGCGTGCTCGCCAACAACAGCATGGAGGCGCAGTCGCTGCATGCCCTGGCCCGCCTGCTGGCCGCGCGCTATGGCGAGTTCCGCCGCCTGGAAGATCAGCTGGAGAAACAAACGCAACAGACGCGCGAGGTGCAACGCAAGCTCGACCAGACCAATGAACGGCTGGAGGCGCTGAAGGCCATCGAGCGCAGCCTCACCAGCCACCCACCGGCCCCCAAGTCGTCACCCCCGGCCAAACGCAGCAACCCGTCCCCCGCCCCATGAGCGAATCCCGCCCCCCGATCAAACCAGCCGCGGCAGCGTCGCTCGCCCAAGGGCCCCATCTGCTGGTGGTTGACGACGACGCCGACATGCTGCGCCTGCTGACCATCCGGCTGACGGCGGCAGGCTACCGCGTCAGCGCCGTCACCTCCGCAGAAGCGGCCATGACCCAGTTGCACATTGAGCGGCCCCAGCTGGTGCTGAGCGACGTGCGCCTGCCGGGCCGCGACGGCCTGGCGCTGTTTGACGACATCCGCGCGCAACACCCGTCGTTGCCGGTGATTTTGCTGACCGCCCACGGCACGATTCCTGATGCGGTGGAGGCCACCGAGCGCGGCGTCTTCTCCTACCTGACCAAGCCGTTTGATGGCAAGAGTCTGCTCGACAAGATTGCCCAGGCCCTGTCACTGAGCGCCCCGGCCCATTCAGCCAAGCAGGGCAGCCCGGAGGCGTGGCAAGACCAGATCATCAGCCGCTCCAGCCGCATGGCGGAAGTGCTGGCGGAAGCGCGGATGGTGGCGCAATCCGACGCCAGCGTGCTGCTGCGCGGCGAAAGCGGCACCGGCAAGGAACTGCTGGCCCAGGCGATTCACCAGGCCGGGGCACGCGCCAGCAAACCGTTCATCGCGGTGAACTGCGGCGCCATTCCGGAAGCCCTGCTGGAGTCGGAATTATTTGGCCACGTCAAAGGCGCGTTCACCGACGCCGTCGCCAACCACGCCGGGCTGTTTCAGGCCGCGGACGGCGGCACCCTGCTGCTGGACGAGATTGGCGATATGCCACCGGCCCTGCAGGTCAAGCTGCTGCGCGTGCTGCAGGAACACATGGTGCGGCCGCTGGGCTCCAGCCAGTCCATTCCGGTGGATGTGCGCATCATCTCGGCCACCCACCGCGACCTGGACCAGGCCATGGCCGAAGGCCAGTTCCGGGCTGACCTGTACTACCGGCTCAACGTCGTCACCCTGACCTTGCCGCCGCTGTCCGAGCGGCGCGAAGACATCCCCCTGCTGGCCAATCATTTTTTGGTCAAGCTGGCCAGCAAGTACCACAAGCGCCTGAGCGGCTTCGCGCCCGAAGCCCTCAAAGCCTTGACCACCACCGCCTGGCCCGGCAATGTGCGCCAGTTGTACAACGTGGTGGAGCAGGTCTGCGCCCTGTCGACCTCGCCGCTGGTGCCGCTGGCGCTGGTGGAGCGCGCCCTGCGCTCGCCCAGCGTCGAGGTGCTGACGTTTGCCGAGGCCAAGCAGCGCTTCGAGCGCGACTATCTGGTCGGCCTGCTCAAGCTCACCGACGGCAATGTGGCCGATGCCGCGCGCCTGGCCGACCGCAACCGGACCGAGTTTTACCGCCTGATGCAAAAGCACGGCTTGACGCCCGGCCTCTTTAAAACAGACAGCACGGCACCGCCGACAGCGGCCGCCTGAAGCGGAGTCGCTCTCAGGCGACAGCCCTAAGTGCATGATTTAAAAGAGATTCTTCTTTCCAAGGCAAGATGCTGTCGCTCTCCGGCGACAAAAACACCGGTTTTTGCGGGTTTTTCGGCGATTTTCAAGGCTCCTGATTTAAAAACAGGTCCAAGCTGTTGATTTAAATAGGTTTTTTAAAGTTGGCATAGGGTTTGCACTAGTCAAACCATGCAAGCTTTAATTCGACCTTCTTTTCTCGCTCGCCGTCCTCTCTTTCAGGCCCCTCTGGCCGCCTTGACCGTCGCCGGTCTGCTGGTCTTGATGGCCGGTCAGGCACGTGCCCAGGCCTGGGGTCTCGACAACGTCGCCGGTCTGGCCCGCCAGCGCGCCCAGGCCGCCTACAAGCCGGCGTCACATGCCATCCCCGCTGAACTGGCCAACCTGGACTACGACGGTTACCGCGACATCCGCTTCAACCGGGACAACTCCTTGTGGCGGGCAGACAAGCTGGACTACGAGGCCAATTTTTTCCATGTCGGCAAAAACGGCGACTCGGTTCGCATCAACGAGATCACGCCGACCGGGGTCAAGCCGATTCCCTACAACCCGGCCAACTTCAACTTTGGCAAAAACAAACTCTCGCCGCAAAAGTGGGGCAACCTGGGCTACGGCGGCTTCCGGGCCTTCAACACCCTGAACTCGGCCAGCTACAAGGACGAACTGGTCGCTTTTTTAGGCGCCAGCTACTTCCGGGCGCTCGGTACGGGCCAACGCTACGGCCTGTCGGCACGGGGCCTGGCGGTCGATACCGCCGGTGGCACCAATGAAGAATTCCCCGGTTTTACCGAGTTCTGGCTTGAAAAGCCGATCGCCGGCGCCAAGCAGCTTACCGTCTACGCGCTGATGGACTCGCCGCGCATGACCGGGGCCTATCGCTTCGACATCAAGCCGGGCGAGCAGACCGTGACCGAAGTGCACGCCCGCATCTTCATGCGTCCGACCGACAAGCCGGTGGCCACACTGGGCCTGGCGCCGCTGACCAGCATGTTTTTCTTTGGCGAGAACCAGCCCCGCCCCGGCGATTTTCGGCCGGAAGTGCACGACTCTGACGGATTGATGATCGCCACCGGCGAAGGCGAATGGCTGTGGCGGCCGCTGCAAAACACCGCCGCCCCGGTGGCGACCTCGTTCAGCATGAAGAGCCTGAAGGGCTTTGGCCTGATGCAGCGCGACCGCGACTTCAAAAGCTACGAAGACACCGAAGCCCGCTATGAACTCCGGCCCAGTGCCTGGGTCACGCCGCTGGGTGACTGGGGCGCCGGCCGGGTCGAATTGCTGCAATTTACAACGCCCGACGAAACCCACGACAACGTGGCGGTCTACTGGGTGCCGGCCAAAATGCCGCCGCCCGGTCAATCGATGGACTTTGCCTACCAGATTGCCTGGCAGGGCAAAAACCAGCAGTTGCCGCCCAACGGTTGGGTGACGCAATCGCGCCGCGGCACGGGCTACACCAAGCTCGGCACCGAGGCCTTGGGACAGCAAACCCAGTTTGTGATTGATTTTGCCGGCCCGGCGCTGGACGCCTTGCCCGAAGACGCGCCGGTGCAGGCCATCGCCACCGCCAATGCCAATGGCCGCATCACGGAAAGCCTGGCCTACAAGAACCCCGCGACCGGCGCCTGGCGCATGACATTGCGCGTGCAACGAATCAATCCGGCGCTACCCGTGGAGCTGCGCGCCTTCCTCCAACATAACAACCAAACACTGAGCGAAACATGGACCAACCTGATCACACCCTGAAAGGACGCAGTACTTTGCGCGAAGAACGTCACCCCAATGCGGTCACGGCACCGCCGATTAACCGCGGCTCGATGGCCCCCCGGCCCTGGCGCGGTTTCTGGAACAGCCTCGCCACCGCCGCCCTGTTGCCGGTTCTCAAGTTGACCGGTCGGGCGCAAGCCCCCGTGGCGCCCAGCCCGCAGAGGTCGGAAAAGCCGGAGCCGTGGCAACTGGCCGCCAAACGTCGCCGCACCGTGTTTATGCTGCTGACCCTGGTCAGTACGGTGCTGGCCACCCGGCTCTTTGCCGACATGCAGCCCGACTACGACAACGCTTTGCTGCAGTACGGCCAGACCGCGCTGTTTGCCTTGCTGTCGGCTTGGGTCGTGACCGGTTTCATGACCGCTATGATGGGTTTTTATGTGATGCTGCGCGGCGATGCCCACAGCCTGTCAGCCAAAAAAGTTCAGCACCACACGCTGGATGCGGCGACGCGCACCGCCATCATCATGCCGATCTGCAATGAAGATGTGCGCACGGTCTTTGCCGGCCTGCGCGCCACCTGTGAATCGGTGGCACTGACCAGTCATGTGCGGGCCTTTGATGTGTTTGTGCTGTCGGACAGCAACAACCCGGCCATCATCAAAGCCGAGCGCGCCGCCTGGGAAGACTTGCGCGCCCAGCTCGCCAGCCAGCCCGAGCAGCAACAAGTCGAGGTCTACTACCGTCTGCGCAAACGCCGCACCGACCGCAAAGCGGGCAATGTGGCTGATTTTTGCCGCCGCTGGGGCAAAGATTACAACTACATGGTGGTGCTCGACGCCGACAGCGTGATGAGCGGCGACTGCTTGGTCTCCATGGTCAAGCTGATGGAAGCCAACCCCACCGCCGGCATCATCCAGACCGCCACCCAGGCCATCGGCCACGTCACCCTGCACGCCCGGGCGCAGCAATTTGCCTCCCGCGTGACGGGTCGCCTGTTCACGCTGGGCATGCAGTTCTGGCAAATGGGCGAGTCGCACTACTGGGGCCACAACGCCATCATTCGTGTCGCACCCTTCATGGAACATTGCGCGCTGGCGCGCATTGCCGGTACCGGCGGCATGTCGGGCAGCATCATGTCGCATGACTTTGTCGAAGCCGCCTTGATGCGCCGCGCCGGTTACCACGTCTGGCTGGTGGCCGATCTGGTGGGCAGCTACGAGCAGCAACCGCCGGACCTGCTGGCCGAACTGCAACGCGACCGCCGCTGGTGCCAGGGCAACCTGCAAAACTCGCGCCTGATCGCCGAACCCGGCATTCACCCGGTGCATCGCTCCATGTTTGCCACCGGTGCCATGGCCTATTTGTCGGCGCCGGTGTGGCTGAGCTTCCTGACACTGGGCACGGCCCTGTGGCTGTCGGGCACGCCGATGATTGCCGACTGGATGCTGTTGCCCGGCGAACTGGTGTCGCTCTGGTCCTGGACGCTGTGCATGCTGTTTTTGCCGCGCATTCTGGGCATCGCCGCCGTGCTGATCAACCGCCAGCAACAGTCGTTTGGCGGCACCGCCAGCCTGCTGCGCAGCGCCGTACTGGAAACCCTGATTGCCCTGCTGCAAGCGCCTATTCGCATGGTGGCGCACTCGCTGTTTGTTGTGGTGGCGCTGACCGGTCTGAAGCTGGAATGGAAATCACCTCCGCGCGAAGCAGCGGCCGTGCCGTGGCGCCATGCACTGACACAGCTCGCGCCCATGAGCCTGGTGATCGTGGCGCTGGCCGCTGGCATCGCCATGATTGATGCCAGCGCCCTGATCTGGTTGCTGCCGGTTGGGCTGCCGCTGCTGCTGGCCATCCCGATGACGGTGATCACCAGCCGCGTCGGCCTGGGTACCGCCATGCGGGCGCAAAACTACCTGCTGATTCCGGAAGAGACCAAGTCACCGGCCGTGTTGCGCCGGGCCTGGCTGCACGCCAGCCAGCTGGCCAAGCCCCGACTGATCGCGGCCTGAGCACCGGGCAAACCAAATAGCGGCGTCAAGCCGCTATTTTTTTAATAGCTGCTTGCGCAGGATTTACGGGGGCTAGAGGCCGAAATGACCTAATAAAACCGGGACAGAACCGGCGCGCGGCGCGGCGCGGCGGTCTGTCCCACCCGGTTTCAGAACGGCATCTTGGGCATGCCCTTCATGCCGCCCATGCGCTTCATCATTTTCATCATGCCGCTGCCCTTCATCTTTTTCATCATGTCCTGCATCTGCTCAAATTCCTTGAGCATGCGGTTCACTTCCTGAACCTGCACCCCGGCGCCAGCGGCAATGCGGCGCTTGCGGGTGGCCTTGATCAGCTCCGGTTTGCGGCGCTCCAGCGGCGTCATGCTGTGGATGATGCCTTGCTTGCGCTGGATGTCTTTTTCCGCCCGGTTCATGTCGACCTGGCCGGCCTTGGCCGCCATCGCCGCCGGCAGTTTGTCCATCAAACTGGCCAGGCCGCCCATTTGTTTCATTTGCTGAATCTGGGCCAGAAAGTCATTCAAATCGAAACCGGCGCCGCTCTTGATCTTGGCCGCCAGCTTTTGCGCAGCGGCAATATCGACGCCCGAGGTGACCTGCTCCACCAGCGCCAGAATGTCGCCCATGCCCAGGATACGCCCGGCATGACGCTCGGCATCAAACACTTCCAGGCCGTCCAGTTTTTCGCTGGTGCCGGCAAACTTGATCGGGGCTCCGGTAACCTGGCGCACCGACAGGGCCGCACCGCCACGTGAATCGCCATCGGTCTTGGTCAGGATGATGCCGGTAAGCGGCAACGCTTCCTTGAACGCGCGGGCGGTGTTGATGGCGTCCTGGCCCTGCATGGCATCGACCACAAACAGCGTTTCGACCGGGTTCAGCACCGCGTGCAAGTCCTTGATTTCGCGCATCAGCGCTTCGTCAATCGCCAGCCGGCCGGCGGTATCGACCAGCAGCACGTCAAAGTAATGCTTGCGGGCGTAATCCAAAGCGGCCAGCGCAATGTCGACCGGCTTTTGGTCCGGCGTGCTGGGGAACCACTCGGCGCCGGCTTGGGCCGTCACCGTTTTCAACTGTTCAATAGCGGCCGGGCGGTACACGTCGCCCGACACCGTCAGCACTTTCTTGTTGCGCTTTTCGATCAAATGCTTGGCCAGCTTGGCGGTGGTGGTGGTTTTACCAGCCCCCTGCAGACCGGCCATAAGGATCACGGCCGGCGGTTGCGCGGCCAGATTGATGTCGCTGACGCCCTCGCCCATGGTGAGCGCCAGCTCTTTGTTGACAATGCCAACCAGCGCCTGACCGGGCGACAGCGAGCCCAGCACGTCCTGGCCCAGCGCCTTTTCTTTGACGCGGGCAATAAAGTCACGCACCACGGGCAGCGCAACGTCGGCCTCCAGCAGGGCCATGCGCACTTCACGCAGCATGTCGGCCACGTTGGCTTCAGTGATACGGGCCTGGCCGCGGATTTCCTTGACGAGGCGGGAGAGTTTGTCGGTAAGGGCGGAGGCCATAGAGGGTATTCCGGTGAACGGAACCAAGGTTGGGTGCCAACAGGCACTGGCAATGTGCAAAACGCTAAACTGTGCCCATGATTTTAGCCAGTGCTTCCCCCTTCAGTTTGACTTTGGCACTTGGTGCGGCCGTGGCCTATGGGGTGTCCGCCATCGGCGCCTCGCGGCTGGGCGCACAGGCCACCCGCAGCGCCGTGTGGCTGGCCTGGCTGCTGCACGGTATTTTATTGGCGTGGAGCCTGTTTGGCAGCCAGCCCCGCTTCGGCTTTGCGCCCGCCTTATCTGTCACGGCCTGGCTGGTCGCCGTCGTCTACGCGATTGAAAGCCAGGTCTTCCCGCTGCTGCAGACGCGCTGGACCCTGTCGGCCCTGGGCGCCATCGCCGTCATCCTGGCGGTGCTGTTTCCGGGTAACCCGCTGCATGCCAATGCCTCGCCCTGGCTGCCATTGCACTGGGCACTGGGCATTGCGTCCTACGGGCTGTTTGGCGTGGCAGTGGTGCACGCCTGGTTCATGATGCGGGCGGAAGAACGCATCCGCCTGGCCACCGATCCGCACAGCGGCATGCCGCTGTTGACGATGGAGCGGCTGACCTTCCGCTTTGTCGGCGCCGGCTTCATTCTGTTGTCGGCCACCCTGCTGGTGGGCTTTTTGTTTGAGCAGCAGCTCTATGGCTCAGCACAGCCCCTGAAATGGGACCATAAAACCATCTTTTCGGTCCTGTCCTGGCTGGCGTTTGCCATCCTGCTGGTGGGTCGTGCCCGGTTTGGCTGGCGCGGCCGACGGGCGGTGCGCATCTTGTACATCGGCTCCGGGCTGTTGCTGCTGGCCTACGTCGGCTCGCGCTTCGTCATGGAGATCATTCTCGGACGGTCGGTATGAAGTTCCTGCTTGTGCTGCTGGTGGTGTTGGTGGGTGCCTGGCTCTGGCGGAGCAACCGGCAGTCAGACCCCAAACTGAAGCAACAAACACCCAAGGCAGCGCCAAAGCCGCTGGACATGGTTCGCTGCGCACTCTGTTCGGTCCATGTGCCTTCCGTGGAGGCGATTCAGGGTAAAAAAGGGGTGTACTGCTGCGCAGATCACCGCCAGCGCGCGGAGCCCTGAATGAGTCGGCAGCCAGAGACGCACTCTTGGTTCGGCCCTTCCTTGCTGGAACCGGGCATCGAACCGGTCGACAACCCCCAGGAATTTGAGCGCTTGTGGCGCGGCTTCATGACGGCACGCGTGACGCTGGGGCTGGTGCTGCTGTTGCTCCAGAGCACCATCTACGCCCTCGGCACAAGCAAGGACACCACCTTAATCCTGATTTGCACCGGCTACTTTGCCGCCACTCTGACGATGCGCCTGATGGCCAGGCCGCGCCCGCTGGGCAAGACATTGGACGCCCAATGGGTCGCCACCATCGGTGTGGATATTCTGGCCTTCGCCGCCCTGCAAGCGGCCCAAGGCAACAGCATCAATTACGCGCCCCTGTTCGTCCTCCCCATTTTGATGGCGTCCGTGCTGGGGTCCCTGCTGCTGGCCATGGGGGCGGCGGCGAGTGTGACCTTGCTGCTGTTTGCCCACGCCATGTGGCTGTCCCTTCAAGTCCCCGCCGACACCGCCGCCCATTTTTTGCAGG
The DNA here is from genome assembly GCF_012927445.1 of Rhodoferax sp. Taxonomy (GTDB): domain Bacteria; phylum Pseudomonadota; class Gammaproteobacteria; order Burkholderiales; family Burkholderiaceae_C; genus Rhodoferax. Next base: position 714,697 of record NZ_JABBPD010000004.1, read on the forward strand.
CAGCCCTGACGGGCGCTGGCTGCTTCGTCATTTCATTTCTGGCCAACCAGATCGCCACCCGACTGGCCAACGTCGAGCTGCGCGCTCAACGCAGCCAGTTGGCGGCGCGGGTGCAACGGCAGGTCAACGAACTGGTGATTGAGTCGTTGACGGACGGGATTCTGGTGGTTGACCAGCGCAGCATGGTGCGGGCCGCCAATCCGGCAGCCCGCACCATGCTGGGCGGCGAACGCGCCCTGAGTGGCACTTCGTTTGAACTCGTTTCCCTGCCCGGCTGGCGGGGACTGGTGGATCTGATGAATCTGAGTTTTTCCGAGCAGGCTGCCCAACAAGCGGATGTCACCATTCACCATGCCGGCCAGGGTCCCCGACGCGTGCAGGTCCGCACCCAACTGACGGCCACGCAGGATGGCAGCCACGAAAGCCTGTGCGTCATGTTTCTACAAGACCAGCGCGAGATGGAAGCCCGCGTGCGCACCGAAAAACTGGCCAGCATGGGCCGGATGTCCGCCGCCGTCGCCCACGAAATTCGCAATCCCCTGGCCGCCATCGCGCAAGCCAATGCCCTGCTCGACGAAGACCTCTCCGACCCGCGGCACAAGCAACTCACCCAGATGGTGCAGCAAAATGCCAAACGACTGGAAAAAATTGTGGAAGAAATCCTCAATATCTTCCGGGTGCAGCACCGTGAAAACGGTATCGCCGCCAGTGCGCTGGCCGTGAATGAGGCGGTCGCCCGAATTTGCCGGGACTGGCAAGGCCAGACGACCAGTGAACACAGGTTGCGCGTCGACCTGTCGCCCCGCCCTGTCGAAGTCAGGTTTGACGCAGAGCACCTTCGCCGGATTCTGGTGAACCTGCTTGACAATGCCAGTCGCTACGCCACCCACCAGCGGGACGCCATCCTGGTGTCTGCCGGCACGTCGCCCACCGGACAAAGCGCGTTAAGCGTCTGGAGCGACGGTCCGCCGATGGATCAATCGGTCCAGCGCCATTTGTTTGAACCCTTCTTCTCTTCGGAGAGCCGCTCCAGCGGCTTGGGTCTCTACATTTGCCGCGAGCTTTGTGAGGGACACGGCGCCTCGATTGCCTATTACCGAACACCGCGCAACGTCTGCGGGAAGGTCGTCGAAGGAAATGAATTTCTTGTGACCTTTCGGCCCCAGCGGTCAACCACCCGCAATAGCACAGCCAGCGACAACACACCGGTAACACCATGGCCTTAAACACACAGCTGAGCACCGCCCAGATCCTGGTGGTTGATGACGAGCCCGATTTAAGGACGTTGTACGAGCTGACGCTTTTACGTGCCGGCTACCGGGTGGAGACGGCCGAAAGCGTGGCCCAGGGCCTGCAGCTGCTGGCCGAACGTCGTTTTGATGTTGTCATCACGGACATGCGCCTGCCCGATGGTCTGGGCATGGAGCTGATCCGGCACATCAAGGCGCAGCAACGCGGGGAACGCTGTGTCGTCATCACGGCCTACGGCTCGGCCGAAAATGCGGTCGAGTCACTCAAGGCCGGTGCTTTTGACTATTTGACCAAGCCGGTTGACCTCAAGCAGTTTCGCGCGGTCATTGCCTCTGCCGTGCTGGACCCGATCCCGCCGGCCAGCAAGGCCGACCGGGCTCTATCACTGAAACATGACAGGAGCGACAACGCGCCCGCCCTCTTCAATGGCGAGGCCGCGCTGCTGCGACTGGTGGGGGAATCCGCCAGCATGCGAGGGGTCAAGGAACGGATCGTCAAAGTGGCGCGCAGCATGGCCCCCGTGCTGGTGACCGGCGAGTCGGGCACCGGCAAGGAGCTGGTGGCGAGCGCCATCCATGCCAACAGTCACCGCGCCGCGGGCGCGTGGGTCGCCGTCAACTGCAGTGCCATTCCCGAGAGCCTGCTGGAAGCCGAGTTCTTTGGGTCAAAAAAAGGCGCTTACACCGGTTCCACCCAAGACCGTGATGGCTTCTTTCAGGCGGCCAGTGGTGGCACTTTGTTTCTGGACGAGATTGGCGATTTGCCCCTGGCCATGCAATCCAAACTGCTGCGGGCCATTCAGGAGCGCCGCATCCGCCCGATTGGATCGCCCCAGGAGGAGCTGGTCGATGTTCGCATCCTCAGCGCGACCCACAAAAATCTCGCCGAAGAAGTGAAAGCAGGTCGCTTTCGGCAGGATCTGTATTACCGATTGAATGTGATTGAAGTCGTGATCCCGCCCTTGCGGGAACGCCGCGAAGACTTAGCCGAACTGTGCAAGGCCTTGCTCGGCCGGATTGCCAATGAATCAGGCATCCCGGAGCCCACGCTATCGGCTGCCGTGCTTGATCAACTCGCCGCCGACCCGTTGCTGGGCAACGTCCGCGAGCTGGAGAACCTGCTGCATCGCGCCATCGCCTTGAGCGATGAAGATGACCTTCAGATTGAACCCTCCGTGCGGCAACCACTTCTCCCGGCGTCATTTGCACCCCAGAGCGGCCCAGCGCCGCTGGACGACGACCAGATCAGCATCCCCAGCGATTTGCAAAGTCATTTGGACCGCCAGGAGCGTGAAATACTGATCCAGGCCCTGCGTGAAACCGGCTTCAATCGCACGGCCGCAGCGGCCCGACTGGGGTTGAGTCTGCGCCAAATGCGGTACCGCATCGCCAGGCTCAACATTGACACCCCGAACAACAGCGAATCGTCTGATGACCTCGCCTGAACCTTTGCACCCTACGCCGCTCTGGCTGGATGGCTGGTACCAATTTTCGGGGCGGCTGGTCTCCCCCAATTTTGGGCCCCGCCCCAGGGGGACCCATGTTGATCTCATCGTGCTGCATTGCATCAGCCTTCCCCCGGGCCAGTACGGCGGTGACGAGGTACAGCGCCTCTTTACCAACCAGCTCGACTGGCGCCAGCACCCCTACTTTGAAAGCATCGAGGGCATGAAGGTGTCGGCCCACTTTTACATCCGCCGCAATGGTGACCTGCAACAGTTCGTCAGCGCCAACGACCGCGCCTGGCACGCGGGCGCCTCCAGTTACCGCCAACGGAGCAACTGCAACGACAACTCCATCGGCATAGAACTCGAAGGGGTTGCAGGAGACCGCTTTGAGGACAGCCAGTATGAAACACTGGCGGGTTTGTGTGCGGCCATCCTGCAACGCTACCCGATCACACAGATTGCCGGCCATGAACACATCGCACCGGGACGGAAAACCGACCCCGGAAATGGCTTCAACTGGCGACTGTTACAACGTTCGCTGGGCTTGGCATCGCCCTACTTCCCGGATGGCCTTTTGTAAAAAAATGTTTTCTGAATTTATTTAATCGCATCGCGTCCCCCCTGACGCGAACGACGCTGCCAGCGGTTCAAAAAAGCCAAACAGAGGCTGCATGCGGCACGGAAGCGCAAAAGCCTTCGCAAGGCTTGGATTGACTGGCCTCAACCCATAATTCTCCGACTTGGCAAGGGGATCCGAAGGATCCGGTGGCACGCACCGGGGCGTCCCCCCTAGAAATTCACCGCCGCGCCAGCCACTGGATTTACGTGAACCCGTGAATTTTTCCAGACACATCAAGATACACTACCGGTAGTGCTTGAAATCAAGCAAGACCCCATATATAGTGTGTCCTGCAGACAACGACAGACCATCCACACGCGGATCCGGTGCTGCGCCCAGAGACACGAAACCACCCAAAACACAGCTACAGACGAGGATATCTATGCAGACAGCTTTGAATACACTTCCCGACCTCCAGACCGGGGCTCCTGGACAGCACGGCACCGATGGCGAAAGCAATGCGGCGGCGAATTCGCTGAGCCATTACCAAATCCTTCGCCGCAACGGCTCGGTGGTGCCTTTTGAGCCCAACAAAATCGCCGTCGCCATGATGAAGGCGTTCTTGGCGGTGCATGGGACGCAAGGTGCGGCCTCGGCCAGCGTTCGTGAAACGGTGGATGGTTTAACGCAGGCCGTGATTCGCGCCCTGATGCGCTCGCGTCCCGGCGGCGGCACGTTTCACATTGAGGATGTCCAGGACCAGGTGGAACTGGGTCTGATGCGCAGTGGTCATCACGAAGTGGCCCGCGCCTATGTGTTGTACCGGGAAAAGCGCAACCAGGAACGCGCCAAAAAGGTGGTCGAAGAGACACCGCAAGCCCCCGTGCTGCACGCCCTGGACAATGGCAAGCGCATCGTGCTGGATCTGAACCGCCTGAAAGGCCTGATTGAGTCCGCCTGCGCCGGCTTGGGCGCCGACGTCAAGCCGGAGCCGATCATGGCGGAGACCATGCGCAATCTGTACGACGGCGTCCCGATGGACGAGGTGTACAAGGCCTCGGTGCTGGCCGCGCGCACGCTGATCGAGAAGGATCCCGATTACACCTATGCCACAGCACGGCTGCTGTTTCACACCATGGCCAAGGAAGCCTTGGGCCGGGATGTGGTGCAGGCCGACATGGCGCAAGCCTATGTCGATTACTTTCCGCAATTTATCCAGCAAGGGGTCGACAACGAACTGCTTGACGCCAAACTGCTTGAGTTCGACCTGCAACGGCTGGGCGCTGCGCTCAAGGCGGACCGGGATCTGAAGTTTGATTACCTTGGTTTGCAAACCCTGTATGACCGTTACTTTCTGCACATCGGCAAAACCCGCATTGAGTTGCCCCAGGCGTTCTTCATGCGCGTGGCCATGGGCCTGTCACTCAACGAGTCAGACCGCGAGGCGCGTGCCATTGAGTTCTACGAGACTCTCTCCTCCTTTGACTTCATGTCCAGCACACCAACGCTGTTCAACAGCGGCACCCTGCGCTCGCAACTCTCCAGCTGCTATCTCACGACCGTGCCAGACAATCTGGAAGGCATTTACGACTCCATCAAGGAAAACGCACTGCTGTCCAAGTTTGCAGGCGGCCTGGGCAACGACTGGACGCGTGTGCGCGCCTTGGGCGCCCACATCAAGGGCACCAATGGCGAGTCGCAAGGGGTCGTTCCGTTTTTGAAAGTGGTGAATGACACTGCCGTGGCAGTCAATCAGGGCGGCAAGCGCAAGGGCGCGGTTTGTACTTACCTGGAAACCTGGCACCTTGACATCGAGGAGTTCCTGGAGCTGCGCAAAAACACCGGCGACGATCGCCGTCGCACCCACGACATGAACACGGCCAACTGGATTCCTGACCTGTTCATGCGTCGCGTGATGGAAAAAGGCCAGTGGACCCTGTTCTCACCCAATGACGTGCCCGATCTGCACGACAAGTTTGGGATGGCATTCGAGAAAGCCTATGTGGCTTACGAAGAAAAAGCAGCGGCCGGAGAACTCAAACCCGCCCGCACTTTGCAGGCGGCTGACTTGTGGCGAAAAATGCTCACCATGCTGTTTGAAACCGGCCACCCCTGGATCACATTCAAGGACGCCTGCAACATCCGTTCTCCGCAACAACATTGCGGCGTGGTGCACTCCAGCAACCTGTGCACGGAGATCACACTCAATACCAGCGACACCGAAACCGCAGTGTGCAACCTCGGTTCGGTCAACTTGCTGCAGCATTTGAAGGACAGCCCAGCCGGTGGCACCAAAGTGCTCGATCACGCCAAACTGCAAAAGACCATCACCACCGCGATGCGCATGCTCGACAACGTGATCGACATCAACTATTACGCCGTGCAAAAGGCACGTGACTCCAACATGCGCCACCGTCCAGTGGGCCTTGGGATGATGGCGTTCCAGGACAGCTTGTATGAGATGCGCACCCCTTACGCCAGCGATGCAGCGGTGGAGTTTGCAGACCAATCAATGGAGGCCATCTGCTACTACGCGTACTGGGCCTCCACCGAACTGGCACGTGAACGGGGTCAGTACTCCAGCTACAAAGGCTCGCTCTGGGACAAGGGCATCTTGCCCATCGACACCCTGGACATGCTGGCACGCGAGCGCGGTGGTTATGTCGAGGTGGATCGCTCTTCCACCCTGGATTGGGACGCCCTGCGCCAGAAGATTGCAAAGGACGGCATGCGCAACTCCAACTGCACCGCCATTGCGCCCACGGCCACCATCTCCAACATCATCGGTGTGGACGCCTCCATTGAACCCTGTTTTGGCAATCTGTCCGTCAAGTCCAACTTGTCGGGCGAATTCACCATCATCAACAGCTACCTGGTGCAGGACCTCAAGCGCCTCGGGCTTTGGGACGATGTCATGGTCATGGACCTCAAACACTTTGATGGCTCCCTGAATCCGATTGATCGGGTTCCGGCTGAGATCAAGGCGATGTACGCCACCGCCTTCGAAGTGGAAACGCGCTGGTTGGTGGAGGCTGCATCGCGCCGCCAGAAGTGGATTGACCAAGCGCAATCACTCAATATTTACATGGCAGGCGCCTCTGGCAAAAAGCTGGATGACACCTACAAACTCGCCTGGATTCGTGGACTGAAAACGACCTACTATCTGCGCACCATGTCGGCGACCCATGTGGAGAAATCAACCGTGACCGCCGGTCGAATGAATGCAGTGTCTTCCAGCAGTGAAACACACAGCGGCAATGTCGGCATGAGCGCCCTGGACGCGGCGGCCGCCGCTGCAAAAATGCAGATGGCATCCGGCCCGGCAACGGACATCAAGTTTTGTGGTGTTGATGATCCAACCTGCGAGTCTTGCCAATAAGGTCGTACCGACTTTCATCTTGAATGCGATGTTGCGGAACAACACTCGCCAACACAATGTGGCCGCGATATGAATGAATACTTTTCATTTCATTTCGCTGCTCTCATAATCTGCTGATTGGAATTATTTATGTTGACCTGGGACGAAGAAGTCAAGCCCACCCCGCCATCGACTCCTGCACGCGACTCATCGAGCAGTCGTTCGGTTGAGTCCGCGTCAAGCGCAACGGTTTCAAGCAGTCCGCGGCGCGTCAATGCGGCGGACAAACGCATCATCAACGGCAAGACGGACGTCAATCAACTGGTGCCTTTCAAGTACAAGTGGGCGTGGGAAAAGTACCTCTCCAGCTGCGCCAACCACTGGATGCCGCAAGAAGTCAACATGACGCGTGACATTGCTTTGTGGAAAGACCCGAACGGCCTGACCGAAGACGAACGTCGCATCATCAAACGCAATCTGGGCTTTTTTGTCACGGCCGATTCACTGGCGGCGAACAATATTGTGCTGGGCACCTACCGCCACATCACGGCGCCTGAATGCCGCCAGTTTTTGTTGCGGCAGGCTTTTGAAGAAGCGATTCACACCCATGCCTACCAGTACATCGTAGAGTCTTTGGGCCTGGATGAAAGCGAAATCTTCAATGCCTACAACGAAGTCAAATCCATTCGCGACAAAGACGAGTTTCTGATTCCTTATATTGAAGCGATCATGAACCCGGAGTTCAAAACCGGAACACCCGAGACCGACCAGACCCTGTTGAAGTCGCTGATCGTGTTTGCCTGCCTGATGGAAGGGCTGTTCTTCTATGTCGGGTTCACGCAAATTCTGGCACTGGGCCGTCAAAACAAAATGACAGGCGCGGCCGAGCAATACCAGTACATCTTGCGCGACGAGTCGATGCATTGCAACTTTGGTATTGACTTGATTAACCAGCTCAAGCTCGAAAACCCCCACTTGTGGACCGCTGAGTTCAAGGCTGAAATCAAGGCGCTGTTCGAAGAAGCCGTGGAGTTGGAATACCGCTACGCGGAAGACACCATGCCACGGGGTGTGCTGGGCATGAATGCGTCCATGTTCAAGGGCTATCTGCGCTATATCGCCAACCGTCGGGCAACGCAGATCGGTCTTGAACCTCTTTTCCCCAACGAAGAAAACCCGTTCCCGTGGATGAGCGAAATGATTGACCTGAAGAAAGAGCGCAACTTCTTCGAGACCCGCGTCATTGAATATCAATCAGGCGGAGCGCTTTCTTGGGATTGAGTTTTATATGACAACAAGAATTTCACAAATAGTTGATTGCCCCGCAGAGGGCACAAACTGTTTGTGCACCCGAGTTCATGGTGTTGGGTTCAATCCCAGCACCATGAATCGCTTCATGCTCTCCAACTCGCATGAAGTGCTCTTTGTAAATTGATCAAGGAGAAAATAATGGCAACTGCAAAAAAACCGGTCGCAAAAAAGGCCGTTCCCGCGAAGAAAGCTGTACCAGCAAAAAAAGTAGTCGTCGCCAAGAAGGCAACGCCTGCGAAGAAAGCCGCTCCAGCGAAAAAAGTAGTCGTCGCCAAGAAGGTAGCGCCTGCGAAGAAAGCCGCTCCAGCGAAAAAAGTAGTCGTCGCCAAGAAGGCAGCGCCTGCGAAGAAAGCCGCTCCAGCGAAAAAAGTAGTCGTCGCCAAGAAGGCAGCGCCTGCGAAGAAAGCCGCTCCAGCGAAAAAAGTAGTCGTCGCCAAGAAGGCAGCGCCTGCGAAGAAAGCCGCTCCAGCGAAAAAAGTAGTCGTCGCCAAGAAGGCAGCGCCTGCGAAGAAAGCCGCTCCAGCGAAAAAAGTAGTCGTCGCCAAGAAGGCAGCGCCTGCGAAGAAAGCCGCTCCAGCGAAAAAAGTAGTCGTCGCCAAGAAGGCAGCGCCTGCAAAGAAAGCTGCTCTAGCGAAAAAAGTAGTCGCCAAGACGACCTCGACCGCATCTTCGGCTCAGACCACCCTGAACCCGCAAGCGGCTTGGCCGTTTCCAACAGCCAGCAAGCCCTGAACCACCCCGGTTCTGCGTCAAGCCCGGTGCCGAAAGACATCGGGCTTTTTCTTGCCTGCTAGCTACCGAGCAACTTCAAACGACCCGTTGTGAAAATAGTGTCCAAGAACCCCGATGGGGAGTCGCACCAGATTTTTTACGCAAACTCAGGGATAAAAAGCAAGCAAACGGTAGCCGGCAACCCGGTCCGCCGGGCCTGCCGTCTTGACCGCCAGGACGCGCGAAGCCGACCACTCGGCGCCAGCCGCCAGTGTGTCCGAGTTACCCCCGAGTTCGGTCGGCAAGAAAACACGCCGTACGACCGGCTGATCGAGTGAGTCCGTCAAAGTCAATTCGATGGCGGGTACGGCCAGTGCGATCGCTTCAGAATTTTTAACAGTCAAGTTAAGACGGTAGAAATCACTGTTCATTTTGATGAACGAGGAGCTGTCAATGGCGATTGACTCAATTCTCTGCAGCGGTGACAGGCTGCAGCTCAAGGGCCGGCAGAACGCCAACAACCAGGGCTTGAGGCCGGGTTCCAAGGCCACAATCCGGTCGCGCTCATGAAAAATGATTTGCCCTGACAGCCCAAGTAGCAGTACCAGACTGAACAGACCCAACGTCACCCGCACCAGCGGTTTGCGCCAAACAGAACTACGACTCTGGTCTCGCATGAAAGAAACAGCGCTAAATTCAGCAAGGGGTTCAGCTTCAGGCTCGTCGAGATCAGGCTGAGCCACATCGGCGGGCCGGACTGCAGTTATCGCCGTCGCCGGGACTGACTGCAACACAAGTGTTTGCGCATCCAGCAACTCCATTGACAAAGAGATGGCTTCATCTACCGGAGAGATTTCATCCGGGATCGACTCTGGAGAATCCAGCTCGGCAACATTTTCTGCGACAGTGGGAGCAACGAGCTCTGGCGCTGAACCTTGATCTTGATCTTCTGCCAATGCGGCCAGATCGCCCATCGGAGCCGAATTCAGTTCACTATCGTCTGATGGGAAAGGGGAAATCGGCGTGTCGTTTGCGTCGCTCTGCGCCAACAAGGCCTCGCGCGCTGCTGCGGGCTCCCATTCTGTGGACGAGTCCGGCAACAGGTGAAGTGAAGCGTCAAATATGTCATCACATTGCCCGCAGCGAACCCATCCTTCGGAAATCCGAAGCTGGTCAGGCACGACCTTGAACAAGGTCTCGCAGGCCGGGCAACGTGTGATCAGGCTCATTTACAGCGAATTGTAGAGCCCATCCTGGCGCGACTCAGCGCGTCGCGGTCATCAGTATCCAGCCTTCTTGCTGATCAGAAACTGCCAGTTGGCAATAGGGCGCGTAGGCGGCTTTCAACTCTTCCGTCTGACGTTCAAGAATGCCGGCCAAGACCAGCGAGCCGCCCGGGGCAACACGCGACCACAACAGCGGGGCCAGTACCTTCAGGGGTGTCGCCAAAATATTGGCCAGCACAGTCCGGTATTCACCCGTCACGATGTCCGGCAAACCCGCGTTGAGGGTGACGCCATTGGCCTGCGCATTCAGCACGGTCGATTCGACAGCGGCGTCATCGATATCGACCGCATCAATGTCGTTGGCGCCATATTTGGCCGCACCGATCGCAAGAATGCCCGAACCGCAGCCGTAATCCAGAACCCGACCCAACCCGATTGCACCTTCAGAAAGAGCGCTATCTGAATGACCGTGTTTTGCAATCCATCGCAAACACATGCGGGTGGTGGGATGGGTACCGGTGCCAAACGCCAATCCGGGATCGAGCCGAATAATGGTGCGGGCTTGCTGGGGCGGTTCGTGCCAGGTCGGCACAATCCAGAATTCAGGCGTGATGTCCACCGGCGTGAACTGGGACTGGGTCAAGCGCACCCAATCCTGCTCCGGCACCTCCTGCAAACCCAGAATTTGGCAGTCGGCAAAGAAGTCCTGCGCCTTCAAAAGCGCCAGCGCCTCTTTGGCCAAGGCCTCCGTGGCGTACAGAGCCAAGACCCGAGAGCGCTGCCAGCCGCCTTTGGGCGGCGGCATACCTGGCTCGCCAAACAAAGCTTGCTCGGCATCGGTCTGGGCATCGGCATCTTCAACACTCACGCTCAAAGCGTCCAGTGCTTCAAGCGCATCACTCAAGGTCTCAACCCGGTTTTCCGGGCACATCAGGATTAATTCAAACATGCAATACCGTACTTAACGCTTGTGCTGAGCAAGCCACTCTTCCAGATAATGAATATTGGTTCCGCCCGCCATGAATTTCGCGTCCACCAGCAATTCCCGGTGAAGCGCAATGTTGGTGTTGATGCCTTCGACCACGGTTTCACCCAGGGCCGTGCGCATTCGGGCCAAAGCCTGCTCACGCGTGTCGCCATGAACAATGATTTTCCCGATCATCGAGTCGTAATTTGGCGGAACAAAGTAGTTGGTATAAATGTGCGAGTCCACACGCACCCCTGGCCCGCCCGGCGCGTGCCACATCGTGACACGACCCGGCGACGGAATGAATTTGTACGGATCTTCAGCATTCACACGGCATTCGATGGCATGGCCACGAATCTCGATCTGACGTTGTGTGAACGGCAGCTTTTCGCCCGCCGCCACCATGATTTGGGTCTTGACAATATCAACCCCGGTGATCATTTCCGTTACCGGGTGCTCCACCTGCACGCGGGTATTCATCTCGATGAAGTAGAACTCGCCATCCTCATACAGAAACTCGAACGTCCCGGCGCCACGGTAATTAATTTTCTTGCAGGCGGCGACACAACGCTCCCCCACCCGCTCAATCAGCTTGCGAGGAATACCCGGTGCGGGCGCTTCTTCCAGAATTTTCTGGTGCCGCCGTTGCATCGAGCAATCGCGTTCACCGAGGTAAACCACGTTCTTGAACTTGTCGGCCAGAATCTGGATTTCAATGTGGCGCGGGTTCTGGAGAAACTTCTCCAGGTACACCGCCGGGTTGCCAAACGCAGCACCAGCTTCGGCCTTGGTCATCGCCACGGCATTGATCAAGGCCGCCTCGGTATGCACGACGCGCATGCCACGTCCGCCGCCACCGCCCGCCGCCTTGATGATGACCGGATAGCCCACCGCCTTGGCAATCCGGCGAATTTGCACCGGGTCATCCGGCAGCTCGCCTTCCGAGCCCGGCACGCAGGGAACCCCCGCCTTGATCATCGCCTGCTTGGCCGACACCTTGTCGCCCATGATGCGAATCGATTCGGGCGTGGGGCCAATGAACTGGAACCCGCTTTTCTCGACCCGCTCGGCAAAGTCGGCGTTTTCACTTAAAAAGCCATAGCCGGGGTGAATCGCTTCAGCATCTGTTACTTCAGCCGCCGAAATAATGGCGGGCATATTCAGATAACTCAGGCCCGATTGAGCGGGCCCGATGCACACGGCCTCCTCGGCCAGTTTGACGTATTTGGCATCGCGATCGGCCTCGGAATAGACCATGACAGCCTTGATACCGAGTTCGCGACAGGCTCGTTGAATTCTGAGGGCGATTTCGCCCCGATTGGCAACCAGGATTTTCTTGAACATGGGAATTGCGGGGTTACATCACTCAATCACGAACAGAGGCTGTCCGTATTCAACGGCTTGGCCGTTTTCACAAAGGATCTGCGTCACGGTTCCTGATTTATCAGCTTCGATTTCATTGAGGATCTTCATGGCTTCAATGATGCAAACCGTCTCGCCTTCCTTGATGGAGTCCCCAACTTCAACAAAGACCTTGGCGCCAGGAGAGGCGGAACGATAAAACGTACCGACCATCGGCGACTTGACGGTATGCAGGGCAACCGCCGGCACTGCGGCAGCAGCAGGCTCCACACTGGCGACGACGGCAGCCGTCGTCGCCGCAGGCATCATCATCATGCCGACTGGCGGCGCGTACTGCTGGGCCACCGCACCGCCGCCCTTGACGATACGAACCTTGCCTTCTGCTTCTGTGATTTCCAGTTCCGAGACATTTGATTCCGACACCAGGTCAATCAGCGTTTTCAGTTTTCTTAGGTCCATGAGGTCTCCAACGAATTTCAAGTAATGGCTGGCGAATTTACCTTAAATTCCTACTAAATACAGCCATCTTCTTTTATTTTACAGAATATCAACACCCGCCAGAAGGAGCGCCACGCGCCTTGCTCACACAAAAGGCGCCTGACCGACCTCTACTCACGGCAATTCAGTCTTATTTTAATAAGGCCCATGCACGCAAATCGTCGGGTGTAACTTTGCCCATTTTACGATGCGCCACCAACCCATCGGATCCCAGCACCACCGTGAACGGCAAACCGCCACTCAGATTGCCGAGCGATCGGCTGAGTTCGATCCCGGGCATGCCAGCCATGGCCACCGGAAAAGTCACCGGCGTGTTGGCCAGAAAGTGCCTGACCGGCTCCAGCTGGTCCACCGCCAAACCCAGAACTTGCCAGCCTTTGGCTGAATTTTCTTGATAAAAACGGCTTAATAAAGGAAGTTCTTCCACACAGGGCGGACACCAGGTCGCCCAAAAATTCAATAGCACGGGTTTGCCGCGCAGTGCGGCCATCCGCAGCAGGCGGCCATCGGGGCTTGCGAATTCCAGCGGCCAAAGCTCGGATTCGGCGGTCGGCGACATGGCTTGCGGCTGGTATTTCCGCCAGCCCAGGCCAATACCACCCAATGCCGCAGCGCCGGCCACGGCGCCGATCAGCCAGCGGCGGCGCGTGCGTGCTGCGTTTTCGGCGGGGTCAGGGGAAGAAATTGGTTCAGTCATGACTGCGGATCATGCAACAAACGGCGGACCGCCACCAGATCGCCGCGGGGAGTGCGTCCTTTGACGTCGGGTTTGAGCGCGCCACGCACGTCATCGAGGTCGTAAATCAGCAAATGAACGCCCACCTCTTCGTTCAAATCAGCGCAAAAAGCATGTACGCTCAGCGCCTCCACCGAGTCCCCATTGAACCCGGTGACCGTGCGCGGCACGTAATCGACCTGATGATCAATCAGCGCGATCTCAGCCGATTTGCAGTCATCGCAAAACAACTGGAGGTAGATATCCGTCAAGCGCGTTGCGGTGCCATGCCAGACGGCGCCACCCAAGTGGGGCCGAAACGCTGCCATGCGCTCCATCCAGACCACGGCAAGACGGCGCAATGCCAGCAGCTCGCCCGGCTGCGTCTCGGCGCAGAAAAGCGCGATGTATTCCACAACCGCGTCTTCGATCTCGTCATTACCAGGCAAGGCGGTGCGCCCCGGCAAACCGAGTTGCTTGACCGCGCGCCGCTTGGCCGGGCCGTATTCCTGCCCATCCTCCACCACCATGCGGGCCGCGACTGCAGAAATTTCTGATTTCAGGGTATCCATAAGTCGCCATTTTGCCCGCGTTTTGAGCCCGACCACGCCAGCCTAAAATCCATGCATGCACATTCATATTCTTGGTATTTGCGGTACTTTCATGGGGGGCCTGGCCGCACTGGCACGGGAAGCCGGCCATCAAGTCACCGGCTGCGACACCGGCGTCTACCCGCCCATGAGCGACCAGCTGCGCGCGCTCGGCATTGAACTGATGGAAGGTTTTGGCGCCGACCAGCTGGCGCTCCAGCCGGACATGTTTGTGGTGGGCAACGTGGTCAGTCGCGCCCACCTCAGCGATGGCACGCCGAAATTTCCCCTGATGGAAGCCATTTTGGACGCTGGCCTGCCCTACACCAGCGGCCCGCAATGGCTGGCGGAGCATGTGCTGCAGGGCCGGCATGTCATCGCCATCGCGGGCACGCATGGCAAAACGACCACCACCGCCATGACCGCCTGGATCCTGGAACACGCCGGTCTGCAACCCGGGTTTTTGGTGGGCGGCGTGCCGATGAACTTTGAAGTTTCGGCGCGACTGGGTGGCGGCAAGGCCAAACGCAGTGCAAGGCCGCCCCAAGCAAGTTCAGCCCCTTTGGGAGGCAGCGCAGCACACGCAGTGGCAAGCGTGGGGGCTTGTTTCGTCATTGAAGCCGACGAATACGACACCGCTTTTTTCGATAAACGCAGCAAGTTTGTGCACTATCGCCCGCGCACGGCCGTGCTCAACAACCTGGAATTCGACCACGCCGACATCTTTGATGATCTGGCGGCGATCGAGCGCCAGTTTCATCACCTGGTGCGCACCGTGCCGGGCACGGGGCCGCATGGCTCGGGCCGGGTGATCGTCAACGGGCTGGAGGAAAGTCTCGCGCGGGTCTTGCACACGGGCTGCTGGAGTGAAGTGCGCAGCTTTGGCACGGCAGTGAGTGACTTCACCGCCGACGGCGAACCGCATGACTTTGACGTGCTGTACCAGGGCCAGAGCGTGGGCCGCGTCACCTGGGCACTGACCGGCGTGCACAACCAGCTCAATGCGTTGGCGGCCATCGCCGCCGCGCAACACGTCGGCGTGTCACCGGCAGTCGCCGCCACCGCCTTGGCCCACTTTGAAAATGTGAAACGGCGCATGGAAGTGCGCGGCACGGTGCAAAGAGCCGGCGGCAGCATCACCGTTTACGACGACTTTGCCCACCACCCGACCGCCATCCGCACCACGGTGGACGGACTGAAGCGGCGCATCGGACCGGGCGAGCGCATCCTGGCGGTGTTTGAGCCGCGTTCGAACACCATGAAGCTCGGTGCGATGAAAGCCCAGTTGCCCTGGAGCCTGGCGCAGACCGACCTGGCGTTTTGCCACAGCGGCGGGCTGGGTTGGGACGCCCGTGACGCGCTGGCGCCGATGGGCGAGCGGGCGCATGTGGTCGACAACATTGATGGGCTGGTGGCGCTGGTCGCGGCCAATGCCCGGCCGGGCGATCACATCGTGTGCATGAGCAACGGCGGCTTTGGTGGCATCCACCTCAAGCTGCTGCAGGCGCTACAAAATAAATAGCTGCTTTCGCAATAGACACGGGGGCTAGAGGCCTAAAACCTCTGAACCCCGGACCTTTAGCGGGCGCGCCGGGCCTTGACGGCCTGTGACAACACCTCCAGCGACTCGATCGAGTCATCCCAACCCAGGCAGGCATCGGTGATGCTCCGGCCATATTCCAGCTTGGCGGCATCGTCTTTGCCCGGCGTGAACTTCTGGGCGCCGGCCTGCAAATGGCTTTCCACCATCACGCCGAATACGCTGGTAGAACCACTCGCAATTTGCGCCGCGATGTCACGCGCCACATCCAGCTGCTTCTCAAACTGTTTGCTGCTGTTGGCGTGACTGCAGTCCACCATCAGGGTGGCGGGCAGCTTGGCTTTTTCCAGGTCTTTGCAGGCCGCGGCGACGCTGGCGGCGTCATAGTTGGGCGCCTTGCCTCCGCGCAGGATGACGTGGCAGTCCGGGTTGCCATGGGTCTGCACAATCGCCACCTGGCCATTTTTGTGTACCGATAGAAAGTGGTGCCCACCACCAGCGGCCTGAATGGCATCGGTGGCGATTTTGATATTGCCGTCGGTGCCATTCTTGAAGCCAATCGGCGCCGACAGGCCTGACGCCAGTTCGCGGTGCACCTGGCTCTCGGTGGTGCGCGCGCCAATGGCGCCCCAGGCGATCAGATCACCCAGGTACTGGGGAGAAATCACGTCCAGGAATTCGCTGCCGGCCGGCAGACCCAGGCGGTTGATTTCAATCAGCAGCTGGCGCGCAATGCGCAGGCCTTCGTCGATGCGGAAGGTTTCATCCAGGTACGGATCGTTGATCAGGCCTTTCCAGCCGACGGTGGTGCGGGGTTTCTCGAAATACACGCGCATCACGATTTCCAGTGTGTCCGCGTATTTCTCGCGCTGCACCTTGAGCTGGCGCGCATAGTCGAGTGCCGCAACCGGATCGTGGATCGAGCACGGCCCAATCACGACCAGCAAGCGATCCTCCTTGCCCCGCATGATGTCGTGGATGTGGTGGCGGGTGCTGTTAATCAGCGACTCAATGGGGGTGCCGCTGATCGGGAAGAAACGGATTAAATGCTCGGGAGGTGGCAACACTGTGATGTCCTTGATGCGTGCGTCGTCGGTCTTGCTGGTACGGTCAATGGGGAGGGCGACGGGCTTCGCATACCAGGCATCGGTACCGGCAACAGTGGCTTTGGCATTCATGGTGAGGCTCCTAAGTCAATCAAGTAAAGTCAAAAAGACATAAAAAAACCGCCGGGGGTGCCGGCGGTTTTTGGAAGATCAGGACGTTTTCTTTAGGTACGTTCAGAACTCTCTACCGCCGACAGCGCTTGAGAACCAAAAGTAGCCAAAGTAAAAACGGGCTGAATTCATAAAGTTAAATGTAGCATAGTCAGCAGCGGCCATCCCAGATCCGCGGCTTGCGGGTCGAGCCCGCAACGACTTAGCCTAGGCCGTACCGCCCACCGTCAAGCCGTCAATCCGCAGGGTGGGCTGCCCCACGCCGACCGGCACACTCTGGCCTTCTTTGCCGCAGGTACCGACGCCGCTGTCGAGTTTCATGTCGTTGCCGATCATGCTGACGCGTTTCAGGCACTCCGGTCCGCTGCCCACAATGGTGGCGCCCTTCACCGGGTACAAAATCTTGCCGTTTTCCACCCAATACGCTTCGCTGGCGGAGAACACAAACTTGCCCGAGGTAATGTCCACCTGGCCGCCGCCGAAGTTGGTGGCGTACAGACCTTTTTTGATGCTGGCCACAATTTCTTCCGGCGATTTGTCGCCCGCCAGCATGTAGGTATTGGTCATGCGCGGCATCGGAATATGGGCGTAGCTCTCGCGTCGGCCATTGCCGGTGGGCTGGACGCCCATCAGGCGCGCGTTCATGGCGTCCTGGATATAGCCCTTCAGAATGCCATCTTCAATCAGGACATTGCGCTGGCTGGTGTTGCCTTCATCGTCCACATTGAGCGAACCGCGGCGGTCGGCCAGGGTGCCGTCATCCAGCACGGTGACGCCTTTGGCCGCCACCCGTTGACCAATGCGGCCGCTGAAAGCACTGGAGCCCTTGCGGTTGAAGTCGCCTTCCAGACCATGGCCAATGGCTTCGTGCAACAAAATACCGGGCCAGCCGGGGCCAAGCACCACGGTCATTTCACCGGCCGGCGCCGGGCGCGCCTCCAGATTGGTGAGCGCCGCCTTGACCGCCTCATCGACATATTGCTCGATGATGGCGTCATCAAAATAAGCCAGGCCGAAACGACCGCCACCGCCGGCCGAGCCCATTTCACGCCGGCCCTTTTGTTCGGCGATCACGCTCACGCTCAGACGCACCAACGGGCGCACATCGGCCGCCAGGGTGCCATCGGCACGCGCCACCATCACCACATCGTATTCACTGGCCAGCCCGGCCATGACCTGCGCCACGCGCGGGTCCTTGGTGCGGGCCAGTTGCTCCACCTTCTCCAGCAGTTTGACCTTGGCGGTGCTGTCCAGCGTCGCGATCGGGTCCAGCCCTTGGTACAAAGAGCGTGCTGACGCTATCTTTTTAGAAGCGGACTTCAACCGTCCCGCCTGGGCTACAGACGATATTGACCGCACCGTGCGCGCCGCATCCAGCAGCGAGGCCTCGGAGATGTCGTCCGAGTAGGCAAAGGCGGTTTTCTCCCCGCTGACGGCCCGCACGCCGACGCCCTGGTCAATGCTAAAGGAACCGGTTTTGACGATGCCTTCTTCCAGACTCCAGCCCTCGGAGCGGGTGTACTGAAAATACAGGTCAGCCTCGTCCACTTGGTGCGCCTTGATTTCATTCAGGGCGCGCGTCAGGTGGGATTCATCCAGGCCAAACGGCGTGAGCAAGAGGGACTTGGCAACAGCCAAGCGTTCAAGGGTGGGTTCGCGAGAGATCATGGTTTTATTTTAGGCCTTATCACCGTTCCGCCGGACTCAGGACTGCACCAGCCGCTTCGACTTGGCGATCGACATCAAGATGCCCAGGCCCATGCCGAGCGTGACCATGGCGGTGCCGCCGTAGCTGATGAAAGGCAAGGGCACACCCACCACCGGCAAAATGCCGCTGACCATGCCCATATTGACAAACGCGTAGGTAAAAAAGATCAGCGTGATGCTGCCCGCCAGCAGGCGGGAGAACAGCGTGGGCGCCTCCAGCGCAATGGCCATGCCGCGCAGTACCAAAAAGATAAAGCCGGCAATCAGCAGCAGATTGCCAAACAGGCCGAACTCCTCCGAAAAGGCGGCAAAAATAAAGTCGGTGGTGCGCTCGGGGATGAACTCCAGATGCGTCTGGGTGCCCTGCATGAAGCCCTTGCCCCAGAAGCCTCCCGAGCCAATGGCGATCATGCCCTGAATGATGTGAAAGCCCTTGCCCAGCGGGTCGCGCGACGGGTCCAGCAGCGTGCAGATGCGTTGCTGCTGGTAGTCGTGCAGCACCGGCCAGCGCACGCCGTCGGCACACAGCTGCGGCTCAAAGCCCACAATCAGCGCCACCCCGACCACGCCAATCAGCACCGGCGGCAACAGCCACTTCCAGGACAGCCCGGCAAAGAAAATAACCGACATGCCGGCCGACAGCACCAGAATCGCGGTCCCCAGGTCGGGCTGCCTGACGATCAAGCCAATCGGCACCAACAACAGCGCCCCGGCCACGGCAAAGTCCAGCGGCCGCAGTTGACCTTCGCGTTTTTGGAACCACCAGGCCAGCATCAGCGGCATGGCGATCTTGAGGATTTCGCTGGGCTGGATGGTGACGCCGACGTTGAGCCAGCGGCGCGCCCCTTTTTTGGTGACACCAAACACCGCCACCGCAATCAGCAGCGTCACGCCCAGCACATACAGCGGCACCGCCAGCGCCATCAGCCGCTGCGGCGGAATCTGCGCCACCACGAACAGGATGAAACCGGCCAGCAGCATATTGCGGCCATGGTCCGCAAACCGGGTGCCACTGTCAAAGCCGGAGGAATACATGGTGAGCATGCCGGCGCAGGCGAGCAGGAACACGGCAAACGCCAGCGGGCCGTCAAAGCCGCGAAACCAGGGAGTGATGCGACG
Source organism: Rhodoferax sp. (assembly GCF_012927445.1). Lineage (GTDB taxonomy): Bacteria > Pseudomonadota > Gammaproteobacteria > Burkholderiales > Burkholderiaceae_C > Rhodoferax. Next base: position 734,275 of record NZ_JABBPD010000004.1, read on the forward strand.
CCAAAGCGGAGGGGTTTCAAATACGACTGCCATGGGTTGCGATTATCGTCAATCGAAGGACGGCCCAGCACGCGCAGCACCGCCAAGGACTTCGGCCGTGCCCGGATTGGCGCGCCGCCTATCATCCGGTTCATGTCCAGCACCCGATTCACCCCACCCCCCATCACCCACCTGCTCTACCTGCACGGCTTTCGCTCGTCGCCGCAGTCGCTGAAGGCCCGCACCATGGCGCAGCACATGGCCACACGGCAGCCGCAAGTGCAATGGTGGTGCCCGCCATTGCCGCCGTCGCCGCGCGAAGCGTCTGCACTGTTGATGCAAGGCATCCAGGATTGGCCACGCGCATCGATGGCGGTGGTCGGCTCCTCGCTGGGCGGCTTTTACGCCACCGCCGTGGCCGAGCAAACCGGCTGCCGGGCGGTGCTACTGAATCCGGCGGTCAACCCGGCCCGCGATCTGGCGAAATACATCGGCGAGCAAACCAGCTGGCACGACCCGCAGGAGCGCTTTTTCTTCCGGGCAGAGTTTGTGCAGGAGTTGCGCGACCTGGCGGTGAGCCGCCTGCGCCAACCCGACCATTACCTGGCGTTGATCGCCAAAGGCGACGAGGTGCTGGACTGGCGCGAAGCGCACGCCCGCTATGCGGGAGCCCGGATTCGCCTGCTGGAGGGCGGCGACCACGCCATCAGCGACTTTGACGCGCACCTGCCTGAAATCATGGCGTTTTTGGGCTTGAACTGAGCCGCGGCGACGGCGCCACCCCGTTCCCCTTTTTGCAGAGACAATCCATCCCATGTTTTTATTGTTTGAAGAAGCCGGAAAATTCATGGCCGGTCGGGTGCTGTCAGAGGCGGATACCTCTGCACAGGTGGAGTTGGACAGCGGCAAGCGGGTCAAGGTCAAGACGGCCAACTTCCTGCTGAAGTTCGAAAAACCGGAGCCGGCGCAGCTGCTGGCGGCGGCGCAGACCATCAGCCAGTCGATTGAGCTGGAGCTGGCCTGGGAGTTTTCGCCGGAAGAAGAGTTTGGTTTTGCCGAACTGGCGCGCGAATATTTCAGCGACAAAGCGACGCTGGAGCAGCAAGCCGGCACGCTGGTGCGCCTGTTTGAGTCGCCGCACTACTTTCGCCGGGCCGGCAAGGGGCGCTTTCGCAAGGCGCCGGCCGACATCATCGCGCTGGCCCTGGCCGCGATTGAGAAAAAGAAGCAGATCGCGCTGCAAACCGAGCAATGGGTGAAAGACCTGAGCGCGGGCGAGTGCCCGCAGGCGATCCGCGAGCAGCTCTACAAAATTCTGTTCAAGCCCGACAAAAATGCGCCTGAGTACAAGGCCGTGGTCGAGGCCTCGCGCGCCACCCATCTGGGGCCGCTGGAGTTGCTGATCAAAGCCGGCGCGATCGATTCGCCCTACCAGTTCCACTGGCGCCGCTTCCTGCTGGAGAACTTTCCCAAGGGCACCGGTTTTCCCAAACTCGAAGCGCCGGCCATCAAAGACGAACTGCCTTTGTCCACCGCGCGGGCCTTCTCGATCGACGATTCGGCCACCACCGAGATTGACGATGCCCTGTCGGTACAAGGCCTGGGCAGCGGCACGGTGGTCGTCGGCATTCACATTGCGGCCCCTGGCTTGGCGATTCAACCCGGCAGCCCGATTGACCTGGTCGGCCGCAACCGCCTGTCGACCGTCTACATGCCGGGCTACAAAGTCACCATGCTGCCGGATGACGTGGTGCAAGCCTACACGCTGCAAGAGGGGCGCGACTGCCCGGCGCTGTCCTTGTACGTCACGCTGGACGAGGCCACGCTGGAAATCCAGAGCAGCGAGACCAAACTGGAGCGGGTGCACATTGGCGCCAACCTGCGGCACGACCAGTTGGACGCCATCGTCACGCTGGAATGGCTGGAAAATCCTGACTTTAACCATCAAATCGACCCGCAGCCCTTACTGAATAAGCGTAAGAAGCTATCATTTTTGCACCGCCTGGCACAAGACCTGAAGGCCAAGCGCGAAGTGGTGCGCGGTAAGCCGGAGAACTTCAACCGGCCCGACTACAACTTCAAGCTGGTCGGCAACGACGGTGCCGAGCCGCAAGGCAGCGAGCAGGTGCAAATCAGCGTGCGCGAGCGCGGCGCACCGCTGGACCTGATCGTGTCGGAGGCCATGATTCTGGCCAACAGCACCTGGGGCAACTGGATGGCCGAACTCGGCGTCCCCGGCATTTACCGCAGCCAGGCCTCCATGCTGCCGGGCGTCAAGGTGCGCATGGGCACCCGCGCCCTGCCGCATGCCGGTCTGGGCGTCAAAAGCTACGCCTGGAGCAGCTCGCCGCTGCGCCGCTACACCGATTTGGTCAACCAGTGGCAAATCATTGCCTGCGCCCGCCATGGCAAAACGGCGGCCTTGGTGGCGCCGTTCAAGCCGAAAGACGCGGACCTGTTCTCGATCATCTCCAGCTTTGACAGCGCTTACTTCGCCTACAACGACTACCAGCGCGCCATCGAGCGCTTCTGGACGCTCAAGTTCATCCAGCAAAATCAGGTGACCGAGATCACCGCCACCGTGTTCAAAGAAAACATGGTGCGGGCCGACGACCTGCCCTTGGTGCTGCCGGTGATGGGCGCCAGCGGTTTGCCCCGCGGCGCACGGGTCCTGATCAAGCTGGGCGACATTGACGAGGTGACGCTCGACATCCACGGCACCGTGGTGGAACGGCTCGATGCCGTCACGGAAACCGCCAATGCACCGGACGACGAGGCCGGTGACGAGGATGAAGACGCTGGCGCCGGCCCAATTGCAATTGCCGTCGACATGAGCGAGACGGACGCCAGTCCCGCCGTCACCGATCAAACTGCCCCGTGAACCTGCGGTCTTTCAGCCCTCTCCAGCTGGCACTCGGCGCCTCGATCGCCGTCCATGTGGTGCTGCTGACGGTCCGCTTTGTGGACCCCGAGGCGTTCAACCGCGTGTTTGAAGACACGCCGCTGGAAGTCATCCTGGTCAATGCGCGCACCACGGAGAAGCCGAGCAAGGCCCTGGCCATTGCCCAGGCTTCCATGGCGGGCGGCGGTGAGACGGAAAAAGGCCGCGCCACCAGCCCGTTGCCGCCGGCGCTGCGGACGGAAACCGGCGATGACGTGGAACAGTACGCGCAGCACAAACTGCAAAACCTGCAGGAACAGCAAAACCTGCTGCTGGCCCAGATCAAAAACCAGCTGGCCGCGCTGCCGCCACCGGACCCCAAGCAGCCCACTGTCTCCACCGAACAGGCCGAGCGGGAAGAAAAACGCCGCCAGCTGATCAAGCTGCTGGCCGAGATCGAGCGCCGCATCAATCAGGAAAATGCCCGCCCGAAGAAGCGCTACATCAGCCCGGCCACCCGGGAAGAGGTGTACGCGGTGTATTACGACCATTTGCGCCGCGCCGTCGAAGACAAGGGCACCGAGAACTTTCCCCAAGCCGGCGGCAAGAAACTGTACGGCGAACTGACCATGATCGTGACCGTCAATTTTGACGGGCGGGTTCTCAATATCGAGATCGTGGAAAGCTCCGGCAACCGCACGCTGGACCGGCGCGCCGAGGCCATTGCCCGCAGTGCCGCCCCATTTGGTCGCTTCAACGCGGCGATGCGGCGCCAGGCCGAGCAGATCATGGTGGTCTCGCGTTTCAAATTCACCCGCGACGAAACGCTGGAAACCCAGCTCACGGCCCAGTAAACGCCAAAAAAACAACTCACAGGACGACTATGTCGATGGATCTTTATTGCGTCATGGGCAACCCGGTGGAACACAGCAGATCGCCGTGGATTCATGCCCGTTTTGCCGAGCTGACGGGCCAGTCGCTGCACTATGACAAGCGACTGATTCCGCTGGACGGCTTTGCGACGGCGGTGAGCGCCTTCGTGGCGGAAGGTGGCCGGGGCTGCAACATCACCGTGCCGTTCAAGTTTGAAGCCGCGGCGCTGGCCACCCACACCAGCGAACGGGCCATGCTGGCCCTGGCCTCCAACGTGCTGACCTTTCGGGACGGCGACATCCTGGCCGACAACACCGATGGCGCCGGTCTGGTCAACGACATCCAGCGCAATGCCGGGGTTGATTTACAGGGCCGCCGCGTGCTGCTGATCGGCGCCGGGGGCGCGGCCGCCGGCGTGTTGGGCCCGCTGATCCTGGCGCAGCCGGCCGGCATCACCGTCGCCAACCGCACCTTGAGTAAAGCCAGTGAGCTGGTGGAACGCCATGCGGCGCTGGCTTTGCTGCAAAAAACAGAGCTGACTGCGCATGATCTGCAAGGGCTAGAGGCCAATTTTGATGTGCTTATCAACGCCACTGCCAGCAGCCTGAGCGGTGCGGAGGTGCCGGTGGCGGCCAGCACACTGAAACCCGGCGCGCTGGCCTACGACATGATGTACGGGCCGGCGGCGCAGGGCTTTTTGACCTGGGCGCGCGAACACGGCGCGGTGGCCCGTGACGGTTTGGGCATGCTGGTGGAGCAGGCGGCCGAATCCTTTTTGATCTGGCGCGGCGTGCTGCCGCCCTCGCAACCGGTGCTGGCCGAGTTGCGGGCGATTCTGCGTTAAACGGAGCTCGCCCCCATGAAGTCACTGATGCGCTGGCTGGGTTTGCTGCTGGCCGCCGTGCTGGCGCTGCAGCTCTTCTTTGTGGCGCGCATTGCCGCCATGGCGGTACTGGACCCGCAATCGACCTCGTTTGGGCGCTCGGAAGCGTGGCGCGTGCTGCATGAAAAAGGCACGTTGCGCTGGCGCCAGCAATGGGTGGCCTACCCGCAGATTGCGGACTCACTGAAGCGGGCGGTCATTGCCAGTGAAGACGACGGCTTTATCTACCACGACGGCGTGGACTGGGACGCCCTGGAAAAAGCCTGGCAAAAGAATGCCAAGGCGGAAGCGCAGGCGGCCAAAACGCAGGCGGCGATGACGCAAACCGCGAAAAACCAGGCCAACCGAAAAACCGGTACGGGCCCGGCCAAAAACCAACCGCTGGTGCGCCAGCCCAAGGTGGTGGGCGGCTCCACCATCACCCAGCAGCTGGCCAAAAACCTGTTTTTATCGGGCGAGCGGACCCTGCTGCGCAAGGGCCAGGAGTTTGTGCTGACCCTGCTGCTGGAGTCCTTGCTGAGCAAGCAGCGCATTCTGGAGATTTACCTCAACAACGTCGAGTGGGGCGAAGGTGTGTTTGGCGCCGAGGCGGCCGCCCAGCACTACTTTCGCAAGCCGGCCTCGCGGCTCAGCGCCTACGAAGCATCACGGCTGGCCGTGATGTTGCCGCGCCCCAAGTATTTCGAAAAAATGCCCAACTCCAGCTATATCTCGGGACGCGCCGGCGTGATCGCCAACCGCCTCGCGGATGCCGAATTGCCCTGACCGCAGCTCCATTCGTCGACAAGGTCACAGAACTCGAGCTATTGGCGTGGCCTCTGGGGCCAGAGCTTGCGCCAGCCTTTTCATGCTGCCACGGCTTTCATAGGTACTGAAGCAATAGGGGGCCAACCGTTTGCGGAAAAAATTAATCATCTTGGTGGACGAATCAAATGACATGCCGTACACCCCCACCGGTCGCGTTTCCACGATAGGGCTGGCAACATGGCGACGCAGGGCCGCCGCCAAAATAAGCGGGCTTAAGGCCTGCGCGGCGCGCAAATGCGGGCGAACGAACGTGCTCCGGTAACACAGTGCATCCGTCACCAGCGGAGAGCGGGTGACGATCATCCAGGCGACCACCTCGCCGTGATGACGCACACCGACACTGATGCTGGGTTCAATGTCCTCGACTTCGGTAAAGGGCGAAAGCACATAGGGAATCTTCCCTTCCGCCACGTCATGTTGCAGTTGGATGCGTTCTTCGACGCTGAGCTCCTTGGGAGCAGTAGCAGGCGACAGCTGCACCATCATGCCGGGCTTGATTCGTTTAGCCTCGCTCTGCGGTGGCATGTAGATCAGCGCTTCAAGTAGCTTGACCGGCGCCTCTACCGAAAGTACCGGCTGGTTAACCGTGACGACGTCGCCTTTGCTCACCAGCACTTCAACGACGAGGCCGTCATGCGTGCTGACCACATTGCTGGCCAGTTCATACTAGGCCGACAAGTCGGCCAGCCGGCTGCGTTTTCCGGCCCTGCTGGGGCGTTTGGGCTCGCGTCGGCCAATTTTGGTGCAGCTCAAGCTGCGTTTGCCACAACGCCTAGCGCTGCGACTGGTGCAGCACTCCAAGCGGCTTGGGGTGCAGCCAAAGCCGCCGGAGCTGATTTGAACGACAACACCGCGACCGAAATCTCCCTGTTGTTGTCCTACTCTTTCTAACTGGAGCCGAATGCCTGGCTCGCGTTAGCGCTGCGAGCCTGCACAACTCGGCCCTGATGACATATTGGTGCTGGACCGGGGTTATCCGGCAACCTGGCTGGTGGCCTATCTCAATGAGCACAAGATTCGCTTTTGCATGCGCTGCGACAAGGTCACAACAGAACCTTTTCGCTAAGCGTTCGAACTCCAAAATCTACTACGAGTAAGTTGTTGGCTTGTCCCTAGTTTTGGGGACAAACAAGCAATCTGTCTTGCCCAATAATTAATGCATCAATTTGTTGGCGAGATTGCCGGTGCGGGTTTTGAGGAAGCACCTTACAGAAGAACCGTTTATTTATTAACCAAGAGTGAAGGAATTTTCATGAACCATTTTGAATCCAAAAAACGTCAACTCGGCCAAGGCATGACCGAGTACATCATCATCGTCGCCTTGATCGCTGTTGCCGCCATTGGTGTTTACAGCTTTTTCGGTGAAACCATCCGGGCCCAAATGGCTGGGATGACCAATGAGTTGGCAGGAAAAGATGGTTCGGCAAACATCCAAAAAGCAGGAGACGCAGCAGGCAAAGCTGACGCTGAAAATAAAGCCAAAAATCTGGGTAACTACACATCACCAAAGTAAGTGATGCACCCCCGGCGCCGAGCATTAACGCCTAGCCCGGGTAAACAGCGGGGACAGGCCCTGCTGTTTGTCACTGTGACAGCGTTGGTGATATTGCTGGCCATGTTGACGATGTTCAGCATGGGCCAGCTCACCACCGAGAAGATGAAACTGCAAAACACGGCCGACGCAGCGGCCTACAGCTCGGCGGTCGCCCAAGCGCGTGATTACAACTTTTCGGCCTACCTCAACCGCGGCATGATTGCCAACGATGTTGCCGTGGCTCAGTTGGTGGGTTTGGCTTCCTGGGGGCGCAATTACTACGACACCTTCCACACCCTGATGCCGCGGGTTGATTCGAGATATTCATGGGTGTCGCCCGGCCCACTGTATTCGCTGTGGTCGGTCTCTGAGCCCGTGGCCAAAGGCGCGTCTTCGATACTCAAGCCGGCCTTTGATACTGCTGCCAGGATGTTTGTACCCCTGTTGTTGACGATCAACACGGGTTTTGCCGGTGCCCAAAAGATTTACCACTACGGCACCGCCCTGACCGTGGCTCAAACGCTGGGCGTTGACGACAAGTTCAACAGCATCATGCAAGGCACCGTCGGCTTTGACATGAGCACGATCACCGACTACATCCGCTTCGGGGACAGCTACAACGTGGTCAAGCTCAATGATCCCAGCGCCCACCTGAGCTTGCTGGGCATGGCGGGCTATGCCTACAACACCTCTCAATGGGTCAAGTTCACGTCAGACCGTAACCCCCTCGGCCCTTGGGGAACGGAGTCATTTGATTTCACGTTGGGCGACGGCTGCGGAGGATCTCCCTGGGAGCCATACAACGAAGACTGGTGTTTTAGTTGGCTCTATGGAGCAAAGCCGAGGCAGAAAGGCCATATCACCTTCACCCAAAACCACCCGGAGGATGCGACCGACGACGGACCGAAAAAAGACCGCATGGCCGGTGTCGTGAATGCCTCACTCGATGGCTTCACCACCGACCGCTCCAAGACCTGGTGGCTGCCGATGCTGGTCGATCCGATTCTTTTGGTCGGGCCGGAGCCCTCCGCTGGTTGGTTTTTGAAAATGCTGTTTCACGACGGTGCCACCAAACTCGCGGATGACAAAGACGCCAACGGCTTCCGAAAAGAAGACAGCTGGAACCAGCGCTGGGTAGGCCAAGATTCCACCAACATGCTGGCGATTGCAACGGTGCCCGTTGGCCCCATACCGTTTTGGGGTTTCATCAACATCCCCGTGGTGCCGCTGATGTCCGGCAAAGGAGCATGGGACCTACTGGGTGCGGATGCCGCTGGCACGGCATCCGCCGGGCCCACCAGTGGCGACTTGTCAAAGCTAACGGCACTGCGCAGCTACCGGGACGTGACAAACATAGAGCAGGCCACAACCACAGCGAATCAAAATATAAGTTCGCCACCGCTGCTGGTTGAGGTGGAGAAAAGAACCAGCACCATTGCCACCAGTGCCACGGGGCGTCTTCGCATAGGTCGCAGCGGTGGGGCCGCCGATCCCGCCGGTTGCGGCATAGGGGATGCAGCGCGCAATGCACCTCAAGTGACTGCGCCGTTTGGCAGCGGTAACCTGGACGTGGGAGACGGCGCAGCCGCTAATTGCATGCGCGCCTTGTCCAAGGCCGAAGCCTATTTTTCGCGCCCGACGAACCTTTTCCCGCGCGCCGATGGCCTGACCGAATACGGCAGCTTGTACAGCCCTTACTGGCAGGCGCGCCTGCTGCCTAACAGCGCTGACGAGCAATCGGCCTCTCTGATCTTGCACGGCTTGACGGACTTCAAGAGTTTTGGCACCGGTGCGTCATCTTATGCAACTGAATTGATCAAACGCGCCCAATAACATCCGCATGCGTTCAAGTCTTTACCCCACACAGTCAACCCATCGCGGACGTCAGCGGGGTCAAGCCCTGGCTGAATTCACCATTGCGGCGGCTTTTGTATTGATCCCGCTGTTTTTGATGATCCCGTTGTTAGGGAAATTCATGGACATGAAGGCGACGACGATTCAGGCGGCGCGCTATGCGGCTTGGGAACGAACGGTTTGGTACGGTAATTCAGACTGGGCGGACGGTCAAAAATCAGACGTGCAGATTCAGAGTGAAGTCCAACAGCGGTTTTTTGCTGATTCAGCCACCACCACCCTGCGCAGCACCGACCAAACGCTGACCGGTGCTGTGGCTGCTAAACCGCTGTGGTACGACCATGCTGGCGCCTCAATGCTCTCGACCTATTCCGCAGGTGTTGGCCCAGGCACACAGACCCCCGGCACGATGGATGGTTTCTTGAGCGGCGCTCAAAAAATCGTCAACACGATTGACTCGGCGCTCGGCACCAAATTCAAGTTGGACATGCAAAGCCTGTATACCTCAACGGTGAGCTTGGATGCCGCCAACACCCCGGCCATCCGCCTGGCAACAGGGGCAGATACGTCCGGCTTCATGGCCCCCAACTTTGTCATGAAGCAAGTGCTGGTGACCAATGGTTGGAGCGCCAACGGACCAGACTTCGTCAAGAAACAGACTGAAGGTCTGGCCGTTCTCAGCCTGGCCCAGCGCAGCCCGGTCAAAGAAGTCATGCACATTGTTCAAAGCGTCCTTGGCACTTTTGTTGAAGAATTGAAGCCGAGCAGCCTCAAGCTCGGCGGAGAAGTATTGCCCGACTTGGTGCCGCCCGATCGCTTGACAGCCTCCGCATCACCTGCCCCGCAGCCCGGGAAGACCGCCGAGCAGCGACGCAAAGAAGAAGCCGATAAACAAAATGCGGAAGCAAAAGCGTTGACCGATAGGGTCACAACAAAAGTTAACGCTTTGCATAACGCGATTGGGACGACTCAAAACTCGATCAATTCCTGCAGCGCCGACAAACAAGCGGAGTTCCTTGCGAACTACCAGAAATGTGACGTTAATCCTCTCACAGGAGAGAAGACTAACTGCACCGTCAAAAAACCACCTGGTGGACTGGACACCAGTTACACGCCAAATGCTGACGCCAGTGTGGCTTGTCACGCGGGATTGGACGCGCAAATTGCAGCCTTGGAAGCCAAGCTCGCTGACCCCGATTTGCAATTGGCAATAACAAAGTCAGACCAACAGTTGGCGGCTAATCCAGATCTGATCAACGATACCGTCTTTATGACGAATCGCAACGCAGCAAAGTCGAAGATCGCAGCTTTCCAAGCGCAAATTGACGACTTGCGAAGGCAAATTATTGACTTGAGAAAGCCGAAAAATGCCCTCTAAGACTTTGTTACTTGCGGCCAGCCTCGCCTTGAGCGGGTTGATGGCCATCGCCGCCGAACCGAAAAAACCGGACTGCGCGCCGTTTGCCTTGCCCGATCTGAAGCTGACCTGGGTCGCCCCCGATATCGTGCACAACGGCACGCCGTTGCAGATCAGGCGCTTTGACAGTACCGACAGCGTGCAGGCGATCCTGGCGCGCTACCGCCGCGAATGGAAATCTTCTGCGCAAAGCCCCCAAGACGCGATTGAATACACGGTTGGCGGCTATCAGGTGATTGCCAAGCTGCGCGACATGTGCTTTTACACCGTGCAGGCACGCAGCAATGGCACCGGCGGCTCTACCGGCATGCTGGCTGTCAGCCAAATACAGGACAGCAACCAGCTGCGGGTTCTGGGGAAAGATTTCCCGATGATGTCGGGCAGTCTGGTGGCAGCCGACATGACACACCGCGACCCCGGCAAAGAGGCTCGCACCATCATGCTGATGAACCAGTTTTCAACCAACGCCAACGCCGACTTTTACCGCCGGGTGATTGGCGGCGACGGCTGGAACATCACCAGTGACCACTTGGTTAAATTCAAAGGCGGCAATGGCAATGGCTACGCCATCACCTTCAAGCGCGCCTTCAATGAAACCAGCATGGTCATTTCGCGCACCCAGGGCGGCAGCAGCGTGCTGGTCAATCTGGTCGACAAACCTTGACCCAAACAGTAGCCAACATGCCTTTGAACCTGTCACCCCAGCCACGGCTACAACGCGGTCAGTCCAGCGTTGAGTACCTGACTGTCAGTGCCTTTGCCGCCATTGTTTTGCTGGTGCCCGACGACAGCGGCAACGTGGTTGTGGTGCAACTGGCCAACGCCATCAAGACTTATTACAACGCGTTTGCATATGCACTTTCTTATTCCTCCACGATCACGCCCTTTTGAAGGGACGCCACGCCGATGACGACACCCGAATTTACTCCGCCCCCACTGACCAAAGAGTCATATTAATCATGCGCAAATTAATCACTTTTTTCAGAAAAATCAACCGCATGTGGCTGCTGGTGGCACTGGCTGTTGTGCTGGGCTTGGCTGCAGCCATGCTGATGTCCAAATACCTCAAGGGTCGCGAACAGACATTGGAGGTAGAGGCCAAAAAACGTGCCAGCGGTGGCCCCACCGTCGAAGTGGTCGCGGCCGGAATAATGATTCCCAGAGGCTCGGCGCTGGGTACGCAGAACCTTACCAAGCGCGAGATTCTGGCGGACCTGGTGACCGAAGAGATGGTGCTGGTCAAAGACTTTGATCGCATTGACGGCGCCAAGGCCACACGGCCGATTCAGGCTGGCTGGCCTTTGCGCATAGCCGATGTGACCGAAAAAGTCCAAGGCTTCGCCGACGGCCTGCAAGAAGGTTTGCGTGCCATCACCATTGATGTCGATGAAATCAATTCGATGGCGCAAATGGTCAAGCCGGGCAACATGGTTGACCTGATGTTGATCGTGCCCGACAAAACGGATGCCGATGGCGGTCTGCGGGCGGTGCTGGTGTTGCAAAACGTCAAGGTGCTGGCAACGGGTCAAAGCATCGCACCTGGTGGCGGCAATAAAGGTGGGACCACGAGCCAGGGCGATTATGCTGGCTCCTCTGGCAACGCACAGCGTTACTCGAACTTCACGTTTGAAGTCACGCCGCAAAATGCAGCCCGCATCGCGCTGGCCCAGCAGGTCGGAAAAATCCGGGCTGTGTTGCGTGGCAATGCCGACAGCGCCATGGTGTCACTGACAGACATCAACACCAGGACCATGCTCAACACCGGCGTGAATGCGGTCAAGGGGAGCAACATCAACACACCCAAAATCAGTGCGGTCGAGTACATCATCGGCGGCAAGGGCTCTGGGGGCGCTGTCAACATCAACATCCCATCGCTCTTTCCACCTTCAGCGGGTGATCGCCGGTCGCCAGCCGGGGCCGATGCCGCGCAAGCGGCCTATCCACCCGCAATGGCAGGCTTCATGCCGCCATCGGCTGGTGGTGCCAACGTTCAGCAGCGACCATGAGTCAACTCAATACACAAGGACACTTCGCGATGTTTTTTAGACTCACCCTACTCTTTCCCTTGCTGGCCGGACTGGCTTGTGTACAGCCTGCCGCGGCTGCAGATGATGTTTCTTCACTGCAACTTGTTGTGGGGCAGATCAAAACGATTCCACTGCCTAGCAAGGTCGTTCGGGTCGCTGTTGGTAACGGGAAAATCATCACCAGCAATGTGCTTGAGACCGAAATGGTGGTACTGGCTGAAACACCTGGCACCACGAGTCTGCGACTTTGGACTGCTGACGGCAATCAGTTGAACTACGCGGTCAGCGTGCTGGCCACCGATCCGGATGTCACGGCCAAACGCCTTCGAGACATGCTGGGCGCCATGCCAGGCATCAAGGTTGAGCGCATCGGCGACATGGTCTTGCTGACGGGTTCTGCGAGTAAAGCGGGCCTGTCACGCATCGACGCCATTGCGAAATTATTCCCGCAAACCCATAACGCTGTGCTTGAAGAAGAAGTCACGATGCGACGCATGGTGTACATGAAAGTACAGATTGTGGAAATGAAAAAATCACTCGCATCGAACATCGGGGTTGCATGGGACAAAAGTATTGCGGGTCCCGCAGCAGCTGTTGCCGGCAACTGGAGCACCAACCAGAATTTCAGGGTTCCATCCACACCGCCTGCAGGGTTTCCAACTACACCTATTCCTATTGGTGGTGCCGGCTGGCGTCCGTACCTTGGCATGACATCAGTCATCACCTCGATGATCAACCTGGCTGTTGACAACGGCGACGCCTTTGTTCTGGCAACACCTGAGCTCAGTGCTCGCAGCGGGGGCAAGGCCGAATTTTTGGCGGGTGGACAAATTCCCATCATCTCGCCGGCCAGCGCTGCAGCCCCAGCAACCGTGACCTTCAAGGACTACGGCATCAAGCTGACCATTGAACCGGTGGCTGACGAGAAGAACAATGTCAGCGCCCTACTCAAAACAGAGGTCAGCAACGTTGACAACTCCGTCGCCGTGGGCGGAAACCCGGGCTTCCTGACTCGAAAAACGGATTCTGAATTCAACGTGCAGTCAGGGCAAACGATTGTGCTGTCTGGCCTGGTCAACACCAGCCTGCAGAAAGACATTTCGAAACTCGCGGGTTTGGGTGACTTGCCCATCCTGGGCGCCTTGTTCCGTTCGACTAACTTTCAAAATGGCCGCACCGACCTGGTGATCTTCGTCACCCCGACCGTGATTGATTCGTCCTCAAGCCTGAATCAAGAGCGCTTGCAGAAGGCGCAGGACATTCAGGAAAAGGCCAAGTCACAGTCAGGCGACTTGGGCACCCTCAATCAATAGTTGATGGTTTGTTTGTTTACAGGGGGGAACCATGTTCAGTGTTGAATACAAATCTGCAAAAAGTGAGCTCACACGGGTCAATTGCGAGATCGACAGTCTCACCATCGGCAAAGCCGACACTAACCTGATCGTGTTGCGTGGCTGGACTGTAGGAAAACGCCACGCCACGATTCACAAGCGGGCGTCCGGTTTTTTTGTCGAAGATCATGGAGCCATGGGTGCGACAGAAGTCAATGGGAAAGCCATCGAGAAAGAGTACGGCCCGCTGCGCGCTGAAGACGTGATTCGGATTGGTGACAACTACGTGAATGTGATTGTCGAAGCCGCGATTCTCATGGCGGCGGTTGCACCAGCTCCCCTGCCCGCGTCAGCTGCCGTTACGGCCACTTTCGTGGCGACACCGGAGCTCATCGTCAAGCAGCCGCCAGCGCAGCAGGCCGCGGTACCCGCCACGCCTGACCTGACCGAGCGTATGAACGCTGCACGCCGAGCGCTTCATGGCAAGTTGATCAGTCAAATGGATTTGCGACGGGTCGATGTCCGGAGCATGAGCGAAGATGACTTGCGTTTGAACACGCAAACCATGATTGCAGAAATTCTGGCCAGTGACACCAGTTTGCCACCTGATATTGATGGTGCCCGGCTGGCCAGAGAGTTGCTGAATGAAGTGATTGGCCTGGGTCCGCTTGAAGACTTGTTGGCTGATCCAGACATCAGCGAGATCATGGTCAACCGCTTTGATGAAATTTACGTCGAACGCAAAGGCAAATTGACAAAGGCTGATATTGCGTTCAGCACCGACCAGGCGGTGCTCGGGGCGATTGAGCGAATCGTTGCGCCTATAGGCCGTCGTATTGATGAGAGCTCTCCGATGGTGGACGCCCGCCTCAAAGACGGCTCACGCGTCAACGCAGTGATCCCGCCGCTGGCGCTCAAAGGCTGCAACATCACCATCCGTAAATTTTCAAAGTCGAAACTGGTCGACACGGACATGATCAATTTCGGCTCGGTCACCAAAGACATGATGAAATTTTTGGAAATAGCAGTTGATCAAGCTGCCAACATCGTAATCTCGGGCGGCACCGGCTCGGGCAAAACGACCTTGCTGAACGTGATGTCGAACTACATTCCAGATGATGAACGCATTGTCACGGTCGAAGATGCGGCCGAACTTCAGTTGGCCAAACCGCACTTGATTTCACTTGAGTCACGGCCACCGAATTCTGAAGGCAAAGGCGCCATCACGATTCGTGATTTGGTCAAAAACTGCCTGCGCATGCGACCTGACCGTATTGTGGTCGGCGAGTGCCGCGGCGGTGAAGCGCTGGACATGTTGCAGGCGATGAACACCGGCCACGATGGGTCCATGACTACAGCCCACGCCAACACGCCGCGTGACTGTATCGCACGACTTGAAGTGATGACCCTGATGTCTGGCCTTGACTTGCCCTTACGTGCTATTCGCGAACAAATTGCCTCGGCAGTTCACATGATCGTTCAGCAAAGCCGCTTTCCAGACGGCAGCCGCAAGATCACGCACATCACCGAGGTCACCGGCATGGAGGGCGATATCGTGCAACTGCAGGACATATTTTTGTTCAAGCAGGATGGCTATGACGAGCAAGGCAAGATCAAAGGCAGGTTCGTCGCAACCGGCAATATCCCCGACTTCTGCCAAGACTTGGCCCGCCGCGGTATCCCGGTTGATTTGTCCATCTTCCAACCACCGAAGAACCTCTGATGTTTGAATTTGCCTTCCTTATTGGTGTCGTGGTGGCGGCTGCGATTGTGATTGGTATGGTGGGCATGTTGCTGGTCCGTTCATGGCTAAACCACCAACAGGCCACACTCGCGACAACAGCCAAGACAGATTTGGCTGCGATGTTCATTTTTATCGACCCCAAGCTTCTGTTCAAGTACAGCGTGGGTGCCTTGGTCGTGATTCCGATCTTGCTGCTTGTCGTGCTCGACAATCCCTTGGTGGCGGTTGTGTCAGGCGTGGTCGTGGCTTTTACGCCCCGCTACTTCGTCAAACACCTCCAAAAGTCACGTATCACATTGTTTGAAAAGCAACTGCCCGACGCGCTGCTGATGGTGTCGGGGGGCATGCGCGCTGGCGCCAGTTTGGCGGTCGCGCTGGAGTCGATGGTGAAGGAACAAAAACCACCCTTGGCTCAAGAGTTCGATCTGATGCTGCGCGAGCAGCGACTCGGTGTGGACTTTGACAGCGCCCTGTCCAACATGGAAAAGCGCATGCCTCTACCCGACTTTGTGTTGTTGGTGGCGGCCATGAAAATCACGCGAGAAGTCGGTGGCAATTTTGCCGAGATTCTCGAATCACTCTCCGGTACCTTGCGACGCAAGCATGAGATGGAGGGGAAGATCAAAGCCCTCACGGCACAGGGAAAACTACAAGGCATCGTGATGGCGCTTTTGCCCGTCTTTCTGCTGGCCATTCTGACCTTTATGGAGCCAGATGCCATGGCTCCGCTTTACAACACGCTGTATGGCTGGGGCGTGTTGCTGGTGGTCAGTATCATGATCACGATTGGCTACATCGGTATCCAAAAAATTGTGAACATCGACGTATGAACTCAACCACTGTAGTCTGGATTTTGGCTGCGATGGTCGGCACTATTGCGCTGATTGTTTTGTACGTGTATTCAACTTTGAGCCGTGCAGTCCCGCAGGACGATCGTCAGTACATGGACAAACTCCCGCCGGCTTTGCGCTTGATGTGGCCTCTGGTGCGACTCATTGATTTCCACCTGACATCGCGCATTTCACTGGAAAAACTCGAGCGCACCAACACCAAGCTGAACAACAGCGGCGTCGCTCACATGATGACTGCCGAGCAGTTTTATGCGGTGCGAATGGTTTCTTTGGTGGCTGTATCTGGAATCATGTACATGGTCGCAGGCATGCTGAACAAGTCCTCACCGACCCTACTCATGGTGGGTGCGTTATTGGGTTATTTTTACCCCTCGATCTGGCTGCTAGACGCCCGTAAACGTCGTTGCAAGCTAGTGCAAAAGGCCATGCCGATGTTTCTGGACTTCATCACCATGGCAGTGGAAGCCGGGCTGAACCTGACCGGGGCCTTGAACCAAGTCGTACAAAAGGGCCCCCCCGGCCCCTTGCGCCAAGAATTCTTCATGGTAGTCCGCGACCTGCGCTCAGGACTTCCGCGCGCCGATGCGCTTCGCCGGATGGAGTCACGCTTGATGATGCCTGAAGTGTCAAGTTTTGTGGGTACTGTGATTCAGGCCGAAAAGATGGGCGCATCACTGGGTTCGGCCCTGCGTTCGCAAGCCGACCAGCGCCGCAGCGAACGTTTTCAGCGAGCGGAAAAACAAGCCATGGAAGCACCCGTCAAACTGATCGGTCCGCTGATGATGTTTATTTTCCCGGTCACCTTCATCGTTATTGGCTTTCCTATCGTCATGAAATTCTTGAAGTCTGGACTGTTTTGAAGCTCGGCGCTGTCTACCGGGAATCAGACACCCATAGCCTGGTGCCACGGGTGTGGAAAGCCGCCAGCGCCATTGAGCGGATGCGTGGTTTGCTCGGGCGACCTCCCCTGAGGTCTGGCGAAGGCCTGCTGATCAACGCTTGCAACATGGTGCACACCGTCGGCATGCATTACGCGCTGGATTTGGTTTTTTTGGACGCCACTGGGCATATTAGAAAACTGGTCTGCAACGTGAAGCCACTGCGCTGCGCTGGAGCCTTTACCGCAACGACAACGCTCGAACTGCCAGCAGGATCGCTGGCCACGCTAGGTCTCAGCTTGGGCGAGCAACTTACATGGCGGACGTTCGAGGCATGAGAGGCTTTACAAGTAAACCCCTGCACCGCCAGCGCGGTCAATCGATGACGGAATACCTCATCATCTTGCCATCATTGCTGTTGCTGGTGCTCGGCGTTATCCAGTTTGCACTCATTTACCAGGCCAAAGCCTCACTGAACTATGCAACCTTCATGGGAGCCCGCCAAGGTGCATTAAATAATGCCAAAATTACTTCCATCATCGGCGGTGTGGTCGGTGGCATGACGCCGTTTTTTATGCGCACCAGCAACGCGCCTTTTCTGGACGATATGGCCAAAGCCCGCATGATTGCGGCGATCGAAGTCTCTAACCCGAACACCGCCAAGGTTGAAATCATCAGCCCTACGGCAGTAGCGTTCGACGCGTACTCGCAACTGTCGAACACGGGTGATATTCCAAACGACAACCTGATGTTCCGCGACAGCAGCGTTCTCAAAGATGGCATGTCGATTCAGGATGCCAACCTGTTGAAAATACGGGTGACTTACTGCGTCAAGCTGATGGTGCCTTTTGTCGACCGGGTTATTTATGCATTGAGCACTGGCATTGCCAGCGTGAAAAATATGACCCAGGAATCATATTGGGTATCAAGCACAGAAACCATTCCGAATATATGTTCAGTGATGAACGGTAGCTATGCCTCAGCCAGGCAGCAAGTGAATGCACTCACCGGCGCAATGCCTGCCGGCGTCTCACTTACCGACAGTGGACTAACAGATTCGGACATCAAGCAACTTTCGCAGCAATTTCCAACCACTCCGGTGCTCAACTGGAATGTCGGTGGCATGCGGATACCCATCACAGCCGAGGCGATTGTGCGCATGCAAAGCCCAGTTAGGTTTTAAGTCGAAGAACAGCAACAGGACACACTATGGAACAAACAGCAAACGACGCTTTTTGCAGGCATTTTTCGACACTCGCAGAAGAGCTTGATCCCCTTCATACCGCAACCTTTTTGAAGGGCGTCACTGTGTTGGAACTACCTCCAGGACGTAAATTGATACGGCATCGCATGCCAGTTGATTCAATTTATTTTATTGTGGCCGGCACTGTCGCCGTGTCCGTTGAGGATGGTAAAAATTCAACCTTACTGAGCGTGCTTGGCCCTGGCCAGTGGCTGGGCGAGGTCTCGGCACTGAGCGGTGAGTTGATGACCAGTGCGACCATTACCACCCAAACACCAGCGCGTTTCTTGCGCATGCGGCATCAGATACTGGAAGACTTGATCACCACCAATCAGGCCGTAGCAAACGTGCTGCTACCCCACCTAGTGCTGATGCTGTCAGACCGTTTGCGTAAGTCGTACCAGCGTGAAGCAGATTTAGCACTGGCCCAGGCCTGATCGGAATCATCATGGACATTAAATACTTCCTCAAACTTCAGCCAGGTTTTGAGAATTTTTCAAACGCAGACCTTGACGTTTTTGCGCGAATGCTGAACGTCGCCCTCTACCCGGCAAGACACTCATTCACAGTAAGAGGTGAGCAGGGCCATGCTTTGTATTTGATCATGGATGGCGCGGTCACGATGACCAGCGGCGATGTCCAGCCAGGCGATGGTGATGCGCGTTCTTTGCGGATTGGCGAATGGTTCGGCTTGCTGTCGTTGGTTGAAAATTTGCCCGCTTTTGAAAACTGCTGCGCCTCTGATAGTGTCACGGTAGCGTCGTTCAACCGAGTGCAATTTGATGAACTCTTTGAGTTAGCGCCGCCCATCGGACGGCATTTTCTGTACATGCTGGCGAAGCAGCTGGCGCGTACCCTGATTGCGCAAAACAGCCGGCTCAGTGCTAGGGCACGACTGTCGAAATAGTGTCATCCATGACCCCTCAACGATCAAGCTCAGCCAACACAAAAACAAACTTTGCAACAAATGAGTATTCAAAAATACAGAGTCGCCATGTTTGGAAGTTACTACCGTGGCTTCTATTTACTCAACGAGTTGTTACATGGGGAAATAAGCAGTCAAGTCATGGTCGTTGGTGTCGCCAGTGACGACCCTGAGGCTAGCAATATTGCGGCTGACAAGCGTGTGTGGCAATACCCGCACACTTCATATGAAGAGAGGATGGTCGCTGAGCTGGCCGAGGAATTCGACGTGGAGACGTTCATCGGACCCGTCAATGCCCAACCGTTTTACGACATCATTGACCAGTGGAAGCCGGACATTTGCATCATGGCGACCTTCGGTCAGCGGATCAAGGCGCGACTGATCAACACACCGCCGCTTGGGTTTTACAACATGCACCCCTGCATTGATGATTCTTGGCCGAGCCAATATGTCGGGGGCAATCCGTTTCAAGCGCTTATGCTCGATGGGAAGCGTTATTGCACGATTGCTTTTCACGCTGTGGACGAATCGTTTGACACGGGGTCGTTGATGGGAATGTCAAAAAAAATTGCGCTCCCCAAAGAAGCATCCGTCACCGACATGCACAAAATTTCCTCTTTTGCTGCCGCACAGCTGGCTAGCTGTGCGTTGAAGAAAATCATCGTTCAACATCAGGCCTCAAAGTAGTCGCCATGGAAGAAAAAAAAACTACCCGACTATCACGCAGTCTGTCAGTCGAGTCGATGCCACTGGCTCTGCCACGTTCATATGGCATCAAGTTGCGGCTGAGTATCAGCGTGCTTTTTATGTGTCTGATCCTGCCGTCATTCGGGCTAGTTATTTACTACGTCTACAAAAACAACTACAAGATCTATAAAGAAAATGCCTCGGCACGGATCACTAACCACAACAACCAGATGCAGGACAAACTGGAAGCCTTGCTAGATCCGATCAGTGCCTCGCTGTTAAGCCTGGCCAAACAAATCCACGATGACCCCAAGCTGTTTAAAAATCCAAGCATCAACGACACGATGCTGCTGCATCTAGAGAACAACCCCAGGCTAGTCTCCATCTTCCTTGCGTCCGACAAGGGAAGTTTTCATCAAGTGCAAAAAGTCCAGGAAGGCATGATCATTGCCGACCGGGTGCCGCCACCGGATTCGAACTTCAACTTCTGGGTCGTTGAACCTTCCCAGAAACCATCAAAAAATGCAACAACCGTGAACTCAGTCTTCACATTCTTCAAGACCCGGGATGCGGAACCGCTAGATACCTTCGTCATCTCCAATGACTACGATCCGCGTAAGCGACCTTTTTATAAAAACTTATCCGCCACCGCGGCCAAGGCGACTGAATCACTGCGCCAACGTTTTATTCTGCTCGATGAACCTTATGTGTCGGGCAGTACCTCCCGCGCCACGATGACTGTCTCCACGCCTATCTATGAGGACAATAGATTCAAAGGGATGATCGGCGAATCGTTCGAACTCTCTACGATTTCTAATTTTTTGAAATCCATTCGAATCACTCAAAATACCCAGACATATATCCTCGATGCAGGTGGCGACATCGTCGTCAGCACGGGTGCAGACAATGGCTACACGATAGAGAAAAAAAAACTGATCAAGCAAAACGTGCTCACCGCCGATGGTCAAGCGGTTCAGCAAGCCTTCAAGATGTTCACCACTGAGAAGAATCGCCAGTTTGAGTTCACCCATGAAGGAACATCCGAGAGTTATCTTGTCCAGTTCACCGAGCTACCTAATTTCTATGACAAGAAATGGACGGTCCTCACGCTCGCCCCGGAGAGCGACTTCTTGATTGGCCTGAATGAGATCAACAAACGTCTCATTATCTATGGCGGACTGGTTAGTCTGTTACTCGCATTTCTAACCTATGGGCTCTCCAGAAAAATATCACGCCCAATCGAAATTTTGGCGAATGATATTCGTGACTTGCTTGACTTCAACCCTTCCAATAAAGTGATTAATTCGAAGATATTCGAAATCAATATTCTGAGCAGTTCCGTCAACAAGCTTCGCAACACGCTGAGAGCGTTTACAACCTACGTACCGCAAGATTTAGTCAACGACTTGTTGCGCTCAGGCAATGAAATCGAGCTGGGCGGTGAAAGCCGTTACCTGACGATTCTCTTCACCGACTTGCAGGGATTTTCATCAATATCGGAAGTGACGCCTTCACGTGAACTGATGAAACTTATCTCTGCCTACTTGGCACTGGTGACCTATGCCGTGAAGGAAGAGAGTGGCACGGTTGACAAATTCATAGGCGACTCAGTGATGGCGTTTTGGGGCGCCCCGCTGTTGAATCAAAACCATGCTTATCACGCCTGCGTTGCAGCGGTGAAGTCGCAACGCCGAATGGTTGCACTGAATCTTCAGTTAAAGAAAGAAGGCCTGCCACCGCTGACAGTTCGAATCGGCATTCATTCAGACGCCGTTCTCGTGGGCAATATTGGATCGCCAACACGCATGAGCTACACCGTGATGGGCGACGGCGTCAATATTGCCGCGCGCCTTGAGGGCATCAACAAGGATTTTTTGACCTCTATTTGCATCAGTCATGCCACGTACAAAGAGGCCGGTGAGCGCCTGTGGACACGTCCGGTTGACGTGATCACAGTCAAGGGCCGCAAGGGCGAGATTCCGATTTACGAGCTATTGGCGATTCGAGGAGATGACCCAGAGACGATGCCCACTGACCGAGAGCAAGCGCTGTGCAGAGAGACGCAGAAAGCATTTGCGCAGTTCTCAAACCAACGCTACAGAGAAGCGGCAGACCTGTATCAGGAGATCATCGACTCTTTTGATGATGGACTTTCAATGATCATGAAAAACAGATGCATTGAGCACTTGGCCGTTGAGACTCCGATATGAGTCAACGTATTGCAAATGACGACGCGTACCCACCAGCGCCAATGAAGGAACCGCTTTGAAAGTATTTCATCGTAGAACCCGTCAAGACACAGATTCGATGCGTTGGGTTGGCGTATTAGGACGAATTGTAAAAGTGGGAGTTCTGGCTACATGGCTGATGATGGATATGTCGCATGGGCTAGTATCGGCTCAGACAGCGCCTGATCCTATCGCCCCTAAATCACCTCTTGTGAAGGTTCGCAATGGTCAGATGGTTGCACCAGACATCGCTCGGATTTTGAACCGGGGAGAGTTGGTTGTTGCGATCATCTCCAGTGACTCAGCACCCTTCTTCTCTGAAATGGATGGCGCGATGGTGGGTACTGATGTCAATGTTGCCCGTTTAATCGGTAAGGAGCTAGGAATACCGGTTCGTTTTGACCGGACCGCGAAGACATTTGAGGCCGTGGTTGATATGGCTGCCGAAGGGCGTGCGGACATTGGCATGGGGCGATTGGCCAGAACAACATTGCGTGCTCAGAAGGTCAGCTTCAGTACGCCTTACATGACGCTGCAGCATTCTTTCATCATCAATCGACTTGAATTTTCAAAAATCTCAGGCGACCGCGCAGCACAGAGTGTCATCCGCAACTTTAATGGGACCTTAGGCCTTATTGGCCGATCCGCTTGGGAAGAATTTGGACGGCGCAATTTTCCAAAAGCCAAAATTGTTACGTATACATCTTGGGATAAGGTCTTGGAGGCAGTAAAAAAAGGTGAAGTGGTGGCGGCCTATCGTGATCAGTTTGAGATTCAGAAAATCATGCATGCAGATCCGGGATTGGCGCTGACGCTTAGAACCGCGACCTTCAAAGACATTGAGTCATCGCTGAGCCTGATGATTGGTATTCAAGACACCGCATTGCTGTCATTTGTGAATGAAGTTATTACCATGCGCCACGAAAAACCAACCGTTTCCATGCTACTGAAGGAATTGAAAGAATGAGTCATTTTCCGCTGGCTCTCACCAACTGGCAGAAGTACCGCCGCTTCTCCATGCACCCACTGACGGTATTGGTGTGTGTGATTTTGGGTGGCTTCCTTGGCTATGTGGCACCCGCCATCGCCAAGAACCTGACGGTTGTTGGCACGGTTTACGTTGACCTTCTCAAAATGATCGTGATGCCATTCATGATGTCGGCCATTATTTTCAGTTTGCAAAACCTTTCTCACGCTGGTGATACATCCAAGATACTGGGCCGTGTCTTGTTCGTATTTGTCTATTTCTCAGTTTCTGTAGCAGTTTTATCGGCCGTTCTTTTCATGCTGGCCAGTCCCGGCGACCACTTGTCAGAAAGCGTGAAGTCCACACTTGGCGCTATCGTAGGTGCCAACTCCGAAAGTATTAACCTCGATATGTTCCGCTGGAAAGTCGATGAGATTCCGAAAGAAGCCACCGTCTCAGATTTTTTGACTTCTTTAATCCCCACCAATATTTTTGCTGCGTTGGCCAGTGACGATACGCTCAAAGCACTGATCTTTGCGCTACTTTTTGGCTTTGCTGTGGGGCAAGTCCCCAGTCGCGTATCAGGAGGATTGAATCAGACCCTGGAGACCATTTACAAAGCTTGCCAAACATTGACCCTATGGATGAATTTCCCCTTGCCCATCGTGCTAATTTGTTTATCGGCGAGTCAGATAGCCAAAACAGGTTTTGAGCCACTGCGCGCCATGTCTGGTTTTGTGATCACGTTTCTGGGGATCAGTGCCGTTCTGCTGGGCCTGGCTGTAGTGGTCATTCGCAGTCGTGCTTCCATCACCTTGAATGCGGCGATCCGTTCCATGCGCGTGCCTTTTGCACTTGGTGTTGCGACCAATAACAGCGCGACTTGCATGGCGTCCATGATTGAGGCGTTGTCAGACATCCTCGGCTTCTCCAAGTCACGCGTGGAACTGCTTGTCCCGCTGAGTGTGTCACTGCTGAAAGTCGGTGCCGTGGCCTACTTTGTCTGTGCCACCCTGTTCGTAGCCGACCTTTATGGGCGCGACATTACTGCGGTCGATGTTGGACAGGTCATTCTGATTTCGTTCCTGGCCGGGTTTGCATCAAGCGGTATGGTCGGCATTGTTTCGATTGCGCTGGTGGGAACTATTTGCAAATACTTGAATTTGCCGTTTGAGGCGGCTTTCATCTTGTTCGTAGCAGTAGACCCCATTTGTGCCATGGCACGTACCGCCGTGACGGTGGTCGCAGCTTGCGCTGCTGTCGCCATCATTTGCCCCAAACCTCAGACTCAGGCTGGTGTGGCAGATCAGGTTCTGAAAATCATCTAGAGCGGTTTCAGCCTGGCTACAAAGTTGTCCCCAGTTTTGGGGACATACACCCGAACGGCATGGTGCAAAATCTATGCCTTTGTGGTCTCTGATGGCGGTCACATTGCGCACTTGCGTCAACACTTAAGGTGATTCCATGCAAACCTTTACGGACCGCCCTCTGATTCATGTGGCGCTGGTTGAAGACGACGTCCATTTCCAGCATGCGATAGGCGCAGCCATCAAGGCTTCTGACGACATGAAGCTGGTCAGCCTGGCCGGCACGCACGCCGAGGGCATGCGCGCGCTCCAACAGGCGCCGGCCGACGTCCTGCTGGTGGACTTGGGTCTGCCCGACGGCTCGGGCATTGACGTGATTCGCGCGGCGCAAGTCCAGTGGCCCACCTGCGCCGTGATGGTCTGCACCACGTTTGGCGACGAAGCGCATGTGCTGCGGTCCATTGAGGCCGGGGCCGCTGGCTATTTGTTGAAAGACGGCGCACCGGCCAGCATGCTCGACGAGATTCGCATCCTGCACGGCGGCGGCAGCCCGATCAGCCCGCTGATTGCCCGCCAGATTCTGACGCGCTTTCGTGATCGCGGGAGTCTTGGAAATACCCCCAATGGCGCCCTTGCCGGCGCTGGCACCGCCCCTGCCCCGCCCATCACCAGACGCAGAACCGACATCGACGCAGGCGACGAATCCCTGGCGCTGTCCAGCCGAGAGCATGAAGTGCTGGGTCTGATTACCAAAGGATTCACCGCCGAAGAAATCGCCAGGCTGATGCAGATTTCTGTTCACACGGTGCAGACCTACGTACGCCGCGTATACAGCAAGCTCAAGGTGAACTCGAAAGCGGAAGCGATCTATGAAGCACGTCATCAAGGTCTGGTGTAGGGCCGACGGGGTGCCTCAAGAACGCACGCGCTTGAACCGCTGGGCCGACCAATGCATGCGGCGGCTGGCGCGCGGGTGCCGCCATGGCCTGTTGTGTATTGCCTTGATGAGCGGGGTTCTCCAAGCCACATGGGCGGCAGCCGATCCAGGCTTCCCGCTGCACTTCACGGAGGCCGAAACGCTGCTGGTGGACGGCATCGGTTTTTCAGCACCGCCCTACTCGCTCGATTCAGCCCCACCCGCTGGCGAGTGGACGCCGGTCACCTTGCCGCATGGTGTGCCACAGCAAGTGGTGCGCACGGTAGAGACTGGCCAGACGCTGAACCCGCCGACGGTGATCCGCTGGTACCGCTTGCGGGTGCCGGCGTTGAGTGCGTCACCCGCATCGGCAACCGAGCCGCGCTACCTCTATATTGCGCGCTGGAAAGCCTACGGCCAGCTTGCGGTCTACGGCGACGGCCGCCTGCTCTACCAGTCCCATTCCAATTTGCTGTGGAATGGTCGCAACAATCCGCTCTGGATTGCGCTTGACGGCACCGCCGGCGCCGTCACGCCCAAAGTGATCACGGTGCGGCTGGAAAGCCTGCGTCACAGCGGAAGTGCACTCTCCTCGATCTGGCTGGGTGATGAACCCACCGTGGGCTGGCGCTTCCGCACGCGCAATCTATTGCAGACGCAGTTGCCTTTTGTGTCGAGCGCCGCCTTCCTGATCTTCGGTCTGTTCGCCATGAGCGTGTGGGTGAGGAGGCAAGAAGATTCGCTCTATTTGATCTTTTTTCTTATCTCGGTGGCGGCCTACCTGCGCACCATGCACTACTACCTGGGCGAACAGCGTCTGCCTGTGTCTGACGAGTGGTTTGGCTGGATCACGCTGAATTCGCTGTTCTGGCTCTTTGCGCTGGCCAATTCGTTCCTGGCTCACTTGCACCTTCGCCAACAACCCTGGCAGACGCGGGCCATTGTCGCCGCCACTGCGGTCATCAGCTTCATGACCCTGCCGTTCCTGCCCACCGTGCTGCCTTGGGCAACCTGGCTGCATGCCACTTTTTTGGGGTCAACGATGTATGTGGTGGCGATGGTGATGGGGGTCGCCGTGGGCGGGTTGGGCTTGTACCACTCCCGACTGGCCAAGTCCCGCCATGGCATCGTGCTCTCCAGCTGGGGGCTGATCACGCTCTTGATTGGTGTCTACGACTGGATGCAACTGAACAATCACGTCAGCGTTGAAGGCAGTTACCTGGGTTCCTACGGCATTGTGGGTATTTTCCTGATCTCCCTGCACATCATGTTCCAGCGTTACAACGGCGCAATCGAAGAAGTGAAGCATGTCAACACCACCCTCGCAGAGCGACTGCGGGCGCGCGAAATGGAGCTCACATTGGCTTCTTCGCGTTTGCGTGAAATTGCCCATCGGCAAACATTGAGCGACGAGCGGCAGCGTCTGACCCAGGACATGCATGACGGTCTGGGGTCTTCGCTGGTCAGTGCACTGCGCGTGGTCGAAGGCGGTCGCATGTGCGAGGCGGACGTGGCCGAAGTGCTGAAGGGCTGTATCGACGACCTGAAGCTGGCGATCGACTCCATGGAGCCGGTCGAGGCCGACCTGCTGCTGCTGCTTGCCACACTGCGCTTTCGTTTGGGGCCGCGGCTTGCCAGTGCAGGGATCGCGCTGCGCTGGGAAGTCGTGGACGTGCCAGCGCTCGACTGGCTGGACCCGCGCAACGCCCTGCACATCCTGCGCATCCTGCAGGAGGCTTTTGCCAACATTCTCAAGCACACCCAGGCCCACGAAATCCGCGTCACCACCGGGCTCGAAAACGGTGGCGTCACCGTCACCATTGCCGACAATGGCCAGGGATTTTCTCTGGCAACCGCACTGCAAAAAGGCGGCAAAGGCCTGCACAACCAGCAGCGCCGGGCACAATCGATCGGTGGCGCGGTCCGCTGGCAATCGAACGACCATGGCACCCGCATGACGCTGTGGTTGCCAGAAAAAACGCAGGCATCGCTGGCGGCCTGAGGCCATTGAAGTCCGGGGTGCTGGCGGCGACAGCTTTACGCTCTGTATCATCGCGGCCATGCTTGCAAAGCTCATGAGTTACTTCCTGCTGGGCCTGATCCGCGTCTTGACCGGGGCACAGGCACGCTGGTACGGCTGTCCGCCCAAGGCGGAGCAACGCATCTACTTTGCCAACCACCAAAGCCACGCCGACCTGCTGATGATCTGGGCCGCGCTGCCGAAAGAGTTGCGCGTGCGCACCCGCGCCATCGCGGCCAAAGATTACTGGACCACCACGCCGTTCAAACGCTGGCTCACCACGGCGGTGTTCAACGTCATTTATGTGGCGCGCGATCGCAGCGCCGACGAAGACCCGCTGGAGCCACTGATTGAAGCCCTGAGTCACGGCGACTCCATCATCCTGTTTCCGGAAGGCACCCGCGGCAACGCGGAAGAGCCGCAAGCGTTCAAGGCCGGCCTCTACAACCTGGCCCTTAAGTTCCCCGCCCTTGAGCTGGTGCCGGCCTGGATCAACAATGTGCAGCGCGTCATGCCCAAGGGCGAAGTGGTGCCGGTGCCGGTGCTGTGCTCGGTCACCTTCGGGGCGCCCCTGCATCTGCAAATTGGTGAAGAACGGCGCGCCTTTCTGGAGCGGGCCCGCCACGCCGTCATGGCCCTGCGCGACGTGTAGCCGAACCGCATCAACGTCATGTACCAGACCCTGAAAAATCTCACCGCCACCGAGCAAGTGGGCGCCCTGTTCATCCTTGTGTTCGGCCTGTTGCTGCTGGCCAGCATCGCCGCCGTGTTGCTGTCGCTGCGCGAATTCGACGACGCCAAAGTTGCTGAGCAGCGACGCAGCGACCTGCACAATTTTGAGGGCGTCCTGCGCACCAGCTGGTTCATGGTGCTGGTGTTCTGGATCGGCTGGCTGGCGGGCGACTGGGTGGCGCTGACCCTGTTTGGCTTGGTCTCGTTTTTTGCATTGCGCGAGTTCATGACCTTGTCGCCGACGCGCCGGGGCGACCACCGCAGCCTGGTGCTGGCCTTTTTTGTGGTGCTGCCCATCCAGTACTGGCTGGTCGGCAGCGAGCACTTTGACCTGTTCACGGTGTTCATTCCGGTCTACGTATTTTTGGCGCTGCCGGTGGCGAGCGCGCTGGCCAATGACCCGCAGCGCTTTCTGGAGCGCAATGCCAAGCTGCAGTGGGGCATCATGGTCTGCCTCTACGGCATGAGCCACGTGCCCGCCCTGCTGCTGCTGGACTTTCCCAACTACAACAACAAAAGCGCCTTTTTGGTGTTCTTTCTGGTGCTGGTGGTGCAGACCTGCATGCTGGCCCAGCACCTGGCTTCGCGCCAGCTGCAAAAAGCCCCTGCCGCCCCCCACATCAGCCAGAGTTTCAACTGGCCGAGTTGGTGGATTGGCATTGCCGTCGGCAGCCTCCTGGGCACCCTGCTGGCCGGCATCACGCCGTTTGTGCCGGGCCAGGCCTTTGCCATGGCCCTCATTGCCTGCGTCGCCGGCTCACTCGGGCACCTGGTGATGAAAGCCCTCAAACGCGACCGCGGCATCCCGATCTGGCGCGGCCAGGGCCTGGCCGTCACCGGTGCCGGTGGCCTGCTGGACCGGGTCGATGCCCTGTGCTTTGCCGCCCCCGTCTTCTTTCACTCAGTTAGATGGTATTTTGGCCTCTAGCCCCCGTGAATACTGCGCAAGCAGCTACTTAATTAATAGCAAATGAGAATTTTAGGCATCGACCCCGGTCTGCGCACCACCGGCTTTGGCGTGATCGACGTGGACGGCTCCGAGCTGACCTATGTGGCCAGCGGCACCATCAGCACGATGCACCTGGACAAAGGGCATTTGCCGGCGCGGCTCAAGGTGCTGTTTGACGGCATCCGCGAAGTCACTGGCCGCTACGAGCCCGATTGCGCCTCGGTTGAAATTGTGTTCGTCAACGTCAACCCGCAGTCCACCTTGTTGCTGGGGCAGGCCCGCGGCGCCTGCGTCACGGCACTGGTGTCGACCGATTTGCCGGTGGCCGAATACACCGCGCTGCAAATGAAACAGGCCGTGGTCGGCTACGGCCGCGCCGAGAAAACCCAAGTGCAAGAGATGGTGCGCCGCCTGCTTAGCCTGCCCGGCCTGCCCGGCCCGGACGCCGCCGACGCCCTCGGCCTCGCCATCACCCACGCCCATGCGGCCAAGGCGATGGCCCGGCTGGCGCTGGCCGATGGCGTGCTGGGGGCGGGGAGCGGCAAGTACAAGGCGGGGCGCAGTCGGTAACGGGTGTTGGTCAGGACTCACCCAAGGCGGCAAAGTCCAAGGCAGTTCAGAGTTTGGGCAGCCGGATGCGACTGACCATCAAGGAGCCGGAGATGGCAAACAGCAAGACCAGGGGGTGCAAGCTGAAGCCGGCCAAGGTGACCCGCCCAAACCAAAGTGACTCATGCAGCGCCCCTTGCACGGCCGCCACAAACAGCAGCAGGACGAGCAGCAGCGACGTCGGGATGGGCGTTCCCTCGAAGTATTTCACCTTGTCCTGGCCCTCAGAAAGAACCTCGGCCGTCACGTTGTAGCGCGCTAGGCGCGATACGCCGCACGCGACAAAATAGGCCAGCACAATGCGGTCGTACAAGCCCTGCATGCCGCAACCATACGCAATCAAGGCGGGGGCGACGCCGAACGAAATGACGTCGGCCAGCGAATCCAGTTCCCGCCCCATGGCCGAGGTTTTCTGCCGCCAGCGCGCAATCCGGCCATCCAGCACATCGAAGATCAAAGCCGCCAGGACCAGTCCGCAGGCAAAGTAGACATGACGGACATCGCTGGTTTGCAGGTAGGTCATGATGGAAAACAAGGCGCCCGTGCCGCAAACCGCGTTCGCCAGGGTGAACCAGTCGGCCAGGTGAAACTCCCGAATCATCGAGAAAGGCTTTTGCATGGTACGTGTCCTCCTAACAAAAAAATTGCGGCACTGCTTTAAGCGAGGCGCTCCAGAATCAGCACCGCAAAAAAACCGAAGCCGGCAATCAGCGCCCACTTGAGCGTCCGCAGGCCATAGCGCTTGAAGCGCGGCTGGCCGGTGGCAACATAAAAAGTGAACGACACCACGGCGCCCAGCAAGAGCAGCAGAATGAGCCAGCGAAAAAGCAGCATGGTGATGGTCTGAGTTAACTGGCGGGCCTACCAGGCGCGGGCCAGTTGTGCGAAACCCGGGGGGGCGAGCTTTTCGTCTTCAAACGTCACCACGTCCCAGGCATCGGTGCGTTTTAACAGTTCGCGCAGCAACAGGTTATTGAGCGCGTGGCCCGAACGACGGGCGCTGTAGCTGGCCAGAAAGGGTTTCCCCACCAGGTAGAGGTCACCCATGGCGTCGAGGATTTTGTGCTTGACGAACTCGTCGTCGTAACGCAGCCCCTCGGCATTCAACACCTTGTAATCGTCCATCACGATGGCGTTGTCCAGCCCGCCGCCCAGCGCCAGGCCGTTGGCGCGCATCATTTCCACGTCCTTGGTGAAGCCGAAGGTGCGGGCCCGGGCGATGTCTTTTGAATACGAATTGAGGCTCATGTCAAACACCACGCGTTGGCCGGTAGCGTCCACCGCCGGGTGGTCAAAGTCGATCTCGAAACTGAGCTTGTAGCCATGGTAGGGCTCAAGGCGGGCCCACTTTTCAAAAGCGCCCTGCCCTTCACGCACTTCCACCGGTTTGGTAAGGCGGATGAAACGCCGTGGTGCCTTTTGCAGTTCAATGCCGGCGCTTTGCAGCAGAAACACAAACGACGCCGCCGAACCATCCAGAATCGGCACTTCTTCGGCCGTGATGTCCACGTACAGGTTGTCCACACCCAGCCCGGCGCAGGCCGACATCAAATGCTCTACCGTGAGCACCTTGACATTGCCGTTGGACAAGGTCGATGCCAGCCGGGTATCGGTCACCGCAAAAGCCGAGACCGGAATATCCACCGGCTGCGGCAGATCGACGCGCCGGAACACGATGCCGGTATCGGGCTGCGCCGGCCGCAGCGTGATCTCGACACGTTGGCCGCTGTGCAGACCGACGCCAACGGCGCGGGTCAGGGATTTAAGGGTTCGTTGTTGCAGCATGGTGCAATTTTACCGACGGGGGCGCCGCAGCGCGGCGCCCCCGTCGTTGCGTCACAGCGCCTCGGCGTAGCGCCCGGCCATCAGGATACTGGCGTGCAAGCGGGTGGTGGCATCGTTATCGACGCGCCCCAGGTTGTGGTTGGTCAGCAAGCCCCAGACGATGTCATCGTCAATGCGGAAGCGGCACAGCAACATGTTGCTCGAAGAAATCTTGAGCATCTGCCCCATTGACAGTCGACCAATGATCTCGGCCGCCTCCTCCGAGATACCGAGGCGAAACAGCGCCTCGGCCTGATCGACGCGGATCAGTTTTTGCGCCAACATCAGGTAGGTCAGATTGGCGTCCCGAATCTCTGACAGGATTTGTTCATTGGTCATGGCGGTCTCTTACTGTAGGGAAGTGGCTCAATCGGCCTGTTTGCGCAAAAAGGCGGGGATCTCAAAGTCATCCATGCCGCCCGAGGCCAGCGCATCAACTTTGGCGGCCGCCTGGGTCCGGTCGCGGGTGCGCCAGACGCTGGGGGTGGCCATGCTGTTGTAGTCGGGCTGGGTCAAACCAGCCACCGACGTCATGCCGGAAGGCATCATCGTCGAGGGCGTCACGCTGCCGGCGGCGCTGTTCATGGTGGGCATGTGAAACGGCACGTTGTCGGTTCCGGTGCGCAGCACCTGCAACTGGGGCTTGGCGCGGCTGGCACCCAGGCGACTCAGACCGGTGGCCACCACGGTGACGCGGATTTCATCGCCCAGCTCGTCGTCGTAGGCGGTGCCGTAAATCACATGGGCATCGGGCGAAGCATAGGCACGAATGGTGTTCATGGCCAGCTTGGACTCGCTCAATTTCAGCGAACCTTTGGCCGCGGTGATCAGCACCAGCACGCCCTTGGCGCCCGAGAGGTCGATGCCTTCGAGCAGGGGGCAAGCGACGGCCTGTTCAGCGGCGATGCGGGCGCGGTCCGGGCCGGCGGCGACTGCCGTGCCCATCATGGCTTTGCCGGGCTCACCCATCACGGTGCGGACGTCTTCAAAGTCGACGTTGACGTGGCCGGGCACATTGATGATTTCGGCAATGCCGCCGACGGCGTTTTTCAGCACATCGTTGGCATGGGCAAAAGCCTGATCCTGCGTCACATCGTCACCCAGCACGTCGAGCAACTTCTCGTTCAGCACCACGATCAGTGAATCGACATTGGCTTCCAGCTCGGCCAGCCCACTGTCGGCGTTGGTCATGCGGCGACCACCTTCAAACTCAAAGGGCTTGGTGACCACACCGACCGTCAGAATGCCCATTTCACGGGCCACGCGGGCAATGACGGGCGCCGCACCGGTACCGGTGCCGCCGCCCATGCCAGCGGTGATGAACAGCATGTGCGCGCCATCGATGGCGGCCCGAATGTCGTCCACGGCCAGCTCAGCGGCTTCGCGCCCTTTGTCTGGCTTGCTGCCAGCGCCGAGACCACTGGTGCCGAGCTGAATGGTTTTGTGGGCATCGCTGCGGCTCAAGGCCTGGGCATCGGTATTGGCACAAATGAACTCCACGCCTTGCACCGCGCAACCGATCATGTGGCCGACGGCATTGCCGCCGCCGCCGCCGACACCGATGACCTTGATCTGGGTGCCGAGGTTAAACGCTTGTTCTTCAATCATTTCGATAGGCATTTTTTTCTCTCCTTAAGTTTCATTTATTTGACAGTTGTCGAATTGGGTTCAGATCGCTTGTTGCATCCGATGGCGGGGGCGGATCCATGCATCGCCATCGCCAGGGGGGACTTGCGCGTGCGAGCCAGCGTCGGGTGTGCATGGTTAAAAGTTCCCCACAAACCAGTCCTTGACCTGGCCGAAAGCGGTTTTCATGGAGCCATTTTTTTGCGCCACCTTGAAGCCGCGCAGGCGCGCCAGTCGGGCCTCTTCGAGCAAACCCATGACCGTGGCCGCACGGGGCTGGGCCACCATGTCGGACAGCGATCTTGCATATTGGGGAATCCCGCGGCGCACCGGCTTGAGGAAAATATCCTCGCCCAGTTCCACCATGCCGGGCATGATGCAGCTGCCACCGGTGAGCACAATGCCACTGGACAGCATTTCTTCAAAACCGGACTCGCGCATCACCTGGTGCACCAGCGAAAAAATCTCTTCGACGCGGGGCTCGATGACGCCGGCCAGCGCCTGGCGGCTCAACATGCGCGGACCGCGGTCACCCAGACCGGGCACCTCGACCTGGGCATCCGGGTCGGCCAGCATCTGCTTGGCATAACCGCTCTCGACCTTGATGTCTTCGGCGTCCTTGGTCGGCGTACGCAGCGCCATGGCAATGTCGCTGGTGATCAGGTCACCGGCAATCGGGATGACGGCGGTGTGGCGGATGGCGCCATTGGTGAAGATCGCCACGTCGGTGGTGCCAGCGCCAATGTCGACCAGCGCCACGCCCAGCTCGCGTTCGTCTTCGGTCAGCACCGACAGGCTGCTGGCGAGCGGATTGAGCATGAGCTGCTCCACTTCCAAACCACAGCGGCGCACGCATTTGATGATGTTCTCGGCGGCACTTTGGGCGCCGGTCACGATGTGCACCTTGGCTTCCAGCCGGATGCCGCTCATGCCGATCGGCTCTTTCACATCCTGGCCGTCAATGATGAATTCCTGCGGCTCCACCAGCAGCAGCCGCTGGTCGGTCGAGATGTTGATCGCTTTGGCGGTTTCCACCACGCGCGCCACGTCGGCAGCGCTCACTTCACGGTCCTTGATGGCGACCATGCCGTGCGAATTGATGCCCCGGATATGGCTGCCGGTGATGCCGGTGTAAACCCGGGTGATCTTGCAGTCGGCCATCAGCTCGGCTTCTTTCAGCGCCTGCTGGATGCTTTGCACCGTGGCGTCAATGTTCACCACGACGCCGCGCTTGAGGCCATTGCTGGGTGCGACACCCAGCCCGGCGAGCTTGAGCTCGCCATTGGGCAGCACCTCGGCCACCACCACCATCACTTTGGCGGTGCCAATGTCCAGCCCTACGACCAGATCTTTGTATTCTTTCGCCATATATTCACCTGTTGCTTCTGTTGCCGCTATTGCCGTTACTGCCGTTATTACCGTTACTTTTTCTGCACATCCGCCACGAGGGTGGTCACACCCCGCAAGCGAATGGCATACCCATCTTGATGTCGCAAATCTGCTGTTTCCAGGGCATCCGGCGTTCGTCCGTAGCGGGAAGTGACCTGGGTCAGCGTCTTGAGAAATCGTTGCGTGTGGGCCTGCACCTCCGCCACCGAGCCGCCACCCAGCTCGATGACCGCGCCCGTATCGAGCTTCACCCGCCAGCCGCCATGAACGGTCAGTTCAAGTTGCTCCAGCGCCATGTCCATGTCTTCAAACATCGGCTGCAGCGTCTGGTACATCGCCAGGATCAGCGCCGCCTGGACGTCCGGGCCATTCAAGCGAGGCAAGGTCTCTTGATCGACCTCGCCAATATTGGCTTCAAACACTTCGCCAAAACTGTTGACCATCCGGGACTCCCCCTCCACACCCCAGAAAGCCACCGCCTTGTGCTCCTGCAACAGCAC
Organism: Rhodoferax sp.; assembly: GCF_012927445.1. Taxonomy (GTDB): domain Bacteria; phylum Pseudomonadota; class Gammaproteobacteria; order Burkholderiales; family Burkholderiaceae_C; genus Rhodoferax. Next base: position 769,256 of record NZ_JABBPD010000004.1, read on the forward strand.
CTTGAGCCGATTCGGAAATTCGCGCCGCACCACCGCCTGACGCACCCAGGGCACCGCCTCAAAAGCGAGCCGTGCTGCGGTCAGATCCATCGTGAAAAACGTGCCGCTCAACCGGGGGGCCACATTGGCCCGCAGGGTCAGCGCATTGTTGTGTGTCACTTCGCCGGTCACCGCAATGCCGCTGATGGCAAATTTGGGGTGACGCGAGGCCCAGCCCGCCACTGCGCCAACGACCATCAAGGCGAACGCCAGGAACAGGGCGGAGGCCGTCATGTTCATGAGCTTCACATCGAATGGTGCGGGCAGGTTTTTAGTCATGGAGCGACCTTGGACGAGTCCGCTGCACCAGCGCTGGGGGTGCCAGCGGCCAACGCATAGTCGAGGGCGGCATGGCGCAAGACCTCCACGCACAGCGCCGGGTAAGCAATACCGGCGGCCTGGGCCGACATCGGCACCAGCGAATGGCTGGTCATGCCGGGCGAGGTATTGATTTCAAGCAGATACGGCTTGCGCGTGCGGGCGTCAATCATCACGTCGGCACGGGCCCAGCCGCGACAACCCAGCACCCGGTAGGCCCGGAGCACCAGTTGTTGAATATGCTGCTCTTCACCGTCGGGCAGCCCGCAGGGCACCAGATACTGCGTGGTGTTGGTGAAATACTTGTTCTGGTAATCGTAGTTGCCGTCCGGCGCCACAATGCGGATCACCGGCAGGGCCTGGGCGGCGGAGCCCGACCCCAGCACGGGAATCGTCACCTCATCGCCGCTGATGAACTGCTCGCACAACACCATGGCGTCATGCCGGACCGCCAGCGCATAGGCCGCGGCGCACTGGTCTTTGTGCGTGACTTTGGTCAGGCCGATGGTGGAGCCTTCGCGGTCGGGCTTCACAATCATCGGGCATCCCAACTCGGCAAAGGCTCGTTCGGTGGCCGCCGCGCTGTCGACCTGCAGCCACTCGGGGGTGGGCAAGCCTTCACTGCGCCAGATGCGCTTGGTCATGACCTTGTCAATGCCGATGCTCGACGCCATGACGCCGGAACCAGTGTAGGGAATACCCAGCAACTCCAGCGCTCCCTGCACCGTGCCGTCCTCCCCAAAGCGGCCATGCAAGGCGATGAAGCAGCGTGCAAAACCTTCCCGTTTGAGTTCAGCCAGATCGCGCTCGGACGGATCAAACGCATGGGCATCGACGCCTTGCGACAGCAAGGCCTGCAGCACGCCCTGGCCGGACATCAGGGACACTTCACGCTCGGCGGAGGCGCCGCCCATGAGCACCGCCACTTTGCCTAGATTTAATTCAGAATAGCTCATAGCCCGCGTATTTCCTGCGTTAGTTGCTCAGTATTTTGTAGCGATTCGACCACTTTGCCCGGCACGGCACCGATTGAGCCGGCGCCCATGCACAGCACCACGTCGCCGGCGCGGGCGTTGTCGAGGATGCTTTGCGGCATGTCGGCGATGTTGTCCACGAAGACAGGTTCGATGCGCCCCGCCACGCGTAGCGCGCGCGCCAGACTGCGGCCATCGGCCGCCACAATCGGCGCCTCACCGGCGGCATAGACCTCGGCCAGCAGCACGGCATCGGCCAGCGCAATGACCTTGATGAAATCCTCAAAACAATCCCGGGTGCGGGTGTAGCGATGCGGCTGGAACGCCAGCACCAAGCGCCGCTCCGGAAAAGCCCCGCGTGCCGCCGCCAGCGTGGCCGCCATTTCAACCGGGTGGTGGCCATAGTCGTCAATCAGCGTGAAGAAGCCGCCATCACGCGCCCGGACCTCGCCGTAGCGCTGGAAGCGGCGACCGACGCCCTTGAACTCGGCCAGCGCCTTTTGCACTGCGGTGTCCGCCACATTCAGCTCTACCGCCACCGCAATCGCCGACAAGGCATTGAGCACGTTGTGCCGGCCCGGCAGGTTCAGCACCACGTCCAGGTCCGACAGCACCACGCCATTGCGGCGCTGCACCGTGAAGTGCATTTGCCCGTCCACGGCGCGCACATCCACGGCGCGCACTTGTGCGCCTTCGTTGAAGCCGTAGCTTGTGATCGGGCAGGTTACCAGCGGCACGATGTCTTGCACAGCGGGGTCGTCGGTGCACAAAATGGCGGTGCCATAAAACGGCATGCGGTGCAGAAAATCAACGAACGCCTGCTTGAGCCGGGCAAAGTCGTGCCCGTAGGTCTCCATGTGGTCGGCGTCGATATTGGTCACCACCGCCATCACGGGCGACAGCTTCAGGAAGGAGGCGTCCGACTCGTCGGCTTCCACCACGATGTAATCGCCCTGTCCCAGCCGCGCGTTGACACCGGCACTGTTGAGCCGGCCACCAATCACAAAGGTGGGGTCCAAACCGGCTTCCGCCAGCACGCTGGCCACCAGGCTGGTGGTGGTGGTTTTGCCGTGGGTGCCGGCAATGGCGATGCCCTGCTTGAGACGCATCAACTCGGCCAGCATCAGCGCCCGCGGCACCACCGGGATGTGCTTCTCGCGGGCGGTCAGCACTTCAGGATTGTCGGCCTGCACGGCGGTGGAAGTGACCACCGCGTCGGCGCCATCCACGTTGGCGGCGGCATGGCCGATGTAGGTCTGGATGCCCAGGCCGGCGAGGCGCTTCAAGGTGACGCTGTCCGCCAAGTCGGAGCCTGAAATCACGTAGCCCAGATTAAACAGCACTTCAGCGATGCCCGACATGCCAACGCCGCCGAGGCCTACAAAGTGAATATGACGAACAGCATGTTTCATGAAATCAGGTCCTCACACGCGGCCACGATTTTCGCGGTCGCGTCAGTTTTTTCTAATCTTTTGGCTTGCAGCGCGCATGTCAGCAGCACACTACGCTCTGTTTTTTGTAGCATCTCAGCAAGCCGCTCGGGGGTCAACTCCGACTGCGGCACCAGCCAGCCGGCGCCCTGATCGACCAAAAATCGGGCATTGGCGGTCTGGTGATCGTCCACCGCGAACGGGAACGGCACAAACAGGGCCGCCGCGCCGACGGCGGCAATCTCGGTCACGGTACTGGCGCCCGCGCGGCAAATCACCAGATCGGCATCGGCAAAAGCTTGCGCAGTGTCGTCAATAAAAGGTGTGAGTTGCGCCTGCACCCCCACCTGCGCGTAGTTGGCGCGCAATTGATCAATCTGGGTGGCGCCGCTTTGGTGGATCACCAGCGGGCGCTCATGCAGCGGAATCAGGGCCAGCGCCCGGGGCACGATATCGTTCAAGGCCCGCGCCCCCAGACTGCCGCCCAGCACCAGCAAGCGCAAAGGTCCGCTGCGCCCGGCAAAGCGGGTGGCAGGGTCGGGGCCACCAATGAAAGCCGCCCGCAGGGGGTTGCCCACCCACTGCCCTTTTTTGAGGACATCAGGGAAAGCGGTGAACACGCGCTGCGCCACCGCCGCCAACACCTTGTTGGCCATGCCCACCACTGAATTTTGTTCGTGCAGGATCAGGGGTTTGCCCAGCAGAGCGCTCATCAGCCCGGCCGGAAAAGTGATGTAGCCACCCAGCCCCACCACGACGTCGGGCTTGACGCGGCGCAGCACCTGGATGCTTTGCCAGCACGCGCGCAGCAGGCGCCAAGGCAACCTGGCGAGCGTCGAGAATCCTTTGCCGCGCACCCCCGAGAAATCAAGCGCTTCCAGCGGGAAGCCCTGGGGCGGCACCAGCCGGCTTTCCATGCTCGGCTGGGCGGCAGTGCCCGTCCCACCGAGCCAGTGCACCCGCCAGCCTCGTTCGCGCAAAGCCTGCGCCACCGCCAGCCCCGGGAAAATATGCCCCCCCGTGCCGCCGGCCATCACGAGTGCGGTCTTGCTAGCGCTCATACCCGGCCCCCCTGCATCAGCAGTCGGTTTTCATAGTCAATCCGCAACACCACGGCGAGCGCGACCATGTTGACCAAAATGGCGGAGCCGCCGTAGCTCATCAGCGGCAAGGTCAGGCCTTTGGTGGGCAGGGCGCCGAGGTTCACCCCCATGTTGATGAAGGCCTGGAAGCCCATCCAGATGCCGACACCCTGCGACACCAGCCCGGCAAACACCCGGTCCAGCGCAATGGCCTGGCGTCCGATGTGCATCATGCGGCGCGTCAGCCAGAGGAACAGGCCAATCACGCAGACCACGCCGACCAGGCCGAACTCTTCCCCGATCACGGCCAGCAGAAAATCGGTGTGGGCTTCGGGCAACCAGTGCAGTTTTTCCACACTGCCGCCCAGCCCGACGCCAAAAATCTCACCGCGGCCAATGGCGATCAGGGAATGGGTAAGCTGGTAGCCTTTGGCCAAGGCGTTCTTCTCGCTCCAGGGGTCGAGGTAGGCAAAAATACGCTCGCGCCGCCATTCACTGGTGGCAATCATCAATCCGAAGGCGACCAACAGCACGGCCGCAATCAAGAAGAACATGCGGGCGTTGACGCCACCCAGAAACAAAATGCCCATGGCGATCACGGCGATCACCATGAAGGCGCCCATGTCAGGCTCCAGCAGCAGCAACACTCCGATCACCGCCACCGCCGCCCCCATCGGCAACACGGCGCGAAAGAAGCGTTCTTTCACCTCCATCTTGCGCACCATATAGTCCGCGGCATACAGCAGCACGGTGAACTTGGCCAGTTCGGAAGGCTGAAAACTCAACGGCCCCAGCGCAATCCAGCGGCGGGCGCCATAGACCACTTTGCCGACATGTGGAATCAAGACCGCGGTCAGCAACACCAACGACGCCACGAACAGCCAAGGGGCCGCTTTCTCCCAGGTCGCCACCGGAACCTGGAACGCCAGCAGTGCCGCCACAAATGAAATCACCAGCCACATCACATGGCGCGTCAGGAAATAGGTGTGCGTGTACTTGGCAAACCGGGGGTTTTCCGGCATGGCAATCGAGGCCGAGTAGACCATCACCAGCCCCCAGGCGAGCAGCGCCACGGTGACCCAGATCAGCGCCTGGTCAAACACCATCTCACGCGACGGCGCGCTGCCGGTTTCGGCACGCCGCGTCGCGCCCAGCCGCACCGGCAGGACATCGCCCACCGGCTTGGCCAAGCTGCCGAGCCAGCCGGTCATGCGCTGGGTAAAGCCGCTCACAGCGTGCCTCCCATCTCGGCACCGGCGGCGCTGGCGACGGCACTCACCGCCTCTACGAACACCCGGGCGCGGTGCTCATAGTTGTCAAACATGTCGAAGCTAGCACAGGCCGGCGACATCAGCACCGCATCGCCGGCATGGGCCAGCCGATTCGCCTGCGCCACCGCCTCGGCCATGGACGCGGCCTCACTCAGCGGCACGCCAGTGTGTTCCAGTGCGGCCCGAATCTGCGGCGCATCGCGGCCAATCAGCACCACCGCGCGGGCGTAGCGCGACACCGGTTCGGCCAGCGGCGTGAAGTCTTGCCCCTTGCCTTCACCACCCATGATGGCGATCACCTTGCGCTCCGCCCCCAGACCGCACAGGGCGGCCACGGTGGCGCCGACATTGGTGCCTTTGCTATCGTCAAAAAATTCCACTTCATTGAAGATGCCGATCGGTTCGACCCGATGCGGTTCGCCCCGGTATTCACGCAGGCCGTAGAGGATGGGCCCCAGACCACAACCCGCGGCGGAGGCGAGCGCCAGCGCCGCCAGGGCATTGACCGCGTTATGGCGGCCCCGGATGCGCAAGGCGTCGGCCGGCATCAGGCGCTGAATGTGAATTTCTTCGGCGGCTTCACTGCGTTTGCGGCGGGTCTCATCGGCTTCCAACGCGCGCACCAGCCACACCATGCCATTGACCTGCTCAATGCCAAAGTCACCCGGGCGCTGCGGCATGTCGCCCCCGAACGTGACATAAGGACGATACAAGGGGCGCTGCAGCTTCACGCGCAGGGGTTCCGGCAACATGGCCATGACGACCGGGTCTTCCCGGTTCAGCACCATCAAGCCCTGTGAGCCAAAGATGTTGGCCTTGGCCGCCACATAAGCCGCCATGCTGCCATGCCAGTCCAGGTGGTCTTGCGTGATGTTGAGTACGGTGGCGGCGCTGGGCTCGAAGGTTTTTTCACCGTCCAGCTGAAAGCTCGACAACTCGATGACCCAGACCTCGGGCAGTGATTCCGCGTCCAGGTGTTTGATCAACGTGTCCAGCAGCGTGGGGCCGATATTGCCGGCCACGGCGACCGTTTTACCCGCCCGGCTGACCAGTTGCCCGGTGAGCGAAGTGACCGTGGTTTTGCCGTTGGTGCCGGTCACGGCCAGCACTTTCGGGTCGTAGCCGCGCTCCGCCTTCAGGTTGATGAGCGCCTGCGAAAATAAGCCTAATTCGCCTGCAGCCCACAATCCCTGTGCGTGTGCCGCTTTCATAACTGTAGCAACTTCGGCCGGCATCAATCCCGGACTCTTGAACACGGCGCGGACGTCGCTGCCGTCGACCAGCGCCGCGTCGAAAACGCCACTGACAAACCGGGCGGCCGGCACCTCGCCTTGCAAGGCGGCCAACTGCGGCGGCGCGGTGCGGGTATCCGCGACCGTCACCTGGGCGCCCAAGCGCGCGCACCAACGCGCCATCGCCAAGCCGGATGCACCCAGGCCCAGAATGAGAACGTGTTGGTCTTGCAGCGTGTTCACGGCTTATCTCAGCTTCAAGGTCGACAGGCCCACCAGGCACAAGAGCATGGTGATGATCCAGAACCGCACCACAACCTGCGTTTCTTTCCAGCCGCTTTTCTCGAAATGATGGTGCAGCGGCGCCATCTTCAAAATGCGCCGTCCTTGCCCATAGCGCTTTTTCGTGTACTTGAAGTAAGTCACCTGCAGCATGACCGACAAGGCCTCGACCACAAAAATGCCGCCCATGATGGCCAACACAACTTCCTGACGCACGATCACCGCGATGGTGCCCAAGGCCGCGCCCAGCGCCAACGCACCCACGTCACCCATGAACACCTGCGCCGGGTGGGTGTTGAACCACAAGAACGCCAGCCCCGCCCCGGCCATGGCCGAGCAGAAGATCAGCAGTTCACCGGCCCCCGGAATGTGTGGAAAAAACAGGTACTTGGAATAGACCGCGCTGCCGGTCACATAGGCAAAAATGCCCAGCGCCGAGCCGACCATCACCACCGGCATGATGGCCAGGCCGTCCAGACCATCGGTGAGGTTCACCGCATTGCTGGAGCCGACGATCACGAGGTAGGTCAGGATGACAAAGCCGAGCACGCCCAGCGGATAACTGATCTCCTTCATGAACGGCAACAGCAAGCCGGCTTTGGGCGGCAGACTCAAATCAAAGCCCGACTGCACCCATCTGAAAAACAACTCCAGCACACGCATATTCGAGTTTTCCGAAATGCTGAACACCAGGTAGAGCGCCGCCACCAGACCGATCAAGGATTGCCAGAAATACTTTTCCCGCGACCGCATGCCCTCGGGATCTTTATTCACGACCTTGCGCCAATCGTCCGCCCAGCCAATCGCACCAAAACCCAGCGTCACCAGCAGCACGATCCAGACAAACCGGTTGCTCAGGTCAACCCACAACAGGGTGGAGATGGCGATGCACAGCAAAATCAGGACGCCGCCCATGGTCGGCGTGCCACTCTTGATCTGGTGCGAGTCCATGCCGTAACCCCGAATCGGCTGGCCGATCTTGAGTTCCGTCAGGCGCCGAATGACAAAAGGCCCGGCCACCAGCCCCATCAGCAGCGCCGTCAAGGCGGCCATGACGGCGCGGAACGTCAGGTATTGGAAAACCCGAAAAAACCCGAATTCAGGCGACAGCGACTGCAGCCATTGGGCAAGACTTAGCAGCATTGCGAACTCCTAGAGTGGGAGTTAAACAGCATGACTTTTTTCCTTGTCGTTGTGGGCGTGGGCGACGATGGCTTCAACCACCCGCTCCATCTTCATGAATCGCGAACCCTTGACCAGCACACTGCCCACGCGAGGCAGTTCGGCCAACACGGCCGCTTGAATGGATTGACTATCGGCAAAATGACGGCCGGCGCCGAAGCTGCTTGAGGCGGCGGCGGACAAGTCCCCCTGCGTGAACAGCGCCTCAATCCCAAGCGTGCGGGCCAGTTGCCCGGCTTCGGCATGGAACTGCGGTCCCTGATCGCCCACTTCGCCCATGTCGCCCAGCACCAGCAGCCGCGGCCCCGGCAGGGCGGCCAGCACATGAATGGCTGCCTGCACCGAGTCGGGGTTGGCGTTGTAGGTATCGTCGACCAGCGTAATGGCGCGCTCGCCGGCTTGGACCAGCACGGCACGGGAGCGCCCTTTGACCGGCTCAAACGCGGCCAAGCCCAGAGCGATGGCCTCCAGCGAGACGCCGGCGGCCAGTGTGCAGGCCACGGCGGCGAGTGAATTCTTGACGTTGTGCAGGCCGGCAATATGCAGGGCATAGCGCAGCGGACCGGCCGGAGTGGTCACGGCCACCTGCCAGGCAGCGCCCGACCAGACCGCTTCGGTACACCGCACATCCGCCGTATGGACGGCGTCATTGGCGACACAGAACTGCAGCACGGCACGTTGACCAGCTTTGGCGGACCACAGCGTGCTGTAAAGGTCGTCACTGGGGAACACCGCCACCCCATTGGCGGCCAGCGCGTCAATGACGGCGCCGTTTTCTTGCGCCACGGCTTCCACCGTGGCCATGAATTCAAGATGCTCACGCTGTGCGTTATTCACCAGCGCCACCGTCGGCTGGGCGATGGCGGCCAGGGTCGCAATCTCGCCCGGATGGTTCATGCCCAGCTCAATCACGGCCACTTCATGGTGCGGGCGCAACCGCAGCACCGTCAAGGGAACACCGATCTCATTGTTGAAATTGCCTTGCGTGGCCAAGAAGGCCTGCGGCTTGAAAGCCTGCAAGATGGCGGCGATCATCTGCGTCACGGTGGTCTTGCCGTTGCTGCCGGTCACCGCCATCAGCGGCAGCTTGAACTGTGCGCGCCAGCCCGTGGCCAGTGCCGCCAGCGCCAGCTTGGCATCCGCCACCACCACGCCAGGCAGGCCAACGGCGCGCAGGCGGTCATCGGCATCTCCCTGACAGACGGCGGCTACGGCGCCCTTGGCTTTGGCCTCGGCCAGAAAATCATTGGCGTCAAAGCGCTCGCCCTGCAGCGCCACAAACAGATCCCCCGGTTCAATCGTGCGGGTGTCGGTATGCACGCGCCGAAAAGTCACCGCGCCATGGCCGACCAGGCGTGCGCTCGTGAGCCACGCCAGGGTTTGCTGCAGCGTCATCATGTCACGCATCTGGCGCTCCCGATTGGGGGACGGGGACGGGGGCAGTCCAGCCCGCCAAGGCCCGGCGAACATGGTCCAGGTCGGAAAAGGGCAAACGCTCGCCGTTCACTTCTTGATAATCTTCATGGCCTTTGCCAGCGACCAGCAGCACATCGTTGGCCGCCGCCTGGGCCAGCGACTGCGCAATCGCCAGCGCACGGTCAGGCTGCACCGTCACCGGTTCATGACCGGTCAAGCCAAGCAAAATCTGGCTGATGATGACTTCGGGTTTTTCGTTGCGCGGGTTGTCACTGGTGACCACCACCTGGTCGGCATGCCGGGCGGCCATGGCCCCCATCAGGGGCCGTTTGGCCGCATCCCGGGCGCCGCCGCAGCCGAAGACACACCAGAGTTGGCCTCCCCGCTGCTCCGCCAGGGAACGCAGTGCCACCAGCGCTTTGCCCAACGCGTCCGGCGTGTGGGCGTAATCCACCGCCACCAGAGGCTGGCCCGCATCGCCCACGCACTCCATGCGACCAGGCACCGGGGTCAAATCGTGGCACGATTCAATGGCGGCCGCGAGCGACACGCCCATCGAGCGCATGGCGGCGATCACGCCCAGCAGGTTGGACACGTTGTAGGTCCCGATCAGCTGGGTGTGCAACACCGGCGGCGGGTTGCCCGCAACGCCATCCTCCACCAACTCGAAACACAGGCCCTGCGCGTCGTAGCTGATGTTGCGGGCCTGCAGCCGTGCTGATTCAGTGAGCGAGACTGTCCACACGTCAGGCACCTTGCCGCTCAGCGCCACCGCCAGCGCGGCGCCCTGAACATCGTCAATATTGATCACCGCCGATTGCAGGCCGGACCACTGAAACAGAGGTTCCTTGGCTTGCCAGTAGGCTTCCATCGTGCCGTGGTAGTCCAGATGGTCTTGCGTGAAGTTGGTGAAAATAGCGGTGCGGATGCGGGTCCCATCCAGGCGGTGCTCTTCGATGCCGATGGAGGAAGCCTCGATCGCGCACGCCTGGACACCCGCTTCGACAAAGCGCCGGAAAGTTTGTTGCAGCAGCACCGGGTCGGGCGTGGTCATACCGGTCGCCACAATCTCGGCAACACCCGCGACCGAAGCCAACGGGGCAGCCTGGCCCGGCGCCGGTGGTCGGCCAATACCCAAAGTACCCACCAACCCGCATGGAATGGGTGCCACCTGCTTTAAATTCGATAGCGCCTGCGCCAGCCACCAGGCGGTGGAGGTTTTGCCGTTGGTGCCGGTCACGGCCAGCACCGCCAACTGCTCGGAAGGTTGTTCGAAATACGCCGCGGCAATCGGGCCGCTGGCCGCTTTGAGCCGGGCGTAGGCGGCAACGTTGTCGCCACTGAAGGCATAAGGTTCGGCACCGTCCAGCTCCACCAGACAGGCGGTCGCGCCGCGGGCCAGCGCAGCGGCAACATGCTGGCGGGCGTCAACGGCCGCGCCCGGCCAGGCGATGAAGCCGTCACCCGGCTGCAGCTTGCGGCTGTCGGTACGAATCGTCCCGGTCACGCGGCTGCGCAGCCAGTTGGCGGCGTCCAGGGGGGTTTGGAATTCAAGCATCACAGGCTCTCTTCTTCCGCTTTGGCCACGATCTGGGGCTTGACCGCCATGTCGGGCTGAACACCCATCATGCGCAGGGTCTGCTGCGCCACTTCACTGAACACGGGAGCGGCCACCGCCCCACCAAAATACTGGCCAGCGCTGGGCTCATCAATCATCACGCCGATGATGATGCGCGGCTGCTCAATCGGCGCCATGCCGACAAACCAGCCCCGGTATTTGCGATTGCCAGCGGTGCCGTAGCCCTTGCCAACCTGTTTGTAGGCGGTGCCGGATTTGCCACCCACGGAGTACCCGATGGTCTGCGCTTTTTGACCGGTGCCGCCCGGACCCGCCGCCAGCTGCAGCATCTTGCGCACCTGGTCGGCCGTATGCGCCGACAGGACCGGCACGCCCACGGCCGGTTCGCTGTTCTTGAGCATGGTGACCGGAATGATCTTGCCGCCGTTGGAAAAAACCGTATAGGAGCGCGCCATCTGGAACAGTGACGCCGACAGGCCGTAGCCATACGACATGGTGGCCTGCTCAATCGGGCGCCAGGTCTTGAAGGGGCGCAGCCGCCCCGACACCGCACCGGGGAAACTGATCTGCGGCTTCTGCCCAAAACCCGCTTCTGAAAAAAGCTCCCACATTTCGCGCGGCTGCATTTGCATCGCAATCTTGGCGGTGCCGATATTGCTGGATTTCTGGATCACACCTTCGACCGTCAGCACGCCATTGGGGTGCGAGTCGGAAATCGTGGAGCCCGTGATCGTGAACCGGCCCTTGCCCGTGTCAATCAGGGTCTGCGGCGTAACGCGACCGGTCTCCAGCGCCAGCCCAATCGTGAACGGCTTCATCACGGAGCCCGGCTCGAAGGTGTCCGTCAGCGCCCGGTTGCGCAATTGGGCGCCGCTCAGGCCCTGTCGCTTCATCGGCGAGTAGCTGGGGTAGTTGGCCAACGCCAGCACTTCACCGGTCACCACATCCAGAACCACGACACTGCCGGCCTTGGCTTTGTGCAGCAGCACGGCATCGCGCAGCTTTTGGTAGGCAAAAAACTGAACCTTGCTGTCAATGCTGAGCTGCAGGTCACGCCCGTCAGCGGGCGCGACGGTCTCGCCCACCGCCTCCACCACCCGACCGAGGCGGTCCTTGATCACCCGACGGGAGCCGTTGTGCCCGGCAAGATCCTTGTTGAACGCCAGCTCAATGCCTTCCTGGCCTTTGTCTTCCACATTGGTGAAACCGACCACATGCGCTGCCGCCTCGCCTTCGGGGTACTGACGTCTGTATTCCTTGCGCTGGTAGATTCCTTTGATACCCATGGCCGTGATTTCTTGCGCCACCGACTCGTCGACCTGGCGCTTGAGCCAGACAAAACTCTTGTCCTCGTCTTCCAGGCGCTTGGTGAGTTCGGCCAGCGGCATGTCCAGCAATTTGGCAAGTCGCTGCAACTGGGTCTTGTCGCGCTCGACATCTTCCGGGATGGCCCAGATACTGGGCGCCGGCACGCTGGAGGCGAGGATCAAGCCATTGCGATCCAGGATCCGGCCCCGATTGGAAGGCAGCTCCAGCGTTCGCGCAAAACGCACTTCCCCCTGTTTTTGGAAAAAATCGTTCGCAATCACCTGGATATACACCGCGCGGGCAGCCAAGCCGACAAACCCGAGGGCGATGGCCGCCACAATAAACTTGCTGCGCCAGACCGGGGTCCGGCTGGCCAGCAAGGGGCTGGAGGTGTAAGCGATGCTGCGGCTCATTGAATTCGCCCTGCCGCAGCAGGCTGCTCGGCATGGTAGGTCACATAGTGCGTGATGGCCGGCGTGACGCTGCGCATCTGCAATTGATCCTTGGCCAACTTCTCCACGCGCAAAGGGGTGGCCTGATCGCGCTTTTCCACCTGCAGGCGTTCATTGTCGGCCTCGATCCGGTGCGCCGCAGAACGGGCTTTGTCCAGCTCGGAGAACAGACGGCGTGAGTCGTACTGCACGTTCACGAGGTACAAAGAGCTTGCCAGCACGGCCAGCAGCAGCACCAGGTTGAGACGGGTCATGCGGCCGTCCTTTGTGCCACGCGCATGATCGCGCTGCGCGAGCGGGGGTTGGCCGCCACCTCGGCGGCACTGGGCTTGATGCGGTCCAGTGCCTTGAGTTGCATGATTTTGGGGGCAGCAAACGGATCGCGCCGATCATATTCATCGCGCGAGTGCTTGGCGATGAACTGCTTGACAATGCGATCCTCCAGCGAATGAAAGCTGATCACGACCAGCCGCCCGCCCGGCTGCAACACCTGAAGACTGGCTTCTAGCGCCTGTTGCAGCTCTTCAAGCTCGGCATTGATAAAAATCCGAAGAGCCTGAAATGTGCGCGTGGCGGGGTTTTGGCCCTTTTCGCGGGTTTTGACCGTGTCAGCCACGAGCTGGGCCAATTCGGTGGTTGTTGAAATTGGGCCCCGCTCCTCTCGGCGAGCAACAATCGCCTTTGCAATGGCGCCAGCAAACCGTTCTTCACCGTAGTCACGTATCACCTCCGCTATTTTGTCGACCTCGGCATCGGCCAGCCACTCGGCCACGCTAATGCCCCGCGTGGTATCCATGCGCATGTCAAGGGGGCCCTCGAACCTGAAGCTGAAACCCCGTTCCGGGTTGTCCACTTGCGGCGAACTGATGCCCAGATCAAGCAACACACCGGCCACACTGGCGTGCGGAAGCTCCCCGAGATGCCGAAAACCCTGGTGCCGGATGGAAAAACGCGGGTCCTTGATCGTGGCCGCCTCGGCCAAGGCATCAAGATCTTTGTCGAAGGCAATCAGTCGCCCCTGCGGCGCCAGCCGGGACAGGATCAGGCGAGAATGGCCGCCCCGACCAAATGTGGCATCCACATAGGCGTGCGTGCCGGCTTCGGTGTCACCGGCTTCGGCGTCCGGATTGTTGAGAAGCGCATCGACGGCTTCGTTCAACAATACAGTGGTGTGTGTCCATGAAGTTTCCACCATCGGCCTTCAGAAAGAGAAGTCCTTGAAGACGTCGGGCATGTCGCCCTGCATCGCCTTGGCCTCTTGGGCGTCGTAGGTTTGCTTGTCCCACAACTCGAAATGGTTGCCCATGCCCAGCAGCAGGGTGTCCTTGGCAATACCGGCGGCCTCCCGCAATTCGGGCGACACCAGCACGCGACCCGTGCCATCCATCTCGACATCCATGGCATTGCCCAGAAAAATCCGTTTCCACCACTGGGCCGACATCGGCAGGGTGGCAATGCGTTCACGGAATTTTTCCCATTCGGGACGCGGAAAAACCATCAAGCAGCCGTGAGGGTGCTTGGTGATGGTGAGCTGGCCCAGGGCCATGGCACTCAGGACGTCACGATGCCGGGTCGGCACAGACAGCCGACCCTTTGCATCCAAACTTAAAGACGAAGCCCCTTGAAACACGACAGCTCAACCTCTTTTGATAGATAGGCGAAGAAATGGAAGCACAAATGCACTATTCACCACTAAATTGCACTTTTTTGCACTGTATCAGCAAAAACGATCTACGCAAGAGGACTTGCAACAATTATTTCAATGAAATCAAGGACTTAGAAGCGACTCCCAAAGTGCAAGAACAGTAAAAACTGTTCTAAATTAAGCACTTAGCGGATATTTTGAAAGTGATGCGCGAAGGAAAACCCTAGTCCCAGCCGCAGACCTTTACAGTATGTAACGAGAGAGATCTTCGTTCCGGCTCAGCTCACCGAGTCGCGCATCCACATACGCCGCATCAACCTGAATGGTCTGGCCGCCCAGGCTGGCCGCCTCAAAACTCACCTCATCCAGCAGCCGCTCCATCACGGTCGACAGGCGCCGCGCGCCAATGTTCTCGGTGCGTTCGTTGACATCGAACGCGATGTGCGCGAGACGCGTGATACCCGCCTCCTGAAACTCGACGGTGACATTCTCCGTCGCCAGCAAGGCTTGGTACTGCTTGACCAGCGAGGCGTGCGTTTGCGTCAGAATCGCCACAAAGTCTTGCACCGACAAAGACTGCAACTCCACCCGAATGGGAAAGCGTCCCTGCAACTCGGGAATCAAATCACTCGGCTTGCTCATTTGGAACGCACCCGAGGCGATGAACAAAATGTGGTCGGTCTTGACCATGCCGTATTTGGTGGACACGGTGGTGCCCTCAACCAGCGGCAGCAAATCGCGCTGGACACCCTGGCGCGACACTTCGGCACCGCTGCCCTCCGAGCGCGAGGTGACCTTGTCAATCTCGTCGATGAACACAATGCCGTTCTGCTCCAGCATGTGCAGCGCCTGTGTTTTGATTTCTTCCTCATTGACCAGCTTGGCTGCTTCTTCGTCCACCAGCAGCTTCAGGGCCTCTGGAATCTTGAGTTTGCGCACCTGGCGCTTTTGTTGCCCCATCTGGCCAAACATGCCGCGCAACTGCTCGGTCATTTCTTCCATGCCCGCCGGGCCCATGATTTCCAACTGTGGGGTGGCTTGGGCCACGTCAATCTCGATCTCCCGGTCCGCCAGCTGGCCTTCTCGCAGTTTTTTACGAAAGGTCTGGCGCGCCGTGCTCTCGGTCTCGGGGTTTGGAACGACGCCGAAGTCGCTCCGCGGCGGCGGAATCAGAATGTCCAGCACCCGGTCTTCGGCGGCATCTTCCGCGCGGGCACGCACCTTCTTCATCTCAGCGACGCGGGTTTGCTTGACCGCAATATCGGCCAGATCGCGGATGATGGCATCCACATCCTTGCCCACGTAACCGACCTCGGTAAATTTGGTGGCCTCGACCTTGATAAAAGGCGCATCGGCCAGCCGGGCGAGTCGCCGGGCTATTTCGGTTTTACCCACCCCTGTCGGGCCAATCATCAGAATATTTTTGGGCGTGATTTCCGCGCGCAAGCCGGGCTCCACCTGCTGACGGCGCCAGCGGTTGCGCAGCGCGATGGCGACCGCACGTTTGGCCTGATGCTGGCCAACGATGTGCTTGTCCAGTTCACGAACAATTTCCTGCGGGGTCATGGAGGACATAGATTTAAAGGGTCTCAATCGTGTGATTCATGTTGGTATAGATGCAGATATCGGCCGCAATCTCCAACGACTTTTTGACGATTTCCTGCGCCGACAGCTCGGTATGGTTCAGCAAGGCGATCGCCGCCGCTTGTGCATAAGCGCCACCGGAGCCAATCGTGACAATCCCGTTTTCCGGTTCCAGCACATCCCCGTTGCCGGTGATGATCAGGGACGCCTCACTGTCGGCCACCGCCAGCATGGCCTCCAGACGGCGCAGCACCCGGTCGGTGCGCCAGTCTTTGGTGAGCTCGATGGCGGCACGCACCAGATGACCCTGGTGTTTTTCAAGCTTGGCTTCAAAGCGCTCGAACAGCGTGAAAGCGTCGGCGGTGGCACCCGCAAAACCGGCCAGCACCTTGCCGTGGTAGAGCTTGCGCACTTTGCGGGCCGTGCCTTTGACCACAATGCTGCCCAAGGTGACCTGGCCGTCGCCGCCGATCGCGACTTGCATGCCTTGTGGGGTCTTGCGTCGCACGCTGATGATGGTCGTACCGTGAAATTGTTCCATATTCTTCTCAAGTCAGGTCATCCAGCCTGATAACAAGGCTGGACTGGAGCGCGTTTCGTTAAAAACACCCAACCAGCGGGTCAGCTGGTCCTCAATATGACGCGGGCGTGTTCGTTGATCCCGATCACATTGAAAAAGGCAGCCACCAGACACGGCACATCGCGAAACTGCACCTGGCAGCCTTCGGACTCTCGCGTAGCAACCCAGTTGAGAATACTTCCAGCGGCCGAAAAATCGACACGAATCAGCCGGGCACAGGAAACCACCAGTCGGTCCGCCCCCTTCAATCCTGCCTGCAGTTTATCCAATGCTTCTGCCACATCGCCCAGCACTTCGCCGGTCAATTCCACAACGGCCGCAGGGAGAATGTCCATCCCCATGAGCACGGTCGGCGCCTGATTCAAATCAGCCGGGTCGCTGAAGGCGCCCCCCATCAAACCATGGGCGGATTCAAATGGCGTGCTTGAATTCACCCCCTCGAAGACATATTCACAACGGGCATCTGACCAGGGCGGCGGGGAAACTTCATAGGTGACACAATAATCCAGCGCCGCCAACTCAAACTCATCCTGCAAGCGCAAAATGCGCAAGGCATCCAGACGAAGCCGCCACCAATAGGGATCAACCCGTTTGTCACCGGATGGGGTCAATGATCTCAGTGTGTTTTCAAGAATGTCTGCCGCCAAAAAATTCAATTTCACGGGTTTCGAACACCACTCGACAAACAACGCCGCCAAGGCCCGTGCCCCATCGGGGGTGATGGCGCTCAACTGCCGCCAGTTCAAACACCAGGGCTCAGCCTCGCGCGTCAAGCGGGCCTGCAGGGCATGCACCGTCTGAACATCCAGCACGGCGGGACAATCCCACTCCGTCTGATTACTTTTCACCGCGGCCTGCACCCGATCTGCCAGGGGCGCCCCCGCTGCTTTATGCCCCAACAAATCGGGGGTGGAGAACCAGGCTGGCGCCGAGCGGCCGAAACGCTGGGCATAGTCGATGGCGACCCGATCAAAACTGGCCTGCTGTCCGGTTGAACGATAGAGGTCGAACAAGGCAGCAGCCCACCGGTCGGCCGAATCGGGATCGACGTTGTCGGCATGCAACGCGGCCAGAAGCCCGGCTTCGGCACCGGCATCGTCGCCGTTGGCGAACCGGATGGCCGCTTCCTCCAGGTCCGGGTCCGCCAGACTGTCACCCAAGTCGATGGAAAACAATTTGGAGGGTGAAAATTCGCTGACTCCCGCTTCAAAGTTCCGGCTTCCCGCGCTTCTGGCGACCGTCGGTTCATGCGCCCCCCCCACCGCCGCCATGTCATCCGTTGTAGATAAACCCATTTGCGTGGATTCGTAATCAGACCCGGGCATCGAATCCAAATCCGAATTTAACTCGGATGCCTGTGTCGGCTCAAAAGACATCAACGCAGCATCGTCTGCAGTTCGAGGCTGAGTGCTCACCAGAGGCGAACTGCCGCCGAGAACCGCGGATTCATCCTGCTTGCCCTTCCACCACTGCTTGGACATCTGGGCTTCTATTTCATCAATCTTTTTGAGTGTCGTGGCTCGCTCATCCGGATTAGAGGCCAGACTGCTCTGAAAGAACGAGGGACGTCCCGCGAGATCGGGGTTGATCGCAGGCGCATTGCGCCGTAATTTGCGCAGATAGTCAAATTCACGGCGCCGGACAAAATCATTTTGTCGCTTGCGCTCGATCATTTCTTTGAGCGCCTGCTTGCTGTAGCCGCTCTCCTGCTCTGGTTCCGGCGCTGGCTTGTCCAGATCAGCCCAGTCTTTCGTCGGATTACGGACGAAGCGGGCCACCTTGGACAGCAAACCGGCGTTATTGTCTTTGGTCGCCATGGGACAGCAAGGCCAGATAAAAAGTTGGAGACAACTTTCGATTAATCCCCGAACATTTTTTGCCGAAGTTCCCGGCGCTGTTGCGCCTCCAGCGACAGGTTGGCCGTGGGTCGCGCGAGCAAACGCCCGACCCCAATGGGTTCCCCGGTTTCATCGCAATAGCCATATTCGCCTGCATCAATGCGCTGAATAGACTGTTCAATTTTCTTCAAGAGCTTGCGTTCCCGATCCCGGGTGCGCAACTCCAGCGCATGCTCTTCTTCAATGGTGGCACGATCGGTCGGATCGGGCACCACCACGGTTTCCTCGCGCAGATGCTCAGTGGTTTCACCCGCATTGCTCAGAATTTCCTGCTTGATCACCGATAACTTCAGGCGGAAAAATGCCAACTGGGTATCGTTCATGTACTCATCGTCGGGCATCGCGATCACGTCGGCATCGGTCAGTTGCTCAACCGGTTTTAATTTCCAGTTGTTGGCCAGCTTGGGGTCTTTTTTGACGGACGAAGCCAGTGGCGGAATGATGAACGGGACCGGCGTAGTTTGCGTGAAACTGGCTTTGGCCGCGGTAGAAGCCACCGACTGCGCCATGGAAGGAACCGTGAGCTGGGCAAGCCGGGAAGAAGGACGGCCGGCTCTGGCAGGCACGGACGGGGCGTCAACTTGGGTGGGGGCCACCACAACCGGTTTTGCCGACGCCGCAGCGGTCGCAATTGTTCCAGGCTTCACCGTATGGGTGACTTTGGGTTTTGATACCACTACTTCGGGTTTGCTAGCTTTCGCAGTCGTCGTTTTCACAGAATCCTTTACTTGAACTTTAACTTTATCTTTGGCTGTCGGCTTGACGACCTGGATCGGGGCGGCTATCTCAGACGCTTTGACCGGTGATGGCTTCTTGACCCGTGGTTTGGCTGAAAGGTCCGCCACCGGCTTGGCAACGGCTTTCACATTGGGCTTGTCCTTGTCGATTGCTTTGGATGCCATTTTGGGTTTCCCGGATTGAGCTTTCACTTCTTGCCTCCTCGCAGAATGGACCTGCGTATCTACTTCCGAAGCCTTTGACGTTATACCCGCAATGCCAGCTGTTGAGGACTGACGTTGCGCATCTTCTTTGGCGCGCGAGTTTACAGGCTCCGCCACTGGAAAACCCATCAGTTGCAAAAGCGAGACAAACATTTGGACTTCTGCTTAAAAATAAGGGCGCCGAATCAAACCAGACTCTGCTCCATGCCCTGCAAAAAGATGTCCTTGGGCAGATCAATGCCGATGAACACCATTTTGCTGGACCGCTTTTCACCCTCGGCCCAAGCCGGCCCCAGGTCGCTGCCCATCAACTGGTGCACGCCCTGAAAAATCACTTTTCGATCGGTGCCTTGCATGAACAAAACGCCTTTGTAGCGCAACATGCGCGGGCCGTAAATATTGACGATGGCGCCCAGAAAGTCTTCCAGCTTGGCCGGGTCAAAGGCCCGATCCGATTTGAAGACAAAACTCTTCACGTCATCATCGTGATGGTGGTGATGTCCGCCGCCTTCGCTGTGCGAGGGATGGTCGCAATGTTCACCGGGCGCGTGGTCATGGCCTTCATGGGCGGCCTCTTCTTCTTTGAGAAAGTCAGGGTCAATATCGAGCTTGGCATTCAGGTTGAAGCCGCGCAGGTCAAACACTTCACTTAACGCGACTTCACCAAAATGCACCGCCTTTTGCGGTGCGCGCGGGTTCATGTGCTTCAAGCGGTGCGTCAAGGCATCGACTTCGTCCTGCCCGACCAGGTCGGTCTTGCTGATGAAAATCTGATCGGCAAAGCCGACCTGGCGGCGCGCCTCCTGCCGTTCGTTGAGCTGCGTCGCCGCATGTTTGGCATCGACCAGCGTCAGGATCGAGTCGAGCAGGTAGCTCTCGGCAATTTCATCGTCCATGAAGAAGGTTTGCGCCACCGGACCGGGGTCCGCCAGGCCGGTGGTCTCGATCACCACGCGGTCAAAGACCAGCTCGCCCTTGCGCTTTTTCTCGGCCAGATCGCGCAGCGTCGCGCGCAGATCTTCGCGGATGGTGCAGCAAATGCAGCCATTGCTCATCTGGATGATCTGCTCGGTGGTGTCGGTCACCAGGATGTCGCTGTCGATGTTTTCCTCGCCAAACTCATTCTCAATGACGGCGATTTTCTGGCCATGGGCCTCTTGAAGCACGCGCTTGAGCAGCGTGGTTTTACCGGAGCCGAGAAAGCCCGTCAGAATGGTTGCAGGAATGAGGCTCATCGTTTTTCTCAGTGGGTTGGCGTCAGAAGCAGGGGAGTGTAGCGGGCCAGGGGCGGCGGCTCATTTGCGCATAACCACCAAACCCTTGAGGTATTCACCCTCGGGGAAATTGATCGTCATCGGATGATCCGGGGCGCCCCCCATGCGCTCGCTGATATAGCCATCGACCCCGGCGTCAATGCCGGCGGAGGCCACAATCTTATGAAACAGGTCGGCGCTGACGCCGCCTGAGCAGGAATAGGTAAACAAGACGCCGCCCGGTGCCAGCAGCTTGAAGGCGAGCCGGTTGATGTCCTTGTAGGCCCGCGCGGCCCGCTCGGCGTGCGCCACGGTCGGGGCAAACTTGGGCGGATCAAGCACGATGGCATCAAAAGTTGTGCCGGCGGCACCAAACTGGCGCAACGAGGCATTCACATCGGCATCCATGAAGGTGGTGCGACTGGCGTCAAACCCATTCAACACCACGTTGGCGGCGGCTTTTTCAAGGGCCGGGCCGGATGAGTCAATCGAGGTGACGTGACCCGCGCCGCCGGTCAGCGCAGCCACCGTGAAGCCGCCGGTGTAGCAGTAACAATTGAGCACACGCTCAAATTTCAGGCGCCGGCTGTAATCGGCAAACGTCTTGCGGCTGTCGCGCTGGTCCAGGTAAAAGCCGGTCTTGTGCCCGCTGGCGATGTTGATGGCCAGTTGCCAGTCGTGCTCGCGCAGCACCAGTTCGGTCGGACCCTCCCCGCGCAACCAGCCGCTCACCTCCGGCAACCCTTCCAGCGCGCGGCCACTGGCGTCGGAGCGCTCATACAACTTGCTCAGGCCGGTGGCGACCAGCAAGGCGTCGGCCAGCACCGCTTTCCAGCGCTCGGCGCCAGCGGAAAGAAACTGCGCCACCAAGGTGTCGCCATAGCGGTCGACGATGAGCCCCGGCAACCCGTCGGACTCACCGTGCACCAGCCGCATGCTGTCACTATTTATATCAAATCGGCCTCTAGCCCTTACAGCAGCTGCGCAAGCAGCTATTAAAAACGCAGCACCTATCGACTGCGCTTCGTCAAAACTCCAGACCCGGGCCCGGATTTTGGAGCTCGGGCTGAAGGCGGCCCAGGCTAGAAACTGGCCGTCAGCAGATTCCACCCGCACCGTCTCGCCCGCGTCGGCCGTGCCTTGGGCAATGGCGGACTCAAAGAGCCAGGGATGGCGGCGCAAGAGCGAACGCTCTTTGCCGGCTTTTAATTGAATCGTTTTCATGGCACTGATTGTGGGGCCTAACGAAGGCGACCTTTTCCGGTCACCTGGCGCCGCCCTTGGCCGCGCCAGGGTGCGTCATCAATAAGTGACGGACATCGCCGGGACGTCGATCCGGATCATGGGTTTGGCAAGCGCCGCAGACACGGCCTGAACATAGGCCGCGGCCCATTTTTCATCCCCCAGCAAGGCGGCGCCGGCCGCTTCGGTTACCCGCAGCACCTTGTCCGCCGTCAGAACTTTGCCGCTGGCCCGCAGGGGCTCACAGTCCAGGGCGGTGAACTGGCTGTCAAGCCAGGTCCGGGCGACGTCGTGGGGCATGGGAGGCGCTTCGCCCACATTGAAATTGAATTCAACCCCTTTGTCCAGGATGACCGATATTTGACTGCGCATGAAGAACCTTTCTATCGAAGGGCTCCAGTGTGCCTTACTTCTGACCGGACGACTTGATTTTGGCCCGGGGATGCGCCGCATCGTAGGCCTTGGCCAGATGCTGAAAGTCCAGCCGGGTGTAGACCTGCGTGGTGGTGATGCTGACGTGGCCGAGCAACTCTTGCACGGCACGCAAATCGCTGCTCGACTGCAGCAGGTGACTGGCAAAGGAATGGCGCAGCATGTGCGGATGCACGGGCGTGGCCAGCCCGGCTTGCTGGCTGCGGCGCTTCACCCGCTGCCAGATCGATTGCGCGGTCAGCCGGGTGCCATTGCGCCCGATAAACAAGGCGGCCTGGGCGGTACCGCCCGGCGCCGGCGTGCCCTGCGCGGCCAGCGGCAGCGCCTGATCGCGCAGCGCCAGCCAGCGCGTCAGCGCTGCAAGCGCCTTGCGGCCCACCGGCACGGTACGTCGTTTGGCGCCCTTGCCCAGCACATGCGCTTCCGCCGCATCCAGATCGATCCAGCCGGGGGCCGCGAGACTGGCCACCGCGTCCAGGCCAGTCAATTCACCGACGCGCAGGCCGCTGCCATAGAGCAATTCGACGATGGCGGCGTCGCGCGCTTCCAGCCACGGATCGTTGCGGTCACTGGCAAAACGGGCCAGTTGCACGGAATCGTCCACACTCAGGGCTTTCGGCAAAGGCTTGCCGGCCTTGGGCGCGCGGACATCCTGCACCGGGTTGCTATGGACCAAGCCTTCGCGCCCGAGCCAGACGTAAAAACCGCGCCAGCCCGACAGAATCAGGGCAATGCCGCGGCCGCTGCGCCCGCCGCCATGCATCTGCGCGACCCAACGCCGGATGTGGCTGTTTTGGACCTGGGTCAGGGCGACGCTGACCTGCGCGGCATAGCCTTGAAGCTTTTGGAGGTCCAGCGAATACAGCGTGACCGTGCGCTCGGCCAGGCGTTTTTCGAACCGCACATGCGCCAGGTAGCGCTCGATCAGGACGGCGTCGTCAACCACCGGCACAAGCCACTACCGCAGGCGGGTCAGCGCGGCGCTGGCCAGTTCGGCAATGCGCTCCAGAAAGTCGGTGCCCATGGTGTTGTTGAAACGCTGGGCGTCCGGCGACGCCAGCACCAGCATGCCAAAGGCTGGCGCCGTGCTGCCCACCAGCCCGGCGCGCAGCGGCAGAATCGCCAGCGAGATGGCGGCCTGCGGTTCGGGCAGCCAGCTGATGGCCTCGAAACCGGTGTTCAAGCCACAGTACGGCTCCATCAGCGAGGAGGCGAACAGTTTGGCGTCGTCACTCACGCCCAGCGCAAAGTTGGCAGCGGCAAACTCGGGCGCCACGTCCCACACCTTGATGCCGACCTGGGGCACCAGGAACTGATGCTGAATTTCTTCGGCAATCTGTCCCGGCAAGGCCTGCAGGTCGGTGGTCAGAAACAGGTCGCGCGCCCAGCGCAGCAACTTGTCGGACAAGATGACGTTCTCGTTGACATTGCGCAGCATGCCCATGATGCGCTGCTCCAGCACCCGGATCTTGTCGCGCAGCATCTCCGCCTGGCGCTCCTGCAGGCTCACGGCGCGCTGGCTGTGCGGGCTGGTGAGTTGCACGGCGGCCAGCAATTCGGCGTGGCGCTCAAAAAATTCGGGGGTATTGGCCAGGTAGTTGGCAATATCGTCTTCGGTCAGGGGATTGGTGAAGGAGGTAGTCATAGGTAGTCAGGTAAATCAATTTCGCCGTGAAAAACAGTGGTGGCCGGGCCCGTCATCATCACCGGCGAGGCGAGACCGGCCCAGGAAATCGTCAAGGTGCCGCCGCGGGTCTGCACATCCACCTTGTCGTCGAGCAGTCCCAGCCGGATGCCCGCCACCACGGCAGCGCACGCGCCGGAGCCGCAGGCCAGGGTTTCGCCGGTACCGCGCTCAAACACGCGCAGCCGAATGTGGCGGCGGTCCACCACCTGCATGAAGCCGGCATTCACCCGCTTGGGAAAACTGGGGTGGTTTTCAATCAACGGCCCTTGCAGCAGCACCGGCGCCGTGTCCACCTCGTCCACCACTTGCACGGCGTGCGGATTGCCCATCGACACCACTGCTACATAAACAATAGCTTCCTGCGCAGGTTCCACGAGGGCTAGCGGCCATTTTTGCCATGAACCAGCGGCTTGCGGCGTCAAACCGGCCGCATTAAATGGAATCTCGGCCAGCTCAAACACCGGCGCGCCCATGTTCACCGTCACCCGGCCATCGGGCATCAGCCGGGGTTCAATCACGCCGGCCTTGGTTTGCACCCGGATCGCATCCTGGGTGGTCAGACCCTGGTCCCGCACAAAGCGGGCAAAGCAGCGCGCGCCGTTGCCGCACTGCTCCACCTCAGAGCCATCGGCGTTGTGGATGACGTACTCAAAGTCGATGCCCGGCGCGGGCGACGGGCGCACCGTCAAAATCTGGTCGGCACCGACGCCGAAGTGGCGGTCGGCCAGAAAGCGGTACTGCGCGGGGGACAGGCCGAGCCGCTGCCGGGTTTCGTCGAGCACCACAAAGTCGTTGCCGGCACCCTGCATTTTGGTGAAACTGATTCGCATGCGGGAATTATCCCTGCATCGCAGGCGCAGCCGCGCTCCCACCGGCGTAATTCATTGCAAAATCACGCCATGGCACGCCCCACCCAACTCCTCCATCCCCCGCGTGAACCCGCGCCCACCCGCCCTGCCGCCACCGTGCTGCTGCTGCGCGACTCGGCCAGCGGCATTGAAGTGCTGATGACGCGCCGCTCCATGACCGCCAGTTTTGTCCCGGGCGCTTATGTCTTTCCAGGCGGCGGCGTGGACGCGCTGGACGAGTTGAGCCACGGCCAGACGAAGCGGCGTGCCACCCAAAGTGACCTGCACCTGACACAGGCCATCGCCGCCATCCGCGAAAGTTTTGAAGAATTGGGCGTGCTGCTGGCGCGCCGGGCCGACGGCTCAGCCGCCGACCAGTCTGACGTTGACGCGCTCGACCGCGCCGAACCGTTCGCCGCCCAATGCCAGACGCTGGGCCTGACGCTGGCGGCCGACGAGGTGTTTGTGCTGGCCCACTGGATCACCGATCGCGATATGCCGCGCCGCTTTGATGTGCCGTTTTTGGTGGCCCGCATGCCCGCAGGGCAAACGCCGGTGGCCGATGAGACCGAGCAGTTCGAGCCGGTGTGGGTGCGCGCCGCCGAGGCGCTGGCGCGGCACAAAGCCGGCCAGTTTTTCATTATTTTCCCGACCATCCGCACGCTGGAACGGCTGCAGGACTACGCCACGGTCGACGCCGTGCTGCAAGCCTGCGCCGCCACCGAGCAGCCGCTGTGGAGTTGCTGCCCGCGTACCGGCCTGCTGGCCGGCGCGGAAGCCCGCTACATGGAGCACGAGCAGCCGTATGGCGAACTGGCGCTGGTCTGCCCGGACGGGCACATCGTGCACCCGCTGGACTGGCAAACCGAGCAACCGGTGGCGCTGCTGAAAAACGTGCAGCGCCTCACCGCGCCCAACCCCGGCGCAATGACCGGACCCGGCACCAACAGTTACCTGGTGGGCGACCCGCATACCGGCTACATCGTCATTGATCCCGGGCCAGCCGACCCCGAGCACCTGGAAAAGCTGTGGCGCGCCGCCGGCGGCGACATCCGCATGATTGTGTGCACCCACTCTCACCCGGACCATTCGCCCGGCGCCAAACCGCTACAGGCCCTGTGCGACACCCGACCGCCGATTTTGGGCCTGCCGTCCGCCCCCACGGCACGGGCGCACAGTGCCTTCACGCCCGACAGGTCGCTACAAAATAATGAGCTACTTACGCTTAAGGGACGGGGGCTAGCGCCTGATTTGACACATACCTTGATGGTCCTTCACACCCCCGGCCACGCGGCCAACCACCTGTGTCTGGTGCTGCTGGAAGACGGCTTGCTGTTCAGCGGCGACCACATCCTGAACGGCAGCACCACGGTGATTGACCCGCCGGATGGCGAGATGACGGCCTACCTCGATTCGCTCGACCTGTTAAGCGCCGCCTGCACGGCGCACCGGATTGACTTCATCCTGCCCGCGCACGGCTACGTCATCGGCGGCTTTGCCGGCGAGGCCGCTGGCGCCATTGCCCACCTGAAGGCGCACCGATTGAGGCGCGAAGCCAAAATTCTCCAGGTGATGCAGGCGCAGCCGAACGGCACGCTGGACGACTGGGTCGCCGCGGCGTACGACGACGTGCCGCCGCGCATGTGGCCGGTGGCCAAACGCTCGCTAACGGCGCATGTCGCGCGCATCGAAGCCTTACAACCGTGAGCGCGTAGCGCCTTGCCCGCCCTCATCGTGGCCGGTCTGGCCCTGCTTTTTATTCTCTGGCTGCTGGGCCAGCCCTACTGGACCCGGCGCCAGCGCGACAAGCTGCGGGCCCAGCCGTTTCCCGACGCCTGGCGCGACATCCTGAAGCAGCGCGTACCCTACGTGCGCGCCCTGCCCGCCGATTTGCAGCGGCAGCTTGAACAGCACATCCAGGTGTTTGTGGCCGAGAAAGCCTTCATCGGTTGCGCTGGCCTGGTCATGACCGACGAAATGCGGATCACGATTGCGGCGCAAGCCTGCCTGCTGCTGCTCAACCGCCCGCGCGGCTACTACCCCAACTTGCGCCAGATTCTGGTGTACCCGGGCGGCTTCGTGGTGCAGCGGGCGCAGACCGACGACAGCGGCGTGGCGCATCACGCGCGCGAGGCCCTGTCCGGCGAATCCTGGTCGCAGGGCCAGGTCATTCTGTCGTGGCACGACGCGCTGGAAGGCGCCGCCATGCCCCACGATGGCCAAAACGTGGTGATCCATGAATTCGCCCACCAGCTCGACCAGGAAACGGGCGCTGCCAACGGCGCCCCGGTGCTGGCACGGCGCGACCAATACGCCCGCTGGTCGCAGGTGCTCGGAGCCGAGTTTGCGCAACTGCAGGCGCGCAGCGCGCACCGCCAAACCTCCTTGTTCAGCGACTACGGCGCCACCGACCCGGCTGAATTTTTCGCCGTCATCTCCGAAGTCTTCTTTGAGCAACCGCAACGCATGGCCGCCGAGCACCCGGCGCTCTACCGCGAACTCGCCCTGCTGTACCGCCTCGATCCGCTGAGTTGGTAAAGCGCCGGCACGGTTAACATCCAGCCAATGATTCCGAATAAAAAACCTGCCCCCCAAGGACCCCGCACCGACGAACGCCTGGCCAAACGCGTCGCTGAAATGGTGCCTTGCTCGCGCCGCGAAGCCGAGCAGTACATTGAAGGCGGTTGGGTCAGCGTCAACGGGCAAGTGGTTGAGGAACCGATGTTTCGGGTGTCGACCCAAAAAGTGGCGATTGACCGCGACGCCAGCCTGATGGAGCTCGTGGACGTGACCTTGCTGCTGCACAAGCCGCCAGGCTTTGATGCCATGGCGGAGCTAGGCGATGCGAACAAAAAAATCAAACCGGCACAGCAATTACTGAGCGCCGCCACCCACGCCGCCGATGACGCGTCGGGCATCCGCCTGCTCAAGCGCCACTTTGCCAACCTCACGGCCGCGGTGCCGCTGGAAACCGGCGCCAGCGGTCTGGTGGTGTTCACCCAAGACTGGCGCGTGCTGCGCAAGCTGGACGAAGACGCCGGCGTGATTGAGCAGGAAATTATTGTGGAGGTCGCCGGTGAAGTGGCTCAAAGTATTCTGAATCGCCTCAACCACGGGCTGGCCTCCGACGGCTATCCGCTGCCACCGGTCAAAGTCAGCCTCAACAGCGCAAGCGACACCGCGTCCAAACTGCGTTTTGCCATCAAAGGCTCATACCAGGGTCTGATTGCCTACCTGTGTGAACGCGTCGGACTGGAAATTATGGGCATGAAGCGCATTCGCGTGGGGCGGGTGTCTATGACCCAGCTTCAACCGGGACAATGGCGCTACCTGCAGGCGCACGAGCGGTTTTAAGACCGGCCTCGGTGACCGGCCGGGCCATCCGGACGCTGAACAACTGCTTGCGCGCCGCCTCCGTAATAGCCACGACGCAAGGGTGCGTGATGCGTCGCTCCACCGACACGGCAAAAAACTCTTCCACCAGTTCACGCGTGCGACCGATCACCTCCACGCCAAACTGCGTCACCGTTTCGGCTTCCAGCACGGTGGGGGCCATGAAAATACCTTTCCCCTCCCGGCCAAAGGCCTTCATCAAGGCAACATCATCAAATTCCCCGATCACCCGGGGCTGAATGTGCTGGCGGGCCAGCCAACTTTCCAGCGAGTGCCGGACCGACGCAGCAGCCCCTGGAATCAGCATCGGCATGTCGTTCAGACATTGTGGAAAGCTCCCTTGCAGCCTGCTTTTTAGCCCCGGCGTACAGAAAAAACTCATCGTGGTACTGCCCAGCGGGTGGTTGAACGCCTTGACGCTGACGCGCCGGGACATCGGCTCATCCGCAATCACCAAGTCAAGCCGGTGCAGGGCCAACTGCGCCAGCAGATCGGTGAACTTGCCTTCACTGCAAATCAGGCGCACCGGCTCGTCCACCGACAAGGCCGGCTCCAGCAAACGGTAGACCACCGACTTGGCCACGGAATCGGCCACGCCGACCCGGAAGTTCAGCACGCGCGGTCCGCCACGCGCCTGACGCACGGCCGCTTCCAGTTCGGCACCCAGCGTGAAGATCTGATCGGCATAACCCAGCGCCAGCCGGCCGTCTTCGGTCAGCTCCAGCTGGCGGCCATTTTTGCGAAACAGCTTGCGGCCGAGCCAGTCTTCCAGCAGCTTGATCTGGCCGGACAGGGTTTGCGGCGTGGTGTGCAACTGCTCGCCGGCACGCATCACGCCGCCGGCTTTGGCCGTCACCCAAAAGTAGTGCAGATGCTTGAAATTCATGAGTAACCTCCAAAGTACAGGCCTCTATTATTCGTATTTTTCGAAGTTTAATTGTAAAAAAAACGAATTTACACGAAGTGAAGGGTTATTTATAGTTCATTACTTCACACCCCTTGTGACACTGACAGGAGCTAAAAATATGAGATTAAGTACCAAAGGCCGATTTGCTGTTACCGCGATGATCGACGTTGCGCTGCGCGAAAGTTTGGGGCCCGTCCCGCTGTCCGATATTGCGGTGCGTCACAAAATCTCGCTCTCTTACTTGGAACAAATGTTCAGCAAACTGCGACAGCACGGTCTGGTGGAAAGCACCCGCGGTCCGGGCGGCGGCTACACGCTGGGTCAGCGTTCCGACAGCATCACGGTTGCGGACATCATTGGTGCCGTTGATGGTCGCGCGGAACCGCTGGGCTTGGGCGCAGAGCGGACGGGTGAAGCCATGGTGCCGGGCATGCCGCAGGACATCACCCAAGACTTGTGGGACTCCCTGAATTCAAAAATGGTGGACTATATGCAGTCCATCAGCCTGCGCACCTTGACCACCGAGCAACGCAGCAAGGGGTTTCGTGTCGATGACCGGAAAACAGCCAACCGCGGCGTTTTCAAGAAGCCCAAACAGGAGCCCGTGAGGGCCAGCACGCCCAATTCCGTCTTTGCACTCGGAAAATCGCTGCTAGCCCGAGGCTAGGCCGGTTGCCATAAAAAAGTGTGAAGCCCGCCGATAAGCCGGATTCTGTGCATGGGGTAAGACCTTGCGATCTTTCTCCATGTGACTGCCATTAATCTGGGCTATTGGTCGCCCAATAGCTCATGCTACCTACCCGCACACTCCGGGGGCCCCGTCAACGTGTGCCTACTTGGTATTGCTGCGCGTAGAGATTGCCCGTTTCACCCGCACCAGGTTGCCCCGCTGCGACTCGTCTCTGTTGCTCTAATCCTCACCTTATACCGCTCACTTGCATGAGCGGCTTTCAGTGGACAGCCGTTAGCTGCTACGCTGCCCTGTGCAGTCCGGACGTTCCTCCAATGCGGTGTTTCCACCCGACGCCGAAGCGTCGTCCTTGCGGCTTGCACCAGCGACAGTCTGGCAGGCTTCACCCCCTCATTATCGCGGCTATCCATATCGATATATCAAATTATGTTGATGAAGTCGTAGAGAATGATGTGGAGATCAGCCAGCCACACCACCCCAACAAGGAGCCGCACATGAAAGCCGACAACATCCTGCAAACCATTGGCAACACGCCTCACGTCCGCATCAACCGCCTGTTTGGCCCGGGCCACAACGTGTGGATCAAGTCCGAGCGCAGCAATCCTGGCGGCTCTATCAAAGACCGTATTGCCTTGGCCATGGTCGAAGCGGCGGAGCAAAGCGGCGAACTCAAACCCGGCGCCACCATCATTGAGCCGACTTCCGGCAACACCGGCGTCGGCCTGGCCATGGTGGCGGCCGTCAAAGGCTACAAACTGATTCTGGTCATGCCCGACAGCATGTCGGTGGAACGTCGCCGCCTGATGCTGGCCTATGGCGCCAGCTTTGATTTGACGCCGCGTGAAAAAGGCATGAAAGGCTCGATTGCCCGCGCCATGGAGTTGGTGGCGGCCACGCCCAACGCCTGGATGCCCCAGCAGTTTGAAAACCCCGCCAACATTGACGCCCACGCGCGCACCACGGCGCTGGAGATTCTGGCGGACTTCCCCGATGGCGTCGATGCGCTGATCACCGGCGTCGGCACCGGCGGTCACCTGACAGGCTGTGCCCAGGTCCTCAAAGCCCAATGGCCCCAGCTGAAGGTGTACGCGGTTGAGCCCACCGGTTCTCCCGTTATTTCAGGCGGCACGCCTGCGCCGCATCCGATTCAGGGCATTGGCGCCGGCTTTATCCCCAAAAATCTGAACATGGCCTTGCTCGATGGCGTCATTCTGGTCGATGCCGAACCAGCGCGGGAGATGGCGCGGCGCTGTGCCCGCGAAGAAGGCATTCTGGTGGGCATCTCCAGTGGCGCCACCCTGGCCGCCATTGCGCAAAAACTGCCTGACCTGCCCGCTGGTGCCACCGTGCTGGGCTTCAACTACGACACCGGTGAGCGTTACCTGTCGATCGAAGGTTTTTTACCGGCCTAAAACCGGCGTCAAGCCCGCCTGCTCGCGCGCCAGCAGGAGCGCGAACTCATGCGCGGGCACCGGTTTGCTGTAGAGATACCCCTGTATTTCATCGCACTGGTGTGTCCGTAAAAAGTCGAGTTGCGCCTGGGTTTCCACACCCTCCGCAATGGTCCGGAACCCCAGCCCCTTGGCCAAACCGATGATGGCGGTGACGATGGCGGCGTCATCCGGATCGGAACGGAGATCGCGGATGAACGACTGGTCGATCTTGAGCTTGTCGATTTTGAATCGTTTCAAATAACTGAGCGAAGAATAGCCAGTGCCAAAATCATCGATGGACAGCCCGATGCCCAACGAATGCAAGCGCGCCACCATGTCGATGGTGAAAGAGGAATCGTCCATGGCAATGCTTTCCGTGAGCTCCAGCTCAACCATGGACGGATCGAGTCCGCTCACGCGCATCGCATCAATGACGGAATCGCACAGGGACGCATTCTTGAATTGCACCACGGACAGATTGATGGCCACCGGCACAATGGGCAAGCCGGCGGCTTGCCAGTCCGCATTCTGCTGCACGGCGGTATACAAAACCCAGGTGCCGATGTCCCGAATCTGGCCACTTTCTTCGGCCACGGGAATGAACCGCGCCGGCGACACAAGGCCCCACTCCGGATGCTGCCAACGCACCAGCGCTTCCACACCCACAATTTTCAAACTGCGGGCATCCACTTGTGCCTGGTAATAAAGCAGCAACTCCTTATTTTCGAGGGCACGGCGCAAATCATTCTCGATGCGCAAGACCTCGTTCGCCCGTTCATGCATCTGCTGCTCAAAAAACTGAAAGTTGCTGCGGCCATTCTGCTTGGCCCGGAACAGCGCCGCGTCCGCGCACTGTGACAACCGGGCCAAGTCGCGGCCATTGTCCGGAAACAGGGCGATTCCGATGCTGGCGGTCAGGCTCAAGCGCTGACCATCGATCACAAAAGGCTCGGCAATGGTGGCCAGCGTCCTTTGCGCCACGTGGGCCGCGCCCTGGTAGTCGGTGTTGGGCAGCAAGAGAATGAACTCGTCCCCGCCCGGACGGCAAATGGTGTCATCCGGGTGCAGGTGCGTGGTGAAACGCGTGGCAAGCTCCTGCAGTAGGCGGTCGCCAACCGCGTGGCCCAATGAGTCGTTGATGTTTTTGAAGCGATCCAGATCGACATACATCAAGGCCACCGTGGCATGCGCCCGCTGCGCCGCCGCCAGCGCCACCCGAGCCCGATCGTGCAGCAAGATGCGGTTGGGCAGCTGGGTCAGCGCGTCGTAATTGGACAAAAAACGGATTTTCTCTTCCGCATCCTTGCGACTGGAGAGGTCCGTCAGGATGCCAATGTGTTGTGTGATCTGCCCCGCCGGATTGCGGATCGCACTGATGGACAGCCACTCCGGGTAAATATCCCCATTCTTGCGGCGATTCCAGACTTCGCCCTGCCAGTGGCCCTCCGATTGAAGGGTGCGCCACATCACCTCATAAAAAGCCTTGTCTTGTCGCCCGGAGGCGAGCAGACGTGGATTACGCCCCAGGACCTCGTCCTTGGTGTAACCGGTGACTTCCGTGAAAGCCCGATTGACCGACAGCAGATGGTTGTCGGCATCCGTGATAACGATGCCTTCCTGGCTTGATTCAAACACCTGGGCATTCAACCGCAACTGCTCCTCCGCCTGCTTGCGGTCCGTGACATCCAGCCAGGCGCCCACAGCGCCGGTAACGAGACCGGACTGATTGTGGGTAAGCACCAGTTGGTCATAAATCCAGCGATAGGCGCCATCCGCATGCAAAAACCGGTATTCATGCTGCAGCGCACCAGCATCGTGCAAATTCTGCTGGGCTTGCATGACCGTCAGCCGATCATCCGGGTGCACCCGCTCGAGCCACAGGCCGGGGGAGGCCAGCCACTGCGCGGGCGTGTAACCGGTGGTTTGCGCCACATTGGAACTGGCAAAGTCCACGACAAACCCGCCTTTTGCCTGCGGGTCGGCCGCCAATGAATAAATCACCGCCGGATTGACCGCCAGGATGTGCGCCAGGCGCTCGGCCTCCTGTTTGATCTTGGCGGTCAGGTTACCGCGCGCCATCGCATCGCGTCGGATCAAGAAGTACAGCGCCACGGACGTGACGAGAACAAAAAAGCTGCCCTTGGTCGATTGGAGCCAGCTCATTCTTTCGGGCGACTGGAAAAGACCTGCCAGGACGCGATCAGAGAGCCATATCCAGGCGCTGGCAAAGATGGCGTACAGCAGGCTGATGCGCAGCGCGGCGTTGGGGCTGGACCATTGAGGAAGGCTCATGAAAGTCATTCTCAAAAAACGTATTAAAAAATTACAGTCATTCCGGGATGTTTGACACAAAGGGCTGGACAAAGGTCACCGCGTATCATAGTAGCCCTCTGCTTGATCAACACAAGCCACACTGACATGATCCGCCTGACCGAACTCAAACTACCCCTGGAACACGCGGCCACCGCCCTGCCCGCGCTGATTGCAAAGACACTGGGCGTGATGCCTGATGACCTGCGCGAATTCACCATTTTCAAACGCAGCTTTGATGCGCGCAAAGCCGAGCTAATGCAGGTCTACATCGTGGATGTCGAGATCGACTCCACGCTGGAAGCCGCCTTGCTGGCCAGGTTTGTGGACCACTTGCACATCTTTGCCACACCCGACATGCGCTACCAGCCGGTTGGGCAAGCCCCGGCCGACTTGCCACTGCGTCCGGTGGTGGTGGGCTTTGGTCCGTGTGGCATTTTTGCCGCGCTGGTGCTGGCGCAAATGGGCTTCAAACCGATCGTGCTGGAGCGCGGCAAAAAAGTACGCGAACGCACGCAGGACACCTGGGGCCTGTGGCGCAAGCATGTGCTCAACCCCGAGTCCAATGTGCAGTTTGGCGAAGGCGGCGCCGGCACGTTCTCGGACGGCAAGCTCTACAGCCAGATCAAGGACCCGCGCTTTCTCGGCCGCAAGGTCATGGACGAGTTCGTCAAAGCCGGTGCACCACCGGAGATTCTGGTCGACGCCCACCCGCATATCGGCACCTTCAAGCTGGTGAAAGTGGTGGAGAACCTGCGCGAACAGATCATCGCGCTGGGCGGTGAAATCCGCTTTCAGCAGCGCGTCACCGATGTACTGATTGAAGGCAAGTCGGATGAACGGCAAGTGCGCGGCCTGACCGTGCTGGACCAAGCCGGCGGCCAATCCTACGAACTGGAATGCAACCAGGTGGTGCTGGCGCTCGGCCACAGTTCACGCGACACCTGCACCATGCTGTACCAGCGCGGCGTGGCCATGGAAGCCAAGCCGTTCGCCATCGGATTTCGCATCGAGCACCCGCAAAGCGTGATTGACCGCGCCCGCTGGGGCCGCCATGCCGGCCATCCGAGTCTCGGCGCCGCCGACTACAAACTGGTGCACCACGCCAACAACGGCCGCTCGGTCTACAGCTTTTGCATGTGCCCCGGCGGCACCGTGGTGGCCGCCACCTCGGAGCCCGGTCGCGTGGTGACCAATGGCATGAGCCAGTACTCGCGCAACGAGCGCAATGCCAATGCGGGCATCGTGGTCGGCATTGACCCGAGCGATTACCCGACTGACGAAGCGGCTTTCCATGCCACCCTGGGCGAGCATGTACAGGCGCAACCGGCACCGGGGACCGCGCACCATCCGCTGGCCGGTATCGTGCTGCAACGCCAGCTGGAATCGAATGCCTATGTCATGGGTGGCTCCGACTACAACGCCCCCGGGCAACTGGTCGGCGACTTCGTGACGGGCAAGGCCTCGACCCAACTCGGTGGCGTGGAGCCGTCCTACAAACCCGGCGTCACGCTGGGCAACTTGCACACGGCCCTGCCCACCTACGCCATTGAAGCCATCCGCGAAGCGCTGCCCGCCTTTGCCCGCAAGATCAAGGGCTTTGACATGCCGGACGCGGTATTGACCGGGGTGGAAACCCGCACTTCATCGCCTTTGAAAATCCCGCGCGGTGACGATTTTCAGAGCATCAACACCAAGGGCGTCTACCCCGCTGGTGAGGGCGCCAGCTACGCCGGGGGCATTTTGTCGGCCGGGGTCGATGGCATCAAGGTCGCGGAGGCGGTGGCGCGGCGCTTGTTGGGATTCAGTCCGCGCGCTTGAACAGGGCGAGCAGTGAACCGGCCACCACAAAAAGTCCGCCAAAGGTGCGGTTCATGGCGCGGATATGGGCGGGCGATTTCAACGTTCCCAGCACCCGCGCGGCCAACACGGTATAGCCGGCCATCACCACCAGGTCGGTGAAACCCAACGTGGCGGCAATGATCAGGTACTGCGGCAGCAGCGGCTGCGCCAGGTTCATGAACTGGGGCACCACCGCCAGCAAAAACACAGTGCCTTTCGGGTTGACGGCATTGATCATCACGGCCCGCAGCACCATCGAGCGGCGGGTGACGAGCGCGCCCTCATCGGTCTTGGTCACCATCGGCGTAGCAGGTGCGCGCCATTG
Source organism: Rhodoferax sp. (assembly GCF_012927445.1). GTDB lineage: Bacteria > Pseudomonadota > Gammaproteobacteria > Burkholderiales > Burkholderiaceae_C > Rhodoferax. Next base: position 804,832 of record NZ_JABBPD010000004.1, read on the forward strand.
CGCAATGCCCAGCCACACCAGATAGGCCACCCCCAGCCATTTGACGACCAAAAAAGCCGTACTGGAAGTGGCCACCAGCGCCCCCAGCCCCAAGCTGACCACAATCACCTGCAGCCAGATGCCCAGAATCAAACCGAAGGTCGTGAAGTAGCCGCGCCGAAAACCGTGATTCAACCCGGCACTCATGGCCGCCACCGCACCGGCGCCCGGCGAAATGCTGATCGCCCAGGAGGCGGCAAAAAAGGCGAGCCAGGTCGAAAGTTCCATGATGAATACCGGTTGCGGAGAATCTGCGGTTTTAACACAGCCAGCGCGCCGGCCAGATGAGAACACACAGGCACAACAAGCCTCAAATAAACATGCATTTAATTTACATGTTTTAATGGCGCCTTATCAAACAACGCTTTAAATCAACCGCCAGTCATGCTGGTTTTGATCTCCCACCGCTCCACTTCGAAAGGATTTTCCATGAACATCGATAAATTCAAAAACCAGCACGTTGACATCATCGAATGCATTGCGGCACTGAGAAAATCTGCCAAAGACGGAATCAGCAGCAATGCAGCAGAGATTGCCAGACTCATTGTGTCAATGAGTTCGACCATCAAATTGCACTTGGCCGTGGAGGATCAAGTCCTGTACCCCGCGCTGCGCAGCGGGAGCAACACCACCCTGGCAACGATGGGCAAGAAATTTCAAGAGGAGATGGATGCCATTGCGGCCGCATACATGGTGTTTGCGGGCCGCTGGAACCATGCGACCAAGGTCGCGAACGATCCCGAAGGATTCCGGTCAGACGCCAACACGGTGCTCAAAATATTGCATGCACGGATGCAGCAAGAAAACACCGTTTTTTATCCGGCGATTGAAGCGCTGTAAAGCCACTCTCACAAGATGATCTAGACCTCAGACCTGCGCGTTTTGCAGCGCGGCAATGCGCTCTTCAATCGGGGGGTGCGTGGAAAACAGCTGACCAATGCCACCCGCAATGCCAAACGCCGCCACACTCTTGGGCAGTTCACCGGAGTGCATGCCACCCAGGCGCGCCAAGGCGTTGATCATGGGTTGTTTGCGGCCCAGCAACTGGGCCGAGCCCGCATCGGCGCGGAATTCACGGTGGCGGGAGAACCACGCCACCACGATGGCGGCGGCAAAACCCAGCACGATGTCCAGCACGAATGTCGTGATCATGTAGCCAATGCCGGGGCCGCTGGAACGCTCGTCGCCTTTGCGCAAGAAGCTGTCAATGGCGTAGCCAATGACGCGGCTCAGGAACACGACAAAAGTGTTCATCACGCCCTGAATCAGGGTCATGGTGACCATGTCGCCATTGGCGACGTGGGCGATTTCGTGGCCGATGACGGCCTCGATCTCGTCATGCGTCATGCCCTGCAGCAAACCGGTGGAGACCGCCACCAATGCTGAATTTTTGAAGGCACCGGTGGCAAAGGCGTTCGGGTCGCCTTCAAAAATACCGACCTCGGGCATGCCGATGCCGGCTTTTTCAGACAGCTTGCGCACCGTCTCCACAATCCAGGCCTCGTCGGCGTTTTGCGGCTGGTTGATGATGCGCACGCCCGCGGTCCACTTGGCCATCGGTTTGCTGATCAGCAGCGAGATGATGGCGCCGCCAAATCCCATGATCAAAGCAAAGCCCAGCAACGAGCCCAGATCAAGGCCATTTGGGGTCAGGTACCGGTTCACGCCCAGCAAGCTGGCCACAATGCCGAGCACCGCCACCACCATCACGTTGGTCAGGACAAACAAAATAATGCGTTTCATGATTTCCTTCAAATACGGTTCAAATCAGCGAACCATTGACACGGATGTTAGGGGCGTGCGGTCCAAATACAAGGCCACAGGCCTCAAATGCCCACCGAGTTTACGGGCATTGCCCGGTCTGTCAGCCAGTGGCGGCGCCACCAGCTTTGGGCAAGCGAAACACACTGGCGTCGGCATAAAACGCCGCCTCTTCATTCGCGGCCCACCAGCCGGGCACGCCCAGCACCGGCAAGTGGGCAAACGGTTTGGCGGCCAGCTTTTCAGCACTCAGATCCGCCGCCACCCAGGCGTCCAAAATTGCTATTGAATTAATAGCACACTGCGCACGATAGACGTGGGCTGTGATCTGTTTTCTTGGGTAAACCAGCTTCTCCAGCAAAGCGTGACCGAACAGCAGCAAATGGGCCTCGCGCCACAGCGGGCGCAGCTCCACAAACAAGCGCTGCCAGTCTTTCGCCACCAAGGCGTCCCACAGTGCGTCCGGTGCTTGCAGGAAGGCGGAATTTTCGTCAAACACGGTCAAGCCGTCGCGCGCCGGACCCCGCACCGGCTGGATACCGGTTTCGGCAATTTGGGCGACGTGCAGCTGGTTCAAGCGCCGCTTGGTCAGGGGGAACTGCAGCCACGCCACGCCATTGAAAAAGTCGTGTAAGCCCTCGCGGGTCGGGCAGCAGTTGCTATCAAAAATATAGCTCTCATAAGCCTGGCCCGGTGGCAGGTCACTTTGCGGCACAAAACGCACCGGGCTGGCCAGGGGCGCCAGCGCCGCATTCAGGGCGCCCGCGCTGGAAACCCCCGCCGCGACCGCCGTCGCCACGCCCTGCCCGATTTGGGCATAAGGCGCCAGCCAGGGCGCGGCCCAGTCAATGGCGGCCAGATCGCTCGCAGCAGGCGGGCTCAAGCGAGGTCCTGCGGCGGGGTATAGGTCACCGTTCTGGGTTTTTCAGGCGGCAGCAGCGCAAAGTGCTGCGGAAATTTCTTGAGCACCTTGGTTGAGGTCAGGTTTTTGCCCCGCAGTTTGGCGTCCAGCAGCGCTTTGGCAACAACAGCCAGGGGCTGTGGCTGCCCGGACTGCAAGGCGGGCACGGCCTGCAAAATGGCCGCCACATCGACGGTGTGCGACGGGTTCGCCGCGCCGTCGGCCGTGACCGTTGCAGGCGCGTTCTCATTCGCCACCGTTTTGCGGACAGGCGTTTTTTTAACCGTTGGCGTTCTGGTCACCACTTTTTTAGCGACGACCTTTTTGACCGGCGTTTTAGCCGCCGGGGCTTTGACCGCAGGGACCTTTTTCGCCGCTGTTTTCCGGGCCACGCCACGCCGCCCCACGGGCGCCTCCAGCACGGGCGCAAGAGGCGTACCGGCCAACTGGGCTTCATGCAGCGCCTGCTCCGGCCCGACCAGGATCACGCGGTCATAGGCGGAAACGGCTTCGCGGCCCATCTTGCCGCGCTCCGACACGCACACCATGCGGATGCCGCGTTCACGCAGCCGCACCACCAACGGCACGAAGTCGGCGTCGCCCGAGCCAATGACCACCAGCTTGGGCGCCGGGGTTTGGCACGCAAACTCCATCGCATCCACGGCCAGGGCAATGTCGGTGGTGTTTTTTGTCAAGGAGAGGTTGACGAACGGGCGCACCGCCCACACCCGCAGCACGTCGGCCAAGCCCTTCAGGTTTTCGGCACTGCCGTAAGCCCGCCGCACCGGCATGACGCCTTCCGACTCTTCCAGCACGCGAAATGCTTCGTCGACCCAGGCGCTGGCGCTCAAGTTATCGGCATCGATCAAAAAGACGTTCATTTCAACTCCTTGTTGGCGTGCCACGCGGTAGGCGGACGGCTGGCTTTCAGCGAATCAATTTCCACGGCAGGGCTTCCCCCGAACGCAGGGGTTTCAGCGTCGCTTCGCCGAAGGCAAAGCTCTCCGGTGGCGTCCAGGCTTCGCGCTTCAGGGTGATGGTGCCGGTGTTGCGCGGCAGGCCATAAAAATCAGCGCCGTGGAAACTGGCAAAACCTTCCAGCTGGTCCAGCGCCCCCACCGCGTCAAAGGCTTCGGCGTACATCTCGATGGCGGCATGCGCGGTGTAGCAGCCGGCGCAACCGCTGGCATGCTCCTTGAGATGGGCCGGGTGCGGCGCGCTGTCGGTGCCGAGAAAGAACTTGCTGGAGCCGCTGGTGGCCGCGGCCACCAGCGCCAGGCGATGGGTCTCGCGCTTCAACACCGGCAAGCAGTAGTAATGCGGCCGGATACCGCCGGTGAAGATGGCATTGCGGTTGAACAGCAGATGGTGTGCGGTCAAAGTGGCGGCGGTGAAGCGGTCGGCCTCCTGCACATACTGCGCCGCCTCCCGGGTGGTGATGTGCTCAAACACAATTTTCAGTTCGGGGAAATCACGGCGCAACGGGATCAGCTGGGTGTCGATGAACACCGCCTCCCGGTCAAACAGGTCAATCTCCGGCGATGTCACCTCGCCATGCACCAGCAGCGGCATCCCAGCGCGCTGCATCGCTTCCAGCGTGGCGTAGGTCTTGCGCAGATCGGTGACACCGGCATCGCTGTTGGTGGTGGCGCCGGCTGGGTAGAGCTTGACGGCAACGATGCCGACGTCGCGGGCGCGCTGGATTTCATCGGCCGGCAACTTGTCGGTCAGGTAAAGCGTCATCAGCGGCTCAAACGCCACGCCTTCGGGCACGGCCGCCTGGATGCGCGCCTTGTACGCCAGCGCGGCCTCGGTCGTGGTGACGGGCGGGCGCAGGTTGGGCATGATGATGGCACGGCCAAACTGGGCGGCGGTGTGCGGCACCACCACGCGCAGCGCCTCGCCATCGCGCACATGCAAATGCCAGTCGTCGGGTTGGGTCAGTTGAATAGTTTGTGTCATGGCTGTATTGTCCCAAATGCTGTTTAATAGCGCCCCCGGCCTACAACACGGCCGACTGGGTCGCCAGATAATCCCACAGCGCCTGCGCGTTGCGCTTGGGCGCTGGCCCGGCGCTGCGGTTGGTGTGAATGCCTGTTTTGCCCGCTTCTTTGATGGAGGGCCGCTCCCGGTACGCCCGCACGTCCATGGTGATCTGCAGACCTTTCATTTCCGGCGGCAAGGCGCTCACCAGTTTTTTGGCGCGCAAATCCTTTTTGACGGCGCTGAAAGGCAAAAAGGCGATGCCATGCCCTTCCAGCGCCATTGCCTTCAGGCCTTCGGCCATGTCCGTTTCATACACGCGGTCAAAGTGGATGGCGGCGTCTGATTGTTTCAGGATCAACTCCACCATCTGCCCCAGATAGGCGCCGGGCGCGTAGCCGAGGTACGGCAGGGGATGACCGGCGCGCCCCGGCAGTTGAAACAGGGGCTTGCCATCGGCATCGGGCTTGACATAAGGCGCCATGACCTCTTCTCCCAGACTGACCATCTCGTAACGATCGGCATCCAGCTGGTAGGGCTGCGAGGGGTGGTGGTAGGCGATCAACAGATCGCAACTGCCCTCCACCAGCCGCATGACGGCATCGTGCACATTGAGCGCAATCAGGCGGCTTTTGATAGGGCCGAATTTTTCGCGCAGGGCCGAGACCCAGGCCGGAAAAAACGTGAATGCCAGCGTGTGCGGCACCGCAAACTCGATCACATCCTGCCCGGCGGCGGTGTGCCCGCGCAGCATGGCCCGCGTGCTTTGCAGCGCTTGCAACACCTCCAGCGACTGGGAATAAAGCGTCTCCCCGGCGGGCGTCAGCCGCGTCGGGTAGCTGCTGCGGTCCACCAGGTCGGTGCCGGCCCACGCCTCCAGCGACTGGATGCGCCGCGAGAACGCGGGCTGGGTGACGTGGCGCAACTGGGCCGAGCGGCTGAAACTGCGGGTTTCAGCGAGGGAGACAAAGTCTTCAAGCCATTTGGTTTCCATGGGCCGGAATTATGCGCGGATTGCATGAAAGACAGCGTTGATTGTGGTGAAGCGCTGGCGTGCGCGGGCATAAACGCCACAACGGTTAGAGTCGTGTTTTGAATTTGCTGGGCAAAACACAATGAAATGGATCCTTGGCCTCCTGGCCATGCTTGCTTTGGCCTGTGGCGTGGTACTCGCCTACGCTTTGTTCGTACTGGCGCCCGGTCTGCCCGCGCTGGATGCGGTGACCGACTACCAGCCCAAGATTCCGTTGCGCATCTACACCGCCGACAACGTCTTGATCGGTGAATTCGGCAAGGAGCGCCGGGACTTTGTTTCCATCCAGGAAACGCCCGCGCTCATGAAGAATGCCTTGTTATCAATTGAAGACTCGCGCTTTTACAGCCACGGCGGCGTGGACTTCATTGGGGTGACGCGGGCTGTCCTGTCGGACCTGACCGGCGGCGTGAACCAAGGGGCCTCCACCATCACGATGCAGGTGGCCCGGAACTTCTTTCTCACCCAGGAGCGCACGCTCTCGCGCAAGCTGAAAGAGGCCATGCTGGCCTACCGCATCGAATCGGCCTTGAGCAAGGACCAGATTCTGGAGCTGTACATGAACCAGATTTACCTGGGCCAACGCAGCTACGGTTTCTCCAGCGCCGCACGCAGCTATTTTGGCAAGTCGCTTCAAGACCTCAGCCTGGCCGAGGCGGCGATGCTGGCCGGTTTGCCGCAAAACCCGTCCCGACACAATCCCGTCGTCAATCCACAGCGGGCCAAGCAACGTCAACTGCTGGTGCTGAAAAGCATGCTCCGACTGGGCTACATCACGGAGACGCAATTGGCACAGGCCAGCAGTGAGCCACTGCGTGTTGGCGCCAGTCCAGCGCTTGAATCGCATGCGGCCTATGCCGCCGAGATGGTGCGGCAAAGCATCTTTGCGCAATACCAGGAAGCCGCTTACACCATGGGGCTGAAAGTGGTCACCACCATCACGCAGGCCGAGCAGGAAGCCGCCTACCAATCGGTGCGGCGCAACGTCATGGCCTACGACCAGCGCCATGGCTACCGTGGCCCCGAGGCGTTCATCGAATTACCCACGGACGATGATGCGCGGGAGAATGCGATGGATGACTTGCTGCAGCAACACCCGGCCAGCGACAACTTGCTGCCGGCCGTCCTCACCAGCGTTTCGGCCAAATTAGTCAAAGCCGAGTTGAGCAGCGGAGAGTCCATCCAGATCATGGGGGAAGGCTTGCGTTTCGCCGCACCCGCCCTACAAGCCAACGCCAACCGTGCTTTGAAGCTGCGCCCCGGCGCGCTGATCCGGGTCCTGCAAGGCAGCAAGAAAGACTGGTTCATCACGCAGTTGCCCGAGGTGGATGCGGCCTATGTGGCACTCGATGCGCAAACCGGGGCCTACCGCGCCTTGGTTGGCGGCTTTGATTTCACGCGCAAAAACTTCAACCATGTCACCAGCGCCTGGCGCCAACCCGGCTCGTCGATCAAGCCGTTTATTTACTCGGCGGCGCTGGAAAAAGGCTTTGCACCGGCCACCCTGATTAATGATGCGCTGCTACCCGCCAGCGACGACACGCAGCAATGGACCCCACACAATGATGACGACAAGTACGACGGTCCGATCACCATGCAGACCGCTTTGGCGCAATCCAAGAATGTGGTGTCGGTTCGGATTTTGCAAGCCATTGGTGCCAGCTATGGGCGTGATTTTTTACCCAAGTTTGGTTTTGACGGCAGCAAGCATCCGGTCAATCTCACGCTGGCCTTGGGCACCGGCTCGGTCACGCCGCTGCAGTTGGCCGCTGCCTATGGCGTGTTTGCTAACGGCGGTTACCAAGTCAACCCGTGGCTCATCCAACGCATCACCGATGCCCGTGGCCAGCTCCTGTTTGAAGCCAACAAACCGGCCCAGCCGCCCGAAGACTCGCGCGTGCTGGACAGCCGTAATGCCTTTGTCATGGACAGCATGCTGCGCGAAGTCACGCGCTCGGGCACCGGCGCCATGGCGACGCAAAAACTCGGCCGCCGCGACCTGGCGGGCAAGACCGGCACCACCAACGATGCCGTTGATGGCTGGTTTGCCGGTTATGCCAACAACATGGTGTCGGTCGCCTGGATGGGCTTTGACGAGCCCAAATCCCTGGGCAACCGCGAGTTTGGGGCCACCCTGGCCTTGCCGATCTGGATCGACAGCATGCGCCAGGCCTTGTCCGGCAAGGCAGAAGTGACGCGCAGCGTGCCAGAGAATGTGGTCAACGTGGACGGCACCTGGCGCTATGCCGAATTTGGCAACGGGGCCGGCGTGCAAACCCTGGGCCTGGACGAACAGCCGGTGAATGTACCGCCCATCGGGAACCCTGCGGGCCAGGGATATTGAGCGGACTCAGCACGTCAGTGCCGCGCCATATTGACATTTCGCAACGGAGCTCGTCGGGTATCCGGCATGCTGGATCAGTAATATCGTCCCAGGCAAGCCAGAGAAACCCCTACACGGTCAGGCAAACAGTCGAATCGTAAAACCGCACCAGATTGCGCCCGGCTTCTTTGGCTTGGTACATGGCCGTGTCTGCCCATTTGAGGATGTCGTCCGGGCTCATTTCAGAATTGATGAACAAGACCACACCGATGCTGGCCGTACATTGATGCTCGACCACGACCTCTCTCATAGCTTCATTGCGGATGGTCAGCCGGTAGGGGGCAGACAAGCTGCTGCGAATTTTCTCGGCGATGCTGGCGGCTTGTGACGTCGATTCCGTTTTATCCGAACTCAAATTGCTCAGCATCACCACAAACTCATCGCCACCGAAGCGCGCCACGGTGTCCATTTCGCGCACACAACTGCTCAACCGCCGCGCCGCCTCGATCAACAGCATATCGCCCGCCAGGTGGCCATGCGTGTCATTGAGCGACTTGAAGTTGTCCAGATCAAGCACCATCAAGGCGCCATAACAGGCACTGCGTTTGCTGGTCGCCATGGACTGTCGCAAGCGGTCGTTGAGCAGGCGCCGGTTTGGCAGTCTGGTGAGCGGGTCATAAAACGCCAGTTGCCGCACCTTGTCTTCCATCTGCTTGCGCTCGGTGATGTCAGAGAACAAGGCCACGTACTGCCGGACATGGCCCTGCTCATCGCGCACGGCGCTGATGGTTTGCATCTCGGCATACACCTCGCCCGTCTTGCGGCGGTTCCAGATTTCGCCGTACCAGTGACTTTTGTCGAGCAGCCCGGCCCACATCGCGGCGTAATACTCTTTATCCTGACGGCCCGAGCTCAAGATGCGTGGGTTGCGGCCCAGGACGTCGTCACGGCTGTAGCCGGTAATGCGACTGAAGGCCTCGTTGACATCAATGATGCTGCCGTCAGCGCTGGTGATCATGATGCCCTCGTGGGCATGGGTGAACACGCTGGCGTCGAGATTGAGTTTTTCTGCGGCTACTCGGCTCTCGGTGATGTCCGCAATCACGCCGATGAGGCCGCGCTCCTCCCCGTTGGCATCGTAGAAACGCTTGCCCGTCAGATGCCCCCAGAACTGGGTCTGGTCGGGGCGCCAATACATTCGATCCACATCCACCGAAGTGACTGAGCCATCCAGCAAGGCATGCATATTCTGGCGTCCACTCTCACGCTCGGCAGGCGGCAGCAAGGCAATGTAGTCACTCCCCTGCAAGGTGTCCAGAGAACATTGAAACAGGTCCGCCATACGCTTGTTGGCTTGCGTGATGCAGCCCGTCATATCAACCAAAAAAATGCCCACGCTGGACGTGTCCAGAATCTGCTTGAGCAAGGCCTCGCGCTGATTGAGCGTATTCAGCACCCGATTGAAGCCGCCGATCAGCTCGCCAATTTCATCTTGACTGGCGACCGGCAAAGGCTGCGCCGGCTGATTGGTTTCTGACAGGGTGGTCAGCGTTCTGGCGGCCGCCAGCATGGGGGAAAGTTGGCGTCGCAACATCCACGAGATCAACCACCAGGTCAGCCCTCCCGCCAGCACGCTCAGGAAAAGTGTGGCCAGCAGCATGCGTTGCTGCATGTCGCGAACCGGGGCAAAGACTTCTGCGGCATGCTGCACAAGCCCCATCGACCAGCCCGCCACCGGAATGCCTTTGACGGCCGTAAGTTCTTCAATGCCGCGGGAGCTGACGGAAACACCGTAGCCCTCATAACCCTGCATATAACGGTCCAACAAGGGATTCACGCCGGGCTCGGGGGTCGGTTGCATGTTGCGGCTCTTGTCGGTGGCCGTCACAAACAGCTTTTGCCGCGGCGCGATCAGGAGATAGCCGCCGGTCTTGCCGTAGCGACTGGCCATAATTTTGTCGAGGAAATTGGGTTTGGCCAGGTTGATCACGCCAAACAGGGCGCCGATCACCTGGCCCTGCGCATCGCGAATGGGTGCCGCCATGGCAAAAATCGGCGTCTGCAGCGTCTTGCCGATGACAACCCGACCGATGGTCGACTTACCGTCCTTGAGCGCGCCGACCAAGTAATCCCGGTCCAGATAATTGATGCCGATCCGGCCGAGCGAACGTGGCATATCGGCAATCACGGTGCCCTCGGTGCCGACGACGCTGATGCCACCGTTGAACAGCCCTTGAGAAATCAGGCGGGGTTCCAGGTGGGCTTGCAGGGCCGCCACATGACCCAGCAGGGCCGGGGTAATTTCTTCCGCAATCACTTCCAGCGCCCTGAGTCGTTCGTCCAATTCGGTGTTGACCTGCTCGGAGGCCAAAGAAACCGTCGAGAACTGCTGCTCGCCTAACAAGCGCTCCATATCCTGACGCAACATCCGGCTGGCATAGAACGACAGCGACCAGATGCCAATCAGGAAAACAACCAGTGTTAGAAGAGTTACCCGGGTCTTGAGCGACCGCCAGTTAAAGAAGTTGAAACGCATGCCAATCCAAACGCAATCGATGATTTTTATTTTTGCATCCGGGATGCTTTATTGACCCTTCGCGGACCCAGGTTGCAGTCTGTTAAAGATGGACTTTGGGAGCCCGCAATCGGCCTGAATTAACTCTACCACTTTCAGCGTTAAGCGCCAGACGGCGGCAGAAATAAACACCCCAAAAATCACGCCAAACGCTGCTGCAGCGCCCACATTGATGCATAGCACCCATTGGCCGCCAGCAGTTCGGACTGGATGGCGCGCTCGTTGACGAAATCGAGCGCCGAGATGATTTCGTCGAAGTTCAGAAACGGCGGGGTTTAGGCATGATGTCAATGGCTTACGATGGCCGCTGACGCCCCTGCGCGGAATGAGCAACGGGATAATCCACGTCTCTATGGGAAATTTCAAACAGCCGTGATCACAAAATGTCTCTCCTAATTATTGATGCGCTGAACATCATCAGGCGTATTCACGAAGCCATTCCCGAGCCCGACAGCGAGGAGAAGGTAGCGGACACCATCAAATCAAGCCTGAGCTCGTTCAAGCGCGCACTCAAAACCCACAGGCCGACCCACGCGGTTGCGGTTTTTGACCATGGGGGTCGCACCTGGAAACATGAGCTCTATGAAGCCTATCAAGCCCACCGCAAGCCCATGCCGCAACCCTTGCGAGCTGGCCTGCTGACCCTCAAGCATGAATTGCAAGGTATGGGCTTGCCCTGGATTTCAATTGAGGGCATCGAAGCGGACGATGCCATCGCCGCGCTGGTCGAAAAATGGTGCATCACCAGGTCGGAGCGCGCCATTATTTTGTCGACCGACAAGGACTTTTTGCAGTTGCTCAATGACCAGGTCTGTATTTACGACCACTTCAAAGACGTTTGGCGCGACGCCGCTTATGTGCAGGAAAAATTTGGTGTCACGCCATCGCAGATGGGCGATCTGCTGGCCCTCATGGGCGATGCGGTGGATGGCGTCCCCGGTGTGGACAAGATCGGCTGCAAAACTGCCGCCATGCTGCTGCGAATCAATGGCAATCTTGACCGACTGATCTCCAACGCCGACAAGGTCGCGGGCCAGGTTGGCGTGAATTTGCGCAAGGGCATTGATATCGCCCGGCTGTCCAGAGAACTGGTTTCATTCAAGACTGACAGGCCGCTGGGGCTGACCTGGAAGATGCTGGTGCAGGCTCAAGTACCCCCACTTCCTACTCACACCCTGACCGAGACTTTGCCATGAGCACACTGCCAGCGGAGTTGGACCGCCTCTATCTTGCTCACGAGCCAAACCTCCAAACCCCACCCGGTACCGAGCCCAGCCTGATGGCGCCCGATGGGAGCGTACGCGCCCTGGTGCTGGAACTGGCCCGACCCGCCGACTGGACCCTGCTGTCGACTATTTGGCGCGGGGTGCAGACGGATCTGGAGCTGCCCGCGCCGGCAATCGCCGTCTCTGGCAATGACGCTTACCAACTGTGGTTTTCACTCGCAGAGCCCGCCTCCGTCGCGCAAGCGAGGGCATTTCTTGAATTTTTACGTTTGCGCTATTTGAGCGGGGTGGCACCCAACCGCCTTGTGCTGCGGCCTGCTGCTGACGCGGCCAGCCCCGGCGAAATCCAGCACGCCCGGTTGGTGCCCGCCCTGCAACCCGCCACGGGCCAATGGTCCGCGTTTGTGACGCCGGACCTGGCCGCCATCTTTGCGGAAGAACCCTGGCTCGACCTGCCCCCCAACCCCGATGCGCAGGCGAACGTCCTGGCGCGCCTTGAATCCATCAAGCCCGCTGTTTTTCAGGCCATCCTGAAACGGCTGAGCCCCGTGGTCAGGATGGAGACCTCGCCCATGAATGCCGTGGCTGACGAGACGCAGGGCCGCCATGCCCATCAGGAAGCCCAAGCATCCGCATCACCGGGGAACAGTCGCGACCCCAAAGGCTTTTTGCTCGGCGTGATGAACGACCCGACGATTGACCTTCTTCTGCGGATCGAGGCGGCGAAAGCACTTTTGCCTTATTTCGAGGGGCGGGTCGACAGCTGAGCGGGCTGAAGTTCGGCAGTTCATCTAATTGATTCCTTGCAGACTATGGCTGTCTATCTCAGCCGATCGACATGGTGTTGAAGACGATTACCGGCTTGAGATCCAAAGCGGCTGTACAGCTTTCCAATCTATTCGCTCCAAAGCCGCCATTCAGTTAGGGTTAGGCCACTGATATGCAGCAACGTGGCGTCGATTCCGCGAATCAACGTACTCGTCATAGAACATGAGCAGACGTTGGCTCGAACCTTGATCACCTACCCAACAGCAGGCCTTGCCGCGCACAGGCGAGGCAGCCGACCACTCGCGGGGACTAACCCGGCAGGCGGACTGTCAGCTCCAGCTCCACTTGCAGCTCAGGCGCAGCCAATGCTGCGACGCCCACACCGGTAATGCAGGGCTGTGCACCATTGAACATCTCCAGCAAGGGCGGAAAGATCTGGTCCAGTCTGGCGGGCGTCAAATCGGTCATGAAGCAACGTGCAATGACGATGTCCTCGGGGCTTGCGCCTAGGGCACCCAGAGCGGCCTTTGCATTGGTGACCACGATCTTCATTTGCGCAACCAGATCGGCGGGCACGGGTTCGCCGTTAGGTCGCCAGGCCACTTGTCCGGAGATATAAGCCATGCGGCCCGGTTCGACGATGGATATTTGCGAGTACCCCATCTCTGCGGCATTGGGCAAAGTGGAAGGATTCATGCGAACGATGGCTTGTGTCATAGATAATCCTAAGAAAGTTGTGGAAAATAATTTAAGTGAAGTGCATAACTCTACATATGAAGAGAAAAGATGTCAACAAACAAAGCTGATCGAAGGGAAACCATCCTTGGGGGGGTGATTGAGCTGCTCGCCACACGCGGTATGGAAGGCGTGACGCACCGTGCGGTCGATGAGCTTGTGGGTCTGCCGCAGGGTTCAACGACTTACTACTTTCCCAAAAAGACATCGCTCCTTGTTGCCGCGTCGCAGTACCTCGCAGCGCTGCTGGAAAGGGAGTGTGATGAACTGCAGGTGGGCTTTGCGGACAAGGCGGCAACACAGGGGTTGGAGGCCGCCATTGCTTACGTGGCCGATGAGCTGGTGGCCTATGCGGACGACGAAAGACATCTGTTTCTTGCGCGGGTGGAGCTGACCTTGGCATCTGCCCGCCGCGAGGACCTGGCAGGCGTGGGTGAACAATTGACCTCTGCCGCGCGCCGGCCAATCGAGTTCTTCGTCAAGCTGATCTCCAACGGACAGGCCAACGTACCGATCGAAACCTGTGCCGGTTTGATTGATGGCATTACTTTGATGTACGCCACCGGCCAGGCCCCCAAGCCAACGACCGATCAAGTATCTGCCGTACTACGAGCCATTCTGTGAGTACAGGTCGTACGTTTGGCTATACGTCCGCCATGGGCACGTTGCCGCACGCAACGAACTGCCCCTGACAGGAGACGGACTGGACAACCGGAAAGGTGCCTGTCGCGAACATCTCTTTACGCTGCAAACCCGACCATCACGGGGATGGAAATCCTCACTCCCAATCCACTATCATTTAAATAGCTGCTTACGCATACTGCACGAGGGCTACAGCCAAAAAACACCAAAAAGCCTACTCAGCCGTCGACTGCTGCAGCGCCCACATCGATGCATAGCGCCCATTGGCCGCCAGCAACTCCGCATGGGTGCCGCGCTCCAGAATGCGCCCGGCGTCCATCACCAGAATCTCATGCGCATCGACCACGGTCGATAAACGGTGCGCAATCACCAACGTCGTCTTGTTCTGCGCCACGCTTTGCAGCTCAGCCTGAATCGCACGTTCGTTGGCGGAGTCCAGCGCCGAGGTGGCTTCATCAAAGATCAGGATCGGCGGGTTTTTCAGCAGGGTGCGGGCAATCGCCACGCGCTGCTTTTCGCCACCCGACAGTTTGAGGCCACGCTCGCCGACCATGGTGTCGTAGCCTTTGGGCGTGGCGCTGATGAAGTTGTGAATGTGGGCCGAGCGCGCGGCCTCCTCTACCTCGGCGCGCGTGGCGCCGGGTTTGCCGTAGGCGATGTTGTATTCCACCGTGTCGTTGAACAGCACGGTGTCTTGCGGCACGATGCCGATCGCCTGCCGCACACTGGCCTGCGTGACCTGCTTGATGTCCTGCCCGGCAATCAAAATCTGGCCGCTCTGCACGTCGTAGAAGCGAAACAGCAGCCGCGCCAGCGTCGACTTGCCCGAGCCCGAGGGACCGACCACCGCCACGGTTTTGCCGGCCGGTATTTCGAAGCTGATGTCATGCAGGATCGGCCGCGCCGGATCGTAGGCAAAGTTGACGTGGCTGAAGGTGACGTTGGCGCCGTCCACCTTGAGCGGCTGCGCGCCCGGCACATCGGCAATTTCGCGCTCGCGCTCCATCAGGGTGAACATCTTGTCCAGGTCGGTCAGGCTTTGCTTGATCTCGCGGTACAGCACGCCCAGAAAGCCGAGCGGAATGTAGAGCTGGATCATGAAGGCATTCACCATCACCAGGTCGCCCAGCGTCATGCGGCCATCGACCACGCCTTGTGTGGCGCGCCACAGCATGGCGATCAGGCCGGTAGCGATGATCAGTTGCTGGCCGGTGTTGAGCAAGCTCAGGGTGCGCTGACTCTTGAGCGCGGCCTTGCGGTAACGCTCCAGGTTTTCGTCGTAGCGGTGCGCCTCAAACTCTTCGTTGTTGAAGTACTTGACGGTTTCGTAATTGAGCAGCGAATCGATGGCGCGGCTGTGCGCCTTTGAATCGAGTTCGTTCATGACCTTGCGAAACTCGGTGCGCCACTCGGTCACCATCACGGTAAAGCTGATGTAGAACACCAGCGCAATGAGGGTGATCCAGGCAAACCAGGCGTCAAACTTGACCGCCAGCAGCGTGAGCACCATGGCCACTTCAATCAGCGTGGGAATGATGCTGTACAGCGAGTACGAGATCAATGAATTGACGGCCCGCGTGCCGCGCTCGATGTCGCGCGTCATGCCGCCGGTCTGGCGCTCCAGGTGAAAACGCAGGCTCAAAGCGTGCAAATGGCGGAACACCTGCAACGAGATGCTGCGCGAGGCGCCTTCGGTGGCCTTGGCAAAAATGAGTTCGCGCAATTCGGCAAACAAGGTAGTGGACAGGCGCAGCAGCCCATAAGCAAACAGCAGCGCCACCGGCACCACCAACAAAGCGCTGGCGTCGATGCCGCCTTTCGGGTTCATGGTGTCAATGAGCTGCTTGAGCAACAAGGGCACGCTGACGTTGGCGGTTTTGGCGCCGACCATGAAGGCCAGCGCCGCCATCACGCGGTACTTGTACTCCCACAAATACGGAAACAGGCGGCGCAAGGTGGCCCAGTCGGAGCGGGGAGAAGGGGTGGTGGACGCCGAGGCGACTTCGTGGTGAGAGCCAGAGCGGCGCATGGGGGACAATCGATTAGCTTAAACAACCTTGATTGTGCCCATGTCTGCAAACCCTAGCCCGAACCCCGCTGCCAAGAGCCACTCGACCGGCGTGACATTGCCGACCGACCAGGAGCTGGTGCTCAAGGTCATTCCCATGCCCGGCGACTGCAACGCCAATGGCGACATTTTTGGCGGCTGGGTGATGGCCCAAGTGGACCTGGCGGGCGCTGTCGTGCCGGCACGCTATGTGAAGGGGCGCATGGTCACGGTGGCGGTGAATGAATTTGTGTTCAAGCATCCGGTGCGGGTGGGCGATATTCTGTCGTTTTTCGCCAAGCTGACCCGCATCGGCCGCACCTCGATCACGGTCAAGATTGAGGTCTTTGCCGAACGTTTTGGCTCGGAAAACGAATACACCAAGGTAACGGAAGCATCGCTCACCTATGTGGCGATTGACGAGCACGGCCAGCCGCGCGAAGTGCCGCAAAAGCTGATTTGAGTTTGCTACTTTATTTATAGCTACCTGCGCATACAGGACGGCGGCTAGCGGTAAATTTCATCATTATTTTTTGAAGACGGCCGTGAACACCGCGGCCCTCCCCGCCGCCAGCAGCGGGGGACAAAGTGTGGCGACCCTTGATTTTTATCTATGGCACGCGAATTTGCCTAACGACACGCCCGCTGTTTTGTGTTCGACTCCTTCATCCAACTTCATCTTCGTGGAAATAAATGATGCGATTTATGCACTGGAACCACCTTCTCGCCTACCTCGCCTTGACTGCTGCGCATGGCGCGGCGCAGGCGCTGGATGCCACCTCCCTCGAACTGGCGGTTGGCGAAAAAGTGCAGATGGTCCGTTTGGGGGCGCAATGGGACTGGGAACGCCGCTGGTTTCAATCCAATGGCACCCACATTGGCGGCTACTGGGATTTGTCGTTGGCGCAATGGCGCGGCACGCACTACCAGAACATCGAAGGACAAACCCAAAACATCACCAGCATCGGTCTGACGCCGGTCTTGCGCTTCCAGCAGGAAAGTAAAAAAGGCTTTTACGCGGAAGCAGGGATCGGCATCCATCTGCTGTCCGAGCTTTACGACAATGACAACAACCACCTCTCAACCCATTTCCAGTTTGGTGACGAAGTAGGGGTCGGCTATGTTTTCAACAACAAGCTGGACATGGGGTTAAAGCTGCAGCATTTTTCGAATGGCGGCATCAAGAAACCCAATGACGGCATTGATTTCACCTCCATCCGCGTCCGCTACATTTTTTATGTCAGGACACGATATAGGCCGCCGAGCCGGTCGACAGCAGCTTGCCGTCCGCCCCCAGAAACTCCATGCGGGTGGAGGCCACGCGCGAGCCCAGACGCATCACCTCGGCACGCAATTCAAAATAGTCGCCAATGCCGGGACGCAGGTAGTCGATGCGCAAATCAATGGTGCCGAGTTTGCTGAACCTGTGCAGGCGCTGCATGGGCGTCTCGTCCATGTGGCGCGCGCCAATGGCGGCCATCACCGCCAGGCCCCCCATGGCGTCCAGACCGGCGCTGATGACACCCCCGTGGAGCCGGTTGTAACTGAAGTGGCCAATCAAATCGCGCTTCATGTCGATACGGGCCCGGACCTGGGTCGATTTGAGGGAGGTGATCTTCAGACCCAGCACCTGGTTGAACACAATCATTTCCTCAAAGACTTGGGGCAGTCCGGCAACAAACTCTTCTTCAAATTCAATTTCGGCCGGGACGGCGAGGTGTTGGGTCATCAAGATTCCTTAAAAAACAAAGCGAGTGCGGCATCGGTCAATTCGTCCAGCGACGCCTCCTTTTGGGAGTCAAACCACTGCACCGACCAGTTCAACGCGCCCAGTATCAGCAGCCGCGACAGCTTGACTGGCGCGTGTAAGCGGCCACTCGCGTGCAGGGCTTCCAGCACCGGCGTCCAGGCCGATTCGTAGTCCACTTGCAGCTGGGCCAGCGACGCTCGTTGCGCGGGATTCAGGGAGCGACGTTCGTAAAGCATCACGGGAACAAAGTCGTTGCCCGGCCCCAGCAAGGTGCCAAAGTGGGCGCGGATCAGTCGCCGGAGGTGCATCAAGGGCGCCTCGGCTGCGGGCACCGTGCCGGCGTCCACTGATTCCAGCTCAGTACCCAGCAGGGCTCGGGCTTGCCGTGCGATGGCCGCGTGCATGCCCTCCTCCATCACAGCGTAGAGCAGCGCGTCCTTGCTTTTAAAGTGATAAAACGGCGAGCCACTGTGCATGCCGACGGCTGCCGCGATGTCACGCGTGCTGGTGGCGTCAAAACCCTGGTCGCGAAACAAGCGGGCGGCCGCGGTGATCAATTCATGCCGGCGGTTGCCGTCGTCGCGCTCTTCTTCGGTCTTGCGTGGCCGGCCGCGCGAGCGCTTGGGCGACGGGTCAGGCGGCGACTTGGCAGACAAATGGAGGGACGGAACGGGAGCAGTCATTGCGCCGAAGCATACCCAGATTGTTTATTTTTAGCAAGCAAATGCTTTGTGAAATAAAGCGGCAAAACCTTGTGCGTTTTCGCGCTAGTCCGTCGGGGTCAGTGCGGGCGGCTATTTCTGATCCACCAGATGATCATGCCCACGGCTGCCAAACTGAGCAGGAGCCACATTTCAAGATGCCGGATGTCGCCCAAGGCGGCTTCAGCGGCTCGACCAAACACCCAGCCGATACCCGCAACCAGACCCGCCCAGAGCACTGCGCCCAGCGCGTTGAGCAGACCAAAGCGCACCCTTGATATCGGCGACATGCCCAGCAGCACCGGCCCGGCGATGCGCAATCCGTAGGCAAAGCGTATGCCGATGATCACGGCCGTGTGATAGCGGTCAATCAGACGCCGGAGCCGATCAGTCTGTCGTGCCACCGATGGCCAGCGGGCCAGAACGGCGGGGCCATGCCGGCGCCCGAGACAAAAATAGAACTGGTCACCCAAAAATCCGGCCGTTGACGCAATACCGATCACCGCCAAAGGGTTGAGGTAGCCCCGGTGCGCGGCGAAGCCGGCCAGCACCAGAACCGTTTCACCTTCCAGCAGACAGCCAATTGCCAGCACCCAATAGCCATGCGTTTCAATCAATGCGCCCAAAGTCATAAGGCTCTCCTGTGCTGCATAGATGTCCTTGTATCTTGGGGATGACAGCGCACCGGGGCGCCGTTGGCCTTATTTGCGCCTGGCGGTTTTCCAGTCGCGAAACACGTCAATGTCAAAGCCGTCGGGGTAATTCAGCAAGCCGGGGGTGTGGCCCTTTTTACCTTTTTCACCGTACTGCCAGATGATTTCCTTGGTCTTGCGGTCGATCACCATGACGCGGTCGTTCAAATCGTCCACAACCAGAATGTCGCCGGTATCGGGCAGTTCGCGGGCAATGGAGGAATGGTCGAGCGCCTTGTCGCCGTCCTTGACGAAGTATTCCCAGCTGACTTTGCGCGTCAGGGGATCGAAGATCACCACGCGGCCGGGCTTCCAAAAGTCGGCCACGATGATTTGCTTGCCGTCCACGGTGGGAAAGGCATCCGACGGGTAGTGCATGTTGGGCGCCTTGACGCTCCACAGCACCTTGCCTTCACGCGTGATGCGCGAGATCCAGGCGTCGGTGATTTCGGTCACCAAAATGTCGCCGTTGGCCAGCGGTGTTGCACCATTGGCATGGGCCAGTTCATGCGGCGGGTTGTGCCGGCACTTGCCCGGCGTGCCCCATTGGGTGACGATCTTGTTGTCTTTCGGGTCGATGATGACGACACGGCAGTTGCGGATGTCGGCGGTGATGAACTTGCCGTCGGCCAGCAGGTGCGCGTCGTCCGGGTAATTCAACAGGTTCGGGCCGCTGCCGCGGGTGTCGGGCGTGCCGTAGGTCCAGGTCAGGGCGCGCTTTTCATAGTCCACGATATGCACGTCGAAGTTGTCTTCTTCGCTCACGGCCAACTGCTTCCCGTCCATCGAAAAGTTGACGTCTTCGTTGCCGCGGTAGACCTTCAGGCTGGGCGAGGGAAATTCCCACACGATGCTTTTGTCCGGCGCGATTTCTATCAGCCGGTTGTTGCGCCGGTCGGCGATGACGATCGGGTATGGCAGGGGCTTGCCCCAGGACGCCACCGGATTGGTGCGGTTGCCCGTCACCGGCGGAATAGGGGGGAGCGTGACACCGCTGGAGACCATGCCGGCGCCGGTCATCTCGGGCGTGACCTTGACTTCGATCCCGGCTGATTTGGCGGCTTTCTCCGCGGGAGGCGCGACGGGTGTGGCAACTGCTCCGGTAGCGGCCAAAACAGGCAGGGCCAGCGTGAAAGCGGCCAGGCCAGCGCACACGGCGCGCAGCGGGGCCTTGCGGCGTAAAGGGGGTTGCGGATGCATGCGGATTCCTTGGGTAGCGATGACAATAACAATCTGCCAGCGAGGGCAAAGGCGGCATTATTCAGCAGCTGTGCCCGACCGACCTTGACCTGCGGCAAGGGAGCGCAGTTCAGCGCGCCGAAACGGTGCGCTACGGGCTAAAGACTTTCCAGCACCGCGCGCTGGTGCAGCGGCTGCACCGCCCGGGCGTTGTCGGCAAAGCGTTTGCGGTAGCGCGCCAGCTGCGCGGCCGAGAGTTGCAGCGGCTGTTTCATGACGATCCAATCGACGCCCTCGGTGCAGGGCGGCGCGGTCACCGAGCCTGGGTAGCGGTAGTAGCCATGACTGGCCGGCAGCAGAGCGCGGGCATCCACGGTTTTGCCGGGCAGCGTGTGGGCACCGTCCGCACGGGCGGGAATCAGCGGCAGCAGCGCTTCGAGCAGCGGGTTTTCGGCACCGACGCGAAACAGCACCACCAGCGCCAGCAACTGCCCGGATTGACTCTTGTGCAGCAGGTGTGCCGCCATCGGGAAATTCTCACCGGCAATGCGGTCGCCACCCGGGGTGTGGAAGTGGAACTGCTGCAGCGTGTAGCGCTGGGGGCCAATGTGCAACTGGCTGCCGTTGGCAAAGCGCACGCGCACCGTGTGGCCATCATCAGCCAGCTTGAGCGGTGCCGCCCGGTAGTCAAAGCTCAGGTCCGGCAGCGGTTGGCGCGTGGTGCTGGTGATGTCAATCGGCGACTGGCGCAGCCCACTGTCGCAGGTGGAAGCAAGGGCGGTGGCGGCAGAGAGCAACAGGGGCAAGAGGAGAAGCTTCATGCGCTGAGCATAGCGCCAATCATGCTATATAAATAGTAGCTGCCTGCGCTTATGGGACGGGGGCTAGAGGTTAATTCGACCTGATCAGACACCTGCCTCAGACAGACTTTATTTTTAGACTGGTCCTCATATATTGCTTTTACACACAGCTTTGTGAGGTGGTAGGCCATGGCAAGGAATCGAATCCAGTTCCAGGCAGGTTGATCAATGCGAGACTCAAAGTCAATATGGCAGCGAGGAACAGTGCGAAAGCGCATTATTTACCTCCTGGATTTACTGGTTTCACATTGCACCCACTTGTATTGGGGTTCACACTCTCTGGCTCATTGATGGTCAGTCGCCTCAAGCGCCCCAAGCTCTAAACGGCCTAGTCCCTTGCGGCCCATGCAAGTCGGCTTTAAGTAGAGGCCGGACTAGCGAGAGAGACCCTCCGAGGACAGTCAGCAGAGCCAGTTCGGTGGACCCTTCTGCCCGAACAAGTGATGACGTGACGTCCTTGCGATTTCGCAAGAAAGGGCTTAACGTTTTCGCATACGCTTATCTGAAGGCTGTAAAAGTGTTGAAAAGCCTGAAGAAAATTGTTTTTTGCGCGCCTTTGCGCAATCCTGGTCCATCAAAAGGAGACAGAAATGTCCAGTATCGGTTATCACGAGCCCATCGAGGAACTGTCCGAAGGAACGCGCGACATGCACAGGGCCGTTGTTTCCCTGATGGAAGAACTAGAGGCAATTGATTGGTATAACCAACGCGTGGATGTCTGCAAAGACGTTGAACTCAAGGCAATTCTTCAACACAATCGAGACGAGGAGAAAGAGCACGCGGCCATGCTGTTGGAGTGGATTCGGCGCAGAGACCCCAAGTTGTCTGGCGAATTGAAAGACTACTTGTTCACCGAAAAGCCGATTACGGAACGGTGACGCGGCCCCTGACCCTTGGGAACGAATTGCTTATAGCAGTACGCGAACCACGGGTAGAAATCAATCCACCCTTATTGGGCAGCGGCAAAAAACCTAATTGCTTAAACCTTGGAGAAATCCGGCTTGCGCTTCTCCATGAAGGCCGTGAACGCTTCGCGTGCGGCGGGTTCGCGCAACATGCGGCCAAAGCTGCGACCCTCCTCCACCATGCGTTCAGCCACGATGCTGGCCTGGCCTTTGCGCATCAGGCGCTTGGTCTCGATCAGCGAGGCCATCGGTTTGGTCGCCAGCTTTTGTGCCTGGCGCTGGGCCAGTGCCGCCGCTTCGGCGGGTGGCACGATGCGGCTGATGAGCCCCATCTCCAGCGCCGCCTCGGCCAGAAACGGCTCACCCAGCAGCAGCGCCTCGGCCGCCCGGCCGTAGCCCATCAATTGCGGTGCCAGGTAGCTCGACGCCGCTTCCGGGCACAAACCGAGGTTGACAAAGGGCATGGAAAACGCCGCGTTGTCACCCGCATAAACCAAATCGCAATGAAACAGCATGGTGGTACCAATGCCGACCGCCGGGCCACACACCGCCGCCAGCACGGGCTTGGTGAAGGTGCTGATGCCGCGCAAAAAGCGAAACACCGGCGCATCCAGCGTGTCGGGCGGCGCACCGAGAAAGTCCGCAATGTCGTTCCCGGCGCTGAAAATGGTCTCGTGCCCCTGGAACACCACCACACGCACCGCGTCATCGGCCTGCGCCAACGCAAGGGCGTCCGCCAGGGCGGTGTACATCGCACCGGTGAGTGAGTTCTTTTTGTCCACGCGGTTCAGGGTGAGGGTCATCACGCTGGCACTGGTGTCGATCAATATATCGGTCATGCTGTTCTTTCGTTTGTCAGGAGGCCTGCTTACACCCGCTCAAAAATTCCGGCCGCGCCCTGTCCCATGCCGACGCACATGGAGACCATGCTGTACTTGAGATGGTTGCGGTGCAGCGCGTGGATGGCGGTGGCGGAACGGATAGCCCCGGTGGCGCCCAGCGGGTGACCGAGTGCAATGGCGCCGCCCATCGGGTTGACCTTGGCCGGGTCCAGCCCCAGCGTGTTGATGACTGCCAGCGACTGCGCGGCAAACGCCTCGTTCAACTCAATCCAGTCGATGTCGTCCTGCTTCAGGCCGGCGTAACGCAGTGCCGCCGGAATGGCTTCAATCGGACCAATGCCCATGATGTGCGGTGGCACGCCTTTGGCGGCAAAACTGACGAAACGCGCCAGCGGTTTCAGGCCAAATTGCTTGACCGCTTTTTCGCTGGCCAAGATCAGGGCACCGGCACCGTCCGAGGTTTGCGAACTGTTGCCAGCCGTCACCGAGCCGCGGGCGGCAAACGGTGTTTTCAGCTTGATCAGGCCTTCCATTGAGGTATCAAAGCGCGCGCCTTCGTCCAGGCTGACCAGCCGTTTTTTCTCGATGACTTCACCGGTCGCCAGATTGGGGGAACGGTCAATCACTTCCACCGGCGTCATTTCATCGGCGAAGTGACCGGCTTCCATGGCCGCCAGCGCCCGTTTATGGGACTCCACGGCGAACGCGTCCTGCGCTTCGCGGCTGATTTTCCACTGCGTTGCCACCTTCTCGGCGGTCAGGCCCATGCCGTAGGCAATGCCGATGTTTTCGTCGTTGTTGAACATGGCGGGCGACAGCGACGGCGTGTTGCCCATCATCGGCACCATGCTCATGCTCTCCACGCCGGCGGCAATCATCACATCGGCTTCACCGACGCGAATACGGTCAGCCGCCATTTGCAGCGCGCTCAAGCCCGAGGCGCAAAAGCGGTTGACGGTGATGCCGCCGACGCTGGTCGGCAAGCCGGCCAGCACCGCACCAATGCGCGCAATGTTCAGACCCTGCGGCCCTTCGGGAATGGCACAGCCGCAAATCAGGTCTTCGATCATGGTCGGATCGAGCGAGGGCACTTGCGCCAGCGCCGCATGCAGCGCCTTGACCAGCAGGTCGTCCGGGCGGGTGTTGCGGAAAAATCCACGGTGCGAACGGCCAATGGGCGTGCGCGTGGCGGCAACGATATAGGCTTCTTGAATTTGTTTCATGGTCTTCTCTTGATCAGTTGCGAACCGGCTTGCCGGTGGACATCATGCCCATGATGCGTTCCTGCGTTTTGGGGTGAACCAGCAGTTCACAGAACGCGCGGCGCTCCAGCGTCATCAGGTACTCTTCATCCACCAAACTGCCGGCATCGATATCGCCGCCGCACACCACGTTGGCGATCAGGCTGGCGATATGGAAGTCGTGCGCGCTGATGAAACCACCGTCGCGCATGTTGACCAGTGAGCCCTTGATGGTGGCAACACCGCTGCGCCCAGCGACCGCGAACAGGCGCTTGTGCGGTGCGCGGTAGCCGCCGGCAAACAGGGCCTTGGCCTCGTTGATGGCGACAAACAGCAACTCGTCCTTGTGCGGCACGATGACATCGCTCTCCAGCAGGAAACCGAGCTTGCGCGACTCCAGCGCGCTCGTTCCCACCTTGGCCATGGCGGCAGCAGTGAAGCCTTCGGTCAAGAACGGCAGTAAATCCTTGCCGGTCGAGGTTGCGGCATTCTCCGCCGCACGCCGTGCAATGTAGGTCAGACCACCGGCACCGGGCACCAGACCCACGCCGACTTCGACCAGGCCGATATAGCTCTCCATGGCGACCACGCGCCGGGCCGAGTACACCGCCAGTTCACAGCCGCCGCCCAGCGCCAGACCGCGCACGGCCGACACGACCGGCACGTTGGCGTAGCGCAGTTTGAGCATGGCCTGCTGCATCTCGGCCTCGGCGCCGTCAATGGCCGACACGCCCGCGGCGGCGAAGCCCATCAGCACGGACTGCAGGTCGGCACCGGCGGAGAACAAGTCGTCCGGCGACCAGATCACCAGGCCCTTGAAGTCGGCCTCGGCCAGCGCCAAGCCTTGCATCAGGCCTTCGACTACGGCGGGGCTGATGGCATGCATCTTGGTTTTGATGCTGGCAATCAGCACCTCGCTGTCCTCATCGCCCGGCAGCGTCCACAGGCGAATCGCTTCGTCCTCAAACAGTGTCTTGCCGGCGGTTTCAGCCTTCGGCGTATGGGCCCCCAGCACACTCTCGGGAAAGTGCTGCCGGGCATAGACGGGCAGACTGCGCGGTTGCACAAATTGTTGGGTGGTCGGATTCCAAGACCCTTGCGCGGTGTGCACGCCACCGGCCTCGGCGACCGGGCCGTTAAAGACCCAGTCCGGCAACGGTGCGTTGCACAGCGCCTTGCCGGCGTCGATGTCTTCCTTGACCATGTTGGCCACCGCGCGCCAACCGGCTTCTTGCCACAGCTCAAACGGGCCCTGCTTCATGCCAAAACCCCAGCGCATGCAGAAGTCGACGTCACGCGCGTTGTCGGCAATCGAGGCCAGATGGACGGCGGCGTAGTGGAAGCTGTTGCGCAGAATGGCCCACAAAAACTGGCCCTGGGCGCCTTCGCTGTTGCGCAACAAGGTTAGGCGTTCGGCGGCCGGCTTTTTCAGCATGCGGCCATAAACCTCGTCACCCTTTTGACCGCCCGGCACATACTCTTTGGTTTCAAGGTCAAAACGCAAAATATCGCGACCTTGCTTCTTGAAAAAACCGGCCTTGGCCTTCTGGCCGAGACTGCCCATCTCCAGCAAAGTCTTGAGCACGTCGGGCGTGGCAAAGCTCTCGTAAAACGGATCGCTCTCCAGGCTCAAAGTGTCCTGCAGCGTCTTGATCACATGCGCCATGGTGTCCAGCCCCACCACGTCGGCGGTGCGGAAGGTGCCGGAACTGGCGCGACCCAGCTTTTTGCCGGTGAGATCATCCACCACGTCGTAGGTCAGGCCAAAATTCTGCACCTCTTTCATGGTCGCCAGCATGCCGGCAATGCCGACGCGGTTGGCGATGAAGTTGGGGGAATCTTTGGCCCGTACCACGCCTTTGCCCAGGGTGCTGGTGACAAACGCTTCCAGGTCATCCAAAATTTGCGGCTGGGTGGTGGGCGTGTTGATCAGCTCCACCAGCATCATGTAGCGTGGTGGGTTGAAGAAGTGAATGCCGCAAAAGTTCGGCTTGATTTCCTGCGGCAATGCTTCACTCAGCTTGGTGATCGACAGGCCCGAGGTGTTGGAGGCGATGATGGCGTGCGGCGCCAAAAAGGGCGCGATCTTTTTGTACAGATCAAGCTTCCAGTCCATGCGCTCGGCAATGGCTTCAATCACCAGGTCACAGTCCTTGAGCAACTCCAGGTGCTCTTCGTAGTTGGCCTGCTGGATGAGACCGGCGTCTTCCGCCACGCCCAGCGGCGCGGGCTTGAGCTTTTTCAGGCCGTCAATGGCCCGGGTCACGATGCCGTTCTTCGGCCCCTCTTTGGCGGGCAGGTCAAACAGAATGACCGGTACTTTGACATTGACCAGATGGGCCGCAATTTGCGCCCCCATCACGCCGGCACCTAGCACGGCGACTTTTTTAACTTGAAAGCGGGACATGGTTGTTCCTGAAAATTAAATGGAAGACCTTTGCGGGACAGACCGCAGCCGCGTAGCGACAAGCTCTGTCCTCAACGGCTTAAGGGATGCGAATCCAGGTTTGGTTTCGAAAGAAGAAGGCGATGTAGCCCCGGACTTCGAGCTTTTTGCCGTCCTCGATCGGGGTCAAGCGCAAGGTGTATTCCTTGCCGTTGTCCGGGTCCAGAATCTTGCCGCCCTCCCAGACCTCTTTGCCCTCGGCTTTTTTGGCGCCGCGGATGATCTCCATCCCGAGCTTGGGCTTGCCCTTGCGATCGTCGGCGCACAGGTCGCAGTTAGGCTCGGCACTGGGCTTCAGCGCTTTTTCGACCACCCCGGTAAGCACGCCGCCGGCGTCCGCACTGATGCGAATCTCGGCCTTGGGCTGCCCCGTCTTGTCGTCAATGCTGCGCCACACCCCAACGGGCGTCATTTGCGCCAGCACGGGGAATGTCAGCGCTCCTAAAACAATAGCTATCAATGACCTGTACATAAGGGCTCCTTGGCTAAAAGACTAAAACTCCGGGGACCGGGGGCTGCACTCAGGCCAATGCGGCGTCAGTGTCCATCAACACCTTGCTGCCAGCGCGGGCCGTGCGCATCAGCGTGGCGGTTTCCGGGAACAGCTTGGCAAAGTAAAAACGGGCTGTTTGCAGCTTGGCCAGATAGAACTGGTCGGTGTTGCCCGCGGCGATCTCCCGCAGCGCCACTTGGGCCATGCGGGCCCAGAAGTAGCCAAACACCAGGTGCCCGGCCACGCGCAGATAGTCCACGGCCGCAGCGCCCACTTCGTCGGGATTCTGGAAGCCCTTGAAGCCGATTTCGGTGGTGAACTTGGTCATCTGGTCGCCCAGAATGGCAATCGGCGTGATGAACTCGGACATCTTCTCGTTGACGCCTTCCTCATTCACCAGTTGGCTAATGAGCTTGCCAAACTTCTTGAGCGTGGCTCCGTTGTTGCCCAGGATCTTGCGACCCAGCAAATCCAGCGACTGGATGGTGTTGGTGCCCTCATAGATCATGTTGATGCGGTTATCGCGCACAAACTGCTCCATGCCCCATTCCTTGATAAAGCCATGGCCGCCGAACACCTGCATGCAGGCATTGGTGGAGATGTGGCCGTTGTCGGTGATGAAGGCCTTGACGATCGGCGTCAGCATGGCCAGCATTTCGCCGGCGTCTTTGCGCACTTTCTCGTCCGGATGGTTGTGCTCTTTTTCCAGCAGCATCGAGCTGTAGCACATCAGGGCGCGGCCGCCTTCGGCATAGGCTTTGGCGGTGAGCAGCATCTTGCGCACATCGGGGTGCACGATGATCGGATCCGCCGGCTTGTCCTTGGCCTTGGTGCCGGACAACGAACGCATCTGGATGCGGTCTTTGGCATACGCCAGCGCGTTTTGATACGCCACCTCGGTCAGCCCGAGCGACTGGTTGCCCACGCCCAGACGCGCCGCATTCATCATCACAAACATGGCGTTCATGCCCTTGTTGGGCAGGCCCACCATCGTGCCGACCGCGCCGTCGAGCACGATCTGCGCGGTGGCGTTGCCGTGGATGCCCATCTTGTGCTCCAGGCCACCGCAGTAAATGCCGTTGCGCGCACCCAGCGTGCCGTCCTGATTCACCAGCACCTTGGGCACGATGAACAGGCTGACGCCCTTGATGCCGACCGGCGCATCGGGCAGACGGGCCAGCACCAGATGAATGATGTTGTCCGCCATATCGTGTTCACCGGCACTGATGAAAATCTTGTTGCCGGTGAGCTTGTAGGTGCCGTCGGCTTGCGGCTCGGCCTTGGTGCGCATCAGGCCCAGGTCGGTCCCGCAATGCGGTTCGGTCAGACACATGGAGCCGGTCCACTCGCCGCTGGTCATCTTGTGCAGGTAGGTCTGCTTTTGCTCTTCGGTGCCGTGGGCATGCAGCGCAGCGTAGGCGCCGTGCGTCAAACCCGGGTACATGGTCCAGGCCTGGTTGGCGCTGTTGAGCATCTCGTAAAACATCTGGTTCACCACCAGTGGCAAGCCCTGGCCGCCAAAGGCGGGGTCGCAACCCAGCGCGGCCCAGCCGCCTTCGATGTATTTGGCGTAGGCTTCCTTGAAGCCCTTGGGCGTGGTGACGGCATGGGTGGCCTGGTCGATGCTGCACCCTTCGGTGTCTCCGCTGATGTTCAGCGGGAAGGCCACATCAACGGCAAATTTGCCGCCTTCTTCCAGCACGGCATTGATGGTGTCAACATCCAGGTCCGCGTGCTGCGGCATGGTCTTGAAATCGGCGACGACGTTGAGCACTTCGTGCATCAAAAATTGCATGTCGCGCAGGGGTGGGGTGTAGGTAGGCATGCTTACTTCTCCTTGAGGGCGGGGTTTGATTTGATGGGAGGTGTTGATGCGGCAACAGCAGACTTGCCATAGCGCGCGAGAATGTTTTCGAAGCCTTTGTTGGCGCGCTCGGTCGACACCGGGTTTTGCAAAAAGCGGGCTTCGTAATGCAGGGCCAGAATGAGGCCGTGAATCTCAAAAGCCATTTGTTCTTCGTCGGCATCTTCATTCAGGTGGCCCGCCTCTTTGGCCTGCACCACGGCGCGGTACAGCGCCGCCAGCCAGGTCTTGACCGAGCTGGCCAGCGCGTCACGCACCGGCCCCGGCCGGTCGTCAAACTCAACGGCACCGCTGATGAAGATACAACCGGACTGGAGTTCGACTGCCACGCGTTTCATCCAGTTGTCAAACAGTGCCCGCACACGGGGCAAGCCACGGGCTTCATCCATGGCCGGAGAAAAAACCTCGTCGGCAAAACGGGCGTAATACTCGCGAATAACGGAAATCTGCAGCTCTTCGCGCGACCCAAAGTGGGCAAAGACCCCGGATTTACTCATCTGGGTCACTTCGGCCAAGGCGCCGATACTCAGGCCTTCCAGCCCGATCTGCGCGGCCAGTCCCAAGGCGGCATCAATAATCGCCTGCTTGGTTTGTTGCCCTTTTTGCAAGGCACGCCCGCCGCGCGAGCTTGGGCGCTGGCTGGAGCGAATGGGTTTAACGGATGAATCAGAAATAGACATAAGGCACGAAAAAGAACGATCGTGCTATTTTGCCGTATTTTTCTCTGATCACGGCGCACCGCGGCCAATTTTTAGAGAGATTTTTCTAGAGGTCACAAGGGTTTACCCGATGACATCCGTGTTTAACCAGCGCGCTATTAGCGTTATTCCCTATTGAATATCGCTTTTTTTAAAGCATCAGTGCCAGGCTGGCTTCGAGATGTTCCGAGGGCAGACGCTTGAAGCCCGAACGCGCAAAGCGCTGCAGACGTCCCACCAAAAAAGCGGTCAACACGGACGCCTGCACCTGCGTGTCCACGGTGGGCGTGGCCGAACCACTCACCTCGGCCGCACTGCGCAGGCTTTGCTTGAGGCTGGACTCGATCTTGTCAAAAAACTGGTTCATGCGTTGCTGCAGGCGTTCGTTTTCAAATACCAGCGCATCGCCCACCATGACGCGCGTCATGCCGGGATTTTTCTCGGCGAACTGCATCAACATGGCCACCACTTTGCCCGCCTGGCGCGGGCCTGCGGCGTCGCCCTCCCGGTTGGCGATCTGGTTGATCAGCAAAAACACTGTCTGTTCAATGAAGTCAATCAAGCCCTCAAACATCTGGGCCTTGCTGGCAAAGTGACGGTACAGCGCGGCCTCGCTCACTTCCAGGTGCGCCGCCAGTGAGGCGGTGGTGACGCGCTCGGCACCGGGCTGCTCCAGCATGGTCGCCAGCGCCTGCAAAATCTGCACCCGGCGCTCGCCCGGTTTCGGGCGCTTGCGGACCGGAGGGGTGATCTCAAGGCCGGATGCGGGTTGAAAAGAGGAAGACTCGACGTCAGACATGGTGCGGCGCTCAGTGCGAACGAATCATCGTGCCGAAAGCCTGGTCGGTGAGGATTTCAAGCAACAACACGTGCGGCACCCGGCCATCAATGATGTGCACCGAATTCACGCCGCTTTTGGCGGCGTCCAGCGCGCCACTGATCTTGGGCAGCATGCCACCACTGATGGTGCCGTCGGCAAACAACTCATCAATCTGGCGCGCACTGAGGTTGGTGAGCAACTTGCCCTGCTTGTCGAGCACGCCACTGATGTTGGTCAGCATCATCAGTTTTTCTGCCTTCAATACCGTGGCCAGTTTGGCCGCGACGACGTCGGCGTTGATGTTGTAGCTCTCGTTGTTTTCGCCAAAGCCGATCGGGCTGATGACAGGTATGAAGGCATCGTCCTGCAGCGCCTTGACCACGCTGGGGTCGATGCTGACGATATCGCCGACCTGGCCCACGTCATGCTCTTTGCTGGGGTCCTGGGTGTCCAGCAGCTTGAGCTTTTGGGCCCGGATCATGCCGCCATCGCGCCCGGTCAGGCCCACCGCCTTGCCGCCCGCCTGGTTGATCAGGCCGACAATGTCCTGCTGCACTTCGCCCGCCAGCACCCACTCCACCACTTCCATGGTTTCGGCGTCGGTCACGCGCATGCCCTGGATGAACTCACCCTTTTTACCCAGTCGCTTGAGCGCCGTTTCAATCTGCGGGCCGCCGCCGTGCACCACCACCGGGTTGATGCCGACCAGCTTGAGCAGCACCACATCTTCCGCAAAGTCAGCCTGCAAGGCCGGATCGGTCATGGCGTTGCCACCGTATTTGATGACCATGGTCTTGCCATGAAACTTGCGGATATAGGGCAGCGCCTGCGCCAGTATTTCGGCCTTGTCGCGCGGGGGAATCTTGGAAACGTCGGTCATGGGGTCTTGCTCATAGCGTGAGAAATATCAATGGGCAAATTGTGCCCCATGTTAGAGCGTCATCGTCATTGCGGCGCATCCCCATATCCATGCACACAAATCTGCAGCACCGCCTTGATGGCGGCATCATCATTGTCGTCAGCGCCTTGGCGTAGCGTCTGCAGATGCAACGCCAGATCCGACCAGGTTAAGCAGTCCTCGTGCGCTTTCATGATGCGGGGGTGCGCCGTGCGCTCGGGGTTGTCGCCAATCAACAATTCTTCGTACAGCTTTTCACCCGGGCGCAGACCGGTAATTTCAATGTCAATGTCGCCACTGGGCCGGTGCTCATCCCGCACGGTCAGGCCGCTGAGCTGCACCATGCGCCGCGCCAGATCCATGATCTTTACCGGCTCGCCCATGTCCAGCACAAACACGTCGCCCCCCGCGGCCATGGCCCCCGCCTGCAGCACCAACTGCGCCGCCTCAGGAATCGTCATGAAATAGCGGGTGACGTCGACGTGCGTGACGGTGAGCGGGCCGCCTGCGGCGAGTTGCCGGCGAAACAGCGGCACCACACTGCCACTCGAATCCAGCACGTTGCCAAAACGCACCATCGTGAAGCAGGTTGGCGAGTCTTCTGCGGCCAGCGCCTGCAGCACCAACTCGGCCATGCGCTTGGTGGCGCCCATCACGTTGGTGGGCCGCACCGCCTTGTCGGTGGACACCAATACAAAGCGTTTGACACCACTGGTCTGCGCCGCACGGGCCATGTTCAGCGTGCCAAACACATTGTTGGCCACACCTTCACCCGCGTTGTCCTCGACCATGGGCACATGTTTATAAGCGGCGGCATGGTAGACCGTGGCCGGGTGGTACATGGCGCACACCGAGAGCAGGCGCGCATAGTTGGCCACACTGCCGAGCAGCGGCACCAACTCGACGGCCAAGCCACTGGCGGCACAGAGGCCCTGCAACTCCTGGTGAATGCTGTACAGACCAAACTCATTGTGGTCCAGCAGCAGCAGCTGGCGCGGCTGTTGCAGCACAATTTGCCGTGTCAACTCACCACCAATGCTGCCACCGGCCCCGGTCACCAGCACCACCTGGCCCGCCAGGTCGCGCGCGATCAGCTCGGCATTCGGCGGCACCGGGTCGCGGCCCAGCAGATCTTCAACATCCAGCTCACGAAAATCCTGTACCGTGACGCGGCCACTGGCCAAATCCGCCAACGCCGGCAGCGTTCGAATATGCACCGGTAGCTCGCGCAAACTGTCAATGATGCTTTTGCGGCGATCTCTTGACACACTGGGTAGCGCCAGCAGAATGTCCGTCACCCCTTGCTGAGTCACCACACCCGGGACTTCTGACGGCGCAAAAACCGGAATACCGTTAATGCTGCGGCCGACTTTGGTCGGATCGTCATCCACAAAACCGAGTAGCGCAAACTGCCTTGAGACGCGCAAGGCAGTGGCTGTTTGCACGCCTGAAGTGCCCGCACCGAAGATCAACAAGCGTCCTTCGTCCTTGGCCGAGGCATTACCCAGATCAGCCAACCAGAACCGGGCAACGGCCCGGCTACCCCCCACCAAAAACAAAAACACCAAGGGCTGCAGCACGCCCAAGGTCCGAGGCACACCAGGCCACTGCCGCCATAACAGGATGCCCAGCAAAAGCATGCCGTACACCAACACGGCCTGACCCGTCGCCTGCAATGCCGCCTGCCCGGTGTATCTGAAAATCGCCCGATACAAACCAAACTTGACAAATATGGGTACGGCCAAAACCGGCGCTAGCCCATACACCCACCATTGCGCGCCCTCTGGCCAATGCGGCGTATCCAGCCGGAGCGTGAAAGCGATCCAGGTAGCCACCAATGCCAAGACGACATCAAGCGCCACCACAACCAAACGCTTTACGGCACGCGGCCAACCCAAAACCCTGCTTTGCATTTAATACCCTTGATTTAGTTCAGCTCTTGGTGGTGAATTTTTCTTTGGATTATCCTTGAGCCACCCATCCCGTCGGCCAACGCGGCATCGGCCCACAACCATTCCTCAGTCAAACCAGCGGCAAGTAAAGCGTCATCGGCGAATCCGTGCAGGGCGTGAACCCGTAGTGCTCGTAAAAAGTCTTTGCCTGAACATGCTTGGCATCAACGATTAACGCGAATGCTGCCACTTGCTTGCGGGCCTGCAGGCAGCGATCGACGGCGCATCCCACCAACAACTTACCCAAGCCCTGGCCTCGCTGGTCGACGCGACAGGCCAGCCGCCCCATCCGAAAACACGGAATTGGGTAGCGCGGCAGCTTCTTTCGGTCCACATCACTGAGTTGCAGCACATCAACCTGAGCCGCACTGAGTGTGTAGTAGCCAAGGATCAGACTGGGGCGGCCCGCGTCCACCAACACATGGACCGTGCTCACACCCTTTCGGCTGTGCTGCACCGCGAAGCGGTGAAGGTAATCATCCAGCGCCGGCATGCCACAGGTAAAGCCAACGCGGTCATGAAGCGATGGATCCAGCGCATGCTCTTCAAGCACGCTTGACCTTGGCAGCCGCAGTCAATGCGCCTTTGAGGGCTGCGTTGGGGGTGAACGCGCTGTTGAGTGCTGCGGTAAAGGCGGCAAAATCGCGCTGAGACAGCGTGATTCGCGATTCGCGGTCCAGCAAGGTCTGCGCCTTCTCTTTGGCAGCAGCACGGACGAAACCAGCCATCGTCGTACCCATCAGGGTTGCAGCGCGGGAAACGATATCCTTGTCTGCGGCATCCATCTTCAGATCAAAACGGGCGGTTGCGGTCATGGTAGTTTCTGCTTTAAATATGAATACGGCATTTTACCGTATTCATTCCAGTGCAAAGCTTTGCTCTGCATTTAGCCCGCTTGATTCACATCAGCTCTTGATTGCGAACTCTTCTTTGGTTTTGCCTTGCGCTACCAGCGCCGCCAGCCAACGCGGCATCAGACCCCGACCACTCCAGGTTTCGCCGTTGGGACCCCGAAATTTGGCAGCCGCCGGCTTGGTGGCGGGCGAAGCCGCCTTGCGAACGCGCCCTTTGACAGCTTCCAAGTCTTTCAGGGTGATGCCAAAAGCGGTCATTTTGACCAGTATTTCTTGCACCGTTTTATCAAACTCCTGCGCCCTGATTTCATTCGCCTGCTTTTGCAGTTTTTCTATCTGATTTTGAATCTCGATTAAATTATTCATGACAAATACCTTGCTATTTAAATTTAAAAATCCCTGAATAGACTAACTTCTACTATTTTTAATAAATCACATTATCTCTTCACAAAACATTCAAAACCGAGAGGAATATGTTTTATACAAATTATTCTTTGCAAGTATTTCAATATCGCGCATCAACCGCCAGCCGATACACTTCAAGCCTTCGGCGAGACTCGGCACTTTTGCCAAATCAAAAACAATTAACCATGAAAACCTACGACCTTTACGCCATCGGCAACGCGCTGGTGGACTCTGAATACGAAGTGTCTGACAGCCAACTCCAAGCCATGGGCGTGGACAAGCGGCACATGACCTTGATCGACTCCGCGCGACGTTCTGAATTGCTGGGCCACCTGCAAGCCAGCACCTCGCGGCGCACCGGCGGCGGCTCGGCGGGCAATACCGTGGTGGCGCTGGCGCAACTGGGTGGCAAGGCGTTTTACTCTTGCCGCGTGGCGGATGATGAACTGGGCGCGTTTTACACCCAGGACTTGATCGCTAACGGCGTGGCGACCAACCTTACCCACACCCCCCCCGCACCGGGCCAGACCGGCAGCTGCATGGTCATGGTGACGCCCGATGCTGAGCGCAGCATGAGTACTTTTCTGGGTGCAACCGCCGACTTGGACCATACCGCCCTGCACGAACAAGACATTGTCAGCGCCAAGATCTATTACATGGAAGGCTACCTTGCTGCCTCGCCCACCGGGCTGCAGGCGGCGCTGCAGGGCCGTCAAATCGCCCACGATGCGGGCGTTGCGCTGGCCACCACCTTGAGCGATGTGAGCATGATCAACTTTTGCCGACCGGGCCTGGACGCCATCATCGGCCAAGGACTGGACTACTTATTCTGCAACGAGGAAGAAGCCCAAGTCTGGTGTGGCTCGCAAGACCTGCAACTGATCTGCCAGCAAATCAGCCAACTGGCCCGCACCGTCTGCCTGACACGCGGCCCCTTGGGTTGCGTGTTGCTGGAGGGCGCACAACAAACCACGGTGCCCGCCGCCCCTGTCAAAGCGCTCGATACCAACGGTGCCGGCGACATGTTTGCCGGGGCGTTTTTGTACGCCGTCACGCACGGCCACAGTCACGCCCAAGCCGCCTGGCTGGCGAATCAGGCTGCCGGGCAGGTCGTCAGCCAATACGGCAACCGGCTCACACGGGAGACCATGGGCAGCATCAAAACCCGCTTTGGGGCGCATGTAGCCGGTTAATGCGACACCCCGTCGCGGCGTAGCACCTTCACAAAAGTGAGCCACAAGATGCGAATGTCAAACCACAGCGACTGCCGGTGCAAATACTCCACATCGAGCTTGACCTTGTCCGGGATTGGCAGCTCATCGCGTCCATTCACCTGCGCCCAGCCGGTCAGGCCGGGCATCAGCGCCTGCACGCCTTGTCGGGTGCGCAACTCAATCAAATCGTGCTGATTAAACAGGGCGGGGCGCGGCCCCACAAAACTCATGTCACCCACCAGAATGCTCCACAGCTGCGGCAACTCGTCCAAGCTGCTCTTGCGCAAGAAGCTGCCGATGGGCGTCAAGTAGGCATCCGGGTTGTTTAGCAAATGCGTCGCCACCGCAGGGGTGCCGATCTGCATGCTGCGGAACTTGGGCATTTTGAAAATGGTGTTGTTGCGCCCCACCCGGTCAGACCAATACAGGGCTGGCCCTTTTGAAGTCAGGCGCACCGCCAAGGCGACGAGAGCAATCGGCAGCAACAAGACCAGCCCAGCGCAAGCGCCTGCGAGCAGATCAAACAGTCTTTTCATTACGATGCATCGTCATTGCGAGGAGCGTAGCGACGCGGCAATCCATATTCGTCATGTCCCACCATTGTCTGCTGCAACCCTTCATCGATTAAGAGCGGCGGGACACAGCCCAACGGCTGCCTAATGTTTGTGTCTTCCAATGGGAAACTTCTGAACATTTGCGCCATACGCTTCAAAAAGAATAGCTGCTCACGCATACAAGACGATGGCTGCAGCCATAAACGTTAGAAATCAAGTTGGGTACTGCTGGCGTGCGTGCAAAACGCGTAGTACATCGATAACGTCCCGCTCAACGCGATAGACCACGATGTAGTTGGGATGGGTGCGCAAGTAATGGGCCTATGACTCGCCTCTATTTCGTCTATGAGGGCGTCCATTTCCGCCATGACTTGATCATGAGGAATGCTTGGCCTTGGGTCGTCTATCGCTTCCTTCACTTTGGCACAAAACCATTGATCGTAGCTGGCTGCCTCTTCTTCGCTCGCAAATTCAAAAATCCGCGGGTCAAGGGTTGCGGTGTTCATGCGTTCTCCAGATCGGGTTGTCGTGTTGGAATATCAACACTAAGCAATTGTGCATCGATTTTCCTGGCACCAACGCATGCACACCTTGCCGGGTACGCAATTCAATCAAATCGTGCTGATTGAACAGGGCTGGGCGCGGCCCGACAAAACTCATGTCGCCCGCCAGAATGCTCCACAACTGCGGCAGCTCGTCCAGGCTGCTCTTGCGCAAGAAGCTGCCGATGGGCGTCAAGTAAGCATCCGGGTTGCTCAGCAAATGCGTCGCCACCGCAGGGGAGGTGTTGCGCCCACCCGGTCAGACCAATATAGCGCCGGGCCTTTTGAAGTCAAGCGCACCGCCAAGGCCACCAGCACAATCGGCAACAACAAGACAAGGCCAGCGCACCCGCCTGCGATCAGATCAAATAGTCTTTTCATTACGTTACATCGTCATAGCGAGCGAGCGTGTCGTCATTGCGAGGAGCGCAGCGACGTGGCAATCCATGAACCCCATCCCCCACCGCCCGCCGCAGTCCCCCGTCCACCGACATCGGCGGCAGCCAGCCCAACAGGCTGCGCGCTTTGGAAATATCGACCTGCAAATTACCGCATAGGCGCTGCATCGCATCGCAATACTATTCAAAAACAATAGCTGCTCACGCAGTGTTGACGGGGGCTACAGCCCTGAAAGCTATAAATTAATTGGAAGCTGACCCCAATTGCATCCTTACTTTTTCAATTAATCACATCGGATCTAAAACTTATGATCAATACCGGCTTGCTTCATGATGCCGTTGGCTGTGTGCCGCGATTCACAATTTGTAGAAACAGTCTGATTGCGCACGCCATTGCTCCAAATTTGGTGCGATGTGCCGTTTTGTCTGATGATTTTGTAACCATGCAGGCGCAGTATCTCAGCCACCTGTTTGTAAAAACCATTCATGCTGCATGAGGTAGCTCTGAGCTAAGCCTGAAGTCGGCGCGTGCCAGAGGCTTCGGTTGATGCAGCGCTAGCTCAAGCAAGCTAGATGCCGCCAATAGGGCTTCATTTTTCAAATCTTCAAGGGTACGCCCCTCGACGATAAGACCATCCAAATCCGGGCTTTGAGCAATATAGACATTGGCTTCCGGATCATGCGATATATCAACACGCAAGCGCACAGGCAGACCCATGCGGGCCAACACCTTCCAAAACGGAAAACCAACTCTGTACATCTTTATTCCCTTTGTAAACCAATCCATTTGATGACAAACTCTATCACGAATACCTTGAATACCTTCGCGGCTGGGGAGCAGCTACAACATACCAACCCCCTGCAGGAGCGGCGCCCTCGCCGCGGTTGACTTCAAACCCCATCGGCCCGAGGCGGGCCACCTACAAAGACCATTCACCTGCGCCCAGCCGGTCAGGCCGGGTACCAGTGCATGGACACCTTGCTGGGTGCGCAATTCAATCAAATCGTGTTGATTAAACAGCGCATGGCGCGGCCCCACAAAACTCATGTCACCCACCAGAATGCTCCCGTCCGCTGGCACCACCGGCACCCAGCCCGGCAACTGCCGCGCGTTCGCGATATCCACCTGCAAATTGCCGCACAAGCGCTGCATCGCATCGCCATACTATTCAAAAACAATAGCTGCTCACGCAGTGTTGACGGGGGCTACAGCCCTAAAAGCTATAAATTAATTGGAATCTAACCCCAATTACCGACTCCGAAAGTCAGGCCATGACCACGGTTGTGCGAATTTCCACCTGGAGTGAGCGCTTGATGGCGGCAAAAATTGCCGAGATATTGCTCATCGTGGGATTGCCTGACTTCGACAGCATCCGGTGCAGGCTCTTGGCTGGTTTGTGAATGTCTTGCGCCAAAGACTCGAAGCCTACAGTGGCATTCACCAAATCGCGCAGGATCAATTTGGCGGTATCGGGTTCGCCATCAAAAAATAGTGTTACAGCTTCATCCAGCATTGCCTGCGCAAAAGCCGGATCGTTTTGCACACGAGCAACAACGGTATCCTTGAAATCCCGGGTCAGTGCCATATCACATTCCTTTCAGTATTTGAGCCTTGCGCCGCTTGTAGTCCAATCGATTTTGTATTCACCAATGCCACGGAACCACTCCACGTTGGAAAGATTACCCTGCTCCATTCGCGCCGCGGCCACGCTGACCTTGGCAGCGACCATCGCATCCAGTGTGCCAAACCAGTCGGCGTAGGGGCTTTTGCCGTCCGACAGCAGCAGTTCTTTGACGTGGTAAGTCATAAGGCAAATAGTAACATATATGTTTCTACAAAATCAAGTCGTGCTGATTAGACAGCGCCGGGCGCGGTCCGACAAAACTCATGTCACCCACCAGAATGCTCCACAGCTGAGGCAACTCGTCCAGGCTGCTTTTGCGCAAGAAGCTGCCGATGGGCGTCAAATACGCATCCGGGTCGCTCAGCAAATGAGTCGCCACCGCAGGGGAGGTGTTGCGCCCCACCCGGTCGGACCAATACAAGGCTGGCCCTTTTGAAGTCAGGCGCACCGCCAAGGCGACCAACACAATCGGCAACATCAAGACAAGCCCAGCGCAAGCGCCTGCGACCAGATCAAATAGTCTTTTCATGCAACGCACCCCCCACCGCCCGCCGCAGCCCCTCGGCCATAGACACCGGTGGCACCCAGCCCAGCAACTGCCGAGCTTTGGAAATATCCACCTGCAAATTGCCACACAGGCGCTGCACCGCGTCGCCCTTGCCTAGCAGGGTCGCCCCCGCCTGCAAGGCCCACACCGGCACTGGCAGCAAACGTGCGGGCACTCCGGCAGCGCGCGCCATGCCACGCACCAGCTCGGTGGTGGAAAGGTCTTGCCCATCACTCACCAAAAAAGTCTGGTTGGCCGCTTGGGGGTGAGAGATACAGGTGACGATGAAATCCACCAGATTGCTAAGGGCCACCAGGCTGCGCTGGTTATGCACCGCGCCTAAAGGCAAGGGCCAGCCGCGCTGCACGGCGCGCATGAGGGCTGCAAAGTTGGCCTTGACACCGGGTCCATAAACAAGCGGCGGGCGGATGATGACCATCTCCATGCTGGTGTCTGCAGCCAGCTGGCGCAAGCCCTGCTCAGCCTCGTGCTTGCTCAGGCCGTAGGCATCTTGTGGGTCGGGCCCGTCCGCTTCAGTAAACGCTCGCCCGGGCAGCGTACTCTCGCCATTGACCTTAACCGAGCTGATAAACACAAACCGCTTGACCCCTGCCGCTGCAGCTTGGCGGGCCAGGTTCAAAGTGCCTTGCACGTTGACGGCGCGAAAAGCCGTTAGCGGGTCGGCCTCGGTGTCGTGCATGACGTGGACGCGGGCGGCGAGGTGGACGATCACTTCGACTCCCGCCAATGCATGACTCCAATTGACATCAGCGGTTAACTCACCCACATTTACAGTGCTCACGCCATCTGGTGTCGATGCTTCGTCGCGACGAACACAGGCGCGCGTTTCAATTCCTTCACGGACCAGTCTTGCCACCAGAGACGAGCCAACAAACCCAGTTGCACCCGTGACAAGAATCAGGCCATCCTGATTGACCGCAGTCTTGGGAGACATCACGACTTGCGCCAGACCTTCCTGTTCACAAAGTCCGTGTAGCTCAGAATAATGCGCAGCACCTTGTCTGAAACATTCGTGGCTTCGTAGTCCTTTACCAGCGCAAGCGTACGGTTAGCACCGCGTGACTGGGTTTCAAGCACCTCCAGTGCCTGTAGCACGCGATCCACATCAAGGCCCACAAACATCACTGCGGCCTCTTCAAAGCCTTCTGGCCGTTCATGAACCTCGCGCAAATTCAGCGCGGGGAAGTTCAGAATCGATGACTCTTCGGTAATAGTGCCGCTGTCTGACAGCACAGCCCGCGCCGAAGTTTGCAAACGAACGTAGTCCAAGAACCCAAAAGGTTTGTGGAACTGCACTAGCGGATGCGCGACCAACGCCATGGCATCCATGCGCTTGCGAGTTCGGGGATGGGTAGAAACGATGACCGGCAGTCCAAAGCGCTCAGCCACAGCATTCATAACACTGAACAAGCGTTGCAAATTTTCAGGCGAATCGACATTTTCTTCGCGGTGCGAACTCACCACAAAATAAGCTTGCTCACCCAAACCCAGTCGATTTAGCACCGTAGAGGCATCCACCCCCTCACGGTAATACTCAATCACCTCGCGCATCGGACTGCCGGTTTTGATGACTTGGTCCGGCGGCAATCCTTCACGTAGCAAATACTCGCGGGCAATCTCGCTATACGTCAGATTAATGTCTGAGGTGTGGTCAACAATGCGCCGGTTGATTTCTTCGGGCACCCGGAAATCAAAACAACGGTTACCCGCCTCCATATGAAAAATTGGAATTTTTCGACGTTTGGCCGCAATGGCAGCCAGGCTGCTGTTAGTGTCCCCCAGCAACAGCAAGGCTTCGGGTTGGTATTGTTCCATTGCCTTGTCTGCGGACATGATGACCTGCCCGATAGTCTCGGCTGCCGTTGCACCCGCAGCCTCCAGAAAAACATCTGGCTTACGAATACCGAGGTCACTGAAAAAAACCTCATTGAGCTCGTAGTCGTAGTTTTGTCCGGTATGCACCAGCACATGCTCGCAATGCTGGTCCAGTTTGGGAATCACTCGCGACAGACGAATGATCTCGGGCCGGGTGCCCACAATGGTCATAACCTTGAGCTTACGCATGCACGGCCTCCCGAATCATGTCGAGTTTCATCAGGGTATCTTTAACCTGCGAGATATTTAACCGATGGGTGTTGTGTGACGTGTAGTCTTCAATTTCAGATATTTTCGTCTCCCCTTCAACAAAATACTTGTCGTAATTCAAGTCACGCGAGTCTGCAGGTATGCGGTAATAGCCCCCCAAATCCTCGGCACGCGCCATTTCCTCGCGGGAGACCAAGGATTCGTAAAGCTTCTCACCATGACGCGTGCCAATGATCTTGATGTCGCTGGCGGCGCGCAAGAGCTCTTTCATGGCTTGCGCCAAATCACCCACCGTTGACGCCGGGGCCTTTTGCACAAAAATATCGCCGGGGCGGGCGTGCTCAAACGCGTACAAAACCAAATCTACTGACTCAGCCAGAGACATGAGAAAACGTGTCATGTTCGGATCAGTGATCGTCAATGGTTTACCCGCCTGCAACTGACCAAGAAACAGCGGAATTACCGAACCACGCGAGGCCATGACGTTGCCATAGCGAGTAGCGGACAACACCGTTTTACCCGGATCACAGAGGCGCGACTTGGCCACCATCACCTTCTCCATCATGGCCTTGGAGATGCCCATGGCGTTGATGGGATACACGGCCTTGTCTGTGCTTAGCACCACGCATCGCTTTACTTCATTGGCTATCGCCGCACGCATCACATTTTCGGCACCTTGCACATTGGTGCGCAGGGCCTCCATTGGGTAAAACTCGCATGACGGCACCTGCTTCAAAGCTGCAGCGTGAAACACATAGTCCACACCGCGTAGCGCGTCATGCACACTGTCGTACTGCCGAACATCACCAATATAGAACTTGACCTTGTCGCTATTGAGTGCAATGCGCATGTCTTCCTGCTTCTTTTCGTCGCGACTAAAAATACGAATTTCGGCCAAATCTGAATGCAAAAATCGGCTCAGCACCGCGTTACCAAAGGAGCCAGTGCCCCCCGTAATAAGTAATACCTTGTCCTTGAACATATTTTCCCTTTGCAATTAATTTTGATTAAGAAAACTCGCGCATCCGGTGCACCAACTCTGGCCATGCTTGCGGCTGGTAACCAGTGGCTTGCCGGAATCGGGATGAATCGAGTGAACGGTTAATCGCAAGGCTTTCATCCGGCGCAATGTCAATCGTTTTACCGTATGCCTTGGCAATTAAGTTGAGTAAATCAAACTTGTTGATTGGCTCCGCAGACACGTGATAAACACCATGCAACTCAGGATGTGGCACCACAAAATCCCGAATCACCCGCGCCAACTCCACGGTGGGTAAACCGGAAAAAATAGCACGCGTAAACCCTTTAACACTACCCTGCTGCGCCAAAAACCACCCCACCAAACTGTGCGCACCACTCAACTCATGACCGATGATGGATGTGCGCAACGTAATGGCGTGCGGATAATCCACTTCGCCAAGAAATTTGCTACGCCCGTACAAGTCTTTTGCATCAGACACATCGGCTTCGGCATACATACCCTTGGCACCAGAAAAAATACAGTCCGTGCTCATGTGTATCAGCCGGGCGCCCGTCAAACCACAAAGCCGGGCGAGCCGGTGCGGCAGCAATGCATTAATGGGAATGGCCGCCAAGGGGTCATCAGCCTCCGCGAGCTGCTTAACCAAACCAATGCAGTTGATTACCACATCAGGCCGCGCCTTGGTAAACAAGCTGATCAAGCTGTCCATGTTTTCCACATCCACACCGCAGATCACGCGATCAGACAGATCCGCAGGCAATAAGCGAAGTGCGCCTGCTGACCGGGCCGACCCAACGGCCTCATATCCAGCACTCTGCGCAAAAAAACGCAATACCGCATTGCCCAGCATGCCTGTAGCGCCAAGCACCAATACTTTGGTTTTCTTATCAATCATCGTTTGCAGTATTTCAGTCATTTATTAATATCGGTAATGGCAGGCAGGTCACCACGCACCACGTTGGAAAGAATCTGAGCCAGTCGCTTGGCAAGTAAGGCTGGTTCAAAATGCTGCGCGTAATACATAAGGCCGCGCTGCGCCATTTGTTGCAGTTCTTCTGGCAATGCATCACGTAGTCGAATCACCGCATCGGCCAATGCTTGTGCATCTTCCGCTGGGCATGCAACGCCAGCACCTGCGGCCATCACTACGCGTGCACCTTCGCCGTCCAGTGACGCAATGATCGGCTTACCCGCAGCCAAATAAGCTTGCACCTTGCTGGGCACCGTTTGGCTGATGATGGGGTCTTTAACCAAACTAACTAAAACAGCCGAAGCTTGGGCCAAAATACCCGGCATATCCGACGGAGAGAAGCGGCCGGGCAGATTCACGTTATCCAAGCCAAGACGATCTACCTCGCGGTGAAGCCATTCACTGCGGCTACCACTCCCTACCAATACAAAGCGCACATCTTGCTCATCGCGCAATAACTGTGCGGCTGCCAGAATGGTATCAAGCGCCTGCACAGTGCCCAGGTTGCCCGCAAAAACAATATTAAAACCAGGCTTAAGTTGTAGCGGTGATACCTGCCCGGTATCCGGTGTCGAAAAAGCAAGTTCACCCGGATTAGGGTGGTACACCACTGGCGTGTTGTCGGCCATCTTTAAAACCGGCTCGACGAAAGCCTGCGACTGCACTAACAACAAATCGTTTTTACGATA
Organism: Rhodoferax sp.; assembly: GCF_012927445.1. Lineage (GTDB taxonomy): Bacteria > Pseudomonadota > Gammaproteobacteria > Burkholderiales > Burkholderiaceae_C > Rhodoferax. The sequence continues at coordinate 849,092 of NZ_JABBPD010000004.1, forward strand.
GATCCAGCGCACAACGGCGGCCACAGCAATCAGTATTTTTTGATTGTGAACAAAGCCAGTTGCACTCAAACTCTCAGGCCAGAGGTCCTGCACCCAAGTAACCAACTTGATATTTTTGAGCCAGGCCAGCCATACCGCCGGAATAGCCTGCAGGATCGGTGAGGGCGCATAAACGAGTATCACGTCGAAGCGCTGCCCACGCAATAGCCAAGAGCCAAACACGACACCCGACACGATGAAAGACAGGTAGTTGAGTACCAGGCGAAGTGCTGAACTACGGCCGCGTGGAACCAGAGGCACACGGTAGATCGTCAGACCATCGTGGATTTGTGTGCACAGCGACGCTGCCGAATAACCACTATGAACCAAGCCATCAGGGTAGTTCGGCTGACCAGTCAGCACAGAGACTTCACAGCCTGTATCGCGTAGCGACTGCACGACCTCTGTAATCCGAAACGTCTCCGGCCAGAAATATTGCGTAATGACTAGTACATTCACTGGCGTACTTACTTTGCCAGAATCTTCTGGTACAGCTTAATGTAGTTGGGTGCGATGACATCCCAGGTGTAGTGCTGCGAGACAAATCGTTTCCAGATTGGCGCGATCTGTGCAAGGACGCCTGGGTCTGTCAGAAGTTGGACTAGGCCATCGGCAATCGCAGCAGCATTCGCTGCCACTTCAAGTCGGGGGTCTACCGATCTGACATCGCTGAAACCACATTGATCAGTGAGCAGCACGGCGGTCCCGCAGATGCCGGCTTCCAGCGCGACGATGGACATGGCCTCTTGCCTAGATGAGACAACCAGCAATGCGGCATGTCGATACAACATAGCCTTGCCCTCACCCTCCACATGCCCAAGAAAATGAACACGTTCGCCCAAACCATGCATTTGCACAGATGCTTGAAGGGTCGACAGCATGCCTCCATCCGGCCCCGCAAACACAAGTTGGTGCCCTGGCAACTGTGCGCAGACGCTGATGAATGCGTCAAGCAACAGATCAGGGCCCTTTATCAGATTGAGGCGTCCCATGAATAATATGATTGGGTCCTCGGCCAAGCCATATCTCTCAGACAGACTCTGCTCATTCGTGACCGCAAAATCATCTTCGCACACACCGTTTGGAATAACAGTGACCTGTGACGCAGACACGCCGTAGTCTTGGAACTGAGGTAACTCTCCCTCGGTCACGGCAATCCAGGCCGATGCATTTCGAATTATCGACTGCCCTACCAACAGGTTATACAGGCGCTTGAGCCATGCAGAACGCCCGAACATAGGCAAAGCGCCTGCAGGACAAACGACATAGGGCCGACCCTTGGAACGGAGAACAAAGTAGATCATTGCATTGAGCAAACTCCAATGCCCCATCAGGTGGACTACATCGGCCTCGCTCACCAAGCGACGAATAGCGCTCCATTTAAATGCGGGAACATAAAACCGAGGCCAAATACAAGGCAAGGCAACCAACCTGGCGGGAAACAGTGCTGCCACACGTGCAGTATCCAGCCCCATATCAAGCGTGAGGACAGTACAACGCGCATCGAGTCTACTAATGAACCGACTCATCTGAAAAGTTCTTTCAGCTGTTCCGCCGCCGCTTTTCAGATCAAGGGTTGAATTGACATTGAGTACTCGCATTACGAATCAACCTTTCCTGGAGACTTCAGACAAGCAGAACGATACCAGGCAATATAACTAGACAAACTTTCATCAAATGACATTGGGCCTCTAAAGCCAAGAAAACGTAATTTTCCAGAGTCGTAACGACAAAGTGGATTGACATTATTTTTCATTAGCAAGCGAAGCATCAGCGAAAGCAACCATGTTGGGAAAAAAATATGTGGCCAGCTTATGTCGCGGATCCCAAACCCATTTATCAGAGCCAGTCTCACACTAAAAAAATTATTAGCGGAGGCGTCGTCGTCAGAGACGATAAACACTTCTCCATCAAAAGCACTAATGTCATCAATCAAAAAAATAAGTGCAGCGACCACATTATCTACGTGGATCAAGTTCATGCTACGGAACCCAAAAACCAAGGATTTAAGTTTATTAAATAAGCGAACGCCGTGAACAAGGTCTTGAGCAAGCTTCTTCAAATTTTGACCACCTGGCCCGAAGACTGCCGTTGGGCGCAATATCGCAACATCGAAGCAATCATGACCACTTGCGAGAATTACCGCCTCCAACTTCAGTTTAGTCATGGCATAGGCAGTGAAGGGACGACAAGGGCTTGACTCCATCACCCGTTGATCGGGAGTCCGCCCTGCCACATCGGCTGTACTGCAATGAATAAACCGAGCTATTCGCGCCGACTTACACGCGACAAGCAGGTTGTTGATGGCGGCAACATTTATGGAATCGTCTTCATCAACGAGATACGCCAAATTTATTAGCGTACACCCCGGCTCGAGAAAGCCATCCAGTGAAGCCAAATTCGTAATATCACCCACGACTATTTCGACCTCCGGCGGAAATGCATCGCGTGTCGAATCAATGTTTAACGACCTGGTAAGAATCTTTATTCGATTACCACCCGCAGCCAACAACGCACGCACCAAATGGACACCAATAAAACCGGAAGCACCCGTGATAGCCAGCGTCTTCATAACCAGTTATCTTCAATATGAAATGGCATAGCACTCATTAAAATTTAATAATTACGAAAACAATGAATTTATAGATGAAATGTTATTATTAAATCCATCCCCATACTCAATAATACAATAAATAAATAAAAATGACTTGAATGCAAAATAAATTACAGTTCCAATGACACCAAAATTTAAACCATTATTATTTTTCAAACCATAATACAAAAAAATGAAGTAAGCCATCATATTAATACGATCAGACCCCACAAAAAAAACAGCCAATATAACGGGAATAAATACAAAAATAGACTGAATTTTACTCTTTGCGTACCAAAAAGAAAGAATGGCTAAAACACTGACCACAAACAAATCAGCCAAATTTTTCTGTGCAGCAATATCATAGTAATATTCATATTTTGAATACATATGATCACCCAAAAATAAAAACAACAACAAAGACAGCAGCAACAAAAAAACCAGGGAAAAAATATCAATAAAAACCACATTAAAAGCTTTATAAAATTTCAATAAACTAGAGCCAATGCGAATGAAAAACATTGAAACATAAATTAATAAAACTTGAACATGCGAAAGCACTGCCAAAACTGCAGATAGAAGAAATAATTTTTTATTGTTTTTAACCAACAAAGAAATAAACAAGAAAATAAATCCAAACTTCAATCTTTCAGCAGCAAAGTACAGAACAAAGTAATAAAAATTTGAACTAGTTATCACTGAAGCAACAAAAACAGATACCTTTAATTTCTCAAAAAACTTCATTGATAAATATGCAAGCAACGAATTAGACATCGCCATGATTAGATCTTTATCAAAACCTGCCCCACTAGCGAGCCAAGTGATAAAGTAATGTACTAACTCTTGACTCCCAAGATTAGAATTATAAAAATAAAACCCTTCCAATAAACTTAAATTTGATATTCCATCATAAGTATTTTTGTAAGAATTTTGATCTCCGTAAATGTAATAAGGCGAAATCAATAATGACAATAAAAAAACAAAGACACAAACGGATAGCGTTGCAATTTCATACTTACCAAATGATCTATTTTTTAATACCGTTGCGTTAAAAATATTTCCATTCATCCAATCACCCGCTTAAGTGCTTGCAAATATTTCATACCCCATTTGGTGTCCGGCTCTAAATGATTCCCTTCTGCCCATTCATTCCATGATTTCACAAATATAATTTTGTGTTCATCCGTGCGATCACCCAATGCATGTACTGCGTTTCTTAAATGCTCTTCAAAAAGTGCAGGTGTTGAATTCGCAAGTACCAGGCCCTTACGCCCCTTGCGTGGCGTGTTATCCCAGTTCGGATAAACGCATGGATAAGCCTCGCAATCGAACTGATTGAGATCGGGCACCAGATGTTTAATCGCCTCGCTATAGTCAACAATGCGTGGGCCGCCCATACCTAACCGTCTTCTAATACCCCACACGATTCTTGCAGCTTCATTAAGAACAGGATTTGCTGTGTTTGTCACCGCTAACGTAGAAAGGGTAATTGCATCTAGTCCAAGTGCAGCCGCATCTTTAAAGTCAAGCATATTTATACCGATGATGTGCAAGCCCTTTAGTCCTGCCTTCAATGCTAATTCACGCCAAAGATCAAATCTTATTTTTGCATCTGGCATATCCGTAGGTTTAAATATTACTAATATAGGCTTTCCATCCACAGTCATATAACGGTGATCACGGAAAGCATTTAACAAATAATCAAAGTGTGCTCTATCATCGGCATCCCCTGGGTATGTCTGATCAATAAGCCTACGGTGCGGTTCATCTTTCCAAATTCCATTCCATGAGTGATTTGCCCAACCCAAGCAAAATGGAAAATCTGGTGAACCGGACTTAAGAACCTCATTAAATGGACGCTCCAACATTCTGCGACCGTCAAACCAATAATGCCAATAACAGAAACCAGCAACACCATTGTCTGCAGCCATTTCAGCCTGTGCAACGCGTGTTTCAGGCAACCTCAGATCATAAAAACCCAAGTCAGCGGGAATGACAGGTTGCTCATGCCCCTTATACAAAGATTTAGCACTAGCAACATTTGTCCACTCTGAAAAGCCATTACCCCACCATTGATTATTTTCAAGTGTCGGGTGAAATTGCGGCAAATAAAAAGCGATGATGCGTGCAGCCTTTTTACTCTTTAGTTCTTCGGACATGATTCCCATTTCTTATTTAAAAAATTAAATCTTTTTATTATTTTTGCAGGTATCCCACCAATAATTACATTATTGGGTACATCGCTTGTCACGATTGAATTAGCTCCAATAATTACCCCACTCCCAATCTGAACAGAGCCTATGATTGCGACGTTATCACCAATCCAAACATTGCAGCCAATTCGCACAGGGCCATGTGATGACAAACGGCGTAAAACAGGCGGTTCACACGGGTGACTTTGCACATCACCTTTATATGAGCCATGATTATGATCACTGATATATACCCCACTTCCAAATAAGCAATCATCGCCTATTTCAATTCTATTTATGGCTGAAATATGTAAATGCTCAGAAGCATAAAATCCACGACCGATGCTTATGACTGGATATACCTTACTATCAAAAGGATTAACTATTACTTCTATCCAGGCATGACGACCTATTGAAACTGATTCTGTTAAAACGATAAATCTCGTACCAATTACTCGCGAGCCCTTTCCAAGATATGAGTTTTTCCATCCAATACAAAAAGCAGCAAACTTACCTTCTAATATATAAAATATAAAGCTGATTATGCGAAACAAAGCAACACGCGGCTTCTCATTAGAGATAACACTGGAAATAGTCGAAATATGCTTTTTAAAATACATAACTAATTTATAAAGACGGATAACAAAATAGCACACCATGCTTAGCCAAGAAAAATACGAATAATATTATTTAAATAGCTTAAAATACATTCTAGAAAAAAATAAAACACATCTAGTTAGAAATTTTGGCAATAAAATTACCGGGAATAATATTAGCCAATATGAAATATAGCCTCTAAATGGAGCTACTGATTTTATTAAATTCTCCGACATAAATATGCCGCCTTCGCCGAAACGACTTATCCATATGAGGCCAGGCAAATAACTAAATATCAAATGCTTTTCAATCTGTTTAGTTACAGCTGAATTTTTCCCACATACAGAATGTAAGATGACAGGAAAATTACCTCCAAATGTTGTGACCAACTTGTAGCCACCAGTATTACCAGACGTAGCAAGAATGCAGCGCTGTTCAATAATTTTAAAATGACTGCCAGTCATTAAAAGTGGCAGTATCCAGCCAAGTTGCACGAGGCTAGTCCCGGTAAATCGACGGGTGCTGAGTCCAGAGTTCAGTTCATATAGCCGCTCTAGATTGACCACCATACCAGATATAAATGTGACCCATACATTAACTTGCTGCGCGAAATCTTCACGTGAAAGCACTATGGTCGCTAGTGTAGTAATGGGTTCTCCATCATCCGAACTAGTAATATGTGGCATCCATTCACTGCTCAGGTAAAGAATGTCTGTGTCTTCGCATTCCAATAAATTAACTATTTGGCGTAATGCACCTGATTTAGGAAGGTCGTCATCACCAATCATCCAAAAAAACCGGGTTTTAACTTGATCTATACATCTACAAAAATTTTCGTCAGGCCCAAGGTTTTCAGAATTATGCAATATCTGAGCATTGGGACATAACTTAAGAAAAGCCTCGATCACTATAGGCGTGTGGTCAGTTGATGCGTTGTTTCCAACAATCAATTCAACTTTGTCTTCAAGACCGCGCAATTCCAACGCCAACGTTGTTAATAGCAGGGATAGACACTCGGCCCGGTTATAGGTCGGGATAACTATTGTGAGTAAGGGACTAGACATTAATTAGTTCTTTTTAAATATCGATAAAACAACCATATCGTCCAAGGCAGAGAAACAAAAACACATATAGCCATATACAAAAGCATCATGGTGAGAATGCCATATATTGACCCCATATAAACAACGGAGGCAATCATTACACCAACAACAATAGACTGCGTCAACATGGGCTCCTCACGATGTGCACGCATGTAAATGGCCATGGCGAACACCATTGAATTGACTGTTGTAACTATTGCCAAAACAGCCAATACGTTTGGGGATGCAATGCGCAGCATCAGTGGCAGCCCTATCTGGGTTAAATACCAGGCAACGAATACGAAACCTGTTGACGTTAATGCGATGGCTACAGTTGAGCGGATAAACAAGGCTTTGAATAAACTATTCAATTCACGTCGCTCGCCACGGGCAATGTGCATTGTGAAATTCGGTGCCTTGGCATTAACCCAGCTCATGCCGATAGTTGATATGGCAGAGAACACCGTTAGCGCCATTCCAAGTCGACCCGCTTCGACAGCACCATGATGTGAAAAAACCATGGGTGTGAACAGATTAAATATAAGGTAACCACTGGCCCAGCTTAATGCGATGCGCCATTGCAATGGCAGTACATCTTTGCGCCAGTTCAACTGGTTTTTTATATCCACCGCTTGGCTGGACAGCCAGTGCAACATATTGCCATGCGCTTTTAGCCAGTAGCCCGTGCATAAGGCGCTGACGACGGGCATGACAGTTGCGGCCCACAAGCCGCCGCCCGATAGTAGCGTTGCCCAAAGAATGGCGTACCCCAGCACCGACTGCACCAGGCGCAGGCGTGCAACCTGCCCAACTTTGCCACAGCCTTCCATTACCGCAAGCCCAGGGCTTAGCCATAGGTTGACTGCGGTAGCACCAACCAACACAACCCATGCACCCAGCCAAACGGACACAGGTTCAGTTCCTTTTTGGCTAAAGAAGACGGCACCGGCAATGCCCCCTATGATCGCGAACAGCATGGCCGAAACACCATACCAACGGCGTATCAGCCGCGCCAGTGAACTGAGCCGACCCAGATGCGATTCTTTGCCAGTCAGCCGTCCGTCGGACGTTTCGGTCAAGTGAGCCACTTCATGACTGACAAGCTGCATGACGATCTGATTCAACCCCAACTCAAAGAAAACCTGAAGCGCAAGCACGCTTGCGAAGGTGAAGTAATAACCCTGCTCGGTAGGACTTAGCCAAAGCGGCAACAGGAATACTGTGGCCCCACCAGCCAAGATTCCCCACCCGCGAAATAGCAGCGTGACCAGCACATGAAAGTCCAAACCAGCAATAGCTCTAAAGCGGGAAATTTTCAGTTGAAGAACACTCATTAAATAAATTGCCAGGTTGCATATTCAAAGAAACGATTGAATAGTTCTGCGAAAACCATCCTGTACGGTAACAATGGGCGACCACCCCAAAGATTTAATCTTTTCGATTGAAGGACAAGAGCGAGTTATAGGGCTTTTTAGATATGCACTGCTTCTGACTGGTACATCAAACTGCGTGCCAATCCCACGCTCGGGGAAGAGCCCTGCAACTACCGTTGCCAAGTCTCTAATTGATATTTCGGCTTCTGGATTACCCACGTTATAAGCCTCTGCTTTGCCACCGGACAGGAGTACAGTCAAGAAGCCGATGGTGGCATCAGCGATGTAGCAGAACGGACGCAGGGCCAATCCGTCGCTTTTGAGAATAATGTTCCTTTTCGCAACGACATCAGCCACAAAGTCAGCAAATACGCGACCGTCGTCCAACGCCATACCTGGTCCGTAAGTATGGAATGGGCGCACGACAGTGGTGTGCAACCCGTATTGCTGCCTCCAAGCAGCACACATGGTCTCGCCAATCCGTTTGCTCTCTGCGTAGCACGAGCGCACATTCATTGGGTCGATGTAACCGTAATCCTGTTCTCCAACCAACTGATTCGAGTCAATGGGTACGCCGTAAACCTCACCGCTACTGAAGAACAGAAACTTCTCAGCTTGGCTTTTTACCGCATGCTCCAGCAGGTACATAGTGCCGGCCGAATTTGCAAGCAAGGTACCGACCGGGTCGACCCCATAGTATTTTGGGCTGGCTTGGCTTGCGCTATGAATGATGAAGTCAGCGCGCGGGAAATCACCCGGCAGCGGTTGTGATACGTCGTGCTGCACAACGAATAAATCTGGGGCGCCTAAGTATGCTGAAAGTCGAGCTTCGACGCTCCGAGTGCTTCTGGCGACACAGATTACTTTGATATTCAGTTTATTCAACCCTCCAACTGCCAGCAAAGACTTAACCAAATAGGCTGCTAAAAACCCGCCGCCGCCTGTAACTAATACAGTTTTGTCTCGCAGGTCTTCCCAAGGAAGCGTAGCTGAAGCGATGCGCTTTAAATCTTCCCGAATTACTGGGTTGGATTCTGATATTAATTGTTGTGATTCAATCATTGGATAAAAATAGCAGCTTCTGATCTGTAGCAATCTGGCTGGTGGCGCCTAGGATGGCTATGCGCATGGCTTAACGCTCTGCTGAGAACCAGCGCCATGTCTTGTTAACGGTCTGCTCCAACGAACACGTCTGAGTCACACCCAGGGCTTTCTGGGTGGTGGTGGTGTTCGGGTACAAATCGTCTTGCTGCCCCTGCTTCGAAGGCACGGTATTGAGCACCACGCGCGGCTTGGGTGAAATATGTTCTCCAATGAGTTTGACCAGCTCCAGATGGGTCACGGCAGTTGAACTGCCCACGTTGTAGGTTGCGCCATCGGCGCCATTGACCAGTGCAGCCAGCGTCCACCAGGCGGCGTCGCTGCCATACATATAGCTGCGGCGTGCAGTGCCGTCGCCATGAATGCGAATATCGCTGCCAGTAAGCACGTCACGCAGAAAGCTGTTCAGCGCCCAAGGGCGGTCTAACTCTTGGTAAGGTCCGGCGAAGGTGAACGGGCGGATGGTACTGATGGGCATGCGGAACTGACTACGATAAATCGCCGCCAGGTTTTCTGCCGCACGTTTGGCTTCCACGTAAACCGTGTGTAACTGTCCGCATGGAATAGGAAAATAGTCGGTTTCAGTCAGCGCGCCCGGGCGGTTCGGTGAGCCACTAACCAGGCAAGAACTGACGTTCAAAAACCGCGACAGGTTATCAAGTTGGGTTGCGGCGTCAAGGGCGTTGTTCAATCCCAGTAGGGTGGTTTGCTGCACGCGCAGCGGGTCAGATGAATGCACCCGGTTGTTAGGAATGCCGGCTGCATGCACCACAAAGTTGGTGTTGCGGGCAAATTCAAACGGTGAGCGCACATCTTGCGCCTTCAAATGGATATCGCTCCGCGCGGATAGGTGCGGATACTTCAGTGCCCAATCATTGACACTACGCGCATACAGATCGAGCGTGATGCCAAGGCGGTGCTCATCGTTGAGCGCTGCTACTGTCTCTGCGATCCAGGTACCCAAAAAACCAGTACCACCAGTCACTGCAATGTGTTGCAGGCCGAGCTTGGAGCGAATCTGAGGTTGCGAAGCACAGGCAAGCAAACAATCTTGACGGACTTCCAAAAAACGATCTATTGGCATGGATTAAGTTCTCAATGAGGTGTTTTGGGCTGCCAATTCTCTGGCAACTTCAAAGATCAGACTTTCTTGCCCAGCCACGGCATTACGCTTACCAAGACCGAAGAAGATGTCGCGTCCATCAACCTTGTATTCTTTAGCGGCTTGCGCAACGGGTTTGGCAAAGCCAGAGAAAACGCCAGACAAACCACTCACAATGGACATGGGTGAAATACTGGCAGCTACTGGGTTGAATTCTTTCTCGGCGACATCGGCAGCATCCAGAATCTTGTACAGGTCAATACCCGTCTCAAACCCTAGTCGATCAAACACAGCCACCAATACTTCAAGCTGGGTGTTACCGGCCCCAGCGCCAAAGCCGCGAATGGTTCCATCAATAATGGTGGCACCGGCATTGACGGCAGCTACAGAATTTATAACGGCCATTCCCAGATTATTGTGGCCATGAAAGCCTACGGGAATTGACAAACCATCTACCAGCGTTGAAATGCGTTCGGTGACATTTTCAGGGAAATAAGCCCCTGCTGAGTCCATGATGATGACGGCTTCAGCACCATAGGACTCCATCTTTTTGGCTTCTTCCAGCAAAATGGCGGGCGTTGCCATGTGGCTCATCATCAGCACGCCAAATGCCTCCTTGCCAACGTTGCGGATGTAGCCGATATGGCGGTCGGTGATGTCGGCCTCGGTGCAGTGTGAAGCAATGCGAAATACATCTACGCCAGCATCCACTGCTTTGGCCAAATCGGTCTTGATGGTTGCAAAGCCTGGTATCACATGGATGCCGAGGCGTGACTTAACCAGGTTGGTGCGCGATAGCATCAAGATGTCGTCGTCGCTCAGCAGGCACTCACCCACCAGCATGGACGATGCACCCAAACCATTGCCATGCCCAACTTCAACGATAGGCACACCGGCAGCTTCTGCCGCCTTGCAATAAGCAACGAAGCTCTCGCGACTAAGTTGATGGCGTACCGCATGATTGCCGTCGCGCAGAGTGGGGTCACTGATAAGGATTTTTTTGGTCATGTCGATGACTCCCGAAAGGATGCAGATTTCGCGATGAGTTCAGCCATGGCAATCGCTGCACAGTTAATGATGTCCAAGTTACCTGCATATTGCGGGAGGTAATCACCGGCGCCAACAACTTTAACTGTAACAACGATTTTGTTGTCTTGTATGGTCGGTGGCAAGATCAGTTTGTAGCCCGGTACATATTGCTTTATTTTTTCAACCATCGCATTTACCGCTGCTTGAATAGCAGGCAGGTCTGGATTGGCGATCTTGGCGTAGATCGTGGTTTGCATATCGATAGGCGGCATGGCCGGATTCAAGATCAGGATCGCTTTGGTGTGCTTTGCACCTGTTAGCGCCATGAGTGCGTCTTGGGTGGTTTCGATATATTCATCAAGATTTTGTCGGGTGGCGGGGCCAGCGCTTCTGGACGCGATGCTGGAGGCCACCTCGATGTACTCAATGTGGCTATGCACTTGCGAGATGGCATAGGCGATGGGGATAGAGGCCTGCCCACCACAGGTCACCATATTGACGTTTCTTGCCCCGGTGGCTACACATTCTTCAGCATTCAGGGCTGGCACACAAAGTTCACCCAACTTGGCCGGGGTCATGTCGATGACGGTCTTGCCAAGTTTGTCCAAAATGGGCCAGTGTTCCATGTGGGCGTTCGCCGAGGTGCAGTCAAAGACGACATCGCAAATTGCAGGGTTGTTGACGATGGCTTCAATGCCACGGTCGGAAATCGGCACGCCCAATGCATTGGCGCGCTTCATGCCCGTTGAATTGAAATTGCGACCCGCAAACAACGTGCAGGTCATACCCTGGGTGCGCATGACTTTAATCATCAAGTCAGTGCCGATGTTGCCAGTGCCGATGATGGCAATTTTGAGTTTGTGGGGGGATGTCATTTGGGCCTTTAGCTTAAAGCGACTTGGATTTTTCGTGTACGCCGATCAGCATGGCACGCTCTAGCACGTCACGGGGTACTAGCGGTGACAAATCTTCGAGTGGCGGCGAGACCAGCGTGCCGTCTTCCTTGGATACCAGTGAAAGCTTAGGGGTGAAGAGTTGCTCCGGATGCATGAACACTTCACAGATAACCGGGCCAGTGGCGGCTTGCACCTTGGCGAGCGTTTCATCGCACTCATCCCAGTTGTGTATCTGGTAAGCGGGCATATCAAATGCAGCAGCAATCTTGGCAAAGTCAGGACAAGATACACCAGAGGCTTTGTCGGTGCCAACGTAGCCGGTTTTGAATAAAGCATTTTGCGTATGCTTGATCATCAGGTAGCCGTCATTGTTAAAGATGAATAGTTTGATGGGCAGCTTGTGGTGAGCAATCGTTTGCATCTCTTGCAAATTAAGCATCATGCCGCCATCGCAATTGAGGCACATCACCTCTCCATGATTAAGTGCGAACGACGCACCTATGGCGGCAGGTAGGCCATAGCCCATTTCGCCCAGACCCGTTGAGGTCATTAACCGCTGACCGTCCGCAATGTGCAGGGCTTGATGGGCGCACAACAAAGCCGTGCCCATATCGGTGACAACGATCTGGTCTTTCTTGAAGAAGGTGTTTAGACGTTCCATGAAACGGTACGAGTTAATGAAGCCACCCTTGTCGTCGTGCTCTGGCCCGACCCAGGGAAACTGATCTTGGTACGCATTGCATCTTGCAAGCCAGTCAGTCTTGCGAGTAATGACCAATTGCTGCAGCCGCTCTGTCAGCGCGCTCATGAATACAGCGGCATCACACTCAATCATTTCCTGGGTACGTGTCTGATGTTTGGATGCTTCTTGTGGATCGATGTCAACCACGTCAATCCGCGCGCCGCGCGCCAGTTCTGATAAGTCGTAGCCAATTTGCGGAATCGCCAAGCGGGTGCCAATGGTCAGCAGGTAATCACAATTTTGCAAAATGAAGTTGGCGGCGCGTTGACCATACACGCCTGCGCGACCAAACACGAGGGGATGCTTTGAGTCGATCATGTCAATTCCGGCCCATGACACCAGCGCTGGGACGCCTAGCAAGTCAAGCAGGGGCTCAATCTTCTTTTCTGCACCGGCAAGGCGTATGCCATTGCCGAGCCAGAGTAACGGACGCTGCGCCGTAAGCAAGGCGCTCACAACGCTGTCAACCTGCACTGCCATTTGTGGAGTCAAATGATTTACCGAGGTTGGTGCCAAAAACTGAGCGGAGGTTGCTGGATCAATTCGGTTTGACTGGATGTCCATAGGGATTTCGATCCAGCACGGGCCGGGACGCTGATTGAGCGCAACATGTGCTGCTTTCTGAATCTCGTAGACCGCCTGCTCTGGCGAAGTTACGCGATGAGCATATTTGGTGACCTTGCGAACCATATCGACTGAGTCGTAGCCCTGCACGCCCCACATGCGGTGCGTATTCTCAACCTTGGTGAATTTGGAGTTTTCGTTACCGGCAATAACGATGCACGGGATCGAATCAGCCCATGCAGACACCACGCCTGTGACCCCGTTGGTCGAGCCTGCGCCGGTGGTTAGCAGAGCTGCCGACAACTTGCCGCAGGTGCGGTAATAGGTTTGCATCGCCATACAAGCTGCTTGCTCGTGGTGGACGCAGATGATCTCCGTGAAGCCGCGGCGAGAAATGGCCTCGTACAAATGCACGTTGCCTGCGCCAATGATGCCAAAAACATGTTCAATTCCCAAGTCTTCAAGAGCTTGAGCAATCAACTCGCTTACCTTTACTTTTTCCATAACCTGCATCGTGTTCATTTAATAAATAATCCCAAATAAATATTCGTTTTAATGTTGTTCACAACAGAATTATTTCTTTTAAAAAGTTAAAGCCCGATCCGCTTGCATCTTGGCGGCTTTGAGGGGTCTGGGCTTGCATTCGGTTATTGCTCTGTTTTCAATAGCTTCTTACGCTTGCTACACGGGGGCTAGAGGCTGATTAGCTTTTAAAATACCCACCGCAACGGCTTCAGCTTCGATCGCGGTAACTGCATCAAAAAGCATTTTTGCCGCTTCACGGGCGGTTAGCAGGGCTTGCAGAAAAAGCTCGGCGTCCGACATGTACTCATGCACCAACAGGTTGCGCAGCTTTCTGGCGCCAATAAAAATCTCGGCATTTTCAATCCATTGCATTTTTTCAGCGAAGGCGAGCACGTCCAACATGGATTTGGGTGACTCGCCCAACAAGGCAGCAAAGCGGGGAATCAACTTTTCGCCAAGGTGATCTTGCAATCGACCAAAGCGGCTGACAAAAGCATCGACTTTTTCGGCCAAATCGTCGCGGGAGTTGAGTTGCTTCACCCAGTCTGCGTCCATCGGCTGTGCAAATAGCGTGCGGTGGGTATAACGAAGATGCGTGGTCTCTTTACGGGCTAACTCAAGCGCCAGCAATGCGTGCTCGGCATGCTCCGGCAGGTAGCGCAGGCTCATAATAAAACTCCGGTTCGTTTGGCAATTTCAAAAACGGGGGCCGACGGGGTGTTAGCGTCTTTGAGTATGACGTCGATCTTGCGGTCACCCAGTGCGAGCGTCAAGGCGCCGTGCAGTTGGCAAAGCACTTGGGCACGGTTGGCAAACCGGGCATCGGTCTCAAAAAACAAATCTATATCGCCGCCCCTGCGGTCGTCCAGCGCCATGGATCCAAACACGCTAACTTGCGCGCCCACCCCCAGCACCCGCTGGGCGGTGTGGCGAATGGCTTGTACTTGGTCTGGGGTTAGGCGCATGGCGATAGGTTCACTTTTTATGCGGGAATTCTGCTATATTTTTAGTAGCTTCTTACGCATACTGGACGGGGGCTAGAGGGTGATTTCATAAACGCTACGCACTACTTTAATTTCTTAACTGCGGGGCTAGCTAGCAACGATCGCATCTGATAAATAGCGGTGGCATTTAATGTCTTCAGCCGCCCTACCTGCGCCACACCTTGCCGGATTAACTCGGCGTTGATGCTTTCAAGGTTAGATAGCACGACCAGTTGCTCGACAGTGGCGCAGTCGCGGATGTTGCCCTTGCTGTTTGGATTTTGTTCACGCCACTGCTTGGCTGTCATGCCAAACAAGGCTGCATTTAGCACGTCAGCTTCTGAAGCATAGATCAAACCTGTTTGCAGGGGTGTGATACTCGCGGGGATTAAAGTTTGTGCAATGGCATCGGTATGGATGCGGTAATTGATTTTGCTTAACGAACGCGTTAGGTTCCATTCAAGCGTTTTGGACTGTATCTCGTCATCTTTTAAACGCTGAAACTCTTTGATCAGGTAGAGCTTGAACTTGGGGCTGATCCAACTGGCAAACTCAAATGCAATGTCCTTGTGAGCGTAGGTGCCACCGTAGCGCCCTGCTTTGGCCATCACGCCTGTCGCATGGGTTCGGGTAATCCATTGCTTGACCGACATCGTGAAGCGGTTAAGTCCCGCGTCCTTTTTAATCTCCTCGAATTCGAGGGAATTAAAACCCGGGTTGTAAATCTCTTCCCATACAGATAAAAACTCAAGCGTATTTTTGTTGCGCAACCAGTTGTCGATGACCACAGAGCCACTTTCGCTTTGGCGCACCATGTCGGTTAGCGAGATGTAATCGGTCTCTGACTGCTCAATGATGGTGACAGGCACGCTTTGCACGAGCAGGATTTTATTTTTTGACATCGCTTATTTGCTCTGTTTCTAATAGCTGCTTACGCTTTTTTTATATGAGCTAGAGGGCGTTTTAACTATTAAAAGTTAACACCAAGGTAGGACTCGATCTTGGCTGCCGCAAACTCCAGCATCTCCCGGGTCAGCGCCGGTTGCACCCCAATCCAGAAGGTGTTGTTCATCACGTTGTCGGTATTGGTCAGGTCGCCGCTGATGCGGTAGTTGGCCCCGGCCATGTAGGGTTGGCGCGTCAGGTTGCCGGCAAACAGCAGGCGCGTGCCGACTTTGTTCTGGTCCAGGTAGGTCAGCAGGTCCAGCCGCGTCACCGGGCAGTTTTCTTTCAGGGTGATCGGGAAGCCGAACCACGAGGGATCGGAGTGCTCGGTGGGCTCGGGCAGGCTGACGAATTCTTCGCAGTCTTTCAGGCGCTCTTTCAGGAAGGCAAAGTTGTCTTTGCGGGCCTGGATGAATTGCGGGGCTTTCTCCAATTGGGCCAAACCGCAGGCAGCTTGCATGTCGGTGATTTTGAGGTTGTAGCCCAGGTGGCTGTAGGTGTATTTGTGGTCGTAGCCGTAAGGCAAGTCACCCAATTGCTGGCAAAAGCGTTTGCCACAGGTGTTGTCTTTGCCGGGCTGGCAATAACAATCGCGGCCCCAGTCGCGAAAGCTCTCGGCAATGGTTTTAAGCTCATCGTGCTTGGTAAACACCGCGCCGCCTTCACCCATGGTGATGTGGTGCGCCGGGTAAAAGCTGAGCGTGCCAATGTCGCCAAAGGTGCCGACCATCTGGCCACGGTAGGTGGTGCCCAGCGCGTCGCAACAGTCTTCTACCAGCCACAAGTTGTGCTTTTTGCACAGGGCGGTGACCACGTCCAGGTTAAAGGTGTTGCCCAGGCTGTGCGCCAGCATGATGGCTTTGGTTTTGGGGCTGATGGCGGCTTCGATCTTGCTGGCATCAATGTTGTGGGTGAGGCGGTCCACATCCACAAACACCGGCACCGCGCCAAATTGCAGGATGGGGTTGACGGTGGTGGGGAAGCCCGCCGCCACGCCAATGACTTCATCGCCTTTTTTGATGGCACGCTCGCCCAGCTTGGGGGATGTGAGGGTGCTGAACGCGACCAGGTTGGCGGACGAGCCGGAGTTGACGGTGATCAGGTGCTTGATGCCGATGAAGGCGGCAAGCTTTTTCTCAAATTCGGCGTTGAAGCGGCCTGTGGTTAGCCAGCCGTCCAGGCTGGCTTCAACCATGTTTTTGAGTTCTTCTGCGCCTATGACTTTGCCGGAGGGGGGGACGACCGATAGACCCGGGAGGAAGGGTTGCGGTGCCAGGGCGATAGCGGCGTACTCATCCACCAGTTTGGCAATCTGCTCGCGGAGGGCTTGGGTTTTGGCGTTTTGCATGTTTTGAGTCAGATGATAAGTTTTGAAAATATGAAACTGGGGTGCTGATTAGTTCACGCACCATTCAAGCGCACCCAAGTTTGCTTTGCTGACGACGAGTGGATGTGCATCAACAGGCTTGAGTAGCTGGCGGATTTTTTGCTTTACATCAGCGGGACTGATGGCGATGGGGCGTAGTTTTGAGTGTTTGGCGGGCTGCTCAAGATGCAGAACCACCCGCAGACTGCGCGCGAGGGTGACTGCACGGGCAATTTGTTTTTCGCCTGCGTCGTTGGCGCAGTTTTTAGCGGGGATTAACGCCGCCAGTGTGTCAAACACCTTGTGTGCCACTTCATCGCCCAGTTCGGAGGGCTTGGTGCGCTGCTGTTGACGGTAGTCTTTTACCTCGATGAGCCATGCTGTTTTGTTGGGGGCCACGGCCAGAAGGTCTAATGCTTTGATGCCGTTCCACATCCGCGACACTTGGTTCCGGTAAAACGACCAAACGTCATATTGACTGACTTGCCAGTTGTCAGAGAAGTCAAAGCTCAAGCCATCCACGTTGTAGCGCTGCATGCTTAGATGTCCTCGGCCAAAAAACGGTCGGATTGCGCTAGCTCTTCATCGAGTGCGGCAATGTCGCCCAGATCATCGGGGCTGTCGCCCTGCTGGATTTCAATGCCGTCGTCTTTGCGATGTAGCCCGAAGAACCTCGCCTTGATATTTTTATTGGCTTTGTTGGCGAGTAATATTTCGATCTCACGCAGTAGAAAAAGGCTGTGCGTGGCAATGAAGACCTGGATGCCTGCGCCAGACAGGTCAAGGATGCTTTTGGCAACCGATTTAATGAGCCTTGGGTTGAGGTTGGCTTCGGGTTCGTCCCAGAATAAATACCCCTTGTCGAGCAACGCGCCGGTGCTGATTAACCGCGACAGCATGCCCAGCTTGCGCAGGCCTTCCGCCACCAGCGGCATTTCCACACGACCGTCAGCACTGCGCAAATAGAAGCGGCCGTTTTTATCAAGCTCTATGGCACCGCCCATAGCGGCTTCTAGTGGGGCCAACAGTTCTCGCACACGCTTTTCTTTGGGGCCTTTTTGCATGGGCGCGCCAAGCAGCAGGCAAGTGTCGCGCCAGATTTCTTCAAATTCGAGATAGTGTCCTTCGTACACAGAAACAAAGTTGGGGAAGATGGTGAGCAATTCCCGGGTTGGCAAATAGGTTGCGGGTACATCCATCCAGGCTTTAGGCAGCTTGTCGATGCTGACTTCACTTTTGCTGTTGGTGGCAAAGCTAAATGAGGTGTCCCAGTCAGCGGACTCGAACATCAGACTGATGTCGCAGCGCTCGCGCCCTTGTTTTCGCCGTGCCAGGCGGCCCAGCGATTCGGGCCTGAAGACGTTAATCAATTTGTCAGCGTAACGTGTCTGTAGCGCTGATTTGGTTGGAAGTGGTGCATTGGGCTTGCGGCCTTCTTCTGCACTGACAGCCAAAACTGAATAAACCATCTTGAGCAAGTGCGTTTTGCCCGCACCGTTTTCTCCAACGATCACATTCAGGTTGTCTCCAAACTCAAGGCTGGCTTGAGGAAAAACTGTCAGATTGCTGATCGTCATGCGCTTAAGCATCAGAGCACCTTTGGTTGGTATTGGTTGATCTGGCCAAGAGTAACCGCCTGCATGTTCGCGCCAGCCAACCACTGTTGGTGCCAGTCAACAGAGGCTTGCAGTGCCGCCTGTAACGTCCAGCGCGGTTGCCAGCCCAGGCGAGCTTTGGCTTTGGAGATGTCTAGCTTGAGGTAGTTGGCTTCATGCGGGTGAACACCGCCGTCTTGTTGCCAGCTTGCACCGTTGCCCCAACTGCTCACCATGTGCTCAACAATCCATTGCACGGGTTGAGCATCGTCGTCTGTGGGGCCAAAGTTCCAGCCCTCGGCAAATGTTTGGCCGTCGGTGTAGAGCCGTTCTGCCAACGCCAAATAACCGCTGAGCGGCTCCAGCACATGCTGCCAGGGGCGGGTGGCGTGGGGGTTGCGGATGATGACGGGTTGGTTTTGCTCAAAGGCACGCAAGATGTCGGGGATCAAACGATCTGCCGCCCAGTCGCCACCGCCGATGACGTTGCCAGCGCGGGCAGATGCCATGGCAATGCTTTTTTCTTGAAAAAAGGAGCTACGGTAGGCGCTGGTGACCAGCTCAGCACAACCTTTGCTGTTGCTGTAGGGGTCGTGGCCGCCCATGGGTTCGTTTTCACGGTAGCCCCAGGCCCATTCTTTGTTTTCGTAGCATTTGTCAGTGGTGACATTGACCACGGCTTTGACGCCGGGGCTGTTGCGCACGGCTTCGAGCAAATGCACGGTGCCCATGACGTTGGTGGAGTAAGTCTCGACCGGATTTTGGTACGAGTAACGTACCAAAGGTTGCGCCGCCATGTGGATGACGATCTCAGGCTTGTGCTCGGCAAAGACGGCCTGCAATTTGACGAGGTCGCGGATGTCGCCAATGATGCTGGTCATGCCTTGGCTGACCTTGGCAACGTCAAACAAGCTCGGATTGGTGGGCGGCGCCAGGGCATAACCAACGACTTGCGCGCCCATGGATTGCAACCAGAGCGACAGCCAGCTGCCTTTGAAACCAGTGTGGCCGGTCAGCAGGACACGCTTGCCATGCCAGAAAGAGGGGTTCATGACCAAACCTTCCACGGGGCTTTGCCGGATTGCCACAACTCTTCAAGGTGGATTTTGTCGCGCAAGGTATCCATGGGTTGCCAAAAGCCGTGGTGCTGGAAGGCGGCCAAATTACCTTCTTGGGCCAAACGCTCCAAGGGTTCACGCTCCCAAGTCGTCTGGTCATCCGTGATGTAGTCAATAACCGCTGGTGACAGTACAAAGAAGCCGCCGTTGATCATGGCGCCATCACCTTTTGGTTTTTCCATGAAGCTGTTGACCTTGTCGCCTTTCAGGTCGAGTGCACCGAAACGACCGGGCGGAATCGTGCCTGTGAGGGTGGCTTTGACGTTTTTCGCTTTGTGGAAAGCGATCAGTGCGGTAATGTTGACGTCAGCCACGCCATCGCCATACGTAAAGCAAAAAGCTTCTTCGTCTTTGACGTAATCAGCCACGCGTCTCAAGCGGCCACCGGTCATGGTGTCTTCACCGGTGTCTACCAGGGTGACGCGCCAGGGTTCCGCGCTACGGTGGTGGACTTCCATGCTGTTTTTACTCATGTCGAAGGTGACATCGGACATGTGCAGGAAGTAGTTGGCAAAGTACTCTTTGATGACATAGCCCTTATAGCCGCAGCAAATGACGAAGTCGTTGATGCCGTGGTGGGAATAAGTCTTCAAAATGTGCCACAGGATGGGCTTGCCGCCGATTTCGATCATCGGTTTAGGACGCGTCGAGGTTTCTTCGGAAATGCGGGTGCCTAGGCCACCGGCGAGAATGACTGCTTTCATTTTTTGTTTATTCCAATGCAATTGTTTTGATAGCTGCTTGTGCATACTGGACGGGGGCTAGAGGCTGATTTCATTCAACAACCTCCCAGTAGCCGCCTTTGGCGGGGCCGATGCGGCGCAGTTTGCCTTCAGCACGCAGTTTGCGAACAGCCCGCTCAATGGCGCTGTCTGACTTGTCAAGATGCTGAGCTAGCTCAGGGATGGATGTGCTCGGCGCCGCTGCAAGCTGGCGAAGGATCAGATTTGGCGTTTTCCCCGGCGTTTTCCCCGGCGTTTTCCCCGGCGTTTGCTCCGAAGTGCCGTCGTTTTTTGAACGAGCCAAGGATGCGGGCAGAGCAAAAGTCATGCTCACGAAGTCGTCATTGACCCTCAAGGAGGGGGCCGCAAGACCCGCCTCTTGCATCAAGCCAACAATTTTGAGAGTGCCCCGACCCCAGGTTTCAATCAAACCACGACGGTAAAACACCTTGGCAATCCAGGGGTTCCATGGCTTGGATTCGTGAGGCAGATAGAGTTTTTCAGGGGTCAGCCCAAAATGCAGCTCACCGGGGGAGATGACCTCAAGCCGATCGTCGTACAAAGCCACTGACACCGAGCCTGCGGCACTGGCGTAGTCGCGGTGGATAAAGGCATTGGCCAGTGCTTCGCGTACGGCTTCTACGGGCAGCGCGGGTGTGTCGATGCGGGCCATTTGACCGGGCACAATTTTGCCGGCCACGGGCATCCAGTCAATCAGAAAGCGCTCGGCCCGGCGCATCAGGGCAAAGGCGTTGCCCGCGTATTGCCGGTTGTCCAGGAACTCGTCGCGCGTGGTGCCTTTGAAGCGGGCGACGCGCAGATTAAATTGAGGAAACTCAGGAATGGCGTGATCATCCCGACAAAACAGCGCGATGGCAGCGCGGCTGATTTGGTCGCCCTGTACCAGTAAACCCAAACCTCGCAGCAAGCCCATGGGGTCACGGGTGCCGGGGTCTTCCATGCGGCCGCGTCGTATGGCCTCTTCAATGGTGACCACAAGTTCACGCGGGTCCAATGTGTCGATGCCGCAGCCCACGGCTGCCTGCATTTCCCAGCGGTTAGTGGCGTGCATCGACTCGATGAGTAAGCGCTGATAAGTGGCACGCGGCATGACGCGGGTGGTGTTGAGTACGCGCTCATAAGGTACGCCGCGAAAGGAAATGGGAGTCTGTTCGGCACGCCCGACTTGAACCAGCAGCACTTCCAATCCAGCCTCACTCCCCTCTGCGACCGGGATGCGCTGAAGGTGCGGGAGCAGCGGCGGCTCAAAGCCTTGAAACTCCTGGGCCAACTCTTCCAACGTGCGGTCGGTCACTTTTTGCCCTACCACTTTGCCAGCGGGGGTGACGCCGAACACCACTTGCCCGCCTTGCCCATTGGCCAGCGCGCACAGACTGCGGCAGGCGCGGTCTTTCTCTGCCGTGGACTTTTTGAGTTCCAGCGTCAGGGATTCGCCTGCGGCGATCAGGGTTTGAAGGGCAACGAGCGTCATGAGTTAGTTGCTATTGTTTTAATAGCTATTTGCACATACTAGACGGGGGCTAGGGGCTGATTTCATTCAACGCTCACATTAACGCTGTAGCCGTGCTGCTTGAGCAGTGCATGCTGTTTGGCTTGGGCTAAGTCATTAGCCACCATCTCGGCGCACATTTCTTGCGCAGTAATCTCGGGCACCCAGCCCAGTTTTTGCTTGGCTTTGCTGGGGTCGCCGAGCAGGGTTTCGACTTCGGTGGGGCGGAAATAGCGGGGGTCGATGCGGACAATGGCGGTTTCTTGGGTGGTGCCAGCGATGACGGCATAGGCCACTTCATTGACACCGGTGCCTTCCCAGCGCAGTTGCAGGCCCAGCGCGGTAGCGGTCCACTCGATGAATTGGCGCACGCTGTATTGCACGCCGGTGGCGATGACGAAGTCTTCGGCCGTGTCTTGTTGCAGCATCATCCATTGCATGCGCACGTAGTCTTTGGCGTGGCCCCAGTCGCGCAGGGCATCGATGTTACCCATGTACAGGCAGCTCTCCAGCCCTTGGCTGATGTTGGCCATACCACGGGTGATTTTCCGAGTAACGAAGGTTTCGCCCCGACGCGGGCTTTCGTGGTTAAACAAGATGCCGTTGCAGGCATACATGCCATAGGCTTCGCGGTAGTTGACCGTGATCCAGTAGGCGTACATCTTGGCCACGGCGTAGGGGCTGCGCGGGTAAAACGGGGTGGTTTCGCGCTGCGGGGTTTCTTGCACCAGACCGAACAGTTCGCTGGTAGAGGCTTGGTAGAAGCGGGTTTTCTTCTCCAGTCCCAGGATGCGAATAGCTTCCAAAATGCGCAGGGTGCCCATGCCGTCCACATCGGCGGTGTATTCGGGGCTCTCAAAGCTGACGGCGACGTGGGACTGCGCCCCAAGGTTGTAGATCTCGTCGGGCTGCGTTTCCTGGATGATGCGCGTGAGGTTGCTGCTGTCGCTCAGGTCGCCGTAGTGCAGCTTGAAGCGGGCGTTGTCCACATGCGGGTCTTGGTAGATGTGGTCGACGCGCTGGGTGTTGAACGAGCTGGCACGGCGTTTGATGCCGTGCACGATGTAGCCTTTTTCCAGCAGAAATTCGGCTAGGTAAGAGCCGTCTTGGCCGGTGATGCCAGTGATGAGGGCGGTTTTTGGGGCAGTGGTCATGATGTGGGCAATGCCTGGTTGCTATTCAAAAAATCTTGGTAGGCGACCGGCAAGCCTTCTTGCAGGCTGACCTTGGCTTGCCAACCCAGCGCATTCAAGCGGCTGCTGTCCATCAGCTTGCGCGGGCTGCCGTCTGGTTTAGTCGGGTCAAAGTCAATTTTGCCTTGGTAGCCCACCGCCTGGCTGACGGCTTGGGCGAGCTGGGCGATGGTGATGTCTGAGCCATAGCCCACATTAATGTGGCTTTGCATCGGCTGGGTGTGGGCGCCGTAGGTGGCTGGGGCCAGATTCATCACATGCACGCTGGCGGCGGCCATGTCGTCAACGTACAAAAACTCTCGGCATGGTGTACCGGTGCCCCAGATGGTGACGATGGGGGAGTTGTTGACTTTAGCTTCATGAAAGCGACGTATCAGCGCGGGAATAACGTGGCTATTTTCCGGGTGGTAATTGTCACCGGGTCCATACAGATTAGTGGGCATGACGCTGCGGTAGTCCACGCCGTGGCTGGCGCCGTACTGACGGTTGTAACTCTCACACAGTTTGATACCAGCGATTTTGGCAATGGCGTAAGGCTCGTTGGTGGGCTCTAGCGTGCCGGTGAGCAAGGCAGCCTCCGTCATGGGCTGGGGGGCCAGCTTGGGATAGATGCAGCTGGAGCCTAAAAACAGAAGCTTCTGCACCCCGACGCGCCAGGCTTGATGGATGACGTTGGCCTCCATCATCAGGTTTTGGTAAATGAACTCGGCCGGATAGGTGTTGTTGGCATGAATACCGCCCACTTTGGCTGCGGCCAGATACACCTGGTCTGGTTTTTCGGCATCAAAAAAAGCGCTGACGGCGGCTTGGTTGGTGAGGTCCAACTCCGCATGGGTACGGGTGACGATGTGGGTCTGGCCTTGTTGTTGCAAGGTGCGAATGATGGCTGCGCCGACCATGCCGCGGTGGCCGGCTACATATATTTTGGACTGTGGGGTCATGTGGGATTTTGCGTTTGCGTTTGCGTTTGCGTTTGCGTTTGCGTTTCCGTGCCGTTTTCAGCGACTTCCTGCTGTAACGCTTCAATCTCGGCATTGAGCAGTGCGTATTCTTCTAACTTGCGAGCCAGAAATTGCCCGGTGAGCGCGGTCTTGGCAGCAATGCCGGCGGGCGTGAGCAGGTAGACGTAGGCGAGCTTGCGTTTGCTGCTTTGAAAGTTCTGCATCTTCAGCAAGCCCTTGTCGAGCAGCGCCCGCAGGCAAAAGTTGGTTTTACCGAGACTCACCCCCAAAGCTGCGGCCAAATCGCGTTGGTTGATCTGCGGGTTGGCCTCCAGCAGGCGCAGTACCTTCAGGTGCGTATCCTGGTGGAGCGCGGGCGATAACACATGTTCAATCATTGAACAAATGGTATCACGGACCACTAAACCCGCTGTTTAAATCCTATTGCAGCACGCAGCTTGGCTTGTTTTTCTGCCGTTTCCGGATCAAGCGCCGCATTCTTCCAAGCCTGGCGCATGAACACCCACAGCAGCAGCGCAAAGCCACTGCCCAGCGCAGCCAGAACGGCAATCCAACTCTTTTTCGGGGCAACTGGTTCAGTAGACAAGGTCGGCGGCTGCATGACAACATCGCGCGCCAAACCCTGCAATGATCGAGGAATACTCAGCACATCCGCCTGATAACGCGCCTGCAACTCACCCACAGCGACAATGCTGGTGTTTGCCCCGCCTAAGGTGAGAGGCTTATTGAGGACGGCTGAATCCTCTCCAGTCAGACGATCCAGAAGACGACGCACAGACTCCAGCGAAACTTTAGCCTGAATAAGGCGAACTTCCAGGTCGGCGCGATCTTTTTCTCCTGGTATCGTGCTTTTTAGCCAGTTGTCGATAACAGCATTGGCTATTTTCTGCGCTTCTAACGGCGTGTTGGCTGTAGTGTCAAGACGCAACAAACCGTCTTTACCGACTGTCGCCTTGATCTGACTGGCAAGCGTGGCGCGTGCGCGTTCAATTGTGTGTCCTGCAGACAAACTGAGCGACTGAATTACGGGATCCAGCACCAATGGCGAAACCATCATTGCAGCCGCCTGCGCAGGTGTTGGTGTTGGTGTTGGTGTTGGTGTTGGTGTTGGTGTTGGTGTTGACGTTGGCAGCGCCAAAATCGCCTGACTGGTAAAACTCTGTGGTAAGGCATAGCCTATTGCCAATGCCAGCAATCCAACCACAATAGGCCCCAAAATCAACAACTTGAGGTTTTCAGCGACTACAAGCAGCAGGTCCAGCAGGCTGACTTCGTTTTCTTCGATATCCATATTATTTAGTTATTCCCTTTGTTTTGATTCTAACAATCGGGTCAAAAATGAATCCCCCGCATCATCTGCTGCAGCGCAACCGCCTCCGGCGACAGCTGCTGCTTGACGGGCTTCTCCTCCGGCTTACCCCCTTTGGCCGCGCCCGAGTCCGGGAACATGCGAAAACTGGTATTCATGGCGATTTGCGCAAAACGCGGCAACACGGCGTGCAACAGTTGCCCGGCGGTACCCAGACGGGTGGCGATGCGCACCGGCTTGAAAATGCAGGCTTGGGCCACCAGATCGGCCGCTTCTTCGGGTGACAGTGTCGGCACGTTGTTGTACAGGCCAGTGGGCGCGATCATGGGGGTGCGCACCAGCGGCATGTTGATGGTGGTGAAGGACACGCCCTGATCGGCAAACTCGCTGGCGGCACAGCGTGTCCAAGCGTCCAGCGCGGCCTTGGAGGCGACATAGGCGCTGAAACGCGGCGCGTTGGTGAGAACGCCAATCGAGCTGATATTGACCACATGACCGTTTTTCTTGGCCGTCATGCTGGGCAGCAAGCCCATGGTGACCCGCAGGCTGCCAAAATAGTTCAGCTGCATGGTGCGCTCAAAATCATGAAAACGGTCATAGCTTGATTCGATGGCGCGGCGGATGGAGCGGCCGGCGTTGTTGATCAAGAAGTCCACACTGCCATGATCAACAAGGAGTTGCGTCAAAAAACGGTCGCAGTCCGCCATGTCGGCAATGTCCGCCGGGTAGGCGACAAAACTGTAGCCTTTGGCCCGGGCCTGCTTGCAGGCTTCTTCCAGCTTGTCCACATCGCGACCGCAAATGAGAACGGTGGCACCGGCCTCGGCAAACTTGTGCGCAGTCGCCAGGCCAATACCCGATGAGCCACCAGTCACCAACACCACTTTGCCCGCCACCGTGCCGCGCAACGAACGGTCGATGTGCAGATCGGGGTCAAGGTGACGCTCCCAGTAATCCCACAGGCGCCAGGCGTAATCTTTCAGATTGGGGCATGCCACCCCCGTGCCTTTCAGTGAGGCGAGGGCTTCGCGGCAATCAAACCGCGTGGGGTAGTTGACAAACGTGAGCATGTCGTCCGGCAGGCCCAGGTCTTTCATGATGGCGTTGCGCACCCGGCGCACCGGCGCCAGCGCCATCAGGCCCTTGGTTACGCTGCGCGGGATAAACCCGAACAAGGCCGCGTTGATGAACAGGTTCATCTTGGGCGCATGCGCCGCTTTGCTGAAAATATCGAGCACATCGCCCACGCGGTAGCCCACCGGATCCACCAGGTGAAAGCATTTTTTTGCGATCCCGTCCTGATGACTGATAACGTCCAGCGCAACCACCACAAAGTCCACCGGCACAATATTGATGCGCCCGCCCTCCAGGCCAATCGAGGGCAACCAGGGCGGCAGCAACTGGCGCATGCGCTGGATCAGCTTGAAGAAATAGTAGGGGCCATCCACCTTGTCCATTTCACCCGTGGTGCTGTCGCCCACCACCATGGCGGGGCGGTACACCGACCAGGGCACCTTGCATTCCTGGCGCACGATTTTTTCGCTTTCGTGCTTGGTCATGAAATAGGGGTGCTCGTAGTGTTCAGCCTCGTCAAACATGTCCTCGCGGAACACGCCCTCATACAGGCCGGCGGCGGCAATCGAACTGACGTGGTGAAAATGCCCGGCGTCGATGGCTTTGGCCAACTCCACCGCGTGGCGGGTACCGTCGATGTTGGCGGCAATCTGGCGGGCCTCGTCCGCGCCCAGGTCATAGACCGCCGCCAGATGATAAAAATGGTCAATCTGGCCCTTGAGCATTTTTATGCCGTCGGCCGACACTCCTAGTTTTTTGCTGGTGAGGTCGCCAAACACCGGCACCACCCGCGCCGCAATGGTGCCCCAGTAATGCCGCAAGGCCGCCACCTTGCCCTCACTCTCCCTGCGAATCAGAAAGTAGACCACCGAGTCTTCGCGCTCCAGCAGTTTTTTGACGAGCCGTTTGCCAATGAAGCCGGTGGCCCCGGTAACGAAATACTGCATGAAAATCTCCGGTTAGATGGCGCTAAAAATTAGGATACCCCACCTACACGGCGACGCAACCACCCCGTAAAGTACACCGCATGCACCGCGCTGCATTTGCTCCGCAGCAAATAACAGTGTGCAAATTACTCAATTTATCTGGAGTTCATCATGGTCAAAAAGTTGCGCAAAATCAATCCATCGAAAGAAGCCGACGCGCCGTTGACGGGCTCGGTGAAAGACTCGGCCCAGCAAATCTGGCAAGCCGGTCTGGGCGCGTTCAACAAGGCCCAGGCCGAGGGCTCCAAGGCATTTGAGGCCCTCGTCAAGGAGGGGGTGAGCCTGCAGCGCAAAACGCAATCCGCAGCCGAAGAGAAAATCTCGGAAGCCACCAGCAAAATGTCCAGCATGGCCAATGACATTTCCTCCAAGGCGTCTGGCCAGTGGGACAAGCTGGAAAGCATTTTTGAAGATCGGGTGGCCAAGGTGCTGAACAAGCTGGGCGTGCCCTCCGCCATGGACGTCAATGCCCTGATCGCCCGCATTGACGAGCTGAACAAGAGCGTTAAAAAACTGTCGGCCAAAGAGGCGGCACCGAAAGCCGCGGCCAAAACGGCGTCAAAAACCGCGACCAAGGTTGCCCCCAAAGCCCCGGCCAAAAAAACGGCTAAGACTGCGGTGAAGCCGGTGCTCAAGGCGGCGCCCAAAACAGCGCCCGCACCTGCAACAAAGCCAGCCGTCAAACGCGCACCCGCCCGTAAAACAGCAGCCGTGGCGCTGGAGGCCACGCCGGATTAATATCGCGCCACCGTGAGTGGCCTTGCTGCATCGCAACAACTTTTTTGGGGCATCCGCTCTACACTTTGCGCTTATGACGCGTCAACCCACACGCCGACCCAAAATTGCCTTGGCCTTGTCGGGTGGCGGTCCCTTGGGTGCCATTTACGAAGTGGGGGCGCTGTGCGCGCTGCAAGAGTCGCTGAACGGCATCGACTTCACCCAGTTGCAACACTATGTGGGCGTCTCCGCGGGCGGCTTCATTGCCGCGGGATTGGCCAATGGCATCACACCCCGGCAACTGTGTGCGTCCTTTATCGAAAACGACAACGAGCCCTCCGAGACCTTCGATCCCTCTTGGTTGCTGGCCCCGGCTTATGGTGAATTTGCGCGCCGGGCCATCCAGCTGCCGAGCTTGTTCGTCTCTGCCTTGTGGCATCTCTCGGCAGGGCGCCAGTCATTCGTTCACGCGCTGGAGCGCTTGGGCCCGGCCCTGCCCACTGGCCTGTTTTCCAACGAGCAGATTGATGTTGAGTTGGGCCGTTTGTTTTCGCAAGACGGGCGCACCAATGACTTCCGTCAGCTCAAGACCCAGTTGACGCTGGTGGCCACCAATCTGGACAGTGGCGAAGCCGTGCCCTTTGGCCGCCCCGGCTGGGACCATGTGCCGATCTCCAAAGCGGTACAAGCCAGTTCCGCCCTGCCCGGCCTGTTTCCACCGGTGGAAATTGAGGGCAGCTACTATGTCGATGGCGCCCTGAAGAAGACCATGCACGCCTCCGTCGCCCTGGACCAGGGCATGGACCTGATGCTGTGCCTGAACCCGCTGGTGCCGTTTGATGCCACGGTATCGGCAGCCCCCAAAGTCATGCAGCGCGGCCTGTCGGCCGAGCAACAGCACATTCCGCACATTGTGGATGGCGGTTTGCCAGCGGTGCTGAGTCAGACCTTCCGCTCCATGATTCATTCGCGCATGGTGCTCGGCATCAAGCAATACGAGCGCAACTATCCGAAGACCGACATCATCCTGATTGAGCCCGATCACCGCGACCCCGAGCTGTACCTGGCCAACACCTTCAGCTACGCGCAGCGCCGCCACTTGGCCGAACACGCCTACCAGCAAACGCGCCAGATGCTGCGCTCGCGCAAAACCGGTCTCTCGGCCAAATTGTGGCGCCATGGCATCACCTTGCACCATGATGCGTTAGACGACCCCACGCGCCACCTCTGTGCGCCCGCCAAGGCGCCCACCCAAGTCGGGCAAGCGATTGCCACGCTGCAGGAAATCATGGTTGATCTAGGCCACATCGTCAATTCAGCGGCGCACAAGGAAAAAAACACATGGTGAAAAAAGCGCCCCGGCGCACCGCCGAACGGATTCTGGAAGTCACCCTCGATCTGTTCAATCGCTTTGGCGAACCCAATGTCTCCACCACCTTGATCTCCGCCGAACTGGGCATCAGCCCGGGCAATCTTTACTACCACTACCCCGCCAAAGACGAACTCATCAACTCGCTGTTTGACCGCTACGAGCAGGCCCTGAATGAGCTGCTGAATGCCAGCGACGGCGTGCGCGACGTGGAGGACGCCTGGTTCTTTATGCACACGCTGTTTGAGTTGATCTGGCAGTACCGCTTTTTGTACCGCGACCTGAACGATCTGCTGAGCAAAAACCGGCGACTGGAAACCCATTTCCAGTCCGTCCTGAAAAACAAAACCCGTGCCGTGCGCGCCCTGCTGGACGGCATGAGCCGCACGGGCGCCGTGCGCATCGATTCGCGCGAGGTCGAGGCCACCGCCACCAGCATGGTGGTGGTGCTGACCTACTGGCTGAGTTTTGAATATGTGCGCGACCCGCGCCGCGCCCTGGAGCCGGAAAACGCACAAGCCGCCCTGCTGCGCGGTGCGCAACATGTCTTGAACCTGCTGGTGCCCTATCTGGAACAGGGCCAGCGCCTGCACCTGCTGAAGCTGGTGGGCGCCTACAATAATGTTAACAATTAAAAAGTCAGGCAGAGGAAACAACAATGGCCAAATGGACCGCTTTTCCCTATGTGGGCGACTATGTATTTGATGCGGCCAGTGTCAAAAACAACTGGGCGCGTCTGCATGCGGGCGACGCCGAGCCGCTGCCCCAAGACGGCAAAGTACTGCAAGCCTGGGCCCTGTTTCACAGCGGCGAATTCCAGAAAGCCGTCGACATGGGACTCCAGATTGGCGGCGCCGGTCTGACCGTGGCCAACAAGTCTTCCTGCATCTACGCCACATACCTTGAAAAGAAAGAACGCGCCCGCCTCGACCTGTACATGGAGGTCGCCCGCCGCGCCGAGCGCCAAACCCAGGACGACCCGGGCAACGTCAACGCCCATTACTGGCAAGCCTACGCCTTGGGCCGCTACAGCCAAGGCATCAGCGTTGCCAAGGCCTTGGCCCAGGGCCTGGGCACCAAGGTCAAGGAATCGCTGGAAACCGTGATCCAACTGGAGCCCAAACACGCCGATGCCCACATGGCGCTGGGCGCGTTTCACGCCGAGGTCATCGACAAGGTCGGCTCGCTGATTGGCGGCATGACCTACGGGGCCAAGAAAGACACCGGCCTGCGGCTGCTCCAGGAGGCCCTCCAACTGAACTTTCAGTCGGCCATTGGCATGATCGAATACGCCAATGCCATGGTGATGCTCGACGGCGAGAAGATGATGAAAGAGGCGACCCGGCTGTACCAGCTGGCGGCAGCCGCCAAGCCGATGGATGCGATGGAACGGCTGGATGTTGAAATGGCCAAGGTCGAACTGGAAGATTGATTCATCATTCACCCCACGGCAGCATCAGCGCCAGCAAAGTCAGCTTGGCGAATTCGGGTTCAAACTTCTCAATGATTTTTTGGGGATCGGGGCACAGCGTGGCATCGCTGATCACGCCAAACTGCACGCCTCCGCCGTAACTCAAAATGGAGACCCCCAGGCCCACGGTACCGGACTGGGGCACCCACACCAGATCTTGCTCCAGCGTGGCGCCACAAAACTTGAGCTTTTCGCGCGGGCCCGGCACATTGGTCATGACGGCGGTGGTTTTCCGGGAAAACAAACTGAGCATGGCGTCTTGCGCCGGCTTGACCAGCAGCCCGGCGACCGCCAGCAGGCCGAATGTCAGCAGCGGCTGCAGGCTGCCTTTCATCTCGCCCATGCGACGGCGCACTTCATACACCCGTTCCACCGGGTTCGCCAAGCCCAGCGGCAAGACCACGGGCGCCAGGCCAAACCGGTTGCCGAGTTGGTAAGCCTCTTCAATCGGGCGCAGGTTCACCGGCACCATGGCCCGGATTTCTTTGCCGGCGGTGTCATCGCCCAAAGCGTGGAGGTAGCCGCCAAGGGCGCCCGCCACGCAACTCAGCAACACATCGTTGATGGAGCAGTTCAAGGCCCGCCCAATGGCCTTCACTTCGTCCAGCGGAATCGGCTGGCACCACGCCACCCGCTTGGTCGTGCCGGGCATGCCTTTGAGCCGGGTCGGTGAGTCGTCGGCCATCAGGGCCAGTGCGCCCGCATCCCGCATCGCCTGGTACGCCACCCGGGCCAGTTCGGCAGAACCGGTCAGGCCTTTGCCGACCAGCTTCTCGATGCCTTTTTTCGGCGCGCGCAGCATCGCCAGGGCGCTGGCGGCCCCGTCCCCGGCGGCCTCAAGGGTAGTCACCGCCACAGTTGTGAACGGTTTGAGCAGCGTGTCCGTGAGCCAGGCCCCGACACCGTCCAGCCCCTCCTCCGGCGAGGCTTTGGGCGGCGGTGGCCCCTCTCCACCGTCCACCATCGACTGCGTGACGACGATCAAGGCGATGCCATCGGCAATGCAATGGTGAATACGCGCCATCAGCGCCGAGCCGCCCTGGTAATGCTCGACCAGATGAAACTGCCACAGCGGATGCTGCATGTCGAGCGGCTGCACGGCGAGCTCGCCCAAACGGGCCTGCAAGGCCTGTTGTTCGTGCCCTTTTGAGGTGGCCGGCAGCGTCTCACGCACCACATGGCGCTCGATGTTGAAGTCGGTGTCGGTGACCCAGGTGGCGCCGGTGGCGTCCAGCTCGACCCGCTGGCCGAAGCGCGGGTATTGCAGCAGGCGCTCTTCGATGCGCTGGCTCACCGCCGGGTAACTGACACCGGGCTTGATGATCCACACGCCCAGGATCATCATCAAATTCATCGGAGAATCCATGCGCAACCAGGCGGTATCGACCCGGCTCATGCGCTCGCGCGTCACCGCCGGCGTGCGGCTGGCCGCGTCGGTCTTCTGGCGCGCGGGCTGTTGGATGGGCTTTTGAGCGGCTTTTTTGGCCGGGATTCGGGTCACCATAGAGTCTCCAGAGCGACAAACAAGTGGCGCAAAGACAGTTCTTGAGGAAGTTTCCCTATTTTGGCGGCAAAACGGCCCGTAAGATACTGCGCAAATACCCCATGTGTGTGCGGTATCTCACCTTATCTGGAGAAAACCATGTCTGACCTGAAAACAAAATTTGAAGCTGCGGTGGCCGAGTCAAAAAACCTGAGCGAACGCCCCGACAACGCCACGCTGCTCAAAATTTATGCGCTGTACAAGCAGGCCAGCGTTGGCGACAACACCGACCCCAAACCCGGTTTCAGCGACATGGTGGGGCGCGCCAAATGGGAGGCCTGGAATGGACTCAAAGGAACAGCCAGCACCGACGCCATGCAGCAGTACATTGACCTGATTGAATCCCTGAGCTGAATCACCACGGCGAGGCGGGCTTGAGCAAGTCGTCCAGATTTTTCACGATTTCAGTCTCGATCCGGGCTTTGAACGCGCCCAGCAAAAAGCCGAGCTTGGCGTTGAGTTCGAACTTGTTCCTGGTGACCGACAAGGTGCCCTGAACACCGGAGCGTGTGAAACACACTTCATCCAACGCTTTGCCTTCCTCGTAGGTGCAGGTCATGCCAAATTCCTGTTCAGCCTGTTCGGCCCAGGAGAAGGCGATTTTTCGCGCCGCCGGCAGGCCGAGCGTGTGTTCACGCAGGATATGAAGATCAGCCACTTAAATTCTCCGTTGAAATTTGTTTCAGGGCCCGGGCCCGCTCCGCGGCCGGCAGGTGCGCCAGCCGCCTGACCGCATCATAAAACCGTCGCCAGTCTTGCCCTTCGCGGGCAAACAAGGCTTCGAAAGCGGGCACCCCTTCGTCATAGGCGGCCTGGGCGCCAAACGAGGCATTGTTGGCCCCGGCGACCCAGGCGTCATAACCACTGTAGCCACCCCAGCTGACTTTGAGCCGCGCATAGTCTTCACGGAAGTTGTTCATTGCTACTATTTTCATAGCTACTTGCGCAGGCAGATCGGGGGCTAGAGGCTCATTTTCCTTGTAAATTGCGGCCAACCGGGTGCGCGTGGCCTGCGTCAGCGCGCGAAACTGGCGCCGCCGGGCGTCGAACGTGGCGTACTCTTGTTGCGCCGCCGCCGAGCCCTGCGTGGCGAGCCAACGCTCGCCGCCCAGCCGCTCCACCGCCGTGGCAAAAGACTCGTTGAACACGGTGTCGTCTTTGACATACAGCACCTGATGCGCCAGCTCATGAAAAATCATGCGCGCCAACTCGCCTTCCGGGTAGTTGATGAAGGTATTGAGCAGCGGGTCACCACCCAGCCAATTCAGCCAGCCCAGCGTGGAATAGGCCGGCACGCCGTAGACGCTGACCTCCAGCCCCTCCTGCGCCAGCAGCTGCGCCTGTTCACGCGCGTCGGCCTCACGGAAATAGCCGCGGTAACCGACGCAGCCGGTCACCGGAAAACACCAGGTTTTGAGGGTGAGCGAAAACTCGGGCGCCGCCACCACATTCCAGACGACGGCGCGGCGCTGCAAATCGGCGTAGCGCTGGTAGCTGGCGTTATCGGGCAATTGGAGCTCGGTCACGGCAAAGCGGCGAATGCGCTGGGCCAACGCAAGGCGCTGCTTCAAGGCCGGAGCGACCTGCTCATCGGCCAGCCACTGCGCCACCGGCCGGGACGCTTGCATCATGTGCAAGTGACCGCCCGCGGATTGCAGGTAATAGCGGGTATCAGCGCACGCCGTGAGCAAGCAGAACAGGATCAGGCCGACAAAAATTTGGGCAGTGCGCATCGAGTTGCAGTTTACGATGTAGCCCTATGCTCTACAAATTCAAATCCAAATCCACCGGTGATGTCATCATGCTGCAGCCCAATGGACAGCGTGTGCTGGAGATCATCGGCAAAGACACCCAGACCGGCACGGGCATCATCCTGCCCGACCAGATGCCGGCGGCGATTGCGGCACTGGAAGCCGCCATTGCCCAAGAGGACGCCGATCGAGCGGCGGCCGTGGCAGAGGCGCAAGGCCGCAAGGAGCCCCCACCTCATTTTGAGGCTGTCTCACTGCGCCAGCGCGCCCTGCCCTTTATCGAGATGCTGCGCCGCTGCCAGAAAGACGGCCACGAGGTCGTCTGGGGGGTGTAATCAGTCGGCGAACTTGCCCGCCGCTTCGATCAGCGGCTTGAACTTGGCAATTTCAGCCGCGACGAAGGCCTTGTGGCCGGCCGGCTCCATGCGCGAGTCGGTCACGACGAGGGCGCCCAGCGCTTCCTGCTTCCGGATGAATTCCGGGTTTTTCAAGGCCCGCTTCAAGGCCTCATTGAGTTGCTTGAGCACCGGCGCCGGGGTGCCCTTGGGCGCATACAGGCCGTGCCAGATCGTCAGCGAGAAACCCTTCAGACCGACCTCCTGCAACGACGGGTAGTCCTTGAGCAAGGGCGGGCTGGCAAGCCGCCCGGCCGTGGTCACCGCAAAGGCCTTGACGCGGCCCGATTCAATCTGGGCCGTGGTGTTGGTGGTCTGGTCGCACAGCACATCGACCTGCCCCGCCACCAGGGCGGTCATGGCCGGCGCCGTGCCGCCAAACGGAATGGTGGTCATGGCCTCTTTGGCGTTGACGGCCGACTGCCACATGAGGCCGCACAGGTGCGAGGCCGAGCCCAGACCGGCGTGCGCAATATTGAGCTTGCCACCGTTGGCCCGGATGTAATTTTCAAAATCGCGGTAGTTCGTGGCCGGCAGCTGCGGCTTGCCGATCAAGGTCATCGGCACGTCGTTGACAATGCCCAGGTACTCAAAGTCGTCCAGTGGTTTGAATTGCAGCTTGCGGTACAGGCTCACCGTGGAGGCCATGCCGATGTGCCAGAGCAGCAGCGTGTGGCCATCCGGGTTGGCCTTGGCCACCTTGGTCGCGCCAATCGTGCCACCGGCACCGTTGACGTTTTCAATCACAAAGTGCCCGCCCGGCAGCGTCTTGCGCAAGGCCGCGGCCAGATCGCGCGCCACCCGGTCGGTTGGGCCACCGGCCGCATAGGGCACCACGATGGCAATCGGCTTGCTGCCGGGGTACCCCTGGGCATTGGCCCACAACCCAGTCACAGCGGCGGCCAGCACCAGTAAACGTTTCACGACAGCACTCCTATTGAATCCGTGCCGCGCGACTATAAATCACTTGTAACTGCGGGCGTCCTCAATCACCTTGCCATCATTGGGCAGGCTGCCGGGCAAGACCAGTTCCACCTGACCGCGCAACTTGGTGACGTCACGGATGGCATCGCCGATTTTGGCCGCCAGTGCATCGGGGCCACCACAGGCGGTCTCGACCTTGAGCGTCATGATGTCATTGGCCATCTCGCCGGTCACCACCAACCGGGCCCGCGCAACTTCGGGAAAGCGGCGGATGATGTCGGCGACCTGGCCGGGGTGCACAAACATGCCGCGGATTTTGGTGGTCTGGTCGGCGCGCCCCATCCAGCCCTTGATGCGGGAATTGGTGCGCCCGGTCGGGCAGGGCCCGCTCAGCAGCGCCGACAGATCGCCGGTGCCAAAACGAATCAAGGGATAGTCGGGGTTCAGCGTCGTCACCACGACCTCGCCCACTTCACCGGGGGCGACCGGGTCGCCGGTGCCGGGCCGCACGATCTCAACGATCACGCCTTCATCAATCACCAGGCCGTCGCGCGCCTGCGTCTCGTAGGCGATCGAGCCCAGGTCGGCCGTGGCATAGCACTGGTACCCCGTGATACCGCGCTCGGCAAACCAGTCGCGCAAGGACGGCGGAAAGGCTTCGCCGCCAAACATGGCTTTCTTCACGCTGGGCAAGGCCACCCCCATCTCGGCCGCCTTGTCCACAATGATTTTCAGAAAGCTCGGCGTGCCAATATAGCCCGCTGGCTGCAGTTCGGCCATGGTCTGCACCTGTTGCTCGGTCTGCCCGGTGCCACCCGGAAACACGGTGCAGCCCAGCGCGTGGGCGCCCGACTCCATCATCGAACCGGCGGGCACAAAGTGGTAGCTGAAGCAGTTGTGAATCAGCTCGCCGGGCCGAAAGCCGGCCGCGAACATGGCGCGGGACATGCGCCAATAATTTCTGGCGGCGCCCTCCGGCTCATAGATCGGGCCGGGACTGGAAAAAATGCGTGGCATGTGGGCACCCAGGCCCACCGCGCTGAAGCCGCCAAACACATCACCTCCGGCGCTGCGGGTGGCCTGCTGGCGTTCCAGCAGTTCATGCTTGCGGATCACCGGCAGTCCGGCCAGCGCCTGCCGACTGCTCACCGCCGCCGGATTAACGTCTTTCAATATTTCGGCAAAGGCCGCCGATGATTTTTTGGCATGGGCCACCTGGCCTGGCAAGGCCGCCATCAGCGCAGCTTCGCGCGCCGTGGTGTCGCGCGTTTCCAGCGCATCGTAATGTTCAGTCATGGTTTTTCCTGTGAGGCCCCAGGTCAGACAGGGCCGAAGCGGGTGTTGAATTTTTTTAGGCCAACCAGCGCTTGCGGCGCTTGTAACTCTTCACATCCTTGAAGCTCTTGCGTTCGCCGCCGCCCACGCCCAGGTAGAACTCCTTGACGTCTTCGTTGTTGGCGAGGTCACTGGCGGCACCGTCCATCACCACGCGACCGGACTCCATGATGTAACCGTAGTCGGCGTATTTCAGGGCCATGTTGGTGTTCTGCTCGGCCAGCAAAAAGGTGACTTTTTCCTTGTGGTTGAGGTCTTTCACAATCTCAAACACTTCTTCCACAATCTGCGGTGCCAGCCCCATGGACGGCTCGTCCAGCAGCACCATGCTGGGGTTGGCCATCAGGGCGCGGCCAATGGCGCACATCTGCTGCTCACCACCCGAGGTGTAGGCGGCCTGACTGGTGCGCCGGGTTTTGAGGCGCGGAAAATAGTTGTAGACCTTTTCCAGATTACGCGCAATCTCGCCTTTGTCCTTGCGGGTGTAGCCGCCGGTCAGCAGGTTTTCTTCGATCGTCAGGTGGGCAAAACAGTGGCGCCCCTCCATCACCTGCACCACGCCACGCTGCACCAGATCCGCCGGCGACAGGTTCTCAATGCGCTCGCCACGCAACTCAATCGAGCCCTTGGTCACCTCGCCACGCTCACCCTTGAGCAGGTTGGAGATGGCGCGCAAGGTGGTGGTCTTGCCCGCGCCGTTGCCGCCCAGAATGGCCACAATCTTGCCTTCCGGCACGCTGAGGGAAACGCCCTTCAGCACCAGGATGACGTGGTTGTAAATGACCTCGATGCCATTCACGTTGAGAACGATGTTTTTGGAGTCCATATAGCCTTGCCTTTACCAATCGGCAGCACTGCGCGCAATGCTGTCGATTGAACTGTCATTGCGGACTTGCGCCCGCAATGACACATCCATTAGGACTGGCAGTCCGCCGGGGCGCGCCGGCTCATCTTCTTGTCGGCCAGATATTTATCCGCGCCGGCCTTGACCATGGGCTTGAGAATCTGCTCGTCAGCCTGGTACCAATCGGCACCCACGTTCCACTTGCTGCCATCCCAGGTTTGCACACGCGCCCAGGTCGAACCCATGTGATCCTGGCAGGAGGTGCTGAGCGGCCGCATGACGCCGGCAAAGCCCAAGGCATCCAGCTTTTTCTGGTCCAGCGCCAGGTTCTCCAGGCCCCAGCGCACTTGCTCGCCGGTCATGACCTTGCCCTTGCCAAAACGCTCCTGCGCGCGGCGCACCGCCTCGACGCCAAGCATCTGGATGATGACGCCCCGGGTGTACAACACCGAACCGACTTCGTCTTTCGGCCCCGTGCCCTGGCCCTTGGCATGCACGGTCTTGAGGATGTCCTGGATCACCTTGGGTTGTTGACCCGACGTGTTCAGGGCCAGCGCGTGGTAACCCTTGGCGCCGTCACCCACGTCCTTCACGTCGGGCTCAGCACCGGCCCACCACACGCCATACATCTTGTCGCGGGGATAACCGGTGGCCTGTGCTTCTTTCAGCGCGGTGGAATTCATCACACCCCAGCCCCACAGCAGCACATAGTCAGGCTTGCTTTGGCGCACCTGCAGCCAAGTGGCTTTTTGCTCCACCCCTGGCGCCGTCACCGGCAGCAACTGCAGGTCAAAGCCGTGCATCTTGGCGCGCTCCTGCAGCGCGGGAATAGGCTCTTTGCCGAACGGGCTGTCGTGGTAGACCAGCGAGATCTTTTTACCCTTGAGCTTGTCGAGGCCACCCAGGCTCTTGCCGATGTGCTGAATCAGGATGTCAGCCCCGGTCCAGTAGCTGCCCATGAGGGGAAAGTTCCACTTGAACGCGGTGCCGTCCTGCGCCACCGACAGACCATAGCCGAGGGTAATCAGCGGGATTTTGTCAACGGGCGCTTTCTCGGTCAGCGCGAACGTGATGCCGGTGGCTTGCGGGTCGAACAAGGCGACACCGGGCTTGCTTTTCAGACGCTCGTAGCACTCGACGCCACGGTCGGTGGCGTAGCCGGTTTCACATTCCTCGAAGGTGAGCTTGACGCCGTTGACGCCACCATCGCGGGCATTGATCATCTTGATGTAATCCTGCTTGCCGTTGGCCCAAGGCACGCCATTGGGTGCGTATGGACCGGTGCGGTAGGACAGCAGCGGGAAGAACTGCTCCTTGGCTTGCGCGAAGGCGTTGCTTGTCACCAAGACAGAGGCGCTAGCAGCCACCAGGGCGCTGGCGAGTACGAGTTTACGAAGCTTCATTGGTCTCTCCTGTTATTGAATATGGAAGCACTGGGAACACGAAAAACAAAGCGAAAAATCAGGGCACTGGATCAATGCGGGAACGGCCACAGACGCAGTTTTTGTTTGGAGATTGCCCACAACTTGGCCAGACCATGCGGCTCCACAATCAGGAACCAGACAATCAGGCCGCCAAACACCATCAACTCCGCATGCGAGACGCCGGCGGTCGATATTTCAATCCCGACCACGCTGGCCAGAACCGGCAAGAACTGGCTCAGGAAAATAGGCAAGAGGACAATGAACGCGGCACCAAAGAAGCTGCCCATGATGGAGCCCATGCCGCCAATAATCACCATGAACAAGAGCTTGAACGACTGGTCGACCGAGAACGCGGCCGGCTCCCAGGCTCCCAGGTAAATGAAAGCCCACAAGGCCCCCGCGATACCCACGATGAAGGAGCTGACGGCAAAGGCGGTGAGCTTGGCGTACATGGGCCGGATGCCGATCACGGCAGCGGCGACGTCCATGTCGCGAATCGCCATCCACTCCCGCCCCACCGCGCCGCGCACCAGGTTTTTGGCCAGCAAGGCAATGATCGCCAGCAA
The DNA here is from genome assembly GCF_012927445.1 of Rhodoferax sp. Taxonomy (GTDB): domain Bacteria; phylum Pseudomonadota; class Gammaproteobacteria; order Burkholderiales; family Burkholderiaceae_C; genus Rhodoferax. The sequence continues at coordinate 889,029 of NZ_JABBPD010000004.1, forward strand.
GGAGAGGCAGAACAGGTATTTGGCCAGCGGGCTTTCCAGCGACAGACCGAACACTTGCAGGTTGGACACCGACACCGAGCCCGAGGACGAGTTGTTGGTGAACCATTGAATACGCAAGAACATCCAGTCGGAAAAGAACTGGGCCGCCAGCGTTGCCACCGCCAGGTACAAGCCTTTGACACGCAAGCTGGGCAGACCGAACAAGATGCCGAACAGCATGGCGCAGACCCCGCCCAGAATCAGCGCCACCAGCAAGGGCATGCCCTCGACGCGGACAAAAAAGTTGTAGGCGGCATACGCCCCCACCGCCATGAAAGCCCCGGAGCCCAATGAAATCTGGCCGCAGTAACCCACCAGAATATTGACGCCAATGGCCGCCAGCGAAAAGATCAAAAAGGGAATCAGGATGGCGCGAAAGGTGTAGTCGCTGGCCATGAGGGGCACCGCCAAAAATGCGATGGCCAGCAGCACGAACAGCGCCACGCGGTCTTGCGCAATCGGCAGGATCTGCTGATCCGCGCGGTAGCTTGTTTTGAATTGACCGTTTTCTCTGTAAAACATACTTTTCTTTCAGACGCGATCAATAATTTTTTCGCCAAACAAACCCTGGGGCCGAATCAGCAGGAAGCCCAGCGCCAGCACATAGGCAAACCAGATCTCGATACCGCCGCCGACATAAGGGCCGATGAATACCTCGGACAATTTCTCACCAACGCCAATGATCAGGCCGCCCACGATGGCGCCGGGAACCGAGGTCAAACCACCCAAAATAACCACCGGCAGAGCGCGCATGGCGACCGTGGTGAGCGAAAACTGCACCCCCAGCTTGCTGCCCCAGATCACACCCGCCACCAAAGCAACGACACCCGCGACGCACCACACGATGACCCAGATGCGGTTGAGCGGAATGCCAATACTTTGGGCCGCCTGGTGGTCATCGGCCACCGCACGCAAGGCACGGCCGGTCGCGGTTTTCTGGAAGAACACACTGAGCAGGCCCACCAAAGCGGCGGCAATCAGGGCGGCGTAAAAATCTTCCTTGTTGATCATGATGCCGCCTTCAAAGGCGCTCTCCAGAATCATGACCGGGTCTTTCGGCATGCCAATGTCGATCTTGTAAATGCTGCTGCCAAAGATGCTCTGCCCGAGACCTTCCATGAAGTAGGCAATGCCCAGGGTGGCCATCAGCAAGGTGGTGCCTTCCTGGTTGACCAGATGGCGCAGCACCAGGTTTTCAATGACCCAGGCCACGACAAACATCACCACCGCCGCCCCGACAAAGGCGATCATGTTGGCGGCGATCGGGTTGGTGATGCCGGTGTAGAGCGGCACCCACTCGGAAAAACGGGCCATCGCCAGCGCGGCGAACAACACCATGGCGCCCTGCGCAAAATTGAACACGCCAGAGGCCTTGTAGATCAGCACAAAGCCCAGCGCCACCAGCGAATACAGCATGCCGGCCATCAGGCCGCCCAGCAGTGTTTCAAGAAAAAATGCCATTTTTTTAATCTCCCGCTGCGTCAGTGACTCGTGCCGAGATAGGCGCTGATCACTTCTTCGTTGTTGCGTACTTCGTCCGGCGTGCCGTCGCCGATTTTTTTGCCGTAATCGAGCACCACCACGCGATCGGAAATATCCATCACCACGCCCATGTCATGCTCGATCAGCACCACGGTGGTGCCGAACTCCTGGTTCACGTCCAGCACGAAGCGGCACATGTCCTGCTTCTCTTCCACATTCATGCCGGCCATCGGTTCATCGAGCAACAGCACCTGCGGCTCCATGGCCAGTGCGCGCCCCAAGTCGACCCGCTTTTGCAGGCCATAGGGCAGCTGGCCGACCGGGGTTTTGCGGTAGGCCTGAATTTCCAGAAAGTCGATGATGTGCTCAACCTTTTCGCGGTGCAACTCTTCTTCGCGCTGGGCCGGCCCGATACGCAGCGCCTGCCACAGCAGATTGCTTTTGATCTTGAGATTGCGGCCAGTCATGATGTTGTCGATGACGCTCATGCCCTTGAACAGCGCCAGATTCTGGAAGGTGCGGCCGATGCCCATCACCGCCACTTGGTGGCTGTCCATGTGGCTAAAGGTTTTGCCGCGGAAGGTGATGGAGCCCTGCTGCGGCGTGTAGACGCCGTTGATGCAGTTCAGCATGGAACTCTTGCCGGCGCCATTCGGCCCGATGATGGCGCGCACTTCATGCTCGCGCACATTGAACGAGATGTCGGTCAGCGCCTTGACGCCACCGAAACTGAGCGAGATGTTTTTGACGTCAAGAATGACGTCGCCAATTTTTTTAGTCATGCTGCTGCCTTTACGGGGGCAAAGGTCTTTGCGTCGTCGATTCTGAGCGTGGCACTGACGCTGCCGGTGCGGCCATCCTCAAACTTGACCTGGGTTTCGATGAACTGCGAGGTGCGCCCTTCGTACAGGGCATCGACCAGCGCCCTGTATTTTTCCGCGATGAAACCGCGACGAACCTTGTTGGTGCGAGTCAACTCGCCATCGTCGGCATCCAGCTCCTTGTGCAGCACCAGGAAACGACTCACTTGCGAACCGGCCAGCAGCGTGTCCACACTCAGGTCGGCGTTCACTTGCTCGATGCACTCTTTGATGAGCTGGTAGACCTCGGGCTTTTGCGCCAGATCGGAGTAGCCGGCATACGGCAGGTTGCGCCGCTCGGCCCAGTTGCCGACCGCATCAAAATCGATGTTGACCATGACGCAGACTTGGGCGCGACCATCGCCATAGGCCACCACCTCCTTGATGTGCGGGAAGAACTTGAGCTTGTTCTCGACGTACTTGGGCGCAAACATGGAACCGTCATTGGCGCCACCCTTGATACGGCCCACGTCTTTGACGCGGTCGATGATCTTGAGATGACCGTGCGCATCCAGAAAGCCGGCATCGCTGGTGTGGTACCAGCCGTCGGCCGTCAGCACCTCGGCGGTGGCGGTCGGGTTTTTGTAGTATTCCTTGAACAAGCCGGGCGACTTGACCAGAATCTCGCCGTTGTCGGCCAGCTTGATTTCCACACCGGAACAAGGAACGCCCACGGTGTCAGCACGCGCCTCATGGTCCGGCTGCAGGCACACAAACACGGCGGTCTCGGTCGAGCCGTACAGCTGCTTGAGGTTGATGCCAATGGAGCGGTAAAAGGTGAACAGGTCGGGGCCGATGGCTTCACCGGCGGTGTAGGCCACCCGCACGCGGCTCATGCCCAGACTGTTACGCAGGGGACCGTACACCAGCACATTGCCCAGCGCATACAACAGGCCATCCATGAACGAGACCGATTGACCGTCCATCTTGATCGGGCCCACCCGCTTCGCCACGCGCATGAAGGTGTGGAACATGCGGCGCTTGATGGCACCGGCATCTTCCATGCGAATCATCACGCTGGTGAGCAGCCCTTCAAACACCCGGGGCGGCGCAAAGTAATAGGTCGGTCCGATTTCCTTCAGGTCGATGGTGACCGTCGCCGCCGATTCGGGGCAGTTCACCACGTAGCCACAGGCCAGCCATTGCGCATAGCTGAAGATATTTTGACCAATCCAGGCTGGCGGCAAGTAGGCCAGCACTTCTTCCTTGTGGGTCAGTTTGTCAAAGTCAGCGCCGGCCTTGGCCCGGTTCAGCAGCGAGTTGTGCGTGTGCACCACACCCTTGGGGTTGCCGGTGGTGCCGGAGGTGAAAAACATGGCGCCCACATCATCGGGCTTCACCTTGCTCACCTCGGCTTGGAAAAAGCCAGGGTGCAGGCCGGCAAAGACCTTGCCCGCGGCCACCAGTTCATCGACCGCCGCCAGACCCGGCTCGTCGTAATTGCGCAGGCCGCGTGGATCGTCAAAGTAGATATTGGAGAGCTGTGGGCACTTGTCGCGAATTTCCAGCAGCTTGTCGACCTGCTCCTGGTCTTCGGCAAAAGCAAACCGCACTTCGGCGTCATTGATGGGAAACACACACTCCAGCGCGGCGGCGTCCTGGTACAGGGGAATGGGCACCGCACCGAGCGACTGCGCCGCCAGCATGGTGGCATACAGGCGCGGGCGATTCGCCCCCACCACGATCATGTGCTCACCTCGGCGCAGGCCCGCCTGATGCAGGCCGCACGCCAACTGCGCCACCAGCGTGGCCAGATCGGCCCACGACAGCGCCTGCCAGATGCCATACTCTTTTTCGCGCATGGCGGGTTCTGTCGGCCGCTGGGCGGCGTGATCTAAAAGAAGTCGAGGGAAAGTGGTCTGCATCCCGGTACCTTGTCTTCAAATGGGAGCAACCTCGGCGCCTGCCGTCGGGTTGCTGGAATGAGTTGAATGATAGACACTCGTTTGACGTCAAGTTGTCATTTGGACGACAATTAGCGCTTATCTCGGTAGGTGTTTTCCCTTCACTTTCCGCCAACTTACGCCGCACCGCACGCCCAACCGCTTCATGAGCTCCGATGCTTCGCTCTTTCTACGCCGCCGCCCCTTGACCGAGGCGGAACTCGGCACCATTCCGTGGATGCACCTGCTGGCACCCACCGAGCGCCAGCGCGCCGTGGATGACCTGAAAATCACCGACGCCAACCCGGGCGAATATTTGTGCCGCACCGGTCGCCCCGTCACCTACTGGTTTGGCGTGGTGGACGGCCTGCTCAAGATGAGCGCCGACAATGCCGAGGGCCAGACCATGACCTTTACCGGCGTGCCGCCCGGCGGCTGGTTTGGCGAGGGCACGGCCCTGAAGCGCGAAACCTACCGCTACAACATCCAGGCCCTGCGCAAAAGCATGGTCGCCGGCCTGCACGTCGACACCTTCCACTGGCTGCTGGACCACTCGATTGGCTTCAACCGCTTTGTGATGAACCAGCTCAACGAACGATTGGGCCAGTTCATTGCCGCGCGCGAAATTGACCGCATGAACAACCCCGACTTGCGGGTGGCGCGCAGTTTGGCCTCGTTGTTCAACCCCGTGCTGTACCCCGGCGTGGGCGCCGTGCTGCGCATCACCCAGCAGGAACTGGCGTATTTGGTCGGCCTGTCGCGGCAACGCGTGAACGAGGCCTTGACGGCGCTGGCCGAGCAAGGCTGCATCCGGGTCGAATATGGCGGTCTGCGGGTGTTGAACCTGCAGGCCTTGCGCTCCCAGATATTTTTATAAGAAATCAGCCTCTAGCCCCCGTAAAATATGCGCAAGCAGCTACCAAATATATAGCAACATGACCGACTCTAAAACACCCCCCACATTTCGCCGCGCCGCCGCTCCGCTGGGCCGCGCACCCTCCGCTGCGTCGAGCACCCCTGTGCCCGGTGGCACCCTGCGCTTGAACAAGCGCATGGCCGAACTCGGGCTGGCCTCGCGCCGCGAAGCCGACGACTGGATTGGCCGCGGTTGGGTCAAGGTCAACGGCGAGGTCGCCACCATGGGCATGCAGGTGCTGCCGGATGTGCGCATTGAAATCAACAAGCAGGCGCAGGGCCAGCAGGCCAACCAGGTGACGATTTTGCTCAACAAGCCAATGGGCATCGTGAGCGGCCAGGCCGAGGACGGCCACCTGCCGGCCATCACCTTGATCCAGCCGCAAAACCGCTGGGTCGAAGACAACGCCCGTTTCTTCTTCCACCCCAAGCAGCTGCAGAGCCTGGTGCCGGCCGGCCGACTGGACATTGATTCGATCGGTCTGCTGGTGCTGACGCAGGACGGCCGGGTGGCGCGCCAACTGATCGGTGAAGAGTCGGTGATGGAGAAAGAATACCTGGTGCGGGTGAGCTACATCGGCTTTGCCGAGCCCGATGGCCAACCGGACCGGTTGTTGCAGATCAACGAGGGCGACCCCGTGACCACCAACGTGCAGGCGATGTTCCCACCCGCCGGCCTGGCGAAGTTGCGCCACGGTCTGAGCCTGGACGGCCAGGCGCTGAAACCGGCCAAGGTGGCGTGGCAAAACCCGGAACAGCTGCGCATCGTGCTGACCGAAGGCAAGAAGCGCCAGATTCGCCGCATGTGCGAACTGGTCGGGCTGAAAGTGGTGGGCCTGAAGCGGGTGCGCATCGGCAACGTGATGCTGGGCAACCTACCGGTGGGCCAGTGGCGCTACTTGGCGCCACACGAGCGGTTCTAGCCTAAGCGCCGGACTTGGGGTCGGCCGGCTTGGGCGGCGTCGGCAACTCAGGCAAATCAAAATGAATTTCGGTGTCACTGCCCACCGATCGCCGGGCACCCGCACCTGACACGGCTGCCGGGTGCTCCTCGAAGATCAACAGGGGAATGTCGACCTCCACCGTCGACAGTGAAGCCGCCGCTGGATTCTCAGCCGCTGAATCCGACAAGTCCAGATCCAGATCTAGATCCAGTTCATGCGACTGCGGGTTCGCCAGCGCGGACAAGTCAGCAAAGTTAACGGCGGCACTGGCTTGGGCCGCACCACTGGCGGCAGCGTCAGCCTTGGGCTGCGCGCCCGCCAGCGGGTGAAGCAGCAGACCGCTCTGCGCTACGCCGTGCAGCAACAACAGATCACGAAATGCAGCCAAATCAAAAGACGACGGCCGGACCGCCTGCGGATCGTGAAAAATACAGCTTTCAATGACTTCCAGCACCGTGGGCGTTGCCCACAGGGCGGTGATGCGGGACATGACGTCGGGGTAGGCGTCCAGACCCTTGCCTTCGTTCTTGAAGAAGGCGAATTCCGGCACTTGCCCGTTAAACAACAGGTTGAAATCCGCACGCACTTGCTGAAATTCAGTTTTCATACTGAGTGAATGGAAGATGCTGAGCAAATCCAGGTAAACGAAGGGATTCGGCTCGTCACTTTCCTCAATTTGCTTCTTGAGAATTCGCACCGCCCGTTCGGTTTGTCCGAGCGAAACAAAAAACTCCGCCTGCTGCCGGATGTCCAGCAGTGCCTCGGAACCAAGGTTGCACAGGGGCTTGGTTTGTGCCGCCGGCGCTGGCGGCGCCAGTGACGGCCGCGGGCGATTCTCGCTGGCCTCCGCATCGGATTGCATCAGGTTGTCAAAAATCGAATCGCTCATTTCCATCAGGTTGACACCCGGCTCATATTCTGGACCGTCGTCATTGAGTGAGGCGACCAAGGCCGGTGGCGAGGTCTTTTGGGATACCGATTCTTCGTCCTTGTGGGGAGGCAAGGGTTCTGGCGAAGGCTCGGTTGGCACCGATGCGGGCGTCGCGGTGGCGCTGTTCCACCACGCATCGTCATCGGCCGGAACACGGCGCTGGCGATGCCAGAGAAAAGCCACGGCAGCCAGGCAGGCCAGCACCAGAGCGATCAAGCCGTAAAGCCATCCGCTGGGGAATCGCTCCGACTCCGCCTTTTGCAGGCGGGCTTTCAAGTCGGCGAGACTGGCTTCATTCTTTGCGGCCAAGGCCAGCCCCGCTTTGACGGCCACTTCCAGCGACTGGATTTTTTGCGTGTTACGCAAAGCGTCTTCCGGCGCGTCGAACGTCATGAAAGAGTCAAGATTGGCGACCCGGTCAGAGAGCAGTTCCAGAGGGTCCAGCTTCAATCGGGACTGACCGGTCGGGGTTTTGACCTCGGTCGGCGCCCGCTTGGGCGCGACAACCGCGGTCTTCCCCTCAACTCGTTTGGTGACGGTTTCCGGGCGCGTCGCTGGCCGGGGCTCCCGCACTGTTTTTGCTTTAGCGGTCGGCTCAGCCTGGGGCGCGCCGGCCGATGCACCGGCAAAAGAAGAAGTGGCGGGAATCGAGCCCGCGCGCGTCGGCGGCAGCGCCGTCAGGGGTGTCAGACGTGCCGCGGGTGCAGCGACCTCGCTTGGCAAATCGGCCAGCAGGACGTAGCGGCGAGTTGTTTTCTGTCCGCACCCAGTCCGCAAATAAACGGTGACCATCGGCTCGTCAACGACGGCGGAAGACATGATCCGCACATTGGTCGTCTGGGGCTGTCCCGTTGCTTCGACGACCACCCGCACCCGACTGGTGTCCTGGCGCGTATCCGCATGAAACACTTCGGCATCGAAACACAGGGATGCGGCATCTTCGCCCGCGTCCAGCTGAACCGGCACCACCATGTCCAGGGGCTTACCAATCAGAGCGGCACCCCGAATGCGACCCAGCGTCAGCGCCTCACTACTGAAAGCAACGCAAAGCAACGCAACCCCAACAATATTGACTCTATGTTCCAAAACGGACTTCCTGAGTAATCATTTTTATTTCACGCCGAATTGGCAACTTGCGGGTAAAAAAACAGTGTCCACAGACAACGATCCAGCGCTTAACAGCTGAACAATCCATGGCGCACCCCGTACGGGCAGACGCGCCATGCACAACAGCATGGCCCTAGATCTGATGGAAGATAGGCGCACCGTTCCCCCTGCATACTGAGCGAGTCTACCTATTGTCAGTAACCGTTTGCGACAAACATACTTGAGGGCGCTGGTGATGCAGCCGCTTCACCGCCCCAAAAGCTGCTATCGACCCTGCGGGCCCGCGTCAGCGAGGCCCTTTGTGTGAGCCTGCGCTGAGGGGAAGTAGCCGGGGAGGAAGTCGGTGGCAGCCTGCGAATAAGCGATCAGGTTTATGCGATGTTGATTAGCACAAACAGGGTAAAAATGCACGGCTTCCGACTCTACCGCGGCAACCGATTGCGACCCACAATGAACCGTGTGTTGGAATTTTTCCTCCAGCGCACGCGCTTTCATGACCAAACCAGTATCCAAAGGCACACTCAAACATCTGCGCGCCTCCGACCTTCGGGGGCTTGCCCTGCTGGCGACGCAGGCGACGGCGGGCGTGACCCGAATCGCCGAAGGTGTGCACCAATCGGTGTGGCGCACCCTGGGTGCGCCCGATGGTGGAACGCCAGGACAAACGCGCGGCCTCACCGGTCTGGTTTACACCAGTGTCCGTGGCGTGACGCAGTTGCTGGGCAAGGGGCTTGACACCGTACTGACCAAGCTGCAACCCCTGCTTGAATCGGCGGAAGACGCCGCACCCGGAACGCCGCAGCGCGAAGCAGTGCTTGCCGCACTCAACGGCGTGATGGGGGACCGCCTGGCCGCCAGTCACAATCCGCTCGCAACCCCCATGACCCTGCGCTATCAGGGCGTCGCGCTGAACTGGCAGGCCCTGCCAGCCATGCCCGAAGCCACGGGCAAGGTCTTGCTGCTGATTCATGGCTTATGCATGAACGACCTGCAGTGGCACGCGCAGCGCAACAGTCCGAAAGGCAAAAAAGGACGCGTGCTGGACCACGGCGAGTCACTCGCCACCGCCCTGGGCTACACCCCGGTCTATCTGCGCTACAACTCCGGCCTGCACACCTCGCAAAATGGGCACGAACTCTCCGCGCTGCTGGAACAACTGGCCACCCACTGGCCAAGACCGATTGAAGAACTCACCGTCGTGGCCCACAGCATGGGGGGCTTGCTGATCCGCAGTGCCGCGTATTACGCCCAACAAGAAGCCCTGCACTGGCCGCAACACCTGAAAAACATCGTGTTTCTGGGCACCCCACACCATGGCGCCCCACTGGAGCGGGCCGGCAACTGGGTCGACGTCGTTCTGGGCAGCTCGCACTACACCGCACCGTTTGCCAGAATCGGCCACCTGCGCAGCGCGGGCATCACAGACCTGCGCTACGGTCATGTGCTGGATACCGACTGGCAGGGCCATGATCGCTTTCACCGTAAACCCGATAACCGCCAACCGGTGCCCTTGCCTGAAGGCGTGGCCTGTTACACCGTGGCTGCGACCAGAGCGTCCCAACGCAGCACCCTGATTGACCGCCAGTTGGAGGATATTGTGGGAGATGGCCTGGTACCGCTGCACAGCGCACTGGGCCAGCACGACGACCCACGGCGAAACTTGGCATTCGAAAAAACATCGCAATGGATTGTCTATCGAACGAATCACCTGGCGTTGCTGAGCAATCCCGCGGTAACACGGCAGATGCTGCGGTGGTTGTCGCCAGGGCGGGACGGGGGCGGCAGCACGTTGGCGCCTTGACGTCACAAACCACACAAAGTGCAAAATAAACGTGTCATTTACGGCTTGCGGTCGATGAACGCCCGACTAAATTTGCCGAGGTTCAGAAAGTTTGCGATAATCGCAGATTCCCCCGATTGTGTCGTGGGAGATATGACAGCGGCTTACGCACTTATATCGGTGGCAGGCCGTCACTGAGCCCTTTAGGATTTCCAAAATGAAACGCACTTACCAACCCTCCAAGATCAAACGCGCCCGCACTCACGGTTTTCTGGTTCGCATGAAAACCCGCGGCGGCCGTGCTGTGATCAACGCTCGTCGCGCCAAGGGCCGCAAGCGTCTGGCCGTTTAATTCTGGCTGCCCGCTTAGCGCGCAGCTGACTTGCAATTCTGGCACCGCCTCAAATTGCAACGACTGAAAACGCGAAGCCAGTTTCAGGCTGTTCTGGCTGGCGGCACCGTCGCACGTACAGCCCATTTTGCTTTGCACTGCGCAGCGCTTGATGCCCCTGTGGTCGAACAGAAAACATCGAAGCCTTCGAGGGCGCCTTCACTGGCGCTCTTTGTTGTGCAGGATGTGTGGATGGGCGCCATGGTGCCCAAACGCTGGGCAAAACGGGCGGTCACACGCAATGCCATCAAACACCAGATTTACAGTGTGAGCACCGATTTCGAGTCAGTGCTTCTTGTGGCTGCCCATGTGGTGCGTTTGCGCGCTGGTTTTGACCGTAAACAATTTATCAGCGCCACATCCGAGGTGCTGAAAGCCGCCGTTCGTCAAGAATTGCAGCAACTGTTCGCTCGTGCGGTAGCGCGTCTGCCTGCGCCGTCCATACAGGTCGGAGCGCCATGATCAAGACTTTATTGATCAGCTTGGTCAAGGGCTACCGTTTGCTGCTCAGTCCATGGCTGGGCTCAGCCTGCCGGTTCGAACCGACGTGCTCCGCGTATTCGCTGCAGGCGCTGCAGAGGCATGGCGCGGCAGCAGGCAGTTACCTGACACTGGCGCGTCTTGCACGTTGCCATCCTTGGTGCGCGGGCGGGGAAGACCCTGTTCCAGCCCAAAAACCCCGGCTCTTTACCCAGCTGCTCCCCTCTTCCACTGAAAAGAAGTCTTCATGAACGATATTCGCCGCACCATTTTGTGGGTGATTTTTGGCTTTTCCATGGTTTTGCTGTGGGACCAGTGGCAGGTTTATAACGGCCACAAAGCCACCTTTTTCCCCGGCCAGACCAAAGCGACGGCAACAGCAAATCCACCGCTTGCAACGTCCAGTGTTCCCACCGGGGCTCCTGCTACCAATACAACAGCAGGAAACACCCCAACGACGGGGGCTACCGCGTCAATTTCCTCCAATACCAACGCGCCGGCAGCCCCCCATGAGCGGGTGGTGGTATCGACTGATGTCCTCAAACTGACGTTTGACACCGAAGGCGGTTCGCTGGTGCAGACCGAATTCCTCAAGCACGTCGACATGGCCGACAAGACGAAAAATTTTGTCCTGCTGAACGACAACAAAGAGCGCATCTATTTGGCGCAAACCGGCTTGATCGCCGGCGCAGCAGGCGGGGCTTTCCCCACGCACAAGACGGTGATGACCTTAACGCCGGGCGATCGCACCCTCAAGGAGGACAGCAAAGAGCTGGTCATCCGTTTTGAGTCACCCGAACTGGGCGGCGTCAAACTGGTGAAAACCTTCACCTTGACCCGTGGCGCCTACGCCGTGGCCGTCAAGCATGAAGTGATCAATGCCGGCGCTGTGACGGTGTCGCCGCAGTTGTACCTGCAGTTGGTCCGCGACGGCAACAAGCCACTGGGTGAATCCTCTTTCTACTCCACGTTCACGGGCCCGGCGATTTATACCGAAGCCAAGAAATACCAAAAAGTGGAATTCAAGGATATCGAAAACAACAAAGTCGATATTGAAAAGACCGCCGAAAACGGCTACGTGGCCATGGTGCAGCATTACTTCGCCAGTGCATGGCTGCTGGGCGACGGTATCAAACGCGATCTGTTCATGCGCAAGGTCGACACCAATCTGTACGCCGTGGGCATGATCACCGCCCTGGACAATATTGCACCCGGCACCAGCAAGACGGTAGAGGCGAAATTCTTTGCCGGTCCGCAGGAAGAAAAAGTGCTTGCTTCGCTGACCCCCGGACTGGAACTGGTCAAAGACTACGGCTGGCTCACCATTCTGGCCAAGCCACTGTACTGGCTGCTCGACAAGATCGAAAGCTTCATTGGCAACTGGGGCTGGTCCATCATGGCGCTGGTGCTGCTGCTGAAAGCTGCTTTTTACTGGCTCAATGCCAAGGCTTACGCCAGCATGGCCAAAATGAAGGCCGTCAATCCGAAGATCACGGAAATGCGCGAACGGCTGAAGGACAACCCGCAGCAGATGCAGCAGGAGATGATGCGCATCTACCGCGAGGAAAAAGTCAACCCCATGGGCGGCTGCTTCCCGATCATGATCCAGATCCCGGTGTTCATTGCCTTGTACTGGGTGCTGCTGTCCAGCGTCGAGATGCGCAACGCCCCCTGGGTGTTGTGGATTCACGATCTCTCGTCGCCTGATCCTTTCTACATCTTGCCGCTGGTCATGACACTGACGACCGTGCTGCAGACCGCCCTCAATCCGGCGCCGCCAGACCCACTGCAGGCCAAGATGATGTGGTTCATGCCGCTGGCGTTCAGCGTGATGTTCTTCTTCTTCCCGGCTGGCCTGGTGCTGTACTGGATCACCAACAACGTGTTGTCGATTGCACAGCAGTGGGTGATCAACACCCGCATGGGTGTGCCACCGCAGTTCAACTTGCCCAAGTTCAAATAAGCATGACCCCCACGCTTGCCGCTGCAGGTGCTGCACGCCCCCCGTGGGGATGCTGCCTTGCCAGGGGCCGGCCGGCGGCGGCTGAATGACAGTGTCGCTGCCGCGTCATCAGGATCCCATTGCCGCCATTGCCACCGCCCCCGGCCGGGGTGCGGTTGGCATTGTCCGGGTCAGCGGAAGCAACATCGGGGCGCTGATTCAGGCCCTGTTTGCACGGCCGCTCAAGCCACGCGAGGCGACGTACACCGCATTTCTTGATCGTACCGGGCTGGCGATTGACCAGGGATTGGCCCTCTATTTTCCGGCGCCCCACTCGTTCACGGGCGAGGATGTGCTGGAATTGCAGGCCCACGGCGGACCGGTGGTGTTGCAACTGTTGCTGGCCCGCTGCCTTGAAGCAGCCGCAGAACTTGAGCCCCTTCGCCAGACGCCCCGGCTACCGGGACTGCGGGTTGCGTTACCGGGAGAGTTTTCTGAACGCGCGTTCCTCAACGACAAGATTGATCTGACCCAGGCTGAAGCGATTGCCGACCTGATTGATGCCAGCACCGAGGCGGCGGCCCGCAGCGCCAGCCGCTCGTTGTCGGGCGCCTTTTCCCAAGAAATCCATAGCCTGCGTGACGCGCTGATTCAGCTGCGCATGCTGGTGGAAGCGACGCTGGATTTCCCCGAAGAGGAAATCGACTTTCTGCGCAAGGCCGACGCGCATGGACAGCTGTCAAAACTGCAGCAATCGCTGCAAACCGTGTTGCAAAGAGCCCGCCAAGGTGCCCTGCTGCGCGAAGGCATCAAGGTGGTGATTGCGGGGCAGCCCAATGCGGGCAAGTCGTCGCTGCTCAATGCCCTGGCCGGGGCCGAGTTGGCCATCGTGACACCGGTTGCCGGCACCACGCGCGACAAGGTACAACAAACCATCCAGATTGAAGGCGTACCCGTGCATGTCATCGACACGGCCGGCCTACGCGACAGCGAGGATGAGATTGAAAAAATCGGCATTGCACGCGCCTGGGATGCCATTGAGACCGCTGATGCCGTTTTGTTTTTGCATGATCTGACGCGACGAGATGCTATTGATTACATAGTTGATGACGCAGTTATTGCGGAGGCTCTCGCCCAAAAACTGCCGCCAAGCGTGCCCATCATTGACCTCTGGAACAAGGCCGATGCCGTGGCCACCTTGAGCGTCGACGGAGGATTGACTCTGTCCGCCAAAACCGGAGCGGGCCTCGATGTCTTGCGGCACAAGCTGCTGGAGGTGGCAGGTTGGCAGTCCGCCCCCGAGGGGGTCTACATTGCCCGGGAACGGCATTTGCAGGCACTGCGCCAGGTCGATGGCCATTTGATGGAAGCGAGCGCGCATTTGGCCGCCAACGCGCAGTCGCTGGACCTGCTGGCGGAAGAGCTTCGCCTGGCCCAAAACGCCTTAAGTGAAATAACCGGTGAATTTACATCAGATGATCTTCTTGGGGTGATATTCTCCAAGTTTTGCATCGGCAAGTAATCGGCTTTCTCCCTCTAGCGGTGGGGATGCCTACTGCCAAAAATGGCATATTCCAATAAAACACCCGGGTGCACTCGAGAGGTCATGCTGACCGGAAAGAAATAATGTCATTATTCGATTGGTTTACCCGTACTAAAAAAGCCCCAAAAAAAACCGCTGTGCCACCGCGCACAGGTTTGGGGCATGTTGCGGCAACAGTGCCTTTAATGCCGTCTGAAAAAATGCGGGGCAAGATAGTCCCGGCATCCGCCGGCCATGATACCCATCACAAAACCGAACGTCTGGAACGCCGCGAGCAACTTTACCGCGTGGTGCGGGACTCGATGATCCGCGCCGGCGTGCTGGCGGCCAGCTACAAATTCAAGGTCTTGTCACTGGATGCGCACGGCCGCCAATACCTGATCATGATGGATTTGAGCAATCAGGTTGCGGGCGATTCGGCTCGTCTGACCGAGATCGAAAACATGATCACCCAAGCGGCCAAGGCGCGCCATGACATGACGGTCTCGGCCGTTTACTGGCGCGTGAACGCGCAGAACCCAGCCGCACTGCCGCCAACTCAGGGGGCCTCCGCGACGCTTCCACGGCCCAGGCAAGCCATTGAACAGCAGGCATCCCACCCACCCACCGCACCCAAGCTGCCGGCCAGCCAACACCCCACTTACGAACCGCTGCAAGCCGACGAAGTTGCGGCCTTCAAACGGGCACTGGCCAGTGTTACCCCGGCGACCCATGGGGCGTCGGGTCAAGTCATCACCTCAGGACGTCGTAACCCAGCGCCACCGGTCGAATTTGAAGACACCCAGATGGTGCCACCGGATGAGCACGCCTCGCCACTCAGTGTGACGCAGTACGGAGACTTGAACTGATCGTAAAACCTGGCTTCAGTGTCCGGAAAAATCAATCAACGTAAAAAGTGGCAGACCCGCCGCCCTGAGTTTGTCGGACCCGCCAAGCTCGGGCAGATCGACTATTGCGGCGCCTTCGATGACAGTCGCCCCCAGTTTCTCAAGTAATTTCATGCCGGCCATCATGGTGCCACCCGTGGCAATCAGGTCGTCGATCAGCAGCACACGATCACCCGTCTTGACGGCGTCCGTGTGCAATTCAACCGTGGCGCTGCCGTACTCCAGCTCATAGGTTTCTTCGACCGTGGTGAAGGGCAGCTTGCCCTTTTTACGGATCGGCACAAAACCAACATTAAGTTCGTACGCGATCACCGCGCCCAAAATAAAGCCCCGCGCATCCAGTCCGGCGACCACATCGGGGCGCATGGAGAGGCTCATGTAACGATGGACAAAAGCGTCGATCAAGATCCGGAACACCTTGGCATCCTGCAACAGCGGCGTGATATCACGAAACTGCACACCCGGTGCCGGCCAGTCCGGCACCGTGCGGATGTGGTCTCTGAGGTACTGGTTGACGCTGAGGTTTTGCATGGATCATCAAGTAGGGGGTTGGAGCTGTATTGTGCCTCGTGCCTGATTCTTGTCCCCGGTTGCGGACTTACCCCTTGAGCAATTTCTGTTCGGCCATGGCGAGCATTTCAGCCTTGCCCGAGAGCACCAAGGTGTCGCCCTCTTCTATCAGCGGATCCTGTGCAACGGCCTTGACCTTGCCACCGCTGCGCCGCAGGCTGACAACCCGCACGTCAAACGTGTGCAGGGCCAGATGGCTGAGTGGTTTGCCAATCGACTTGGCGCCCAGCGGCAACGTCAGCGATGACAGGCGCTCCTGGTGCAGTTCATCGACCGCATCGTCGTCCGCCCCGTAGAAGTAGCCGCGCAGCAGGCTGTAGCGGGCATCACGCTGCTCCTGCACGATGCGAATCACACGCCGCATGGGCACACCCACCAGCGCCAGGGCATGACTGGCCAGCATGAGCGAGCCCTCAATCGCCTCGGGCACCACCTCGGTGGCGCCTGCTTGCCGCAGCGCCGCTAAATCATGATCATCCTGGGTGCGGACAATGACGGGAACCTGGGGTGCGTGGGCCCGGATGTGGGCCAGCACCTTCATGGCACCCGGTACTTCCAGGTAAGTGACGACCACGGCACTGGCACGCGCAAGCCCTGACGCCATCAGGGCCTGAAGCCGGGCGGCATCCCCAAAGACGACGGAGTCACCGGCGGCGGCGGCCTGACGCACCCGGTCGGGATCCAGGTCCAGCGCCATGTACGGTATACCTTCGAGTTCCAGCATGCGTGCCAGATTCTGGCCGCAGCGGCCATAGCCGCAAATGATCACATGCTTGTTGACGTTGATCGATTTGCGGGCAATGGTGGTCATTTGCAGTGATTGCTGCAACCACTCACTACTGGCCAACCGCAACACAATCTGGTTGCTGTACAGAATGATGAAGGGCGTGGCCAGCATGGAGAGGACCATGCTGGCCAGTATCGGATTCAGTAATGACGGAGGCACCAGGGCGCTGGATTGCGCCAGTGTCAGCAGCACAAAGCCAAATTCACCGGCTTGCGCGAGGTACAGGCCGGTACGCAGCGAAACACCGGCAGTAGCACCCAGCCCGCGTGCCAGCAAGGCCACCAGCGCCGCCTTGAACAACACCGGCACCGTCACCAACAAGAGCACCAGCGGCCACCGTTCAAGCACCAGCCGCCAGTCGAGCATCATCCCGATGCTGATGAAAAACAAACCCAGCAAAACGTCGTGAAAGGGCCGGATATCGGTCTCCACCTGCTGCTTGAACTGCGTCTCGGAGATCAGCATGCCGGCGATAAAGGCCCCCAGCGCCAGACTCAAGCCCGCCAGTTCCGTCAGCCAGGCCAGCCCCAGGGTGATGAGCAGCAGATTCAGCACAAACAGCTCTTCGCTTTTGCGCCGGGCCACCAGGGTCAGCCACCACCGCATGACGCGCGGGCCCCCCACCAGCAGCAAGGTAATCAAGACGGCGGCTTTGAGCGTCGCAACGCCCAGTGTTTCAAAAAGCTGTTCACCGGAAGCCCCCAGCGCCGGAATCAGGACTAACAGAGGGACAACGGCCAGATCCTGAAACAGCAGTATGCCCATGACCCGTTTGCCATGTTCCGACTCCATCTCGATCCGCTCGGTCATCAGCTTGACCACGATGGCGGTGCTGCTCATGGCCAGCGCACTGGACAGGGCCAACGCCGTTTGCCAACTCATGCCCCACGAGGACGGCGCGATAAATGCCAGGCCCAAGGCGGCGGCGCTGGCGATGACCATGGTCAGCAGCACCTGAAAAAAACCCAGTCCAAACACATGATTGCGCATGGCCCGCAGCTTGGGCAAATTGAACTCCAGCCCAATGACAAACATCAGGAAAACAACGCCGTACTCGCCCAAGTGGCGCACGCCATCGGCGTTCTGCGCCACGGCGAAGGCATTGGGTCCGGTGAGCACACCCACGGCCAGATAACCCAGCATGGGTGGCAGCTTCAAGGACCGGCAGGCGACCACGCCCAGCACCGCGGCAAGCAGGAAGGCGAGAGTAAGTTCAAGCGGGCTCATGCTGACATACTAACAAGCGCTGCGCCGACCGATAAAATGTTGCAATGAATAGTCAACCAACTCAGCTTCCAGCATTTAATGCGGCCCAGGCGATTCGTCTGGCACAGGAAACCCTGGACATCGAAGCCGCCGCGGTGCTGGGTTTGAAGCAGAACCTGGGGCCAGCATTTGCCAGCGCCGTGCAGATGATGCTGCTGGTCAGGGGCCGCGTGGTGGTGATGGGCATGGGCAAAAGCGGGCACATTGGACGCAAAATTACCGCCACCTTGGCCTCGACAGGCACACCCGCCATGTTCGTCCATCCCGCCGAGGCCAGCCATGGCGACCTCGGCATGATCAAATCGGTCGATCTGGTGCTGGCCATCTCAAACAGCGGCGAGTCAGAAGAGTTGACGGCGATCCTGCCA
Organism: Rhodoferax sp.; assembly: GCF_012927445.1. Classification (GTDB taxonomy): domain Bacteria; phylum Pseudomonadota; class Gammaproteobacteria; order Burkholderiales; family Burkholderiaceae_C; genus Rhodoferax. The sequence goes on from NZ_JABBPD010000004.1 coordinate 907,204, forward strand.
ATGCTCAAGCGCATGGGCGCACCCCTGATTGCCATGACCGCCAAGTCTGACTCGACACTGGCCCGCCATGCGGATGTGTTTCTGGATTGCGGCGTCGAAAAAGAGGCCTGCCCCTTGAACCTGGCACCGACGGCCAGCACGACGGCGCAACTGGCATTGGGCGATGCGCTGGCAGTAGCCCTGCTGGATGCACGCGGCTTCAAGGCGGAAGATTTTGCCCGTTCCCATCCGGGGGGTGCGCTGGGTCGCAAGCTGCTGACTCACGTCAGTGATGTGATGCGCTCGGGCGATGACGTTCCCAAGGTCGGGCCACAGGCCAGTTTCAGCGAGTTGATGCGCGAGATGAGCGTCAAGGGTCTGGGGGCAACCGCCATTGTGGATGAGCATTTGACCGTGCTCGGGATCTTCACCGATGGCGACTTACGCCGCCTGGTGGAGAAAGGCATCGATTTACGCACCACTACCGCACAACAGGTCATGCACCCCAAGCCCAGCACCATTGCCCGGGACGCCTTGGCCGTGGAAGCCGCTGAACTGATGGAACACAACTGTATTACCAGCGTTCTGGTACTCGATGCTGCTGGCCACTTGTGCGGCGCACTGAATAGCAACGACTTGATGCGGGCGAAGGTGATTTGATGGCGGCCGCTGCACTCAATTTCCCGCCAGAGTTGCTACTCAAGGCACAAGGTATTCGCGTGGTTTTCTTCGATGTGGATGGCGTCCTGACCGACGGCGGTTTGCTCTTCACGGAAGCGGGCGAAACGATTAAACGTTTTTGCACCTTGGATGGCCACGGCCTCAAGCTGTTGCAACGTGCGGGCATTACACCGGCCGTGATTACCGGACGGGACTCCAAGCCGCTGCGTTTGCGCCTCGCCGCCTTGGGGATTGAACATGTGCACTATGGTACCGAGGACAAACGCCCCGCCGCGGAACTAACCCTCGCCGCCCTGGGTCTGGACTGGCGCCAGGCCGCCGCCATGGGGGACGACTGGCCAGACTTGGCCGTCATGCGACGCTGTGCGCTGGCCTGCGCGCCGCACAACGCCCATATCGAGGTCAAGGCCATCTCACACTACGTCACGGAGGCCAGCGGCGGCGATGGAGCCGTCAGAGAACTGTGTGACTTACTGCTGGTTGCCAGCGGCCAGTATGCCAATCTGCTGGAGGAATGGGCGCAGTGATCACGCTACTGCGCACGGCATGGGAACGACTGTCGCTCTACCTGCCCGTGGTACTCATGGGGCTGCTGGCGCTGGGAACCTACTGGCTGGTCCGTAGCACACCACTGCTGATGCCGGCCGAGCAAGAAGCACCCGCACGGCATGAGCCTGACTATTTGATGCGCAAGTTTTCAGTCAAAACGTTTGATGGCGCAGGACGTCTCAAAAGCGAAGTGTTGGGTTCCAATGCCCGCCACTACCCGGACACGGATACGATGGAAATTGACCTGGTGCACATCCGCTCGTTTAACGAAGAGGGACGCCTGACCACGGCCACCGCCAGCCGCGCGCTGACCAACGGCGACGCCTCGGAAGTTCAGTTGATCGGCAATGCGCGCGTGGTGCGCGAGCCAGTGGTGGACAAGGCGGGGCAGCCGCAACCACGCATGGAATACCGCAGCGAATTTTTGCATGCATTCATGAATACGGAGCGCGTCATCTCGCACAAACCGGTGGAACTGATACGCGGAAGTGATCACTTCACGGCGGACACGATGGATTTTGACAATCTTGATGGCGTGATGCAACTCAAAGGGCGCGTCAAGGGCATTCTGGTGCCAGCTGCGGCCAAATAGATACCCAGGAGGACGGCATATGTCCAGACTCGTTTTTATCACCGGTGCATCCAGTGGCATTGGTCAGTCTTTGGCGTGGCGCTATTACCAGGCCGGCTATTCACTTGCGTTGGTGGCGCGCCGCACCCAAGAGATCGAATTATGGGCGAGCAGCCGTCAAATAAGCAGATCACGCTACAAAATATATAGCGCAGATGTATCGATTCCAGACAGTATTGTGATGGCAGGACAGGCCTGCCTGACACAGCAAGGCATTCCTGATGTGGTGATTGCCAACGCGGGCATCAGCATCGGAATGGATACGGCTCATCGCGAAGACCTGGCGATCATGGCGCGTACTTTTGCCACCAACAACATTGGAATGGCCGCCACGTTTCAGCCCTTCATTGCAGCCATGGCGAGACGCGGTTCAGGAACGCTGGTCGGTATTGGCAGCGTCGCAGGCATACGGGGCTTGCCCGGTCATGGCGCCTATTGTTCCAGCAAAGCGGCCGTCATCAGCTACGGCGAGAGCTTACGCGGCGAACTGCGCGGCAGTGGCGTAAAAGTCGTCACCCTGTGCCCGGGCTATATCGACACGCCCTTGACACGGAAAAATACCTACTCCATGCCCTTCTTGATGCACCCGGATGACTTTGCCGCAAAGGCGTTCAAGACAATTACGGCCGGCGTCAGTTATCGCGTGATTCCCTGGCAAATGGGGGTGGTCGCCAAAATGTTGCGGCTGTTGCCCAACTGGCTGTTTGACAAGGCTTTTGCCGGACGGCCCCGAAAACCACGGAGCACCAACACCTGATTAACGGCAGGGTTTGGTTTTTTGTAAAAAGCTTTGACGCAATAAATAAAAAAGGGCCACAAGGGCCCTTTCATTTTTGATTGGCGTAAAGCCAGTCAAGTGCTTAGTAGCTGCTACGGCCACCGCCAGCGCCGCCGCCGTAACCGCCGCCACCGCTACGGCCACCGCCAGCGCCGCCGCCGTAACCGCCGCCACCGCTACGGCCGCCGCCAGCGCCGCCGCCGTAACCGCCGCCACCGCCAGCACCACCACCGAAGCCGCCGCCGCCAGTGCGGGGAGGACGAGCTTCCATTGGACGGGCTTCGTTAACCACGAGACCACGGCCACCGTACTGTTGACCATTCATGCCGTTGATAGCAGCTTGTGCCTCAGCGTCGCTGCCCATTTCCACAAAGCCGAAGCCTTTAGAGCGGCCGGTGTCACGTTCCATCATGACTTTGGCGCTAGTGACGGTACCGTGTGCGGCAAATGCTTGCTGCAGGTCTTCGTCACGGAAAGTGTAGGGCAGGTTGCCCACGTAAAGTTTGTTGCCCATGAAAGGACTCCTCAAAATAACTCAAAACGCGATGGAGTCCAAAACCGCTAATCACCTGCAATCCACAAAAAAATGAAGACCCGAAGCAGACGCGAAACTGACTAAACACCGCAAACTTGTACAACCGATTTTCGACAATACAACTGCATTATGCGTCATGTTGAATGTTTTCACAATCTTTTTGAAGAAAGATGAAGGCCGGGATTGCGCAACCTGTTCGGGATTACCCAAAAGGGGGCAAGACAAGTACTGAAAGCAATGCGCTGATTATTCAAATAACCGGTGCTTCAGATGACCTGCTGTGGCGTTGGCTGCAAACGGTGTGTGCCCTCCCCACCGCTGATGCAGCAGGCAGGCCTCGAACGGACACCGTCACACCGGCGATGAAGCAAACGAGATAGCGATGAACACCTCACAGCCGATTGTGCCGACGAGACCTCTAGCGCCCGGCGCGCCAGCGAAATGAGGGGAGAAACCTACCAGTTCGCCTCCCGCTCCGGCGTGGCGCTGATCTTGTGAATCGACAAGTCAGCCCCGTCGTATTCTTCTTCCTGACTCAGACGCAAGCCCATCGTGATCTTGAGCACGCCGTACACCAGCACCCCACCAGCGGCAGCCCAGACGATGCCCATGGCGGTACCGATGAGTTGGCCACCCAACGTCACACCACCCAGGCCGCCAAAGGCTTTGGTGCCAAAAATGCCAGCGGCAATGCCACCCCACGTGCCGCACAACCCGTGCAGCGGCCAAACGCCCAGCACGTCATCAATCTTCCATTTGTTTTGCGTCAGCGTGAACATGAAGACAAAGATGCCACCCGCCACCGCGCCCACCACCAATGCGCCCAATGGGTGCATCAGGTCCGAGCCCGCGCAGACCGCCACCAAGCCGGCCAGCGGGCCGTTGTGGACAAAGCCAGGGTCGTTCTTGCCTACCAGCAGTGCAGCCAGCGTGCCGCCGACCATGGCCATCAGCGAGTTCACGGCCACCAGGCCCGAGATTTTGTCCAGGGTTTGTGCGCTCATCACATTGAAGCCGAACCACCCCACCGTGAGAACCCACGCACCCAGCGCCAGAAAAGGGATGCTCGAAGGCGGGTGCGCCGAGATGCCGCCATCTTTGCGATAGCGGTTGGCACGAGCCCCCAGCAAAATAACCGCAGGCAGCGCAATCCAGCCGCCCAGGGCATGAACCACCACACTGCCGGCGAAGTCATGGAACTCTTCGCCCGTCAGACCCTTGATCCAGCCCTGCACGCCAAAGTGGTGATTCCACATCACACCTTCAAAGAAGGGGTAAATGAGACCCACGATCACAGCGGTAGCAATCAGCTGCGGCCAGAATTTGGCGCGCTCGGCAATGCCACCCGAGATGATGGCCGGAATGGCCGCCGCAAAGGTCAGTAAAAAGAAGAACTTGACCAGCTCATAGCCATTCTTGGCCGCCAGCTGCTCCGCACCCACAAAGAAACTGGTGCCGTAGGCAACCCCGTAACCAATGACAAAATACACAACCGTGGAGACCGAAAAATCCACCAAAATCTTGACCAGCGCATTGACCTGGTTCTTGCGACGCACGGTGCCGAGCTCCAAAAATGCAAAACCCGCGTGCATGGCCAGCACCATGACTGCGCCGAGAAGGATGAACAGGGTGTCTGCGCCCTGTTTTAGTGCTTCCATGAGAACCTCTTTGGATGAAATGAATTGAATTGGTGCATTTCTGTTGTTGAAATTTCAAATGCACCAAAGTAAAGCAAAAAGCAGGCCAAGACCAAGCCGATCGACCCATAACCGTGCAAAACAAGCCGATTATCGGGAAGCGATCTCGATGCGGGGCGGAAACAACGCCCGACGGTCGCCCTTATTGATCCGGAATGGATACCGGGGACTCATTTGCGGGCGGCACACCCGGACTGGGCGCACCCCGCCGGTAAATCACATGGTAAGCCAGCCCGACCAGCACGCTGCCGCCCACCAGATTACCGGCGATGACGGGTAGCAGGTTACCCACCATGCCCGTCCAGGTCACCGTCCCTGTGGCAGCAGTCAGCGGACCAAAGTGCTGAATCAGCATCGCCAGCGGCATGAGGTACATATTGGCAATGCTGTGCTCAAAGCCGGCCGCCACAAAGGCGGTGACCGGCAGCACGATGGCCACCATCTTGTCCGTGACGCTGCGCCCGGCCATCGCCATCCACACCGCCATGCAGACCAGTACATTGCACAACACGCCTCGGAAAAAAGCCTGCCCCAACGACAGGTTCTGCTTGGCCAGAGCCATTTTCACAACCTGCTGACCAATGGCGCCGCCATTCAGCTCGGTGTGACCACTGGCAAACACCAGCAGCGCCAAACCGGCCGCGCCGACAAAATTGGCCAGACACACCAGCACCCAGTTGCGCAGCACTGCCACACTGCTGATCTTGCCGTCAGCCCAGGCCATGGCCAGCAGGTTGTTGCCGGTAAACAGTTCGGCCCCGGCAACGACCACCAGCATCAAACCGAGTGAGAACACCAGGCCACCCAGGACCGAACTGGCCGCAAAGCCGAGTGTCGGATCCGACTTGACGAGCGTAAAAAACAGGGTGCCCAACCCGATGAACGCGCCAGCCAGCACCCCCAGCATCAGCAGCGGCAACGTAGCCAGCCGCGCTTTGGCGACACCGACCGTTTCAACGCGCTGCGCGACCTCCCCCGGCGCGTAGGCATCGGACCCGTACAACATGGACATATAGCCCCCTGGTTCGATGAACTTGAACTTGGATTTATACTAACCTTTTGCGCCGATTTGATCCAGGATTGCGGGCGCCGAAGCCAATGAGCTTCGAAATTCAGCTAAACACGGCCACCGTCACTCCACCAGTAACCCGGCCCCGCATCTAGCGCTGCCGGGTTTATTTTTTTGAAACATTGCGGGACAGACCGCCGCCTGCGCAGCAGGCAAGCGCTGTCCTCCACCTTATGAACGTCACGCCACAGTCCATGCACTTTGCCACCGTCTTGCCTTTGCAAAGCGGCGCGTCACTGCGCGACTATTCATTGAGTTTCGAGACCTACGGCACGCTCAACGCCGACCAATCCAACGCGGTGCTGATCTGCCACGCCCTGAACGCCTCGCACCATGTGGCAGGCGTCTACGAGGGGCAGGACAAGTCCGAGGGCTGGTGGGACAACATGATTGGGCCGGGCAAGCCGCTCGACACCAACAAGTTCTTTGTCATCGGCGTCAATAACCTCGGTTCCTGCTTTGGTTCCACCGGCCCCATGCACACCAACCCGGACACCGGTCGGGTCTATGGCGCTGACTTCCCCGTGGTCACGGTCGAGGACTGGGTTGATGCCCAGGCCCGCTTGCTCGATGCGCTCGGCATCCAGACGCTGGCCGCCGTGATGGGCGGCTCGCTGGGCGGCATGCAGGCCCTGAGCTGGACGCTGCAATACCCGGACCGGGTGCGCCATGCCGTGGTGGTCGCCAGCGCCCCGAATCTGACGGCCGAGAACATTGCCTTCAACGAAGTGGCGCGCCGTGCCATCGTGACCGACCCGGATTTTCATGGCGGGCATTTTTACGAGCACGGCACCGTGCCGAAACGGGGCTTGCGCATTGCCCGCATGATTGGCCACATCACCTACCTCAGCGATGACGTGATGAACGAGAAGTTTGGCCGCCAGCTGCGCTCGGTAGTGAGCAAGGAGGCTGCCGCCGCGCCTGGCCGCCCCAAGCAAGGCACGACCCCCTCGGGGGGCAGCGCAGCACACGAAGTGGCCAGCGTGGGGGCCTATCTCTACAGCACGCAAGACGTCGAGTTTCAGATTGAGAGCTACCTGCGGTATCAAGGCGACAAGTTTGCCGAGTACTTTGACGCCAACACCTATTTGCTGATCACCCGGGCGCTCGACTACTTCGACCCGGCCCGCACCTACGGCGGCGACCTGAGCCACGCGCTGGCGCGGGCCAGCTGCAAATTCCTGCTGGTGAGTTTCACCACCGACTGGCGCTTTGCCCCCAAACGCAGCCGCGAGATCGTCAAGGCCTTGCTCGACAACCGACGCGACGTGAGCTACGCCGAGATTGACGCCCCCCACGGCCATGATGCCTTTTTGCTCGATGACCCCCGTTACATGGGCGTAGTAAGCTCTTATTTTGATAGCATAGCCAAAGAAGTGGGAGCCAGATCATGACGGATGCCACGACCATGGACGCGATTGCCCGGCTGGTGCCGGAAGGTTCGCGCGTGCTGGACCTGGGCTGCGGCGACGGCGCCATGCTGGCGCACCTGCAGCAGACGCGCGGCTGCACCGGCTACGGCATCGAGATTGATGACGCCAACGTGCTGGCCTGCGTCCAGCGCGGCGTCAACGTCATTCAGCTCAATCTGGACGAAGGGCTGGACCTGTTTGCCGATGCCTCGTTCGACGTCGTGCTGCAAATCGACACCCTGCAACACCTGCGCAACGCCGAGGTGATGCTGCGCGAAACGGTGCGCGTCGGTCGCGTCGGCATCGTCGCCTTTCCCAACTTCGCCCACTGGCCGAACCGGCTGAGCGTGCTGCGCGGCCGCATGCCGGTGACGCGCCGCCTGCCCTACCAGTGGTATGACACGCCCAACATCCGGGTCGGCACCCACGCCGACCTGGCGCTGCTAGCGCTGCGCAGCGGCCTGAAGGTACTCGACAGCTTTGGCATGCAGGATGGCCGCAGCATGCGCTTCTGCCCCAACTTATTGGCGGGCACCTCGGTCTATACCTTGTCGCGCTAACGCACGGTATGGCGACCTCAAGCCGCCCTGGAGACACGTTGATGAACTCGCCTCTTTCCCGTGACGCCGCAGCGGGCCGTCCCGGCCAGCCGTCGGCCCCTGCCGTGTCATTTTTTGACGCCCTCAAGTTCTGGCTCCGACTCGGCTTCATCAGCTTCGGTGGCCCGGCCGGTCAGATTGCCATCATGCACCGCGAGCTGGTGGAAGAAAAACGCTGGATCTCCGAGGGGCGCTTCCTGCATGCGCTCAACTACTGCATGCTGTTGCCCGGCCCGGAGGCGCAACAACTGGCCACCTACATCGGCTGGCTGATGCACCGCAGCTGGGGCGGCTTGGTGGCGGGCGGCTTGTTTGTGCTGCCCTCGCTGTTCATCCTGATCGGCCTGAGCTGGGTCTATGTGGCCTTTGGCAGCGTGCCGTGGGTCGCGGGGCTGCTGTACGGCATCAAACCGGCGGTGGCGGCGATTGTGTTGCAAGCGGTGCACCGCATTGGCTCAAAAACATTGAAGAAACCGACTGTAGCCCCCGTATTATGGACGGTAGCAGCTCTTAGTTTCATAGCAATTGCCTTTCTGAATGTGCCTTTCCCGTGGGTCGTGCTGGCGGCGGCGCTGACCGGCTGGCTGGGTCAGCGCTGGGTGCCCCGGCAATTTGCGGCCGGTGGCGGCCATGGCGCGTCCCAGGCGCACGGTGCAACGCCCCGCCCAGCCCTGCTCGACGATGACACCCCCACACCGCCGCACGCCCGCTTCAAAAGATCCCGGCTGGCGACGGTGCTGGCGGTCGGCGCGGTGCTCTGGTTGTTGCCCATGGGAGCGCTCATCGCCTGGCAGGGCTGGACCGGCGCCCTCACGCAAATGGGCTGGTTCTTCACCAAGGCGGCGCTGCTGACCTTTGGCGGCGCTTATGCCGTGCTGCCCTATGTCTACCAGGGCGGGGTGGAGCAGTTTGCCTGGCTGACCGGGCCGCAGATGATGGACGGCCTCGCCTTGGGCGAAACCACGCCCGGCCCACTGATCATGGTGGTGGCGTTTGTCGGCTTTCTGGGTGGCTGGCGCCAACAGGTGCTGGGGCCGGAGACGCTGTTTCTGGGGGCCGCGCTGGCCGCGTTGGTGGTGACCTGGTTTACCTTTTTGCCGTCCTTTGTCTTCATTCTGGCGGGTGGCCCGCTGGTGGAATCGACCCACGGCAAGCTGCAGTTCACCGCGCCGCTCACGGCCATCACGGCGGCGGTGGTCGGGGTGATTGCCAGTCTTGCTCTGTTTTTTATAGTGCACATTGCATACAAGACGGGGGCTACGGGCCTATTTGGTTTAAACATCGACGGGATGGCGTTGCTTCTGGTGGCGTTGGCGGCGCTGGCACTGCTGCGGTACAAACAAGGCGTGATTCCGGTGATTACCGGCTGCGCTTTGGCCGGACTGGCCCTGCGGCTGGCCGGTTGGGCCTGACCTCAACCGGGCGGTGTTCGCGCGTATTTTTCCTTGCTTATCATGGCCCACTGAACCCATCACAACCACCGACATCGACAACCTGCGCCCACTCGTTGGCGCCCGCTGCTGAACCCTATGCCTCAATTTGCTGCCAATTTGACCCTGCTGTACCCCGAGCTGGATTTTCTGGACCGTTTTGCCGCCGCCGCCCACGACGGCTTCACGGCAGTCGAGTACCTGTTTCCTTATGCCTATGCACCGCGCGAACTGCGCAGTCGCCTCCAGGCCCACGGCTTGCAACAGGTGCTGTTCAATGCCCCGCCCGGCGACTGGGCGGGCGGCGAGCGCGGGCTGGCCTGTCTGCCCGGACGGGAAGCCGAGTTCCGCGCCAGCATCGGCCAGGCGCTCGACTACGCGGCCCAACTGGACTGCCCGCGCATTCATGTGATGGCCGGCTTGCTGCCGGCGGGCGACGAGCGCGAGGCGCTTTACCCCACGTACCGCGACAACCTGCGCTGGGCGGCGCGCGAGGCTGAGCAACAGGGCATTGAACTGCTGATCGAACCCATCAACACGCGCGACATCCCGCGCTTTTTCCTGAACCGCCAGGACCACGCGCACGACATCATCCAGGACGTGGGCGCGCCCAACCTCAAGGTGCTGATGGACCTGTACCACTGCCAGGTGGTGGAAGGCGATGTGGCGATGAAACTGCGCCACTACCTGCCGACCGGCCGGGTCGGCCATATTCAGATTGCCGGCGTGCCCGAACGGCACGAGCCGGATGTGGGCGAGTTGTATTACCCCTATCTGTTCTCCGTGCTGGACGCGCTGGGCTACGCCGGCTGGGTGGGTTGTGAATACCGACCGTCACGCGGCCTGCAAGCCGGCGGCACTTCCGCCGGACTGGGCTGGCGCCCGTCTTCTCGCTGACGTGGCATGATCTTGCGAAAATTGGATGAACTGCCCCAGGAGTTTTGCATGAATGACCGAATCCCCGCCGCCACATTGAATGCGGCACAAGCCCTGGACGAGGTCAGCCGCGCCTGGGATGACGATATCGTCCACCGGCTGGAAGACTACATCCGGATTCCGGCCAAGTCGCCCGCGTTTGACGCCGATTGGGCGAAAAACGGCTTTATCGACACCGCGCTGTGGGACGCGGCGACCTGGGTCATGGCGCAGAAGGTGGACGGCCTGACACTGGAGATCGTCCGGCTGGAAGGCCGCACGCCGGTGCTGTTTTTTGAAGTCGCGGCCTGCAGCGGCGCCACCGCGGCGGCGCCGGAAAAAGTCGCGTCCCAGCAAACCGTGCTGATGTACGGCCACCTCGACAAGCAACCCGAATTCACCGGCTGGCGCAGCGACCTCGGGCCCTGGACCCCCAAGTACGAAGACGGCAAACTGTACGGCCGCGGCGGCGCCGATGACGGCTACGCGGTCTATGCCAGCATTGCCGCGATTCAGGCGCTGAAAAGCCAACACCTGGCGCACCCGCGCATCGTCGGCCTGATCGAGACCTGTGAAGAAAGCGGCTCCTACGACTTGCTGCCCTACATCGAGGCCCTGCGGCCCCGCCTGGGCGAGGTGGCGCTGGTCATCTGCCTGGACTCCGGCGCCGGCAACTACGACCAGCTCTGGCTCACCAGCAGCCTGCGCGGCATGGCCAGCGGCGTGCTGAAGGTCGAAATCCTGACCGAAGGCGTGCATTCGGGCGATGCCAGCGGCCTGGTGCCGTCCAGTTTTCGCATCATGCGTCAGGTGCTGGACCGGCTGGAAGACAGCGCCACCGGCCGTCTGCTGCCCAGTTCGTTTCATTGCGAGGTGCCGGCCGACCGGCTGCTGCAGGCCAAGGCGACCGCGGCGATCCTGGGTGATGAACTCTACAAGCGCTTTCCATGGGCGCACTACGACTGTGGCGGCGCCACCGCCTTTGCCCTGCCCACCACCACCGACCCCTTGCAGGCCCTGCTCAACCGTACCTGGAAACCAACGCTCAGCGTGACCGGCGCCGAGGGCTTGCCCGACTTCAAAAATGCCGGCAACGTGCTGCGGCCTTACACCGCGTTCAAGCTCAGCCTGCGCTTGCCGCCGTTGATTGACGCCGCGGTGGCGGTGCAGCAACTCAAGGTCTTACTGGAAGACAACGCGCCGTACCAGGCCCGCGTCACCTTTGAAGGCGAAGGCAGCGCCACCGGCTGGAACGCGCCCAGCACCGCGCCCTGGTTCGAGCAGGCGCTGAATACCGCATCGCAAGCCTACTTTGGCGCACCCTGCGGCTACATCGGCCAAGGCGGCACCATCCCGCTGATGAGCATGCTGTCCAAAGGCTTTCCGAACGCGCAAATGATGGTCTGCGGCGTGCTTGGCCCCAAGAGCAACGCGCACGGACCGAACGAGTTTTTGCATGTGCCGTACGCCAAGAAACTGACCGCAGCGGTGGCCCAGGTGATTGCCCAAATTCCTTGAAATCGCCCGCGCGTTGAGACCCGGATGGACAGCACGCTCACCACGTTTATCGCCCTGGATGGCGACAACCTGGCGCTCCAGGACTGGCCGCTGGAGCCGGGCGTCCCCTTGCGGGGCGTCGTCTTGCTGGTGCACGGTCTGGGTGAACATGCCGGCCGTTATGACCACGTTGCCCGTCGACTCAACGACTGGGGTTTTGCGGTGCGGGGCTATGACCAGCATGGCCATGGCGAGTCGGACGGGCGGCGCGGCGGCCTGCCCAGCGACACCCGCTTGCTGGACGACCTGGCCGATATCGTCGACAGCACCCGCGCTCGCATGGCGCCCAGCACTCCGTTGATTTTGCTGGGGCACAGCCTGGGCGGACTGGTCGCGGCGCGCTTTGTGTCGCTGGCCTTGCGCCCGGTGCAAGCGCTGGTGCTGTCCTCACCGGCGTTCGACCCGGGGCTCAATGCCGTGCAAAGGTTATTGCTGGCGGTGTTGCCGAAAATCGCGCCCAATTTGCGGGTCGGAAACGGACTGGACCCGTCGCTCCTGTCCCATGACCCGGCCGTCGTGGCCGCTTACCGTGCGGACCGACTGGTGCATGACCGCATTTCCGGCCGCCTCGCCCGCTTCATGGCAAACAGCGGGCCGGCCACACTGGCGCTGGCCCCCACCTGGACCGTGCCGACCCTGCTGCTGTACGCCGGCGCCGATCAACTGGTCAACCCGGCCGGCAGCCGCGCCTTTGCGGCAGCGGCCCCGAAAGCGGTGGTGAGTTCACGCTGCTTTGAGGCGCTGTACCACGAGCTCTTTAACGAACTCCAAGCCGCACCCGTTTTTGCCGAACTCAAGCAGTGGCTTGACGCCCGGTTTTAAGGTTTCTGCGCGCAGCTGACCGGGCGCCCCGCCCTCCGCGCTGTGTAACGCCACACCGCTGCCGCTAAAGATTTATTCAGCATATTGCTTTTACTGGCGCGAGCGGTTACAGTAAACAGGCATTATTTATACATCTTTAAAGGCACCCCATGTCCGACTCCATGACCAGCACCATTGATCTGCGCCAGATTGCGCCGCCCGCGCGGCATGCCTTGATCTTCAGCCGCTTCGAAGCCCTGCTGCCGGGCCAGGCACTGGAACTGATTAACGACCACGATCCCCAGCCCCTCAATGCGCAATTCCAGTTGCGTTCGCCCGGACTTTTTAGCTGGTCTTACCTGGAACAAGGTCCGCAGGTATGGCGTGTCGCGATCGGCAAAAGTGCCAAGGCCGCGAGCGTGTCTTCCGGCAGTTGCTGCTCCGGCGGCGCTTGTTGCGGCTGATGCCCGCATAGTCCGCTTGAGGTCATTTAACGACGATGCTTGACCTACATCAGCGGACTGGCCGGTGAGGTCTGATACCTTCGCCGCATGAAAGTTTGTCGGCATCGTGGCCGGCAACGACACACCTGCTACAGGTGGCACATTCCCAAGCCCAAGATGAATACTCTCGCCGATAGTTCGCTCGCGCCCCCGCTGGCTGCCGCAGTTACTCCGTCCATGGAACTGGTCTGCCCGGCCGGCAGCCTGCCCGCCCTCAAAGCCGCGGTTGACCATGGTGCCGACTGCGTGTATCTGGGCTTTCGCGATGCCACCAATGCCCGCAACTTTGCCGGCCTCAATTTTGATGAAGCGGCGATCAACACCGGAATTCGCTACGCGCACGACCGCGGCCGCAAAGTGCTGGTGGCCCTCAACACCTACCCACAGGCGGCCAGTCCGCAGGTATGGCGCAGTGCCATCGACCGCGCCGCCGACAGCGGTGTCGACGCGGTGATTCTGGCGGACCCCGGCTTGATGGCCTATGCCGTCAAGCATCACCCGAATTTGCGCTTGCATTTGTCGGTGCAGGGTTCCGCCACCAATTACGAGGCCATCAACTTCTACCATCAACACTTTGGCGTGGCCCGTGCCGTGCTGCCGCGCGTGCTGTCGATGACCCAGGTGGAGCAGGTACTGGAAAAAACGCCGGTAGAAATTGAAGTCTTTGGCTTTGGCAGCCTGTGCGTCATGGTCGAGGGGCGCTGTGCCCTCTCAAGCTACGTCACCGGCGAAGCCCCCAACACCAACGGCGTGTGTTCACCACCCAAAGCCGTGCGCTGGGTGGAGACGCCCCAGGGGCGCGAGTCGCGCCTGAACGGCGTGCTGATCGACCGCTACGCCGCAGGCGAAAACGCCGGGTATCCGACACTGTGCAAAGGGCGCTTTGATGTCGGCGATGAAAAAAACTACTACGCCATTGAAGAGCCCACCAGCCTCAACACGCTCTCCTTGCTGCCGCAACTGATGGCCATGGGCGTGCGCGCCATCAAGATTGAGGGGCGCCAGCGCAGCCCGGCCTATGTGGCGCAAGTCACCAAGGTATGGCGCGAAGCCATCGACAACTGCCGCGACAACCCGCACCGCTACTCCGCCAAGCCGACCTGGATGAGCGATCTGGACAAGGTCGCCGAAGGACAACAACACACGCTCGGCGCCTATCACCGGCCATGGAAATAAAAATGAAACTTGCTTTAGGACCGCTGCTGTATTACTGGCAACGCGATGCCGTGTTCCGCTTTTACGAAGCCATCGCTGCCACACCGGTGGACATTGTTTATCTTGGCGAGACCGTGTGCTCACGCCGCCACGAGTTGCGCCTGGCCGACTGGCTCAACATTGCCGGGCAGCTGCGCGCGGCGGGCAAAGAGGTGGTGCTGTCAACGCAGGTGCTGATCGAATCGGGGGCCGATGTGACGGTGCTGCACAAAATTGCGGCCAATGGCGAGTTCATGGTCGAGGCCAATGACATGGGCGCGGTGCATTGCCTGGAGGGCAAGGTGCCTTTTGTCGCCGGGCCGCACCTCAATATCTACAACGTGCCCACGCTGGCGTGGCTCTCGGGGCTGGGCATCGCACGCTGGGTGATGCCGCTGGAAATGGGGCGTGACGATCTGGCACTGATGCAGCAGGGTCGCCCGCCAGGGGTAGCGACGGAAGTCTTTGCTTATGGCCGCATGCCGCTGGCGTTTTCAGCGCGCTGCTTTACCGCGCGCCACCGCAATCTGCCCAAGGATGACTGCCAGTTCAGCTGCTTGGACCATGCCGACGGCCTGATGATGCGCACGCGCGAAAACGAAGGTTTTCTGGTGCTCAACGGCACACAAACCCAGTCCGCCAAGGTCTATAACTTGCTGCCGGAACTGGACGCCATGCAGGCCATGGGCGTCGATGTGGTGCGCATCAGCCCGCAGTCGCAGCACACCGCCGAAATCATCAACTTGTTCCATGGCGTGCTAACCCAACAAACCACCGTTGTGGATGCCATGCAAGCCATGGCGGGACTGATGCCGGATCAAGCCTGCAACGGTTACTGGTACGGCAAACCCGGGCTGGAGCAGCTGCTGCCGCAGCCTGCGCACGCCTGACAACTCAAGGATTTACCCATGCAAGCAACGCCTTATATGCTGCCCCAACCCGTGGGCAGCCTCTTGTCCCGCCTGCCCGCTTATCCGGGTTCGCTGTTGTTTGTGGCTGGTTTGAATCTGGCGCTGGCCCGGATGCTAGCGCCCGATGTCACCCACCTGCTGCTGGGCAAAAAGCTGCGCCTGCGCGTGACCGATGCGCAGTGGGCTTTTGACTTTGAATGGATCAACGGCCGCTTTGCCGCCTGCCAGAACAAGGGTACGGCCGACCTGACGATCAGCGCCAGTGCTTATGACTTTGTCTTGCTGGCACGGCGCCAGGAAGACCCGGACACGCTGTTCTTCAGCCGCCGCCTGTCCATGGAGGGCGACACCGAACTGGGTTTGCTGGTCAAAAATACGCTGGATGCAATCGAGCTGCCGGTACTCAATCTTGAGCAGTTCAAACCGGCGCAAGTGCTGGCGCGGCTGAAGGCCAGGCTGGCGCCCCGTTGAAGTAACCCGCGTTATTTCGTGCGCCCTGACAAACACAATTTGCCGCTGGTGTATTCCTGCTCGGGGTGCTCCAGCGCCGCACAGCTGGCCAATCATGTGGCCCTGCAGTTGGACCGGCTCGGCGTGGCGGAAATGTCATGCATTGCCGGGGTCGGCGGTGACGTGCCTTACCTGTTGAAGATCGCCCATTCCGGGCGGCCGATTGTGGCGCTGGACGGCTGTCCGTTGGCCTGCGTCAAGAGCTGCCTGTCGCGCCACGGCATTGAGGCCGATCGCCATTACCAGTTGAACCAGTATGGCGTGAAGAAGCGGTACCACGCCGACTTTGACTTAGACGAGGCCGAGGCCGTGATCAGCCAGGTCATGAGCGATCTGAAGACGCCGTGGCCGCTCCGGGCAGACAAGACCCCAGGCCAGCCCACGAAGCTACCAGCTCGTCCGCCCGTGAGCGGTGCCCTTTCGGTGGACCCGGCGTCCCTGTGCAAATGACGCACGCCGCTCCGCCAAAGCGGATCATTGTTGCCATCTCTGGCGCCAGTGGGGCGGTGTACGGCGTTCGCCTGCTGCAAGTCTTGCGTGACCTGGGCCAGGTGCAAACTCACGTAACGATTTCCGATGCCGGCCTGTTGAATCTGCAGCAGGAGCTCGACATGAGCCGCGCCCAGGTCGAGGCTTTGGCCGATGTCGCGTACCCGGTGCGCGAAGTCGGTGCCGCGATTGCCAGCGGCTCCTTTCAGTGTGACGGCATGGTGGTGGCGCCGTGCTCCATGCGCATGCTGGCGGCGGTGGCGCATGGTTTGTCCGACAACCTGATGGCGCGCGCCGCCGATGTGATGCTGAAAGAACGGCGCCGCCTGATTTTGATGGTGCGCGAGACGCCCTTGAACCTGGCGCACTTGCGCAACATGACCAGCGTGACCGAAATGGGCGGCCTCATTTTCCCGCCGGTGCCGAGTTTTTATCACCGGCCGCAAACCCTGGCCGACATGGTCGACCACACCGTGAGTCGGGTCGTCGATTTGTTAGGGCTACCGCAACCCCAGGCACCGCGCTGGCATGGTCTGCCGGCCGCAGACTAAACGTAGGAAATGCATGCACGCGCTGGTCATTTCCATTCTCATTGCACGATCAAATTTACAGAAGGTTCCACATGGCCTACCGTGACCTGCGGGACTTCATTGCCCAGTTGGAGCAATTGGGTGAACTCAAGCGCGTCAGCGCCGAGGTCTCACCGCATCTGGAGATGACCGCCTTGTGCGACCGCACCCTGCGCGCCGGTGGCCCGGCCTTGCTGTTCGAGAACCCCACCGGCCATCGCATGCCGGTGTTGGGCAATCTGTTTGGTACCACGCGCCGCGTCGCGCTCGGCATGGGCGTGAATGATGTCAGTGAGTTGCGCCAGTTTGGCCACGTGCTGGCCATGCTCAAGGAACCCGAAGCGCCCAAAGGCTTCAAGGACTTGATGGGCTTGGGCGCGATGGTGAAAACATTGTGGAACATGGCCCCCAAAGAACTGCGCAGCGCTGCCTGTCAGGAGGTGGTGTGGGAAGGTGCGGACGTCGACCTGGCCCGCCTGCCGGTTCAGCATTGCTGGCCCGGTGATGTGGCGCCGCTTATCACCTGGGGTCTGGTGATTACCCAAGGCCCGCACAAGGCGCGGCAAAACCTGGGCATTTACCGCCAGCAGGTGCTGGCGCGCAACAAGGTCATCATGCGCTGGCTGCCGCAGCGTGGTGGCGCACTGGATTTTCGGGAACACGGCGCACTGCACCCCGGCCAGCCGTATCCGGTGTGCGTCGCGCTGGGTGCTGACCCAGCCACCATTCTGGGCGCAGTAACGCCGGTGCCCGACAGTCTGTCGGAATACCAGTTCGCCGGGCTGCTGCGCGGCAGCCGCACCGAGCTGGTCAAGGCCTTGGGCAGCGAGTTGCGGGTGCCCGCCTCGGCGGAGATCGTGCTGGAGGGGCACATCTACCCCGATGCCGCACACAGCAGCGGCTTCGAGCATGCGCTGGAAGGTCCGTACGGCGATCACACCGGTTATTACAACGAACAGGCTGCGTTTCCGGTGTTCACCATCGACCGCATCACATCGAGGCGCGAGCCGATCTACCACTCCACCTACACCGGCAAGCCGCCGGACGAGCCGGCCATGTTGGGGCTGGCCCTGAATGAGTTGTTTGTGCCGCTGCTGCAACGCCAGTACCCCGAGATCACCGACTTTTACCTGCCGCCCGAGGGCTGCAGTTACCGCATGGCGGTGGTCAGCATCAAGAAGTCCTACCCCGGCCACGCCCGGCGCGTCATGTTTGGCATCTGGAGTTATCTGCGCCAGTTCATGTACACCAAGTTCATCGTGGTGGTGGATGACGACATCAACATTCACGACTGGCCCGATGTGATCTGGGCCATCACCACCCGGATGGACCCGACGCGCGACACCCTGCTGGTGGACAACACCCCCATCGACTACCTCGACTTCGCCTCGCCCGTCAGCGGGCTGGGCAGTAAGATGGGCATGGACGCCACCAACAAATGGCCGGGCGAGACCAGCCGCGAGTGGGGCCGCCCGATGAAAATGAGCCCCGATGTCACCGCCAAAGTGGAGCAGGTCTGGCAGACGCTGGGGCTGTGACGGGGCTGGCCTGAAAACCCAGGCAGTCAGCGCCTCGTGAAGGCACCCGTATTCAGGAACGCGTCATCCTGGTAGACCCGGGCCAGCAGCAGGCTGAAAGCGGCAAGGCGGTCCGGCGCGGTCGCGTGCAGCACCCCCTGATTCTGCAGGATCGTGATCAGTTTGATCGGCGACACGTGCTTGTCACCCACGATCTCGACATGACCAGCACGTTCCTCTACCCGGTGTGTTCGGGCATCGGTTTCCACCAGCAGACTGCGCTGCTCGGCCAGCGAAAACACATCATCCGCTTGCAGGCAACGGCCGTCTTTCTCGCGGCGGCAACTGCCCCGCTCGTCGGTGTCGATCTTCAGGTAGCGGCTGACTTGCGGCACCAGTGCGCCAGGCTCGCGGATGAAGCGCGAAGAGTCGGTGATATCCGCCCACTTGGCCCCTGTCGCCAGGTAGCAACTGGCCGGCAGCAAGCCCAACGTGAGCGGGTACAGCCAGGTCTTGCCGCAGGTTTGAGCCGCCGCAATGCCCGCAAAGGGGCCCGAGATGGTCACCAAGCGCAGATCGGTCTGGCCAGCCGGTGGCGGCGGCGTGAGCGCGAGTTCGGTGAGTGACTTGCGGGCGACCAGCGCACCCTGGCTGTGTCCGATCACGGTGATTTGCGGTGCGCGGGTTTGCGCGGCGAGTAGATCGACGGCGCGCCGCAAATCAGTCGCGCTGCGCGTGAGTTCGGCGCGGTCGTCATAGGTGAAGCAGGCACTCTGCTGGCCATTGAACGCCAGCACCTGGGCCAACCCCCGGAATTGACCGGCAGAGCCGAAGCAACCATGTACCAGCACGTTCACCGGTTGACTGGAATCCAGACGCAGACTGCGGTCCGGATTGTCGGTGCAGGGCCCGAGGCCGGGAATGTTGAGGGTGACGTCGACGGCGGGCAGACGTCCAGGCTCAATCTCGAAATAGGCGGCGTCCAGCGGTTCTCGCGTGGCACAGCCGCCGAGCAGAACGAGAACAGTGATCAACGCGGCCATTCGCCTCATGACAGACCTTGTAACGGAAAAGTAAATTGACAATTTGAAGGCATGACGGTGAATGAGCAGTGAAGGGATGCCGAAGGACTGAGAACTGTTTTCGATGATATAGCGATCGAAGCAGATGCGCCATGAACTGGACTTGGCGCGGGTGCCTTGAAGAGGCTCTACGCGTCGGCGTCTTGGCGCGGCAGCGCCTGCTCTTTCATCGCGGCGATGAAAAACTGGAAATTGTTGCGCCCAACTTTCTTGGCCAGGTACATCGCGGTGTCGGCGTACTTGATCAGGTCATCGGACTGTTCGCTGTCGGCCGGATAAAGACTGATACCGACACTGACGGTAACGGTGATTTCGTGCCCATCGAGCAGCATCGGCCGGGACAGGGAGTCGATGATTTTTTGCGCGACATAGGGGACATCGTCGGTATTGGCGATGGATTCGAGGATGACGGTAAATTCGTCGCCTCCCAGGCGCGCCACCGTGTCGTCCTCGCGCACGCAGGTGGTGAGGCGCTGCGCCACCACCTGCAATAACTGGTCGCCAACGTGATGTCCCAGTGTGTCGTTGATCTGCTTGAACTTATCGAGGTCGAGGAACATCACAGCCACCTTTTCCCGGTTGCGGTGGGCGTGGGCGATGGCGTGGCGCAACCGTTCGACAAACAGCGCGCGGTTGGGCAAGCCGGTGAGCCCGTCGTGGTTAGCGAGGAAAATCATCTCCTCTTCCGTTGCCTTGCGTTTGGTGATGTCGGAGAAGACGCCGACATAATGGGTGACGTTGCCGTCATCATTCCTGACGGTATTGATGGTGAGCCATTCTGGGTAAATTTCCCCGTTGCGGCGCCGGTTCCAGATTTCTCCCCGCCAGTGGCCGGCGACACCAAGATCTTCTCGCATCTTGCGATAAAAACCTTCATCGTGCTTGCCGGAAGACAGAATGGCCGGGGTCTTGCCGATCACCTCGTGCGCCAGGAAGCCGGTAATCTGCGTAAAAGCCGGGTTGACCGATTCGATGACGTTGTCGGCGTTGGTGATCATGATGCCCTCGAACGTGCTCTCGAACACTTTGGCAGCCAAGCGCTGGTGCTGCTGGGAAATCGCCAGGCTGTGCTCGCGCTCCTTGAGCGTTTCGCGCAACTGCTGGACGTAGTCGTGCTCAATGCTCGCCAACAGGTCGGCGAAAGTAACCAGCCCCAGCAGTTTGCCGTCGCTGCCGCTGACGCCGAGGTGGCGAATGTGTTTCTCCAGAAACAGATTTCGCGCGTGATACAGGCTGGCATCACTGGGAACGCAAATGAGCGGCCGACTGGCCAGATCGCCGACGCTGGCGAGCGGCTTGTCACCGCTGATCAGGCGCACAACGTCGCGCTCGGTGAGAATGCCGTACGAACCATCCGAGTATTCCGTGATGATCGCATCGAGCTGGCCGGTGCGCATGTTTTTCACCGCTTCGCCCAACGGGGCTGTGTCCGGGATGATCGGGTACCGGCGATTCAGCACCGATGTCACTTCACGCAAGGAAATGTAATATTCGATTCCCTGGCTGATCACAACATCGGTCTGGGTGACGATGCCTTTATGCACGCCGTTATCGTCGACCGCGAGGAAATGGCGAACCTTTTCCTCGCGAAAGCGCAGCGCCGCCTCGCCAACGCCTGTTTTGACATGGATGGTTTTGACCGGCGAGGTCATGTGCTGCGCGATGGGGGAATGGAAGGTCTGCGGGCTGGACATGTCCAGCGCCAGCGCATCCTGTTCGGTCCAGATGCCGACGATGGCGCCATCCTTGGCCACCAGAATCGAACTACAGCGGGCCTCCATCATGCGCTGCGCCGCCTCGGACAACAGGGTTTCCGGGGCGCAAGTAAGAACATGGGGGTGAATGATTCGTTCGATAGTGATGTCGGCGGGCATGGGCTAGTCTCCGACAGTACCGGTTGTGTTCTTGTATCTCATCATGGCTCTTTAATTTTTTTCAAGGATACACCTTCGCCAGCGGTCAAAACATGGCTGTCGCGCACGATGGCAACGCGGAAATTTGCACCCTGCTGAAACCGTATTCGAAGGTGCGATCGCACGCAAACGCGCCACGCTTTTGGCCGGTACCGGGCCGACTCTGCCAACATGCAGGAATGGAGTGCCGAGTCGCACCTGGAAATTGATCAGGCCCGGCTGAGATGCCTCTGCACAGGGAGCCCGCGACGGGTGCAGCCGCTACACCAGCAACGCCGCCAAGGCGCACAAGGCGGCGGTTTCAGCGCGCAGCACGCGCGGCCCCAGCGTGACCGGCGCAAAGCCGCTGGCCAGGGCCATCTCTTCTTCCGCGTTGCTCAAGCCGCCCTCGGGGCCTGACAGGAAGGTGATGGCGGCGTCCTTGTCCCCGGCACTCTGGTCGACGCCGCTGACGGTGGCCCGCAAGCCCTGGGTGCCCGGCCGCAGGGACAAGAGGAAAGCCGGGCCGGTGGTGGCGGCGGTCTGCGCTTTGGTCCAGGCGGCAAAACCCATCACCTCATGAATCACCGGCACCCGGTTGCCGCCACATTGCTCGCAGGCGGCCACGGCCACGCTTTGCCAGTGCGCCACTTTTTTCTCGGCGCGCTCGCCACTGAGGCGCAGCACGCTGCGTTCCGTCATCAAGGGCTGAATGCTGGCCACGCCGAGTTCGGTGGCTTTTTCCACCAGCCAGTCCATGCGGTCGTTGGCCGGCATGCCCACGGCCAGATGCACGGCACGGGCGGCTTCGCGCTCGACCGGGTGGTGACTGCCGACCTGCACCTGCACGTCGCTGCGCCCCATGCGCGTCACGGTGGCATCGAACTCGCCCGCACGGCCCGCCTGGCCGGACCCGCCATTGAACAGCGTGATGCTGTCGCCGGGTTGCAGCCGCAGCACCTGCACGTGGCGGGCGGCGCCGGCCGGCAACTCCAGCAGCGCACCGGGGACGAGAGGTGTAGGACAGTAAAAACGGGGCATACGGAGTTATTGCTATTAAAGTAATAGCTGCTTACGCAGATAGTACGGAGGCTAGAGCCCGATTTATCTTAAATTTTACCAAAAGAATAGCCGTTGGCGACCTCGATGCCTTCGACCCGCTCAATCAAGCGCAACAGCGGCTTGAGTTCACGGTAACGCTCGCAGGTGGCGCGGATGTAACGGATGAAACGCGGCGTATCGGCCAGATACTGCGGCTTGCCGTCGCGCAGCGTGAGCCGGGCAAAAATGCCGGCCACTTTCAAGTGGCGCTGCAGGCCCATCCATTCGACGCCCTTGTAAAACTCGCCAAAGTCGTCGCCCACCGGCAGACCGGCCTTGCGCGCCTTGTCCCAGTAACGGATGGTGATGTCGAGGCAAAAGTCCTCGTCCCAGCTCAAGAAGGCGTCGCGCATCAGGCTGGCAATGTCGTAGGTGATGGGGCCGTACACCGCGTCCTGGAAGTCCAGCACCCCCAACGGAGGGCCGACCATCAAGTTGCGCGGCATGAAGTCGCGATGCACATAAACGCTGGGCCAGGCCAGGTTGTGTTCAATGATGTGCTTGAAAGCGTCATCCAGCGTGCGGCGTACGTCGCCTTCAACCGCCACGCCCTTGTGGCGCGCCAGATACCAGTCGGGAAACAGTGCCAGCTCACGCCGCAGCAGCGCTTCATCGTAGGGCGGCAAGACCCCCGGGGTGGAGGCGGTTTGCCAGGCAATCAGCGCATCCACCGCCTGCAGGTACAGGCCTTGGTTCGCCGAGGCGTTGTCTCGGTCGATCGCTTGCATCATGGTCTGGGCGCCGAGGTCTGTCAGCAGCATGAAGCCTTTGCCCTCATCCCACGCCAGCACCTGCGGCCCATGCACCTGGGCCGCAGCCATCAACTGGGCGACTTTGGCAAAGGGGCGGCAGTCTTCCTGGTCAGGCGGCGCGTCCATGATGATGCGACTGCCCTGTGCCGAATCGACCCGGAAGTAACGCCGGAAACTGGCGTCGGCCGAGGCGCTGCGCACGGTGTCAATGAATAAACCGTGGGTGGGCACCTGCTGGGTTAACCAGGCGTTGAAATCCGCCGCGCGCTGCGCGTCAGTCCAGACGGGGGCTGTGAATAATGTGGGTTCGGGGGCGTTGGCTTGGCTCATGGATAATCTATTCTACAAACCCGAAAGCTCCGGCTTTCGTTTTCAACCTGATCCCTCGTCCGAGACTGCCCCTTCCCGATGCGCTTTTTGATGCACAACCTGAAACACAGGGCGTCCCTTCTTCGTCTGATTCGAAGCCCAGTCGCCCTGGTGGCCTGGGCTTTGCTGCACGGGACGTCGCTTTATGCCCAAGTGGCGCCGGCCGGACCTGTGTTGCCGTTGACACCAGAAGAGAGCCCGATCCCGCTCCAAAGCAGCCCGTTGCTGCAAGATCAGATTCCCAACACGTCGCGCAGCGCCTTGCCCACCTTCATTTACAGCGACAGCCTGACGGGACGCCCAGACCTGGAAACCGTGCTGGAAGGCAATGCCGTGCTGCGCCGTGGCGACATGGTGATCAAGGCTGACCGACTGGAGTACGACCAGCCGACGGACCTGGCCAAAGCCACAGGCCAGGTGCGCATCAACCGGGCCGGCAATGTGTATGAGGGGCCGCTGCTGGAGCTCAAACTCGACTCCTTCGAAGGGTTTTTCAATGAGCCGCGCTACTACTTTCTCAAGAACGATTCGCATGGCGACGCCGACCGGGTCGACTTCATTGATGACCAACGGGCCGTTATCCATAACGCCACGCTGACGACCTGCCGCCGTTTGCCGGGCCCGGACTGGCTGCCGGACTGGATTCTGCGCGCCAACACCATTCGCATGGACAACGAGGAAGACGTGGGGACGGCAGAAGGGGCGGTGCTGAGCTTCAAACGGGTGCCCGTGTTGCCGATCCCCTACATCACGTTCCCATTGAGCGACAAGCGCAAATCCGGCTTGATGCCGCCAACGCTGGGCGTGGACAACGTCAACGGCGTGGAGGTGTCCATGCCCTACTACTGGAATATCGCCCCGAACCGGGACGCCACCTTCACCCCGACCGTCATGAGCAAGCGTGGCGTGAGTCTGGGCAGCGAGTTTCGTTACCTGGAAGCGGACTATGCCGGCCAGTTGCGGCTGGATCTGATGCCAGTCGACCAGTTGCGCGACAGCAATCGCTGGGCCATGGGCTACCAGCATCAGACAACGCTCCGAAACAGTCTGATCAGTCAGCTCACCGATAACGGCATGGCCCTCAACCTCAACCTGAACCGGGTGAGTGATGACAATTACTGGAAGGACTTCAGCCGCAGTTCGACCTCCCTGACTCAGCGCTTATTGGCCAATGACGCCACATTGTCCTGGACCAATGGCTATTTTTCGAGCAGTGTGCGCACGCTCAAGTGGCAGACCATCCAGGATGTCACGGCCCCCATCATTCCGCCTTATGACCGCTTGCCCCAACTGGCCACGCGCTACGCCCGCATCGACGACAACGGGTTTGACTACTCGGTGGACGCCGATTACACCCAGTTTCAGGCGGACAGCATGCTCACGCGGCAGCCCAATGCGCAACGGGCTTTTTCCTTGATGCAGGTGAGTCGCCCCTTTATTGGACCCGCCGGATTTATCACACCGAAGCTGCAGCTGCATGCCGCCAGCTACCAATTTGACACGCCGTTGACGAACGGGAACAACTCAGCCAGCCGCGTGGTGCCGACCCTCAGTCTGGACAGTGGCCTGGTGTTTGAGCGTGATGCCAGTTATTTTGGCAAGGATTTTCGCCAAACGCTCGAGCCCCGGGC
Organism: Rhodoferax sp.; assembly: GCF_012927445.1. Lineage (GTDB taxonomy): Bacteria > Pseudomonadota > Gammaproteobacteria > Burkholderiales > Burkholderiaceae_C > Rhodoferax. The sequence goes on from NZ_JABBPD010000004.1 coordinate 932,357, forward strand.
TTTTTACGTCAACACGCCGTACCGCGACCAGCGCCTGCTGCCGATTTACGACTCCGGTGCCAGCGACTTCAATTTCGCCACCATCTACACCGAAAATGCCTTCGTCGGCAATGACCGCATTTCTGACAGCAATTTGCTGACGCTCGGGGTCACCACGCGTCTGCTGAATCCGGATACCGGCGCCGAGGCGGCACGTTTTGGCATTGCGCAGCGACTGCGCTTCGCCGACCAGAATGTCACCATGCCGGGAGGCGCGCCGGTGACCGACCGGATCAGCGATATCTTGCTGGGCGCATCGGTCAACTGGGACCCCAAATGGGCCTTTGACTCCACCGTGCAGTTCAACCCGACCACGGAGAAGTCGGTGCGCTCCTCCGTCGGGGCCCGCTACAACCCGGGCAACTACCGGGTGGTGACGGCGGCCTACCGCTACCAGCGCGATCTCAGTGAACAGGTTGACGTGGGCTGGCAGTGGCCGCTCAATGACCTGTGGGGTGACCGGGGGCAAAACCTGGGCGCGGGACGGGGCCAGGGCGAAGGGCGCTGGTACAGCGTGGGTCGTCTCAATTACAGCCTGCAAGAGCGCAAGCTGGTCAACTCGGTGATCGGCTTTGAGTACGATGCAGGTTGTTGGCTCGGTCGTGCGGTCCTGGAGCGGCTCCAGACCAGCACCTCGACAGCCAGTCAGCGCATCATGTTCCAACTTGAGTTTGTCGGGTTTACCCGCTTGGGCGTCAACCCCTTGCAGACATTGAAAGACAATATTCCAAATTACCAATTCCTGCGAGAGCAAACCAGCCCTCCCAGCCGTTTCAGCAATTACGAATAATTCCATCATGAACAAACGCCTTCTGGCCCTGAGCGTGGCCATTCTCGCCACCCTGACTTCGCAGGCCCAGAGCTTGCGACCTTCTGCGGGTGCCAGTGTTGTCCCGCCACTCACGCGCACCCAGCCCGAGGCGCCCCATCAGGCCGACTTCATCGTGGCCGTGGTCAATTCCGAACCGATCACCAACAACGAAGTCCGCCTCGAACTGCAGCGTGTGTTGCAACAACTGGCGCAGCAGCGCCGGCCCCAGCCCGACAGCAAAGAACTGGCGCGTCAGGTGCTGGAACGACTCATCAACGAAAAAGCCCAACTGCAGTTGGCCCGCGAATCGGGGATTCGCGTGGACGATGCGGCCGTTGACCAGGCCGAGCAGAACATCGCGCGTCAAAACCAGATGGATGTCGCCGAATTGCACCGTCGCGTGGTGAAGGATGGGGTGGTGCTCAGCCAGTTCCGCGCCCAGTTGCGGGATCAGCTCATGCTGACGCGACTGCGTGAACGCGACGTGGAACCCCGCGTGCGGGTCTCGGATCTGGAAGTGGACCAATACCTGCGGGATCAAAAGAACAGCGATCCCGCAACGCTGCAAGTCAATCTGGCCCAGATCCTGGTGGCCGTGCCGGATGCAGCCAGCCCGGTGCAGATTGCGGCCTTGAAAGCCAAAGCACAACGCGCACTGGACCGTGCCCGCGCCGGCGAAGATTTTGTCACCCTGGTGCGTGAATTCTCCGATGCGGCTGACAGCGCCACCGGCGGCCAGTTGGGCTTGCGCACAACCGACCGCTACCCACCACTGTTCATTGAGGCGACGCAAAACCTCGGCGCTGGCGCGGTTTCGCAACTGGTGCGCTCGGGCGCTGGTTTTCACATCCTCAAAGTGCTGGAGAAAAGTCGTTCCGGGATGCCCGCCATGACCGTGACGCAAAGCCGGGCACGCCATATCTTGTTGCGCGTCAGCCCCCAATTGAGCGAAGCCGCTGCCCGCAGCAAACTCAGCGAATTCAAGAAGCGCCTGGTGGCGGGACAAGCTGACTTTGCGACCTTGGCCCGCGACAACTCGCAGGACGGAAGTGCCGCACAGGGCGGCGACTTGGGCTGGGCCAATCCGGGCATGTTTGTGCCCGAGTTTGAGGAAGTCATGAACCGGCTGACACCAGGCCAGATCAGCGATCCGCTGGTATCACGCTTTGGCGTGCATTTGATCCAGTTGACCGAGCGCCGCAACGCCACCTTAAGCCCGCGCGAGCAGCGCGAGACCGTGCGCGCCCTGTTGCGCGAGAAGAAGCTGGATGAAACTTATGCCACTTGGGCGCAGGACCTGCGTGGTCGCGCCTATGTGGAAATGCGTGCTCCCCCCCAATAAAAATATATCACCCCCACGCTTGCCACTTCGTGTGCCGCGCTGCCCCCCCGAGGGGGCCGTGCCTTGCTTGGGGCGGCCCGGCGCGGCGGCAGCTCTTACATTCATCCAATGAAACATATTCCCCGCAAGCGCTTCGGCCAGCATTTTCTGGCTGATCGCCTCATTATTGAAGCCATCGTTGACGCAATTGCACCCCTGCCAGGGCAGGCGATGGTCGAGATCGGCCCCGGCCTGGCGGCGCTGACACAGCCCCTGGTGGAGCGACTGGGCCACCTCACGGTGATTGAACTGGACCGCGACCTGGCAGTTCGCCTGCGAGAGCATCCGCAACTCACCGTCATTGAATCTGATGTGCTGAAGGTAGATTTCGGCCAAGTGGCTCAATCTCAAGCCGCTACTAAGTTGCGTGTGGTGGGCAACCTGCCCTACAACATCTCGACACCGATCCTGTTTCACTTGCTGGATTTCGTGGATGTCATTGAAGACCAGCACTTCATGCTGCAAAAGGAAGTGATTGACCGGATGGTGGCCAGCCCCTGCACCTCGGATTACGGCCGTTTGAGTGTCATGCTGCAATGGCGTTACGCCATGGAAAACGTACTGTTTGTGCCACCGGAGAGTTTTGTACCGCCGCCACGGGTGAACAGCGCGGTGGTCCGCATGGTACCGCGCGAAAATCCGGCCGCAGTGGACGTGAGGCTGTTGAGTGAAATTGTGCAGGTAGCCTTCAGCCAGCGCCGCAAGTTGATGCGCCATACGCTGGGCCAGTGGCTGGAAGCGAAAGCTTTTTCAGGCCAGTTCGATGTGAAACGCCGCGCTGAAGAAGTGCCAGTGACCGAATATCTGGCATTGGCCGAGCAGATCAAAAGCGCCCATCCGTAGGCACTGAACAGCAAGGGATCGACGCTCAACAAGCGTTGAGCACCCCCCAAAAAAGGAAAAGGCCCAATCTTTCGATTGGGCCTTTTTTATGCGTGGACTGGGGTGCGATCAGGCGGCCGTCAGCCAATACCCGGCATTGAAAGGGCTGCTCATGCGCAGCGCCAGTGGCGAAATATCCAACAATTTGTCGGTGGGCATCTTTTCACCGGATTCGGTGGTGAGATCAATGCCGGGCACAGCGTGGTTGCCCGCCTCTGTGCTTTTTGCCTCGTTCGCCCGTTCTGCTTGGCTGGTGTGTGCAGAACGGGCTACAGAAAAGAATAGAAGCATCGGAAGGGTATTTTTCGATCCCCCCAGTAGTCCGCCGCATCCCGGAAGATGTCGAGCAACTGCTCGCGTGCTTCCTTGTCGAATTTGGTATTGGCCGGGATGTGTTCCAGCACGGCAATAAAGCCAGGCTGGGGGCCGGACTTGTGCAGCGGGTCGGTCATGCTGTCATACAGCGCGTCAAAGTTCTTGCCGACATGCGCCGACAGCTTGAATTGCTGACCGATCAGGTCCAGCACGTCCTGCTTGGTCTGGGCGTTGGCCAGATTGGCATACAGAAAATGCTGCCCCAGCGTGACGGCCGCTTCTTGCAACTCAGGCACCCGAAAAGCTCGGATGGACTGAACAATGTTGGGCCGAATACCGCGGAGCGGCACTTCCGTTGCGGCACGCGGAGGTGCTGATGTTTCTTGACTCAGTGACATATTTATTCCTGCTTCACTTTACAAAATGAAAAAACCAAAAATTACGGCACGATCTTGCGGAAGCTCGCATAGTGATCGGCGGTGTAATAACAAGTGTCCGGCGTTCTGGGCTGACCTCCGCACACAATGCGCCGGACGCCCCGGCTACGTGAACCGGATGTGGCGACGGTGTATTCGCGGTAGTAACCACGTTTCTGGATCGGCAGCAAACGCTCACGATTTCCAAAAACGACCCCGTCTTTTTCATATGCAAACGGACCACCCTGACGGATCAGGTCATAGACTTGCGCGCCTTGCCTGGGCAATTCGGCCACGGCTATCGTGGCATTGGGGTCTACAGCAACAGGGCCTTTGGCCTGCACCAAACCGGAGGCTAAAACCGCCGTGAGCAAAAAGCCAGTGATTACTAACTTTAGGCTGGAAAAACGCGACATGAAAAAAACTTCCCGTAACACTCCGGGTTTACCCGGAAATTTCAAGGTTCGTAGTGTCGCGTATTTACGGGGGAAATGCAAGCGACTGCCCAAAAAATGGGCAGTCGAGAAGAGGCGTCAAGGCTAGTAAGTTAGTACTAGCTTGAGCTGTATCAATTAGCGGGTGGCGTTTGCGTCGGCCACGGTGAGCGCCGTCATATTGACAATTCGGCGCACGGTCGTGCTAGCGGTCAGAATATGCACCGGTTTGGCCGCCCCGAGCAGCACCGGGCCAATGGCAATATTGCCACCTGCCGCTGTTTTCAGCAGGTTGTAGGCAATATTAGCCGCATCAATATTGGGCAGCACCAGCAGATTGGCGTCACCCGACAGGGTGCTGTTGGGCATCAGGGCGGCGCGGGCTTTCCCGTCCAGTGCAACGTCACCGTGCATTTCGCCGTCCACTTCCAGCCAGGGCGCCTGGGCGCGCAGCAATTCCAGCGTCTGGCGCATCTTGATGGCGCTGGGCTGGCTGCTGCTGCCGAAGTTGGAATGACTCAACAACGCAACTTTGGGCTTGATGCCAAAGCGCAGCATTTCCTCGGCCGCCATGATCGTGATCTCGGTCAACTGCTCGGCGGTGGGGTCGTAATTGATGTGCGTATCCACCAAAAATAACTGGCGTTCAGGCAAGATCAGGCCATTCATGCAGGCGTAGGTATTCACCCCCGCGCGCTTGCCGATCACCTGGTCCATGTACTGCAGGTGCAGCGCCGTGCTGCCCCAGGTGCCACAAATCAGGCCATCCACGTCGCCTTTGTGCAGCAACATGGCGCCAATCAGGCTCAAACGGCGGCGCATTTCAATTTTGGCCATTTGGGCAGTGATGCCTTTGCGCTCGGTCATGCGATGGTAGGTTTGCCAGAAATCGCGATACCGATGGTCTTGCTCCACATTCACCACGTTGTAATCGGTCCCTTCCCGCAAGCGCAGGCCAAACTTGCCGATCCGCTCGGCGATGACCAGCGGGCGGCCAATCAGGGTGGGCAAGGCCAAGCCTTCGTCCACCACAATTTGACAAGCCCGCAACACGCGTTCGTCTTCCCCTTCGGAATAGGCGACGCGTTTCTTCAGCCCCAGTTTGGCGGCGGTAAAGATCGGCTTCATCACCGTGCCGGAAGCGTACACAAAGCTTTGCAGCTTCTCGCGGTAAGCGTCCATGTCCTGGATCGGGCGCAAGGCGACGCCGCTGTCGGCCGCCGCCTGGGCCACCGCTGGCGCGATTTTCATCATCAGGCGCGGATCAAACGGCTTCGGAATCAGGTATTCCGGGCCAAAGGCCAGTTGCTCACCGGCATAGGCCGCGGCAACCACCTCGCTTTGTTCGGCTTGCGCCAGCTCGGCAATGGCGTGCACGGCGGCAATTTCCATCTCCAGCGTGATGGTTGATGCGCCGGCATCCAGCGTTCCCCGAAAAATATAGGGGAAGCACAGGACGTTATTGACCTGATTGGGGTAGTCCGAGCGGCCGGTGGCAATGATGGCGTCACTGCGCACTGCTTTCACTTCTTCCGGCAGGATTTCGGGCGTCGGGTTGGCCAGCGCAAAAACGAGCGGCTTGGCCGCCATTTTCCGCACCATTTCCGGCTTCAGCACGCCGCCCGCCGACAAGCCGAGGAACACGTCGGCGCCTTCAATGATGTCGCCCAGGGTCCGGGCGGAGGTTTTCTGGGCATAAACGATCTTGTCTTCGTCCATCAACTCAGTACGGCCTTCATAGACCACCCCGGCCAGATCGGTCACAAAGATGTTTTCGCGTGGAATGCCCAGCTTGACCAGCAAGCCCAGACAAGCCAGCGCGGCCGCGCCGGCACCGGACGTGACCAGTTTGATCTTTTTCGGGTCCTTGCCGGCGACCTTCAGGCCATTGAGGATGGCGGCGCCGACGGTGATCGCCGTGCCATGCTGGTCATCATGGAACACCGGAATCTTCATGCGCTCGCGCAGCTTGCGTTCGACATAAAAGCAGTCGGGCGCCTTGATGTCTTCCAGGTTGATGCCGCCAAACGTCGGCTCCAGCGAGGCGATGATGTCCACCAGTTTGTCGAGGTCGTGCTTTTCGTTAATCTCGATGTCAAACACGTCAATGCCCGCGAACTTCTTGAACAGCACGGCCTTGCCCTCCATCACCGGCTTGGCCGCCAGCGGACCAATGTCGCCCAGCCCGAGCACGGCGGTGCCGTTGGTGATCACCGCCACCAGATTGCCGCGGCTGGTGTACTTGAAGGCAGCGTTGGGGTCTTTGACGATTTCTTCGCAGGGTGCGGCGACACCGGGTGAATAGGCCAGTCCGAGATCATGCTGGTTGACCAGTTGCTTGGTGGCGGCAATGCCAATTTTTCCTGGAATCGGGAACTCGTGGTACTCGAGGGCGGCACGGCGCAACTCGGCGCGGATTTCTTCGGCATTGGCCGTTGTATGAGGCATTATTCTCTCCTGCTGCAATCAGTATGACCGAAAGGCCAGCCCGTCAGCTTCTTTTGGGAACTGAAATTGTAGACTCTGAAAAAGTCAAACCCTAGTAAGTGAATATGCGTATATGGGTGTTTAGGCTTTTACTTTTTTGCAGGAATGTCGTGCGCACGGTGTTTTCTGCACCCCCTGTTGGCGCCAACAGACCGCGCAGCAGACATGCCAGAGGCCGGAGCGCCATCCGGACTATCAATAAGATAGCTGCTTGCGCATATTCCGTAAGGGCTAGAGCCTGATCCTCCTCGTAAATCCATTTAAATCCCAACTTCATACGTGGACACCCAGGACGATTACTGCACCGGCCCGTCCCTGCCAGCCACCGCGTTATGGTCGTTTGCGTCTTGCGCCGCGCAGGATTACGATAGCCGCACGAGGGGGCCTTGATGAACGAGAACAAGAACCAAGCGCTGCGTCTGCATGTGCCGGAACCCTCGGGGCGGCCCGGGCAGGCAACTGACTTTTCCTACCTGCACCTGTCACCGGCCGGCGCGGTGCGCCGCCCCCCGGTCGAGGCGTCGCCAGCCGACACCAGCGACCTGGCCTACAGCCTGGTGCGAGTGCTCGACGACGAGGGCCGCGCGCTCGGGCCCTGGGACCCCAAAGTAGCGCCAGAGCGGCTGCGCACCGGGCTGCGGGCCATGATGAAAACGCGCATCTATGACGCCCGCATGCTGATCGCGCAGCGGCAAAAAAAGATTTCGTTCTACATCGGCTGCCTGGGCGAGGAAGCCATCGCCGTCGCGCAGGCGCAGGCGCTGCAGCCCGGCGACATGTGCTTTCCCACCTACCGCCAACCCGGGTTGCTGCTGGCGCGCGATGACATCGACCTGGTGGAAATGATCTGCCAGCTGATGTCCAACGAGCGCGATCCGCTCAAGGGCCGGCAGTTGCCGGTCTTGTACTCCTACAAGCGGGCCGGCTTCTTCACCATCTCCGGCAACCTGGCCACGCAGTTCATCCAGGCGGTGGGCTGGGCCATGGCCTCGGCGATCAAGGGCGACACCAAAATCGCCTCGGCCTGGATCGGCGACGGCGCCACCGCCGAGTCCGACTTTCACACCGCGCTGACCTTCGCCCATGTCTACCGCGCGCCGGTGATCCTGAACGTGGTCAACAACCAGTGGGCGATCTCCACCTTCCAGGCCATTGCCGGCGGCGAGGCCACCACCTTCGCGGCGCGCGGCGTCGGCTGCGGCATTGCCTCCTTGCGCGTCGACGGCAACGACTTCCTCGCCGTTCATGCCGCCTCGCTCTGGGCGGCCGAGCGCGCGCGCAGCAACCTGGGGCCGACCCTGATCGAGTGGGTGACCTACCGCGGCGGCGCGCATTCGACCTCGGACGATCCGTCGCGCTACCGCCCGGCCGACGACTGGGCCCACTTTCCGCTGGGGGATCCGATCGTGCGACTCAAGGCTCACCTGATGCAACTTGGCGTCTGGTCCGAAGCGGAGCACGAGGCGGTCCGGCAGGAACTGGAGGCCCAGGTGAGCGCCGCGCTGAAGGAGGCCGAACGTTATGGCTCGCTAGCCGCCGGTCACATGGCCGGCGCCGCGGCCATGTTCGACGACGTCTACAAGGACATGCCGGAACACCTGCGCCAGCAGCGCGAACAAATGCTGCGCGGTGAGATGGACCGGCAGCGGCGGGAGGCCTGAGCATGCAAATGACCATGATTCAGGCCCTGCGCTCGGCGATGGACGTGATGCTGGCGCGTGACCCCAATGTCGTGGTGTTCGGCCAGGACGTTGGTTATTTCGGCGGCGTGTTCCGCTGCACCGAGGGCCTGCAGGCCAAGTACGGGCGCTCGCGCGTGTTCGACGCCCCGATCTCGGAGGGCGGCATCGTCGGCACGGCCATCGGCATGGCGGCCTATGGCTTGCGCCCGGTGGTGGAAGTCCAGTTTGCCGACTATTTCTACCCAGCCTCGGACCAGATCGTGTCGGAAGCGGCGCGCCTGCGCTACCGCTCGGCCGGCGACTTCACGGCGCCGATGACGATCCGCATGCCCTGCGGCGGCGGCATCTTCGGCGGCCAGACGCACAGCCAGAGCCCGGAGGCGCTGTTCACCCATGTCTGCGGACTGCGCACGGTGATGCCGTCCAACCCCTATGACGCCAAGGGGCTGCTGATCAGCAGCATCGAGAACGACGACCCGGTCATTTTTCTGGAGCCGAAACGCCTGTACAACGGCCCGTTCGACGGCCACCACGAGAAGCCGGCGGTGCCCTGGGCCGGCCACCCGTCGGCGGAGGTGCCGGAGGGTTATTACACCGTGCCGCTGGAATCGGCCGCGGTGTTTCGCCCCGGCGTCGACCTGACGATTTTGACCTACGGCACCATGGTCTTTGTGGCGGAGGCGGCCGCGCGCGAAACCGGTATCGACGCCGAGATCATCGACCTGCGCAGCCTGTGGCCGCTGGACCTGCCCACCATCGTCGCTTCGGTAAAGAAGACCGGGCGCTGCGTGGTGGTGCACGAAGCCACGCGCACCAGCGGCTTTGGCGCGGAGCTGACGGCACTGGTGCAGGAGCACTGCTTCTACCACCTGGAGGCGCCGATTGAACGCGTGACCGGCTGGGACACGCCCTATCCGCACGCGCAGGAGTGGGCCTACTTTCCGGGGCCGGCGCGCGTGGGCGCGGCGCTCCAGCGGGCGATGGAGAAATGACATGAATACACCGGACGGAATTCACGTCATCAAGATGCCGGACCTCGGCGAGGGCATTACCGAGGTCGAACTGGTGGCCTGGCGTGTGTCTCCCGGCGAGCGCGTAGCGGAAGATCAAATACTGGCCGACGTGATGACCGACAAGGCCACGGTCGAGATTCCGTCACCGGTGGTCGGCACCGTGCTGTCACTGGGCGGCGCGGTCGGCCAGGTGCTGGCAGTGGGGGCGGAGTTGATCCGCATTGAACTGACGGGGGCAGAAGGCGCGAGTGAAGCGCCCGCCACTGCTTCGAAGGTGGCGCCAGCCATGCCGCCGGAGACAGCGCCGACATCACCCCTCGACGCTGCCGTTGCAGCAAGTCCAGACAAAACGAATCCCGTTCGCCCGGCGCCCGTCGAAGGGCCAACTGGCGCCGACAAGCCGATCGCCTCGCCCGCCGTGCGCCGGCGCGCCTGGGAACTGGGTATCGACCTGGCGCAGGTGGCGGCCAGCGGTGCTGGTGGCCGCATCCTGCAGGCCGATCTGGATGCCCATGTCGTCGCGCCTGGCGCCGGCACGCCAGCCGCCACCGGCACGATGGCCGGTGCGGGCGTCACACCGCGCCACGACGAGGAGCGCATACCGGTGGTCGGCCTGCGCCGGCGCATCGCCCAGCGCATGCAGGACGCCAAGCGCCGCATCCCGCACTTCACCTATGTGGAAGAGGTCGATGTCACCGAGCTGGAGGCGCTGCGCGCGCAGCTGAACGCCCAATGGGCGGCGCAGCGCGGGCACCTGACGCTGCTGCCCCTGCTGCTGCGCGCCGTGGTGCTGGCGGTACGCGAGTTCCCGCAAATCAATGCGCGTTTTGACGACGAGGTCGGCGTGCTCACGCGCCATGGCGCGGTGCACATTGGCATCGCCACCCAGACCGGGGCCGGCCTGATGGTGCCGGTGCTGCGCCATGCCGAGGCGCATGACCTGTGGTCCAGTGCGACCGAGCTGGCGCGCCTGGCGGCCATCGCCCGCACCGGCAAGGCCACACGCGACGAACTGACCGGCTCGACCATCACGATCAGCAGCCTCGGGCCGCTGGGCGGCATCGTCTCGACGCCAGTGATCAATTCGCCCGAAGTGGCCATCGTCGGCGTCAACCGCATGGTGCTGCGGCCGGTCATGCGCGACGGGGCGGTGCTGGCGCGGCAGATGATGAACCTGTCGTCCTCGTTCGACCACCGCGTGGTCGATGGCGTGGACGCAGCCGGTTTTGTGCAGGCGGTTCGGCGCACGCTCGAATCCCCGGCTTTGCTGTTCGTGAGCTAGCCTTGCGTCACCCTGAATTTATATAAACAGACCTCTAGCCCACTCAGCATAAGCGCAAGTAACTATTATAAATATAGCGAATTGACAGACTGGCGCGACGCTGAGGACGCCGACCCTGTCTTTGAAACCTCAGGCGGCGACCGTGTCCGTCAACAGCTCACTCAGCACATAAGGCAGGATGCCGCCGTGGCGCAGATAGTCCACCTCGATCGGCGTATCCACCCGCAGCTGCAGCGTCACCTCGCGCCGTGAGCCGTCGGGCCGGCGGATCGTCAGTAGCACATCCTGACCGGGCCGCAGATGGGCATCCAGGTCCAGCAAGTCGAATTCCTCGTCGCCCACAATGCCCAACGAGTCGACGCTGTCGGCGCCCTTGAACTGCAGCGGCAGCACGCCCATGCCGACCAGATTCGAGCGGTGGATGCGCTCGAAGCCTTTCGCCACCACGGCACGCACACCGAGCAGGCGCGGCCCCTTGGCTGCCCAGTCGCGGCTGGAGCCGGTGCCATATTCCTCACCCGCAAACACCAGCGTCGGCGTGCCGCGCGCCTGGTAAGTCACCGCAGCCGCGTGAATCGACATGAGGTCGCCACCCGGCTGCAAGCAGGTGACCCCGCCCTCGACCCGCGCGCCGTCCGCTTTGGCCGGCAGCATCAGGTTGCGGATGCGCACATTGGCAAAGGTGCCGCGCATCATCACCTCGTGGTTGCCGCGGCGTGAGCCATAACTGTTGAAGTCGGGCACCGAGACGCCGTGCGCGAGCAGGTATTCGCCAGCCGGTGAGCCCGGCTTGATGGAGCCGGCCGGACTGATGTGATCGGTGGTAACGGAATCGCCGAAGATGGCCAGCGCCCGGGCGGCGCGGATGTCCGCCACGGCGCCCGGCGTCAAGGTGAACCCTTCAAAGAAGGGTGGCTCGGCGATATAGGTTGAGGGCTCCCAGGCATAGACCTGACCGGTGTGGGTCGAGATTTCATTCCACAGCGGATTGCCGCGCGCAAAGTCCTGGTACAGCGTGCGGTAGGTCGCCGGATCGGTGGCATGGCTCATGGCCGCTGCAATCTCCTGCGCGCTCGGCCAGATGTCTTTCAGCATCACCGGCTGGCCGTCGCGACCGACGCCCAGCGGCTCGCTCGTCAGGTCGATACCGACGCGCCCGGCGATGGCGAAGGCCACCACCAGCGGCGGGCTCATCAGGAAGTTGGCCTTGATGCTGCTGTGAATGCGGGCCTCGAAATTGCGGTTGCCCGACAGCACGGCGGCACACACCAGATCTTGCTCGTTCAGCACGTCCTCCAGCCGGCTGTCGAGCGGGCCGGAGTTGCCGATGCAGGTGGTGCAGCCGTAGGCCACCACGCGAAAACCCAGTCGTTCGAGCGCCGGCAGCAACCCGGCCCGACTCAGGTATTCGGTCACCACGCGCGAGCCGGGAGCAAGAGAAGTCTTGGTGCGCGGGTGCACCGTCAGCCCCCTCGCCACAGCCTTTTGCGCCAGCAAGCCAGCCGCCAGCATCACCCCCGGATTGGAGGTGTTGGTGCAGGAAGTGATGGCGGCGATCAGCACATCGCCGTGGCCGATGTCGCCGACCGGCTGCTTGAGGCCTTCCACGTGTTCTTCCGGGTCGGGGCAGCTCGGGCCATCGGCGGGCCGGTTGTCCAGCATTTCGACCTCGTTGCGGGCCATGGCTTGGCCCTTGCCGGCGGCCTCCACCGGCGGCAAACAATCCAGTGGCAGGTAGATCGGCAGAGCATGGCGTTCGCCCAAGGTCACGGCTGATTTGCCGTAACCATTGATAGCGGCGGGCTGGCTGAACAACTCGGTGAATTTGGTCTTGAGCGCGGGCAAGGGAATCCGGTCCTGCGGCCGCTTCGGCCCGGCCACGCTCGGCACGACCGAGGCCAGGTCCAGTTCCAGCACCGCGCTGTAATCGATCTCTCCCGGCTGCGGCATGCCGAACAGGCCCTGCGCCTGGAAGTAGGCGCGAAACGCATCCACCTCTTCCGCGCTGCGCCCGGTGGCCGTCAGGTAGTTGGCGGTTTCCTCATCCGGCGGGAAAAAGCCCAGGGTGGCGCCGTATTCCGGCGCCATATTCGCCAGCGTCGCGCGGTCCGGCAAGGTGAGCGAAGCGGCACCGCTGCCGAAAAACTCGACGAACTTGCCCACCACCTTGGCGCGGCGCAGCATCTCGGTAACCACCAGCACCAGGTCGGTGGCGGTGACGCCTTCGCGCAACTGGCCAGCCAGATGCACACCCACCACGTCGGGGGTCAGGAAATAGATCGGCTGGCCCAGCATGCCGGCTTCGGCCTCAATGCCGCCGACGCCCCAGCCGACCACACCCAGGCCATTGATCATGGTGGTGTGGGAGTCGGTGCCAACCAGCGTGTCGGGGTAGTAGACACCGTCTTTTTGCCAGACGCCGCGCGCCAGGTACTCCAGGTTCACCTGGTGCACGATGCCGATGCCGGGCGGCACCACGCGGAAGGTGTCGAAGGCCTGCATGCCCCATTTGATGAAGCGGTAACGCTCGGCGTTGCGCTGGAATTCCAGCCGCATATTGAGGTCAAGCGCATTGGCGACGTTGTAGTGATCGACCTGCACCGAATGGTCCACCACCAGATCGACCGGCACCAGCGGTTCAATGATCTTCGGGTCCTTGCCGAAGCGCTGCGCCACGCCGCGCATGGCCGCCAGATCGCACAACAAGGGCACGCCGGTGAAGTCCTGCAACAGGATGCGCGCGACGACAAAGGGCACTTCGCTGCTGCGCGGCGCATTCGGCTGCCAGCCCGCCAGTTGGCGCACATGTTCTTGCGTGACCTTGCGGCCATCGCAATGGCGCAGCAGGGACTCGAGCACGATGCGCAGGGACACCGGCAGCCTGGACACCGGGCCGAGCCCGGCCGCTTCGAGTGCAGACAGCGCGTAGTAGCGCGCCTGGGTCCCGGAGGCGAGCCGGAAATTCTGCAAGGCGCCGAACGGATCATGAATCATGGTGGCCTCCCCAACGGTTTTTGCACCGAGCGCGACAAAAAAATCAGTATAAAGAATGCGCACGCGCGATACAAGCAACACTCGCTTACCAAGCGATCACAGACAAGCAGCGCGATTCGTCCTATGATAAAAATGCCCACCCGACCTGACAGAAGGACAGCCATGGCCACTTGTGCAACGCGAACCGAACGCGACTCCTTCGGCGCCATCGAAGTACCGGCCGACCGGCTCTGGGGGGCGCAGACGCAGCGCTCACTGGAACACTTTGACATTTCCACCGAGCAGATGCCGGAGGACCTCATCCTCGCCCTCGCCACCATCAAGTCGGCCTGCGCCCGCGTCAATAGCGAACTCGGATTGCTGCCCCAGGACAAGGCGCAAGCCATCGTCGCGGCGGCGGACGAAGTGCTGTTTGGCACGCACGAGCAGGAGTTCCCGTTGTCGGTGTGGCAGACCGGCTCCGGCACCCAAAGCAACATGAACATGAATGAGGTGCTGGCCAACCGCGCCTCGGAACTGCTCGGCGGCGAGCGGGGCCAGCAGCGCTGCGTGCATCCCAATGACGACGTCAATCTGGGGCAGTCCTCCAACGACATCTTTCCCACCGCCATGCACCTGGCGGCGGCCATCGGCATCGCCCGCGCCGTGCTGCCATCACTGACGCAATTGCGCGCGACACTGGCGGAAAAGTCGGCCGCCTTCGCCGACATCGTCAAGATCGGCCGCACCCATTTGCAGGATGCCACGCCGCTGACACTGGGCCAGGAATTCTCCGGTTACGTCGCCCAGCTCGACCATGCCGAGGCGGTCATCACCGCTTCGCTGATCTCGCTCTACCCGCTCGCCGTCGGCGGCACGGCGGTCGGCACCGGCCTCAACACCCATCCGGAATTCGGCGAGCGCGTGGCGGCGGAACTGGCGCGCAGCAGTGACCTGCCCTTTTGCAGCGCCAGCAACAAGTTCGCGGCGCTGGCCGCCCATGACGGCCTCGTCGCCGCCCATGGCGGCCTCAAGACGCTGGCGGTGGCGCTGATGAAAATCGCCAACGACATCCGCTGGCTGGCCTCCGGGCCGCGCTCCGGCCTGGGCGAGATCTCGATCCCGGAGAACGAACCCGGCAGCTCCATCATGCCGGGCAAGGTCAACCCGACCCAGTGCGAAGCGCTGACCATGCTGTGCGCCCAGGTCATGGGCAACGACGTCGCCATCGGCCTGGGCGGCGCCTCCGGCAACTTTGAACTCAATGTTTTCAAACCGCTGATCGCCCACAATTTCTTGCAAAGCGTGCGCCTGCTGGCCGACGGCATGAGCAGTTTTGAGAAACATTGCGTGCAGGGCATCGAAGCCAATCGGGCCCGTATTGCCGACCTGCTGGAACGCTCACTGATGCTGGTGACGGCACTGGCACCGCACATCGGCTACGACCGCGCCGCCGAGATTGCCAAGCGCGCGCACCACGATGGCACGACGCTGCGCGAAGCCGCACTGGCGCTGGGCCATGTCACAGCGGAGCAGTTCGACCAGTGGGTGAAACCGGCCGCGATGGTGGGCGCTAGCGACCGCCGGCAAGGCCAGCTTTTCAAGTGAGCCGCGCTGCGCCAGGCGCTTGCTCTACCCTGCTCAGGCGATGACCCGCTTGGCCTGCTCCGCGCGCCGGGGCGTTTGTTGGCCGGTCAGCGTGAAGCCGCGCGCTTGTTCCTGTGCATCGATGAACTGCCACAGTCCCGGCTCTTCACTGTGCCAGCCCCCGGCGGTACCGGGCGTGGGGGCGGCCACCACAATCGGCAGCGCCGGCGTCTTGATGGCCACCGGCATCAGCGGGAAAACCACTTCAGTGGGCGTGCCCGCCAGAGTCGCGGCCAGTGCCCGGGCGGCGCTCATGATCGGCATCACGTAAGGCAGAATGCGGCCACCCGAAACGGACGGCGTGCTGGCGTTGGACGCGTTGCCGTCATCGCCCCAGAAACCCTTGGCATACTGCGCGCCATCGCCCAAGGCATAGATGTGCGCAGCGCTGGTTTGCAAGGTAACGTCCACCACGATGCCACGCTCACAGGCCAGCCCGGCGGCTTGTGCCAGCGCGGTATCCGCTCTCAAACCAATAGCACTCAGCACGGTATCGGCGGCGGCCAAATGCCCATTGGACAACTCAACCTGCAGGGCCGGCTGGCCCGCCACCTGGTTCACCGACTTCACCGTGGCGCCAAAGTGCCAGGTCACGCCCAACGCCGCCAGCGCCTCGCGCAACTGCTCATTGGCCTCCAGTGGCAACAGCGCGGCCATCGGCCCCGTGGCGGGATCGACCACGGTCACCGGATAACCCGCCGCCACCAGATCATTGGCAAACTCGCAGCCAATCAGGCCCGCGCCCATGATCAGGACGTGTTTCTTGTGCGGCATGGCCTGCGGTTCATTGCTGCTTCCATCGCTGCCAGCCCCCATCAACCGGGCGTGAAACGCCGAAAAGTCATCCAGGGAATTAATCGATTGCACCTGCTCCGCCGCATCGCCCGCGACCGGAATCCGAATCGGCTGCGCACCCGTGGCCAGCACCAGTTGGTGGTAGCTGAACTCGCCTTGCGACGTGGTGAGCGTTCGGGTTTGCGGGTTGATCGCCTCCACGCGGGTGTTGGCCAGCAAGGTGACTTGCAATGTCTCCACCATCTTGACCGCCAGCGTGCTGACCAGTTGCGCCGGTGCGCGCCCCTGGGCCAACGCGTTGGACAGCGACGGCTTGGCATAAAAGTCGCCGCTGTTGGCCGTGATCAGCAGCACCGGCGTGGTGCTGTCGAGTTTGCGGAACTCGCGTGCGGTGGTCCAGCCCGCCAGGCCGGCGCCAATGATGATGATCGGTTGCGTCATGGTGATGTTTTCTTGGTTTGCAGTGCTTTAAATCTCGACGGCCTCAAAGTCGGCCTTGGCGACGCCGCAGTCCGGGCATTCCCAGCTCTCAGGCACATCGGCCCATGGGGTGCCGGGCGCAATGCCGTCTTCCGGACGGCCGGTGGCCTCGTCGTAGACAAAACCGCAAACGATGCAAAGATAAGTTTTCATGGGGTGTTCCAATAAATATAAGAGTAAAATCGGGCGCTAGCCCTCATCGATAGTGCGCAAGCTGCTATTAAACAAATAGCATTCTGGCGCGACTGGCGTTTACGCCGCTGCGTTGGCCGTGACCTTGGCCAGCTGGGCTTTGTAGTGGTTGGCGTGGCGCTCTTCCACCTTGGCCAGGGCGGCGAAGCGCTTCTGCGCTTTTTCCAGCATGGCGGTGAATTGCGCAGCGTGCACTTTGCTCTCTTCAATCTGCTCGTTCATTTCGGCCACGGCGGCAGCATGGCCCTCGGCTTCAGCGGTCTTGCGAAAGCCGGGGTACATCTCGGTGTACTCGTAGGTTTCGCCGTCAATGGCGATTTGCAGCGCTTTGGCCGGTGTCATGCTGGCCTTGGGGTAGAGCAAATCCAGGTGGCCAAAGGCGTGCATCACTTCCTGGTCTGCCGTGGCTTCAAAGGTGCGGGCGGTTTCCTCGTCTCCCATCTCGCGTGCCAGTTTGGCGAAATAACGGTATTTGATGTGGGCCATCGACTCGCCGGCAAAGGCGGCTTCTAAATTGGCGATGGTCTTGATCTCGGGGCGTTGGCTTGCAGTCATGGTGAACTCCTGGGTTTGAATGATCAACTGATGATTGGTTTTTATCGGCACAGGACGAATGATACGGCGATGCAATTAACAAGGCCAATTGGTTTTGGCTAAATGATTGATAGAGACTATCGAGATAACCCTCATGAGAAATGCGAGGCACACGGACACAGGCGCCTAATGGCCACTCCCGTGCCAACGCCGCGCCCTGTCCGGCCCCCGAAAGAAACACCCGCCCATGCCTGAATCAACACCCCCCAGCCCCGTCTATCCGCCTATCGAACCGTACCGCAGCGGCCGGCTGCCGGTCGACGATTTGCACACCCTGTATTGGGAAGAATGCGGCAATCCGGCCGGGGTGCCGGTGCTGTTTTTGCATGGCGGCCCCGGTGCCGGTCTGTCGCCCCGGCATCGGCAATTCTTTGACCCGGCCTACTACCGCATCGTGCTGTTTGACCAGCGCGGGGCCGGCCAATCAACGCCGCTGGGCGAAACCCGCCACAACACCACGCAGCTGCTGATGGAAGACATCGAGCGCCTGCGCCAGCTGCTGGGTATTGCGCAATGGCTGGTGTTTGGCGGCTCCTGGGGGTCAACGCTGGCGCTGGCCTATGGCGAGGCCCACCCGCAGTGCTGCACCGGCTTTATCTTGCGCGGCATTTTTCTGGGTACCCCGCCCGAGATTGACTGGTTTCTAAATGGCATGAAGTGGTTTTTCCCGCAGGAGCATGAACGCTTTGTGGCCGCGATTCCAGAGCCCGAGCGCGATGACCTGCTGCAAGCCTATGAGCAGCGTTTGTTCAGCGACAACGCCGCGGAAAATCTGCAGGCGGCCCGCAACTGGAGCCGGTACGAGGGCCGTTGCCTGCACCTGTTGCCGCAGCCGGAGACCGCCGAGGCGCTGGACTCGGAGACCGTCGCCCTGGGCATCGGCCGGCTGGAGGCGCACTACTTTCGCCATGCCGCCTATCTGACGGACGACCAGCTGATCCGCAACGTGGACCGCATCCGGCATTTGCCCGCCGTCATCATTCAAGGGCGCTACGACGTGGTGTGTCCGCCGCAGTCAGCGTGGCGCCTGCACCGGGCGTGGCCGGAGGCCCGCTTTCAGATCATTGAAGGCGCCGGTCACGCCGCTTTCGAGCCCGGCATTGCCAGCGCGCTGGTGGCCGCCACCGAACAGTTCAAGCGTTCGGGCGGTTGACGCCGGCGCGGCGGGTCTCGCGCAACATGAAGAGGTAGAGCCCCTCCACTTTTTCGCGGGCCCATGGCGTCTTGCGCAAAAACTTCAGGCTGGATGGGATGCTGGGGTCGAGGGTGAAGCAGCGCACCGGGATGCGCTCACCCAAACCGGCCCAGCCGTAGTGCGCCACCAGCGCGGTGACGATAGCTTCCAGCGTCAGGCCGTGCAGGGGGTTATGGGCCTGGGTCGGCGGCTGAATGGGGGGTGAAGAAGGAGCTTGCATGCTGCGATTTTGGCACTAGCCCCGCATCAGCGCCTCAATCTCGTCCACCGCCACCGGCACGCCACGGCTGATCAGCTCACAGCCGGCCGCCGTCACGATGGCGTCGTCTTCAATCCGGATGCCGATGTTGTGGAATTGCACCGGCACCCCGTCGGCCGGCCGCACATAGAGGCCGGGCTCAACCGTCAGCACCATGCCGGCTTGCAGGATGCGGCTCGGGCGGTCCTTGACGGTGTCGCCGCTCAGCGGGTCCTTGCGCTCGGTAAAGCGGCCCGCTTCGGCCGGCTCGACATAGCTGCCGCAGTCGTGCACGTCCATGCCCAGCCAGTGGCCGGTGCGGTGCATGTAGAAGGTGGAATAAGCGCGCTTCTCGATCACATCGGCCAGCGTGCCGACCTTGTTTTTGTCCAGCAGCCCCAAGTCCAGCAGGCCTTGCGCCAGCACCTTGACGGTGGCGTCGTGCGGGTCGGTAAAGCGGGCGCCGGCGTGGGTGGCGGCGATCGCGGCCTCCTGCGAGGCCAGCACCAGTTCGTACAGCGCACGCTGCGGCCCGCTGAACTTGCCGTTGGCCGGAAAGGTGCGCGTGATGTCGGACGCATAACCGTCGAGTTCACAACCGGCGTCGATCAGCACCAGCTCGCCATCCGCTACCCGCCCGGCATCGGCGCGGTAGTGCAGCACGCAGGCGTTGGCGCCGGCGGCCACGATGGAACCATAGGCCGGGTACTGCGAACCCTGGCGACGAAATTCGTGCAGCAGTTCGGCGTCCAGGTGGTACTCGCGCACCTCTTGGCCATCGCGCAACATCCGGGCGCTCAATTGCATGGCGCGGATGTGGGCGCCGGCGCTGATCTGCGCGGCGCGGCGCATGGTGGCTTGTTCGTGCCCGTCTTTGACCAGTCGCATCTCGTCCAGCGGCCCGCACAGGTCGCGCAGCTGATCCGGGCACAGCGCCCCCAAACGCACGCGGCCACGCACGCTGCCCAACCAGCCGTCGACTTGCGTCTCCAGCCCTTTGTGGGTGGCAAACGGGTACCAGACGGCATCGCGGCCATCCAGCAGGCCGGGCATCTGGGCGGCCAGTTCGGTGATCGAATACGCCGCATCGACGCCCAACTGCGCGGGCGCGGCATCCGGCCCGAGCCGGTAGCCATCCCAGATTTCACGCTCCATGTCCTTCGGCGCACAAAACAGAGTTGTTTTGCCGTCGCCGGTGATCACCAACCAGGCCTTCGGCTCGGTAAAGCCGCTCAGGTAATAAAAGTAACTGTCGTGCCGGTACAAAAAATCGCCATCGCGGTTGCGCTGCTGTTCGGGCGCGGTCGGGAGGATGGCAATGCCCTTGGGCCCGAGTTGGGCGGCCAGGCGGGCGCGGCGTTCGGCGTAAAGAGACGGGGTGGCAGAAAGGTTCAAGGCTTAGCTCCAGTTGGCACGAAGGCGGACCAGGTTGGTCAAGGTAATTAATCTGAATCGGTCAGCTGGTTCAGCGACTGCAGGCGCTCCGGCGTGCCCACGTCGGTCCAGGCCCCGTGGTACAGCTCCGCGCTGACCTGCCCATTGTCCATGGCGGCGCGCAACAGCGGCGCCAGTGGGGCTTTGAGGCCCTGGGCATTGCCAGCCGGAATGTCGCAATACGGAGGCGCAAACAAGGCGCGGTGGTAGAGGCCGATGGTGGAATAGGTGTAACGCGGTTGCGGGTCATCGGCGGGCAAATTCAGCGCCAGACCAACGGCGTCACCGGGCCTCAGCGTCAAGCCAAAGTCGCCGTGCGGGTTGTGCGCCGGGTTGCGCACCAGCCACAAATGCGCCAGCTTGCCGCTGGCCACAAAACGGTCCACCGCCGCTTGTAAAAACACAAAGTCGGGCGCAAAAACGTCGCCGGCCAGCACCCAAAACACTGTGGCACGCGCCCCGCTGGCGTCCGCCGGGCAGAGCAGCGGCAAGGCCCGCACAATGCCGCCGGCCGTCTCCAGGGCGCCGCCAAAGTCTTGCCCTTCATGCGAGTAAGCGATCTCGATAGACTCCTGATTTAATAGCGGCTTGCGCATATCCGACGGGGGCTGCAGCCTGAAAACGCTTGTGAATTTATCAGCAATCTGCGCCCCGAGCCAGGCCGTATTGACCACCACGCGCTGAAAGCCGCTGCGCGCCAGCGCCTCCAGCGGCCACTGCATCAGCGGCTTGCCGCGCACCAGCAACAGCGGTTTCGGCGTGCGGTCGGTCAGCGGGCGCATCCGCTCGCCGCGCCCGGCGGCGAGCAGCATGGCGTGGATCGGATCGGTGGTTGGCGTCGATGTTGGCGTTGGCTTCATGCGGCAATTTCTCCAGTGGCGTTCAGGTGCGGTCTTGGCATGCTTGCGACTATACGCAGTGCCGGCGCTGCATCCGGTTACACGGCGTATAAATCGGGCGCTTGGCGGTGGCCGGTAAAATGTCGGGTTTCCCCCTCCACCGTAGAACTATTTCAAAGTTGGCACAGATGTCTGATACAGAACAAGTTGAGCAAGTAGAACAAGAAGTCACGCAAGCGGTCGCAGCCGTCCCCGCCATCGGCGCCAGCCGCACGGACATGGCCAATGCCATCCGCGCCCTGGCGATGGACGCCGTGCAAGCCGCCAATTCGGGTCACCCCGGCGCGCCCATGGGCATGGCCGACATGGCCGTGGCGTTGTGGGGATCGCACCTCAAGCACAACCCGACCAACCCCCACTGGCTGGACCGCGACCGCTTCGTCCTCAGCAACGGCCATGCTTCCATGCTGCTGTACTCGGTGCTGCACCTGACCGGCTACAAGCTGCCGATGGCCGAACTGAAGAAATTCCGCCAGCTGCACAGCAAAACGCCCGGCCACCCGGAAGTGCACGTCACCCCCGGCGTGGAAACCACCACCGGCCCGCTCGGCCAGGGCCTGACCAACGCGGTCGGCATGGCACTGGCAGAAAAACTGCTGGCCCAAGAATTCAACCGTGACGGCCATGACGTCGTCAACCACAACACCTTCACCTTCATGGGCGACGGTTGCCTGATGGAAGGCATCAGCCACGAAGCCGCCGCCCTGGCAGGCGCCTGGAAGCTGAACAAGCTGATTGCCCTGTACGACGACAACGGCATCTCGATTGACGGCCAGGTCGCACCCTGGTTCATCGACAACACCGCGCTGCGTTTTGTGGCCTACGGCTGGAACGTGCTGGGCCCGATCGATGGCCACAATGCCGAGCTGGTCGCCAGCACCATCGCTGAAGCCAAAACCGGCGCCGACAAGCCGACCCTGATCATCTGCAAAACCGCCATTGGTCAAGGCAGCCCGAACCGCGCCAACACCGCCAAAGCGCACGGCGAACCGCTGGGCAATGAAGAAATCGCCCTCACCCGCGACGCGCTGGGCTGGCCGCACAAGCCATTCAGCGTGCCCAAAGAGGTGCTCGCCGCGTGGGACGCCAAAGCCGCTGGCGTTGCCGCCGAGGCCGTCTGGAACGACAAGTTTGCCGCCTACAAAGCCGCTTTCCCCGAGCTGGCCAAAGAGCTGCTGCGCCGCATGAAGGGCGACTTGCCGAAGAACTTCAACCAGGTCGCCGTCGACACCGCCGTGGCGGCCCACACCAAAGCCGACACCGTGGCCTCGCGCAAAGCGTCGCAACTGGCGCTCGAATCGTTCACCGCTGCCCTGCCCGAAATGCTCGGCGGCTCGGCCGACCTGACCGGCTCGAATCTGACCAACACCAAGTGCACCCCGAATCTGCGTTTTGACGCGGTGACCGGCGAAAGCAATGGCGGCCGCCACATCAATTACGGTGTGCGTGAGTTCGGTATGGCGGCCATCATGAATGGCGTGGCGCTGCACGGCGGCTACATTCCGTTTGGCGGCACCTTTTTGACCTTCAGCGACTACAGCCGCAACGCCATCCGCATGGCGGCGCTGATGAAGCTGCGCGTGGTGCATGTGTTCACCCACGACTCGATCGGTCTGGGCGAAGACGGCCCGACCCACCAGTCGATCGAGCACGCCGCCTCGCTGCGTTTGATCCCGAATCTGGACGTGTGGCGTCCGGGTGACACGGCTGAAACCGCGGTCGCCTGGGCCGTCGCCCTGCAGAACAAGAACAAGCCAACCGCCCTGCTCTTGAGCCGCCAGAACATCAACTACGCGCCGAAATCCGGTTTGGGTGACATCAGCAAGGGTGCTTACGTGTTGGCCGAGCCCAGCGAAGTCGGCATGAAGAAAAAGACCCAGGCGGTCATCATCGCCACCGGTTCCGAAGTGCAGTTGGCGCTCAAGGCGCAAGAGATTCTGGCCACCCGCAAGATCGCGGTGCGCGTGGTCTCCATGCCGAGCACCACCACCTTTGACAAGCAAAGCGTCGAGTACAAGAGCAGCGTGCTGCCCGCCGGTGTGCCCCGCATTGCGGTCGAAATGGGTGTCACCGCCGGCTGGTGGAAATACGGCTGCGCGGCGGTTGTCGGCATCGACACCTACGGCGAGTCGGCCCCAGCGCCGGTCCTGTTCAAACTCTTCGGTTTCACGCCAGAAAATGTGGCGGACACCGTAGAACAAGCTTTGCGTAAGTAATCCGTTTTCAAGTTTTAACCATTGGAGAAAATTATGACGATCAAGATTGGTATCAACGGCTTCGGCCGCATCGGGCGCATGGTGTTTCGTGCCGCCGTTCAAAACTTCAAGGACATTGAAGTCGTCGGCATCAACGACCTGCTGGAGCCAGAGTACCTGGCCTACATGCTGCAATTTGACTCGGTGCATGGCCGCTTCAAGGGCGACTTCGCCGTTGAAGGCAACAACCTGATCGTCAACGGCAAAAAAATCCGCCTGACACAGGAGCGTGACCCCGCCAACCTGAAATGGTCGGACGTTGGCGCCGACCTCGTGATCGAAGCCACCGGCTTGTTCCTGACCAAGGAAACCGCCCAGAAGCACATCACCGCTGGTGCCAAAAAAGTCATCATGTCGGCGCCCAGCAAAGACGACACCCCGATGTTTGTCTACGGTGTGAACGACAGCACTTACGCCGGCCAGGCCATCATCTCCAACGCCAGCTGCACCACCAACTGCCTGGCCCCGGTGGCCAAGGTACTGAACGACAACTGGGGCATCAAGCGTGGCCTGATGACCACCGTGCACGCCGCGACCGCGACGCAAAAAACCGTGGACAGCCCGTCCAACAAAGACTGGCGCGGCGGCCGTGGCATTCTGGAAAATATCATCCCAAGCAGCACTGGCGCCGCCAAGGCGGTTGGTGTGGTGATTCCGGAGCTGAACAAAAAGCTTACCGGCATGTCGTTCCGCGTGCCCACTTCCGACGTGTCGGTGGTGGACTTGACCGTGGAGCTGAACAAGCCCGCCACCTACGCTGAAATTTGTGCCGCCATGAAGGCCGCATCCGTTGGCGCCATGAAGGGC
This sequence comes from Rhodoferax sp., assembly GCF_012927445.1. Taxonomy (GTDB): domain Bacteria; phylum Pseudomonadota; class Gammaproteobacteria; order Burkholderiales; family Burkholderiaceae_C; genus Rhodoferax. The sequence continues at coordinate 956,608 of NZ_JABBPD010000004.1, forward strand.
GTGCTCGGCTATACCGAAGAGAAAGTGGTGTCCACCGACTTCCGCGGTGAGAGCTGCACCTCGGTGTTCGACGCCGATGCCGGCATGGCACTGGACAGCACGTTCGTGAAGGTCGTCAGCTGGTACGACAACGAATGGGGTTACTCGAGCAAAGTGCTGGAAATGGCACGCGTCATCTCCAAGTAAGCGCTTTCTTGCTCACCTGAAAAACGCGCCTTCGGGCGCGTTTTTTTGTGGATGAGGGCTTCTTTAAATCCAATGCTGGCGTGGCTTCGGATCATTTTCAAATGCCCGTTTTAGACTGACAGGCAACATTCAGCGTTCCGAACTGCATCCACCAAACCCGACATTGGCTTTATTGGTGCGTTCTCAGAAAATGTCACAATCAATTCGACTGAAACCCCACATGTATATCCGTAACATCTGTCGCACTTCCGACTTTGCAGAGTTGCAGTTATTCATGTGGACCGCGCCACTGGCTATAGTTGCCCGACAACTCAATCGTTTGGACATTCGCTAATCATTTATGGACGCTCCACAATTCATCGCCCGTCAACGTTTGCTGGCCGGGCTTGAAGAAAGCGATTCCCGACGACGAATAGGGCGGGCGGACAGGATAGAGTGGCTAGCACTGCATGAGATCAGTACGTCGGCTGTTATTGGGAGAATCGAAGCCATGCAGTTACTCCGCGAAGCACGCGAAGTTTTCGTGGATGGACATTACGTCGCTACGCTTCTGGTCGCTGTCGGATTCATCGAGCACACAGTAGTGGAAGAACTTCAACTACTCGGGCATGTAAATGGCAGCCCAACATTCAGTCAAGCAATCCTCATCGCGGCAGAAAAGAAGGTCTTCCCTTCTGACTGGCTTGCGCGCGCTAAGAAGTTGAACCTTCGCCGTAATCCGTTTGTACACATCAAGGATGCCAAACATCAACATGCGCTTGGCGTGCGAATCCGAATGGAGGATCGACATCCAACCGCAATTCTTGAGTCTGACGCGAAGGACGTCATCGATCTCATGTACAACTTTTTCGTGGCAACGCTACGTGAAACACGCGTGCCTTAATAACTAGAAAGCAAGTCAATCAGGGGGATGAATGGGAAACTTTCAGGCCAAATTTGAAGTCACAACGCACGATTCTGGCAAGAAGACGTATGTCGGCGAGATGCGCCACGAGGGACTAGGCAAGCATCGAATCATTCGAGACACCAGCGAAAACGAAGAGTTTGTTCGACTATTGACCAAACTTCAATGGGCCGATTGGGAGCAGCGATTTGAGATTATTGAGCGAAAGAAGCTAGAGATTGATCGAAGGACTCCCCAAAAATGGATGGCCTTTGACGAGGGGCAGCGCGATAAGGCCGACGCGATGACGCAGGACATTCAGAGTGATATCAAGCAGCTTGAAACTTTACTTGTCTCAGCTTTAGACGAGCCAACCATGATGGATTGGGAGGCGCTAAAGGCCAGGTATTTACCGTTCAGTGAAGATCCGCCAAAGCTCCCCGTACTTCCAACGGAGCCAATGGCCCCCTCTTTGCCAGCGAAGCCAAGCCAAGACTCTTGGGAGTTTCAGCCATCCATTTCAATACTTGATAAGCTGATCTCATCTCGCCGTGATCAAAAGATTGCAGAGTCAACGGTCAGATTCCAGGAGGCAGTTGCCCGATGGAAATCGGATGTAGATCGAATAACCGAAGCGCATGATGGCGCTCACTTGGCGTACAGGACGACTGTTCTGCGGATAAATAGCATTCATGCCGAATCGATCACAGAGTGGGAAGCCAGAAAAGCCGAATTTGAAAATAAGGAGCGGCTTCGCAACGCGGCGATTGATGCCAAGCAGGCGGCATATCTCGCATTGGAGCCGGCTGCCATAGTCGATCACTGTGATTTGGTACTGTATCAGTCGCGATATCCAGACTTGTGTCCGAAAGAGTGGGAACTGGATTACGACCCGTCATCAAAACAATTGATCGTTGATTACTTGTTACCAGCCCCAGACGACTTTCCGAGAAGCAAGGGAGTCAAATGGGTTGCCGCTCGCAACGTCCTTGAGGAGCAAAAGCTGACTGAGACGGCCAGGACAAAACTCTACGACGAAGTGGTGTACCAGATAATTCTGCGCACGGCACACGAAATTGTTAGCTCTGATGCTGCTGGTGCAATTCATGCGGTCGTGGTGAATGGAATTGTGAATTCTATTGATCGAGGTACAGGGAAGGACGTGACAGCTTGCATTTTGTCTATGCGCGTGAATGCTGCCGAATTTAAAGAGATCAACCTTACCAAGGTTGATCCAAAGACATGTTTCAAGTCACTCAAGGGTGTCGGAAGCTCCAAGTTGCATGGTCTTTCACCGGTACCGCCGATCATGACTATTAGTAAGGATGATGCGCGATTTATTGCTGCCTATGGAGTTGCTGGTTCGCTAGACAGCGGAGTAAATTTAGCGGCGATGGGATGGGAGGATTTTGAACACTTGATCCGTGAGCTTTTTGAAAAAGAGTTCTCTTCAACGGGCGGTGAAGTTCGGGTGACTCAAGCCAGTCGGGACGGTGGTGTTGATGCCATCGCGTTTGATCCTGATCCGATTCGCGGGGGCAAGATCGTCATTCAAGCCAAACGATACACAAATACAGTCGGCGTCAGCGCCGTTCGTGATCTGTACGGAACAGTGATGAATGAAGGTGCAACAAAAGGAGTATTGGTAACTACCTCAGACTATGGACCAGACTCATACAGCTTTGCACAAGGTAAACCACTGGTCTTGTTGAATGGTGCAAACCTCTTGCACATGCTCGAAAAACACGGGCACAGCGCACGAATTGACATTGGAGAAGCCAAGAAAATTAACGCTTATCAAGCATCGTTTGCTGCGAGCCTTTGATGGTGTAGCTAGTAGCTTCTACGCAAAAGTTAATTATTAAAGGACATGATAAAGATGGATGCTGAAAATTTGCCTACGGTAACCTTTGGCTATGCCTTAAATGCGGAGCGCAAGCGCTTAGGCATTACGCAAGGTCAACTGGCAGAGCGGACCAACACAACTCAACAAAATGTGGCAGGGCTAGAGTCAGATAAATCGTTGCCGCGCCCTGAGTTATTTAGCAAGATAATCGAAGTTTTTGGCAGAGACTCAATCCTTGCCACATTGCCCTCCACACGTCGCATATTGATGATTGCGCCTGAAATCAATCACGTTAAATCGTCACAGGAATTACAGTTGAGACCTATTCAGCAGGCCGCACTCGATGCTTTGGCTACGGCTTTGACCGATGGTCGCGTGAGTGACGCTGAGTGCGTGAAACTGCTTTCGCAATTTGTTGTTTAAGAGACCGTTGATCTACGAATAACAGCAATGGAGCGTCGGTGGGGATGACTGGACTGGGGAAATCGATTTATATTCCGGAAGCATGGCGGCCGACAGCTTCCGTTGCACTACAGACAGTTATTCTTAGCGCGGGAATCTTGGATATTCTTGGAAACACAAGGTTAGACGTTTCATCTTTTAGGCCACCAGCGTAGTAAAACCCGCTGATAACGGGCACTGACCATGATGTGGCCACCGAAAGAAGCCGACCCTGCAGCAGGCCTTGATATTTCGGTCTCAGGCGTGGAGCTGTTTCAGTTGCCGGGCAATGATGTCATGGTTGAGCCATAACACCGGACCAGCCGGGGCAGAAGACTCGCGGAACATCAGGGGCCCGGTGGCTTCGATCACGAAGCTGCTCAGCAGATCGGTGATCAGGGCTTTGCTGTCCTTGTGCATCTTCAGAATTTCATCGGATGTGCCGATGGTCAAGCCCGCTTGGGCCGGGCTGTTGGGCATGGGCCAGGCGGCAAAATCACGGAAGTCCTGCATCACTTCACTGACCTGGAAATCGTGGACCTTCTGTAAAACATCTTCCAGTGTGATCCCGTCTGCCAGGATTTCACGGCAGGCCTGCCACTGCGCTTCGACCCAGGCACCACCCGCTTCCTTCTTCAGCGCGGTGAGGAGCAAGATCAGTGGCAGTTCGACGCCCGCGAAGATATCGGATGAGTTGGTTCGGATTTCCGGGCAGTTGTAGACCGTGGCCTTGATGTTATTGCGCCATGCCGCCTCAGCAATGCGCTCAAGTCGCATCTTGGCCAGACCCTGGGTGTAGTTGGTGTAGGTTTGCCACTGGTACTGATCGTCAACGAGGACTTCCGTCCCGTGGTAACCATAGGCCGAGTAGCGAACCTGGCCGCCCGAAGCTTCTACCCGCGTGCGGATAGCCGCACTTGCGTCAATGAGGTGCTGGAAGGTGTTAGCTGACACTTCATCGAAGTTCTGCAGAATCAGCTTGCCCAGATCGCTCTCCAGCAGGACCTGGGACGACATGAAGCGGTCCCCGCGTCCTTTGTAGACACGGTTGGCAATGGCCAGGAACACCTTGGCCTTGGGAATGCCACCCGCCATCGTGTGGGCAAAAAAGATATTGCGACCCTCAGGGACCATGCCAGTCAGATGTGCCATCACTTCGGCCACCGAATCCTTGAAGCGCTGGATGCCGACTTCCCGGCATTTTTCGATATGCGCCCAGTCGAGCTTGTCGTCCATCCAGGTCTTGAGCGTCATGCTGCCGAGCAAATCGGTCGGTGTAGGCTCGCCCGCCGGTGCATCCAGATCAAAACCGGCCATCAGAGGCACGTTGATGATCTTTCCGCCCAGCCCAGCTTCCGCGACCGCCAGCTCCTCGTCGTTCAGAGGGCGCAACTTGTTGTTTTCGTCGCGCCGCCCCACCGTGATGCCGACGATCTGCATGCCCGCCTTGCGCGCTTCATTGACCAGACCGTTGGCGTAACCACGTCCAAAAAGTTCACCGAACAGCACGAACACATCGCCCTTGCGAAAGATATTTTGCTGAGGAAGTTGATGCAAAGAAGTACGATTTTTCATGTGGCCATTATCTCTTCAGAGATTGACCGGCTCTTCAACCGCTTTGCGCAGGCATGAATTAACGTCGGTCAGCCGCCGGCGGAAGACCCAGGCTAGGTAATTTTGAAGACCGTCCGAATTGTTTTTGAGCCGGACTTTTCTTCGTAAACCGCCCATTGCTTGATGCCTTTGACAAGAACAAAGGTACTGATGTCTTTCACCGAAGTTTTGGCCTTCAGCTTGGCCGTGACCCAGTCCTGAACGTGCGCAAAGGTGCGGCCTTGCTGGCCGGTTGGAACCAGCAATTCTTTCTCCCCCACTTTGCCCAAAGAGGTGACGACGAGTTCGGTTGCTGGCATTTTTTACTCTCGGTGGTGTTGGATGTGTTGCAAACGCGCTGTGGGGATCAACAGCGGATGCTGGATTATCCCTGTTGATCACCATGGCCAACCCTTTTGCCAAGCATGACGGTGGGACGATAATTGATGGTTCAGCGCAGCCCTTTGCCGCTGCGCAGACCGTGAATTTCATCTACCGCATTTAGCATCTACCAAGAGGGTTTATCCGTGCCTGTCTACCGCTCCAAAACCTCCACCGCCGGCCGCAACATGGCCGGTGCCCGCTCACTCTGGCGTGCCACCGGCATGCAGGACGGCGACTTCGACAAGCCGATCATTGCCGTGGTCAACTCCTTCACGCAGTTTGTGCCCGGTCACGTCCACCTGAAGGACCTGGGCCAGTTGGTGGCGCGCGAAATTGAGTTGGCGGGCGGCGTGGCCAAGGAATTCAACACCATTGCCGTGGACGACGGCATCGCCATGGGCCACGACGGCATGCTGTACTCGCTGCCGAGCCGCGACATCATTGCCGACTCGGTCGAGTACATGGTCAACGCCCATTGCGCCGACGCCATGGTCTGCATCTCCAACTGCGACAAGATCACTCCCGGCATGTTGATGGCCGCCATGCGCCTGAACATCCCGGTGGTGTTTGTCTCCGGCGGCCCGATGGAAGCCGGCAAAACCAAACTCGGCGTCATCAAGCTCGATTTGATCGACGCCATGGTGATGGCGGCCGACGACAAGGTGTCCGACGAGGAACTGGCCGAGGTCGAGCGCTCCGCCTGCCCGACCTGCGGCTCCTGCTCCGGCATGTTCACCGCCAACTCGATGAACTGCCTGACCGAAGCGCTGGGCTTGTCCCTGCCCGGCAACGGCACCGTGGTGGCCACCCACGCCGACCGCGAGCAGCTGTTCAAGCGCGCCGGCAGCCTGGCGGTGGAGCTGTGCAAGCGTTACTACGAACAGGACGACGAAACCGTGCTGCCGCGTTCCATCGGCTTCAAGGCCTTTGAGAACGCCATCACGCTCGACATCGCCATGGGCGGCTCCACCAACACCATCCTGCACATCCTGGCGATTGCGCAAGAGGCCGAGATCGACTTCACCCTGGCCGACATCGACCGCCTGTCACGCGTGGTGCCGCAGCTGTGCAAGGTCGCCCCCAACACGCCCAAATACCACGTGGAAGACGTGCACCGCGCCGGTGGCATCATGGCCATCCTGGGTGAACTGGACCGCGCGGGCAAGCTGCACACCGATGTGCCCACCGTGCATGCGCCGACCCTGAAGGATGCGTTGGACCAGTGGGACATCATGCGCAACCCGTCGCCCGAGGTGCAAAAGTTCTACAAAGCCGGCCCGGCGGGCAAGCCCAGCCAGGTCGCTTTCAGCCAGGCCACGCGCTGGCCCAGCCTGGACACCGACCGCGCTGAAGGTTGCATCCGCTCCGGTGAGCACGCGTTCTCGCAAGAGGGTGGCCTGGCGGTGCTGGTGGGCAACATCGCGCTCAACGGCTGCGTGGTGAAAACCGCTGGCGTCGATGACGCGCTGATGGTGTTCGAAGGCCCGGCCCATGTGACCGAGTCGCAGGACGAAGCCGTCGCCAACATTCTGGAAGACAAGGTCAAGGCCGGTGATGTGGTGATCGTGCGTTACGAAGGCCCCAAGGGCGGCCCCGGCATGCAAGAGATGCTGTACCCGACGTCGTATATCAAGTCCAAGGGCTTGGGCAAGGCCTGCGCCCTGCTGACCGATGGTCGCTTCTCGGGCGGCACCTCCGGCCTGTCCATGGGCCACGTGTCGCCCGAAGCCGCAGCCGGTGGTGCGATTGGTCTGGTGCGCAACGGTGATCGCATCCGCATCGACATCCCCAACCGCAGCATCAACGTGCTGGTGTCGGATGAAGAGTTGGCCCGCCGCCGTGCCGAGCAAGACGCCAAGGGCTGGAAGCCTGCCGTGCCGCGCAAACGCAAGGTATCTGCCGCGCTCAAGGCCTATGCCATGCTGGTGATGTCGGCCGACAAGGGCGCCGTGCGCGACCTGTCGCTACTGCCAGACTGATCCTTCGTTTTATTTTTTCACTGGCGCCCCATGCTCAAACTCAACCTGGCTGACTTCACCCTCGAACACTTCATGGCGCACTACTGGCAACAAAAGCCGGTCGTGATCCGCCAGGGGTTTGAGCACTTTGCGGACCTGATCAGCCCCAATGATCTGGCAGGGCTGGCCTGCGAAGAAGAAGTGGAGTCCCGCCTCGTTTACAAAAAAGACGACCAATGGCAGGCCGAGGTCGGCCCGTTTGAGTCCTACCAGCGTTTCGGCAAAGAGGGCTGGACGCTGGTCGTGCAGGCGGTGAACCACTGGTCGCCCGAGGTGGCCGAGCTGGTGAAGCCGTTTGCGTTTATTCCAAAGTGGCGACTGGATGATGTGATGATCAGTTACGCCACGCCCGGCGGCGGCGTCGGGCCGCACATCGACCTGTACGACGTCTTTATCTGCCAGGGTTCCGGCCGGCGTCACTGGCGGGTTGGCGACCTGGGCGAGCACAAGCAATTTGCGGCGCATGCGGCGCTCTTGCACACCGAGCCGTTCGAGGCCATCATTGATGTCGAACTATCGCCCGGCGATATTTTGTACATCCCGCCGGGCTTCCCGCATGAAGGCGTGGCGCTGGAAGAGTCGATGAGTTTCTCGGTCGGCTTTCGGGCCAAATCGGCCTGCGACCTGCTCAGCGGTCTCGCTGATTACGTGATCGACAAGGAGCTGGGCAAGACGCTGCTGAGCGACCCCAAGCGGCCGATTTGTCAGCATCAGGGCCAGATCAACGCCAGCGATTTCACCATCATCAAAGCGCATCTGCAGACCGTGCTGGACAACAACACGCTGATGGCGGATTTTGCCGGCAGCTACCTGTCCAAGACCAAATGCGCGCTCGATCTGCAAGCGCTGGACGAGCCGCTGGAGACTGCCGACTTGGTCAACGCATTGAGGGAACAGCCGCTGGTCCGCACCGGCGGCTTGCGTTGCCTGTATGTCGACGAAACGGTGGCCCAAGGGGTTTGCTACATCGAAGGCGAACGCTTTGACTTTGGTCCGGCCAGCCAGCAGGCGGTCGTGGCGCTGTGTGACAACGACGAGCTGAACCACGCCCTGTTAGAGAGCGGGCTGCAAAACCCCGAATTTGTGCGCCAGTTAACCGAGTGGGTGAATGCCGGGTATTGGTATTTTCAGGATTGAGCCTGATTGGCTTGACTGCTTTTGCCGCCCATAAAAACCGTGCCTTCGCCAAGCACATGCCGCTCGCCGAACTCAACCGCCGGTTACACAAAATTCGGGGCATCCGCCCAACTTCCCTATAAGCTGACCGCTCAATGAACCATCTGGAAGCACTCAATCAAGCCTTTTTTCTGTCTATCAATGCCAGTTTGGCCTCGCCTGCCTGGGAAATCAGCTTAGCGGCCGTTATGGCTGATTATTTAATCTATCTGATACCTGTGGCCCTTGTTGGCCTGTGGTGTTGGCGTGATGAAACTCAACGCAATCTGGCACTCAAGGCCTGTCTTGTGGCCTTCGTCGCATTGGGCGTCAATCAAATTATTATTCAGGTGTGGCCCCATCCAAGGCCTTTCATGATCGGACTCGGCCATATGTTTATTCCACATGCGCCGGATTCGTCTTTCCCCAGCGACCATGCCACCATTTTCTTTGCGGTCGGCCTGACGTTGATCTTGGGCTATCTTCGCTCCGTGACAGGTTGGGCTATCCTTGTGCTGGGCGCCTTAGTCGCCTGGGCGCGTATTTTTCTGGGCGTCCATTTCCCATTGGATATGCTGGGCGCTTTGGGTGTCGTCTGCGTCGTGTGGATGGGCATTACGATGGGTTGGGCTCGCATCGGCACGATGGTCACGCGACAGATGGAACGCTTTTACCGGGTAATTTTTGCCCGCCCCATTGCACTTGGGCTGATTCGCCCATAACCAACGACGAAAGCACACAACATGTGCTTCAAATGAAACGCCTATGTTGCAGTACCTGATCAACCTCGTCGAGCAACTGGGACAGTGGGGCTATCTAGTTATCTTCCTGGGTGCGATGCTGGAATCGGCCGCTTTTTTCGGACTGGTTATTCCGGGCGAAAGCCTGGTACTGGTGGCTGGCTTTCTGGCGGCGCAAGGACTGCTTGATCTTGACGTGCTGATTGCGGTCGTTGCCATTGGGGCGGCCGTGGGGGACAGCATCGGTTACGAAATGGGGCGCGGCATGGGGCGCCCGGCGCTGGTTAAGTACGGTAGTCGATTCGGTCTGACTGACGAGCGTATTAACAAGGCAGAGACATTTTTCGCGCGGCACGGAAGCAAAGCGGTTTTCTTGGGGCGATTTGTCGGCTTTGCCCGAGCGTTAATACCCTTTCTGGCCGGCTCGTCCCGAATGGCCTACCGGAAATTCCTGCCCTACAACGTATTGGGTGCCGTTCTTTGGGCATCTGCCGTCACCTTGCTCGGGTACTTCCTGGGCGCCAGCTGGCAAACAGCCGAACGCTGGATTGGACGCGCCAGCGCCATCATCGGCGCCATCCTGGTGTTTGCGTTGTTACTGGTCTGGCTCTGGCGCTGGGCGGTCCGGCATGAGTCCTTCATCAGACACGGCTGGGGCCGCTTTCTTCAGCGACCGCGCATCCATGCGTTACGCGTTCGCTTCAGGCCACAAATTGCGTTTGTCCAGGCCCGGCTGTCGCCTCAGAGCTATCTTGGCTTGCAGCTCACGACAGGGGCACTGATCTTGATTGGCGCCAGCTGGTTATTTGGCGGAATCGCCGAAGATGTCGTCAGCGGTGACCCACTCACGCTTGTTGATCTGCGCGTGGCCCAGTGGTTTCACGAGCATGCCACACCGCTGTTGACCCAGACCATGCGGGTGGTCACGAACATCCACAGCACCCTCCCCATGACGACGGCTGTGGTGCTGATCGCCGCCTATTTGGCTTGGAAGAAAAACTGGTATTGGTTGATTTGCGTAACCATTACGGTCCCGTTCGGGATGCTGCTCAATGTCTTGATGAAGTATGCGTTTCATCGTGCGCGCCCAAATTTTGATGTCCCGATCCTTGAACTGGCGACTTACAGCTTCCCCAGCGGGCATGTGGCAGGCTCAACCTTGTTTTATGGCGTATTGGCTGGAATGCTGGTTACGCAGATAGTGGCGTGGCGCTGGCGCGTGATGATCGTGCTCGTAGCACTCGCCATGGTGGTGCTGGTGGCCATTACGCGCATGTACCTTGGCGTTCATTATCTGAGCGATGTGCTGGCCGCTGTTGCGGAGGGGGTTGCATGGCTAGCCCTGTGTCTAACGGGTGTCCATACCTACTGGAATCATCGCGTCGAAACCGGATTTTCTGGCAAAGAAATGAGCCGCCCCCGCCGGGATCCATCTTGAACATGCCGCAGCAACGTTTTTGACAACGCGCAAACACCCGGCCCGAACAAGTGGGACGATGCATCATCTCCATGCCTGCCCTACCTATCAAGTCATGAGTTCCGATAAAACGGAAGTCACCCTGTACGACGCCTTGGAAGTCAGCCCCCGTGCGAGCGCCTTGGTGATCAAGGCTGCCTATCGTTGCCTGGCCCAAGTCAATCATCCCGATAAAAATTCGGGTTCCGCTGCCGCCAGTGAGAGGTTGGCGCAGATCAATCACGCCTATTCCGTTCTGTCTGATCCAGATAAGCGCCGACGCTATGACCAGACGATTGAGCGTCACGATCACCTCGTTGATCGTCGCGGTAAAGGCATGCATACGGGTGGCAGGCCAAGGCCTGTCGTTGACGAGCCTCTTGTGTCGCGAGCGTTCGTGTTTCGGCCGCTCACCTGATGGTCCGTGTTCCGGTCTGAGGGCAGGCACAGACGCTGGCGGCGGCTGACACAAGCCATCATCGCGCTGCAGCGGCCTCACAAGAGCCGCTGCAAAACACTGACGTTTGACAACGGAAACGAGTTTGCGGATCACGAATTCATCGCCCAATGCCTGCGGGCCAAGGTGTACTTTGCGCCCCCTACTGCTCCTGGGAGTCTGGGCTCAACGAGAACACCAACTTGCGGAAAATCGGACAGAACCAGGTCAATGAGGCGGTGTAGCCGTTCAACCACAGGCCTCGAAAATGTTTGGGCTATCGCACTCCGCACGAGGTTTTTTATGGGTTGAGGATGAGCCCGATTAAACTACCAACGGATGCACTTTGTACTTGAATCCATGAGCCATATCAGCCTCTAGCCCTCGTGCAGCATGCGCAAACAGCTATAAAAATAATAGCAACTTTACCCTCTGATTCCTGCATGATCAATCTTTCCCAGCTCAAACCCCTTGTTGCAGACCGGCTGCGTCGCTTGCGCCGCCCCACCCGGCGCGAGTTGGCGTGGGCGCTGGCCGCCGTGCCGGCGCTATTTTTGCTCTACGTGCTGGCGCTGATTCCGTTCACGCCCGGCATCAGCGACATCCGCAAGGCCAAGCTGGAGCAGCCGGCGCAGGTGCTGTCGGCGGACGGCAAGCTGCTGACCGAGTTCAAGTGGGCCAATCGTTCCTGGGTGCCGCTGGACCAGATCGCACCGTCGGTGGTGGCGGCCCTGATTGCCACCGAAGATCACCGCTTTTATCAGCACCACGGCCTCGACTGGCGGCGCACGGCCGCCGCCGCGTTGAGCACGTTTTCGGGTGAGTTGCAAGGTGGATCGACGCTGACGCAGCAACTGGCACGCAACCTGTATCCGGAGGAAATCGGCCGTGCCGCCACGCTCAACCGCAAGCTGAAAGAAGCCATCACCGCGCTCAAGATCGAGGCCCTCTACACCAAGCCGGAAATCCTCGAGACCTACCTCAACACCGTGCCTTTTCTGTACAACGCGGTCGGCATCGAGATGGCGGCGCGCACCTATTTCGACAAATCGGCCGCGCAGCTCGACCTGCTGGAGAGCGCCACGCTGGTCGGCATGCTCAAGGGCACCAGTTACTACAACCCGGTCCTCAATCCCGAGCGCGCCGAGCAGCGCCGCAACACCGTGCTGGCGCAAATGGTCAAGCGCGACAAGCTCGATGCCGCCAAGTTTGAGTCGCTGAAAAAACGACCGCTGCGCGTTGAATTTGAGCGCCAGCTCGAACCGATGGGCCCGGCACCGCACTTTGCCCAGCAACTGCGCAAATGGCTGATCGACTGGGCCGACCGCAACGACTACAACATCTACACCGACGGCCTGGTGGTGCACACCACCCTCGACGCGCGCCTGCAGCAGGTGGCCAACCAGGTTGTGGCGCGCCAGGGCCGCCAACTGCAAGGCGTGGCCGACGCCGCCTGGCGCCCGCGCACGGTCTGGGGTGAGCGCAACGAGTTGGTGCAAGCCTTTGTGCGCGAAACGCCCGAGTACCGTCGCGCCATGACCAGCGGGCTCACGGCCAAAGAGGCCCTGAAAAAACTGATGGCGGACACCACCTTCATGCGCACCCTGCGCGAGCAAAAAACCCGGGTGCAGGCCGGCTTTATGGCGCTGGACCCGAGAAGCGGCCAGATCCGCGCCTGGGTCGGCAGCCGCGACTTCGAACAAGATCCGTTTGACCATGTGCAGCAGGCAAGGCGCCAGCCCGGCTCCACCTTCAAGCCCTTTGTTTACGGCGCCGCGTTTGAAAAAGGCGCCAGCCCCGACGACACCTTCATCGACCAGGCGGTGGAAATCCCACTGCAGGGCGGCGAAGTGTGGCGCCCCGCCGACGACGCCCCGCCCAGCGGCCGGCCCTTAAGCCTGCGCGACGGCTTGGCCTATTCCAAAAACACCATCACCGCCCAGCTCATGCAAACCGTCGGCCCCGACCGGGTCGCCAAACTGGCACGCGCCATGGGCGTGCGGCAAAGCAAGCTCGACCTGGTGCCGTCGCTCGCGTTGGGCACCAGCCCGGTCACCTTGCGCGAGATGGTCAGCGCCTACGCCACCATCGCCAACGGCGGCGGCTACCTGGAGCCGGTGCTGGTCACCCGCATTGAAAACCGCCAGGGCAAAGTGCTGGCCGAGTTCCAGCCCGCCACCGCCGAGCCCGCGCTGTCCGCCCAGGCCAACTACACGCTGCTGGACGCGCTGCGCGGCGTGATCGACCGGGGCACCGGCGCCGCCATCCGCAACCGCTACGGCATCCGCGCCGACCTCGCCGGAAAAACCGGCACCACGCAAGACAACACTGACGGCTGGTTCATTCTGATGCACCCGCAGCTGGTGGCGGGCGCCTGGGTCGGCTTTAACGACGGCCGCGTCACGCTGCGCAGCGACTACTGGGGCCAGGGCGCGCACAGTGCGCTGCCGATCGTGGGCGATTTCACCTCGCAAGCGCTGCGCGCCCGCCTCATTGACCCGCGCGTCCGTTTTCTGGAACCGAAAGACACCAGCCTGCTCGGCCCGTTGATGGGCGGCCTGGGCGGTTGGGTCAGGAGCTTGTTTGGCTCGACGCCTGTACCGGTGAAACCACCGGAGCCCAGGCCGGCGCCCCTGCCCATCCCGGAGCCCATCCCCGAGCCGCCCCTCATGCCGACATCAGCGCCCGAGGTGCCGCTGGAGCCGCTGCCGGAAGAAATCATTTTGCCGTCAGAGCGCCTCGATCCGGTGAATGTGGTGCCGCCGGCATCCTCCACCAGTTTGCCCGCAGCACCAGCCACGCCAGCGTCTGCACCCAGCTTCTAAACGTCTTGCGGGCCGACCTCGGTCGCGGTGGGTGCCATGCTGATCAACTCCCACAGGTGCCCATCCAGGTCCTGATAACCATGGCCGTACATAAAGCCCTGGTCCACCGCCGGCCTGGGCGTGGTGGCACCGGCGGCCACGGCTTTCAACACCAACTCGTCCACCTGATCCCGGCTCTCGCAGGAGAGACAGATCAGCACTTCGGTGCTTTGAGTGGCATCACAAATCGGTTTTGGGGTGAAGGTCTTGAAGAAGGGCTCTACCAGCAGCATGACGTAAATATCGTCGCTGACGATCATGCAGGCGGCGTTCTCGTTGGTGAACTGGGGGTTGAATTTGTAGTCCAGCTGGCGAAAGAACTCAACCGACTTGGCCAGGTTTTTGACCGGCAGGTTCACATAGATTTGGGTAGCCATACGTTCTCCTTTAACGACAAAATTTACAAAAATAGCAGAGGCGATTCACAGCGTCTAGCGGCAGAGAACACTATGGCGACCGGAGCAAAAATATTCAAACAGCGGGCAACCAGTTGTCACAGCGGCTTGAGTACAAAGCCAATCACCAGACCCTTGTCCGTCACCGTGATGCTGCCCGGCTGCATCCCCAAGCCATCGGCCACCGCCAGGTCTTGCGGGCGCAATTGGTGCAACACCACCTCCTGCAAGGACTGCTGCGCCAATTCAGGCCCGTAGAGGTTGAGCAGCTCCGACGCTGCCGGTTGCAGGTCCGCAAAGTGCAGACGCTTAAAGCGCAATTGGTAGGCGCGCAGGGTGCGGTCACTGGCCTCGTAGCGCAGGGCAAAGTCCACATCGAAGGTGCCCGAGAGGCTGCGCTGCAGTGCCGGGCCGGCGGCCTCGACCGCCATCTCGGCGCTCACGCGGTTCTGCGCCGGCAGCAGACGCAGGCGCGGCGCCTGCAACGCCAGATCCATCAGGCCCGCCACCGGATACCGCAGCGGAAAACGCTGCGCCACCGCCTGCTGCAATTGCCCGGCAGACACGGTGTAGCTGGGCTGCGGCTGGGACTGCTCGTCCGGCAACGCCGACTGGGCCAGCCCACTGAGCGCCAGGCAAGGGACGGCAGTCAAAAAGAATCTGCGATGCATTCATGTCCTCCAGAGCAGTCTTGATTGTGCGCCGCAGACCAGAATCGCCCAAGCTATGCGGTTATTACCCAATGCGCCACCGGCCCCGCGCACCACCGCCGGCCGCGCCACAGATGCCGCCAGCATCCGGGTCACGCTCGGGAAATTCTGCCTGCTCACCCGAAACATCACCACTAGATTCAATTTATCGAATATAAATATACCGTAACTTATTGTTTTATATAAATATTCGGCAGACAACTTTAAATAGCATTAATATGCCGAAATGCTAGAAACCAGTGCAACCATTTCGCGCCAATACATCGATGCCGTCTCGGTCTTCGAAGCCCTGGAAGAGGCCTTGGAAGAGGCGACCCAGGTTCGTGGCGGCATGTACTGGCATGCAGGTCCGCCCACATCACCCGACTCCAAGTACCTGGTGCGAACCACGCCGGCTGGTGCAGAGACCAGCCTGGGGGCGCGCACGCCAGAGCTTGATGCCATCTACGCCCGATTCACGCAACGAAAGCGTGAAAGCGCCGAGCGCGTGTCTGGCCTGCAAGCGGCACTCGTACAACAACAGCGGCTCAATCGCGCCCTGCGCGTGGGCCGGGTGGACCCGCTGGTCGTGGCGTTACTGAACCGTTTGGCAAGCACCAAGCTGAGTGACTACTTTCGGGTGGTGGGCACCCACGCGCTGTATGCCTACGAGGCCGCCGCCGGGGTGCGCCTGGACGCAGAGGCATTGGCTACGCGTGACATCGACCTGCTGTGGGACACGCGTAAACGCATCATCTTTTCCACGCAGTTGGCGCGCGTGGACAGCTCCATGCTCGGTGTCTTGAAAAAAGTGGACAGCACATTTCGGATCCGCAAAAGTCAAAAATACACCGCCGTCAACAAAGACGGTTTTGAAGTGGACATCATCCGCCGGGAGCGCGCTGGTGACGACCCGCACCCCATCAAACTCAGCGATGAGGACGAAGACTTCTGGGTCGTCCAAGCGCAACGTGCCAACGTGCTGCTGGATTCACCCAGCTTCTCGGCGGTGATCGTGGCCAGCAATGGCACCATGGCGCGCATGAACACCGTCCACCCCGCCACGTTTGTGGCCTTTAAACGATGGATGTCCACCCAACCCGGGCGCGAAGCCATGAAACGCCGCCGCGACGTCCTGCAGGCGGACACCGTCCAAAAGATGCTTGAAGAATACTTGCCTCACCTTTGATTTTTTGAATCAAATCAAGCACCAGCCCCCGTCACATCTTCGCAAGCCGCTATCAAATCAGGACCGCTTAGGAATCTCCAGCCCGCGCACCACCGCTGGCCGCGCCACAAAGGCCGCCAGCACCCGGGTCACGTTCGGGAAATCTGGCATGCCGACCAGCTCACCGGCCTCGTAGAAGCCGATCAGGTTGCGCACCCAGGGGAAGGTGGCGATGTCGGCGATGGTGTAGGTGTCGCCCATGATCCAGGCGCGGTTGGCGAGCCGCTGCTCCAGCACGGCGAGCAGGCGTTTGGACTCGGCCACATAGCGGTCACGCGGGCGTTTGTCTTCATAGTCTTTGCCGGCGAACTTGTGGAAGAAACCGAGTTGGCCAAACATCGGGCCGATGCCGCCCATCTGGAACATCAGCCACTGGATCGTCTCATAGCGCTGCGCCGCCTCCGGCGGGAGGCAGTGGCCGGTCTTTTCGGCCAGGTACAGCAGGATCGCACCGGACTCGAACAACGCCAGCGGCTTGCCGCCGGGCCCGTTGGGGTCGAGGATGGCCGGAATCTTGTTGTTGGGATTGAGCGAAAGAAACTCCGGCGACAGCTGGTCTTGCGTCTCAAAGCTGACCAGATGCGGCTCGTACGCCAGGCCGCTCTCCTCCAGCATGATCGACACCTTGACGCCGTTGGGCGTGGGCAGCGAGTAGAGTTGCAGCCGCTCAGGATGCTGGGCGGGCCACTTGTGGGTGACGGGGAAGGCGGAGAGATCGGTCATGGCGGTTCCTTGAAAGGGAAACGGGCGGTTAGTGGCCCACCACCGACCAACCGGCGTGCAGGTTGACCTTGTCGTTTTCGTACTCCCACTGGGTGCCGCAGCGTTCACAGCGGTACTTGGTGATGGTGACCTGACCGTGGCCGCGCGCTTCTTTGCGGTTGACGCCTTGCATCAGTTCAGGATGGCCGGGGGCGCCGCGCCAGTTGCGCTGGACGCCAGCGCACGACTCGCAAAGCTCCGGCTTGTTTACTTCGGTCTGTGGATTCAAATCTTGGGGCATGTTGCTACTCTTAAATAAAGTTGGTGATGGGTGGCCGCTTGGCCGGTCATCCGTGGATGGTCGATTGTCGCCCCTCGGCGGCCAAGGCTGAGCCACAAACGCCGCCGGCATCATCAACGGCACTAGCAACTACATCCTCTCGGAAAAGTGGTGGGGTGAATGGCTGGCGGGGGTTACCGGGCTTAGTCCGGAATTTGTGGCTCAACCAGTGTGGCGAGTTGTGCGAGGGATTCTTGCCAGCCCAAGTAGCACATCTCCACGGGGATGACCTCGGGCACGCCTATCTGCACGATGCTCAGTTCGGTACCGCAGACCACGGGCTTGAAGGTGACGGTGGTCTTCATGGTGCCGGGCAGGTTGGGGTCGTCAAACTTGTCCGAGTAGCAAATCTTGGCCGCCGTCACCAACTCCAGGTACTCACCACCAAAGCTGTGGCCGTGGCCGGTGCCGAAATTGGTGAACGACATTCTGAAGGTGCCGCCAACCTGGGCTTCCATGTGGTGGACCTTGCAGGTAAACCCATAGGGCGGTAGCCACTTGGCCAGGGCATCGGCCTCCAAAAAGGCCCGGTAGATGCGCTCGGGTTGGGCGCGAATGACGCGGTGAAGCTGAACGGTGTTGGTAGGCATGGTCTGTTTCCTTTCAGTTTGAAGTGCCGCGACGCCTTGCTTTAAGCGTTCACGACGGGGCGTGAAATCAATTGTGTACAGCGGGCACGAAAAAATAGCACGAATAAAGGACAGTGTCCACATTGCCATCCATGCCTATTTGTTTAAAGTAAACCCCCAATGGCCCTGTTTGACGACCTGCCCCCCGAGACCGCGCTGACGCAGATCGCGCCCGGCGCGGTGCTGCTGCACGGCTTTGCCAAGGACGGCGATGCCGCCCTGCTGCAGGCCATCGAGACCGTCCTCCAGCAAGCCCCGTTACGCCACTGGCAAACCCCCGGCGGCTACACCATGTCGGTGGCCATGAGCAATTGCGGCCCGCTCGGCTGGGTGTCCAGCGCCAGCGGCTACCGCTACGCTGCGGTGGACCCGCTCACGGACCAACCCTGGCCCGCCCTGCCCGCTTGCCTGCTGGACCTGGCCCAACGCGCCGCTGCGCAGGCCGGTTACGCCAACTTTTCGCCCGATGCCTGCCTGATCAACCAATACGTGCCCGGCGCCAAACTCTCGCTGCACCAGGACAAGGACGAACTCGACCTGCGCGCGCCCATCGTCTCGCTGTCGCTGGGTTTGCCGGCGGTGTTTCTGTTCGGCACCCCCAGCCGCCAAGACCGCCCGCAACGCTGGCGGCTGGTGCATGGCGACGTGGTGGTGTGGGGCGGCCCATCGCGGCTGGCCTACCACGGTGTGGCCGCACTGGCCGATGGCGAGCACGCGCTACTGGGGCGGCGCAGGTTGAACTTGACATTTCGGTGTGTGCGCTAGTGATATATACCAAATAGGCCTCTAGCCCCCGTCCCACCTGCGCAAGCCGCTATTAAATAAGGAGCGATATCGCCTCGCTGTCTTGGCAACTCAACTCGTGGTGGGCTGATGCCAGCCTTCGACGTTGACGGCATAGCGGGTGGCCTTGCCGACGCCCTCCACTTTGAGCAAACCATGGCGCAACAGCTCTGACAGGTCGCGGGTGGCAGTGGCTTTGGAGGTGCCGGTAATCTGGCTGTATTTTTCCGCCGTCATGCCGCCAAGAAAGCCGCCGCCCAATTCACTGCTTCCCGCTTCCAGCAAACGATTCAACACCTTGCTTTGCCGCTCATTGACCGCGAGGCTGGTCGCGCGCTGCCTGAAGCGGGCCTTGTCCAGCGCCTGCTTCACCACCGCCTGCGACTGGATGCAGCCCTGCGTGAAAGCCTGCACAAACCATTGCACCCAGGGCGTCACGTCCAGCCCGCCGGACTGCGCCCGGTTCAAGGCGTCGTAATACGCGGCCCTAACCGCCAGCAGTTGCCGCGACATGCCCAACAGGCGTGCGGGTGCGCCCACCGCCTGCGCCAGCGCCAGGTCCACAATGGCGCGCCCCAGACGGCCATTGCCGTCTTCAAAGGGGTGAATCGATTCAAACCACAAATGCGCCAGTGCGGCGCGGGCCAAGCCGTTGAGGTCGGGGGCGGCATTGCTGGTGGGGCGCGTGGCCTCAAACCAGGCCAGAAACTTCACCATGTCAGCCGCCACCTTGTCTGACGCAGGCGCGGTGTAATGCACCACCTCGTGCCCTTGCCGCCCGCTGACGATTTGCATCGGGTCAGTATGGTCACGGTAACGCCCGACGGCAATCCGATGCAGACCCGACGTGCCGCCCGGAAACAGGGCGGACTGCCAGCGACACAAACGGTCGCTGTCCAACACCGCTTGGTAGCCGCTGGTGGCGTCCTGCATCACCGCCACCAAACCATCCACATGGCGGTCGCGGGTGGAGGCATCGGCCAGCCCCAAGCGATGCGCCACCGACGACCGAACGGCCGTCAGATCGAGTTGTTCACCCTCAATCGCCGCCGTGGCGATGGCCTCTTGTACCCATAACTCACGGGCAATTTCCTGCGCGTCGGTCAAGCCAATGGCGTCCAGCAAACCCAATACCCGACCCATCTGCAAATGGGCCACAGTCAGGTCGTGCGCCACGGCCCCGGCATCAAACACGAGCGTCGGCCAGCCGGGGTGTTGCCAGATGTAAGTGGGCTGTGCGGTTTGCGATGGGGTGGTCATGAGCCGCATTTTAGTCAATACGGCTCAATTTGCGAGCCGTATTTTTGTTGAATCGGCTCAGGCGACGTGGCCTGACAGGTAAAACTTTATGAGGAATCAGGCTCTAGCCCGCATTAAATAATGCGTGAGAAGCTCTCAAATCAGGAGTTTTGATCAATCAATAAACCGCGTCATGGTCGCCCACGTTCACCGGGATGATCTGCTGGTCTTGAATCAACAGCTCCAGCGTGATGCGGTACGACAAGTTGATGGACACCGAATGCAGGCCGTCGAACTTGCCGCGCAAGGCATGCAAACGCAACGAAGGGTGAGCGGGGTTGGCCTCCAGCAACTGGAGCGTCTTGAGGTAGGTGCTGCGCAACTCCGGGTGCTGCTTCAAAAACTTGGCAGCCCGGCGGTTGTATTGCTCGGTAAAGAGCAGGGCAAACGGCATGGCGACGCGCTCACAGCGCGGCCAGCCGCGCCAAATGGGCCTCGGGCGACTCTTGCACCGTGCGGCCGGCAGCCAGGTCGGTGCGGGTTTCGGCCAGCGCGGCGTCCAGCTCACATTCGCGCAGGTAGTGGTAATGCGCCATGTCCATCACCACAAACCGGTCTTTGCCCCGCACCGAAACAATGGCCTCGGGCGCCGTGCTGAGCGCGAACTCGATGGCGGCAATACCTTTGGTCTTGAGATCGTTGGCGCTGATGTGAGTCATTGGGACCTCCAGAATGTGGTTAATAGTGCGATTGATGGTACGCCATATGCCACGATTAGGCAAACAGCTTGCGGGTTTGGAGGGCATGAATTTATAAGAAATCAGGCTCTAGCTCCCGTACTACATTCGTGAGAAGCTATTAAATAAGGAGCGAACGCTAATCGGATAAGCGCATCAAGTGACCCGCCTGCGCGCTGCGGTCTGACTTAATTGGCGGGCCGATGTACCGCGCAGATCTTGTTGCCGTCCGGGTCACGCACATACGCCAGGTAGATCTGGCCCATCGAGAGCTCACGAAACCCCGGCGGGTCTTCGCAAGAGGTGCCACCGTTGGCGACGCCCGCCGCATGGAAAGCGTTTGCTTGCTCGGGTGACTGCATGGCAAACCCGATGGTGCTGCCATTGCCGTGCGTAGCGGGCTCGCCGTTGATGGGCGTTGAGATGCCAAAGGTGCCGGTGGGGCTGCTGTAGAAATACCGGTTCTTGTTGGCAACCCCTGGGCCGATGCCAAGTGTTCCCAAAAGCGCGTCGTAAAACTTCTTTGAGGCCTCAAGATCATTCACACCCAGCATCACATGATTGAACATAGCTTTCTCCGTTGGAGCCCTTGATTGGGCGAAAGTGGACCGGGTGGATGGTAGGCGATCCGCGCCAGCGCCGCAGCTGACGAGGTACACCGCGCCCACTTGGCGGGATCAGCAGGTGCTGCACCTGCAAATTTATTGCTCGAATCAGGCTCTAGCCACCGTATTACCTGAGTGAGCAGCTATTAATTAATTAAATAGCAACTAGAAATCCAAGGCACCTCGGACATTAGAAAAAACTGGCGCGGCGTATTTTGAGATTGCCGTTGAGTCGTCCGTTCAGGTCGATACGGCGCCCCATGCGCTGATTGCCCGTGCGGTAAAACGCCAGCGGCTCAATACCTTCCTGCGAATGGGGATCATGACGGCATGCCTCGGCAAACCCGGTGATCGTCAGGGGTGCCGCATCGTTCACGCCATTGGCCGGTGCCGGGATAAACCAGCGAACCGCGCCGGTCGCCGGAAAGGGGGGGGTTGGCATGCCCGGTTAAATTTAGCGTTTTTTAGCTCATCTTTAGCCTGCCAAAGGTAAGACCTTCCTGTCGTGATTGATCTCGAACCCATCCGGCACCGGCTTGAACGGGCCCCTCGGTGAGCGATAGCTGGACTGGAACTGCCGTAGGGCATGAATATCGATCTCGCCAGTGACGCAATAGTCTTCAATGCCGCCCTTGACGCGCAGCACATCCCGTCGCCAGTTGTCCTGGTGGGGCATCCGAATGCGGCTGTCGCCAAATTGGCGGTCATTACATTGGATGATGTAGGCGTGAATGTCCAGGGCAGCGGATTCCACCAGTGCATTGAAAGTCTCTGTGTCTTGGTTCCATTCCGGAATAAACAAGGCGTCCACCTGGCCGCGTAGGGCCGTACGGTACGCGATGTTTGTGAGCTCACTGCATACCAATATGGCGAAGCGGAAATGGCCATGTTGCAGCACCGGCGGGGATGGAGACTTCCATGGTTTGTCGGGCTTCAACTCCACTCCTGCAAGGCGTTGTAACTCCTGCTCCTCATGCAGGGCTGGCCGTTGCTTGTCCTGCCGGTAGATCATCGTTGACGGAAATCCCAAGCCATCGTGCGACAACGCAGCCCACACCTGATTCCGCACACGGCCTTTGCTGGCATGCAGGTACTCGATGCCGGCGATGAGAGAAATACCGCGTCCTTGCAGTTTCAGCGCGATACGCATGAACCAATGCGCGGGCAAGGCCAGCTCGGGCAGGATTAAATAGCGGGCACCCTTGGGCTGCGAAATCACGCTGTTCACCAGTCGGTTCAGGCGCGCATAGCGGTCCAGATAATCGGGATCTGCCGTGCGTGTGACCGAGGCGACCCAACTGTTAAGGCGGGTCTTCCAGCTCGACACGGCAATGGTTTGTTTGGGTTGTGTCTCACCATCGGGGATCTGCAAAACGCCTCTGCCGTCGAAACAGGGCATTTTTTCACTCAGCGAGAAGCCTCGCAAGGCGAGCACTACTGCCTGTATGTCCTTTTGGCTGCTCTCGGCAAATGGCTCATTGACCAGTACGAACAGTTCAGCCAGATTGAATGGCCGTGTAGGAAACAGCAGGCCACGGGGAAGGTCTTTGTTGAATTTGATCCAGCGAGCAAGCGTCGTGACACCATCCACGATGTTCGACGGCAAAAGCTGCGAAACGTCATTGAGAACCGTCACAGCCTTCCTATGCGGAACACCGCGTTGGGCGATCATTTCCTTCGGCAGACCGATAAAACGGAAAGGCATGTGGGCCAGATCGAGCGAGAACAGCCGCGCCTGATCCAACTGAATTCCTTTGATCGTTGGCGCAAATTGGTCATCGAAATCAGCAATGGGCCAAAGATCAGTCCAAGTCTCCTCCTTCTCCATTTCGTTCAGCCAGGACACTTTGCCTGCTTTGGAAAGACGTGGCGGGAACGCTGCGATAACACTTTCGCGCACCGACTTTAAGAGCTGGCGCCTCCAACGCTCGATAACGGCTGCATCTTCTTGTGGCGACTCTTCAGGGCAGGATTTGATGCTGGCGGAGCAGTATTTCTCAACACTTCGGCACATGTGCTCCAGCGCCCGGATGATTTTGCGCAGCTTCTCAAAATCCTCGCAAGCGGTTGCCAGCCGCACCACGCGCGGCAGATAAGTAGCCAGCTCGAAGAAGTGTGGCAGTGTTATCACATGTTGAATGAAGGCACAAAAAAAGGCGTGGCGATGCGCTTGCCAAGCTTCTGGCGGAAGATCCCGTTCGTAGGCCTCAAAGTCGCGCAGCTTGATGGCAAAACCAGCGCGGCGCATTGTGAGTGCATCGGCCTTGCGCAGGTTGTCTGCCGCCACACCATCGCTTTGCGTTGCGGCCACCAAGTCCGTACCAACATCGCTGGCGGAGCGTGGTAGATTGGGCAAGGCCCGCCATTCACTGGCTCGTTCATGAATCTGGTGGGCTATGGAGTCCACCAAGGTCTTGCCAGTTTCGCCTGCGAGCAAAAAAACCTTATTTTTACTATTGGTAAAGCGGATCTGACTGCCATCCAGATAGTCGGGATTAAACTGAATCGCCGTCTTTCCACCGTCAGTCCAGCCCAGCTTCTCATCTGAACGCTTGAACAGCCATTCCCAGAGTTGAATTGTGGATTGAAATTCCGCACCGTTTTCCATCACCAGAAGAATGTCGTCCACATAGCGTCCGTAATACAGCGGGGCCACCTGTTGCTCGAGCAGCCGATCAAGATCGATAAGGGCGACGTTGGCCACCAAGGCAGAAGCAGGCAGCCCAACGGGCAACCCTTTTTTTAGCGGTGTTGTCTCAGCCCAAGCTTTTAGTGCCTTGATAAACAGGTTATGGAGTTTTTGCTGCTCTAGCGAAAGTTTCAATTCCATCTTTTGGTTGAAGCGATCATCGAGCATAAAGTCCGGATTCAGCTCATGGTAAAAGGCGGTGACATCTGCAGTGAGGGCGACGACTTTCTTTTTGGCGGCCAGAGCGGTACGCATGGCCGCAATGCCTTCATCGCGCCAAGTGCGAAAGGGTCTTAGGTACGGCTCGAAGGAGCCTATAGAGAGTGGATTAATGCCTTTGTCCAGCTTTCTGCGCATGCGATTGCCGTAGGCGCAGCCTGTGAGATTGGCATCGTACTGGTGACCCACTTCGAGCATCCATAGAGTGGACAACACATGAAAATCTAGACTAACTTGAGCCATCAGGCGGAATTCGGCCTCCGGCTTTTTGTACTCTGTAGTTTTTGCGAGTAACTCGCAGGTGTGTTTCCACTCGTCCTCGGGCGACGAGAAAATTAGTCCGTTGCCATGTTTCTCATGAAATTTTTTTCGGTCAGCCCAGGAAATAGACTTTGCGGCCAACGTCCAGCCGCCAAGAAAGGCGTTTTCGGTGATCCAGTTCTCATCAACCCCGTTGAGCCTGTCCAGCAAAGACAGCAGGTTCTCGGGGAGCTTTTCCTCATACTTGGCTATCGAAAGTAAAGGTGCATCTGTTGAATAATATAAATCTACCTTGGCCTTGCGGTAGGCCATGCCAAGTTTTTCCAGAGTAAAGCTCATTTGATAGTCCGCCGTTTGACGTTGTTGCACTTGTGAATATTTGAATGAACACATTCACATTCCAAAAAAGGAATAGAAGTTGCCTTAGGGTGTGTTCAAGCGCCAGTCTTTCACCATCAGAATCCCGCGCCGGGGGTGCATCACGCAGAAGTCGGGGTGCAAATTGCGCGGCCCCATCGGCACGTCGTACCAGAGCAGGTAATCGTCGTCGAGCTTGTGTTCCAGCCGCTCAGCCAGTCGGCGCTCGCCTGCGGTCATGCGCGACACGCAGGCGCCAAGCGCCGGTATCAAGGTAGCCATTGTTCTTATCCCGTCCCTGAGAATGTTTGCGAGTCATTATGGACTCACGCTCTTTTTTTGTAACAGTTTGCTAGAAGTGTTAACGCAGCAGGCTCGCCCTGGCTGGCGCGCAGTGCCCTGTTCACGCTGCAGCGGGGTCGGCGCTGCACGGCTGTGCGCGGCACCGCACCGAGAAACGCCCCGTACAAATGCACAGTTCAAAGCTGTTCTACTGGGCGTCAAGAGGTCGGCCATAGACCTCAACCCACCCTGGAATCGCCCATGTCACTCGCAAGCCCCGATCAAAACAAAAGCTATTGGAGTTTGACGTCGGCCATCTGGCTGCTGCTGATCGCGGCCATGTTCGCCACGGCGGTGCTGACGCAGCGCAGCCTGGCGCGCCTGGGGGATTCGCGCGAGGTGAAGACCCATTCGCTGCTCGTCAACAAGGCGCTGAATGACCTGATGAACCAGCTGCTGGACGCAGAGACCGGGCAGCGCGGTTTTCTGCTCAGTGGCCGCGCGCCCTATCTGCAGCCTTACTACACCGCGCTGACCCAAATGCGGGCGTCACGTGCCGCACTCGGTGTGGCGCTGAGCCAGGACCCGTCCGCCGTTGCGCCGCTTGGCGTGCTGGACAAGGCCATCGCTGCCAAGTTGCAAGACCTTGACCGTATCGTGAAGCTGAAGAGTGAAGGACGTTCCAATGAAGCAGTGGAATTGATACTGACCGACACGGACAACCAGACCATGAACGCGGTGCGCGCGGCGTGGCGTGGCTTGGGTACTGATCAGGCTCACCGCACGAGCCAATTGGAGGCCGAAATTGAGCAGGAAATCAAAAAATACTATCTGACACTGGGGGTGTCAATTTTGGTCAACCTGCTGTTGCTGGCCGGCCTGGTTCAGCGCTTTCGCAACGCGGCGATCCAGAAGGACGCCGCCCAGCAGGAGATGGATCAGCGCAATGTCGAGTTGTCGCGGCTGCTGGCGGCGGCGGCCACCCGCAATGAGCAGGTGCACGGCTTGTCCGAGCTGAGCCGCTTTTTGCAGTCTTGCGCGGACCTGGAGGAAGCGGCGGGCTTGCTCAAGCAGCACCTGCCGCCCTTGATGCGTGCGGCCAGTGGTGCGCTGTATTTGGCGGCGGCCGGGCACGACCCCTTGCGCCAAGCCTTCACCTGGGGTGACAAATCATTTGTCGAATCGTTCGAGCCCAGCGAGTGCTGGGCCGCGCGGCTGCGGCAGCCGTTTCGGCAACCGTTTGAGACCGGTTCGGCCTCGTGTGCGCATCTGCAATCCGAGTACGCGAGCGCGCACAACAACAACAATATCCAGTGCCTGCCGCTGATGGCCTACGGTGAACTGCTGGGCGTGGTGGTGCTGGAGGCGGATGCGGCAAGCGACGCGCAAGAGAGTCTGGAAAGCGAGGGCAGCCGGCGCTTTGCACTGGAGCAGGTCGGCTTCTCCATTGGCAACCTGAAGCTGCGTGAATCCTTGCGCCAGGCCGCCATCCGCGACGTGTTGACGGGCCTGTACAACCGTCGTTTCTTCGATGAATCATCACAGCGCGAAATGATGCGCGCCGTGCGCCAGCAGACCAAGGGCGATTACGCGGGCCTGGCGCTGATGATGATTGACATCGACCACTTCAAGCGCTTCAACGATACGCACGGGCATGAGGTCGGCGACCAAGTGCTGCGCGAGGTGGCGCAGGTGCTGCAAAGCCAGACGCGCGGCAGCGACGTGGCGGCGCGCTACGGCGGCGAGGAGTTCACCATCGTGCTGGCGGACATCACGGACCAGCTGGCGTTTGAACGCGCGGAACTGGTGCGCCAGAAGGTTGAGCAGCTGGTGCTGCATGCGTCCGGCAAGGACGTGATGACGGTCACGATTTCCATCGGCCTGGCGCAGTTTCCGACCCACGGCACGACGGTGGACGCCTTGCTGCTGGCGGCTGACAAGGCGCTTTACGAAGCCAAGAGCGCCGGGCGCAACCGGGTGGTGGTGGCGAGCTGAACCCGGGGTTGAAGGTGTAGCCGGCCCGGAAAAACATGACAAGCCTGTCAACTATTGCCGTGTTACGCACAGTTACCGGCTTTCTGTGCGCGCAGTGCGCAGTAAACTCGCAGCATGTGCCAATTGCTCGGAATGAACAGCCACCTACCCGCCAGTCTGACCTTGAGTTTTACTGGGTTTTCACAACGTGGCGGTCTGACCGACCACCATGCCGATGGCTGGGGCATCGCCTTCTTTGAGAGCGAGGCGGCCACGCCGGACCAGCCGGGCAAAGGGGTGCGCTACTTCGTCGACAAGGAAGGGGCGTCCACCTCGCCCATCGCCAAGATGCTGCGCAACTACCCGATCAAAAGCCACAACGTCGTGGCCCATGTGCGCAAGGCCACGGTGGGTTCTGTCTCGCTGGAAAACTGCCACCCGTTTGTGCGTGAACTGTGGGGCCGCAATTGGGTATTCGCCCATAACGGCGACTTGAAAAACTACGCGCCGGCACTGCACGGCAGTTTCCGGCCGGTGGGCAGCACCGACAGCGAACTGGCGTTTTGCTGGCTGCTGCAAGAGTTGGCCAAGTCACATGTGGGGGTGCCCACGGTTGAAGAGTTGACCCTGACCTTGACGGAGTTGGTGCCGCAAATTGCCAAATACGGCACCTTCAATTTTTTGCTGAGCAACGGTCAGGCTTTGTGGGCGCATGCCAGCACCAAACTGCATTACGTGCTGCGTCAGCACCCGTTCACGCAAGTGCACCTGAAGGATGACGACATCAATGTCGATCTGGCCATTTTCAACAGCCCGCAAGACCGCTTGGCGATCGTGGTGACCGAGCCGCTGACCACCAACGAAAACTGGGTGGCGATGGTGCCGGGCGAACTGCAGGTGTTTGTGGACGGCGTGATCGCGGGCTGTAGCAGCTCAACGCGCACGCCGGAGCTGGTCAGCCTTTAAGGGCCAGTTCCAGCGCATCGATAAACATGGCGGCGACGTCAAAGCCGGTCTGATCAAAAATCTCCTGGAAGCAGGTCGGGCTGGTGACATTGATCTCGGTCAGGCTGCTGCCAATCACGTCCAGCCCCACCAGCAGCAAACCGCGGCGGTGCAGGATCGGGCCCAATGACTCGGCAATAAAGCGGTCGCGCTCGCTCAAGGGTTGCGCCACGCCTTTGCCACCGGCTGCCAGATTGCCACGCACTTCACCACCCTGCGGAATCCGCGCCAGGCTGAAGGGCACCGGCTTGCCGCCAATGACGAGCACGCGCTTGTCGCCGTCCACGATCTCGGGCAGAAATTTTTGCACCATCAGGCTTTGTGCGCCATGGCGGTTGAGCGTCTCGGTGATGGAGCCCAAGTTCAGGCCGTCCGGCCCGACGCGGAAGATGCCCATGCCGCCCATGCCGTCGAGCGGCTTGAGGATGATGTCCTGGTGCTCGGCGTGGAAACGTTTGATGTCGGCCTCGTCCCGCGTCACCAGCGTGGGACCGATGAACTGCGGGAACTCCATGATGGCGAGCTTTTCCGGGTGGTCGCGCAATGCGGCCGGCTTGTTGAAGACGCGGGCGCCTTCGCGCTCGGCCTGCTCCAGCAGGTGCGTGGCGTAGAAAAACTCGGAATCAAAGGGCGGGTCTTTGCGCATCAGGATGGCGTCAAAATCTTTCAACGCCACGGCACGCGACTGGCTGACCTCAAACCATGCATCCGGCTGCCCGGTGAGCGCGATATCGCGCACATGGGCCATGACCAAGCCCCCGCTCTGCCACATCAAATCCTGCGGCTCGCAGGCGGCGACGCGGTGGCCGCGCTTTTGCGCCTCGCGCATCATGGCGAAGGTGGTGTCCTTGTAGATTTTGAAGGACTCAAGCGGATCGGAGATGAAAAGCAGGTTCATGAAAAACTACCCAGGTAATGGCAAACAACGACCATCCACGCTTGGGATGGGGTTGAAAAATTGATTAAATTTCGATCTTCGAGCCCAGCTCCACCACTGAATTATTGGGCAGGTTCAGGAACTCGGCCGCCGCACTGGCATTGTGGTGCATCTGCGCAAACAGCTTCTCGCGCCACGGCGCCATGCCACTGCCGATCGTCGGGACAACGATGTCGCGCGAGAGGAAATAGCTGGTGGTCATCGGGTCGAGTTCAAAGCCGCGGCCCTTGATTTGCTGCAGCGCCTTGGGCAGGTCGGGGTCATTCTTGAAGCCGTAGTTGACCAGCACCTGCCAGCAATCGTGGCCCAGGGTTTCAACCTCCAGGCGCTTGGCCATGCCAATCCAGGGTACCTCGTGGTTACGCACCGTGACAAACAGGTTGTTCTCATGCAGCACCTTGTTGTGCTTGAGGTTGTGCAGCAAGGCATTGGGCACGGTGCCCGGCTCGGCCGTGAGGAACACCGCCGTCCCTTCCACCCGCACCGGCGGACTGATAAACACGGCTTCCAGAAAGCTGTTCAGGTCGATCGCGTCGGCCCGCAGCTTGACGTTCAGCAGGCGCCGGCCGTCTTTCCAGGTCAGCATCAGCACAAAGACGCCGCCACCGATCATGAGCGGGAACCAGCCGCCATCAAACAGCTTCATCATGTTGGAGCTGAAGAAGGCCAAGTCCACCACAAAGAAAAACCCGGTTGCACCGAGGCATAAAGACAGCGGGTATTTCCAGTTGTAGCGGAGCACGAAGAAGGTCAGGATGGTGGTGATCAGCATGTCCAGCGTGACCGCGATGCCATAAGCGGACGCCAGGTTGCTGGAGGAGCGGAACATCACCACGGCCAGCACGATGGCGACAAACAGGCCCCAGTTGACAAATGGCAGATAGACCTGCCCGGCATCTTTCACGCTGGTGTGCAACACCTGCAGGCGCGGCAGGTAGCCGAGCTGAATCACCTGCTTGGTGACCGAGAACGCGCCCGAGATCAAGGCCTGCGACGCAATCACCGTGGCCATGGTGGCCAGACCGACCAGCGGGATCAGGGCCCAGTCCGGGGCCATCATGTAAAACGGATTCTTGACGGCGGCAGGGTTGTTCAACAACAAGGCACCCTGGCCAAAGTAATTGAGGGTGAGGCACGGCATGACGACGGAAAACCAGGCCAGCCGGATCGGCTTCTTGCCGAAGTGGCCCATGTCGGCGTAGAGCGCCTCGCCCCCGGTCACGCACAACACCACCGCGCCCAAAATGATGAAGGTGATGCCCGGGTTGTCCCACATGAAGCTGAGCGCGTAATAGGGGTTGAGGGCCCACAAAATGGTGGGGTGGGTCACAATTTGCGCCACACCCAGCGCCGCGATGCAGAGAAACCAGACCACGGTGATCGGTCCAAAGAACTTGCCAATGCCGGCGGTGCCGCGCTTTTGCACGGCGAACAGGCCAAACAGGATGACCAGCGTGAGGGGAATCACAAACTTCTTGAAGGCCGGCGAGATAACCTCCAGCCCCTCCACGGCGGACAGCACGGAGATGGCGGGTGTGATGACGCCGTCACCATAAAACAGGCAGGTGCCAAAAATGCCGACCAGCAGCAGCACGCGCCGCAACTGGGGCTTGTCCTTGACGGACTGCGAGGCCAGCGCCAGCATGGCCACCAGGCCGCCCTCGCCGTTATTGTCCGCACGCAACACCAGCGTGACGTACTTGAGCGAAATGATGACCGTCAAGGTCCAGAAAAAGATCGACAGAATGCCGTAAACGTTGTCCGGGGTGAACGGAACATGGCCGGAGCCAAACACTTCTTTGACCGCGTACAGAACGCTGGTGCCGATGTCGCCATAGACAACGCCGATGGCACCCAGCGTGAGCGCTGTGAGGGACGATTTGGATGCTGACACAAGTACGCCCCGTCTCGGTACTGCGGGGTTCCATTTGGATTTGGGATGGCCATTTTGCGCCCGCCAGACGGACATGCAATTGGACGACACGGTCTAAATTTGACTAGCTCCAGGAATGTTGCAGCGCAACAACTACCGGCCGCAAAGTTTGTTTACTTTGTCTGAGATTACTCGTACACCTCGGCGTCCGGGTCGGTGGCTTCCAGCTCGTAGCTGGCGGCCAGCATGGCCAGACGGCCCACCACCCCGTACATATAAAAGCGATTGGGGGCACTGGCGCCGGGCCGGATACCCGGCTGCGGCAAGTTGGCACTGGGCTCAAAAGCCAGTGGCACGAAGCTGGAGCCCGGTGCATTGAGGTTTTCATCAGCGCCGCGCCCGGCATGAATCCGGTAAAAGCCGCCAACCACGTAGCGGTCCATCATGTAAACCACCGGCTCGGCCACCGCGTCATTCATGCGCTCCTTGGTCAGCACGCCTTCTTGCACCAGAATATCGTGGGCTGGCGGACCTTCCCGCGTGCCGCTCATTTGGCTTTGCGCTTTGAGGCTGAGTGCTTCCAGGTCTTTGACATCGCGCACCGTCACGATGCCCAGGCCATGACTGCCGTTGTCGGTCTTGACCACCACGAACGGCTTTTCCTTGATGCCGTATTCCTTGTACTTGCGGCGAATTTTGCCGAGCAGGGCATCGACATGGGTACTCAGGCATTCCATGCCGACGCCCTCCGCCAGGTTGACTTCACCGCATTTCTCGAACATCGGATTGATCAGCCAGGGGTCCACACCGAGCAACTTGCCAAGGCGCTTGGCCACTTCTTCGTAGCACTTGAAATGCTTGCTCTTGCGCCGGGTGGTCCAACCCGCATGCAGCGGCGGCAACAGGTATTGCTCGTGAATGTCTTCCAGAATGCCGGGGATGCCGGCACTCAGGTCGTTGTTCAGCAGGATGGTGCAGGGGTCAAAGTCTTTGACACCCAGACGACGCTTGTTGCGGATGACGGGCTCCAGCGTGATGCTGTCACCGTTGGGCAGTTCAATCGTGGTGGTTTTTTTGATCGCCGGATCGATCGAGCCGATGCGCACGTTCAGGCCCGCCATGTGGAAGATGCGCCGCAGTTGCACCAGGCTGGACAGGTAAAACGTGTTGCTCGCGTTGTTTTCGGGGATCAACAGCAGGTTGCGGGCCTCGGGGCAGATCTTCTCAATCGAGGCCATGGCGGCTTGCACGGCGAGCGGCAGCATGGCGGGGGTGAGGTTGTTCCAGCCGGCCGGAAACAAATTGGTATCAACCGGCGCCAGCTTGAAGCCGGCATTGCGCACGTCGACCGAGCTGTAAAACGGCGGCGTGTGCTCCATCCATTCCAGGCGAAACCAGCGTTCAATGGCCGGCATGGAGTCCAGCACGCGCTGCTCAAGTTCATTGATGGGGCCAGTTAGCGCGGTGACGAGATGTGGAACCATGCGGCCCTCTTTAGAGAAATGATCGAAATATTTTACGAGGTGGGGCTGCTATTGAGCCATTCAAGCCCCACCCCGTCAAGGCCCGGGCCGGCACCTCGGCGTTCCCCAATTATGAGCGGCGCGCCAGGGGCAGGTTCAACAATAAGTTCTGCGGCTTGAGCTTGAGCCGGTTTTGTTCGTCCATCGCCATGGCGAGGTACACCGGCCGCCCCGCCACCTCGGCCAGCATGTCGGCCGGGTTGACAAATTCCAGGCGGAACAGGCACATCAGGCGGCGCATGCGGTCCTCCGCCACCTCGACGCCGGTGTACAGGTCGTTCAGCAGGCTGCTGGCCTGCGCATCAAGCCCCACATGCCAGACCCAGTGCTCGTCCACGATCTCGCGATCGGTCTGGATGCGCACCTCGACGCGCAGAAAATGCGCAATCCAGCGCTCCAGCACGCGGCACAGGGCATCCAGCGCTGGCTGGCCATGATTCAGGCTGACCACCAGGTCCAGGTGTTCACTGCGCGGCCAATAGGCCTCGGCATTCTCGGTGACCAGCACGTCCAGGTCCACGCTGCGCAGCGGCACGCCGCCTTGTTTGAGCAATTCGCCCAGGCTGCCAAAGCCACCGGAAAGGGCATGGCGCTCCACGGTTTCGTCATCGGCGGCCATGACGGCACCGTCTTCCAGAATGGAGATTTTTTGCGGGCGAAACAGCATTTCGGCGGCACGGGCCTCCAGGGCGGAGGCTTCTGCACCCAGGATATGGCGCAGCAAAATCTGGGTCAGTTGCTGCACCATGACCGGCGGCACATCCACCCCTTCGCCCTGGAACAAGGCCAGGTAACTGGCCTCCAGCGTCGGCCAGGCGAGCAAACGGGTCCGAAACCGCAGCCAGACCGCGTAGTTGTCCGCGGCGTCGCGGTCCTGCAGCGCGGCCAGCGCCGCGGGCGCAATCTCACTGCGCGGCGTTTGCAGCAGTTGTTCAAACAGCGCCAGCTCCGCCGCACAGGATGCCGGCACGGGCGCGAGCTCCGGGCGCTGCAGCAGACTGCGCAAAAAGTCATCGCTGACGCCCAGATGGCCGGCGGCGGTGTGGGTTAGCAGGTCGTAGCCGCAGGTCGGCCAGAAATCATGCGCGTGTGCCAAGTTACTTACCTCCTTCAACCAGCCAATGAATCAGCGCCGTGGCCGATTCAGGGGTCAGTTGTTCATGGGCGTCGATATGCTGGAACATTTCGCCAGTGAGAAATTTGGTGACAAGTTTTTGCTCGCCGTCCGGGTCGCCCTGATAGCGGGCGAGTTTGCTGGCCAGGCGCTCAAAACTGGGCGCTTCGCCGCTCAAAGCGGTGCCGTGGCAGTTGTAGCAACCTTTGTCGCTGGCCAGTTGGGAACTGGCCTGCCCGGCCAACGGCCAAGTCAGCGCGGCCAGCAACATGGCGGCGAGGGTGATTCGATGGGGCAGGGCGTGGCGCATCATGTCCGCACTTCGCCGTCGCCCAGCACCACGTACTTGAGCGAGGTCAGGCCTTCAATGCCGACCGGGCCACGGGCGTGGAACTTGTCGGTGCTGATGCCGATTTCGGCGCCCAGACCAAACTCAAAACCATCGGCAAAGCGGGTGCTGGTGTTGACCATGACACTGGCGGAATCGACCTCGCGCAGAAACTGCTGCGCGTGCATGTGGTCGCGCGTGAGGATGGCATCGGTGTGGTGCGATGAATACTGGTTGATGTGGGCAATCGCCTGGTCCACGCCGTCCACCAGTTTGATGCTGATGATGGGTGCCAGGTATTCCTCGTACCAGTCGCTCTCCTGCGCCAGTACCAGACTGGGCGCCGAAGTTGCTCCTGAATTAATAGCTGCCAGCGCATGTACCACGGGGGCCAGAGGCATATTTGACTGCAAAATAGCCAGCGACTCGGCATCGCAGCGCATCTCGACCCCTTTGTCGGCGTAAATCCGGCCGATCAAGGGCAAGAATTCAGCCGCCACGCCGCGCGCCACCAGCAAGCCCTCGGTCGCGTTGCACGGGCTGTATTTGCTGGTTTTGGCGTTGTCGGCCACTCTGACCGCCATCGCGATGTCGCACGGATCATCGACATAGACATGGCAATTGCCGTCCAGATGCTTGATGACCGGCACTTTGGCGTCGCGGCTGATGCGCTCGATCAAGCCCTTGCCGCCGCGCGGAATGATCACGTCCACGTACTGCGGCATGGTGATGAGCTGGCCCACCACCTCGCGGTCGGTGGTTTGCACCAGCTGCACCGCATCGACCGGCAAACCGCTGTCGGCCAAGGCCTGTTGCACCAGCAGCGCCAGTGCCTTGTTGGACTCAATCGCCTCCGAGCCGCCGCGCAAGATGCAGGCATTGCCGCTCTTGATCGACAGGCTGGCCGCTTCAATCGTCACGTTCGGCCGGCTCTCGAAAATCATGCCGAAGACGCCAATCGGCACCCGCATTTGGCCGACCCGAATACCGCTGGGTTGCTGCTTCATGCCGATGATCTCGCCAATCACGTCCGCCATGGCGGCCAGCTGTTCACAGCCCTGGGCGCAGGTTTCCAGCACCTGGGGCGTGAGCTTGAGCCGGTCCACCATCGGCGCCGCCAAGCCCGCTGCCACCGCGCGCTCAATGTCTTTGGCGTTGTCGATTTGCAGTGGCGCCACGTTGGCGCGCAGCAGTTCGGCCAGCTTGCGCAACGCTCTGTTTTTGGTAGCAGCTTGCGCTTTAGCCATCAGGGCTGAGGCCTGTTTTGCCTTGGAACCCAGGGCCTGGGTGTAATCGACGATGTTGAGGACGTTCATGGTTAATTCTCTCACGGAGGTGCGCCTGTTAGCGCCCGCGCGGTGCCGGCGTCTGCACGGCACAGGGCTGGCACAGCAGCATCGCCAGGCGGTGCAAGGCTTGCCAGTTATCGGTGGGCCAGTCGGGCTGCTTCAGGCCTTTCACAATACCATCCACCTGGTGCGCCGCCTGCAGCAACTGCGCCAGCATGGCGTCGCTCAGGCGCGGCAGCACGCGTTCAAACAAACGTTCTTTCACGCCCCAGACCCGCTGCTCGCGCAGCGCCATCGGCATCGGGCGGCCCTGCGCCATGGCGTCCTTGACCCGTTTGAGGGCACGAATATCCTCGGCCAGCGTGTAGTGCACCAGCACTTCGGCCTCGCCTTCGGCCTGCAGCCCGTCCAGCATGCGCTGCACGCGGGCGGTCTGGCCCGCCAGCACGGCTTCCGACAGTTTGAACACGTCGTAGCGCGCCACGTTCAGCACGGCGCTCTCAATCTGGTCAAACGTCAGCTCGCCGGGCGCAAACAAGAGCGCGAGTTTCTGGATTTCCTGATGCGCCGCCAGCAAATTACCTTCCACCCGATCGGCAAAAAACTGCAGGGTGCGCTGCCCGTCTTCGCCAGCGGCCACCCGCTGGCCTTGGCTGGCGAGCCGTTGCGCAATCCAGGAGGGCAAGGTGCCGCGCTCCACCGGTTCGACCGCAATCGTGATGCCAAAACTCTCCAGCGCACCAAACCAGGCGCCGCTTTTGGTCAGCTTGTCCAGCCGCGGCAGCATGATGAGGGTGAGCGTCGAATCGTTGTCGCGGGATTGCTCGGCCAGCTGTTGAATCGCAGCACTGCCTTCCTTGCCCGGTTTGCCGGAAGGAATGCGCAGCTCGACGATCTGCTTGTCGGCAAACAGGCTCAGGGAGCCACCCGCCGCCAGCACCTCGCTCCAGTCAAAGTGCGCGCCGGCCACGGTGTGCGAGGTGCGCTCGGTGAAGCCCTGGCTGCGGGCAAACGTGCGAATGGCGTCGGCCGCTTCCTGGATCAGCAGCGGCTCGTCGCCATGCAGGGTGTACAGGCTTTTCAGGCCTTTCTGCAACTGGTTAGCGAGTTGATTCGGGGCTAGCTGCATTGTTGAGATTGACTTTTGCCAGACGCCGCATGAGCTGCTGCACGATGTCGCTTTGCATGTCGCGGTACAACAGGCCCTCCTCGGCTTCCTTGGCCAGCACGGCCGATTCGTTGAAACTGATGTCGCGCTGTTGCAGAATTTCGGTGTCCGGCGTCAGTTCCGCGCCTTGCGGCGTGCGAACCCGGAACCTCACCCGGATGCGCAGCTGGAACTCACGCACCTGCCCCGATGAGTTGGTACTCACCACCGTTTTTTCCCGCAGTTCCTGCAGGATATCGAGCACCACCTGCGCGTTGGCCAGCGGCTCATTAAGCGGCAGCACCCGCACCGTGTTGCCAAAAGACCGGCGCAACTCAACGGCCAGCGGTCCGCCCGGATTGGGCATGATCGCAATCGTCTGGAAGGTATAGTTTTGCGGGCCGCGCAGCTTGAAGCCACAGCCTCCCAGCAGACCGGCCAGGCCGACCTGGCCCATAAGTGTGACGACGGAACGACGTTGCATATTGTTTTTGGTTTACACCACCAGATTGACCAGACGCCCCGGCACCACAATGATCTTCTTGGGGCTCGCCCCTTCGGCCAGCTTCAGAAAAATCTCGCTGCTCGTCGCCGCCAGTTCGATCTCGGCCTTGGACGCGCCCGCCGGCACCACGATGGCGCCGCGCAGCTTGCCGTTGATCTGCAGCATCAGTTCAATTTCATCCTGCACCAGGGCCGCTTCATCCGCCACCGGCCAGGGCGCATCCAGCAAATCGCCGTACTGGGCCGCGTAGCCCAACTCGTCCCACAGCGCGTGCGTCAGGTGCGGCGTCGCCGGGTAAATACTGCGCAGCAGCATGCCCAAGCCTTCCCGCACCGCCGCCCGGCTGCCCTTGGAACTGTCGTCGTTGAAGTTTTCCAGCGCATTGAGCATCTTCATCGCGCCCGACACCACCGTGTTGTACTGCATGCGCTGGTAGTCGTAATCGATCTGTTTGAAGATGGTGTGGATTTCCAGCCGCAGGGCTTTGGCTTCCTTGCTGAAATTTATATCTTTCAGGCCTGTAGCCCCCGTCCCGCCTGCGCGACCAGCTCCTGTATCGATAGCAGACTGCTTGACGCCAAAATTCCAGACGCGGCGCAGAAAACGGTACGAACCCTCCACCCCGGCGTCGTTCCACTCCAGCGTGGCCTCGGGCGGTGCGGTGAACATGGTGTACAGGCGCGCCGTGTCGGCGCCGTATTTCTCGATCAGATCCTGCGGGTCGACGCCGTTGTTTTTGCTCTTGCTCATGGTGCCGACACCTTCGTAGGTGATGAGCGTGCCGGCCGGCAGATCGCCCTTGGCCTGGCGGAGTTTGGCGCCGATGACCTTGCCGGCTGCGTCCTGGATGTCTTCCACCTCGTGCGGCCAAAAGTACTCCATGCCGCCCTTGTCGGCTTTGCGTGAGTAGATGTGGTTCAGCACCATGCCCTGCGTCAGCAGCTTGGTGAAAGGCTCATCGACCTTGACCAGACCGAGGTCGCGCATGACCTTGGTCCAGAAACGGGCGTACAGCAAATGCAGGATGGCGTGTTCGATGCCGCCGATGTACTGGTCCATCGGCATCCAGTAGTCCGCGCCGGCGCCGACCATGGCCTGGTCGTTCTGCGGGTCGCAGTAGCGCATGTAGTACCAGCTGGAATCGACGAAGGTGTCCATGGTGTCGGTTTCGCGCCGTGCGGCCACGCCGCAGATCGGGCAGACGACGCCGGCGTGGAAGCCTTCATGCTTGTGCAGCGGGTTGCCCGAGCCGTCCGGCACGCAGTCCTGCGGCAACACGACCGGCAAATCTTTCTCGGGCACCGGCACGGCGCCATGCTCCGGGCAATGAATGATCGGGATCGGTGTGCCCCAATAGCGCTGGCGGCTGACACCCCAGTCGCGCAGGCGCCAGGTGGTTTTTTTCTCGCCCAGGCCTTTCAGCAGCAGGGCATGGCTCACGGCGTTAACTGCATCCTTGAAGGCCAAGCCGCTGAAGCTGTCGGAGTTGATGGTGACGCCGCGCTGCTTGTCGCCATACCAGTCCTGCCACTGGTCGTAGTCGTATTCCAGGCCATCGACCAGCACCACTTCCACGATGTCAATGCCGTATTTCTTGGCAAAGGCAAAGTCGCGCTCGTCATGCGCCGGCACGCCCATGACGGCGCCGTCGCCGTAGCTCATCAGCACGTAATTACCAACCCAGACTTCGACCTGATGGCCGGTCAGGGGATGGGTCACGAACAGGCCGGTCGGCATGCCTTCTTTTTCCCGCACCGCCAGTTCCGCCTCGGTGGTGCCGCCTTTTTTGCACTCTTCGATGAAGGCGGCCAGTTTTGGGTTGGTCTGGGCGGCATGCGTGGCCAGCGGATGCTCGGGCGCCACCGCGCAAAAGGTCACGCCCATGATGGTGTCAGCCCGCGTGGTGAAGACGTACAGGCGGCCATCGTCAATCAACTTGCCAGTGGCATTTTTGATGTCGTGCAGGAAGGCGAAGCGCACGCCCTCGCTCTTGCCGATCCAGTTTTCCTGCATCAGCTTGACGCGCTCGGGCCAGCCCGGCAGGCCGGTCTTGACGTGCTCCAGCAGCTCGTCGGCGTAGTCGGTGATCTTGAGGTAGTAGCCCGGAATCTCGCGTTTTTCCACCACGGCGCCGGTGCGCCAGCCCTTGCCGTCGATCACCTGTTCGTTGGCCAGCACGGTCATGTCGACCGGGTCCCAGTTGACGACCTGGGTCTTGCGGTAGGCAATGCCTTTTTCCAGCATCTTCAGGAACAGCCACTGGTTCCATTTGTAGTATTGCGGATCGCAGGTGGTGACCTCGCGACTCCAGTCCACCGCCAGCCCCATCGCCTGCATCTGCTTCTTCATGTAAGCGATGTTCTCGTAGGTCCACTGGGCTGGTGGCACGCCGTTCTTCAACGCGGCGTTCTCGGCCGGCAGGCCAAAGGCGTCCCAGCCCATCGGCATCAGCACGTTGTACCCATTCATGCGCAGGTAGCGCGAGAGCATGTCGTTGATGGTGTAGTTGCGCACATGGCCCATGTGCAGCTTGCCGCTCGGGTACGGCAGCATGGAGCAGGCGTAAAACTTCTTTTTCTGCTTGCCCTGCGCGTCACGCGCGTCTTCCAGCACGCGGTAGGCATCCACCGCCGTCCATTGGGCGTGGGCCGCTTTTTCGACGTCGATATGGTTGTATTTTTCTTGCATTTGGATTCACTCTCAGGCGATCAAAAGATCGCGGTCAACGATTTTAGGGTTTGCGGAGGGCCGCCGCAGCGGGTGCCACGGGCGCCGTCGGGTCGGCCACAAAACCGATTCGGTTCAAGCCCGCTTTTTGCGCTGCACCCATGACTTCCACGATGCGGCCGTAGGGCACGGCGGCATCGGCCCGCAACTGCACTTCGGTGTCGGGATTCACCTTGGCCGTTTGCAGCAACTTGGCGGTCAACTCAGGCTGCGCCACCGGCTGGTCGTTGAGAAAAGCCTGTCCGGCACGGTCCACCACCACCGTCACGAATTTCGGGGCATCCCCGGGCTGGGCGGCTTCAGTTTTGGGCAGGTCCAGCTTGATGGAACTCGCCAGCAGCGGCGCCGTGATGATGAATATCGCCACCAGCACCAGCATCACATCGACCAGTGGCGTCATGTTGATCTCGCTCATCGGCTGCGGGCCTTGGGAGCGTTCGAGACGGCCAAAAGACATGTCGTGTCCCGGTCAGCTTAAGCCGGACGCGCGGACTGGCTGCTCGCCAACTCCCGCAGGTCACGGGCGAACCCTTCCAGCTCGGCCTCAATCCGTCCGATGGCGCGGCCCAGCACGTTGTAGGCCAGCACGGCCGGAATGGCGACCGCCAGACCGGCGGCGGTCATGATGAGCGCCTCGCCTACCGGGCCGGAAATTTTGTCGATCGTCACCTGGCCGGCATTGGCAATGCCGGTGAGGGCGTGATAGATGCCCCACACCGTGCCCAACAAGCCGACAAACGGCGCGGTGGACCCGACTGTGGCCAGCAGCACCTGGCCATGCTGCAGTTTGGTCAAGGCCGCGTGCAGGGCGTCGCGCAGCACCCGGGTCAGCTGCTGGGACTTGTCACCAGCGGCCGCCAGCGTGCCAGGCGCTTCAATTTTTGTAGCAAGAACCATAGGAACGACAAGGGCTTCACGGTCAAAAGCTTTGAGCTTTTGCAGCGCCTCGGCCACCGTGGCCGACTGCCAGAACGCCGCCACGCAGCGCACCACATCGCCACTGGCACGGTGCAGCAACCACGACTTCCACAGGATCACGACCCAGCTGCCGACCGACATGGCCAGCAGCAGCAGCGCCACTGACCGGGTCACCGCATCGCCCTGCAAAAATAGCTGGACCGCGTTCATTTCAGGTTGAGGACGTCAAACATATCGAACAAACCGGTGGTTTGCCGTCCGAGAAAACGCACCGCGCGCAGACTGCCCTGGGCATAGGTGGCGCGGCTGGATGACTTGTGGGAAATCTCAATGCGCTCACCAATCCCGGCAAACAACACGGTGTGGTCGCCCACAATGTCGCCGCCCCGAATGGTGGCAAAACCAATGGACGACGGATCGCGTTCGCCAGTGACGCCTTCGCGGGCATAGACCGCACAGTCCTTCAGGTCACGCCCCAACGCGTCGGCAATTACTTCGCCCATTTTCAAGGCGGTGCCTGACGGCGCGTCGACCTTGTGGCGGTGATGTGCCTCGATGATTTCAATGTCATAGCCGGTGGCCAGGGCCTTGGCCGCCATCTCCAGCAGCTTGAGGGTGACATTCACCCCGACACTCATGTTGGGCGCCATCACAATGGCGATGTCGCGGGCTACCGCTGCAATCTCGGCCTTTTGCGAATCGTTGAAGCCGGTGGTGCCAATCACCACGTTGACACCCAGTTCGCGGCACACCCGCAAATGGGCCAGCGTCCCTTCAGGGCGGGTGAAATCGATCAGGGTGGTGGCATTTTTCAGTCCTGCCGCCAAGTCAGCCGTGATCGACACGCCACTCATCAGTCCGAGAAAGGCCATCGCATCGGCGCCAATGGCCGGACTGGTTGCGACGTCCAGCGCCCCGGCCAGGGTGCAATCATCGGCGGCCCGGATGGCTTCGATCAGCATCTGCCCCATGCGGCCAGAGGCGCCCGCGACAGTGATTCGATGGGTCTTGAGTTCAGTCATTGTGGAAGCGGCACCCATTAACGGCCAGCGGGCTCTAGCGGCGGGTAGCTCTCAGGCAACGGCGGCAGCGGCTTCGGCTCCTCCATTTTGGCCGGCACCGGCAATTGCTTCAAACTTTCTTCCG
This sequence comes from Rhodoferax sp., assembly GCF_012927445.1. Classification (GTDB taxonomy): domain Bacteria; phylum Pseudomonadota; class Gammaproteobacteria; order Burkholderiales; family Burkholderiaceae_C; genus Rhodoferax. Next base: position 998,251 of record NZ_JABBPD010000004.1, read on the forward strand.
TCATCTCCAGCACCGGCACCTTGCCTGATTTGCGGCCGGAATCCAGCGAGGCGACGAACTCGGCTTCCGTGGGCAAGGGATCGGCTTCAATCCGCTCCAGCACATCACCCTGGAAAAACACAGTGACTCTGCGCTCCTGCGGCGCCAGGTTCTGGCGCTTGAAGGTAAAAACATAGTCCCAGCGGTCGGCATGGAAAACACTGGTCAGCAAAGGCGTGCCCAGAATATCGCGCACCTGCATGCGGCTCATGCCCGGCTGGATGGCTGCCGCTTGTTCTTTGGACACAAAATTGCCTTGGACAATGTCAATTTTGTAGGGCGTCACCCAACCGGCAATATTGTTACTTGCGGAATTCATGCTGCCACAAGCCACCAGACTTGCGCTCGCGGCAAAGAGCAGGATCAAACTGGCACTACGATGTTGAAAATCAGACATGGGATGAGGTGTGGCGATATGATCAGTTCATTGTACTGGCTGTCCCCGCAAGGGTAGCCTGCTGCTGGCACGAGAGAAACCCCATGACCAATATCGACGAACTCAAAAGCACCGGACTCAAGGCCACCTTGCCGCGGCTGAAAATACTGGAAATATTCCAGAAAGGCACCCAGCGCCACATGACGGCCGAGGATGTTTTTCGCATTTTATTGCAGGATCGCGCCGATGTCGGTTTGGCCACGGTTTACCGTGTTCTAGCCCAGTTTGAGCAGGCAGACATTCTGAGCCGCAGCCATTTTGAGAGTGGCAAGGCCGTGTACGAACTGAATGAAGGGCAGCACCACGACCATCTGGTGTGCCTGGATTGCGGCAAAGTGGAGGAGTTTTATGACGCCGAAATTGAACGGCGGCAGCACGCGGTCGCCAAGACCAAAGGCTTTGCCATCGCCGACCATGCGTTAAGCCTGTACGCCCACTGCACCACAGAAAACTGCCCGAACCGGCCGGCAACCCCCGGCAGCCCAGATGAAAAAAGTCCCACGAAGCGCCACTTGACACCAGCAGGACTAAAGTAAGTTTCAGTCCGCCGGGTCCATGGCTTTGCGGTGGCGCTCGACAAACTCCTGGTACGTGTCGATCCCGCGCAGCTGGAGAATGGTGTTGCGCACCGCGGCTTCCACCAGCACGGCAATGTTGCGGCCCGCCACCACCTGAATCACCACTTTGCGCACCGGCACGCCCAGCACATCCTGGGTCAGCGGCTCATAGGGAATGCGCTCATACTCGCGCTCCATCGTTTCGCGCCGCACCAGATGCACGATGAGCTTGAGCCGCATCCGGCGCCGCACGGCGGTTTCACCAAAGATGCAGCGGATATCGAGCAGGCCGATCCCCCGCACTTCCAGCAGGTTCATCAGTAATTCAGGGCAACGACCCTCGATGGTGTCCTGATTAATGCGAAACAGATCGACCGCATCGTCAGCCACCAAGCCGTTGCCACGCGAGATCAGCTCCAGGCCCAACTCGCTTTTGCCCAGCCCGGACTCGCCCGTGATCAGCACGCCCAGACCAAGAATATCCATGAACACGCCATGCATCAGGGCGCGGTCGGCAAAGTGCTTGGACAGGTAAGCCCGCAGCACATCAATCACGAACGCCGAGGAACTCTGCGTGGCGAACATGGGAATCTGGGCCCGCTCGCACATTGACAGCAGCGCCTCCGGCGCAACCTGGCTATCCGCCAGAATCAGCACGGGCGGCTCCAGTGTGACGATGCGGGAAATTCGGCGCGCACAGTCTTCCGGCGTGGCGTTGGTGAGGTAGGCAATCTCGCGCTCACCCAGGATCTGGACGCGATAGGGATGGATGTAATTGAGGTGACCGACCAGATCGGCGCCGGAGCGGGCCGCCCGTACCGCGCCCTCGTCAAAGCGGCGCTCTGACGCGCCCAGTCCGGCCAGCCACTCCCATTTCAGGGTGCCACGAAATTCCTCGAACAACACATCAGCGCTGACAACGGTAGGTTTCACATTCAGTCCAGTCGCAGCAAGCAGGAAGAGAAAACGCGATCAGGCCATTTGCGCCGATTGCCAGTTGGCAATGAGGCCATGCAAATCAGCCGCACTGGCACTGGCGGCCAGTTTTTCACGTAAATTTGAATCACTGAGCATTTCAGCAATTTCGGACAGGATTTCGAGGTGTTTTTGCGTTGCGGCCTCAGGCACCAGCAAAAAAATCAACAAATTAACAGCTTGCTCGTCCGGTGCATCAAAGCCGATCGGGCGCTCCAGCAAGAGGACCGCTGCCATCGGTGCCTTGAGGCCCTTGATACGGCCATGCGGAATCGCAACGCCATGCCCCAGGCCGGTGGACCCCAGCCGCTCGCGAGAAAACAGGCTATCCGTCACCAGCGAACGACTGAGGCCGTGAAGGTTTTCAAACAGCAAGCCAGCCTCTTCAAAAGCTCTTTTTTTGCTGGTGGCATCAACATGCACGAGCACTTGTTGAGCAGACAGGATGGACGCTAGTCGATTCATAATTCGGTAGGCGATTATGCACTCAAGCCATTTGGGATATAAAAAAGCCGCGCGGGTGAGCGTGCGGCTTTGTCGGGGTTCAGGCGGGGGCCTCACATCAATCGTTTCGGCGCCTCATGATGATGGCTCTGCAAACGGTCTTTGTGTCGAACGACCTGGCGATCAAGTTTGTCCACCAACTCATCCACAGCAGCGTACAAATCAGCGTGGGAACTTTCGGCAAACATGTCATTGCCCTTGACATGAATATTGCACTCGGCACGTTGCCGTCGCTCTTTTTCCTTTTGCTTCTCCACGGTAAGCAGCACTTTGACATCCACAACCTGGTCAAAATGCCGAACGATTCGATCAAGCTTGCTTGTAACGTAACTACGCAGGGCCGGGGTGACCTCAAGGTGATGACCGCTGATCGTCAAGTTCATAAATAGCCTCCTGTTGCTCTCGGGGTTGAAAAAGCCATCTACGAAATGCAGACAGCACACAAACCAAAATTCAATAAAACACTGTTCACAAATTAACTATGCGGCTGGTAAACCGAAAATGCAATACTTTTCGTTGACGCATTGCAACAAAACCGGCATTAACACCCCCTTCATTTGCGCGATTTTTTGTCTTTTTGGGCTTGCCATCCCGCATTTTTATTCAGGAAAGGCCCCTCTTTTGTAGTTTATTGCGGTTGGGTACTGGCGCTGCAATGCGATAATTTCGACATCTTGACTCTCGGAGAAAACTCCTTGGAAACCTGCCCTAGTTGGTAGCTTTCAACTCCCTTAGCTGCATCGGGGTTGAAAGCGATACCCCTCGATCTCTGCCAGATGCAATCAATTACAAGGGAGTGAGCCCATGCTCAACATCTTTACGCTCGCCAATGGTCGACTCTTCCAGGAAGAGATCGAGTCACTGGAAGAACTGTCAAATTTCCAGCCGATCTGGGTCGATCTGGAATCACCGACCCTCGAAGAAAAACGCTGGGTCAAGCAGTATTACGGCCTGTCCATCCCGGAAGATGCGATGGACGAGGACATTGAAGAGTCGGCACGCTTTTACAAAGAAGACAACGGCGAGCTGCATATTCGCAGCGACTTTTTGGTCGCCGACGACACCGAGCCCCACACGGTGCGGGTCGCCTTCATCCTGAACCTGGTGAATGACGAGCTCAAGAGCAAGGGCGTACTCTTTTCCATTCACGATGAAGACGTCCCCGTGTTCCGCTTGCTGCGGATGCGGGCACGCCGCGCCCCCGGTCTGATTGAAGACGCGAAGGAAGTGCTGCTCAAGCTGTTCGACGCCGACGCCGAATACTCGGCCGACACGCTGGAAGGCATTTACGATGAACTTGAAATCGTCAGTAACAAAGTGCTGTCCGGCAACATGACAGATGCCTTGGCCGGCGAGGTGCTGGGCGCCATTGCCCGCCATGAAGACATGAGCGGGCGCATTCGCCGCAATGTAATGGACACCCGCCGGGCCGTGAGTTTCATGATGCGCAGCAAGATGCTCAATGGCGAGCAGTTTGAAGAAGCGCGCCAAATTTTGCGCGACATGGATTCGCTGGACTCGCACACGGCATTCCTGTTCGACAAGATCAACTTTTTGATGGATGCCACCGTGGGTTTCATCAACATCAACCAGAACAAGATCATCAAGATTTTCTCGGTGGCCAGCGTGGCGCTGCTGCCGCCGACCTTGATTGCCAGTGTCTATGGCATGAACTTGAAGTTTCCGGAGCTGGAGTTTCTCGGGGCTTTGAGTTACCCGTACACGGTGGCCCTGATGGTGGCCAGCGCGCTGGTGCCCATGTGGTATTTCCGCAAACGTGGCTGGCTTAAGTAAAAAAGGCTTGCAGCCCTTGCACCACCTGCACAAGTCGCTACTTTTTTGGTAGCAGCTGCAAGAACTGCCCGATGATGGCCTGGGCGTAATGGCGGGCGACCTCGGTCACGAACTGGGGGAAATCCACATGCGCCTGGTCATCGGCACGGTCCGAGATGGTGCGCATCGCCGCAAACGGTACCCCGTAGTCAAAACACACCTGCGCGACGGCGGCGCCCTCCATTTCCACGGCCAGCGGGATAAAACCGCCCGCCTGCAAGGCCTCTTGCAAAACACGTGATTCGGAGGCGCCGGAAACAAAGCGATCCCCGCTGGCAATCAGCCCGGAATGGACCGAGGCACTTGCATGCCACTTATTTTGCTCAAAATGGCTTCCAGCCCCCGTCAATCCTGCGTGAACAGCTTCCAAAAGGATAGCACTCAGGGCCTCATCGCAGGCAAAGCGGGAGCGGTCATAGAGCGGAATCTGGTAGCGCGGGAAAATCGGCGAGGCATCCATGTCGTGCTGCACGAACTCCGTGGCCACCACCACATCGCCCACCTGAACCCCCGGCCCGACACCGCCCGCCACCCCGGTGAAAACAATCCGGTTAACGCCAAACGCCTCGATCAGGGTCGTGGCGGTGGTCGCCGCCGCCACCTTGCCCACTCTGGACAGGCCCAGCACGACGCGGTGGCCGTGCAGTTCCCCGCGCCAAAAGTCGCGTCCGGCCCGTGTGAGTTGGACCGGGTTCGTCAGTTGCTCAAGCAGGCCCTGCTGTTCTTCGAGCAGGGCACTGAGAATGGCGGTCGTGGTCAATTATTTAACGCGCAGTTCCCGGCGCAGAATTTTGCCGACCGGGGTTTTTGGCAATTCCGTGCGGAACTCGATGATCTTGGGCTGCTTGTAGCCGGTGAGGTTTTCTTTGCAGTAGGCACGAATCTCGGCCTCGGTCAGGTCCTGGTTTTTCTTGACGATCACCAGCTTGACGGCCTCCCCGGTTTTTTCATCCGGCACCCCGACGCAGGCGCACTCCAGCACCCCTGCCAGCTGGGCCACCACATCTTCCAGCTCGGTCGGGAAGACATTGAAGCCGCTGACCAGAATCATGTCTTTCTTGCGATCCACGATTTTGAAGAAACCGCGTTCATCCATCACGCCGATGTCGCCCGATTTAAAGAAACCATCCGCCGTCATGACCTTGGCGGTTTCATCCGGGCGCTGCCAGTAACCGGCCATCACCTGCGGCCCTTTGATGGCAATCTCGCCCGACTGGCCGACCGCGACCTCATGGCCGTCATCGTCCAGCAACTTCATGAAGGTGCTGGGCAGCGGCACGCCAATGGTGCCGGTGTATTCCTTGGACGTTACCGGGTTGCAGCTGGCGGACGGCGAGGTCTCGGACAGGCCATAGCCCTCGCAAATCGGACAGCCGGTTTTTTCAAACCACAGCTTGGCAACACTGCTTTGAACCGCCGACCCGCCGCCCACCGAAACCTTGAGGTGACTCCAATCCACCGTCTTGAAATCCGGATGGTTGGCCAGCCCGTTGAAGAGCGTATTGACGGCCGGCAGGCTGTGAATGGTGTGCTTGGACAGCTCTTTGAGCACCGCCGGCAAATCACGCGGATTGGGAATCAAAATCAGCTTGCCGCCGGTGCGCATGGACAACATCATGCCCACGGTAAAGGCAAAGATATGGTACAGCGGCAAGGCGCAGACGCTGGTGGGCTGCTCGGTAGCGGGCACCAGTTGCATGACGGGCTGATTCCAGGCTTCCGACTGGAGCACATTCGCCACGACATTGCGATGCAGGAGCACCGCCCCTTTGGAGATTCCGGTGGTGCCGCCGGTGTATTGCAGCACCGCGACATCGTCGGGCTTGATGTTGACTTTTTTAAGCGAACTCCGGGCGCCCAGTGCCACCGCTTCATTGAAGCGCACGGCGCCGGCCAAATTGAAATCAGGCACCATCCGTTTGACATGGCGTACCACGTAGTTGACCAGCGCCCCCTTCAGGAAGCCCAACTGATCACCCATGGCACACAGCACCACGTGCTTGACCGGCGTGGCGACAATGCACTTGTCCAGCGTGGCGGCGAAATTCTCGATGATGACAATGGCTTTGGCGCCAGCGTCCTTCAGTTGGTGCTCCAACTCACGCGGCGTGTACAAGGGGTTGATGTTCACCACCACATAACCGGCGCGCAGAATGGCAGCCACGGCCACCGGGTATTGGGGCACATTGGGCATCATGATGGCCACGCGATCGCCCTTGACCAAGCCAAGGCTCTGCAAGTAAGCGGCAAAGGCCTGGCTGAGGCTGTCGGTTTGCCCGTACGTCACATCCCGGCCCATGAAACTGTAGGCGGTGCGATTGGCGTACTTTGTGAAGCTCTCCTCCATCAGGGCCACCAGCGAAGGGTACTGCGCGGTATCCAAATCGGCAGGAACACCTGGCGGATAGCTCTTGAGCCAAATACGGTCTGTCATTGTCATGTCTCCAAATCTTGAATGCGCGGCGAATTGTTGCCGCGGGCACCGCTCTTGACGGCGGTGTTCGCCCTGAAATTACAGGGCGTTGCGTCGCTCGCCTATTCGATCGCCTTGCCCATGTCCTCAACCACTTTTTTGGCATCGCCAAACACCATCATGGTCTTGTCCATGTAGAACAATTCGTTGTCCAGGCCGGCATAACCGGCGGCCATGCTGCGCTTGTTCACAATAATGGTTTTGGCCTTGTAGGCTTCCAGAATCGGCATGCCGTAAATCGGGCTGCCCTTCACGTGCGCCGCCGGGTTCACCACGTCATTGGCGCCGAGAATAATGGCGACATCGACCTGGCCAAATTCGCCGTTGATGTCTTCCATCTCGAACACCTGGTCGTACGGCACTTCGGCCTCGGCCAGCAACACATTCATGTGACCCGGCATGCGCCCCGCCACCGGGTGAATGGCGTACTTGACCGTGATCCCTTTGTCGGTGAGTTTTTGCGCCAGTTCCTTGACCGCATGCTGGGCCCGGGCCACTGCCAGGCCGTAGCCGGGGACGATCACCACTGTTTCGGCATTGCTCAAGACAAAGGCGGCGTCGTCGGCACTGCCACTCTTGACGGGACGTTGTACTGCGGCACCAGCGACGGCAGTCGCCGTCTCGCCGCCAAAGCCGCCCAAAATCACGTTGAAGAACGAGCGATTCATCGCCTTGCACATGATGTAGCTCAGAATCGCGCCCGAACTCCCCACCAGTGAACCGGCGACGATCAGCATGGCGTTGTTCAAGCTGAAACCAATACCGGCGGCGGCCCAGCCGGAATAGCTGTTCAGCATGGACACCACCACCGGCATATCGGCCCCGCCAATCGGGATGATGATGAGCACGCCCATCACAAAGGCCAGCGCCAGCATGGCAAAGAAGGCCGACCAACTCCCGGTGAAGGTGAACACCAGCCCGAAGGCGAGCATCGCCAGCCCCAGCACCAGATTAAGCTTGTGCTGACCGGGAAACTGCACTGGTGCGCCGCGGAACAAACGGAACTTGTACTTGCCCGACAGCTTGCCAAACGCAATCACCGAGCCGCTGAACGTGATGGCGCCGATCGCGGCGCCCAGGAACAACTCCAACCGGTTACCCGTCGGAATGGCCAGCCCCTTGGCGGTGATGCTGAAGGCCCAGGGCTCGGCCACCGCCGCCACCGCAATGAACACGGCGGCCAGGCCAATCATGCTGTGCATGAACGCCACCAGCTCCGGCATCTTGGTCATCTCGACGCGTTTCGCCATCACGGTGCCGGCGGTGCCGCCCACCAGCAGCGCGCCCAGCACCCAGGACATGCCGGCGGCGCCGTTTTGGCCCATCTGCCCGGCCAGCTTGTAGATCAAGGCGGCGGTGGTGACGATTGCCACCCCCATGCCGATCATGCCGAACAGGTTGCCGCGGATCGAGGTGGTGGGATGGCTCAAGCCTTTAAGCGCCTGAATGAAACAGACGCTGGCAAAGAGGTACAGCAGGGTAACGAGGTTCAGGCTCATTGGGCACCTTCCTTGACAGCCACTTTTTTATCTTTCTTCTTGAACATTTCCAGCATGCGTCGGGTCACCATGAAGCCACCGAACACATTGACAGCCGCCAGCGCCACCGCCAGCACGCCCATGCTTTTACCGAGCGTGGTTTCCGTCAGGGCGGCGGCCAGCATGGCGCCAACAATCACAATGGCCGAAATGGCATTGGTCACGGCCATCAACGGGGTGTGCAGCGCCGGCGTGACGGTCCAGACGACGTGGTAGCCCACATAAATGGCCAGCACAAAGATGATCAGGTTAGTGATCGTGGGGGACAGAATATCCATACTTATCTTCTCCAGTTGGGGACAGCGCTTGCCGCCATGCGGCTACGGCTTGTCCCACAAGGTCATTACTTGCGTTTGACTTCGCCCGCCTGAGTCATCAGGCAGGCCGCGACGATGTCATCATTCAGGTCAATGTTCAGCGCGCCCTCTTTGCTGATGATCAGCTTGAGAAAGTCGAGCACATTGCGGGCATACAGCGACGACGCATCGGCCGCCACCAAGGCCGGCAGATTGGTCTCGCCCACCAGGGTGACGCCATACTTCACCACCGTTTTGTCAGCCTCGGACAGCGGGCAGTTGCCGCCGCCATTGGGGCCCTTGCCAGCGGCGATGTCGATGATCACCGAACCCGGCTTCATGCTTTTGACCATCTCTTCGGTGATCAGCGTCGGGGCCGGTCGACCCGGGATGAGCGCAGTGCTGATCACGATGTCGGCCATGGCAACGCGCTTGGCGACTTCCGTTTTTTGCCGGTCCAGCCAGCTTTGCGGCATCGGCTTGGCATAACCACCGACGCCGACCGCCGCTTCTTTTTCTTCCGGCGTGTCATACGACACATCGATGAACTTGCCGCCGAGCGATTCGACCTGTTCTTTCACGCTGGGGCGCACATCCGACGCCTCGATCACGGCGCCGAGCCGCTTGGCGGTGGCAATGGCCTGCAAGCCCGCCACCCCGACCCCCAGAATGACGACGCGGGCCGCTTTCACGGTGCCGGCAGCGGTCATCAGCATGGGGAAAAAGCGCTGGTATTGGTTGGCGGCAATGATCACGGCTTTGTAGCCAGCAATATTGGCCTGACTCGACAGCACGTCCATGCTTTGGGCGCGCGAGGTGCGGGGCGCTGCCTCCAGCGCAAAGCCGGTTAAGCCGGCCTGCGCCAGCTGCTGCAAGCCGGTGGCATCAAACGGGTTGAGCATGCCCACCACGCAGGTACCGGGCTTCATCAGCGTCGCTTCCGTCTCCGACGGACTGCGCACTTTGAGGACCAGCTCACAACTGAAAGCGCCTGCGGCATCGGTAATTTCTGCACCGGCGGCGGTGTAGGCGTCATCCGGCACGCTGGCCGACACGCCCGCACCGGACTGGATGCGAATCGTGTGACCTTGCGCTTTGAGTTTTTTCGCCGTCTCGGGGGTGACGGCAACACGGGTTTCTCCCACTGTAGTTTCAGTGGGTACACCAATCAGCATGGGGTGACTCCTCTTTTAGTTGATTTTTAGCTTGCCGCAAGCTTACATCAGTTTTATTGGCTTTTTGAGGCGGGTTAGCCCGGCCTGTCGCCTGCTTGCCGGTCACATTTTCGTGTGGAAGTTGCGCATAATCCGGCATGAACACAAGATGGAAACCCAGCGTCACGGTGGCCGCGATCATTGAGCAGAACGGCAAATTCCTGCTGGTGGAAGAACACACCCCCGAGGGCCTCAAGCTCAACAACCCGGCCGGGCACCTCGATCCCGGCGAAAGCCTCATCGAGGGCTGCGCCCGCGAGGCCCTGGAGGAGACCACACAGCCCTTCCGCCCCACCGCGCTGGTGGGCGTTTATATGTCCCGGTTCCAGCGCCTCGCCAGTGGCGAAGCCGATGCCGAGGACATCACCTATTTGCGCTTCGCTTTTTGCGGCGTCGTGGGCGAAGTGCAAGCCGGCCGGTCCCTCGATACGGGCATCGTGCGAACGCTCTGGATGACGCCGGATGAAATTCGTGCCAGCGCGGCACGGCACCGCAGCACCTCCGTCGTGCGCTGTATGGACGACTATCTGGCGGGGCAGCGTTACCCCCTGAATTTTTTGTACACCGATCCGACGGTGGCGGATCAACAGGGGCTGCGACTGGGATAATCCCATCCCTATGGACAAGCAACACATTGGACAACGGGTGGTAGTGGGTTTGAGCGGAGGCGTCGACTCGGCGGTGACCGCCTGGCTGCTGAAGCAACAAGGCTATGAGGTCATCGGCATCTTCATGAAGAACTGGGAAGATGACGACGACTCGGAGTTCTGCTCTTCCAACATCGATTTTGTCGACGCGGCCGCCGTGGCCGACGTCATTGGCATTGAGATTGAGCACGTCAACTTTGCAGCGGAGTACAAAGACCGAGTATTCACCGAGTTCTTGCGCGAATACCAGGCCGGGCGCACGCCGAACCCGGATATTTTGTGCAATGCCGAGATCAAGTTCAAGGCGTTTCTGGACCACGCGCTGCGCCTTGGTGCGGAAAAAATTGCCACCGGCCATTACGCCCGGGTCCGCCTGAACGACGCCACCGGCAAGCATGAGCTGCTCAAGGGCCTGGACCCGTCCAAGGACCAAAGCTACTTTCTGCACCGGCTGAACCAGGCGCAGCTGTCCAAAACGCTGTTCCCGGTGGGCGAACTGCTCAAAACCGAGGTGCGTCGCCTGGCCCTGGAGATTGGTCTGCCGAACGCCAAAAAGAAGGATTCCACCGGCATCTGCTTCATTGGCGAGCGGCCGTTCCGCGACTTCCTGAACCGCTACATCGCCAAGGAACCCGGCCCCATCAAGGATGACAAGGGTCGCACCATTGGCCAGCATGTCGGCTTGAGCTTTTACACGCTGGGCCAGCGCCAGGGTCTGGGCATCGGCGGCATCAAAGCCAAAGGCGCACAAAAAGGCGGTGGCGAGCACGCCCCCTGGTTTGTCGCGCGCAAGGACATGGAAAAAAACACGCTGTGGGTGGTGCAGGGGCACGAGCATCCGTGGCTGCAGTCCTTCACGTTGACGGCGCAAGATGCCAGCTGGGTTGCCGGCACGGCGCCGGTCGCCGGTCAGTTGTCGGCCAAAACCCGCTATCGCCAGGCCGATGCCACATGCACACTGGCCGCGGGCGCCGGTGACACATTCAACCTGACGTTTCCCGACCCGCAGTGGGCCGTGACGCCCGGCCAGTCGGCGGTGCTGTACGACGGAGAAGTGTGCCTGGGCGGCGGCGTGATTAGCGCTTGATACGCTATTAATTTAATAGCTACTTGCGCACAATTGACGGGGGCTAGCGCCCAATTTCCTATAAATCCGCTTAACCCATGCGGGCCAGCAGGGCTTCCATGTCTTTCAGCATGTGGTCCAGCGCGGGTTTCTGGGCCTCATCGGGCTGCATGCAGGTTTCAAGCTCCTGCTCCATGAAGCACATCGTCATCCGCAGGTAGGTGCTGTCCAGCGCTTTGCGCACAGCCGAGAATTGTTGCCCGATCTTGAGACAACTTTCGCCCTCTTCGATCATGCGTTGCACGCCCCGAATCTGCCCCTCGGCGCGGCGCAGACGATTGAGGATGTCGGTCCGGGCGGTGGCGTCCGTCAGTTTAGTCATTGGTATTTCCTCAAATACAGCCACTCAAATCCGCGCTTGGCCCAATGAAACAAACGGGATGGGGGCAAGATGATGTTGCGCTGGGGCGTACGCCATACCAGCGTGCCATGGTCAAGGGCGTCGATGATACAGATCAGCTCCACCTTGAAAGTTGCATTGGCGGCCTGCCCCTGCAAGCCGGCCAGCAGGTTCGCGGCCGCCGCGGCAGCCTGCAAGTCCGCCATGTGGGCTTGTTTCGGCATCCAGTCCGGGCCGGGGAAACTGCCCGAATCCCCCACCACATAGACATGCTCAGCCCCCTCCACACGGCAGTGCGCATCGGCCTTCAGCAACCCACCGGGTGAACGCGCCAGCTCCGTCTGGTCAAACCACAGGTTGCCGGTCATGCCCGGCATGAACAGAATCATGTCGGCTTTGAATTCGCCACCTTCGGTGACGATCTTGTCGGCTTCAAACGCTTTCAGTTTGTGGCCCAGATGCGTGTGGATGTCCCGCCGCGCCATTTCATCCAGCAAATGGCGTACCGCCTTGGCGCCCAGACGGTTACCCGGCTCGGTCGACGGATTGAAGAACACCAGCTCAAACTTGTCACGCCGCCCTTCGCGTTTGAGTTGCGCGTCAAGGCCAAACAAAAATTCAAATATGGGCCCGCCGCGCACCGCACTGGGTTCGTTCGGGTTGCCGGCAAAGCCGCAGGCAATGGTGCCGCCCTGCATTTGTTGCAGTTGGTCGCGGATGCGCTCCGCCGACGCAATGCCTTCACACGGCGTGATGGCGTGCTCGATGCCCGGCAGCTTCTTGAGGAAGCGCCCACCCGAGGCGATCACCAGCGCGTCATTGCGCACTTCGCTCGCGACGCCATTGGTGATGAGGTCCACGATGCGCCCACCGGCACGCAGGCCGGTGACGTCGCCCGCCACATGCTGGACACGCATGCGGCGAAAGAAATTATCCAGCGGCACCACCAGTTGCTCACGCGTGCGCAAGCCACTGGGAATCCAGATGATGCCGGGCAAATAGTGCAACTCGGCGCGCGGTGCAATCAAGGTGATGTCAACGCAGGCATCCCGCCGGCGCAACTCCCGCACGACCGACAGCGCGCCAAAGCCCGCCCCAATCACGGTCACGCGGGAGGGGCCGGCAGCATTCATCGATAGATTCCCGGTTGAACTCATTTCAGCCGCACGCCCAGCGCATCGACCACCTCGATACTGACCGGAATACCTTGCCCCACGCTCTGCGTCACCGTGCAGTAGGCTTCAAACTGTTCGAGCACACGGTCCAGGTGCGCTAACGCGGCGGCGGGCACCCCCAGCGTCAGTACCGCCTTGATGCCCAGCACCCGGATTCGCCCCTCGGGATTGCGGCCGACATCGGCTTCCACTTCGCACCGAATCGGTTCGGGGGCCTGCTTGAATTTACGCAACGCAAACAGCAAGGAATCCGACAGGCAGCAGCCAACCGCCGACGCCAGCAACTGCACCGGCGACGGGCCTTGCCCACTTCCCAGCGGCGCGGGTTCATCACCTAACAGCGACGGAATCGCATTCCCGAAATGAATGTCAAACTGGTAGTCCTGCTTTTGCTGGAGCTGAACGTGGATGCTGGTCTCACTCATGGCGTTTCCTGAAAAAATGTGAAGCGATATCGCTGACTTGCGATCTCAGTTGGCGCAGCCGATTTTCGACTCAGGCACACCGAGTTTTTTCAGGATGATGCCCAGCGGACAAAAATTGGTAAAGCCCGACTGGAACAGATTGGCGCCGACAAATGCCGTGAAGGCAAGCGCCCATTTACTGACGAAGAAGGGGCTGCCCTCCACCCCCAGCGCCAGTGAAATCATGATGAAAAGGCCGGCAATGACAACGATGTAGCGTTGAACGGTCATGGTGAAACTCCTATAAACAATTTAAACAAAAGGGTGAAATTTACGACTTGGTTTTGTCCGCCAAGCGCACGATGCCCAACAGTTTGAGCACATACTTTTCGTAGATCGGCTCTGAGTTGCCGGTTTTGATCTTGCGCATGAAATATTTCTCAAATCCGATCTTGGCCAGGTGAACCCACTTGCCCTTCTTGAACCAGTTCACGTTGCGCGGCGGGATCTGCGGCAAGGCTACAAAGGCGGCCCCGGTATCGCCCATGTCGGCCAGGCAGATGGCATTCCAGGTGCCTTTGGCTTCGGCCGGTTTACCCGCCAGCTCGTCCGCGATGTTGTGCACGATGGCGCCCACCATGCTCTCGATCATGTAGCCGGTTTTGGGGGTTCCGGTGGGCACGGGCGTCACTTCCACCGGGGGAATTGCGACGCACACACCGGCTGAAAAAATGTTGCGATAGGCCTTGCTGCGCTGGAACTCGTCAATCAGTACCATGCCGCGCGGATTGCACAGGTTCGGGACAGCGGCCACCGCATCGACGCCCTTGAAGGCGGGCAGCATCATCGACAGCTTGAAGCCGAGTTCATGCTCTTTGTAAACGTTGCCCAGATCATCCAGTTGGGTGACAAACATCTTGCCGTCCTCAACCCGGGTGGTCTTGGCATTGGTGATCCACTTCATGTCCCGGTTGCGCATTTCGGACTCCAGCATGGATTTGCTGTCACCCACGCCGCCCAGCCCCAAATGCCCGATGTAGGGCTCACTGCTCACGTACGTCATGGGCACTTTATGGCGCAATTTGCGCCGGCGCAGGTCGGTATCAAGAATGAAGGCAAACTCGTAAGCCGGGCCGAAGCAGCTGGCACCAGGCATCGCGCCAATCACCAGTGGACCGGGGTTTTCGAGAAATTTCTGATAGTCGGCAAAAAACTCTTGCGCATGGTCGACGCTGCACACCGAGTGGGTGAAGCCACCACCGCCCGACGTGAGGGGGCCGGCCCCCGGCACCTCGTTGAAAGCCAGCTTGGGGCCGGTCGTGATCACCAGGTAGTCATAGTCCAGCGTATCGCCACCGTCCAGCGTCAAGCGATTGGCCGGCGCATCAATCTGGGTCACCGCTTTGGCAATGAAGGCAATGCCTTTGCGCTCCAGATACGGCCCAATCGGCAGCGTGATCTGCTCGCGCTCGCGCCAGCCCACGGCAAGCCAGGGATTGCTCGGAACAAACTGGAAATAGTCAGTCGTATTGACGACGGTGATGCGGTGCTCTTGGGCCAGCAACTCGCGAAGTTCGTAAGCGGCGGGCACGCCGCCGATGCCAGCACCCATGATGACGATGTGAGCCATGATTTGTCTCCTGCAGATGTAGTTGATTTAAGTAGGATGAACCTTAGGAGCATTCGCGTCTGCGCGCGATTCCATACGCCGTCTGAACAACGCGTAATAGAGGACAGGAATGACCACCAGCGTGAGCAGGGTCGACACCAGAATACCAAAAATCAGGGTGATGGCGAGCCCGTTAAAGATCGGGTCATCGAGAATAAAAAAGGCGCCGATCATGGCGGCCAGGCCGGTCAATGCGATCGGTTGCGCCCGTACCGCAGCCGACTGCACCACGGCGTCTTTGAACGGCATACCCTGTCTGACTTGCAGCTCGATAAAATCCACCAGCAAAATCGAGTTGCGCACAATGATGCCGGCCAGTGCAATCATGCCAATCATGGAGGTGGCTGTGAACTGCGACCCCAGCAGGGCGTGCCCGGGCATCACACCGATGAGGGTGAGCGGAATGGGGGCCATGATGACCAGCGGCGTCAGGTAACTGCGAAACTGCGCCACCACCAGCAGGTAAATCAGAATCAGGCCCACACCATAGGCAGCCCCCATGTCACGGAAAGTTTCATAGGTAATCTGCCATTCGCCATCCCACTTGATCGCGTACTCACGGTACGGATCGGCAGGCTGGTGAATCCAGTACTCGCCCAGCTTGCCGGTCCCCGGCAAGGCCGCAGCGGCCAGTTTGTCGCGGATGGAAAAAAGACCATACAACGGTGAATCCAGCTTGCCTGCCATGTCGCCGAACACATAGCTCAACCCCTGCAGGTCCTTGGTGAACAACGGTTTGTCAATCACGCCACGCTCGATCTGCACCAGTTCGGACAAGGGCACCATCTGGCCGTTGGCGGCACGCAGTGGAATGGCCAACAAGGCATCCAGACCGATCTGGGAAGTCTGCGGCAGTTGCAAGCGCACCGGCACCGGGTATTTGGACTGCCCATCGTGCAGGTAAGCCGCATCCGTTCCCGACAGGGCCATCGCCGCACTCCGCGCAATCACCGAAACAGGAATGCCCAATGATTCGGCCTGCTGGCGGCGCACCCGCAAGAAGGCCCTCGGTGCATTTTCTTTCAGCGAAGTGTCAATGCCGACGATGTCGGGCGTATCGGCAAAAGCCTTCGCCACGCGGCTGGCCACTTGCTGGCGCCCCGCTTCGTCCGGACCATAGACTTCGGCCATCAAGGGCGACATCACCGGCGGGCCAGGCGGCACCTCGACCACTTTGATGCGGGCGTTGTGTCGCAGGCCAATTTTTTCCAGATCGGGGCGCAGCCGCTGTGCAATCACATGGCTCTTTTCGCTGCGATGGTGCTTGTCCACCAGGTTCACCTGCAGGTCACCCTGCTCCGCATCGGCTCGCAAATAATACTGCCGCACCAACCCATTGAAGGTGATCGGCGACGCGGTTCCCGCATAGGCTTGCAAGTTCAAAACATCGGGCTGTTTTGCCAAAAAAGCGCCCAACTCATGCAGCGTGGCCGCTGTGTTTTCCAGCGGTGTGCCGGCCGGCATTTCCACTACCACCTGGAACTCGCTTTTGTTGTCAAACGGCAGCATCTTCATCACGACCCATTCAACCAGCGTCAGGCCCACGGACAGCAGGAGGGCCACCAGAATGCCCGCCAACAGCAACCAACGCTTGCGGGCGCTGTCCAGCAGCGGGGTCAGTACCCGCGTGAACAGGGTTTGGAGTTTCGGACCCAACCCTTTGGCACTACCGGGGTCAGCCGGTGCATGCCCTTGCGGCTTCATCAGCTTGAGCGCGAGCCAGGGCGTGACCGTGAACGCGATCGCCAGGGAGATCGCCATGCCCAGACTGGAGTTGATCGGGATCGGACTCATGTAGGGGCCCATCAGGCCGGACACAAAGGCCATCGGCAGCAAAGCTGCAATCACGGTCAGGGTGGCAAGGATGGTGGGGCCGCCGACCTCATCCACCGCGCGGGGAATGATGTCCTTGAGGGTGGCATCCGGCGTCAGTTTCTGGTGACGATGAATGTTTTCGACCACCACAATCGCGTCATCCACCAAAATACCAATCGAAAAAATCAGTGCAAACAGCGACACGCGGTTGAGCGTAAAACCCCAGGCCCAGGAGGCAAAGAGCGTGGCAGTCAGCGTGAGAATGACCGCTGCGCCCACAATCACCGCTTCGCGCCGACCCAAGGCAAAGCCAACCAGCAAGATGACCGAGCCGGTGGCAAAGGCCAGCTTCTGGATCAGCTTGTTGGCCTTTTCAGCCGCCGTCTCCCCGTAATCACGGGTGATGGTGGTTTCCATGTTGGCGGGAATCACGGTGTTGCTCAGGGCCTTGATGCGCTCACGGACGGCCTGCGCGACATCAACCGCATTTTCTCCCGGCTTTTTGGTGACGGTCAGCGTCACCGCCGGGTACACACTGCCGGCCACCTTGTCCGTCGTCGATGCCACGGGCTGTGCAGCGGCGTCGCCGGGGGTAAACCAGACATAACGCTGTGGTATTTGAGCACCGGACTCAACCCGTGCCACCTCACGCAAATAGACCGGCAGCCCCTTGCTCACGCCGACGACGAGGTCACCCACGTCCTGCGCCGAACGCAAAAATTCACCCGCCTCAATACTGAGCATCTGGCCCGATGGCGTCGTCGCATCCAGCACTGACCCGGAGGGCATGCCAAAGTTGGCCGCCGCCAGCGTCTGCTTGAGACTCATGATATCGATGCCCCGATCACGCAGTCGTGCCGGATCCAACCATACATGCACCGCCCGACCCGGCCCGCCAATGGTCTGCACCTCGCGCGTACCGGGCACGCGCTTGAGCTCGATCTCCACCGCATGGGCGACCCGCTCCAGTTCGTAGGCAGGCAAGGCCTCGCGGCTCCACAAGGTCACCCCGAGCACCGGCACATCATCAATACCTTTGGGTTTCACTATGGGGCTTAGCGTGCCCAGATCGCGCGGCAGCCAGTCCTGATTGGCATTGAGCACGTCATACAAACGCACCAAAGCTTCCGTGCGCGGCACACCCACTTTGAATTGCACGGTCAGCACGGCCAAACCGGGCCGCGCCACGGAATAGGTGTGCTCGATGCCGGCGATCTGACTCAGTACCTGCTCGGCCGGTCGCGCCACCATGTTCTGCACATCCACACTGCTGGCGCCTGGGAAAGGAATCAGCACGTCGGCCATCGTCACATTGATTTGCGGCTCTTCTTCACGCGGCGTGACCAACACCGCGAACAGGCCCAACAGCAAAGCGACCAGCGCCAGCAAGGGCGTGAGTGCATTGGTCTGGAATGCCGCCGCAATCCGGCCGGAAATGCCCATGGATGGCTTGTCTTTCATGTCCATCACTTGACCTCAGCCGGCTGGGCGGCGGCTTGCGACATCGCTTGTGCACCCGCCAGACCGGCTTTCACCGGGTCCAGCGCCACGCGGTCACCCGTCATCAGACCGGCCACCACCTCAACACCCTCGGCCCCGTGGTCAACCCCCAAACGGACTGCCTTGAGTACAAAGCCCTTGCCCGACACCACATAAACGGCGGTCAACTCACCTCGCCGCAACACCGCGGCGCCAGGGACCAGCGTGCGATTAGCCTGCCCGCCGGTAAAACGCACCCGCACCTGCTGGCCTGGCAACAAGGTCTTTGCCGCCTCCGATGGCAATTCAAGACGCCATTCAATGGTTTGCGACACCGGATCCGCCGTGGGCACGGTGCTGCGCGACACGGGTCGAATCCATTGGGTTCCCCCTTCACTGTTTTGCATCAACACATCCACGGCACCCGACGCACGCACCTGGCTCGCGCGCGAGACAGGCACCTGGACAACCGCCCGAATAGGCAACGGCGCATAGAGGGTGAGAAGCGGTTTTCCCGGGACCGCCAGATCGCCTGCTTCGACCTGCGTCTGCAGCACCCAGCCCTCAAAAGGAGCGGTCACGCGGGTAAAGCCCTGCGCCAAGGCCGACTGCCTGGCGCCCGCACCGGCCTGGTCTCGCCCGGCCAATGCCCCCTTGAGTTGGGATTCGGCCGTGTCCAGTGCCGCGGCACTGACAAAGCCCCTGGTCTGCAAATCACGTGTGCGATCAAAATTGGACTGCGCATTGCGGAGCTCGGCTTGCGCCTGCGCCACCTGCGCCTGGCTACGCTGAACCCCGGTTTGGGTCTCGCGGTCATCAATGATGGCCAGCAACTGACCCGCCCGCACTTTGTCGCCAGCCTTGACGGCCAGCGTGGCAATGCGCCCGCTCGTCTGCGCCGAAATCGTGCTCTGCTTGACCGGCTGAATCACCCCATCCAACTCAAATACAGTCCCCACCGCCTTGGCCTGCACCTGCACGGTTGGCACTTGAATCACGCCCTGCGCCGCAGCGAAAGACATGACAACGGCACCCAACCACGGCATGGCGTGACGGGCAGAACGGAAAAAGACGGGGAATGCAAGTGAACTCATGAGGCACCTTAAGATACTGAGCGGAGTATATATCCATACCCCCCACAGTACAAGATTCGACAAGTGTCTGTGGTGGTCTAATTTAAAAACTGATGTTACGCAACCGCTCGGAACAGCTGAAGCTGGGCATAGGCAGTGCGAGATGCGTTGATAAGTAGCTTGCGACAAAGCGCAAAGGGGTTGAGCTTGTTTGTAATGCTCAAGCATTCCAGCTTGAACGTGGCGTAAATGGCCATGAAGACGTGGTTGCTTTGGGTTCGCAGCGTCCGCGTGGGGGACTTGGCCAGGTTGGCATTGGACTTCAATGATTTGTGAAATACCTCCACTTGCCAGCGTTTTTTGTAGGTCGTGGTGATGGCGCCATAGTCGCAAGTCAAGTCACTGCAAGGTGCTCAACAAATAGTCCGTGTACAAATCCAGGTCAGGTTTTTTCATCCATGAAGCCTATCAGGGGTGGCTGCGTAACATCAGTTAAAAAGATACAACGATAGGTTTTTTCAAACCTAAATGGCGACAGAAGTGAATAAACCAAAACCCCGAAGAACCTTTGACGCCAGCTTCAAGCTCCAGGTGGCTCAAATGGTAAAAACCCAAGGCTTGAGCATCAGCCAAGTCTGTAAAGACATGAAACTTGGCGAAAGTGCCGTCAGGCGCTGGGTCAGCCAATTTGAAGCGGAGCAGCAAGGCCAAAACGGTGCAGGCAATCCCGCTGCCGGTCTCCCACTCATTGCAGGACCCAACAAGGAACGGCCACGAGTGCTCAGATAATCACTCCTACTACCAACTGAACCTATCCCAGCCGTGCGTGGCATCCCTCACGATCAGCATCAGCCCTTCGCTGCTGCCACCTTCTGCGTATCGCAAAGATGTGAACTTTATAGGTCCTTTGACCCGCCCAGCATCGCAACCCAGACTCGGCATGTAGCGACCATTGCGGCCCCAGTCAGCCCGGAGCTTTGACTCTTTCCATCAACTCGTTTGAATGCTCAATCGCCGCACTTCGCATCACTGAATCAAGTTCAAACTGGAGGTCTTGCAGCATCAGCGAGGCATTAATCAACGTGTCTCGCAGTTCATTCAAGGCAACAACGAGATCAGAAACAGTTGCCTCAGTGCTCTCGTGTGAGTTGGAATTTGTCATGGTTGCGGCACCAGTCGATGATTTCGGTTAGAAACTTTCCCAATCGTCGCCGCCCGTTTTCGCGGCCCTGTCATGCGCAACCTTGGGCGTTGCTGCGGGCGCACCCAATGCCACTGGCTTGGAGGCGGCCTTGAACTTGGGCGCAGCCTTCCTGACTGGGGCAAACTGCTTCGGCGCGCTGTGGCTTAGCGGCGTGACTGCATGATGGCTGCCAGGTGCGAAGCCACCCTCTCCTTGCGCCAGCTTGAATACTGCCACCGTGCCGACCAAATCCTGCGCCTGCGATTTGAGGCTGCTTGCTGCTGCTGCCATCTCTTCCACCAGCGCTGCATTTTGCTGCGTCACCTGATCCATCTGTTGCACCGCCTCGCCGATCTGCGCCACGCCCTGGCTCTGCTCGGTGCTGGCCGCGCTGATCTCGCCCATGAGGTCGGTGACCCGGCGGATTGAGCCCACCACCTCGGTCATGGTGGCACCCGCCTGATCAACCAGAACCGTGCCTTGTTCGACCCGCTCCACGCTGGCGTTAATCAAGCTCTTGATTTCTTTCGCGGCATCCGCCGAGCGCCCGGCCAGACTCCGCACTTCAGTGGCCACCACGGCAAAGCCGCGGCCCTGCTCACCGGCCCGCGCCGCTTCCACGGCGGCGTTTAATGCCAGAATATTGGTCTGGAAGGCAATGCCGTCGATCACGCTGATGATGTCGGCAATTTTCTTGGACGAATCGTTGATGCCCTTCATGGTGTCCACGACCTGGGCGACGACTTCGCCGCCCTTGACGGCGACGGTGCTGGCGCTTTGGGCCAACTGGTTGGCCTGTTTGGCGCTGTCGGCGTTTTGCTTCACTGTGGCGCTGAGCTGCTCCATCGAGGCTGCTGTTTCTTCCAGTGCGCTGGCCTGCTCCTCGGTACGCTGGCTCAGGTCGTTGTTGCCCTGGGCGATTTGTGCACTGGCCGTGGCCACGCCCTCGGAGCCCTCACGCACGGTGCTCACCACCTTGGCAAGGCTGGTCTGCATCGCCTTGATCGCGATCAGCAGTTGTGCAGTTTCGTCCTTGCCTTCGGCGTTCAGCTCCACCGTCAGGTCGCCGACGGCAATGCGCTCGGCGGCGTTGACGGCTTGCGCTATCGGGCGGGTGATCAGCCGCGTGATCCACACCGCCAGCAGCGCCGCGATGACAATGGCGCTGCCCAACATGCCGATGACCCAGGCACGCGCTTGCGAGTAGGTGGCCTGTGCGGACTTGTAGGCCACGTCAGAGCCCTTATTGTTGATCTCGATGAGGATCTCTATGTCCTCGTCCATCGCGGCGAATGCGTTGCGCGATTCGCCGCGGTAGTAGGCTTTGGCTTGCTCTAGCGTCTTGTCGCCGCCGCGTGACAGCGGCAGCAGCTTGAGGTGGGTGGCAAAGAAGGCATCGCGATGCTGCTTGTACTGCTCGTAGGTCTTCTTCTCCTCGCCGGCGGTGATCATCGGTTCATAGGCGGTCTGCTGTTCGGCGAGCTTCTTCTTGAGCTCTTCGAATCGCTTCTCGACGGTGTCCATCTCCTTGTCATCGACGGTCATGATATGGATAGCCTGGGCACGGCGGAATTGGTTCGTCGTGCTCTGTATCTGTCCCAGCACCTTGATGCTGGGCAGCCAGCTGGTGGCGAGGTCTGCGGTGCTGTCGTTGATTTTGGCGAGCTGGGTGACGGCGAAGCCACCGAGGCTGGCGGTCAGCAAGATCACGACAAAAAAGGCTGCACCGAGCTTGGCGCCGATTTTGAAGTCAGAGAATTTCATGATGTTGTCCTTTGATGTCTGAGGTGAGAGGCTTACTGCAAGGTTGGCGCGACCAGCCCCATCTCGGCGCTGGTCATGAGTTTTTCGATATCGAGCAGAATCAGCATGCGGTTTTCCAGCGAGCCGATGGCCAGCAGGTGGTCGCTGCCAATAGCTGAGGAGAACTCGGGCACCGGGCGCATCTGCTCCGGCGTCAAGGTGATTACGTCGGAAACACCATCGACCACCATGCCCACCACCTGCTTGCCGATGTTGAGCACGATCACCACCGTGAAGGTGTCGTAGTTCACCTGCGCCAGGTTGAACTTGATGCGCATGTCGATGATGGGCACGATCACGCCACGCAGGTTGACCACGCCCAGGATGTAAGCCGGGGCGTTGGCCATGCGGGTGGGGCGCTCAAAGGAGCGGATTTCCTGCACGCGCAGGATGTCCATGCCGTATTCTTCATCTCCGAGTTTGAAGGCGAGGAACTCGCGAATCGTGAGTTCCGGTGAGCCCGATTTCGGGTTCGAATTTGCTATCGCGTTGCTTACCGCAACATCTGTTTGATCCATCTCAACACCGTCCCTATTTTAAAATGCCAGGGGGTCATTGTTATTCAGTTACCCCCCCCCCCCCCCGGGTTTACCCTTATATTGTTGACATGCATTCGAAATGTGACCATTGCGAGCGCGGGTGGCGAACCTGAACAGGTGTCCAACCCGCAACGCTTGAATCCAGGCGACAACCGTTGACTACGGCTTGTCCGGTCCCGGAAACCATGAAGTAGTCAATCCACCCCCATACCTGCTCCTTGTTTTCGCCATGGCTCGATTCGCGCCAATCCGCAACGCGTAGACATCATAAACGGTTGATAGGCAACATTGTATGTCCTTCATATTTTTCAGTTGGGAGACGACCATCCATGTTGTTTGAGAATGCCCATGACCCCCCAACAACAAAAACGAATCGCCAAAGCCGTTGGCGCGCTCATCGCCCGCGCGCGAGCTCAGACTCAAATGACCCAAGAGGATGTAGCCGAAGCGTTGGAAGTGGGCGCCGAGACGGTTTCGCGGATCGAGCGAGGCATGGTGCCGCCGACCCTGGCCCGTCTATTTGAGTTCGCGGAGCTCTTCGGCTGCCGCGTGGACGAGCTGCTGCTCGAAGCCAGCAATCGGAGCGCGGACCAAGCCGCTGCCATTGCTAGCCAACTCGCGGAGCTGAATCCTGACGACCGTGCGATGGTCGCCAACATCGTTAATCAAATGGCGACGCACCTGCGCGCCAAAAAGCTCCAGACCAAACGCCAGCACTAAGCCGCGAGGCTTGATGGCGTGAGTTGCTTCGCGTCCAAGTGGTCCCAAAACTCGACGACATCGTCGTCGTAACCGATCGCAAGGTAAGCCTCAACAAGCGATTGCCGTATCTCTGTCGATGAAAATTTCAGCACCCGCATGCGGCCATCAAGAACCATCTTGATCCATGTCGATGACTTGGACAAAGCGGTCAAGGAATGCCTGAAATGAAATTTTCTCTGCAGGCTGTCGACTGGATGGACGCCCGGGCTGAGTGAAGGGCGGCGGCAGACCCCTCCTGCCGCCCTTGCAGGATGCCTGGCTTGCACACACTCCAACTCAGTTGGGCTAGGATGAACAAAATGAAACTCACCAAATTCAATGACCTCGTCTACCGTGTCCTGACGGACCAGGGTGAACATGTAGGCAACCTGAAGCTGATCAACGGGACATGGAAGTTCAAGGCCATTGGTTACGAGCAGAATGGCGACGTCATTCCCGGTGGCGGCCCGCTGACCGACCGGCATAACACCACCTTCGACTCGCTCGACGAGGCGCTGATTAGCGCCAAGCTTGGCCCGACTTGAGTTACTGGCGACTCACCCCGTCAAGAAAAAAGGCCCGTAGCGTTGATGCCACGGGCCTTTTTTACAAAAACGTGCTGATCAAAATGGAATGTCGTCGTCCATATCGTCAAACCCACTCGCAGGCTTGGCTTGTGCCGGGGCCTGACGTGGCGCAGACGCCGGAGCCTGGGGACGTGAGGCGGGTGCCGGGCGGGAATAACCGCCGCCAGAGCCTTCATCGTCGTGGGAGGGTTCGCCCATGCCTTCACGGCCACCGAGCATCTGCATTTCATTGGCGATGATGTCGGTCGCGTATTTCTCTACGCCGTCTTTGTCGGTGTACTTGCGGGTCTTGATGCGGCCTTCCACATAGACGGGACGGCCCTTCTTCAAATACTGGCCCGCGATTTCGGCCAACTTGCCGAAAAACGTGACACGGTGCCACTCGGTCTCTTCGACCATGTTGCCATCCTTGCCCTTGTACTTGCTGCTGGTGGCAATGGTGATATTGGCCACAGCGTCGCCACTGGGCAGGTAACGGACTTCGGGGTCGCGCCCCAAGTTGCCCACGAGAATGACTTTATTAACGGATGCCATGGTTTTCCTTTTTAAAGTGTTGAGGACAGAGCTTGCAGCGATGCTGCGACGGTCGGTCCCGCAAGATCCAGAATTTGATTATCCCGCCTTTGCCACCAGCCCCGGCGCATTGGCAACCGGGGCCCGCATCGGCCAGGCCACCACCAGCCACAACAGCATGCCTGCGGCACAGCCGGCAAACAGGCCCTGCGCGCCCAGGTGCTTGACCAGCCAGCCGCCCAGCACGCCACCGGCAAAAAATCCCAGTGATTGCAGCGTGTTGTAGACCCCCATGGCGGCGCCGCGGGCATGCGCCGGGGCCACACGCGACGCCAGGCTGGGTTGACTGGCTTCCAACACATTGAAGCCACAGAAAAATACAAATAACAAAACAGCCAGAGCGCTCACACTCGGTGCGCCTGAAGCGGCCACAAGCCAAAAGCCGAGCTGTACCACGGCGATCAAGCCCACCGCGGTCAAAAACACAGCCCGCAGGTAACCCCGCTTCTCCAGCGGGAACAGCGTGCTGCCCATGACAAAGAACGAGGCCAAGACCGCAGGCAGGTACACCCACCAATGGTGCTCATGCGGCAAACCCGCTTGCACCAGCAGGGCGGGCACCGCCATCCACATGGCCAGCTGGACCGCGTGCAGCACAAACACGCCAAAATTGAGACGCAGTAAGGCCGGCAGGCGCAGCACCTCCAGCAGACGGCCACGCGGCATGTTTTTATGTTGCAAAGGCTCGGCCGGCACCCACCAGATGACCACGGCCACGCCCGCCAGCGCCAAAGCGCCCGTCATCACAAACAGCCCCGCCAGCCCGATATGCGCCACCAGCAAAGGAGCAGCCACCAGTGACAGCGCAAACATCAGCCCGATGCTGGCCCCCACCAGCGCCATGGACTTGGTGCGCACCACATCCCGGGTCTGGTCTGCCAGCAAGGCGGTCACAGCCGCCGAGACGGCGCCGGCCCCCTGCACCGCACGGCCAATCGCCAGCCAGGTCAGGCTGGGCGCCCAGGCTGCCACAAAACTGCCGGCGGCGAACAGCAGCAAACCAAACACAATGACCCGTTTGCGCCCCAGCCGGTCCGACGCCATGCCATACAGGAATTGCAGCATGGCCTGCGTCAAGCCATAAATACCCATGGTCAGGCCAATCAGGGTCGGATCATCCCCGCCGGGGTACTTGGCCGCTTCGATCGCAAACACCGGCAATATCAGGAACAGCCCCAGCATGCGCAGGGCAAAAATAGTGGCCAGCGAAAAGCTGGCGCGCCGTTCCTCAGGCGTCATCACGCTGGCCATGACAGGGATTTTTCCAGCCGACGGGGTAGCAACTTTAGGCAAAACAGCGTTCTCCAACAAACAAGTCCGTGAACGATCACGGCGGCACAAGCGCTGAATTGTCCCCGATCTGCCGCCGCCCTGGCCCGGCCGCGTGTCAACACGGCCATCTTTCACTATCATTGTGGGTTTTCCCGAGCACATTTCACCTTGAACTCCCCCACCGACGGCACCTCCCTCGCAGCTTCCTTGCAGCTGCAGACCATCAGCATTCGGGGTGCGCGCACCCACAACCTCAAGAACATTGATCTTGATATTCCGCGCAACCAGCTGGTGGTCATCACGGGGTTGAGCGGTTCCGGCAAATCCAGCCTGGCGTTTGACACGCTGTATGCGGAGGGCCAGCGCCGTTACGTGGAGAGTCTGTCAACCTATGCGCGGCAGTTTTTGCAGTTGATGGACAAGCCCGATGTGGATGTGATCGAGGGCCTGAGCCCCGCCATCTCGATCGAGCAAAAGGCCACCTCGCACAACCCGCGCTCCACGGTGGGCACGGTGACCGAGATCCACGACTACCTGCGGCTGCTGTTTGCCCGCGCCGGCACCCCCTTTTGCCCCGACCATGGCCTGCCGCTGCAGGCCCAGACCGTGAGCCAGATGGTGGACGCGGTGCTGGCCATGCCCGCCGAGACCCGGCTGATGATTCTGGCGCCGCTGGCGCGTGAGAAAAAGGGTGAGTTCCTCGACGTCTTTGCCGACATGCAGGCGCAAGGCTATGTGCGCTTTCGCGTCAACGGGCAAGCGTATGAATTTGACCAGTTGCCGCCGCTGAAGAAAACCGAAAAGCACGACATTGACGTCGTGATTGACCGCGTCAAAGTGCGCCCGGACACCGAGCCGCTGGCGCGAGACCAGCTGCGCCAGCGGCTGGCCGAGAGCTTTGAAGCCGCCTTGCGGGTCGCCGGCGGCCGCGCCATTGCCCTAGAAATTGATAGCACGCCACGCAATGGCGACGGGGGCCAGAGCCCCAAAGAGCACTTATTTAACGCCAAATTCTCCTGCCCGGCGTGCAGCTACTCGATCAGCGAGCTGGAGCCGCGCCTGTTTTCCTTCAACTCGCCGGTCGGCGCCTGCCCGGCCTGTGACGGCTTGGGCATGCAAGAGTTTTTCGATCCAGTTCGGGTGGTCGCGTTCCCGTCGCTCAGTCTGGCCAGCGGCGCCATCAAGGGCTGGGACCGGCGCAACGGTTACTACTTTGCCTTGCTGGAGAGCCTGGCCAAGCACTATAAGTTTGACATTGAGCAGGCCTTTGAGTCGCTGCCGGCCGAGATTCAGCACGCCGTACTGCAGGGTTCTGGCGAGGAAGAAATCAAGTTCAGCTACGTGATGGACTCGGGTCCCGCCCGAGGCGACACCAGCATCGCACAAGGCAAAAAGCTCAGCAAGAAGCATCCGTTTGAGGGCATCATTCCCAACATGCAGCGGCGCTACAAGGAGACCGACTCGGCGCTGGTGCGCGAAGACTTGGCACGCTACCGCAGCACCCAGCACTGCACTGAATGCGCAGGCTCCCGGCTGCGGCGGGAAGCGCGGCACGTCAAGATTGGCGAGGGCGCGCAAGCCCGTGCCATCTTCGAGATCAGCCACGCCACCCTGCGCGACGCCTTTACTTACTTCAACACCCTGCAAATGCACGGTGCCAAGGGCGAAATCGCCGCCAAAGTGGTGCGTGAAATCGGCTTGCGGCTGAAGTTTCTCAACGACGTGGGACTGAACTACCTCAGCCTGGACCGCAGCGCCGAAACCCTCAGCGGCGGCGAGTCGCAGCGCATCCGGCTGGCGAGCCAGATCGGCTCCGGCCTGACCGGCGTGATGTACGTACTGGACGAGCCCAGCATCGGCCTGCACCAACGCGACAACGACCGCCTGATCGACACCCTGAAACACCTGCGCAACATCGGCAACAGCGTGCTGGTGGTCGAGCACGACGAAGACATGATGCGCGCCGCCGACCATGTGATTGACATGGGGCCGGGTGCCGGCCTGCATGGTGGGCGCGTGATGGCGCAGGGCACGTTTGACGAGGTCAAAGCCAACCCGGATTCACTGACCGGCCAGTATCTGGCGGGCAAGCTCAAAATTGCGATCCCGAAACACCGCACGCCCTGGCTGCCCACGGTGCACGCGGCGCATTCGGCTGACAAATACCAATCCAAGCACCACGCGCCCAGCCCGGCCGCCGAGCGCCGGGCGGCGCGTGAGGCCAACCACCTGGCGACCCAAGGCGACATGCAGTCACTCCGGGTGATCGGCGCCACCGGTCACAACCTCAAAGACGTGACGGTGGAGTTCCCGGTCGGCCTGTTCACCTGCGTCACCGGCGTCTCAGGTTCCGGTAAATCCACCCTGGTCAACGACACGCTGTACACGGCAGTCGCGCGCACGCTGTACCGCGCCCACGACGAGCCGGCGGCGCACGAATCGATCGAAGGCATCGAGCATTTCGACAAAGTCATCAACGTCGACCAATCCCCGATTGGCCGTACGCCGCGTTCCAACCCAGCCACCTACACCGGCCTGTTCACACCGATTCGCGAGCTGATGGCCGAGATGCCAATGGCGCGCGAACGCGGCTACGGCCCCGGGCGCTTCAGCTTCAACGTGGCCGGCGGCCGCTGCGAAGCCTGCCAGGGCGACGGCATGGTCAAAGTGGAAATGCACTTTTTGCCCGACGTCTACGTGCCCTGTGACGTTTGTGCCGGCAAGCGCTACAACCGCGAAACACTGGAAGTGCTGTACAAGGGCAAGAACATCGCGCAAATTCTGGACCTCACGGTGGAGGCCGCCTACGAGTTCCTGAAAGCACTGCCCAGCATTGCCCGCAAGCTGCACACGCTCCTGGACGTGGGTCTGAGCTACATCCGCTTGGGACAAGCCGCCACCACGCTGTCTGGCGGGGAAGCGCAGCGCGTCAAACTGGCGCTGGAGCTCAGCAAACGCGACACCGGGCGCACGCTCTACATCCTGGACGAACCGACCACCGGCCTGCACTTTGCCGATATCGACTTGCTGCTCAAAGTGTTGCACCAGCTGCGAGATGCGGGCAACACGATTGTGGTCATCGAGCACAACCTGGACGTCATCAAGACTGCCGACTGGCTGATCGACATGGGCCCGGAAGGCGGCGCTGGCGGCGGCCAGGTGGTGGGCGTGGGCACGCCGGAAGACATTGCCGCCAACCCGGCCAGCCACACCGGGCGCTATTTGAAGCGGCTGCTGTCACCGGCGGCCAGCGACTGACGCACAAACGCCTCGAACGGCTCGGCCAGCAGCGGCTCGCTGTACAAGTAACCCTGGACTTCGTCACAGCCCTGTGCGCGCAAAAATGCCAGCTGCCCTTCAGTCTCCACCCCTTCGGCAATGGTCAAAAAGCCCAGGCTGTGCGCCAGTGCGATGATGGCGACGACGATCGCTTTGTCGTCCGGATCATCGGTGATGTCACGAACAAACGACTGGTCGATCTTGAGCTTGTAAACCTGAAAGCGCTTGAGGTAGTTGAGCGACGAGTAGCCGGTGCCGAAGTCGTCAATCGACATCCGCACACCGCGCTCATGCAGCTTGTTCATGACCGCGATGGCGCCCAGGGGGTCGTTCATCGCCACCCCCTCCGTCAGCTCAAGCTCCAGGAACTGCGGCGGCAGGCCAGCCTCGGCCAGCACCTGGGTCACCAGCTCCGGCAGATTGGCATGGCGAAATTGCACGGCCGACAGGTTGACCGCCATCTGCTGGATCGGCAGCCCGGCATCCAGCCAGACCCGCAGTTGCCGGGTGGCGGTACGCAGCACCCATTCGCCGATCGACAGAATCAGCCCGCTGTCTTCTGCCACCGGAATGAATTCAGCCGGTGACACCTGGCCCAGCGTCGGATGGTCCCAGCGCAGCAGGGCTTCCATGCCGACCACCCGGCCATCCTGCAGCGACACCTGCGGCTGGTACACCAGATGAAACTGCTGCAACTCCAGCGCACGGCGCAAACCGTTTTCCAGTTGCAAGGTGCGGGCGGATTCGGTCTGCATCTGCGCCGTGAAAAAGCGAAAGACGTTCCGGCCGCCCTGCTTGGCCCGGTACATGGCGGTGTCGGCACTCATGGACAGCGCCTCGAACGAGTCGCCGTCGGTGGGGAACAGGGCAATGCCGATCGAGAAGGTGATGGCCAGTTCTTGTTGATCGATGGTGTAGCGCTGCGCAGCAACCTCCTGCACCTTGTTCGCCACATGCGCCGCGCCCGCTGCGTCCAGGCCCGGACACAGCAAGACAAACTCATCCCCCCCCAGACGACACACCGTGTCCTCTTCACGCAGCGTCGATTTGAGGCGCTGCGCCACCTGAATCAGCAACTCATCGCCAATGTGATGACCCAGTGAATCGTTCACGTTTTTGAACCGGTCCAGATCCAGGAACATCAAGGCCAACGGTTCCCCGTGACGCTGCGCATGGCTCAAGGCGCTGTCGACCCGGTCCCGCAGCAGGCGCCGATTGGGCAGCCCGGTCAGCGGGTCAAAATCGACCAGGCGCTGGATATGCGCTTCATCTTTTTTATGCTTGCTGATGTCGGTGGCGATGGCGATATAGTTCGCCACCGCGCCGCTGCTGTCGCGCAGCAGGCTGATGGAGAGCAACTCGGGGTAGACGGAACCATCCTTGCGCCGGTTCCAGATTTCGCCCTGCCACTGCCCATGGACGTGGACGGCCGCCCACATGGCCTGGAAAAAATCCGGCTCATGCCGCCCGGAGGAAAGCAGGCTCGGGTTGTGACCGAGGGCTTCCGCCTCGCTGTAGCCGGTGATCTGGCTGAAGGCATGGTTGACCCGCACGATGCAACCCTGACTGTCCGTGATCATGATGGCCTCACTGCCATGCTCAAACACCTTGGCCACCAGTTGCAGTTGCAACTCGGCACGTTTGCGCTCGATGGCGATGGCCGTCAGGTGGGCGGCCATTTCAATGAGTGCAAGCTCATAGGCTTGCGGCATGGCCGGCGCGCGGTGGTAGATGGCGAAGGTGCCCAGCACCTGGTTGCTGCCGGACCGGATGGGTTCGGACCAGCAGGCGGCCAGTCCGGCCCGCGATGCAATCTCCTTGAAGTCAACCCAGTACGGATGCGTGGCGATCTCCCCCACGATGACGCGCTGACCGGTAAAGGCAGCGGTGCCGCAACTGCCGGTCTGTGGCCCAATCTGCACGCCGTCAATGGCCGCGTTGTAGAAATCCGGCAGATGGGGCGCGGCACCCAAACCAAGGTGCTGACGTTCGGCATCCAGCAACAAAATTGAGCACAGCGCGCCCGGCATGGTGTCTTCAATTTTGAGTACAAAATCCTTGAGGATTTGCTCCAGCGCCAACTCGCTGACCAGCCGTTCCATCATGAAGCTGCGCAAGGCATCCATTTGCCGGGTTCGCTCGCGCTGTGCCTCGCGATCAAAGTTGCGCAGGGCGTAGTCAACGTCGGACGCCATTTCAAGCAGCAGATGCTGAACCGTCTTATCAAAGGCATTGACCGTGCCGGCGTAGACATTAAAGACGCCGATGACCTCGCCGTTGCGATGCAGGGGCAAGGCGGCCGACGCCGCCCAACCAAACTGGGCGCCCAGCGCATGCCAGGGCGCCGTGGCGGCGTCTCCCAGGTAGTCCTGGCACCAGTACGGCTGATTGCTGCGAACCGAGATGCCGGTCGGCCCCTGCCCCGCCGCCTCATCGGTCACCACCGTGATGTGGATACCCTTCAAATACTCAATGCCGGCGCCATACGAAACAAAAGGTTTGACCGTCTGGCTGGCAGGCTCCAGCAGACCAATCCACGCCATCTTCGCCCCCCCGTGGTCCACAGCGGCGCGGCAGATTTGCTCAAACAATTCCTGCTCATTCACACAGCGAACGATGGCCTTGTTGCAGTCACTGAGCGCGGCATACAGATTAGCCAAGCGCTTGAGCTGGTGATCAGTCTGCCGGCGCGCCTGCTCAATGTCATTGAGTTGATGCTGCGTCTGGGCCAGCCAGCCCAGCACACTGTCGCTCAGGCCTGGCGCGACGGCAATCGGCTCGGCAATATGGCCCTGCCCGATGCGGGCGATCTGCGCATGAACCTCGTCCACCGAGCCGCCCAGCGTGGCGCGCAGGACGTTGACGGTTCGCCGGAGAGACAGCAGCAGGCCCAGCCCCACGGCGACAAATAACCCAAGCAGCAGCGTGGCTTTTTCCTCGGCCTCCTGCACCGTGCGCAGGGTCCGCCGATCTGCCAGCGCCAGAAACTCATGGATGGGTCGCATGATGTCCGCCTTGAACTGGTGGTAATCATCATCATGCAACATCTGGATGGCCCGCAGGTGGCGGACATCCTGATTGGGAGCCGCCGATTCAACCAGCGCCATGGCCGCAAACTCAATCGCCGTCAGGGTGTCCGAATCTGCCTTGGCTTGCTCCAATTTGCTGAACTCGTCCGGCGCAAAACCGGCCTGCCGCATCACCTCCAGCAAAGCCACCTTGGCACCACTGTCCGATCGGGCTGGCGGGTTGACAAGCGCTAAATCCCAAGAAGTTCTGCCGTCACCTTCCGGCCGCGGTTTTTTGCCGTCCCGGATGGCCAGAATGTCGAGGTAGTGCTGCTTGTAGACGGGATTGCCGGTGAGCACATAGGTGCGGGCCATGCGGGTCAGATCATCAGACGACTGCCGCAACTCATCCGCCAGCAGACGGGACTGGTAGCGCCGCTCATGGGCCTGGTCAATCTGTTTTTCCGAGTACACATAAACAGAAAACACAGCAATCAGGACACAGGTCAAAACCACGGCCACATGCAGGCTGCGTGAGAATGACGAGGTGAGGCGGTGAATCATGAAGGATGAAGGGCGACGTTGCAAAACGATTGTTTTTGCATTATCCACCCACCCCAAGCGCCGACCTCAGGGTTACAGAGCCCTCCGACCCCACTCACTATGCTAGTGTTTGCATAGCAACTTGCGCTTACCAGACAAGGGCTGGCGGTCTATTTAGCTAAATTCCGCAACTCGCGGCGCAGGATCTTGCCCAGGTTGGACTTCGGCAACGGCTCATCGCGAAACTCGATGAGCCTGGGCACCTTGTAATCGGTCAGGTGTTGCCGGCAATGCGCCAGCAATTCTTGTTCTGTCAGCGTAGGCGATTTTTTGACCACGATGATCTTGACGACCTCACCAGAGCGCTCATCCGGCACGCCGATGGCCGCCACTTCGGCCACGGCGGGATGGAGCGCCACAACGTCTTCAATCTGGTTCGGGAACACCTTGAAGCCCGAAACAATGATCATGTCTTTCTTGCGGTCTGTGATCTTGAAGTAGCCACGCTCGTCCATGAACCCCATGTCGCCCGTGCGCAGCCAGCCATCGCGCGTGAACACCTTCGCGGTCTCGTCCGGCCGGTTCCAGTAACCGGACATGACCTGCGGGCCGCGCACACAGATCTCGCCGATCTCGCCGATCGGGAGTTCGTTGCCGTCATCATCCAGAATGCTGGCCAGCGTTGACGGGAAAGGCATGCCAATGGCACCGGTCCAGTCCGGGCTGTTCAGGGGGTTGGCGATCACGCCGGGCGAGGTTTCAGTCAACCCATAGGACTCGATGATGGGCATGCCCGTCGCCTGCTTCCAGCGCTCGGCCACCACACGCTGCACGGCCATGCCGCCGGCAATGGTCACCTTCAGGTGGTGGGTGTCCACCTCCGCAAATTCAGGCTCATCGAGCAGCGCCCGGTACAAGGTGTTGACGCCGATGATGGCCGTGAAGGGGTACTTTTTGAGATCATGAATGAAAGCGTGCAGGTCCCTCGGGTTGGTGATCAGAATGGTGTGGGAGCCGATTTTCATGAACACCATGCTCGCCGTCAGCGCGAAGACGTGGTACAGCGGCAACGGGCAAACAAACACCTCCTTGCCCTCCTGCAGGTCGTGCGTGAGCCACTCGCCCAACTGCTGCAGGTTTGCCACCATGTTGCCGTGCGTCAACACGGCCCCTTTGGCGACGCCCGTGGTGCCGCCGGTGTACTGCAAAAAAGCAATGTCAGCATGGCCCAGCGGCATGAAATGCAAGGCTTGCGAACGGCCCGCGCGCAAGGCGGCGTTGAACTCGATGGCGTCCTCAATCTTCCATTCCGGCACCATCTTTTTAACGTACTTGACCACCACATTGGTCAGCAACTCTTTGACCACCGAAAACATGTCGCCCACCTCGGTGGTGATGACAGAAAGTTTCAGCGTCGGGTTCTTGTCCAGCACCTCCTGCAGGGTGTGGGCAAAGTTCTCCAGCACCACAATGGCCACGGCGCCCGAATCCTTGATCTGGTGCTCCAGCTCGGGCGCGGTGTACTGCGGATTCACGTTCACCACCACCAGGCCGGCACGCAGCACCCCGAACAGGGCCACCGGGTACTGCAGCAAATTGGGCATCATGATCGCCACCCGGTCACCCTTGATCAGTTTCAGGGTGTTTTGCAAATAGGCGGCGAAATCCCGGCTGCTCTGGTCAAGCTCCGCAAAGGAGATCGACGCCCCCATGTTGGTGTAAGCGGGCAAGTCGCCAAAACGCTCGCAACTGTGCCGCAGCACATCCTTGAGGGAGGCAAACTGGTGCACGTCCACCTCGGACGCAATGCCTTGCGGATAATTTTTCAACCAGATCTTTTCCATGTTGCCCTCTTCTTCCACCGGTCGGTTAACCACAGCCTCAAAGCTGATCTAACCCAGTCTAGGAAAGAGCCACGGCATCCACTTGATATTTCTCAATACAAACTGGTTCTCGATGCTTGGCTTTCAACACGATTTTTAGCAGCCTGGTCCAACAAAACCACCATCAGATCCCCCTAGGCCAGCCGGGATCATGAGGGGCCGAAGGTTAGGCGGCCAGCCTGGCCGCCTGCAGCAGATCCCGGGTTTTGAGCGCCTCACGGCGCGCCGCTTGCGCAAAGTCGTCACTGGCGGAGGCGTACAGAATGGCACGCGACGAGTTGACGATGATCGGCGCCACCGTTTCACCGTTCACGCCGCGCCAGCCGGCCTTGACCGTCGCCACCGCATCGCCACCTTGGGCGCCAACACCAGGAATCAGCAACGGCAACGTCGGGGCCACAGCCCGCACTCGCTCAATCTCGGCCGGATAGGTGGCGCCCACCACCAGACCCAGCTGGCCATTCAGGTTCCACGGGCCTTGCGCGAGCCGCGCGATGTGTTCATACAGCAGCGGTTCACCGTCGACGCTGGCGAGCCGCTGGTTCTGCAAATCATCACCGCCCGGATTGGAAGTGCGGCACAGCAAAAAAGCACCCTTGCCGTGGTACTTCAGATACGGCTGCACCGAATCAAAGCCCATGAACGGCGACAGCGTGACGGCATCGGCGCCATAGCGCTCAAAGGCCTCAATGGCGTATTGCTGGGCGGTGCTGCCGATGTCGCCGCGCTTGGCGTCCAGGATGATCGGCACCTGCGGCGCGCTGCGGCGCATGTGGGCCACCAGCCGCTCCAGTTGCTCTTCCGCGCGGTGCGCGGCAAAGTAGGCAATCTGCGGTTTGAAGGCAATCACCAGATCGGCCGTGGCGTCGACGATGGCGGCGCAAAAGTCGTAAATCTTGCTAGCATCACCTTTGATAGCAGCAGGAAATTTGGTGGGTTCGGGGTCCAGCCCCACGCACAGCATGGAGCTGTTTTGGCACTCGGCGGTGCGCAGCATGTCTAGAAATGTCATGGCCCTATTGTAAGAAGCGCCCATGGCAGTCCTAAGACCCCCTTAAGGTGGGGCCGCGAAGATACAGACATCGATTCACTTCCATCAAGAGGTTTTCCATGAATTCATCCCTTCGTAACTTTATCCACCAGTACCTGGGTGTTGTCCTGGCCACGCTGGTGCCGGTGATCCTGATCGCGTTCATGTCCATCCCGGTCACCCTGGGCGGCCATGCCAGCGATCTGTACGCGACCGAAGCACCGGTCGCACAGCACATGACCTGACCCGTTTCCGTCATCGTCTGCGCCTACACTCACCGTTTTTAGACAAGCACCTGCCACCCATGAATTTCACCGAACTTGCGGACGATCCCGACGACACCGAGCACACCCCGGCGGAGCGGATCGCCGCCGCCTCCCGCAGCACCTGGGTCAGCGTTTGGGTCAACCTGGTACTGACCGTCAGCCAGATCGCGGTCGGCATCTTTGCCAAGTCGCAGGGTTTGATTGCCGATGGTATTCATTCGCTGTCCGACCTGGTGGCCGACTTTGTGGTGCTGTTCGCCAGTCACCACAGCAAGAAGGACGCCGACGAGGACCACCCCTACGGTCACCAGCGCTTCGAGACCGCCGCTTCGCTGGTGCTGGGCACGCTGTTGCTGGCGGTCGGCATCGGTATGTTGTGGTCAGCGGCGCGCAAGCTGAATGCGCCGGAGACCATTCAAACGGTGCACATGGTCGCCCTGTGGGTGGCCGGTGGCGCGTTGATTGCCAAGGAGCTGTTGTTCCGCTACATGCTGGCGGTGGCCAAGCGCGTCAAGTCGAGCATGCTGGTGGCCAACGCCTGGCATGCGCGTTCGGACGCGGCGTCCTCGCTGGTGGTCGGCATCGGCATTGTCGGTAACCTGGCGGGTTACCCGATTCTGGACCCGATCGCCGCGCTCATCGTCGGCTTCATGGTGACCAAAATGGGCTGGGGCTTCAGCTGGGATGCGCTGCACGATCTGATGGACCGCGCGGTGGACGAGCAAGAAGTGCAGGCGATTCGCCAGACGCTGTTAGAGACCCCGGGCGTCAGCGACGTGCATGACGTGCGCACCCGCAAGATGGGCGACATGATCGTGGTCGACGCGCACATCGAGGTCGATGCCGCCATCACCGTGGAAGCCGGTCACGACATTGCAGTAGAAGCGCGGGCCCGGGTGCTGCAGCGCCATCGCGTGCTGAACCTGATGACCCATGTGGACCCGTGGCGCCGGCCTGATCTGGACCATGCCAGTCCCGTTAACACGTCACCCCCACCCGTGCATTAAACGCCAGCGCCGCCGGCTTAGACCGCCGGCCCGTACGACTGCAGCACGCGGTAACGTTGCCCCGCCTGCCCGGTCGACTCCATCAAGGCGTAGCCCGCCACGGGCCAGTTAAATACCGGCCACTGCGCCGGCAGCCGGGCTGCCTGGGCATGGCGGGCCAAGGTGAAGTGAGGGCGAAACGGCCGCGGGTCGGTCCGCAGCCCTAGCGGTTGCAAAGCCTGCCCCAGTTGGGTATGCAGCCGCTGCAAAGCCTCCGGCACGACCTCCGGGCACAGCACGGCCAGACCGTGTGGCCAGAGTTCCGGCCGGCCCCAACCCAACGCAAACGGCGTGATCGGCAGCGCCAGTGCGGCGCGCAGTTCCTCCAGACGCGATCGCGCGACCGAACCGATGAAATGCAGGGTGACATGCCAGTCGGCCGGCGCATAGCGGGTCACCTTGGCAGGCCACTGCCACTGATCGCGGTGAACGGCCAGCGCCTCCAGCACCGCCGCGTCGGGCAGTAAGGCCAGGAACAGCCGGGCGCTGTCAGGGCTTGGTTGCGGAGGCTGGTTCATCGGCAACTCCGAACTGGCACCTGGCGTCCGCATGGCGTCGCCTGCTTTCAGCTCAAGCTTGCCCGGGCTGCATCGCCTGCAGCGCCAGGCACAGATCGGCCCAGGCGCGGGCCTTGCCGAGCGGGGTGCGCAACAGGTGGGTCGGGTGGTACGTCACCACCACCGGAATGCCCTGGTAGCGGTAGATTTTTCCGCGCAGCTTGCCCAGCGGGATGCTGGCCACCTCGGGCAAATCGTCGCGCAACAGGGTCTGGGCGGCAAAGCGGCCCATCGCCAGGATGACTTTGGGCTGCACCAGCGCCACTTCGCGGCGCAAATAATTGGCACAGGTGGCGAGTTCCTGCGGGTCGGGGTTGCGCGCCGTCGCGGGCCGGCACTTGACGACGTTGCTGACATACGCCGCGCTAGCGCCACTGCGGCCAGCGTCATGCCGGTTCACGCCAACTGCCTTCAGCATGTTGTCCAGCAATTGGCCGGCCTGGTCGGCAAAGGGTGCGCCAGCGCGCTCCTCGGCGTCATCCGGCGGCTCGCCCACCACCAGCCAGTCGGCTTGGCGGGGCGCCTCGGCACCCACAAACACCGGAGCGCGGCGACCGCTGCTGAGCGGGCACGCCTGGCAGTTGGCGATGGTGTGCGCCAGCGCCGGCCACTCCATGGCGGCAATGCCATCGGCCAGCCCGGCGGGCGCGCTCACACCGGGCGTCGGGGCGGCCACCGGAATTCTTGAGGTTTTTGGGGCTGTAGCCCCCGTCGTTAATGCGTCAAAAGCTATTTTTTCAATAGCATGCGCCAACGGTGGCGGAACACTGGCCGGGGCGACGGACACTGCGCTGGGCGGCGACGGAGCGACGGGGCGGGGCGCGGCCACCGCCACAGGCGCAGCCACCACCACGGGCACCACTGGCTCCGGTTGCGGCAGCCAGACGTGCACGCCCATCTCCTGCAACATGGCGCGCTGGCGTTCGTCAAGATCTAGGCTCATGGGCACATTTTCACAGACTCACAACGGCCGGCTCATCACCACCGCGTCTTCGCGCTGGCCTTGGACGGCGGGGTAGTAGTTTTTGCGCAGACCGACCCGGCCAAAACCCTGGCTTTCGTAGACCTTCATGGCGCGCAGGTTACCGACCCGCACTTCCAGCCAGAGCCAGTCGGCGCGCTGGCCTTTGGCCCAGATCGACAGGGCATCCAGCATGACGCGGGCCCAGCCCTGGCGCTGGTAGTCGGGGTCCACCGTGATGTTGAGCAAATGCACCTCGTCCACCCCTTTCATGGCGACAAAATAACCGAGCAGGGTGTCGCCGCCCAGCAGCAACTGGGCCTCGTAGCCGGAGGCAAGGGTGTCGACGAAATTGTTGCGCGACCAGGGATGGGCGTAGGCCCGCTGCTCCACGCTCAACACCGCCTCCAGGTTGTGCAGCGCCAGCGGTTCAAAGCGGGCTTCGATCGATTTAAGAACGGCACTCACAGCGCCGCCTTCTCTGCAGCCTTCTCCGCCGCCCGCTCCAGCGTGGTTTTGGCGACTTTGTCGCGGATGTAGATCGGCAGGGCCTGGTCCGCCGGCACCGCGCCACCGGCGGCCAGCAGCGCCGGCGCCAGACGCAGCAGGGCGCTGGCGGTCGGCAAGGCGTCCACGCGATGCACCATGGGAACCACCAGGGACGAGGCGAACGGAGCGGGCAAGCGCGCGCCATAGGTGGCAAAAACATTGCCGGCCTGCGAGTAGTCCGGCTCGCACACCAGGGCTTCGGGGTGAATCAGGCTGTAGCCCCCGACCTGCGTCCACTGCCCGCTCTCAAAAACGTAGCTGCCGACGTAAATTTCGTCCATGCGGGCGTCCAGCAGGGCTGTGACCTGGTAGCGCGCCCATTCGGCGACCTGTTGCCAGCGCGCTTCTTCGGCCACGGCGAGCAGGGTGGCGATCGGCAAGACCTTGACTTGGGCGCCAAAAGCCAGCCCCTGCGCCACCGCGCAGGCGGTACGCAAGCCGGTGAACGAACCCGGGCCGCAGCCAAAGGCGATGGCGTCCAGCTGGCCGAATTGCAGCCCGGCCTGCGTCATCAGGCGCTGAATGACCGGAATCAGGTGGGCCGAGGTCAACGCGCCGCCGAGGGCGGTGTGCTGCCAAGTCCGCGGCGCCTGGCCCGTGCCGGCCCCGCTACGCTGCACGGCAACCGACATCATGTCGGTGCTGGTGTCAAAGGCGAGCAGATTCATCGCCCCACCTCGTGACCCAGTGCCGCACCCTGCTTCATCGTCCAACCCGTAATAATATTCATAAAATCAGCCTCTAGCCCCCGCTGCACCTGCGCGAGTAGCTTCTTTTTTAATAGCAAGCGGCGGCGCCACCCGCACGCCAAACAGAATGCCGATGGTCACCAGCGCCAGGCCGGCCGCCAGATTCCAGTACAGCGGCTCGCCCAAAAACAGCACCGCGCCCAAGGCCGACAGCCCCGGCACCAGCGCCGTGATCATGGTGGAGCGCACCGGGCCAAAGTGCTGGATCATCTTGGTGAAGGTGATGCCGGAGATCACCACCGAACCCCAGCCCTGGAACATGGCATGGAACAACACTTCTTTCAGCGGGGCGGTGAACACATGCCCCACCACGACCTGCCCGAGCGTCAGCGCCGCGTAGACCGGCACATAAGTGACAAAAGCAAAGGCCGTGATGGCGATGGTGGCGCGCACCGCATCCAGCGCATGGTGGCGCGCCAGCACGCTGTAGGCGGACCAGCACAGTGCCGCCGTCATGAACAGCACGTCGCCCTTCCAGACCTCGCCGCCATCAAAAGCGTGCAACAGGCTGGCGCCGCCCACCATCAGGTCGCCCAGCACAATAAAGGCCAGCCCCAGCGCACGCAACGGCGTGATGTGGTCGCGCAGCACGACCACCGCCAGCAGGGCGGTCCACAGCGGCAGACTGCCCGGCATCAAGACCGAGGCGTGCGCCGCCGGGGCAAAGACAAAGCCGCTGTACGCCAGCAGCGCATACAGCAGTCCGCCAAACAGGCCGACCGTGGCGGTCACCTTGAGCGAGAGCGGCGACAGCCCCAGCAGCGATGACTGCCCGACGCCACGGTCCCGATCCCGGACCACCAGCCACGCGCCCCACGGCAGCAGCACCAGGCTGGCGCCGACGATGCGGCAAAAGGCAATGTCAAACGGCGTCAGACTGCCGCCGCGCGCCGGGTCAGCCGAGGCGCGGGCGATGATGATGAAGGCGGTCCAGATCAGCACCGTGACGGCGGCGGCGGCCAGGCCAATCGTGCGCGGTGAAAAACCGCTGGAAGCATGGCGGGAGGAGGAGTGCATCCCCCCATTATCCGTGGGCGCCCCAGTCGCCGGCTGATGCGGTCGGATAATCAGCCCATGTCTTTACCCCAATGCCTGCTGGGCGCCGTGGCTTCCCTGTTGTGTGGCCTGGCGCTGGCCCAAAACCTTCCTCCTGAAGTGGATACCGCCCTGGCCCGCGCCCGGATTCCGCGCGACGCCATCACCCTGCTGGTGGTCGATGCCGAGGGCAGACTGCCGCCGCGACTGAGCCACCGCGCCAACGTGCCGGTCAACCCGGCCTCGGTCATGAAGCTGGTGACCACCTACGCCGCGCTGGACCTGCTGGGGCCGGCCTACACCTGGCGCACGCCGGTGTTTGTGGAAGGGGCGGTGCGCGAAGGCACCTTGTTTGGCAACCTGTACATCAAGGGCCAGGGCGACCCCAAACTGGTGGTCGAGCGCCTGTGGCTGCTGCTGCGCCGGGTCCAGGGTCTGGGCATCCGGCACATCGCGGGCGACATCGTGCTGGACCGCAGCGCCTTTGAGGCGATCGACACCGACCCGGCCAGCTTTGACGACGAGCCCTTGCGCCCTTACAACGCCACGCCGGAGGCCCTGCTGCTCAACTTCAAATCGGTCGCCATGACCTTTGTGCCGGACCTCACCGCCAACCTGGCGCAGGTTTATTTTGAGCCGCCCTTGGCCGGGGTGCAGATGCAAACCAGCGTGCCGCTGTCGGAAGGCGAATGCGGCAACTACCGGGCGGCGTTGCAGCCCGACTTCTCGGATACGTCCCGCATCCTGTTTGCCGGCGCGTACCCGGCCAGCTGCAGCGAGAAGATCTGGTCGGTCGCCTACCCTGACCCGAAACGCTACAGCGTGCGCGCCGTGGCAGGCTTGTGGCGCGAGATGGGTGGCCAGTTGGCCGGCAGCGTGCGGGAAGGCCGCGTGCCCGCGCTGCCGGTGATGCAGGCGGCGACCCAGAATTCGCCACTGGTGCTGCCGCTGCAGCCCCAACTGCAGCCGGTGTTTGAAAGCGTCTCGCCGCCGCTGGCCGAGGTGATCCGTGACATCAACAAGTACAGCAACAACGTGATGGCGCAACAAGTGTTCCTGACGCTCAGTCTGCCCACCCGCCCGCAGAACGGCAACCTCTCCAGCGCCCTGAGCACGCTTACGGCCGCCAGCGAGCTACCCCAACCGGCCTCGCGCGAAGCCTCCCGCGAGGTGGTGCGCCGCTGGTGGAAAGAACGCATCGGCGCAGTCGACGCCCCGACGCTGGACAACGGTGCCGGCCTGTCACGCAACGCCCGCATCAGCGCCCAGGCACTGGCGCGCCTGCTGCAAACCGCCTACCTGTCGCCGTTGATGCCGGAGCTGATGTCCTCGCTGCCGATCACCGGCGTGGATGGCACGCTCAAGCGCCGCCGCACCATGCTCCAAGGCAGCGCCCACCTGAAAACCGGCAGCCTGCGCGATGTTGTGGCGGTGGCCGGCTATGTGCATGCGGCCAGCGGCAAACGCTATGTGCTGGTCGCCATTGCCAACCACCCGAACGCCGCCGCCGCCCGCCCCGCCTTTGAAGCGCTGCTGGACTGGACGGCGAAGGACAATTGAGCCCCCGATCAGCCCGCCGCTTGAGCCTCAACCCCAACTGCCCGCGCCATGACCCTCTCTGAACTCATCGGCTATGTTGCCGCCTTTCTCACCACTGCCAGCTTTGTGCCGCAGGCGTGGCACACCTTTCAAACACGCGACGTGCGCGGCATCTCGCTCGGCATGTACAGCGTGTTCACCGCCGGCGTGGCCTGCTGGCTGGTCTATGGTTGGCTGCTGGGCGCCTGGCCGATCGTGATCGCCAACTGCATCACGCTGGCCCTGGCGGCGACGATTTTGGTGATGAAACTGCGCTACCGGTAAGCGATTCAGATCAAGCCACAGGCCATGGAGTGGCTCGTTTTTACAACAACGGGGGTTTACCCCAGTGAGCTCCAGATTGGTAGCGACGTACCATCAGTATAGAAAATAGCACGACCATACTATTCCATGTATTTGCTACTTTCTACCTACTAATTTTGGAGAAAAAGAATGACACGTGTGACCAACATGAAACTGATTCCAGCGCTGTGCATGGGCCTGTTTGCGAGCTACGCATCGGCCTCCGGTTTTCAACTGATTGAACAAAACGCCAGTGGCCTCGGCAATGCCTACGCCGGCTCGGCGGCGGTGGCCGAGAACGCCAGCACCATTTTTTACAATCCGGCCGGCATGACGCAGTTGCAAGACCGTGAAATTTCCGGTGGCTTGGTGGCGGTGGGGACCAGTTTCAAGTTTTCTGACAATGGCTCCCGCACTGGCTCGCTGGCGGGCAATGGCGGTGACGGCGGTGGTTGGGGCTTCGTTCCCA
Source organism: Rhodoferax sp. (assembly GCF_012927445.1). Classification (GTDB taxonomy): domain Bacteria; phylum Pseudomonadota; class Gammaproteobacteria; order Burkholderiales; family Burkholderiaceae_C; genus Rhodoferax. Next base: position 1,041,798 of record NZ_JABBPD010000004.1, read on the forward strand.
ATGCTTATATGTCCTGGGCCATGAACAAGGACTTGTACCTTGGTGTCGGCTTCGGGGCTCCGTTTGGTCTGAAAACCGAATACAGCAACCCTTGGGCCGGCGCCGCCCAGTCCACTCTTTTTGACATCAAAACCTACAACGTCAATCCGTCGATCGCTTACCGCGTGAATCAGGCCTTTTCGATTGGCGGCGGTCTGAATTGGCAACGCATGACGGCAGATTACGGCCGTCAAGTTGGTGTTGCATCAGTCTTTGCTCTTTCACCGCTGAAGCTGAATCTTGAGGGTGACTCCTGGGGCTGGAACGTCGGCGGCTTGTTTACCCTCTCACCGGCTACCAAGGTCGGCGTTTCTTACCGCTCGGCGGTCAGTTATGACCTCACCGGCAACATCAATGTCACCGGCCCAAATGCAGGCCTTAATACGCTGGGCACCAGCGCTGCGAAAGCCAGCGTGAAGCTGCCAGACACTTTGATTCTCAGCGGCACGCATCAACTGAACAACAAGTGGCAGATGTTGGGCGATCTGTCATGGACCGGTTGGAGCAGCATTCCGAAAATTGACGTGATTCGTACTTCTGGAGCTGGTACCGGTACAACGGCACAAACGCTGGACACCGACTTTCAAGATACTTGGCGCGTGGCGATCGGTGCCAATTACCAGTACACCGATGCCGTCAAGCTGAAATTCGGCATTGCTTATGACCAGACCCCGGTCAAGGGCGCGGCGACTCGTCTCGTCTCGCTGCCGGACAATGACCGCACCTGGTTCTCAGCGGGTGCCCAGTGGACGCCGAGCAAAGGCTCCACTCTTGATTTCGGTGTTTCATATCTGTATCTCAAGGATGCCACCATCGATAACAACCAGACTAACGTTGATCCGACAAAAAATCGCGGCCGTGTCACCGGCACCTACAACGACAGCGCCTGGCTCCTGGGCGTTCAATATTCGATGGCCTTCTGATCGGCTCTTTCGCTTGACAAAAAGCCCCGCTCTGCGGGGCTTTTTTACGTCTGCGGCTGGCTTGCTCAGTGGGCCGACGCCCGTTGCAGCCGATCCCGCACCCCATCCCACGCCGGGGTGTCGGGCAGCGTCTCAATCCAGATCAGCTGGACGCCCTGGGCATCCAACTCACGCAGTACCGCAAACAGCTGTTGCGCGGTGGCCGCCGCATCGTCGGGCATGCGCCGGCGCAGCACTTTGGAGGAGCGGGTTTTCAAAATGGCGCGGGAATAAGTGGCAATCGTCGGGCTGGTCGCATTGACATCGCCAGTGGTCGTTTTCGCGTCCTTGGCGGCGGCAGCGTCCAGGCCGTCACCCAACAGGTCAAGCGCCGTCTGCAACGCTTGCGCATCCATCAGCCGCACCTTCGCCTTGGGTGCGTAATGCGACTCCAGGGTCCCAGAGGCCCGGGGCGCAGGCTCAGCCTGCGTCGACAGCTCATCTTTTAACAGCACGTTCAAACCACATACCGCCTGCACCTGCTCGCGCGAAATAGCGCCGGGGCGCAGCAGCACCGGCACCCCGCGCGTGCAGTCGATGATGGTGGACTCGATGCCGACCGTGCACGGGCCGCCGTCCAGAATCAGCAGGTCCGCACCAAATTCGCCTTGCACATGCTGGGCGGTGGTGGGGCTGACGCGGCCAAACTGGTTGGCGCTGGGCGCGGCAACGCCCCAGACTTGTTGGGCCAGGCACGCTTTGAGCAGCGCCTGCGCCACCGGATGCGACGGGCAGCGCAGGCCGATGGAGTTTTGGCCACCAGCCGCCGCTGTCGCCACACCCTCGCGGCGCGGCAAGATCAAAGTCAGCGGACCGGGCCAGAAGGCCTGGATGAGCTGATGGGCAAAGTCCGGCACCTGGGCGGCAAAGTGCGCTACGCCCGCCTCGTTCAGCACATGGACGATCAGCGGGTGATCGGCCGGGCGGCCTTTGGCGCTGAAAATCTTGGCAATCGCCGCGTCGTTTTCGGCGTCGGCGGCCAAGCCGTACACGGTCTCGGTCGGCAAGCCCAGCAGTTCACCGGCCCGGATGCACGCTGCGGCAGCCGCGATGGCTTCCGCCGCGAATCCATCCAGAATCATGACGGAGTCCGCACTCAAAACGCCTCAATTCCCAGAATCGCCGCTGCCGCCAACGCGGTGGCGCGCACCTCGGCCACGCTCGCGCCGGTGAGGGTCAGGTGCCCCATCTTGCGGCCCTTGCTGGCGGTGAGCTTGCCGTACAGGTGCAGGTGCGCGCCGGGCAAGGCCAGCACCTGGTCCCACGCGGGCGAGGCGCCTTCCACCCACAAATCACCCAGCAAATTGAGCATGATGGCCGGACTGTGCTGGCGCGGCTGCACCAGCGGCAAGCCGGCCAGCGTGCGCACCTGCAGGTCAAACTGCGACAGGTCGCAGGCGTCCAGGCTGTAGTGGCCGCTGTTGTGCGGACGCGGCGCCATTTCGTTGACGATCAAGCCGCCCAGCGCCGTGGCTTCGGCGGTGCCCTCTTGCAGCACGAAAAACTCGACGCACAGCACCCCCACGTACTGCAGCTCATCCGCTATCGCTTTAGTAGCAGCTACCGCACGTTCTGCAAGGGCTGCAGGCACATTTCCTTCATAAGCCGAGGTCACCGCCAGAATGCCCTCGCGGTGCAGGTTAAGCTGCACCGGCAGGTTGACCATGCTGCCGTCCCAGCCGCGCGCCACGATTACCGAACACTCGGCTTGCAGCGGCAGCATTTTTTCCAGCACGCAGGTCACGCCCTTGAGTTCGGCCCAGGCCGCCGCCAACTCAGTGCGGTTTGTGACGCGGACCTGGCCCTTGCCGTCGTAGCCCATGCGCGCGGTTTTGACGATACTGGGCAACAAATCATCGCTCACCGCCGCCAGTTGCGCCGCCGACCCGATCACCGCATACGGCGCACACGGCACGCCGCAGCGCACAAAATGCGCTTTCTCTTTAACCCGGTCTTGCGCAATGCCGACCGCTTCGGCACTCGGTGCCACCGGCCGGGCAGCGCCCAGTGTCATCAGGGCGGGCGCCGGTACGTTTTCAAACTCGGTGGTGATGGCCGCGCAACGCTGCATCAGCTGCGTCAGCCCCTGTTCGTCCAGGTAATCGGTCTGGATGTGATAGTGGCTGACCAAGCCGGCCGGACTGATCACATCGGGGTCCAGCACCACGGTGAAGTAGCCCATCGCCTGCGCCGCCTGCACAAACATGCGGCCCAGCTGACCGCCACCCATCACGCCGAGCGTGGTTTGCTGGCCGTTGCTGGAACTGCCGGGAAGGAATGTAGCTCCCACGCTGGTCGCTTTGCGTACTGCGCTGCCCCCCGAGGGGGTCGTGCCTTGCTTGGGGCGGCCCGGCGCGGCGGCGTCTTGCCCGCTCATAGCACGGGCGGCAGCGTCATGCCACGGGCGATTTCGGTCTGCGCGGCGCGAAAGGCCTCCAGCTTGGTGCGCAGGGCCGGGTCGTCATTGGCCAGCATGGCCACCGCAAACAGCGCCGCGTTAGCCGCACCGGCGGCGCCGATGGCAAAGGTGGCGACCGGGATGCCCTTGGGCATTTGCACAATGCTGTGCAGCGAGTCCACGCCTGACAGATGCTTGCTGGCCACCGGCACACCCAGCACCGGCACCGTGGTTTTGGCCGCCAGCATGCCCGGCAAATGCGCCGCACCGCCGGCGCCAGCGATGATGGCTTTCAGGCCCAGGCCGACGGCCGCTTCGGCGTAGGCAAACATATCGTCCGGCATGCGGTGCGCCGAGACCACGCGCGCGTCATGCGCAATGCCAAACTGTTGGAGAATGTGGACTGCGTGTTGCATGGTGTCCCAGTCGGAGCTGGAACCCATGACGACGCCGATTTGAATATGTTTCATAGTGTCGAATTTTACTTACACACCCCGAGCCAGAAAAATGATAAACGTTACTGCTGAAAATTTTGATGACGAGGTGGTTGCCGCCTCCCTGCACACCCCGGTGCTGATTGACTTTTGGGCGCCCTGGTGCGGCCCATGCAAAGTGATCGGCCCGCTGCTGGAAAAGATTGAAACCGACTACGCCGGCCGTTTCAAGTTGATCAAGATTGACTCCGACCAGGAACAGGAACTCGGCCAGGCCTTCGGCATTCGCAGCATTCCGACCTGCGTGTTGATGATGGACGGCAAGCCGGTGGACGGCTTCATGGGCGCGTTGCCGGAGAGCCAGATCAAGGAATTTCTGGACAAGCACCTGCCCGCAGGCGACGTGCTGGAGGCCGAGGTCACCAGCGTCGAAATCAGTGACGCGCCGGCGGCCGATGACCCGGTGGCCATCGAGGAAGCTTTGCACCAGACGGTGCTGAAGAACCCGGACGATGAAGAGGCCCGTTTTGAGTACATCAAGCTGCTGCTGAAGCAAGGTCGCGATGACGATGCCAAGGTCGCCTTTGCCCCGGTCATTGCCAAGACCGCTCTGGTGCGGCGCTTTGATTCGCTGCAACGCTGGATGAACGCTATTGATTTCGCAGCTGACCGCGCAGACCTGACGGGGGCTACAACCAGTTTTGATGAAAAAATTGCCTTGAACAAGCGCGATTTCGACACCCGCTTTGCCAAGGCTCAAACCTTGATGGCGGCGCAGGACTGGACCGGCGCCATGGACGAGTTGCTGGAAATCCTGATGCGCGACAAGACTTGGGCCGATGACCTGGCCCGCAAGACCTTCATTGCCATTCTGGACATCATCGAGCCACCCAAGGTCAAAGTTGCCGATGGCCAGATTCCCCCAGTGGACCCGACCGTGGCCACCTACCGCCGCCGCTTGAGCAGCGTGATCCTGAGCTAGATCAGGGCGCCACGTCGCCGGCGGCTTCTGTCGGCGCAAACACATAACAGTTCCGCCCGGCTTTTTTCGCCAGGTACATGGCGTTATCGGCGGCATTGAGGATGTGTTCGGCGGTATTGCCTTGCGCCGGAAAGAGCGCAATGCCAATACTGACCCCGACCGACGCTTCGTTGCCGTCAATATGAAAAGGCAGGGCAATCGCGGCAAGGATGTTGTCGGCCACGCGGATCGCGTCATTGCCATCATGCAGGTTCGGCAGAATCACGGTGAACTCGTCACCCCCCAGGCGCGCCACCGTATCGCTCTCCCGGACTTGCTCACGCAGGCGCTTGGCGACCGCAATCAACAAGCGGTCCCCCGCCGCGTGACCGAGTTGATCGTTGACCTCCTTGAAGCGGTCCAGGTCCAGGAACAACAAGGCGCCGGACAACTTATCCCGCCGCGCCAGTGCCAGGGCTTGTCCCAGCCGGTCGAAGAAGAGACCGCGGTTGGGCAGATCCGTCAGCAGGTCAAAGTTGGCGATGTGCCGCACACGCTCATCCTCGACCTTGCGCGCACTGATGTCCTCCAGGATGGCGACGTAATGGCTGACTTGGCCGTTCGTATTGAGCAAGGGCGTCACGGTCTGGTTGACCGTATAACGGCTGCCGTTGCGTCGGGCATTGACGATGTCACCATGCCAGGTTCTGCCGCTGCTGATGGTCTGCCAGAAACGCTGGTAGAAGTCGGCCGCCTGCTCCCCCGAACTGAACAATTTCGGGGTCTTGCCCAGAATTTCCTCCGGGGCATAACCTGACAGCTGCGTAAAGGCGCGATTGGCCCAGAGAATGGCGCCGTTTGCATCCGTGATAAAAACCGCATTGTCCACGCCGGCCAGGGCCGTATCGAGCAAAGTCAGCCATTCCTGCTGCAAAGCGGATTCCAGTGCGGTGCCCAGGCGAGCGGCGATGGCCTCAAGGTGCAGTGGAAGCTGCGCCCCGTCGAACTGGCGTGCATCGCGGCCATACAGCGTGAGGACGCCCCAGGTTTCACCCCGCAAGATCAGGGGCAGGAGCAGGACGGGCAAAGCGCCATGGGCTTTGGCATCAGCGACGGCATTGCACGATTGACACTCCCGCTCAGCGGCGGCAACAATCTGCCAATGGCCGCTGCGGATCACGTCGCCTGCGGGCAGGCAGCACCCGGGTTCGCCATCCCAGCGCAGGCTGCGCTGGTGCAAAGGACCGAGGAGGCCCTTGTCAAGTTGCTCGGCGCTGGCGAGCAGGGTCAGCCGTCCATCCTTTTCGGCCCGACCAATCCAGGCCGCAGCCAAATCAAATACTGGCAGGATGCCGTCACAAAATATCTGGCTGATCGATTCCAGGTTCATCTGCCATTTCAGCAGCACCGTGTCCAGGTGCCGGAATAGGTCCTCCAGCGCCGTGGCCCGGTGCTGCTCGCTCACATCCTTGGCATAGACCGCAATGCTGGTAACACCGCCGGATGCGTCCTTGACCGGGTAGATGCTGTTGTCAAAAAAAGTGCGGCCCCGTCGGTCCTGCAGATGCATCGGATCACCCGTGACGGCAACGCGTTGCACCGCAGCCCGCCGAACCTCGGCCAGATCAGGCGGCAGGAGATCGAAAAAATTCTTGCCGGTCATGGGTTCGGGCGTCTGGTCAAAGCGTTGGGCCGCACAGGCGTTGATCGCCAGAATCTGGCCTTCCAGGTCGAGCAACAGGACGGACTCATCACTGGCATCAAGCAGGGCGCGGATCCGGGCCCGGCTTTCGTGCAAGGCCTGTTCCGTCTGCTGGCGCTCAAGCAGTTCTTTTTCCAGCTGCCGATTGGTGTCGCGCAACTCGACGGTACGGTGTGCCACCTCTTCTTCCAGCGACTCCCGGTGACGCGCCAACTCGGCATCCCGCACCGCAAGATGGTCCAGCATATCGTTAAATCCACCCGCCAGTTCGGCGATTTCGCTGCGGCCGTCAACAGGCAGCCGCTGCGTCAATCCGCCATTACCCAGCCCGATAGCACGCATCGTCACCACCGTCCGCCGCAAGGGCTGGGTAATGCTGCGCGCGATGAGCGAGGCGAAGGTCAGCAGCACGATGCCGGCCCCGGCCAGCAGCAGCAGGTTGCGCTTGATCTGCTTCTGCACCGCCGCATCGACATCGTCGATGTAATTGCCCGAGCCGATGATCCAACCCCAGGGTTCGAATTTCTTGACAAAGGACAGCTTGGGGAAAATTTGCTCGGTGACACCGTTCCCGGCCATGGGTTTTGGCCAGCCATAGGTAACGAAGCCCTCCCCGCCCTGCTTGACCACATCGACAAAGGCAGCGAAGAGATTTTTTTGGCCATCGGTGTCGACAAAATTACCTTCCGCGCCCACCTGCTGGCGGGTGGCACGATTGAACTGTTCGGCAGCAAGAACCTGGCCATCCAGCAAAGGCATCGTCGGATGCATGATCATCCTGGGGAACGGGGTGCCAAGGTCATTGAGCCAGAAGTACTCATGATTGGCATAGCGCATGGCCTTGATGGTGCCGATGGCGGCCGCTTGCGCAGCAGCCTGCGTTAGTTCGCCCTTTTTTTGCATATCATGAAAGTGAACCAGCACACTGAAACTGCTTTCCACCAATTGCCGGGTGCTGTTTTCCTTTTCACGCCAGAGCGCCCCACGCAGCAGCAGGACATCAATAACGCTCACCGCCACGATGCTGCCGATCAAAATGAGCACCATCATCCTGATCCGGTTGCGCACGCTCAGATGGTTTAAAACAGACAACATTTTTTCCACAACGACAACTCTTTGGACGGCTTGGGCATGGGTTGTGGCGAAGGAACAGACACATCAGCCGCTTTAGGGCAAGTATCTCACCCAGGAACTGGTTTGCCTAGCACCGTCGGCTTGTGCTGGAGCGCATCACGGCTGGCAAACCGTGACTGCGCCCACCTTTGCGGCGCGCGGTCAGCGGGTCAGGCGGCGCTAATTCAGGCGGTCAGCCGCGCCAGCGCTTCCTGGTACTTGGCGGCGGTTTTGGCAATCACTTCATTCGGTACGCGCGGAGACGGTGGGGTTTTGTCCCACGGTTTGCCGTCGACCTGGGCCTGCTCCAGCCAGTCGCGCACAAACTGCTTGTCGAAACTGGGCGGGTTGATGCCTTCCTGGTAGCTCTCGGCCGGCCAAAAGCGGGAGGAGTCGGGCGTCAAGACCTCGTCCATCAGCGTCAGCGTGCCGTCGGCATCCAGGCCAAACTCGAACTTGGTGTCGGCAATGATGATGCCTTTGGCGGCCGCGATCTCGCTGGCGGCCTTGTAGATCTGGATGCTGATGTCGCGGATACGGGTGGCCAGATCAAGCCCGATCATCGCCACCGTCTGCTCAAACGTGATGTTCTCGTCATGGTCGCCGGCCGCTGCCTTGGCGGCTGGCGTGTAAATCGGCTCGGGCAGTTTGGAGGCGTTCTTCAGCCCTGCGGGCAACTGGACGCCACAGACCGCCTGGTTTTCCTGGTATTCCTTCCAGCCACTGCCGGCCAGATAACCGCGTACCACGGCTTCCACCGGCAAAGGTTTCAGGCGTTTGACCAGCATCGAGCGGCCCACCACCTGCGGCACCTCGGCGGGCGTCACCACGCTCTCGGGCGCGTCGCCGGTGAGGTGGGTCGGGCAGATGTTCAAACCGTTCGGACCCAGCTTGTCAAACCAGAACAAGGCCATTTGCGTCAGCAGCGCGCCTTTGCCGGGAATCGGCTCGCCCATGATCACGTCGAACGCGCTCAGGCGGTCGCTGGCGACCATCAGGATGCGGTCGTCACCGACCGCATAGTTGTCGCGCACCTTGCCACGGGCAAGCAGGGGCAACGAGGTGAGCATGGAGGTGTGCAGTGCAGCAGTCATAGCGGGGCAGTCAGTACGTAGAGGGCAAAGTGGAAAAAACAAAGGGCCCGCTGCGGTGCATTCACCAGCAGCGGGCCCTGATTATCGCAAGGTCCGATCAGCGCACGACTTGCGCTAACTCACCGCGGGCATATTGACCGGCCACCACAAAGAGGCTATGCCCTTTGATCTTGCTGGCCTGGCCTTCGCAACCAAACTCGACGTAGCGCTGTTTGCACAACTGCATGGCCGCTTCACGCGCGGGCTTGAGCCAGTCGCGCATGTCGAACTTTTCAGGGTTTTGCGCCATGAATTTGCGCACCGCGCCCGTCATGGCCAGGCGAATGTCGGTGTCAATGTTGATCTTGCGCACGCCGTATTTGATGGCTTTTTGAATTTCTTCCACCGGCACGCCGTAGGTTTCTTTCATATCGCCACCGAATTCACGGATGATGGCCAGCAACTCCTGCGGCACGCTGCTGGAGCCGTGCATGACCAAATGGGTATTGGGAATGCGCTTGTTGATTGCCATCACGCGGTCAATCGCCAGGATGTCGCCGGTGGGCTTGCGGGTGAATTTGTAGGCGCCGTGGCTGGTGCCAATGGCAATGGCCAGTGCATCCAGCTGGGTGCGCTTGACAAAGTCGGCCGCCTGCTCGGGGTCGGTCAACATTTGCTCACGCGTCATGACGTCATCAGTGCCGTGACCGTCTTCCTTGTCGCCCTGCATGGTTTCCAGCGAGCCCAGGCAGCCCAGTTCGCCCTCTACTGTGACGCCGGTGGCGTGCGCCAAGTCCACCACCTTGCGGGTGACTTCCACGTTGTATTCGTAACTGGCAATGGTTTTGCCGTCGGCCATCAAGGAGCCGTCCATCATCACCGAGCTGAAACCCAGGTTGATGGCGCCTTGACAGACCTCAGGGCTTTGACCGTGATCCTGGTGCATCACCAACGGGATGTGCGGATACGCCTCCGTGGCGGCCGCAATCAGGTGCTTGATGAACGCCTCACCGGCGTACTTGCGGGCGCCGGCGCTGGCCTGCAGAATGACCGGCGCGCCAACCTCGGCGGCGGCCTGCATGACAGCCTGGACCTGCTCCAGATTGTTAACGTTGAAAGCTGGAATGCCGTAGCCGTTTTCGGCTGCGTGATCCAGCAGCTCGCGCATTGAGACAAGTGCCATTGTGATATCCCCCGGGAAGTTGGTAACCGCTTGGTAACTAGTACCGATGGGCCGAATTTTACAGTTGCCAACCACCGACTGCGCTCAAGCCGGGCTGGCTCTTGTAACAAAAATCAAGACACCTTGAGGATTTTCAGCATGTTGGTCCCGCCCGGTGCGCCCATCGGTTCGCCGCAAGTGATGGCATACACATCACCACTTTGCACAATGCCACGGGTCTTCAAATGGTTCTCGGCTTCCGCCAGCGCGGTGTCGCGGTCGGTACTGGTGTCGATGAACAACGGACGCACATTGCGGTACAGCGCCATCCGGCGTTGCGTCGCCACCTTGGAGGTGAGCGCGTAAATCGGCACCTGAATCAGATGCCGGCTCATCCACAGCGCCGTCGAGCCACTGTCGGTCATGGCCACGATCGCCTTGGCACCGAGGTGATGGGCGGTAAACAACGCCCCCATGGCGATGGACTGGTCGATGCGCTTGAAGGTCTTGCCGGTGAAATCAGCTTCCAGCTTGAAGTCTTCGTGGCCTTCGGCGGCCTGGCAAATGTTAGCCATCTCGACAATTGTTTCCAACGGATACCGGCCCGATGCCGTCTCGGCCGACAGCATCACGGCGTCGGTGCCGTCCAGCACGGCGTTGGCCACGTCGCTGACTTCGGCCCGGGTTGGTACCGGGTTGGTAATCATCGACTCCATCATCTGCGTGGCGGTGATCACCACCTTGTCATGCTCGCGGGCGAGCTTGATCATGCGTTTTTGCAGGCCCGGCACGGCGGCATTACCGACCTCCACCGCCAGATCGCCGCGCGCCACCATGATGCCATCGCTGGCGAGCAAAATTTCTTCCAGCCGCGGAATCGCCTCGGCGCGCTCGATCTTGGCAATCATGCCGGGCCTGTGCCCATATTCGGCAGCGGCCACGTTGCACAACTGGCGCGCCAATTCCATGTCGATGGCATTTTTGGGGAAACTCACGGCCACATAGTCGGCCTGGAAGCTCATGGCGGTTTTGATGTCGTCCATGTCCTTGGCGGTTAGCGCCGGTGCCGTCAGCCCGCCGCCCTGCTTGTTGATGCCCTTGTTGTTGGACAACTCGCCTCCGAGCTTGACCGTAGTGTGCACGGCTTCACCGATGACGGCATCGACCGTGATCACGATCAGGCCGTCGTTGAGCAACAACACGTCACCGGCCTTGACCTCGCGTGGCAGCGCCTTGTAGTCCAGCCCCACGGCATCAATGTCACCCAGCTCGGTGCGCGCCGCATCCAGCACAAACTTGGCGCCGGGCACCAGCACCACCTTGCCGTCGGCAAACTTGCCAACCCGAATTTTGGGGCCCTGCAGGTCGGCCATGATGGCCACCTCACGGCCGACGCGTTGCGCCACTTCACGCACCAGATGCGCCCGGTCAATATGGTCTTGCGCCGTGCCGTGGCTGAAGTTCAAGCGCACCACGTTGACCCCCGCGCGAATCATCTGCTCCAGCAATGCCGGATCACTGGAAGCGGGGCCAAGTGTGGCGACGATTTTGGTGGCGCGACGGGTCATGAAACTGTCTCCTTGTTATTAAGTTTCGATTTTTACATGGAAGTGGTTACAGGCCTGCATCAGAAGCGATTGCGGCCAATGGAGCGGCAAGAGCCGACAGCAACGACTTGATAACCGTAGCCAAATTGCGAAAACGCAAGGCCCGAGACGACGTTGATTGGTTAAATAACTTTTATCCAGCATCTGTCTGCAAACACCTCTAAATGATGCCGGACCCTTCCTGGACATTAGCTTGTGGCAAGCCATGTTGCTCGTAATGGCCGGGTTTATCCCTTCAACCCATTGGGCTTGCAACGCAAAATTTAAGCAATTCTGTGCAGCTTTGCTGAGCCGTTTCTCTCCTTACTATAAAGATCGTTATGACTTACACCGCCGAACAATTCATCGCCACCAACCAAGCTAACATGCACGCCCTGAAAGGCCTGAGCATCACGGCTTTTTCCGGCTTTGAAAATCTGGTCGAATTGAATTTAAGCACCTCCAAAGCCGTCATGGGTGAATCCTTCTCGCACCTCAAAGCTGTCCTGGGCGCGAAAGACATTCAAGACTTGCTGGCCCTGCAAACAGGCCTGCTTCAGGCTGCGTCCGAAAAATCGGCGGCCTATGGTCAGCATATTTACAGCCTTGCGACAGGCACCGGGGCCGAATTCAATAAAGCCGTCGAAATCAAGCTGATTGAAGCGCAAACAGCCTTCAACGAGGCAGTCGAAAATTTTTCCAAAAACGCACCGGCCGGTTCCGAGCCAGCGCTGGCCGCCTTCAAGAGCGCCATGACCGCCGGCCAGAGCGTCATCGACTCAGCCAAAAGCTCGGCTAAAAAAGTGGTGGAATTGACGGAGTCCAACCTGAAGGCCGCCAGCCACAAAGCCGCCAGTCCCGCCAAGATGCGCTGATGGTTTCAGCGCCTCGCGCATGATTAAAAACGGCACCTGCAGGTGCCGTTTTTAATTCTCTCATTGCTCTACAGCGCCATGCGGCAAACACGGCGGAGGCGGAAAGCGCCGTACCCCAGTAGCCTAGGTCGTGAGGCTGACCGCCAAGTTTTGCCAAGTTTTTTACAACAGGCGTCAAGCCCCTCAGGCCGATGCCACGCGCAATATCAAGCAGCAGAAGCCGCTTCTGCGGCGCGGCGGCTCAGGATCTCGAACGCCGGCAAGGTCTTGCCTTCCAGCACTTCCAGGAAAGCACCGCCGCCGGTGGAGATGTAGCCCACCTGTTTTTCAATACCGTACTTGGCGATGGCCCCCAGTGTGTCGCCGCCGCCGGCGATGGAAAAAGCGTTGGACTCGGCAATGGCATGGGCAATCACCTTGGTGCCGTTCTCGAAGGCCGCAAACTCGAACACGCCGACCGGGCCGTTCCAGACAATGGTACCGGCCGATTTCAGTTGCGCCGCCAGCGCGGCCGCCGTTTGCGGCCCGATGTCCAGAATCAGGTCGTCGTCGGCCACTTCGGTGGCGGCCTTGACCGTTGCCACCGCATCCGGCGAGAAGGTTTTGGCGGTGACCACATCGGTCGGGATCGGCACAGCGGCGCCGCGGGCTTGCATGGCGTCCATCACGGCTTTGGCATCGGCCACCAAACCCGGCTCGGCCAGGCTCTTGCCGATCTTCAGACCGGCCGCCAGCATGAAGGTGTTGGCGATGCCGCCGCCGACGATCAGCTGGTCCACCTTGTCGGCCAGACTCTTCAGAATGGTCAGCTTGGTGGAGACTTTGGAGCCCGCCACAATCGCCACCAGCGGCCGTTTCGGGTTGGCCAGCGCCAGCGTGATGGCGTCCATCTCGGCCGCCAGCAGCGGACCGGCACACGCCACCTTGGCAAACTGCGCAATGCCGTAGGTGGAGGCTTCCGCCCGGTGCGCCGTGCCAAAGGCGTCGTGCACAAAGATGTCGCACAGGGCGGCCATTTTTTTCGCCAGGGCTTCGTTGTTTTTCTTCTCGCCTGGGTTAACGCGGCAGTTTTCCAGCATCACCAGTTGCCCTGGCTGCACGGTCACCCCGTCCACCCAGTTGGCGATCAGCGGGATCTCGCGGCCCATCAGTTCGGCCATGCGCTGGGCCACGGGTGCCAGCGAGTCGGCCGGCTTGAACTCGCCTTCCGTCGGGCGGCCCAGATGCGAGGTCACCATCACCGCGGCACCGGCGTCCAAGGCCATTTGAATGCAGGGAATGGAGGCGCGAACCCGGGTGTCTTCGGTAATGACGCCCGCCTCGTCTTGCGGCACGTTGAGGTCGGCGCGGATAAACACACGTTTACCAGTGACCTGGCCCTGGGCGCACAGGTCGGAGAAGCGGATGACATTCATAAAAACCCTGACAGTAGAAAAAAGACTACCCGGATTGTAGAAGCGTGCTACCCGCCCAAATTAGTCCGGCCTGGCTACCAGCCCAAGCCCAGATGCAGCGGCAGATACACCGCCATGCCCGCCACGATGGTGCCCAGCACCGCCTGGCCCGCGCCCTTGCGCCAGAAGAACCAGGCCGCGCCCGCCGCCACCGCAAACAGCCGGGCGTCTTGCCAGGTGCTGATGAACTGGCCCTGCGTCATCACCATTTCCGGCACGATGACGGCGGCCAAGGCGGCAATCGGCGCATATTGCAGCCCGCGCTGGGCCCAGTGCGGCAGCTTCCAGGGCTTGCTGGAGATGAAAAAGAAGGAGCGGGTGAGCACCGTGACCGCCGCCAGCCCGACGATGATGAGCAGCGTCCAGAGATCGGTGCTGCCGCTCATGCCTGCTCCTGCCGATGGCGGCGTGTTTCTTCCAGAATGAGACTCAGCGCCACCGCCGCCGCGATCGCCACCAGAATATTCAGTTTGAACGGCAAGGCGAAGGCGGCCACCGCCGCCGCACCGGCCACCCCGGCCGACACCAGACGCAGCCGGCTTGAGGCCAGCGAACACAAGATCCCCAGCAACGCCAGAATGCCGGCAAAGCCCAAGCCCCAGTGGGTCGGGATGAAGTTGGCCAACACCACGCCCAGCACGCTGCACCCCATCCAGGAGACCCAGTTCACGCCGCAGTTGCCGGCCAGATAGGCCTGCTGAGCGCGCCGGTGCGCCGCATCGCTGCCCACATGGGGGAAGCGCTTGGTGAACTGCACGTAGCTCAAGTCGGCCGTGAGGTAGCCGGTGACGAGCCGTTGCCACCGCGGCAAGTGCATGACGTAGGGTCGCATGTGGGCGCTGAACACCACAAAGCGCAGGTTGACGCAACAAGCGGTGGCCAAAATCACCCACATCGGTGCGCCCGCGGTCAACAACGGCACCGCCGCCAGTTGCGAGCTGCCGGCATAAACGGTCAGGGTCATCAGCAAGGCTTCAAACGTGCTCATGCCGGAATTCATCATGGCCACGCCCGTCATCAAACCCCAGGCGGCGAGGCCGGGGGCAACGCCGAGGGCATCGAGGGCGCCCTGGCGAAATTCGGGATGCCGGTAGTGACTGCGGAGAAAGAACATTCGAGACGGCGGGTCAGGTCCGCAACGCCAGCGGGGCGCTGTCGCGCGCCTCAAACACCATGCCCGGCTGCAGGGCGAAACCATGCAAAAAGTCCGCCACGCGCAGCCGTTTGCCGCCCGGGCGCTGCAACTCGGCGAGTATCACTACTGAATTCATAGCAGCTACCGCAATACCCTCGGGGGCTACGGTCAGAATTGATCCAAATTCTGTGCCGACGGGCGGTATGCCTGTGCCCACGTTCGCCGCCCAGATTTTGAGGGTTTCACCATGCAAGGTCGCGCTGGCGGCGGGAAACGGGTTGAAGGCGCGCACGCGTCGCACAATCGGTTCGGCCGCTTGCGCCCAGTCAATCGCGGCTTCGTGTTTTTCAATTTTGTGCGCGTAGGTGATGCCCTCGGTCGGCTGCGGCACCGGCTGCAAACCGCCGCGGGCCGACAATTCCAGCGCTTGCACCATCAGCTGCCCGCCCAGCGCGGCCAGTTTGTCGTGCAAGGTGGCGGTGCTGTCCTGATCGTCAATCGGCAGCTTTTGCACCAGCAGCATGTCGCCGGTGTCCAGACCGGCGTCCATTTGCATGATGGTGACACCGGTCTCCAGGTCACCCGCCTCGATCGCGCGGTGAATCGGCGCGGCGCCGCGCCAGCGCGGCAACAAGGAGGCGTGGATATTGAAACAGCCCAAGCGCGGCGCATCGAGCACCCACTGCGGCAGGATCAGGCCGTAGGCCGCCACCACCATGGCGTCGGCCTGCGCGGCCTCAATGACGGCACGCGCCGCGGTCGCCTCGTCAGGGTATTTGCCGTCCAGCCGCAGACTGCGCGGCTGCGCCACCGGGATACCCTGGTCCAGCGCGAACTGCTTGACGGCGGACGCATGCAGTTTCATGCCGCGCCCGGCCGGCCGGTCGGGCTGGCTCAGCACCAGCACAATCTCATGCCCGGCGGCGTGCAGGCGCGCCAGGGCGACGCGAGCAAACTCAGGCGTGCCGGCGAAGATCAGCCTCACCGCTGTTCCTCACGCAACGCCTTGAGCATTTTTTTCTTGATGCGATCGCGTTTCAGCGGCGAGAGGTATTCCACGAACACTTTGCCCATCAGATGGTCCATCTCGTGCTGAATACACACCGACAGCAGGTCTTCCGCTTCAATCACCAGGGATTTGCCCTCACGATTCAGCGCACTGACCGTGACCGCGTCAAAACGCTCGACGCCGTCGTAAATGCCGGGCACCGACAGACAGCCCTCCTCGTTGAGGTGGGTCTCGTCGCTGGTCCAGACCATCTGCGGGTTGATCAGCACCAGCGGATCGTCGCGCTCTTCGGACACGTCAATCACAATCAGGCGCTCGTGCACGTCCACCTGGGTGGCGGCCAGGCCGATGCCTTTGGCGTCGTACATGGTCTGCAGCATGTCGGCAATGAGCGCGCGGATGCGGTCATCCACAGTCAGCACGGGTTTGGCCACAGTGTGCAGCTTGGGATCGGGAAAACAAAGAATCGGTAATAAAGCCATGAAGTCTCTTCAAATATGTCGTTATTTTCGCTACTTTTGGCCGCGCCAGTACAGGCCATGTGCAGGAACCGTTGCCCAATCAAGGGCTTGGGCGCAAAATCGCGCGTAATTTATCAAGCTTTCCCCGGGTGGGCAACGCGCAAGCAGTGCCCACCCAAAGCCCAACCGGCCTTTGCAGCACCGCAAAATATGACACAAAACATGATCGTGAAATCCAAAGTCGCCTCCCAAGCCACCCTCGCCGCGCTGACCGTGCTGGCCAGCACCTGGATGCCCTCGCTGGCCTGGGCACAGAGCCTGCCCGTCACCGCGGGCCAAAAAGCCACGGCGGCCCAAGTCGCACAGGCCGGGGTGCCCTTGAGCGAACTGAGCGCCAACGCGCCCGACAACTACACCGTCAAACGGGGCGACACGCTGTGGGCCATCTCCGGCCTTTTCCTCAAAAGCGCCTGGCGCTGGCCCGAACTGTGGGGCATGAACCTCAATGAAATCAAGAATCCGCACCTGATCTACCCGGGGCAAATGCTGTACCTGGAGAAAAAAGACGGGCGCGCCACCCTGCGCACCCGGCAGTCGGCCAACGGCGATGCGCCGCTGGAGACGGTTCGCCTGTCCCCGCGCACCCGTTACGAAGCCCTGGCCAGCGACGCGCTGCCAACCCTCAAAAGTCACCTGATTGAACCGTTTTTGGCGGAACCGATGATCGTGGACGAAAACGGACTCACCTCGGCGGCGCGCATCGTGGCAACGCAAGAAGGCCGTGTGCTGCTGACCCGCGGCGACCGTGCCTATGCGCGCGGTCAGGGCGCCGCCGCGCTCGTCGATGAGGTCGGCCAAAAGCAGAAGGCGTACCGGGTATTTCGCAACGCCACGCCCCTGAAAGACCCGGTAACAGCGGAAGTGCTGGGCTATGAAGCGCAATACGTCGGCAAGGCCCTGCTGGCCCGCGGTGAATCCACCCAGGAATCAACCGACAAAGATGGGAAACCCCGCACCGACATCGTGCCGGCCACGATTGACATTGTGGTGGCCAAGGAAGAAATGCGCGTCGGCGACCGGATGCTGCCCGAGCCCGAGCGGCAGTTTTTGAGTTATGTGCCCCATGCGCCGCTGGAAAAAGTGGATGCCCGCATCGTCTCGGTCTATGGCAGCGCGGTCGTTAATGCGGCCCAAAACCAGGTGGTGGCGATCAATCGCGGCACCCGCGACGGTGTCGAAAACGGCCACGTGCTGGCCATTTTGAAAGACGGCGCCCGCCTGATCGACAAGACGGACGATGCGCGCACCGCGCTGAAATTGCCGGATGAGCGCAATGGTTTGCTGATGGTGTTCCGCACGTTTGAACGCCTCTCTTATGCCCTGGTACTGGAGATCAAGGACGGCGCCAAAGTGGGTGACCGGCTGGTCAACCCGCGCTAACCGCGGTTCGCAGTCATCCCGCCCATGGAGCGCGAAGAACTTGCCGCCTGGCTGCGCCTGACGCTCACGCCGGGCGTCGGCAACGAAACCGCCCGCAAATTACTGGCGGCGTTTGGCCTGCCCGACGCGGTGTTCCGCCAGTCCAGTGCGGCGCTGCGGCAAGTGGTGAGCGCCACCGTGGCCAGCCACCTGCGCGCCGAGCCGCCCGAACTGCCGGCCTTGCTGGACCTGACCTGGACCTGGTTGCAAAACAGCGGCGAAGGCGGAGCCCAGCGTCATATCGTGGTGCTGGGGGATGCCGACTACCCGGTCTCGCTGCTGCGCATGGAAGATCCACCGCTGATGCTGTACCTACTGGGCGCCGGAGAATTTATATCAAATAGACCTCTAGCCTCCGGATTACCTGCGCAAGTAGCTACGAATTTAATAGCAAATAGCCTGGCCGCCAATCTGGCACGGAGCATTGCGGTGGTCGGCAGTCGCAACCCCACACCGCAAGGGGCGGTCAACGCCCGGCTTTTTTCCAAAGCGCTGGGGCAAGCCGGTCTGACCATCGTATCGGGCTTGGCCTTGGGCGTCGATGGTGCCGCGCACGAGGGCGCCTTGGACAGCCTGGCGCCGGGTTCCAACCGGCTGGCCACCGTGGCCGTGGTCGGCACCGGGCTGGACCGGGTTTATCCCAAAGCACACCTTGAGCTGGCGCACCGCATCGCGCAACATGGGCTGCTCATCAGCGAATACCCGCTGGGCACGCCGCCCTTGCCCGCCAACTTTCCCAAACGCAACCGCCTCATCGCGGGACTGACGCAGGGCACGCTGGTGATTGAAGCGGCCTTGAAGTCGGGCTCGCTCATCACGGCTCGTCTGACGGCGGAACAGGGCAAGGACGTTTTTGCCATTCCCGGCTCGATTCACTCCGCCCAGGCACGCGGCTGCCACGCGCTGATCAAGCAGGGCGCCAAACTGGTGGAATCGGCGCAGGATGTGCTGGAAGAGCTGAAACTCGACGCCGGGCCGGCGTTGGCTGTGAATCCCATCGCGGTCAAGGTCGATACGGAGAGGGCGGGCGATCTTTTCTCGACTGAAAATGCGCTGTTGGAGGCCTTGGGCTTCGATCCCGTCGGGCTGGATGCGCTGCAAGCCCGTTGCGGCCTGGATGCTGCCAATCTGCAGGCGCAATTGATGACGCTGGAGCTTGATGGCCGGGTGGCGCGCTTGTCTGGTGGCCTGTTCCAGCGCATGACCCAGGCCTAAAGCCGGAATTGAACCGGAATCAACCGCCAAGTCCACTTTGTTGCGCGGGTCATGCTTTACAGGTCGGCATTCGCGCTATATTGGGGCCATGTTTGAAGTGCTTGTCTTCGTTTACGAGAATTATTGGCGCGGCGATGCCTGCCCCGAATTGGCCCATCTGGAGCGCAAATTGAACGCGGTGGGCTTTGAGGCCGAGGAAATTCAGGACGCGCTGACTTGGCTCAACGACCTGAATCTGGCCGCCCGCGGCCTGCAGTTGCCCGCACTGGACAACGAGGCCAGCAGCAGTGCGCCCCAGCCGGACATCCAGACTTGGGCCCCGTCGCGCAACAGCATGCGCATCTACTCGATGGCCGAGCAGGCGCACTTGGGTGCGGACTGTCTCGGTTTTGTCACGTTTCTGGAAAACTCGGGCGTGTTGCCGGCGCATATGCGCGAGATCGTGATCGACCGGGCCATGGCGGCTCCCGCCGACCCGCTCCCGCTGGACGATCTCAAGATCATCGTGCTGATGGTGTTCTGGAGTCTGGGTCAGGAACCCGACCCGCTGATACTCGACGAGTTGTGCGACGACACTTCCAACCGGCTGGCCCACTGAGGCCGTGCTAATTTCACACTAACCCAACAGCCGTTCCGGATTGGCTTCCAGCTTGCCCAGCGCATCGCGTGTGGCGCGCACAGTCAGCGCTTCCTCTTCTTGCGGCAAAAGCAGGCCCGCCTGTAAATAAGCCGCCAGGCGTCCGGCCTGAACCAGATAACTGTGGCCGTCGGTGGACGCAAACAAATTCAAATGCTTGCGGTCGCTGCGCCACACGAATTGCACCTGGGCCACCCGGCCGTTATGGTCCAGCGTAAACCAGGAGCCCAATTCCAGTTCCTGCGCCCAGGCCTGCATCGCCGCAATCGGCTTGGAGCCGCCATCGGCCACCACATCAATCTTGTCGGCTTCAATGCCCAGCATCAGCTCGATGCTCTGGGCATCGAGGGGCAGGTCCCCCATCATGCCTTCATCGCTGACAAAGTCTTCCAGGTTGGCCAGGCGTTCGGCCATGGCCTGAATCTGCTCGTTGGGAATGGCCTGGGTCTTGGACAGAAACGCATCCGCCAGGATGTCGCTGACCGTCTTGATATGCGCCTCCTGCTCGGACGGCGCCACGCCCAGCAAGGACATGCCGGCGCGCAATTTGTGCAGGAGCTGCGGTAGATCCTGAATCACGCGGGCCCGATCACTGCGATTGGGTTTGGCGCTGGCCGCCCAGACCAAGTCGCTGGCCGATTTTTTCAGCCCCAGGGTTTCCGCATGCTGCGGGCCTTTGCGCACGGCCGCCACGGCCAGCACCTCGGCCCAGACCTTGAAGAGAAAATTGCGAATCTCCTCGCGCACCGGCATGTCTTTGAGCATGTTGCGCATCTCAATCGTGTACTGGATCGTGAGCGTTTCCTTTTCCTCGACCTGCTGCGCCAGAGTGACCAGCTTTTGGGTCGAAGCCTTGCCGGTTAAAAACTGCGCCAGAAACTTCTGAAACTCGTCATACACCAGCTGGTAGACACGCTTGCCGGTCTCGGGATACTGCTCAATCACCTGCACCACCCGCTTGATCTCCTGCTCCAGCGCACTGCCTTTGATGCCGCTGGCGTCAAACCCCATCACACACGACCCCATGCGGTCGATCAACTGCCGGGCCGGGTGACTCAGCGTGCCAAAGAAGTCCGGCTCGGCCAGCGCCACGCGCAGCACCGGCATTTGCAGGCGCGCAAACCACACCCGAATCTCCGGCGGAATGCGATCTTCCTGCAAGATGGCCTGAAACATCAGCGCCACAATCTCGATCGTCGCCTTTTCGCTTTGGGTTTCGGCCTTGTTTTTGAGTTCGGTCGAGCGTTGCCGTAACTCGACCGCCACCCGGGCTACGCCCGCCGGGCTGTAATCTTCCAGGACAGTGCCGCTGCCCGAGTACTGGCCGGCTGGTTGTGAACGCACCGCCATGGCCGCCGCCAGCGCGGGTGACGGTGGCTGGTAGTGCGTGGCTTCAAAATCTGTCCCACCCGAGCCTATCAACAAACGCTTGAGTTGCCCCAAGACACCCTGCGCCCGACTCCGCGCCCGCGCGAGCGGCGTGGTCGAGGTCATCAGGCGGGTTTCGTCCGAGGCGCTGCCATAGCCGGAGCTTTGCCGTCCCGGTGATCCGGCGGCCTGCCCCCAGCCCAGTCGCCCGCCAAAGGCGGACCCTGATGGCGGCCTGGCCTGGCCCGCCGACCCTGCGACGTTGGCATCAAAGCCAGCCTGTCCCGAGTCGGCGCCGGCGGGTTTTTCCCCTGGCGCTTGGCGGGAGACGGCGGCCGGGCTCCCCCGGGAGGGTGCCGCGGGAATGCGTTTGACACGGTCCTTCAACTCGATCGTGGGCAGCACACCCTGCTTGATCAAAAACGCATTGGCATTGGCGTAGGCCTGCGTCAGGCGCTCGCTCAGGAGCTTGAGCGCCAGGTCGTTCACCATCGACCAGGCCTCGCGGGGCATACCCGCGTCAGCCCACTGCTCGACGATCACCAGAAGCAGCACTTCGGGCTGCAGAATATCGTGGGCTTCGAGCTCTTCCAATCTTTCCAGCAGTTTGATCCGGACGCGCAGATCATTCAGCTCGGCACTGACGTTTTCCAGCACGCCCAGCACCAGCCGGGACGCCGTGATTTTGTTCTCCATCACGTCGGTGCTGACCAGTTCAAACCCTTCATCCGGCGTCTTCTTGGCAGCGGACGTCACCGGGCGCGTCAAAGCGGCCTGCCAGGCGTTCAGGGTGCCGTCCACCCACTCGGTCCGCCGGCTCTGGTAAAAAGTCCAGGCGTCGCGCCGGTTTTGCATTTCACGCGACGGGGCCGATTCGCTCATCAGGCTGGTGAGTCGCTCCTGCACCGCGGTCGCCAACTCCGCCATGGCGTGGCTGGCCTCTGCGACAAAGCGCCTACGCGTCTCTTGAGCGAGCAGGACGCGTTGCGCAAAAGAGGCTTGAGTGGCCATAGCTCAGTGTCGGGTCAGACCGTGGCACCCGCGTTGGGGTCGTTCGGGTCTTCGTCTTTCTTGGCGCCGCCCTTGATCAGGTCTTCGCGCTGAATTCCCAGCCACATGGCAATGGCCGCCGCCACAAAAACCGAAGAATAAATACCAAACAGAATGCCAATGGTCAAGGCCAAGGCAAAGTAATGCAGCGTGGCGCCCCCAAAAACCAGCATGGACAGCACCATCAACTGGGTTGACCCGTGCGTGATGATGGTCCGGCTGATGGTCGAGGTGATGGCGCTATCAATGATTTGCATCGTGTCCATCTTGCGATACCGCCTGAAATTCTCCCGGATTCGGTCAAAGATCACGACCGACTCATTCACCGAATACCCCAGCACCGCCAGCACCGCCGCCAGCACGGGAAGGGAGAACTCCCACTGGAAGAAAGCAAAAAAGCCCAGGATGATGATGACGTCATGCAAATTGGCAATGATGGCCGCCACGGCGAACTTCCATTCAAACCGGATCGCCAGATAAATCATGATGCCGACCACCACGGAGGCCAGCGCCTTGAGGCCATCAGTGGCCAACTCGTCCCCGACCTGCGGCCCGACAAACTCGCTACGGCGCATGGTGGCGGTTGGGTCCACCACCTTGAGCGCGGCCATGACGCGGTCGCTTTGCTGGGCGGAACTGACGCCCTTTTGCACCGGCATGCGAATCAACACGTCGCGCGCGGTGCCAAAGTTTTGCACCTGCACATCGCTCAGGCCCAGCGTTGCCACCGTGCTGCGAACGACATTCAAGTCAGCGGGTTGCGAGTAGCTGACCTCCATCAAGGTGCCGCCGGTGAACTCCACCGACAGGTGTAAACCCCGGGTAAACAGGAAGAACACCGCCGCCAAAAAGGTGATGAGCGAGACGAGATTGAAGATGAGCGCATGCCGCATGAACGGAATGTCGCGTTTGATTTTGAAAAATTCCATGACTACTTTCCCTTAGTTCGACTTGACCTGAGTCCCGGACTCCGGGCGCCAAACCGTACCAATTGACACGCTTTTGAGCTTGTTTTGACGACCGTACCACAAGTTGACCAAGCCTCTGGAGAAGAATACGCCGGAAAACATGCTGGTCAAAATGCCGAGCACGTGCACCACGGCAAAGCCGCGCACCGGTCCGGAACCAAAGGTCAGCAGGGCCAGCCCGGCAATCAGGGTGGTGACGTTGGAGTCCAGAATGGTGGCCCAGGCCCGGTCATACCCGGCGTGGATGGCGGCTTGCGCCGACGCCCCATTGCGCAACTCTTCCCGCACCCGCTCATTGATCAGCACGTTGGCGTCAATCGCCATCCCCAGCACCAGCGCCATGGCCGCCATGCCGGGCAGGGTCAGGGTGGCCTGCAGCATGGACAACACCGCCACCAGCAGCAGCAAATTCACGGCCAGGGCCACGCTGGAGAACACGCCAAACAGCATGTAATACAGGCACATGAAGACCGCCACCGCCGCAAAGCCCCAGGTGACGCTGTGAAAGCCCTTGGCAATGTTTTCGGCTCCCAGACTCGGGCCGATCGTGGTTTCTTCGATGATTTCCATCGGCGCCGCCAAGGAGCCGGCGCGCAGCAGCAGGGCGGTATCGGTGGCTTCCATCGCCGTCATACGGCCGGAAATCTGCACTCGTCCGCCACTGATCTCGGAGCGGATCACCGGGGCGGTGACCACTTCGCCCTTGCCCTTTTCAAACAACACGATGGCCATGCGCTTGCCGATGCTCTCGCGCGTGACATCCCGGAAAATACGGGCGCCCTTGGCGTCCAGCGTCAAGTTGACCACCGCTTCTTGCGTCTGGCTGTCAAAACCGGGCTGGGCATCCGTCAGGTTTTCACCGGTCAAGATGACCTGCTTTTTCACGATGACGGGCTGACCACTGCGTTCCAGGAAGCGCTCGGCACCAAACGGCACCGCACCCGTGCCGCTCTCGGCCGCGCGGGCTTCACCGCTTTCATCCACCATGCGCACTTCCAGCGTGGCGGTGCGACCCAGAATGTCTTTGGCCTTGGCCGTATCCTGCACGCCCGGCAGCTGCACCACAATGCGGTCCAGCCCCTGCTGCTGAATCACCGGCTCGGCCACACCCAGCTCATTGATGCGGTTGTGCAGGGTCGTGATATTTTGTTTGAGCGACTGATCCTGCACCCGGCGTGCCGCCTCGGGCTTGATGGAGGCCGTCAGCTTGAATTCGGTGCCGTCCGCTGCATCCACGGTTTGCAGATCGGCAAACTGGTCCTGAATGAGCGCTTTGGCAGTCGCCAGCGTGGCGGTATCGCGAAAGCGCACTTCGATCGTCTGACCGTTGCGGTTGATGCCGCTATGGCGCACATTCTTCTCGCGCAGACTGGTACGGATGTCACCGGCCAACGATTCGGCCCGCTTGGTCAGCGCCGCCTGCATGTCGACTTGCAGCATGAAGTGCACGCCACCCCGCAAATCCAGTCCCAGATACATGGGGAAAGCATGCAACGCCGTGAGCCAGGTCGGCGAACGGGACAGCAAATTGAGCGCCACCACATAACCGGCATTACCCGCGTCGGGAATCAGCGCCTTTTGAATGGCGTCCTTGGCTTTGAGCTGCGTCTCGGTGTCACCAAAACGCGCTTTGATCGAGGCGCCATCCAGCGTCACCAGATCCGCCGTCAGGCCGGCCGTTTTAAGCGCTTCTTCAACCAGCGCCTGCGTGTTGCTGTCCACCTTGACCGCCACTTTGGCCGCCGACACCTGCACCGCAGGCGCTTCACCAAAAAAATTAGGCAGGGTATACAAGATCCCCACCACCAGCGCGATCACGATGATCGCGTACTTCCATATCGGGTAACGATTCATGATCGAGCTTTATCTGTGAACGCTGGGCTTACTTGATGCTGCCCTTGGGCAAAACCTGTACCACGGCACTGCGCTGGATTTGAATCTCAACGCCGGTGGCGACTTCCAGTGTCACATAGCTGTCACCCAGTTTGGTCACTGTGCCCAGCAGGCCGCCGCCGGTGGCGACTTCGTCACCCTTGGCCAGCGCGTCGATCATGGCGCGGTGTTCTTTTTGTTTTTTCATCTGCGGACGAATCATTACAAAGTAAAGCACCACAAACATCAGCACCAGAGGCAGCATGCTCATGAGCGTAGATTGCATATCGCTGCCGGCAGCGGCAGCAGGAACGGTTTGAGCAAAAGCGGAAGAAATGAACACGGACAACTCCAGAAATTAAATTTATCAGGGATAACAACACGCACGGCCTTTTTCTGCACATGGCTGTGCAAAAGACAGGCAACCCGTCATTGTATGCGGGGCCTGCCCGGCCCTGTCGAGACGCCTCAAGCCGATTTTTGGGCGGCCTGGGGACTGCGGAACTGGGCCAGCTGGCCGTCCCAATTTTGGCGTGCAGCCTGGAGATGGCGCGCCTTCACGTGGCCGAAACCCCTAATTTGCTCAGGGATACGGGCCACTTCCAGCGCCACTTGGTAGCGCTCCCGCTGAAGCTCCTGCGGCTGCGCCAAATGCTGGGCGCTGGTCAGCACGCTCAATATTTCGTCCAGACTGGCCCGGTAGTCGGTGATCAAGGCCCGCTCCTGCTGGCGCTCGTCCGTCCGGCCAAAAATATCCAGCGCGGTCCCGCGCAGGCCCTTGAGCCGGGCCAGCACTTTGAAGGCCGTCAACATGACCGGACCAAATTGCTGCTTCTGCAACTCGCCCTTTTCATTTTTCTTGGCCAGCAGGGGCGGTGCCAGGTGGTAGTTGAGCTTGAAGTCGCCTTCAAACATGGCGTTGATTTTGGCGTGGAAGGCGCCGTCGGTGTGCAGGCGCGCCACCTCGTACTCATCCTTGTACGCCATGAGCTTGAACAGGTAGCGGGCGACGGCCTCGGTCAGCGCCAGCTTCTTCTCGCCATTGGACTCCTCCACTGCCCGCACCTTCTGCACGAAAGTTTGGTAGCTTTCAGCGTAGGCGGCATTCTGGTACGCGGTCAAGAACGCAACCCGTTTGGCAATCAGATCCTCCAGTGAGCTGCGTTTGACAAAGGCCACCACCTGCCCCGGGTTGAGCAACTTCTCAAACGCCGCGCCATCGTGCGCCGCGCGGCGACCCCACTCAAAGGCGGTCTTGTTGTTTTCCACCGCGACCGCATTGAGTTCTATGGCCCGGATCAGCGAGGTTTTTTCCAACGGAATCCAGCCTTTTTGCCAGGCGTAGCCGAGCATCATCGGGTTGGTGTAAATGCTGTCGCCCATCAGTTGGGTGGCGGCCGCATCGGCATTAAAAGCGCCGACGGCCTCCAAGCCCACCGCCCGGACGACCTCACTGACGCAAGCTTCGGCCGGGTTGACCCAGTTGGCATTGGTGACAAAAGCCGCCGTTGGCGCGGCGTGCGAGTTGAGCGCCACCTGGGTGCGCCCCGCGCGCATGCGCAGCACCGTGTCCTTGGCGGCCGCCACGATCGGGTCGCAGCCAATGATGAGATCGGCAGCGGCCATGCTGACGCGGGTGGTGCGAAGGGCGTCCTGACGCGCCCCGATCAGCACATGGCTCCAGGTGGCACCGCCCTTTTGCGCCAAACCGCCAGCATCCTGGGTCACGATGCCCTTGCCTTCCAGGTGCGCCGCCACACCCAGTAACTGGCCAATGGTGATGACGCCGGTACCCCCAACGCCCGCCACCACAATGCCCCAAACCTTGCCGTCCACGCCCTCGACGGACGGCAGCACCGGCTCCGGCAACCCGCCCAACTCAAACGGCGAGGGCCCCTGACCTTTGGCCTTTTTCTTGAGCTGGCCGCCTTCCACCGTGACGAAACTCGGGCAGAAGCCCTTGACGCATGAATAGTCCTTGTTGCAGGTGCTCTGGTTGATCTGGCGCTTGCGCCCGAACTCGGTCTCCAGCGGCTCAACGCTCAGGCAATTGGACTGCACACTGCAGTCGCCACAGCCTTCGCACACCAGCTCATTGATCACCACGCGCTTGGCCGGGTCGACCAGGCTGCCCCGCTTGCGCCGGCGGCGTTTCTCGGTGGCACAGGTCTGGTCGTAAATGATGACCGTGGTGCCTTTGATCTCGCGGAACTCGCGCTGGATGCGGTCCAACTCGTCGCGATGGTGCACCGCCACACCATCTACCAGTTTCACGCCCTCGTACTTTTCGGGCTCATCCGTCACGACCACAATTTTGATGGCGCCTTCGGCCTGCAGGCTCTGGGCAATCTGCACCACCGAATGGCCTTCCGGTCGCTCGCCCACCTGCTGGCCACCGGTCATGGCGACCGCGTCGTTGTACAGAATCTTGTAGGTGATGTTGACCCCCGAGGCAATGGTCTGGCGGATCGCCAGCAAGCCACTGTGGAAGTAGGTGCCATCACCCAAGTTGGCAAACATGTGCTGGTCGTGGCTGAACGGCTGCTGGCCGACCCACGGCACGCCCTCGCCGCCCATCTGGGTAAAGCCGACAGTGGCGCGGTCCATCCAGATTGTCATGAAGTGGCAGCCAATGCCGGCCATGGCGCGCGAACCGTCCGGCACCTTGGTGCTGGTGTTGTGCGGGCAGCCCGAACAAAACCACGGTTGCCGTTCGGCCTGGACTTCAATCACCTGCATCGCGCTTTCTTTGGCCGCCAAGATCGCCAGTTGGGCATCAAGGCGGGCGCCGATGTCCGCGCTCACGCCCAGCTTCTTCAAGCGCTGGGCAATGGCGCGGGCAATGATGGCCGGCGACAGGTCGGCATTGGCGCGCAGCAGCGCGTTGGCGGTCGGATTCGGGTTCGACCACTCACCGCCACTGAACTCGCCTTCGCCCTCGTTGAACTTGCCCAGCACATTGGGCCGCACGTCGGCACGCCAGTTGTAGAGTTCTTCTTTCAGCTGGTATTCGATAACCTGGCGCTTTTCTTCAATGACCAGAATTTCCTGCAGCCCGGTGGCGAACTCGCGGGTGAGCTGGGCTTCCAGCGGCCACACCACGCCAACCTTGTGCAGGCGAATGCCCACTTGCTGGCAGGTGGCATCGTCCAGCCCCAAGTCGATCAAGGCCTGGCGCGTGTCGTTGTAGGCCTTGCCCGAGGCAATCAAACCCAGGCGATCATGCGGGCCTTCAATCACGTTGTAGTTCAGGCGGTTGGCCCGGATATAGGCCAGCGCGGCGTACCACTTGTAATGGAACAGACGGGCCTCTTGCTCCAATGCCTGATCGGGCCAGCGAATGTGCAGGCCGCCGGGCGGCATCTCGAAATCGGTCGGAATTTTGATCTGCACCCGGTCCGGGTCGATCATGGCGGTGGCGCTGGATTCGACGATCTCCTGAATTGTCTTCATGCCGGCCCAGACGCCCGAGAAACGGCTCAGGGCAAAGGCGTGAATGCCCAAGTCCAGAATCTCCTGCACCGTGGCCGGAAAGAACACCGGCGTGCCACAGGCCTTGAAAATATGGTCGCTCTGGTGCGCCGCTGTCGAGCTCTTGGAGATGTGGTCGTCCCCGGCCACCGCGATCACGCCGCCCCAGGCGGTGGTGCCCGCCATGTTGGCGTGCTTGAAGACATCGCTGCAACGGTCCACCCCCGGTCCTTTGCCGTACCAGATGCCGAACACGCCATCAAACTTGTTGGAGCCGGGCGGGGCAAAGCCCAATTGCTGCGTGCCCCACAAGGCGGTGGCGGCCAGCTCTTCGTTAACACCCGGCTGAAAAATGATGTTTTGCGCCTTCAGGTATTTTTCCGCCTTGACCAGCGCCTGGTCATAGCCGCCCAGCGGCGAGCCGCGGTAGCCGCTGATGAACCCGGCCGTGTTTTTGCCCAACTGCTGATCGCGCAGGCGTTGCAGCATCGGCAGCTTGACCAGCGCCTGCACGCCACTCATGAAAGCGCGCCCGTAGTTGAGGGAATATTTGTCATCCAGCGTCACGGTTTCAAGCGCTTGGCGGATGTGGTCGGGCAGTGGTGCGTTCATTATGGGTATGTCTCCAGGATGCTGATGTTTGTCACCTTGTGGGCAACCGGATCAAGAACTGCGCGCGGATAGCCGGCAGTCTCTTTTTTAGAAAGAAAGTGTATGCTCGCCACCCAGATATGTCTTTGCTTTCTTTGCCTCGTTTCCGCCAATACAGAAAAGAATCTTGCTGAAAAAATCACTTTAATGGAAACTTTGGACAAATTTGATCTCGCGATCCTGAATGAACTGCAGGCCAACGGGCGCCTGAGCAACGCCGAGTTAGCCTCGCGGGTGGGCCTGAGCGCGGCACCCTGCTGGCGCCGCGTGCGCGCCCTGGAGGAATCGGGCTTCATCAAGGGTTACCGGGCCGAGATCGACCGCCACAAAATCGGCCTCGGCGTATTGGCCTTCGTCCGACTGGACGCTGACCGCAACGCGGGCGACGTGCTGCGCGGCCTGGAAGAGGCAATCCGCGCCATTCCGGAAGTGGTGAGCTGTCACTACATCAGCGGCACCGGCACCTTCGAGTTGCAGGTGGTCAGCCGCGACCTCAACTCGTTCAGCCAGTTCGCCCGCGATGTGCTGATCAACCTGCCAAATGTGAAAGACCTGCACACCAGTTTTTCACTGGGCGAAGTCAAGGCCAGCAGCGCGCTGCCGCTGGGCCATCTCGCAGCGGGGATCGGCGCGGCAGCCGCAACCCAGTCCGCCAGCCCGGCGCCACGCCAGACCAAGACCAAGACCAAGTGAAAAGCGAGCAATGACTAGGAACCGGCACGTCCGCCTCCTACTTACAAGCCTTTCAGGCCTCTAGCCCCCGTTCAACCTGCGCAAGTAGCTATTAATTAGATAGCAGCCGCTTGCCTTCTCCGATCACCGTGACAAAGACGCCCCCCGATCCTTGGTAACTGGACCGACCAACGAAGTGAGGCGGGGGTGGGGCGGAGGACGGGCGCGATTTCGGGGCCGCAGGACCATGAGCGCCCGGCCTCCGCCCCGCCCCCGCCGGCCCAGAACCACAGAAGCCCCAGCCGAAAACGACAAGCCGCAGGTCAGCGCGTCAGTACCTTGCGAATTGTGTCGGCCAACTCTTCGGCCACAAACTTGGCCACATACGCATCCGCGCCCACGCTCTTCACATGGCCTTCATTGGTCGTGCCAGTGAGCGAGGAGTGGATGATGACCGGGATCGTATTGAAGCGGGCATCCTGCTTGATATTGCGCGTCAAGGTGAAGCCATCCATTTCCGGCATTTCCAGGTCGGTCAAGACCAGGGCCACTTTGTCCTGCACCGTTTTACCTTCGGCCACAGCATCGGCCGAGATGGCCTGCAGGCGCTCCCAGGCCTCCTTGCCGGTTTTGGTCATGATGTAAGGCACGTCCATGGCTTTGAGCCCTTGTTCGATCATCAGCCGGGCCACCGCCGAATCGTCCGCCGCCAGGATGACCGTGCCTGGTGGCAGGTGCAGCTTGGGGATGACGGCCGCGTCCATGGCCGCCTGATGCTCCTGCGGAAACACATCGCGCAGGATCTGCTCCACGTCCAGCACCTGGGCCAGACGGGTGTCTTCTGCATTGCCATCCAGCCGGGCAATGCTGGTCACCAGACCACCACCGGTGCCTTCGGCCGACAGCACCTGCTTCCATTCCAGCCGCACGATTTCATTCACTTCTTCCACCGCAAACGCCTGGGTGGTGCGGGCAAACTCGGTGACCAGCAAAATGCCCAGGCCCTTGGTGGGATTGCAGCCCACAATCTTGGGCAGGTTGATCACCGTGATCATTTGCCCCCGGATATTGGCCACCCCCATGACGGCCGGCGGTGCATTGACCATGACGGTGATCTCGGGCATCACCAGAATCTCGCGCACCTTGAACACATTGATGCCAAACAGCTCACGCCGATCCGTGCCCGGTGCCTCACCCAAACGAAACAACAGCAACTCAAACATGCTGTTGCCGGCCAGATTGGTCCGCTCGTCGATATCGCGCATTGCTGTTTTCATGAATTCATTCGTTTTAAGAGGGAGGAGGCAGAAGCGTCTCGATGGTGCATGGTACCGCGCGCCGACTTACTTCGGCCAAAGGACCCAAAGGCGCAGCGGCTGCTTGAGCCGGCCGGCCAGTTCACCGGCGGCAGCGCCCCAACCGGCGAAATAATCGGCGCGCACGCCGCCCACAATCGCACTGCCGGTATCCTGGGCCAGCACCAGTTTTTGCAGCCGGGCGGTCGGGCCATTGGAGGCCAGCCACACCGGGGTGCCGTAGGGAATGCTGCCCGGGTCGACCGCGATGGAGCGGCCCGGCGTCAGCGCCACGCCTTGGGCGCCACGTGGCCCAAAGGCGGCGTCCAGCTCGGACAAAGCTTCTTCCCGGAAAAATACCGTGCGCGGATTGCTCCACAGCATCTCGTTGACGCGGCTCGGGTTCTGCGCCACCCAGGCCTTGATGGCGGGCCATGAGGCATCGCGCACCGCCCCTTGATCAATCAGCCAGCGGCCGACACTTTTATACGGCTGCTCGTTCGAGCCGGCAAACGCCAGCCGCACCGTGGCTTGCGTTCCGTCCGGCTGGGTGAGCCGGATGCGCCCGGAGCCCTGGATTTGCAACACCAGCGCATCAACCGGGTCCGCCAGAAAAGCAATTTCGCGGCCCTTGAGCGCGGCTTGCACCGACGCCAAGGTGTCAATCTCCTGGCGCGTGTACCAGGGTTTGCGCTTGGCCAGCCCCAGGGGCGGCTGGTACAAAGGCACCGAAAAATCAGCACTGGCGACCCGCGAGCCTTCCAGCACCGGCTCAAAATAAGCGGTGAGCAGTCCCTCTGGGCTGCCCGACAAGGCGTCGACGCGGTAGGGTTGCAGCCGCGTCATCAACCAGGCGCGCTGGTCTTGCTCCCCGCCGATGCTCAAACCGCGCACCTCGCGGCACAGCGGCGCAAACACCGGACCCGGCCGCTCGCAACTCTTGACCCAGGCATTCCAGGCTTCATGCAAGGCATCGTCCTCGAACCCGGGCAACTCGGCCCAGCGCACCGCCGTCCAGCGGCTCTTGGCCTTCAAAATGGGGCTGGGCAAGGCGCCGGTGTCGTCCGGCAAACCGCCCTTGGGCA
Organism: Rhodoferax sp.; assembly: GCF_012927445.1. Taxonomy (GTDB): domain Bacteria; phylum Pseudomonadota; class Gammaproteobacteria; order Burkholderiales; family Burkholderiaceae_C; genus Rhodoferax. The sequence continues at coordinate 1,073,925 of NZ_JABBPD010000004.1, forward strand.
CCGCCACCGCGCCGACGGTCGGGCTGCTCTCCGGCGCATAAGGCGGCAAGGGCGCGCTGCCACAGGCCGCCAGCATCCCTACAATCAGGGCCATCAATACGGTACACAGGAGTCGGTTCATGAGTTTGCTCTTACTTGAGGCCGGGGGGGCCTTGCTGCTGCTGCTGCTGATTGTCTGGTGGACCATGTTTTCAGGGCGCAAGCAGGGCGAATTGCCACCCCGCCCTGCCAGCAGCGCCGAGGTCGCAGCAGAGGCAACCACTTCCGTTGAAAAAACCTGACCCAAGCCGACCCCTGGCCAGCCAGCCCCGCGGGGAGACATGGCGCTAAGGGACATGGCGTAGCAAATTTACCAGCTCAACCGCCGATTTCACTTCCATTTTGTCAAACACGCGCGCCCGGTGCACCTCGACCGTTCTGACACTGATGTCCAAGCGGTCGGCAATCAGTTTATTGGGCAAACCCTCGACCACCAGGGCCATGACCTTGCGTTCCCGCTCGGTCAACTCCGCCTGACGCTCCTGCAGCAGCCCGGTTTGCCGCTGCACCTGCAAAAACGCCTGCGATTGCGCCAGTGCCTGCTCGACACGGTCCACCAGGGCATTGTCGGAACAGGGTTTTTCACAAAAATCAAACGCACCATGCTTGACGGCATCCACAGCCGTCGGGACATCGGCGTGCCCGGTCAGGAAAATCACCGGGATCGCCTGCTGCAGTTCCCGCTCAATCATCCAGTCAAACAGCGCCAGGCCACTCAGACCCGGCATCCGCACGTCCAGCAGCAGGCAACTCGGCTGCGTCAGCGCCACGCCGGCCGCCATCTTGTGTTGAAACGCCTCGGCGCTCTCGAACACCTCGCTGGGCAAGCGCCGCGAGCGCAACAGCCACGCCAGTGCTTCACGCACACTGGCGTCATCGTCCACTACAAAAACCATCGCATCAATCAAAGGTCGCATGGGTCGATGTTATGCCACGGCGCGGATCGGCAGGGTGAAGACAAAAACTGTCCCCTGCGGCACATTAGGCTTGAACACCAGCGCGCCGCCGTGCTGCTCCACCACGGTGCGGCACAGACTCAGCCCCAGCCCCATGCCTTCGGCTTTGGTCGTGAAAAAGGGGTTGAACAACTGCAGCTGCACATCCGGCGTGATGCCGCCGCCCATGTCGGCCACCGAGAACTCCAGCCATTGCTTGCGGCCTTCGCCATGCACCCGCCGCACGCTGATGCGCAACACCCGCTCCAGAAAATGTGGCTGATCCATCGACTGCATGGCATTGCGGGCCAGGTTGAGCAAGACCTGCTCCACCATGGTCCGGTCGCAGACGACACACGGCACATCGGGCGCGACCTCGGTCTGCACCACCACCGCTAACTGGCGGGCCTGCAGGTTGATCAGGGGCAAAATCGCCTCCAGCAACTCCTGCGGCGCCACGGCTTCTCGCAGCGTATCCCGGCGGCGCACAAAGTCATGCACGCTCTTGATGACTTTGCCGGCTCGTTCCGCCTGCTCGGCGATGCGCTGCATCGCCAGCGTCAGATCGACGCCGAATTCTTTGGCCGCATCGGGTCCGTCGGCCAGCAAATTGAGCGATCCCGTGGCGTAACTTGAAATGGCGGCCAAAGGCTGGTTCAGCTCGTGGCTTAGCAATGACGCCATCTCGCCCACGGTCGCCAGCCGGGCCGTGGCCTGCAGTCGCTCCTGGCTGGTGCGCGACAACGCCTCCACGCGACGCTGTTCACTGATGTCAAGGAAAGCACTCATCCAGCCGGTCTGCACCCCCTGGGCATTGATCAACGGCGCTTCAATAATCAGCACCGGAAAGCGGGAGCCGTCCTTGCGCATGAACACCGACTCGTAGCCCTCACGCGGCGGCGAGTTGCCGGCCAGACGGATCATCTGGCGCTGCTGGTACTCGTCAACAAACTCGGGCGGCCAATAGGGCGCCGGTATGCTGTGCCCGAGCAGCTCTTCTTCCGGGAACCCCACCATCTGGCAAAAGGCCGGGTTGACATAGGTGATACGGCCTTGCAGATCACGCGCACGCAGGCCCGTCACCAAAGAATCTTCCATCGCTTTGCGGAACGCCAGCGCATCCGCCAGATCGTGCTCGGCTTTGAAGCGCCGGCGCATGTCCTTGGCCAGCAGGACCAGCACCGAGACCAGGGCGATCGACATCGCCGTGACCAGCGCGGTCAGCACATTGGGAAACAGGTCGGGAGAACCGCGCCAGCTGTCCATGCGCAGCACCAGGGAGGTGCCGGGCAAGTCCACCAGTTGCTGGGTGGTAAAGACATGGCTGCCACTGCGCTTGGAGCGGCGCATGGCAAGACGGGTGCCATCGCCCTCGGTGAACGCTATTTCGTTATTGCGCACCGTCGGGTGCTCGGGCAGCGCGTCAAGGACTTCCTGCAGGGCGTAGGTGGCCACCAGATAGCCCGCGGGTTGGCCCGCGCTCTGCAGCGGCAGGCACAATTCCAGCACCTGCACCCCCAAGCCATCAGCGAAGGGCACGAAATAGCTGCTGCTGTACGCCGGACCACTGAAACGGCGTGCCGTGGTACAGGCCAGAAAGACTTCAGACTGCGCATTGGCCCGCCCGATGTGGTCAAACACCGGCATCCGAAACGGCGAATCCACCTGGGTCTTCACCTGCAGGACGTTGTCCCGCCACTCCACGCGCACCAGTTCGCGGTGCTCACGCAACATGGCGGCGGCGTCAATATTCCAGGAATTGGGGGTCGGATCGCTGTATTGCAGCGCCTGCAGGCTCTGCACATTGCGGGTGAAGGCGGCCTGAACGTCCCCTACGGTTTGTTCCGCATCGCGCTCCAGCCGGCCCTGCACCTGGGCGGTCTCGTACACTCCGGCCAACCAGACCAGCATCGCCAGCATCGCCGCCAGCAGCAGCAGCAGCACACTCCACAGGGTTCGCCGATGCAGGGTGGAAGGTGGGCGTTCCTGCTCAAGCCCCGGCTCGGTACTCACGATCCGCGCTGCACTTTGGTGACTTTGGGATCAGCCCAACTGCCATCAATATGGAACTCCTGCGTGGCCGCTTCAATCAGGGGCTTGCGAAAAAACAACTGCGCCAGAAAGGTCCCCACGCCGACCGCCGGGTTGATGACCGAGGCAATCAGCGACGCGGTACCGGCATTGAGTTCGGGCACCACCACCACCTTGAGGTCCTGTGTTTCTTTCGCAAAATTGGCCTGCCCCTCCATCAGCACCGCCGCATTGACGCCCTTCATCTGCAGGTTGTTGGTCTTGGCAATCCCCTGCGCAATCGTGACATCACCGCGCAAAAAGTCAAACGAGAAACCGTCGCTGAAGACGTCCCGGAAATCCAGCGTCAAGCGGCGCGGCAAAGCCTGCAGGCTCAACACCCCCAGCAATTTCGCCAGGCCGGGATCGGCTTTCAAAAACTGACCGTTCTCCACATTGACCGTGAAAGCGCCGGTCATGGACGGGTAGTCCAGGCTGATCGGGGAGCCCATCCAAGCCACTTGCCCTTCCATCTTGCCCTGCCCGCGTCGCACCACGTCCTTCATGCCCAGACGCGACAACAGTTCGCCGCCATCGGTGATGTCGAGCTTGAAGTTCATCACGGTACGCCGACGCACCGGCGCACCGCGGGCTGACGTCACCCCGACCGCAGCCCAGTTGCCGGTGGCCGTCAGCACCGCTTCCGGCGTGATCATGTTGAGCTTGCTGAGCCGCCATTCGCGTGCACCGCCCTCCCGGCCTGCGCCCACGACACTCCGGTTGATGGCCACCACCTCGACTCGGCCAAGGCGCTTGCCGCGCAACTCAAAATCGTCCACCACGATATCAAGCGCCGGAATGCTGGCCGGTTGCTCATCCAGCAGGGACTCGACTTCGCTGGCGGTGCCGGGCCCGATGGTCAGGCGGGCGAGTCGGGCGTAGACGCGACCGGCGCCGGCGTCGGAGGACTGCCGGTATTCCAGGTAGCCATTGAGTTCACGGGCGTCCAGATTGGCCCGCCACAGCAGCCCCTCGCGCGTGCCTCCCACCACCACATTATTGAGTTTGCGGCCGCCAAAGCTCAACTCGCGCGCCCGCACCGCCATGCTGGTGGGCAGATAACCCAGGGGCTCGCTACTCGCCTGGGCGCTGGCGGTTCGCGAACCCGGCGCCACGGCAGGCGCGGCCACCGTCAAGGTCGTCCCCGTGGCCTGCGACAACACGGAACTCCAGGCGTCCAGATCAAAGACGTTCAAGTTGATGTTGGCCAGCACCCCCTCCTCGGGCATGGGGGCCGACTCGGGCGGCGTCAGGCCGACCGCAATACTGCCGCGCAGGACGCGCGGCTCAGGTCCGCTCAGGTCCCGCACATAAGCGATCGAGGCAATCCGCCCCAGCTCCAGCGACAGCTGGTCGCGCACGCGCACCGTCCCGCCCGCTGGGGCGGGCAGCAGGGATTCGCGGGTCAGCGCCGTCTCCAGCCGAAAGGGCAGCGGCGCGTCGGCGCTCTTGTTCAAGGGTGCCGGCAGACTCAGCCCCAGCCCCTGTAGATTGCTGGACACCAGCAACTCCGGTTGGCCGCGGCGAAAGCCCAACACCGCCGTGTAAGCCGCACTGCCACTGGCATGCTGCGCCATGCCCGCCACAAAGCCCAACTCCTTGGCTTGCCGCAAACCTTCAGCCGATGCCGTGCCGCTGGCGCGGATCACCACCGGGCCCAAGGTGTGGCTGCCGGCGGGCGCTGGCTGCGAACCGCCCTCCAGCCGGAGGTCCCCCCCCAGCATGCGCGCCTGACCGGCGGCAATCGAAAACCCGGTTTCCGAGAAGCTCACCACGGCGCGCGCGCGCGTCAACTTGGGTGTGTCTGGCGAGATCTGGAGGTCGTTGTTGCTGAGTGTGACGCTGCCCTGCACCGTTGACTTATCGATGCTGGCAATGGGCAGGAGCAGTTTCAGCTTGTAATCGGCGCTGCCGCTGGCCACCGCCTTGGCCAGCGCCTGCCCGGTCATCCCACCCAGCGGCGAGCCATTGACAATACCCAGCCCCTCATCCAGCGCACCGCGCGCTTCCGCGTTAACGCTCACGACGGCATGCAGCAAATCAGGAATCACTGCTTCCACCTTGCTGACCTGCACGCCAGCCTTGGCCCCCATCCGGGCGCGCGCCCCTTTGACCTGCAGCTGCATGCGGTCAATCACCAGTTCGCCGCTCAGTTGCGTCAGCGCCGGCCAGGGCGGCGCCTCCGGCGGCTGAATGCTGCGGGGCACGAAGGCATAGGTCGCATTCTTCACATCGGCCGAGATCCTGAAGTCACCCAGTTTCGGGTCAACAAAAGGCATGTTGTGCAGATCGCCCTTGACCTTGAACTTGACCCCGCTGGCCGACCCGGCCTGGACGGCGTCGCGCACATAGTCGCGCACCGGCCGCTCAATCAGGGCCGGCAAATAGCGGTGAACGCGTGTGCCGTCGGCCCGGCTCAGGGTGGCCTGCAAATCCAGCACGCCCGGAAACCGCGAGCGGCCGCTGGACTTAAGTGGGTCTGCGGTTTCCCATTTAATCTGCGCCTCGCCGTCGGCATCGGCGTTGCTGAACTTCATGTTGGGCAGCTGCACCGCCAGCCGCTCACCGCTGATTTGCCACTTGGCATCGCTGGAGAATTGCGCCACCGGAATCACCGCCTCATCAAACAAGCCCGGCAGTTCCACGGCACCGTTGGCCAGACTGATGTTGGCCTTGCCGGCGGCTTGGTTGAAGTCGAACTCGATGCTGGCGCCCCGGATGCCGGGCGAACCGGCCAACACGCCCGCGGTCACGGTCGTGGTGGTGGGTGCCGCATACGCGGCCACTTCCAACTGGCTTACATGGCCCTTGACCGCATAGTGACTGAAGGCCCCCATGGGCCCCTGCCAGCTGGCCTGGATCTGCTCCACCAGCCCTTTGGGCGCATAGGCCAGCAGCGCGGTGCGGGCGGCGGGGTCCAGCGGCAGGCTGTTGGCGATTTGGGCCAGGGCGGCCAAATCGAGCTTGTCGGCTTTGAACTCGCCGCGCGCCGCGATCTTGCCTTCGGCGCCGAGGTACATCACGCTGACATTGCCGCCGGGCCAGTGCAAACCATCCCGGGTGTCAAACTGCAGCCCCTGGGTCGAAAACTCAAAGCCGGAGGCCAGCAGTCGCCCCCCCAAGCGGCCCCGCACCGACTGCAACGCCAGCGCTTGCAAGTCCGGGCCGAGCGTGACATTCACCGCCGCCAGCGCCACGTCCGCCACGGCGCCCACCACCTCGCCTTGGCTGACGTCGACCCAGGCGGTGACCGCGCCATTGCCCTGGCGCAGATCAACGCCGACATCGGCATAGCGCCGCAGTTCGGACAGATCCACCCGCGCCAAAGCCGCATACAGCTGGCCGTTCCAATCCTGCCACTGACCCTTGTGGCGCGTCAGCAGCGGCTGCTGAAACCGGCCCACCAGACTGAATCGTTCACCCCACAGCGCGGGCGGCGTGGCGTCCACCCGCATATCGTGGTGGCGGCCCCGGTTGCGCACCACCAGTTCGACCTGATTGAGCGCCAAGGTCGGGGCCGCCCGCAGTTCATCGGTCCACTGAACCGTGCCGTTATGGATGGCAAACTCGATCTGCGAAAAAAACCAGTCGATGGCGCCGCTTTCGGAGTCGGTATTCTTGGAAAAATCGAGCCCTGCCACCACAATTTTTCCGTCCCGTCCGCGCCGGATGCTGAGCTCGGGGCTGTCGATATAAAGTTGCTCGAACCCGAAATGCCAGAGCGAGCGCGGCGACAGTGCGGCCAGCACACGCGGCAGCCGCAGCGCTTCCCGGCCCTGGGCATCAAACAGCTGCACATTGGTGATTTCAAACGACGGAATCAGGCCGTTCGAATTGGCGGCGATGGCGCCAATGCGCACCGGAACCCCCAGTATTTGCGTGGCCCGGGCTTCCAGCTGCGGGCGAAACTCGCTGATTCGCGGCACAATCAGCCAGTGCAAGGCTCCCCAGGCTGCCGCAAAGACAAGCCACGCGGCTAACAAAAAGCCCAGCGCCCAGCGGGCGACGGTTGTCAAGGTTTTCAGCAGGGATGAAGGGGCAGGCGTCACGTCAATCATTGGAACTTGGATATATGACAGGAATTATGACCCGCCCCACATTGTCATCTCACTCGCGCTTTGGACAGCGCGTGCGACGTCGCTACGAGAACCAACTGCACTTATTACCCGCCGGGGTCCCGGATCAGGCGGCCATGGCGCTGACCTTTGAGGCCTTGCAAGCTTTGGGCAACGACACCGGCAGCGCTTTGCGCACCACCCGCCAGCTGGTGCTGGAACGCCTGCTGTGTCTGGACTGCGACGAACAAGCCCCCTTGCGCCAAGTCACCCAGGCCATGACCGACCTGGCGGAGTTCGCCCTGAAGCGGGCCTGCGCGCAAGTCCAGCTGACGCTGGACGAGGCCCACGGCGCGCCTTGCACCCCGGACGGCACCCGCGCCCAACTCTGGATTGTCGGCATGGGCAAACTCGGCGCCCGCGAGTTGAATGTCTCCAGCGACATCGACCTGATCTACGTTTACGACCAGGACGGCGACACCACCGGCGACGCGCAAGGCCGCAGCCGCATTTCCAACCAGGAGTACTTTGCCAAGGCGGTGCGCGCGCTCTACGCCCTGATCGGCGACGTCACCGAGCACGGCTTTGTCTTTCGGGTCGACCTGGCGCTGCGGCCCAACGGCAATTCCGGGCCACCGGCGGTCTCGCTCGGGGCGCTGGAAGAGTACCTGCATGTGCAGGGTCGCGAGTGGGAACGCTTTGCCTGGCTGAAAAGTCGGGTGGTGGCGCGCCTCGGCGCTGGCGACGAAGGCGCGCCTCTGGCGCTGCGCAGTGTGGTGGTGCCGTTCGTGTTCCGCCGCTATCTGGACTACAACGTGTTTGACTCGCTGCGTGTGCTGCACCGGCAAATTCGCGACCATGCCAGCAAACGCAGCACCGGGCGCCCGGAACGCGCCAACGACGTCAAGCTGTCGCGCGGCGGCATCCGCGAAATCGAATTCATCGTGCAACTGCTGCAGGTGGTGCGCGGCGGCCAGTACCCCGAACTCCGGACCCGCCCGACGCTGAGCGCACTGACCCGGCTGACCAAAGCCGGCCTCATGCCGCAAAAAACGGCCGAAGCACTGGCCGAGGCCTACGACTTTTTGCGCCGGGTCGAGCACCGCATTCAGTACCTGGACGATCAGCAAACCCATGTGCTGCCGACGCAGGACCATGACCTGGACTGGATCGCCAGCACCCTGGGCTATGCCAACTCCTGCGAGCTGCTGCACCAGCTCGATGCCCACCGCGAGTTGGTGGCGCAGGAATTTGATGCCCTGCTCGGCGGCGGCGTGGACAAGGAATGCAAAGGCTGCAACGGCGGCAAGCCCGCGGCCGTGCCCGATTTTGACGAATTGCTGGAACAGCTACCGGTCGACTTTCGGGCCCGCGTCGCCACTTGGCGCGAGCACCCCCGGGTGCTGGCCTTGCGCGAAGACTCGCGCGCCCGCCTGATGCGCCTGATTGCCCGCACCGCCCAGTGGGTTGACGAAGGCCGCGCCACGCCGGAAGCGGCTGTGCGCCTGGCCGACTGGATTGAACCCCTGCTGCGGCGGGAAAGCTACCTGGCCCTGCTGCTGGAGCGCCCCAATGTGCATGAACGCCTGCTGCGTTTGCTGGGCGCCGCGCGCTGGCCGGCGCGCTACCTGCTGCTGCACCCGGGCGTGATTGACGAACTGGCCGGTGCCGACATGCTGAATGAACGCTTTGCGGCCAGCGATTTCGAGCGGGAACTCGATCATCGGCGCGCCTCGCTGGCCGGCAGCGGCGAAGACGACGACGAAGCCCTGCTCAACCTGCTGCGCCGCGCCCACCACGCCGAAGTGTTTCGCACGCTGGCGCGCGACGTCGAAGGCAAACTGAGCGTCGAAGAAGTGGCCGACGACCTCAGCTCGCTGGCCGAGGCGGTGTTGCGCGTCACCACCCGCTGGTGCTGGAGCCGCCTGAAAAACAAACACCGCGAAACACCGCAGCTGGCCATCATTGCCTACGGCAAACTGGGCGGCAAGGAACTCGGCTACGGCAGCGATCTGGACATTGTGTTTGTCTACGCCGACGACGACGACCGTGCGCCCGAGATCTATGCCAACCTGGTGCGCAAGCTGATCAACTGGCTGACCGTCAAGACCGGCGAGGGCGACCTGTACGAGATTGACACCGCGCTGCGCCCGAACGGCAACTCCGGCCTGCTGATCACCTCGTTTGACGCTTACGCCAACTACCAGCAACAGCGCGGCTCCAACACCGCCTGGACCTGGGAACACCAGGCCATGACGCGTGCCCGTTTTGTGCTGGGCGACGACACGCTCAAGCAACGCTTTGACGCCATCCGCAAAGCCGTCATCGCGGCGCCGCGCAACGCCGCGGCCCTGAAGACTGAAATCGTCAGCATGCGCAACAAGGTGAGCGCCGCCCACCCGGTCAAGGGCGAACAATTCGACGTCAAGCAAAGCCCGGGCGGCATGATCGATGTGGAATTTGTCATGCAGTACCTGGTGCTGTCCAACGCGGCGCAACACCCCGAGCTGATCGACAACGCCGGCAATATTGCGCTGCTGGAACGCGCCGAGGTGCTCGGGCTGCTGCCGGCCGGCGTCGGCCATGCGGCGGCCAGCGCCTACCGCGAAATGCGGCGAGTGCAGCACCGGGCCCGCCTGAACGAAGAACCGACCCATGTCGCCATGCCCGAATTGCAGGGCCAGCGCGAGGCCGTGCTGGTGCTGTGGCAAACCGTCTTTGGCGATATTCAGAGCACCCCATGAACCGTTTCAAACTCAAACCACTTGCTATTGTTCTAATAGCTGCTTGCGTAATAGCGGCGGGGGCTATCGCCCTATTTACCTCAAGGTCTGGCAGCACAGGCAAGCCGGCGGCCGCGCAGGCGCAAGCCAAACCGGCGCTCACCGTGACCACCACGCAGGCGCAACGCAGCGCGCTGCCGATCCGGCTAACGGCCAACGGCAACATTGCCGCCTGGCAGGAAGCCAGCGTCGGCGCCGAGAGCAGCGGCCTGCGCCTGGCCGAGGTGCTGGTCAATGTCGGTGACGTGGTGCAGCGCGGCCAGCTGCTGGCCCGCTTTGCCATGGAAAGCATCCAGGCCGACGTGGCGCAAGCCCGCGCCGGGGTCAATGAAGCCAGCGCCAGCGCGCTGGAAGCCACCGCCAACGCCGACCGCGTGCGCACCTTGCAAGGCACCGGCACCTTCAGCGGCCAGCAGATCAACCAGTACCTGACCGCCGAGCAGACGGCACGGGCGCGGGTCGAATCGGCCAAGGCCGCCTTGGCGGCGCAAGCGTTGCGGCTCAAATACACCGAGGTGCGGGCGCCCGACAGCGGCGTCATCTCGGCCCGCAGCGCCACGGTAGGCGCTGTGGTCGCCAACGGCACCGAATTGTTTCGGCTGATTCGCCAGGGCCGGCTGGAATGGCGGGCAGAAGTCACCTCCACCGAGTTGAGCCACATGCTGCCGGGGACCCAGGCGACCGTGACTTCCGCCAGCGGCGCGCAGCGCACCGGCCGCGTCCGGATGGTGGCACCGACGGTGGACCCGCAAACCCGCTCCGGCCTGGTTTATGTGGACCTGCCGAACGACCCCAAGGGGGACAACCCGGCCGGCTTCAAGGCCGGCATGTTTGCCCGTGGCGAGTTTGCACTGGGCAACTCGCAAGCGCTGACGGTGCCGCAGCAGGCGGTCGTGGTGCGCGATGGCTTCAACTACGCGTTTCGTCTGAATACCGACCAGCGCGTCAGCCAGATCAAGCTGCAGATCGGGCGCCGGGTCGGTGACCGGGTCGAGGTGCTGGACGGCCTCAGCGCCGACGCCGTGCTGGTGGCCAGCGGCGCCGGTTTTCTGAACGATGGCGATCTGGTCAAAGTGGTGTCCGCGCCGGCGGCCGCCCCGACTTCAGCATCAAATCAGCCGCTAGCCCCCGTAAAACCTGCACAAGCAGCTACGAAATAAGGAGCAGTCATGAACTTCTCCTCACTGTCGATCAAGAACCCGGTGCCGGCCATCATGCTGTTTGTGCTGCTGTCGCTGGCCGGCATTCTGTCGTTTCGCGCCAGCGTGGTGCAGGACTTTCCCGACATCGAACTGCCGATCGTCACGGTCAGCGCCACCCTGTCCGGCGCCGCCCCGGCGCAGCTGGAAACCGAAGTGGCGCGCAAGCTGGAAGACTCGGTCGCCACGCTGCAGGGCGTGAAGAACATCTACACCAAGGTGCTGGACGGCAGCGTGCAGGTCACCGTTGAATTCATCCTGGAAAAACCGATTGCCGAGGCGGTGAACGACGTGCGCGACGCCGTCGCCCGCGTGCGCGCCGACTTGCCGGCCGACGTGCGCGATCCGTCGGTGACCAAAGCCTCCACCGCCGGGCGGGTGGTGCTGACCTTCACCGCCGCCGCGGCCGCCGGGGCCGGCGCAGGGGCCAACCACGCCAGCCAGCTCGACGCCCAGGCGCTGAGCTGGTTTGTCGACAACACCGTCGCCAAGCGCTTGCTCAGCGTGCCGGGCGTCGGTGCCGTCAAACGCATGGGCGGGGTCGACCGCGAAATCCGCGTCGAGCTGGATGCGGCCAAAATGGCGGCGCTGAATGTGGCCGCCGTTGATGTCTCGCGCCGGCTCAAGCTGGTGCAACAGGAGGCGCCCGGTGGCCGTGGCGATGTCAGTGGCGCCGAACAATCGGTGCGCACCATTGCCACCGTCAAGACGGCGGCGGAACTGGCGCAGCTGGACATTCCGCTGGCCGACGGCCGCCATATTCGACTGGACCAGGTCGCCATGGTGCTGGACACCGTGGCCGAGCCGCGTGCGGTGGCGACGCAGAATGGCCGCACCGTGGTCGGCTTCGAGGTCTTCCGCACCAAAGGCGCCAGCGAAGTCGAAGTGGCCAAAGGCGTGCGCGCCGCCGTGGCGGAGTTGCAGACCAACAACCCGACCATCGCCCTGCAGCTGGTCATCGACAACGCCGCCCCGGTGGCGGAAAACTTCCAGGGCTCGATGGAGCTGCTGTTTGAGGGGGCGCTGCTGGCCATTCTGGTGGTGTGGTGGTTCTTGCGCGACTGGCGCGCCACGCTGGTGTCGGCCGCCGCCCTGCCGCTGTCGGTGATTCCGACGTTTTTGGGTCTGCAATACTTTGGCTACACGCTCAACACCGTGACCTTGCTGTCGCTGGCGCTGGTGGTCGGCGTGCTGGTGGACGATGCGATTGTCGAGATCGAAAACATCGAGCGCCACCTGCGCATGGGCAAGTCGCCCTACCAGGCCGCCATGGAAGCGGCGGACGAAATCGGCATGGCGGTGATTGCCACCACCTTTGCGCTGGTGGCGGTGTTCTTGCCGACCGCCTTCATGGGCGGCGTGCCCGGCCTGTTTTTCAAGCAGTTTGGCTGGACCGCGGTGCTGGCGATTCTGGCCTCGCTGCTGGTGGCGCGGCTGCTCACGCCGATGATGGCGGCCTACATTTTGAAGCCGCACAAAAACGCGGCGCACACCGACCCCAGCGCCGCCTACCACGAGGCGCCGGACGGCTGGCTGATGAGCCGCTATATGCGCACCATGCGCTGGTGCCTGAGCCACCGCGGCCTCACCCTGCTCGGCGCCGCGCTCTTCTTCATCGGCTCCATCGCGCTGGTGCCCTTGCTGCCCACCGGCTTTGTGCCGGCGGCGGACCGGGGCCAGACGCAGATCAACATCGAGTTGCCGCCCGGCAGCACGCTGACCGAGACCCGCGCCGTGGCCGAGCAGGTCCGCGTCGCCGCCATGACGGTGCCGCACATCCAAGGCATCTTCAGCTCGATTGGCGGCGGCTCCAGCGGCGATGCCTTTGCCCCCGGCGCCGCGGCCGAAGCACGCCGTGCCGTGTTGACGCTGACCACCAGCCACCGCAACGACCGGGCCATTTCGATGGCCGGTATCGAGTCGCAACTGCGGCACACCATGGCTGACATTGCCGGTGCCCGCTTCACCGTGGGGCCGCCTGATTCGGGCGTCAAGATGCAGCTGGTGTTGAAAAGCGATGACCCGGTCGCCCTGCTGGCCAGCGCGCAAAGCGTCGTGCGCGAACTGCGCACGCTGCGGGGCGTCGGCAACGTCAGCTCCAGTGCCTCGCTGGTGCGGCCCGAGATCATCGTGCGGCCGGACTCGGCGCGCGCCGCCGACTTGGGCGTGACGGCGGCCAGCATTGGCGAGACCGTGCGCGTCGCCACCGCCGGCGACTACGACACCAGCCTGCCCAAGCTCAACCTGTCGGAACGCCAGGTGCCGATTCGCGTCAAGCTGCCGGATGCCGTGCGCGCCGATCTGGCCGCACTGGAACGCCTGACCGTGCCGGGCAAAAACGGCCCGGTGCTGCTCGGCAATGTCGCCAGCCTCACCATGGAGAGCGGCCCGGCCCAGATTGACCGGCTCAACCGCAGTCGCAACGTGACGCTCGATGTCGAACTCGGCAGCCGCCAGCTCGGCGACCTGAACGCCGAAGCGCGCGCCCTGCCCAGCATGCAGAGCCTGCCGCCCGGCGTCAAGATTGCCGAGCTCGGTGACGCGCAGGAAATGCAGGCGCTGTTCGCCAGCTTTGGCATTGCCATGCTGATCGGCGTGCTGTGCATTTACGGCGTGCTGGTGCTGCTGTTCAAGGACTTCATGCAGCCGGTCACGATTCTGGCGGCGCTGCCCTTGAGCATGGGCGGCGCCTTTGTCGCCCTGCTGCTGACCGGGCGGGCGCTGTCGATGCCGTCGATGATCGGCCTCATCATGCTGATGGGCATCGTCACCAAGAACTCGATTCTGCTGGTGGACTACGCGATTCTGGCGCGGCAGGGCCACAAGGCCAGCGACGGCCAGCCGGCCGTGCCTGGCATGAACCGCTTCGACGCGCTGGTCGACGCCTGCCACAAACGCAGTCGCCCGATCCTGATGACCACCATCGCCATGGGCGCCGGCATGCTGCCGCTCGCCTTGGGCTGGGGCGCCGACCCGAGCTTTCGCTCACCGATGGCGATTGCCGTGATTGGCGGCCTCATCACCTCCACGCTGCTGAGTCTGCTGGTGGTGCCGGCGGTGTTCACCTACATTGATGATCTGGAACATTTACTCAAGCGCGGCATGGCGCGGTTGCGGCGTCCGGCACCGGTTGTACCAGCTGGTAATGCGGGCTCAGAGCAACCGTTTCTCCGATGATCAGCAAGCCCGGTCGCGGTCCATAAGCGGGCGCGCACTGCACCAGTGATTGCAGTTCCATGGCCAGCACCGATTGACTGGCGTGGGTGCCGTCTTGCACCACGGCCGCCGGCGTTGAAGCGGGCAGGCCGTGCGCAATCAAACGCTGGGCAATCTGGGCCAGCCGCTCCACCCCCATGTAGAAAATGCGCGTTTGCCGGGGCTGGGCCAGGGCGCGCCAATCCGGCTCCCGGCTTTCATCCGCCAGATGGCCGGACAAGAACACACAGCTGCTGGCCATATTCCGGTGGGTCAGGGGAATGCCGGCGGCAGCAGAACAGCCGGTGGCGGCCGTCACGCCGGGAATCACTTCACAGGGGATGTGCGCCGCCGCCAGCGCCTGCACCTCTTCACCGCCACGACCAAAGACGAAGGGGTCGCCGCCTTTGAGCCGGACCACGCGCTTGCCCAGACGCGCCTGCTGAATCAGCAGGTCCTCGATATTTTTTTGTGCGACCGCGTGATTGCGCGCGGCCTTGCCGACATAGATACGTTGCACACCCGCAGGGATCAAGGCCATGATGTCGTCGCCAATTAACCGGTCATGGACCACCACCTCGGCACGCTGAATACGGTTCAGGGCGCGCAACGTCAGCAGGTCCACCGCACCGGGACCGGCGCCGACCAGCGACACCATGCCGGGGTGAACGATCGGGTTAATCATGCTGAGCGCTTTCAGGACCACGATGAAACACCAGGTCATCGACGCTCTGTCCGCCGACCAGATGTTCCTGAATGATGCGGTCCATGTTGAGTGACGTGACGTTGTAGTACCAGATGCCATCCGGTTGCACGCACATGACCGGTCCGCCCTTGCAGGCGGCAAAGCAACTCACGCGGCTGCGTTTGACGCGCATCTCCCCGTCATGCAGTCCGGCCGCCTTGAACTTGTCACCCAGACTGTCAAACAGCGCTTGCGCAGCGCCGTCTTGCGTGCAGCGGGGGCCGGTACAAATGAGCAGGTGGCGTTTGTAATTACCGATCTTCGGTTTTTCGATTTCGATCATTCTTCGGACTCGTCCGCCGTGACGGCATCATCTTCTACCGGCGCGCTCAACACCATTTCGATGTAGTCCACGGGCAAGTTGTGGCGAATTGCAAGCTCGGCACTGCTCTGGCCTTCTGCATTGTCAGCACGCAGGTTTTCGGTCCAGCCGAGCAGGCCGGTAGACAGCGAACGCCCGCGTTTTTCGCCTTCACGCGTGCTGCCGTCGCCGTGCAGTTCGTACTTGTTGGCATAGCCGCGTGGCGTAATCATCAAGCCATCACGCACAAAGGTGTGGCTGTTGCCAATCAGCACCGTGCTCAGCATGCCGATGTCGCACTCGCTCATTTTGTCCAGCGTGGTGAACTCAATGTTCTGGCGGCGCCGGTAAGCCGACTTGACCACCACCACCGGGGTGTCCGGGCGGCGATGGCGCAAAAACAACTGCTGCGCTTGCACGATCTGCTGGGTGCGCCGACCACTCTTGGGGTTGTACAGCGCGACCACAAAATCAGCGGCAGCCACGGCGTCAAGACGACGCGCAATCACCGGCCAGGGTGTCAGCAGGTCGGACAAAGAGATGGAGCAAAAATCGTGCGTCAGCGGTGCCCCTACCAGCGAGGCGCAGGCGTTGATGGCCGAAGCACCGGGAATCACCTCCACTTCGACGTCAGTCTCTGGCGTCCAACCCGCCTGGAACAGCACCTCGTAGGTCGGCCCGGCCATGCCATACACGCCAGCGTCGCCGCTTGAGATCAGCGCCACCTTCTTGCCCTCACGGGCCCGTTCCAGCGCATGGACGGCGCGATCGAGCTCCTCGGTCATGCCCTTGCGAATGACTTCCTTGCCTTCGAGCAAGTCCGCCACCAGCTTGATGTAGGTGACGTAACCCACCACCACGTCGGCTTCCGCAATCGCCTCGCAGGCACGGTGGGTCATGTGGGAATAGTGGCCGGGGCCGATGCCCACCAGCATGATTTTTCCGCTGCTCATGATGCAGTTCCTTCCAGGCGTGTGGCAGGTGCCACAGGATTCAACAAAGGGCTTAGCCAGCGGGCCACGGCCAACGCAGACAAAGTACCCAACAACAGCCATTGCAGGGCGCTGGCGACAGCGGTTGCAACAACAAAACGCGCAACCAGCTGCTGCATTTGCAACGCAACGTCAGCCTCCATTCCCGCAAAAGAACTGCCCGCATGTTGCGGCGCTCCGATGGCAAAAGGCAGCACCAGCAGGCCCAGACCCAGCACCCGCCATTTGGCTTGTACCAGACACAGCATGGCCAGCCCTCCCGCACCGCAGGCGACGGTCAGGGTCCACCACACCTGGCGCGCCTGCAAAGCAGCAGCCTGCATGCCCGGCAGCTCGGGGGGCTGCCCCAGCGCAGGTAACGCAAACAGACAAACCCAGCCCGCCGCCCCCCACAGCAAACCATAGCGCACGGATGCGCCGTAGCCTTTGTGCAGCGCCAGGGGTTGGCCCGCTCGCTGGCGGTTCCAGAAGGCCAGCAAAGGCATCAGCAGCAATGCCGAGCCAATGGCATTGAGCACATTGGCCAGCACGGTGTAGGCGGTGCGTTCCAGTCCGTCTTGCGGCGCCCAGGCTTGCGGCCCGTGGCTGTGTGCGGCGCCATCGGCGTGCGCATGCTCAGCACCCTGCGGGACAGCCGATTCTTCAAACACCTCGGCCGCCAGAATCAACGGCACCACCTGCCAGCGCTGGACGGCGCTGTCAAAAATTCCCGTCAGCAAGCCTACAAACAAGGCGCACAAAAATAACCGTCGAAACAACATGGGTGTGGTCTGTCTCAATGGCAAGGGCGGCCAGTGGCATGGCGCACGTCGTGGGCGGCGTTGTGGGCCACCGAGGCTTCGCTAAAGCCGACGGCGTACAGCATGACCAAGCCAAGCAGCAGCGCAGCGCCAAGTTGGGCCAACATCGAAATAGCGGCTGTGGTGGTTGGGGTGATGGTGATAGAGGGTGTAGAAATGTTCATAGAGACTCCTTGGGTTAAAAAATCAAGAAAACGAAAGCGGGAAAGAAGCAATGGAGACGGTGGCGTTACGGCCATCGACACCCTTGTGCTTGAATTTTTCGACCAGCAACTGTGCCGCAGTAGCCTGAGCGGCCAGCAAGGCGGCCGCCTCGGACACCGAGGGTGTGCCCATGTAGCGCAGCACCGTGGCTGAGGGGTTCAGCACAGGCACGGCGGCCAGTTCGCCAGCGCTGAAAAACTGCAGTGGCCAGCCGCCAAGCGCGGCCAACTCCAGAAAGGCGACTTCGTCGCGCTTGGCCTCAATGCTGGCCAGCACGCGCACCTGCTCGCGCACCAGCCCGGCCTGTGCCAGCGCGGCGTCGAGCGTATGCACCACGGTCGCCAGCGGTGTGCCGCGGTCGCAACCCAGGCCAACGGCCACTTGCATCAAGGCACTGCTCATGCACCTACCTCTTGCGGCGGGCGGTACACCACCAAACGCTCGTTCAATTGCTGCCAGCGTTCGGCAGGCACCTCGGCGTGGGTGATCCACAACACGGCCTTGAAGTGGTTCAGGTCCACGTCTTCGAAGCGTTCGAATTTGTGAATGCTGCCGGGCAGTGGCGTGGGCCGGGTCCACCAATGCGGACTGCCCGCCTCCTGCACCACGGCAATCGGCTCGCCGTTGACCACATGGGCTGACACGCGCGTGATGTTGATCTTGGGCGCCTCGACCTTCCAGCCCAGTTCGCGGCCCAGAATGTCCACCGGAATGGTCTTGCCGACGTCGGACGCCGTGGTTAGTACAGCGGTGGCACCCAGCAGCGCGGCAATCTGTTCAGCCATGGCATTGGCGCCGCCCACATGGCCCGACAGCACGGGGATGACAAACTGCCCGGCGTCATCGACCACCAGCACACCGGGGTCTTCGTCTTTGGTTTTCAGGTGCGGGGCGATCAGACGCACCACGGCACCGAGCGAGACGAAGAAAACGACCTGATCAAAATCAGCGAGGAGCTGAGCAATCTCGTCCCGAAAAGCGCCACCGTAGGCGCGCACCGGGTTGGCTAAGCCCCCCATTAGCGGCGCGAACTTGTCGGCTACGCACACGCTGGCTTGTGGCAACAGGCGCGCCAAACCGGCGGTTTGTTGCGCGCCGTGTTTGGTGATGGCAACCAGTACCACGCGCACCGCTTGTTTGGTCGCCAGAGCGGTGTCTGGCAGGGTGGTGGTGGTCATTCCTGGGTTTCCTCTTCGATTTCAGTGCTTGTTTTCTTGCGGCAGCCGCGAATCATCTCGCCGCGCTCGCGGTTCGGGTTTTTCACCAGCAAGAGCGACAAATAATTAACCTTGGTGCCTTTGAGTTCGGCCACGTTCTGCACGATGCGCTCCACCGGCGAGCCGGCTTTCTCGATAAAGCGGCTGTGTGCCAGCAGGCCACGACGCGCCAGCAGGTCAATCAAGTCATCGAGCAGCGGCTTGACCTTCATCAGCACCAGGGTGTCGAAGTCGTCCAGCATTTTCTCCACCGCCGCAATGCCGTAGGCGGCGGGCACGATGGCGATGGTGTCGTCCTGCTCGGACAGCGGCATCTGCAGCCGGGCGCAGGCCGCGTTGAACGACGTGACGCCGGGCACGATGTCGATCTGCGCATCGGCATCGAGCTCGCGCAGCACGCGGGCCAGGTAACAAAAGCTGGCGTAGGTGGAGGCGTCGCCTTCGACCAGAAACAACACGTCCTGCCCGGTCGCCAGCAGGTCCCGCACCGTTTCGGCCGCCTTGAGCCAATGGCGGGCGAGTTTCTCCACATCGTGTGTCATGGGGAACAGCAGCGCCTGGTGTTGCGGGGGCAGCGCCAGCCCGGCGCGCAGGGCGATGTCGAGCGCGTAGCTCTCTTTGCGCAAGCTGCGCACGGGGTAGGTCCAGACCGCATCGCGGCGTTCCAGCAGCGCCCACGCGCGGCGGGTGATCAGGCCGGGGTCGCCGGGGCCCAGCGACACACCATGAAGCGTGCCGGGCTTATGCATGTTCGGCTCCTGCTGGCGTTGCGCCTGCCGCTTGGGCACAAACTATCCAGACCGGGTTTTCAGCGGCCATGCGGTTCATGTGCAGAATGGGTTTGCTGCGCGCAGCCTGCAGTTGCAGCACGTCCCACGCGGCGCCCAGGGTTTTGAGTGTCTCCACGGCGGTTCCCAGGTTTTCCAGTGTCACAAAGTTCATCACCAGCCAGCCGCCGGGCTTGAGCCGCTGCAAGATCAGGGCGATCAAGCCGGCCAGTTCCCCGCCCGAGCCCCCAATGAAGACGGCGTCCGGGTCAGCCCACGCGGCCAGGCCTTCCGGGGCCTTGCCATGCACCAGCGTGTGGTTGCTGATGCCCATCGCCAAGCGGTTGCGTTGCACGATGGCACTGTCGTCGACGTTTTTCTCGATGGCATAGACATGGCCCTGCCGGCACAGCCGTGCTGCCTCCAGCCCGACCGAACCGGAGCCCGCGCCGATGTCCCACACCACGCTGTCCGCGCGCAGCTGCATGCGCGCCAGCGAGACGGCGCGCACCTCGTTCTTGGTGATCAGCCCCTTCTCGGGATGACGCTGCTCAAAGCTGGCATCGGGCAGGCCAAACAGCACCTGCGGCGCCCGCAAGGTGGTGCGCCACAGCAGCACCACATTGGGGTCGGCAAACGGAATGCTGGCCGCCGCCGCGATGGAGAGGCCGCTGACGACGCGCTCCTCGGGCTGGCACAGGCGCTCGGCCACGGCCATCTCGAAATCATCGGCCAGGCCTTCAGTGACCAGCATGCGGGCGATGCGATCGGGCGTGTTCAAGGGGCTGGTCAGCACCGCCAGACGGTCATGCTGGCGGATGTCGCGCAACAGCGCGTACAGGCCGTGGCCGGGGTCAGAGCCCGCCACCCAGTCGCCCGCATCCTTGCTGTGGACAGAGGAGAATTTCATGTCCTGCCAGGGCAGCCCCAAGCGGGCGCAAGCCAGTTGCAGGGTGGAGACGTTGGGCAGCACCTCAATCGCCTCGATGCACAGGCGCGAGGCCAGGTAAGCGGCGATGCCGTGGCACAGCGGGTCGCCGGTCGCCAGCACCACCACGCGCTGGCCCGCAGCCTGCGCGGCCCGAATCCACTCGGGCACTTGCGACAGCGCCCCGGTCAAATCGCGCTGCTGCGCATCGGGACTAATTTGCGCGGCGAACAGCTGCAGCGTGCGGGCGCCGCCAATCACCAGCTGGGCTTGTTGCAGATGCGCCAGTGCGCTCTGGCCCAGGCTGTTCACGCCATCGTCCAGCACGCCGACGATGCGGCATTTTTCAATCGATTCAGAATTCATGAGGACTCCGCTATCTTGCGACCATCAAAGTCGCAGACCAGCACTTTCAGTTCAAATTGATCGGGGTAACGTTCACGCAAA
Organism: Rhodoferax sp.; assembly: GCF_012927445.1. GTDB lineage: Bacteria > Pseudomonadota > Gammaproteobacteria > Burkholderiales > Burkholderiaceae_C > Rhodoferax. The sequence continues at coordinate 1,094,602 of NZ_JABBPD010000004.1, forward strand.
GTTTTCACCACGCGCTGCGCCAGCGCGGTGTGGAATGCGGAGCCCAAGCCCAGTGCATCCATGCGCTCGCCGGCATAGCGGGCGGTTTTGGCATGGCGGATGTCCTCACACACCTCCGGTGCGACGCCAAGTTCTGCCGCCAGATCGGCCAGCAAACCGGTGTTCACATCGGCGCGGCCGGCGTGGGTGATGGTTTCGCCTTGGGCGATCTTGGTGAGTTTGCCAACCATGCCGCCAATCACCACCTTTTTCAAGCCGGCCTTGACCGCCGCACCCATGGCGTAGCGCAAGAAGTCGCCCATCTGCACAAATACAGCCTCGGGCAGATGTGGCATTTCCTCCATGACGAACTTTTCAGTTCGCCCGCCGGTGGTAAGAACCACCACACCATGGGGCAAGGTGCCCGCCACATGCACGCCCTGCACCACGCTGGCACGGTAGGCGGCAGTCGAGTAAGGCTTGACGATGCCGGTGGTGCCCAGAATGGAGATGCCACCCAGAATGCCCAAGCGGGCGTTCGTTGTTTTCTTGGCCATTTGCTCGCCTTGTGGCACGGAAATCGTCACCTCAAAACCGGCCTCATCGAGCAGCGCGCTACCTGCGGCGCGCACATTGGCCTCGATGTTGCGACGCGGCACCGGGTTGATGGCCGGGCCGCCCACGGTCAGCCCCAAGCCTTGCATGGTGACCGTGCCCACGCCCAAGCCACCGGCCAACAGCACCTGGCCCGGTTGCTCAGGCAACAGGCAAACATCGGCGGTCAGGTGGGCTTTGTCGGTGCAATCCGGGTCGTCGCCCGCGTCCTTGATGACCATGGCGTGCGCCGTGGCACCCTCGACGCGACCGTCCTGCACGGGAAAGGTCACCAGATCGCCATTGGGCAGCAGGCATTCCACCGCGTCGGGCACCTGGCCGGTCACCAGACCGATGACCGCCGCCCGCGCCGCCGCCGCCGAACACGCGCCGGTGGTGAAACCGGTGCGGGTGCCGCGGGGGGCGCCCTTGTCCATCATGCGGCCAGTTCCTTTGCCTCGGCCAAGCCCAACAGGGCATGGATCGCCGCCACCACCAGCGTGGAGCCACCCTTGCGGCCACGGATCACGATCCAGGGCACCGCAGTTTCCAGCGCCATCAAATCCTTGGACTCAGCGGCCGAGACAAAGCCCACCGGCATGCCGACCACCAGCGCCGGACGGGCGCCCTCCTCGCGCATCAGCCGCACCACTTCAATGAGGGCGGTAGGCGCATTGCCGATGCCGACGATGGCGCCATCGATCAGACCCAGACGGTGGGCCTTGCGCATGGCCTGCACGGCGCGGGTCGTGCCCTCCAGCTTGGCGGCCTCAATGACATCGGGGTCGCTGATGAACTGGTGCGTTGGCATGCCAAAGTGCGCCAGCCGTGGCGCTGACAGGCCGACACAAATCATCTCCACATCGGCCACAACCCGGGTGGCGCGCGACAAAATGGCGGCCACCCCGTCAGCCACAGCGGTGGAGTGAAAGTCGGTCAAACCGTTGAAATCAAAATCCGCGTTGGCGTGGATCATGCGCCGCACGATCGGCCACTGTTCGGGGGTATAGGCATAAGGCCCGACTTCGCGGTCGATCACGGCAAACGAGTCGTGCTCAATGGCGCGCCCGGCGGCGGTCAGTTGCTCGGTGACGACATTGGCAGCAGATGTTGTCATGCCGGAACTCCGGAGTGAGGATGCGCGTGATCGTGTGGGTGCGGGTGAGCATGGGGGTGCTCATGATCGTGACTGTGCAGAACCGCATCATCATGATGATGCCCACCCAGGCCGTGTTCGACCGCAAACTCCCTGAACTTGCAGCCATCGCAGGGCATCAGGGCTTCGGGTGCACCACGCTTTAATTCATTGACACGCTGTTCCAGCAATTCAAAAATCTCGTGCTCAAAACCGAAGTAGTCGGTTGACGTAAAACGAATGGACGGGTACTGGGTTTTCAGGTTTTCGACCTGGCGCTTGATGCGCTCCACCAGCGTGCCATTGAACAGGTAATACGGCAACACCACCACCTGCGTCATGCCCAGCAGGCTCTGGCGTTGCACCGCTTTTTCCAGCCGCGGATAGGTGATGCCGGTAAAGGCCAGGTCCACCAGTTCGTGGTCAGTCTCTTCCATCACCCAGCGCGCCATCTTGGCCATCTCGCCGTTGGCCTGGCGGTCCGACGAGCCGCGCCCCAGAAGCACCACCCCGGTGGTGGTCGGGTCAGGCATATCGAGCACCTGCATGGCGGACTTGAGTCGGCGTTTGACAATGCTGAGAAGGTGATCGCAGGCGCTCAGGTGCGGCGCGTACAGAAACTGCACTTGCGGGAACTTCAGCCGCGCAGCATCTATGGCCTGCGGGATGTCCATCTTCACGTGGCCAGCCGCGTTCAGAATCAGCGGCACCACGATCACGCGCTGCGAACCGGTGGCGGCCCGGCGCAGGCCTTCGCTCATCGTGATCTCGGAAAATTCGATGAAGCAGACTTCAATCGTCCAGCCAGGCTGGCGTTGGCGCCACTGCTCGGCAAAGGCAAATATTTCGTCGTTGCCCGATTTTTCGCGCGAGCCGTGGCCCACCAGCAAGATAGTTTCTGTGGTCATGGCGACTCCAAAGTGAGGTTCGATGCAGGGACGCTGGCACGCCGAAACCGGTGCGTGAAGCTCGCGTCGTAAAGTTTGGATTTGGCCAGGGTCGTCCATTGCCGCGCGCCCAGGGTGGGGCTGGCAATGATCATGGACTGGCTGACGATCTTGGCCTCGCGGCACAGACCCTGAATGGTGGCGACCGTGCCGCGCACAATTTTTTCTTCGCCCGGCCAACTGGCTTTGTGCACCACCACGATCGGTGCGTCCGCAGACCAACCGGCCGCCGTCAACGCCGCCGTGACTCGGCCCAGCAAGGTAATGCTCAGGAAGATGCACAGCGTGCTGTGGTGCGCAGCCAAGGCTTCCAGCGACTCGCCCTCGGGCATGGGCGTGCGCCCCTCCACCCGGGTAAAAATCACCGTTTGTGTGACCTCGGGCAGGGTCAGACTCTCGACCGCCGCCGCCGCTGAGGCCATGGCGGAAGAAACACCTGGTACCACTTGCACCGCCACACCGGCGGCATCCAGCGGTTGCACCAGTTCAATCAACGCGCCATACAAGCCGGGGTCGCCGGTTTGCAGGCGCACCACGGTGTCACACCGTCCGGCCTGCTCAATCAACCAGGCCGACATCTGCTCCAGCGTCATGTCCTTGCTGTCGGCTACTGCGCAGCCTGCTGGGGCCCAGCGGGTCGCGGCTTCGCTGACCAGGGAACCCGCGAACAGGATGGCACCCGCGCGCTCAATCAGCCGCCGGCCTTTGACGGTGATCAGGTCCGGGTCACCGGGGCCGGCACCCACGAACCAAACCGTTCCGTGCTTTTTTTCGGTCATGAATCAGGCGGCGCTGTACAGGCGCTTGTCCACAACCATGCTGCCCTTGAGGCGGTGCAACAGCTTGGCGACCGCCAACACGCCCAGGTCGATCAGTGGTTCAATCAGAACGACCGCCATGTAGGCCGCGCCAAAGCTGGCGATGCTCGACAGATTGTCAACACCAACCCCCTGACCGTAGAGCGCCCAAAAACCCACCCACGCGACAATGCCGCCTTGGTAGACCACCGAGAGCTTGAATGCCTGGGCATAGCCGATATCGACGTAAGCCGTGGGCTCTGGGATGATGCGGCGCGCGAACGCAGCACTGGCGAAGAGTGGCACCAGCAGCGTGGTGACGTTCATGCCGTATTGCGGCAGATCGAAGGGCGCGAAGAACAGACTCTGAATCAGCAGGCCACCGGCCAGACCAATGGCCGCCGGGGCCACGCCAAAGAGCAGCAGCAAGGTCGTGCCGAGAATCAGGTGAACCTCGGAAACACCCACGGGCTGGTGTGGCAAGACTTCAAAAAAGCAGAACACCAACGCAGTGGCAATGGCAGCACGCAGCAGCAAGGCGGCCAATCCATCACGTTTGATGGCGTCAAGTGACAGTTTGGCGGTATAGCCGACTACGCCTGCCGCAGTCGCATAACTCAGGAAAATCTTGGTACCTTCAACAAGGCCGGGTTCAATATGCATACAAGCTCCATTAAATACAAGTTAAAAACGAGGTAGATTTTCACCATACCAAGGCGTGGTTCTATTTATCAGGACGGCCTCCCGCATGGCTGGAATTACGCTATCCAGCATGGTGTGAAACCGCAACAAAAAATGGGGAGTTAGGGGGCGTCGAAAACAGAATGACGATGTTCTATCAATGGCAAAAATGCCGGACAAAACGCCGTATCCGATGGCCCGCTGACCCTTGCCCGTCGCAAGATCACGCTTAAGAAATCAGGCCGGTCTCCGGGCTGACGAGTGAAGAAGCAATTGCTCCTTTGCGAGACCACCTTCCCATGCAGTTGCACAGTGGTGATTGGTCTGGCTTTGACTCGTTTACCGTTGCGAGGGCAGCGTCGGGATAGTCCAAATTATTTAAAAATAACTGGAGTGCACCGACTTCCCGTTTAAGCCTATTAACACAAAGTCTTTAGGACACCTAGTTCTGGTTTTCAGTTTAGCACCAAACAAATCAAGCTCATTTGTTTTTGCTGCTCCTACATTTTTAGCACTGACGGATTCAAGTCTGAAGTGCAACAGAGCGGCTCCATCGCTATAAATAAAGTAGCTACCTGCGCTTATAGGACGGAGGCTAGAAACCTATTTGGCACTTAACCCTGGCGAATCTTGCGCACCAGTGCCGTGGTGGAGTAACCGTCGGCAAAAGGCAGCGCCAGCGCCCGCCCGCCATAGGACTCGACCACGCGCGTCTCGGCCAGCTTGCGCATGTCGTAGTCGCCGCCTTTGACAAGAATGTCGGGTTTGATCTCCGCAATCAGTTCCAGCGGCGTGTCTTCCTCGAACCAGGTCACCAGACTGGTGGAAGCCAGCGCGGCCATGACGAACGCGCGGTCGGCTTCGTTATTCAGCGGCCGGTCCGGGCCTTTGCCCAGGCGCCGGGCCGAGGCATCGGTGTTCAGCGCCACCAGCAAACTGGCCCCCAGCGCCCGCGCCTGCGCCAGGTACATCACATGACCACGATGCAGCACATCAAACACGCCATTGGTAAACACCAGCGGCCGTGGCAATTGGGCGACCCGGGCCAACACGTTGGCACGACCGCAAATTTTGTCAGTCAGGGCGGGGAGGGAAGGTAAATCGGTCATGGCTTTGATGCTAGCAGGCCGGGCAGCCGCTGCCAAAACGGCACTGCGGGTTATCACGCTAACCCGAGGGCAGCGCGGATGGGCATAATTCCGACACTCCATGAATCTCATCATCGTCACCGCCGAATCCATTCGCATCGGCCAGCCACTGCCCTTTTCGCTCCGAGACAAGGATGGTGTCCTGCTGGCACCCAAGGGGTATGTGATCGCCAGCCGGGCTGATCTGGACCTGATCGTGGAGCAGCGCGGCAAGTTGTACATTGATTTTGCCGAGTCCGAGGGCCACCACCGCGCCTACATGGGCAAGCTCCACAGCATGGTGCGGCAAGACCGCTTGCTGGGGCAAATTGCCAGCACCGAACTCATGACTGCCGACCTGGAACGCACCCGGGACACGACAAGCACGGGCGAACCCAACTGGCTGGATCTGCAGGGGCAGACCCATGCCATGCTGCGCGACATCAACCCGGCGACTTTTTGTGCCCGGCTGGACAAGCTGCAGGCGCAGCTCAACCGCTATTCGCGCCTCAACCCGGATGGCACCTTGTTTGCGCTGATACACATCTCCAGCAGTGAGTTGCGTCAGTACAGCGCCACCCATGCCATGCTGGTGAGTGTGATGTGCGGCCTGGCCGCCCGGGAAGTCTTGAAGTGGCCCGCCGAGCAGGAGGCCTTGCTGTGCAAGGCGGCGCTGACCATGAACATCGGCATGACCGAGTTGCAAGATCAACTGGCACTGCAAAAACACGTCCCCAGCCTGGAGCAGCGCAGCCATATCAACCAGCATGCCGCCCGTTCCGTCGCGCTGCTGCAGCACCTGGGCGTCACCGACCCGCGGTGGCTGGAGGCGGTATTGGGCCACCATGCCAAAACACCGGGCCCGCTGGCGGGCCGCACCGAAAGTCAGCGCATCGCGCGCTTGATCCAGCGCGCGGACATGTTTGCGGCCCGTCTGGCGCCGCGCGTCTCACGCGTGGCCGACTCACCCGCCAGCGCCATGCAGGGCAGCTATTTTGATGAAAACCGCCAGATTGACGAAGCCGGTGCCGCCCTGATCAAGGCCATGGGCATTTACTCGCCCGGCTCGTTCGTGCGCCTGGCCAGCGAAGAGATTGCCGTGGTGGTGAAACGCGGCGCCAACACCACCACCCCGCGCGTCGCCATTCTGATCAATCGCGCCGGCATGCCGACCGGCGAACACATCGTGCGCGAGACCAATAAACCTGAATTTCGCATTGTGGCCGGGGTGCCCTACCGCGATGTCAAAGTCAAAATCAACCTGGAACGCCTGCTGGTGTTGACCAAGTCCCCCGCTACCGACCGTCCCTGGTAGGAACCGGGCCTCTGCTCAAACCGGCCGCGTTTCGGCAAAGCTGGGACGCAGCATCAGCTTGTCGTGCAGTCGGACCAGATTCGGGTGATCGGTCCGCCAGTCAATCTGGGGAAAGCGGAAGTCGAGATAGCTCAGGGCGACGCCCACGGCAATATCGGCCAGGCTGAGGTAAATGCCGGCACAAAAGGCCTTGTCGCCCAGCCCCTGGCTCATGGATTTGACGCTGGCGTGTATCTTGCCCAGCTGGCGATCAATCCAGGCCTGACTGCGTTGTTCGTCGGTGCGCCCGTCCCAGGTGGCTTCCAGTCGCGCCAGAATGGCGGCATCGAGCAGGCCATCGGCCAGCGCTTCCCAGGTCTTGATCTCGGCCCGATCGCGGCCCCCTGGCGGCAGCAGTTTGCCGACCGGCGACAAGGTGTCCAGGTATTCGACGATCACACGCGAGTCAAACAGGGCCTCGCCACCTTCCATGACCAGGCAGGGCACTTTGCCCAGTGGGTTGGATTCAGCAATCGTGCTTTGCGCCGACCACACGTCTTCCGGCACGAAAACATAGTCAAGTTTTTTCTCGGCCATGACGACGCGCACTTTACGTACATAAGGGCTGGAGATGGATCCGAGTAATTTCATGGGCTGTTCGTCGTTGCAGGAATATTCATTCTATACATCAGTCTGACTAAAACTTACGGTGGGGTCGGCCTCTGGCTAGGGCGTGGCGCACAACCTACAATCCGCGCATGAATTTCTCCGCCATCTCCGCTCTTTCCCCGCTTGACGGCCGCTACGCCACCAAGCTTGCCAAACTCCGTCCTGTGATGAGCGAACAGGGCTATATGCAACGCCGCGTGCAGGTTGAAGTGGCCTGGTTCATCGCTTTGAGCGATTGCGGCTTCACTGAATTCAAGCCGCTGTCACCGGGCGCCCGCACTTATCTGCTGGGTCTGGTGAAACATTTCTCGGAAGCCGATGGCGAAGCCATCAAGGCGATTGAGAAGGTCACCAACCATGATGTGAAGGCGGTCGAGTACTGGATCAAGTCCAAATTCGAAGCCCGGCCCGAGCTGCTGGCGGCCGAAGAGTTCGTGCACTTTGCCTGCACCAGCGAGGACATCAACAACACCAGCCATGCGCTGCAACTCAAAGCCGGGCGCGACCAGGTGCTGCTGCCCGCGCTGGACGCCGTGATTGCCAAGCTGCGCGAGATGGCGCATGCGTTTGCCGAGGTGTCGATGCTCAGCCGCACCCACGGCCAGACCGCCAGCCCGACCACCGTCGGCAAGGAAATCGCCAATGTCGTGGTGCGCCTGGCGGCGGCACGGGACAAGATTGCCAACATCAAGCTCATGGGCAAGATGAATGGCGCCGTGGGCAACTTCAACGCCCACCTGTCGGCCTGGCCCGAATTTGACTGGGAAGGCTTCAGCCGCAAAGTGATCGAAACCCCCGAGCCGCTCGGCCTGGGTCTCACCTTCCAGCCCTACAGCATCCAGATTGAGCCACACGATTACATGGCCGAACTGTTTGACGCCGTGGCCCGCACCAACACCATCTTGATTGACTGGTCGCGCGATGTCTGGGGCTATGTGTCACTGGGCTACTTCAAGCAACGGCTGCGCGAGGGCGAAGTGGGTAGTAGCACCATGCCGCACAAGGTCAATCCGATTGATTTCGAGAACGCCGAAGGCAATCTGGGCCTGGCCAACGCCTTGCTCAAGCACCTGAGCGAAAAACTGCCGATTTCCCGCTGGCAGCGGGATCTAACTGACAGCACCGTGCTGCGCAACATGGGCGTGGCGCTGGGTTATGCCTTGCTGGCCTACCAGTCGCTGAACACCGGCCTGGGCAAGCTGGAGATCAACGAAGCTGCCATTGCCGCCGACCTGGATGCCTCATGGGAAGTGCTGGCCGAGCCGATCCAGACCGTGATGCGCCGCTTTGGCCTGCCACAGCCCTACGAACAATTGAAGAAATTCACCCGCGGTGAACCGATGACGCGCGAATTGATGCAGGGCTTTATCGCCAAGCTGGACTTGCCGGAAGCGGAAAAAACCCGCCTGCTGGCCATGACACCCGGCAGCTACATCGGCAAAGCCGCTGAACTCGCAAAACGCGTCTGATGGCGATTAAATCCACCATCTTCAAAGCCAGTCTGCAAATCGCCGACATTGACCACGCCTATTACGCCGACCACGCGCTCACCTTAGCGCGGCATCCAAGCGAAACCGACGAACGCATGATGGTGCGCCTGTGCGCGCTGGCGCTGCAGGCGCACAAGCTGCAGACCGTGTGTGGCGGCGACGGCACACTGGCGTTTGGCGCTGGCTTGAGCGACCCGGATGAGCCGGATGTCTGGCTGCGCGACTACACCGGCCTGACCCGGCTGTGGATTGAAGTCGGCCAGCCGGAAGACAAGCCGCTGCTGAAAGCCTGCGGCAAGGCGGACGAAGTGGTGCTGTACTGCTTCAACCACGCCGCCGAAGTGTGGTGGCGCACCATGGAAGCCAAGCTGGCGCGGCCGAAAAACCTGAGCGTGTTCCGGGTGCCGACCGTTGCCGCGCAAGCGCTGATTCCGATGGCGCAGCGCAGCATGCAACTGCAGGCCACGATCCAGGAAGGCGTCTTGATGTTGGGCGACGGCACGCACAACGTGGACATTGAGCCGGTCCGCTGGAAATAAAAGCCAAATCAGCTTCTAGCCCCCGTCCAACATGCGCGGGAAGCTATTACTTATATAGCTAACTAGCGGGCTTTTCAACCGCCCGCTCGGCGTATTTGTTGAAGCGCCAAGAGCTGCCCAGCATCGTGATGCGGCGCCAGACCTGGCGTTTTTCAACCGGGCGCATTTCAACCCAACACTGCACCTCGGCAAAACTGCGGCCGCAACCTTTGCATTCCTCATCGCCCTGGCTGGTGGAGCAGATGGCGATGCAGGGCGTGTCGGGCGTGCTGTCGTACCAGGCCAGCCAGGCGTCCAGCGCCGGGGTCGGCAGGGTGTATTCGTCAACCTGGGTCTTGTGCTGGAACACCATCAGGGCATAGACCTCGGCCAGCGCCCGGGTTTCGGGCGCCAGCGAAAAGCCATCCGGCGAAGGCTTTTTATCGCGCCAGAAGTTGATAGCCGACTCGATGTCGGTGATGTGAATGGCGGCCATGGGGCACGGATCATAGCCCGGTCCATTAACCTCATGCGTTCAGGGGATAGGGCTTTAGTGGTCAAATCCGCCGCTGAAGGGGAGTAGCTCCCTGTTGGTGAGTCGTCAATACGGAAAGCCGAGCGCGTTCCCGGTTCACCAGATGATGCGGCGTCCAGTTTGGCCTCCCGCAGCATCGAGCAAGACCTTCGCCCTGCACTGGTTGTGCAGCGCGCGAAGGTGGACTCATGCCACCCCATCCGCACTGCAAAATAGGTGTTTACGAACACAACATACTGAGGTTTTCCAATGGAGTTATTTTCTGCCGCCTGGTGGTCCGCCCTCATGGCCATCGTTTTGATCGACCTGGTGCTGGCCGGCGACAACGCCATCGTCATCGCACTGGCGGCGCGGCAACTGCCGCCGCATCTCAAGAAAAAAGCCATTTTGTGGGGCACCGTGGGCGCCATCGTCGTACGCTCCGTCATGACGGTGGGCGTGGTCTGGTTGCTCAAGATTCCGGGCTTGATGCTGGTCGGTGGCCTGGGGCTGGTGTGGATTGCGTACCAGTTGCTGGCCGACCAGGGCAGTGACGAGCACGACGGCCCGGTGGTCAGCACCTTCTGGGGCGCCATGAAAACCATCATCGTGGCCGATGCCCTGATGGGCGTGGACAACGTGCTGGGCGTGGCTGGCGCAGCGCATGGCGCGTTCGACCTGGTCATCATCGGCCTGCTGATCAGCGTGCCGATTGTGGTGTTTGGCAGCACCGTGGTGTTGAAACTGGTGGAGCGTTTTCCGGCCATCATCCAGATTGGCTCGGCCGTGCTGGCCTTTACCGCCGCCAAGATGGTGGTGAGTGAGCCGCTGCTGGCCGGCGTGTTTGGCGATCCCAAGCAGCCCGCCGAGGCACTGCAAACGGCGGCGCGCTGGGGCACTTACGCCGTGGCGGTTGTCGGCGTGCTGGCCGGTGGCTGGTGGAGCAACCGCCAGGCGGCCCGGAGTGCAGAAGCTAAAAGCTAAAATCCAGCTCGCTAGAGCGTGCGTTTGCGCGCTCCCTTTTGACCGAACTGCCCGCCTGTGACCGACCTCGCCCCCGACCAAGACCCTGACGCCAAAATCGAACAACCCCGCCTGTGGCGCGACGTCGGCTGGACCGCCCGCGTGATGAAAAACGAAGACGACGATGGCTGGGCCGTCGCCATGATCAAGGACGGTGAACCCGAACCGGCGCTGATCGGGCCGTGGACCATGGGGCGCGACAAGAAAAACCCGAAACCGCTGGACGGCAACGCCTTCAACACGCTGGTCAAGACCGCCAAGGAGTTTGTCCGCCGTCATGAACAGCAGTTGCATGCCTCGCTGCACCAAAGCATCGCCGTGACCTCGGGCAACGCCCGCGTGACCGTGTCGCTGGACATCGTGCCCGATGAGGACAACCCCTACGCTACGTTGACCGCCCGCGACGAGACCGATGAGCAACTGGCGCAGCTGCGGGTGTCACCGGCCTTCAAGCTGAACCGGGCCAGCGCCACCGCCTGGGCCGACAACAATTACCAGCGACCCGGCTGAGCAAAGCAGGGCGCGGGTTGAGGATGATCAGCCGCGCCGCAATTCAGGGTGCTATTCTTGCGCCATGAAACTCATTGTCAAATGGCTGCTTAGCGCAGCCGCCCTGCTGGCCGTTGCCTACCTTTACCAGGGGGTGGTGGTGAGCAGCTTCACCGCCGCGCTGATTGCGGCTTTTGTCATCGGCCTGTTCAACATGGTTTTGCGCCCGGTGCTGGTGCTGCTGACGCTGCCGGTCACCGTCATCACCTTGGGGCTGTTCCTGTTTGTCATCAACGCCCTGATGTTCTGGGCCGCCGCCAGCGTGCTGGACGGCTTCTATGTGCGCGGCTTTGGCGCCGCCCTGCTGGGGTCGCTGATTTACTCGGTGTTTGGCATCGTGATCGACTCAGCGATCGAGCGTCTGTTCTTTAAGAAGTAGCGCCACCTGGCGGCGCCGGGTGTCGATGATGGACGCCTCGATGTGGTCCACCTTGCCACCGCCTTGGCGCACGAGGTCCTGCGCCGCCTTCAGGCGGTCCATAGCGGCCACGTAGTCCAGCTGGGCCACCTGGGTTTCGGCATTGGCGCGGATGGCACGCAGGGTCTGGCCTTGGGCCCCATACGCGCTGGACAGCAGCTGCCAGGCCTGCGCATCGCGCGGATGCGCCGCCACCCAGCTTTGCAGACGCTGCGCCGCGTCGCTCACGGCGGCCACCTGGCCGGACTGCAGCGCAATCTGCGCCCCCAAAAACAACTCGGGACGACGGGTGGCAGAGGCCTCGCCGCCAGCCGCACTTCGCACTTGTGGCGTCGTCGCCAACACGGCCGTGGCATGCGCGGCATCGCCTGCCGTCAAGGCAATTTCGGCCTCCAGCAGCCGCGCCAGCCGCACGGCCGGTGCATCGGCGCGCACCAGCACCGTCAAGCGCTCCAGATACCCCTTGGCATTGCCAAAATCACGCAAGCGGCTGGCCGCCAAGGCGGCGCCATACAACACCGAGGCCTGCCGGGACGGCGCCAGGGTCGCCAATTTGGTGCCATTCGCCTCCACCAGCAACGCCCGCAAGGCGTCGACGCCCGGGTTGGAGAGCACGCGGGCGCGGGCGGCGATCATGGCATGCTCCAGCGTGGTGGCAGCGTTGACCGGGCCCCGCGCCGCCAGCGCCTGACGCGCCTGCATGTCCGCAATCCGCTCGGTGGTGAGCGGATGGCTGCGCAGGTAAGGGTAGGCGCCGTTGTCGTTGAGCCGGGAGGCTTGCTGCAGCTTGTCGAACATCGAGACAAAACCCTGCGCCTCAAAGCCGGCCTGGGTCATGACACCAAAGCCGACGCGGTCGGCCTCGCGCTCCATGTCGCGCGAGAAATTAAGCTGGTTCTGCGCCGCCACGGCCTGGCCGCCAACGATCAAGGCATTGCCGGCATCGGCACTCTTGCTGGCGGCCAGCGCCCCCAGAATCATGGCGCCAATCATCCACGGCGTTTGCTGGCCCTGTTTGGCAATCAGTCTGGAGATGTGCCGCTGCGTCACGTGACTCAGCTCGTGCCCCAGCACCGACGCCAGTTCGTCGCGGCTGCTGACGATGGCGATCAGCCCCAGATGGACGCCAAAGTAGCCGCCCGGCAAGGCAAACGCATTCACCGTGCGATCCCGCCCGAGCATGATCTCCCAGGCAAACCGCTCGTCCAGTTCGGGCGACATCTCGCCCCGCGCCCGCGCCGCCGCCAGCAACGGCTGCCAGATGCCCTGCACATAGTCGGCCAGCACCGGGTCGTCGATATAGTCCGGGTCGCGGTAGATCTCGCGCGCAATGCGATCGCCCAGGCGCCGCTCGTCGCTGCTGCTCATGTCACTGCCATCGCCCAGCGTGGGCAATTGGGATGAGCTGGAGATCGGCAAAGAAGAGGACTGAGCCTGGAGCGACACTGGACTGATCACACCAAATGCTACCAAAACAATAGCTGTTACCGCTTTACTGATGGGGGCTAGCGTCCGATTTGATTTAAAAATATTGATCAAAATGAATCCCGTCGACGTTAATTCAGTTGGCCAGTTAGGCAGCGCGCTCCGGCGACATGATCGTATGATGCGCGGTTGACATGAACGTTCTGTAAATTTGGCAAGTGCCAGCGACTTTTCAACTGTAACGACAACTGTACCGAATTACCCCATGAGCTCTCTTACCCATTTTGACGAACAAGGCCAAGCCCACATGGTGGATGTGGCCGCCAAAGCCAGCACGCACCGCATTGGTGTCGCCGGCGGCCGCATTGAAATGCTGCCCAGCACCCTGGCCATCATCGAGTCGGGCACTGCCAAAAAAGGCGACGTGCTGGGCATTGCCCGCATCGCCGGCATCATGGCCGCCAAGAAAACCAGCGACCTGATTCCCCTGTGCCACCCGCTGGCATTGACCCGCGTTGCGATTGAATTTGCAGCCAGTACGGTAGAAGCGACGGGCGCTGGCAGCATCTATTGCACCGCAACCGTCGAAACCGTCGGCCCCACCGGCGTCGAGATGGAAGCCCTGACCGCCGTCCAGGTGGCACTGCTCACCATTTATGACATGTGCAAAGCGGTCGACCGCGGCATGACCATCACCGACTGCAAGCTGCTGGAAAAGCACGGCGGCAAGTCGGGGAGTTTTATCAACGGCGGGTAAGCTGTTGATTTGCAGAGGTTTTTAGTAACACGAAGGGTCAGCCGGCCTGCCCTTGCAGAATCGCGCTTAACGCCAGGTTGACGTAATAGTTACCGCGCCCCATCTTCTGCTTTTGCACGAAACCACCGGCCACCAATGCGTCCAGGTACTTGGTGGCAGTCAGGCGCGACACCTGCAAGTCACGCTGCACAAACTCAATCTTGGTGTACGGGTGCATAAAGAGGGTGTTGATCAAGTCCTGGCTGTAAAACTTGTAGCCCGCACGAATGCGCTGCTTGTAATCAAACAATGCCGTCTTGATGGCGTGGATCGTGACAATGGTTTGCCCGGCGGTCTGCTCCACAGCCGCCAGCAAGTAGAGAACCCACTCTTCCCAAGTGTCGTCCTCGCGCACGGTTTGCAGCAAGCGGTAGTAATCCGCCTTGTTGCGCACGATATGGTTGCTGAGGTACAGCACCGGGATGTCGAGCAAGCCCTCCTTCACCAGATACAGCACATTCACAATGCGCCCGGTGCGACCATTGCCGTCATAAAACGGATGGATGCTCTCGAACTGGTGGTGGATCAAGGCCATCTTGATCAATGGGTCGGCGTCGAACAGGTCAGCGTCGTTCATGAACCGCTCCAGATCGCGCATCAGCGCCACGATCTCCGCCGGGTCTTGCGGCGGCGTGTAGATGGTTTGCCCGCTGCCGTCTTTAAGCGCCGTGCCCGGTAGTTTGCGAAAGCCGGCGTTATTGCGTTCCAACTCACTCTGAATTTCAAGGATGTGGTTGCCCGTGAGCAAACCGCTGGCACGTACCTGCTCAAACCCCACCCGCAAAGCCTGACGGTAGCGCAGCACTTCTTTGGCCGCCGGATTGGCAAAGGCTTCGGGTAGCACATCGTCCTTGAACAACTCGTCATGCGTAGTGACGATGTTTTCAATCTCGGAACTGTCCTTGGCCTCTTGCAAACCCAAGGTGTTGATAAGAATGCCCTGATTGGGAATGGACGCCGCAATGCCCTTGAGTTCCGCCAGTTTACGGCTGCTGCTGGCCAGCTTTTTGAGAATGGCAGGGGTCTCGAAACGCGCGGGATTCAACTGTTCAAGCGAGGTGATAGGGGGCATGGGCAAGTCTCTTGGTCAGTGACGTGTATAAAAAATGCGTTCTTTTGTACATGTTAGCCATCATGTGTATAGAAAATATATTTTTCTATACACGTTAGCCTTCATATTTATAAAAATTGCATTTTCTATACCTGTCGCCACGTTGATCAGCTTGGGGTTTGCCTCAAATTACATCGGAAGTTTCTCGGCCCATTGCGCATGGATCTCCGGAAATGCCGCCTGATAGCGCGCCAGGTAATACAGCGCCTCGTCGTCATGCCCCAACAGCACGGCGCTCTCAATCAGCTTTTGCACCACGCGCGGTTCCGGTGAAAAGTGCAGCATCGCCATCGCCAACGCATGGATATGGGCCGCATTGTCGGCCGTCAACGGCGTGGTGGTCAACTCGGCAAAACGCACCGGATTCTGGAACAGCCACGAGTCCGCCACCTTCGCCAGCGTGTTGTCGCGATAAGCCTCGGACCGCATCTTGGGGATCAGATAAAGCTGGCTCACGCGGTAGTAATCCCACGCGGCATAGGTCGCCGTCGCTATTAAAAACATAGCTATCAGCGCAGACAGGACGGGGGCTAGCAGCTTAAAACGTCCGTATTTCTCAGAAGCCCGGCCGGGCGAGCGCCACAGCAGCCAAAGACTCAGGCCAAACGCCATCTGGAACGGCCCGTACCACAGCGGGTATTCCAGCAGACTGTGCAACAAAATCACGGCCAACACCGCCCAAGCCATCTGTCGCGTGGCGTCCGACTCAAGCCAGGGCTTGGCCCGCCACGCGAGCCAAGCACCGCCGCCGCAAATCAACAGGGCCAGCGGCACACCCAGCTCCACCGCCAGATGCAGCGGCAGGTTATGCGCATTGTCCAGAATGTCACAAAACCGCGGGCTGGGATACAGCGTGATGAAATGGGCGTAATCGAGCTCGCCCCAGCCCCAACCGAACCAGGGCTTTTGCGCGATCAGGTGCAGCACGTTGCCCCACAGCGTCAGGCGGCTGCCACACACTGAGTCACCGGCATGCAAGCGCGCCAGAATGCCGACGGCATTCGGGTCCAGCCCCACCAAAATTGGCAACGTGAACGCGGCCACGGCATAAGCCAGCAGCGCCGCCAGCAACACGCGCCGAACATCAGCCTGCTGCCGATCACTACCACCCCGGCGCCAAACCCAGGCCATGGCCAGCAACATCACCAGCTGCAGCAGCCCCGTGCGCGAAGACGATGCCGCATTGCCCATCGCCAACAGAACGGCTGCCGCCACCATGGCCGCAGGTCGCCCGTTGAACGGCTCGGGATGCAGTACATCTGCCGAAACAGCAGGCATGGCTTGCCGCTGCGATGCCCACCACAGCAAGGCCGCCAAACCGATATTGGTCAGCGTCGCAAACTGGTTGCGCTGCCGCAGATTGGCAAAAGCCTCGCCCAGGCCGGTGCTGTTGACCCACGGCCCAAACACGGCGGTCGCTCCAAAATACTGCAGCAAACCCAGCAGACTACTTAACAGCGCCGCCACCAGCCAGGCCGAGGCCGCCACTTCTGCCAGTCGTACCCGGGCTGCCCACAGCAACATCAACGCCAAACACACCAGCGTGACCAGCCAGGGGATGACGGCCGACGAGGGGCCGGCGGAAAATGGATTGAGCCAGGGCAGGGTTATGAAAAGGAAAACGGCAAGGGATGGCATAAGGTGAGGGTGCAGGCACAACAGGTGCGACTGCAATGGTGTTCGGAAATCAGGAGCAAAGTCAAACTGCTATTTTTGCGCTGACGTGCATCAGGTTTGCTGCTTTGGCCTTAGTTCTAGAAAAAATGGAGTCCGAAGTCCGACTTCGATTCCTCTGAAATCTTTTCAATTTGGCCAAAGAACTGCTGCGATGTCGGGATTGCTAAGCGATTGATTCATCCATTCCGCCTTGACGGCGCCACATTGGGATTCAGACACAAACTTGCACAGTCTTTTCAGCCACAACTGTGCTTCATCCCCTCGCTGGTTCATGGCCAGGGCCTCCGCAAGTTTAAGGACCCCCCCCGAACTAGGATAGGAACTGGCGACCTTTTGCATCCAATCCAGATCATCAACACTCATGCCGCTAGCAGGTTCATACCGGGCCAAACGAATAAACTCGCGCAACTGGTTTAGCAGTAGTACTTCTGGTGGACCGCCACGAATATCAGTTTTGATATTGGCTCGCTCAAAGCGCAGAGCCTGATAGCTTGTCTCTACCCGCGAGTAGTCGCGAATGATCAGCGCCAGCAACGTGACCGATGCCAACCACACCGCAAAGACGCTCCAACGCCCAACAACAAGAATGGGGCGAGCATCCAGTCGCACATTCAGTGCACCCAAGACCAAGCCAACAGGAAGTAAAAAATAGGCATAGTGCAAAGGAAGCTCAAGCATGGCGTGGTTGCCAACCACTAGCAAAAACAACAACAATACAGCATCCTCGGCGTAGCGTAGCGCACGAAAACGTAGCCATAACCACCGCACTAGGTAAATCGACACCAGCAGCCCGACAGGGATGCCGCACCATAACAGGAGGTCAAGAAAAAGATTGTGTGAATGCATGAATACTTCGTGCAGTGAAGGATGACCCACCGCCGCAGCGAACTGCGCCAAGCCCACCTGATTCCATCCATAACCAAACCATGGCCGCTGCAGGACTGCATCCATAAACATTGACCAGGCCACTGGTCGCAACTCACCGGAAATTCTGGAGATATCGCCCACATCCGTAGATAAGGTGAGCCGTAAAACCTGACTCAACCATCCAATTGACACAACACACGCAGCGAAGTAGAGGCCCAACCCGGTGACAAGCCAAGGCAATCGTTGGTCGGACCATAAACGGCGCCAGACCCAACTGACACCAACCAATATGACTACCGCCACCCACGCCGTCCGAGAATGCGTCAGGGCAAGACCAAACAACAGGTAAACCGCCATGAACAGTGCAGTCCACACGCCAATCCGCTGCCGAACAAGGCCCCAGGCCCCAGCCAGAAGACCCCACAGCAAAAACGTACCCAAATGGTTGGGTTGGCCAAAGTTGGCGAACGGACGGCTATAGCCGCCCCCCATGGCCCAGATATCCAGTAAATCCAAAGCCAGCCACTGATGCAACTGCAAACCAACCGACAACAGGGCGGCCACGCCGATCGCCAGGAACAAACCGTCTGCAAGCTGACCGGGGCTTGCCAACTCCCACCGGGCGCCGGTCAACAAAGCCAGCAAAAATCCGATCAAATAGGCGGCGCTGATCCAGGCGGTACCGGACAACATCACTAGCCCAAAACCGAACTGCAACCCGGGAATGACGACCAGAACAGCCGCAAGCAGTGTGATGCCATGCCAAACCACAGGACCGGTCGAGCGCACAATCACTGCGGCAGAAGCTAGCGACAGCACGACGGCCATCCATGCGTCCATGTGAAAACTTGACCAGGGTCGATAGTGGTTTGGCAGCAGCCATGCCACGGCCAGAGCCAATGCCCAGCCAACCAACCAAAACGGCGTCATCGGTTGCTTAGTAGTCACAGACTACCTCATCGTTTCAAAATGGAGGAACATGCGCGGCCGAACTCGCCACACGCGTCGACAAGCTGGAATGCCTATAAAAAAGGCCCCCATTTGGGGGCCTTTTTAGGAAATCATGAACAAGCAATACGTTAATTATTTGCAGCTCGCAGGCAAGTACTTGTCATTGATGGCGGTACCAGTAGCGCCTTTAGAGCAAACCCATGTCACCTGACCATTCGAGGCAAAAGTCCCGGTCATGTCAACTGTCACGCCGTTGATCTTCGAATCAGCTCCTGTTGTTGTGACTTGGACAACACCATTCGTGCCAACGGCCGACCCGCCAGCGGAAGTATATATAACACTCGCTACATACTTAGAAGCTTGACTATCAACAACCAAACTCGCTGTTGTGGGCATGGCTCCGTAAACCTGAGCAGCCTCGGCTACGGCAGTTTTTGCCGACGAGCCTGCCAAAATAACTTCAGACACCTTGGCCCGGATCGTGTAATCCTGATAAGCCGGCAAAGCCACCGCAGCCAAAATACCAATAATCGCCACCACGATCATCAATTCGATCAGGGTAAAACCCTTTTGCATATTACGTTTCATGAAGAACTCCAAAAGTTAAGAAAAGAAACAACAGGACACTTTCTATCAGCAGCTTCCGTGCCAAGCCTGTTAACTGCCGAATTTGCCTGTTTTACGAACCCATCCAGCGCCAGCGCAGCAAAAACATGTTGATTTTTGTCAACCATCCTCCCTGCCGTGACATTTATGTCGCGCCACTTTCGTCACATTTTTAATACACCCCGGCTGGATCGGCTTGCTATCTCTCCGCGCTGCACAGATGCGCTGAGTACGTCAAGCATCCCGCCTTTTCGAAGCGAGCAAATAGACTTCATCATGGTCACGGCGCCCAACGGCGCTGACAACGATCACCAATCGCTGTTCCATGACTTCATAGACCAGCCGATAACCGGCATCTCTGAGTTTGATTTTGTAAGTATTTTGAAGGTCACCGCGCAGTCTTGCCGATGGGACGTGTGGCTCAAGCAACCGTTTGGCTAACTGCTTCTTGAACTGCGCTTGTATCGATCCCTCCGTGACTTGCGCCACTCTTTGAGTGCATCAACATCGAATTCGAGATCATAGATCTTCAAGCGTGACCCCTGATGGCCACTTCAAATTCCCCCACCTTTGGCCAGTCAAATTCCCCCAGGCAGGACGGCTAAATTATCAACTGTTTGGCCTGGCTGGTTCTGACTTCCTTTCTTGGTAATTTCTCCCC
>NZ_JABBPD010000007.1 GCF_012927445.1 Rhodoferax sp.
ACGTCCTGCCTGGTACTGACCGAGGCTGTGAAACAGCGGGATTTAACCCGTCATCTCGCTGCGCTCGGGGTGGGGGAATTTGAGGTGGCCACAAGTGGGGGAATTTGGGTGGCCATCAGGGAGCGTGACCTTTACTGTTTCGCTACCTTGACGTTCTTTGACGATCTTTGTCAGTTCAAAATCTTCCAACTTATCCAGCAATGCTTCATACGCTCTCGCCGACAACAGATAAGCCGCAGGCTTGTTGTGATTCAGAACGGCAACCGGCGAATCCCCCGCATCTTCAAGGATGCCACTGGGGTTGCGCCTCAAGTCAGTCAGGTTCCTGTCAAGGCGCAAGCCCTCCCTCAAAAAACTTAATTAAGACTAAAATCGGTTTTTACTCTTTTTGCAGGCGCAGCGTTAATGAAACTCTCCACCCATATCAAGCCAATCAGCTATCTCAAAAGCCACACCGCACAAATTGTCAAAGAGCTCACTGAAAGTCGTGAGCCGATGGTCATTACTCAAAACGGCGAAGCCACGCTGGTAGTCATTGACGTCAAGAGCTTTGAGGAGCGGGAAAATACACTGGCGTTGCTAAAGATTTTGGCTCTTGGCAGCCGTGAGCTGGAGCTAGGCAAGTATCAAGATGCAGAGGATGTATTTGCCAACATCGATAAGTCTGATCTCCAATGAAGATTGTCATCCTGGCGTCTGCGGAATATGACTTGAAAGAACTCCGAAGCTACATCATTAAAAACTTCTCGCATGACACATGGCAAAAAACCTATGGCAAGCTAAAAGAATCCATCCGCAATTTAGCAAGTTTTCCTTATCTTGGGTCTATTCCCGAAGAGCTCGAAACACTCAACCTGAGCCAATACCGACAGATACTGTCGGGTATGAATCGCATCATTTATGAAACGAGACAGGACACGGTCTACATCCACATCATTGTTGACTCGCGACGAGATATGAAGTCTTTTCTAATGCGACGGCTTGTGCGGTAATTTGCCCAAATTACTTGATGCACACCTGCCGCACCATCTTGATGTCCGTCAGCCCCAACATGATTTTTTCCATGCCGTCCATCTTCAAGGTGCGCATGCCGCCTTCTACTGCGGCAGCAAAAATCTCGGCGACGCGGGCGCGCTCCTGAATGAGCTTCTTGATGTCGTCGGAGGCGATCAGCAATTCGTGCAGGCCGATGCGGCCTTTGTAGCCGGTCTTGTTGCATTTGTCGCAGCCAACATGACGGTAAAACCGGAGTTGGCCCTCTTGGTCATAGGCCTTATGCCAGCTCTCGATCAGTCTTCGGGTTTCACCTTCAGCGTCAGTTTTCCAGGCAGCCGAGTGCCGGAGTTCATCGGCGTATTCAGCGACAAACAGACGCAATTCTTCTGCGTCCGGCACATACGACTCCTTGCAGTCGCACAGCTTTTTGGCCAGCCGCTGGGCCAAAATTCCTAACAGCGCATCGGCAAAGTTAAAGGGGTCCATGCCCATGTCCAGCAAACGCGTGATGGACTCGGGCGCCGAGTTGGTGTGCAGGGTGGAGAACACCAGGTGGCCGGTGAGCGAGGCTTCCACGCCCATCGCCACCGTTTCTTGATCGCGTGATTCGCCGACCATGATGATGTCGGGGTCGGCCCGCAAAAAGGCCCGCATGACCAGGGCAAAGTCAATGCCGGCTTTGCGGTTGATCTGCACCTGACGCAGTCCTTTTTGGGTGATTTCGACCGGGTCTTCCGCCGTCCAGATTTTGGTTTCCGGCGTGTTGAGGTGCTTGAGAATGGAGTGCAGCGTGGTGGTTTTGCCGGAACCGGTGGGGCCGCAGACATAGAACAAGCCGTAAGGTTTCTCGATGGTCCGAAGAACCCGCTCCTTGTTGTGCGGCGTCAGACCGAGCTTGTCCAGCGGAATGGGCTCGCCACCGGCCAGGATCCGCATCACCACGTCTTCGACACCGCCGGCCGACGGAATGGTGGCCACCCGCAGTTCAATGTCCAGCGGGCCGTATTTTTTGAACTTGATCTTGCCGTCCTGCGGCCGGCGGCGTTCTGAAATATCAAGATCGCACATGATCTTCAGGCGCGTCACCATCGCCTGGCGAAAATGCGCGGGTACCTCGATATACGGTTGCAAGGTACCGTCAATGCGAAAGCGGATGCCGGTTTTAAGCTTGCCTGGCATCGGCTCGATGTGAATGTCCGATACCTTCTGGTGGTAGGCGTCAATGATGACCTTGTTGACGAACTTGACCAGCTCGTTGTCCGCCGCCGCCGATTCCAGCGAGTCGTCGTTGCTGTCATCCATGGGGGCGCCATCCATGTCGGCCAGCAGTTCGTCAATCGAGCCGCCTTCCACCTCGACCCCAAAGATTTGCTTCAGGGTGTCGGCAAACTCGGTTTGCGTGGTAACCCGGTAAGCAAAGCGGGTGATGCGGGGGAAGACCTGCGGCACCACCCGGGCACCGCGCACCGCTTCCGGGTCCACGCACATGATGACCAGCCCCTCGGGCGACTCCTCCAGCGGGATCCAGCCCTGCTCTTCAATGAACTCCCGTTTGAGTGAGCCATGCAGCATTTCCGAGCGAATACGGCCAGAACTGAACGGCTCATAAGGCACACCAAAAAACTTGGCCAGTGAAGCACCAATCTGGGCGGACCGCACTTTGTAATGCGCCATCAAAATATGCTCAACCGAGGTGCCTTCACTGCGCGCCCCCTGCCAGCACTCCTGAAGCTCGTCTGCCGTGATCACTCCATCGGCGACCAGGCCATCGTACTTGGTCGCCTTGCGCCGCAAGCCCACTTCGGCCTTGTGCACGCGCTGCCGAATGGCGGTTGCCAGCGTCTTGCACAACTGGGCAACGCCTTCGACTTCAAGCTCACCAAAAGGTTGGTCACTTTTGTTGTTGATAACCTGCAGCACGCCATGCAGCTTAGTGCCCTCCAGAATAGGCGCCACCAGCATCTGGCGGGTGCGGTAGCCCGAGCGCTTGTCCACTTCTTTCAGAAAGGTCAAGGCCGGGTGGATCTGCTTGAGGGCCTCGTCGTCATACACGTCGGGCAGGTTCAGCAACTGTTTGCTGTAGGCGACGTAACCGGCAATGCTTTGCGGCGTAATCGGCAAGATCAGGTCGCGGCTGCTGTTGAGACCGGTCTTGACCTTGGACACAATGGAGGTCTGATCTTCGTTGACGGCGTAAAGCGTCAGGCGATCGGCATTGAAAAGTTTGCAGATATCGTGGCTGGCCTCCAGCATGATCTGCTCGACATTTTCGGTCTCATGGATGCGGGCCGTGACGTGTTGCAGCTGCTTGTAAAACAGCGCCTCAAACGTCATGCCGCGTTTGACGGCAGGTAACTTGGGCGGTTCAATCATCGAGCCAGATCAGGACTGCACAAACTGCATTTGGGTGCCGGCCAGCTCAATCAGGTCGCCGTTCTTCAGGGCAACCGGTTCCGCCCCGATCGGCAGCCCGTTCAGCGCCGGATTGCCCGCGCCTTCGACGTGGTGAACAAAAAAACTGCGCTGGCGCCGGGTGATCGCGGCAACGGCGACACCGGGTTTACCGATCGTGGTCACCACTTTGGTTAACTGCACCTCACGGCCAGCGGCGGCACCTGACATCACCTTGATGGAGGCATGAAGCGGTTCCGGCGCGGCAGGAGCAGGGGCCAAGGACGGCGCAGAGGAGGCAGTCAAGCCGCCCGCGCTGGCATTGAGCACCGGCGCTTTGTCATAGCTACTGCTGGTAGCGTCGTTGACAAACTTGATCTTGTACTTGCCCACCTCGACGGTGTCACCATCCTGCAGCAACTGCTTCTTGGCAGCTTTGCCATTCACGTAGGTGCCGTTGGTGCTGTTCAGGTCTTCCAGATAGACGTCGCCGCCCTCCATCTGCAGTACCGCGTGCTCGCCACTGACCGCCAGGTTGTCGATCACGATATCGTTGTAGGGACGACGACCCAAGGTGGTGCGGTCCTTGGTTATCTGGACTTCCTTGATCACAACACCGTCAATCGATACGATCATTTTCGGCATGACCGACTCCTGTTCCTGAAACTTGTTATTGGAAATCGCATGAAATTACTTATTTCCGAGCCATCTGGCTATTAATCCGCGCTTCGCAAGCGTGTCTGCGGCTTGTATCAGCAATACCGTGATGTTATCCCGTCCGCCATTTTCGTTGGCCTGGCACACCAGTTCCTCCGACATTTGATCCAGCGACGTTCCGTTTTGCAAAATTTCTGCGATCGATGCATCTTCCATCATGTCAGAAAGACCATCGGAACACATCAAATAGAGATCACCCGCCTCGACATGATGCGCATGGAGCTCCAGCATCACTTCATTGTCGACACCCAGCGCCCGCGTCACCAGATTTTTATTGGGCGATAGGGCCGCCTGCTCCGGCGTCAAGAACCCGGCATCGAGCTGCTCCTGCAAGAGCGAGTGGTCCTTGGTGATCTGCACCAGCTGATTGTCCCGCCACCGGTAGCAGCGCGAATCCCCGATATGACCCACCATCAGCTGGGCATCCTGAAAGACACCCACCACCAGGGTGGTTCCCATGCCCGCATACGCGGGATTGGCGTGGGCGGCATTAAAAATGGAGCGGTTGGCGTTGTCCACGCAAATTTCGATGGCGCGACTGACGACCCCGGCATTGGCCTGGGGGCCGGCTTCGGATAACCAGCGGACCAATTCCGACTTGATGAACGCGGTGGCCATGCCGCTGGCGATCTCGCCCGCGTTGTAGCCCCCCATGCCATCCGCCAAAACACACAAGCGGGTGACCTCATCAAAAGCCACGGCGTCTTCATTGTTCGTCCGCACCCGACCCGGATCAGTTTGCGCGGAAAAGGTGTAATTCATGAAGGGTCAGGCTGTATTTTCTGGTCGGGTATTGCCACCCGATAATACCGCCCGCAAGTCGCGGGCCAATTGATCCCCGTCTTGATAACGCGCCTCTGGGCGCTTGCTGAGTAACCGGGCGATCAAACTCTCCAGCCGTTGCGGCAACTCCGGGTGAATGCTGCGCAGGCTGGGTGCTTCTTCATTGGCAATTTTGTGCATCAGCTCGGCCATGGATTCAGCCCGGAAAGGCAGCACGCCCGTGAGCATCTGGAACAGCATGACGCCCAGCGAGTAAAGATCCGTGCGGCCATCGACCTTTTTGCCAGCCAACTGCTCCGGCGACATAAAACTGGGCGTTCCCAGCACAAGGCCGGTTCTGGTCTTGCTTGCATCGGTGATGCGCGCGATGCCGAAGTCGGTGACCTTGACCGCATCGTGTGCCAGATCAAACATGATGTTGGCGGGCTTGATGTCGCGGTGCACCACCTGCTGCTTATGGGCGTAGCCAAGTGCCTCGGCAATACGCGCCACAATGCTCAGCACCGTAGAAACCGGGAGCAACTGGCCGCTCTTGCAGTAGTGCGTCAAGTCTTGGCCATTGAGGAACTCCATGGCAATGTAGGCGAGCTCGTGGTCTTCACCGGCGTCATAGATCGTGACGATGTTCGGGTGCTGCAGGCGGCCAGCCGTCTGGGCCTCACGAAAAAACCGTTCCCGGGCGTCCGCCAGCGCCTTGCCGGCAAACTCCTCGCTCAAGGCCATGGTTTTAATGGCCACGACGCGTCCAATCTTGGGATCTCGTCCCTGATACACCACCCCCATCGACCCCTTGCCCAGTTCCCGTTCCAGTTGATAGCGACCCAGCATGGCGATTTTTGAGGGGCTTTCAGCCGGATCCACTTTGGGGTTGACGTTCTCGTCATCCTGGCGATCTGCGCGCAAGGCCGTCATGTGCTCACGCACTGCAGAAGCCATATTGAACTGGCGCTTGCGTTCAAAGTCGAGCGCCAAACCATACAAATTACCCATGAGAGCGTCCCCCGCCGGAGCCCGGCGGAAGTGCTCAAACGCCATGTCGAGCTGGCCCTGCCCCTGCAGGGCGAGCCCCATCATCCGGTGGGTCTCCGTCGATTCTTCCTGCACCGTGGGCATGCCCACCTCGGGCCGCAAGAAGCGCTTGATTGTTAAGGCCAGATGCCCGCTGACAAGCAGCATGGCCGGAAAAACCAGCGGCAGCCACAGGGCCATGCCGGTCAGCAAGCCGAATTCCATGCCGAGCAAGGCCATGAACGACAACAAGGTGACGCTGACGGCCCTGCCTGTTGGCAGGCGCGGCAAAACAGCAATCAGGTAGGCGCAAACCAGCAGCAACAGCCCCCACGTCGCCCACCGCCCCCAGCCCGGCTGGACCACAAAATGCTCTTGCAAAATACTGGACGTGACGTGCGCCAAAATTTCCACCGACGACAAGGCCGGATGGCCAGGCACCGCCCACGCTGGACCAACGCCAGCCGCCGTGACGCCAATGAGCACGATCTTGTCGACGTAGCGGGAGGCTGGAATTTTCCCGCTCATCACATCGGCAAACGAGTCCAGTGCAAAGGCCGGCTGGCCGTCACGTCCTTTATAAAACTGCGGCAGCAGGCGCGCCGCGCCATCCGTCCGGAGGCGCAGCTGGCCGATTTGCACGGACCCGTTCTTATTGAACTGGATATCGTCGGCGGTCAGATGGAAGCTCTGGGCGACCGCCAGCAGCGCCAGGGACGGCACGGCTTGGCCCCCGTTATTCAGCAACAGCGCCTCCTGCCGCACGACACCGTCCAGATCCTGTAACTGCTTCAAATGACCGATCCCGGCGACGGCGGTGGCGAGGCTCTCAATCGGTTGCTGTCCGGGTGTCAGCAACGAGGGAATGAGGACGTTGGACGCAGTGTGGAAGCTGCTGGCCAACTGATGATCGGTGTCCAGTGCCACCTCGGCTTCGGCAATCACTCCCAGCAACTGTTGATTGAGCGGAGATGGCGTGCCAGTCGCCTCGCTGGCGGCCAGCAGGCCCTTTATTTGGTGAAGGAAAGGCAGGCCACGCTCAGACGCGGGTTCAAAAAAGAAACCCGTATCCACCATGACGTTTGCCTTCGCCTCCGCCAACTGGTCAATCAGTCGGGCATGGAGGTCGCGCGGCCACGGCCAGCGACCGATGCGGGCAAGGCTCTTGTCATCAATGGCGATGAGGGCAATCTGGTCGGACGGCTGTCGGGCGCTGCGGGTGCTGGCAAAGTCGTAGAAGCGGCGCTCCAGTCCGTCAAAGACGTCGCTCGTCATGTGGAGCGTGACCAGCGCGAGCACAAGCGCCAGAGCAGCCAGGCCATCGGCTCGCCAGAAAGAGCCCGAGCCAGGTAAAGAGAATTTAGTCACGGGCCCGACCCTCCGTCTGAGTAAAAAGCATCTTTGCGGGCGCCGGGGTCTGGCTGCTTGCCACCGTACCGGTTCAGGCGGTCTTTTCCGTGCGCTTTTTCAGCACGCTTCCCACCAGCAAGACCCCCAGTGCACCGGCCAGGCCCAAGCCATAACTCCATACCGCCGTTTGCGGCAACCAATCTCGCACGGCGGGATCACTCAGCGCCATGCTGCCCGCAATCCAGCCCAACAACATGCCGCCCACCGTGATGATGACCGGAAAGCGGTCCATCAGCTTGAGCACCAGCTGGCTGCCCCAAATGATGATGGGAATACTGACCAGCAGGCCAAAAATCACCAGCACCAGTTGATTGTCAGCCCCGGCGCCGGTTGCAACGCCGGCAATGGCGATGACGTTATCAATGCTCATGACCAAATCCGCAATGATCACGGTCTTGACCGCTGACCACAGTTGGTCACTGCCCTGAATATTGGAATGCCCTTCCTCTTCGGGGATCAGCAACTTGACGCCAATCCACAGCAACAAGGCAGCCCCCACCAGCTTCAGAAACGGCACCTGCAGCAGGGTCAAGGCGAAGGCGATGAGGATGACACGCAGCACAATCGCGCCAGCGGTGCCCCACAAAATACCCTTCAGGCGCAGTTGTTTCGGCAACTGGCGGCAGGCCAAAGCGATCACCACGGCGTTGTCACCCCCGAGCAAAATATCGATCATGATGATCTGACCGACAGCGAGCCAAAAATGGGCGGTGAAGAATTCTTCCACGGTGTTCTTTCTCTAGTGATGCCGAAGGCACACAAACAACAAAGCCGGATTGTCCCTCAGGAAATCCGGCTTGCTTTTGAAGATGGCCGCCATGAGCAGCCACATCCGGGTGAACTGTCGCGCCTTACTTCAGCAAGGCCTTCAACAATTTAGCCATTTCGGACGGATTGCGCGTGATCGTGAAACCACACTCTTCCATCACTGCCAGCTTGGCATCCGCCGTGTCGGCGCCGCCAGAGATCAAGGCACCGGCATGGCCCATGCGCTTGCCGGCAGGGGCAGTCACACCGGCGATGAAGCCAACAATCGGCTTCTTCATGTTGAGCTTGCACCAGCGAGCGGCTTCGGCTTCGTCCGGGCCGCCAATTTCGCCAATCATGATGACGGCGTCGGTGTCCGGATCGTCATTGAAGGCACGCATGATGTCGATGTGCTTCAGGCCATTGATGGGGTCGCCACCAATACCGACCGCCGTCGACTGACCCAGACCGATTTCGGTCAATTGAGCCACGGCTTCATAGGTCAGCGTGCCGGAGCGGCTCACCACACCAATGCGACCGGCACGGTGAATATGACCGGGCATGATGCCGATCTTGATTTCGTCGGGCGTGATCAAACCGGGGCAGTTGGGTCCCAACAGCAGGGTCTTCTTGCCGCCAGCGGCTTCTTTGGCGCGCATTTTGTTGCGCAGTTCCAGCATGTCGCGGACCGGGATGCCTTCCGTGATGCAGATCGCCAGGTCCAGATCCGCCTCAACGGCTTCCCAGATGGCGGCGGCAGCACCGGCTGGCGGCACGTAAATAACCGACACGGTGGCGCCGGTATCTTTGGCGGCTTCCTTGACGGAGGCGAAGATTGGAATGCCAAAAATGGATTCGCCAGCTTTCTTGGGGTTCACACCCGCGACGAAACATTCTTTGCCGTTGGCGTATTCCTGGCACTTTTCAGTGTGGAATTGACCGGTCTTGCCGGTGATGCCTTGGGTGATGACCTTGGTGTCTTTATTGATGAGAATTGACATGATGTTTCCTTATGCGGCAGCTTTAACAGCAGCAACCACTTTTTGGGCTGCATCGGCCATGGTGTCCGCGCTGATGATGGGCAGACCGGACTCGGCCAGCATCTTCTTGCCCAAATCTTCGTTGGTGCCCTTCATGCGCACGACCAGCGGCACATTCAGGTTGGTGGCTTTACAAGCCGTGATCACGCCGGTGGCGATGGTGTCGCACTTCATGATGCCGCCGAAGATGTTGACCAGAATGGCCTTGACCTTGGGGTTTTTCAGCATGATCTTGAAGGCTTCCGTGACCTTCTCGGGGGTGGCACCGCCGCCCACGTCCAGGAAGTTGGCCGGCTCAGCGCCGAACAACTTGATGGTGTCCATGGTGGCCATGGCCAGACCGGCACCGTTGACCAGACAACCGATGTCGCCGTCCAGGCTGATGTAAGCCAGGTCAAACTTGCTGGCTTCGACTTCGGCCGGATCTTCTTCGTCCAGATCGCGGTAAGCCACGATTTCCGGGTGACGGAACAGGGCGTTGGCGTCAAAGTTGAACTTGGCGTCAATCGCCTTGATGCCGCCGTTGCCTTCGAGAATCAAGGGGTTGATTTCGACCAGCGACGCGTCGGTGTCCATGTACACCTTGTAGACTTTTTGCAGCACGTCCATCGCTTGCGCGGTTGAGCCGGCAGGCACGCCAATGCTGTCCGCCAGCATCTTGGCTTGTGCATCGGTCAGACCGAGTGCTGGGTCAACGATTTCGGTGATGATTTTCTCAGGCGTGGAATGGGCCACTTCTTCAATGTCCATGCCGCCTTCGCTGGAAACAATCATGGCCACGCGTTGCGAGGCACGATCGGTCACCGCCGACACGTAGTATTCTTTTTTGATGTCAGCGCCGTCTTCAATCAACAGGCGGCGGACTTTTTGGCCTTCGGGGCCGGTTTGGTGGGTGATGAGCTGCATGCCCAAGATTTCACCGGAGATCTTTTTGACCTCGTCGATCGAGCGGGCCAGCTTGACGCCGCCGCCCTTGCCACGGCCACCGGCGTGGATTTGTGCCTTGACAACCCATACCGGGCCGCCCAGTTTTTGAGCGGCTTCCACCGCTTCTTGGACGGTGAATGCCGGAATGCCGCGTGGCACCGGTACACCAGCTTGACGCAAGATTTCCTTGCCTTGGTATTCGTGAATCTTCATGGGGACTCTCTCAGGAGTGGGTGATTTTTTATCCAGCCACAAGCTTTTTTGCTCTGTGGCGGGCACTGGACAACGCAACTTCGGACTGTATCATGCTGCAACGCACCAATAACAGTTCAGCTCGCCGCTTGAATAATTCATAATTATCGAGTGACGATCTGAATTGAAACTGACGAGGAAGACTCAGCCATGCATAAGATATTCATTGACGGCGAAGCCGGCACCACCGGCCTGCAAATTCGGGAGCGTCTGCAAGCGATGCCCGGCATCGAACTGGTCAGCATTGCGCCCGAGTTGCGCAAGGACGCGGCGGCCAAGCGCGCCCTGATGGCCCAAGTTGATCTGGTGATACTTTGCCTGCACGACGAGGCCGCGATTGAATCCGTCGCCATGATTGACGACATGGCGAGGACCAGCGGCCAAATTGGGCCCAAGATTATTGACGCCTCCACCGCCCACCGCACCGCACCGGGCTGGGTGTTCGGCTTTCCCGAGTTGGTGGCGGGGCACGGCGCGTTGGTGGCACAAGCACGCCGCGTCGCCAATCCGGGCTGCTATGCCACCGGCGCCATCGCGCTGATTCGGCCACTCATTGATGCCGGCCTGTTGCCTCAAGATTTCCCGCTCACCTTGCCGTCCATCAGCGGCTATTCGGGTGGCGGACGCCCCATGATCGAGGCTTATGAAAAAGGCGAAGCCCCGGCGTTTGAGCTGTATGGCTTGGGGTTAAAGCACAAGCACCTGCCGGAGATCATGGCCTACACCGGCCTGACGCGCCGCCCGGTGTTTATCCCCTCGGTTGGCAACTTCAAGCAGGGCATGCTGGTGCAATTGCCGCTGCATCTGGACCTGCTGCCCGGCCAGCCCAGCGCCCACGACTTGCAGGACGCGCTGGCCCAGCACTATGCCGGCAGCGAATGGGTCAGCGTCGAGCCGGCCACGCCGGACGACAAGCTGGACGCGGTGGCGCTGGCGGACACCAACAAGATGGAACTGCGCGTGTTCGCCAACCAGGGCGCGCAAGATGGCTTTCGCCACGCCGTGCTGGTGGCCCGACTCGACAACCTGGGCAAAGGCGCCAGCGGTGCGGCGGTGCAAAACATGCAGCTGATGCTGGGGCTGTAACCGCCTTCTGATTGCTATATTATTTATAGCATATTCTACAGGTAAGACGGGGGCTAGCGGCTGATTCGTTATAAATCAGTCATCATGCGCGCCGCCCACCACGCGCCGGATCACATCACCACCGAAGCCGCGTGCGGCCAGAAAACGCATCTGCTTGGCAGCGGCTGACGCGTCCACCGGCGGCGCCCCAAACTTTTTGCGCCAGACCGCCAGCGCCCGCTCATGCTCGGTGGCCTTCAAGCCCACCAAGGCGGCGCTGACGGCGGCGGGGTCCAGCCCCTTGCCTTGCAGTTCTTGCTTGATGCGGGCCGTGCCCAGCTTGGCCGCACGGCGATGCACGACCGATTCAATCACCCGCTGCTCGCTGATAAAGCCTTTGGCTTGCAGTTCGTCCAGCGCCTGCGCCAGCGACCCGGGCTCTTCTTCATAGCTTTTTAGCTTGCGCTCCAGCTCGGCCCGCGAATGCTCGCGGCCGCTGAGCAGCCGCAAGGCGCGGCCTTTCAGAGAAGGCTGGCTAAACGACATGGGGGTCTCCGTCGAACAAGGTGTCAGCCCGTCGTGGCCTGCGCAGGATTGCTACTATTTCAATAGCTTTCTGCGCAGGACCGCTGAGGGCTAGACCGTCTTTTTGCTTGAAACTTTGGCCTTCGCTTCGGGCTCTGCGGCATCGGGCGTCGCACCCGGCAACAAAGGAATGCCCAGCGACAAACGCACCTTGTTTTCAATTTCCAGCGACAAGGCTGGGTTTTCGCGCAGGAACTCGCGCGCGTTGTCGCGGCCCTGGCCGATTTTTTCGCCGTTGTAGGCGTACCAGGCGCCCGACTTGTCCAGAATGTTGGCGGTGACGCCCATGTCGATGATCTCGCCGTGGCGGCTGATGCCTTCGCCGAACAGGATGTCGAATTCGGCGGTCTTGAACGGGGACGCCACCTTGTTCTTGACGACCTTGACCCGGGTTTCGTTGCCGATGGCTTCGTCACCTTTTTTGATGGTGCCGGTGCGGCGGATGTCCAGCCGCACCGAGGCGTAGAACTTCAGCGCATTGCCGCCGGTGGTGGTCTCGGGCGAGCCAAACATGACGCCGATCTTCATGCGGATCTGGTTGATGAAGATCACCATGCAGTTGGTCTTCTTGATATGGGCAGTGAGTTTGCGCAGCGCCTGGCTCATCAACCTAGCCTGCAGGCCGGGCAGCGAGTCGCCCATTTCGCCTTCCAGCTCGGCTTTGGGCGTCAAGGCCGCCACCGAGTCAACCACGATCAGATCGACCGCGCCGGAGCGCACCAGGCTGTCTACAATTTCCAGCGCCTGCTCGCCGGTGTCGGGCTGGCTGATCAGCAAGTCCTGCAGGTTCACGCCGAGCTTCTGGGCGTACTGGATGTCGAGCGCGTGCTCGGCGTCGACAAACGCGCATTGGCCGCCGATTTTTTGCATCTCGGCAATCACCTGCAAGGTCAGCGTGGTCTTGCCGCTGGATTCCGGGCCGTAAATTTCAACCACCCGGCCGCGCGGCAAACCGCCGACGCCCAAGGCGATGTCCAGTCCGAGCGAGCCGGTCGACACCACTTGGATGTCCTCGATCACCTCGCCCTCGCCCAGCCGCATGATGGTGCCCTTGCCAAACTGTTTTTCAATCTGGGCCAGCGCGACTTGCAGGGCCTTGGCTTTTTCGGCATTCACCGGGGTCTGGGCTTTAACGGGTGCGTCCATGAAAATCTCCTTGAATATCAATTACTTAAATCGGGGCTTCAACCTGGCGCACCCTCTGTTGTTAACAACAGGCTGGATGCTTGAACAGTAGTTTATCTTGTGGTTTAAATCTGTAAATAGATTTTTTAGTCAATTTGGCTTACCATTTACGCCATGTTGGATACTTCCCTGCCAGATGGCTGGCGCCAAGCGCACCTGGGACACTGGATGAGCCAGGCCCTGCTGCGCTTTGACGCCCGCGTGCTGTCCCTGATGGCCCGCAATGAAGACGTCCCGTTGGCACTGTCCAACCTGGCGGCGCGCGGGCGTTTGAGCGCCTCCCACATCCACATCACCCGGCATCTGGCCCTTGATGGCTCCCGTCTGAGCGAGCTGGCCCAGCGCGCCAACATGACCAAACAAGCCATGGGCAAACTCGTTGATCAATGTGAAGCCTGGGGTCTGGTCACGCGCCAGGATGACCTCCGGGATGCCCGCGCCCGGCGCATTGTGTTTACCCCCGTTGGGCTGGCTTGGTTACAGGCTTACCGGCAAGCGGTGGCGCAGGCCGAAGAGGAGTTGCGCGCGGCGGTGGGGGCCGAGGTGGCCACCGTCATCGCCATCGGACTGGAGGCTTATGCGGCGTGAAGGTCGCCCCGGAGACGTGTCGGCCTAAAATTACCAAAAACGAGAATGCCGGCATCCGGTGTTCATCCACAAAAGGGGACAACCATGCGAATTCTGATTGCAGAAGATGACCAGGTCTTGGCCGACGGCTTGCTGCGCACGCTGCGCAGTTCGGGCGCGGCGGTGGACCATGTCGCCAGCGGTTCGGAAGCCGATGCCGCGCTCATGACCAACACCGAATTCGACTTGTTGATTCTGGATTTGGGCCTGCCCAAGATGCACGGACTGGAGGTGCTGAAAAAGCTCCGGGCCCGCGGCTCCTCGCTGCCGGTGCTGATCCTGACCGCCGCGGACAGCGTGGAAGAGCGCGTCAAAGGCCTGGACTATGGCGCCGATGATTACATGGCCAAGCCCTTCAGCCTGCAGGAGCTGGAGGCGCGGGTGCGCGCTTTGAGTCGGCGCGGCATGGGTGCTGCCAGCAGCACCATCAAGCACGGCCCCATGATCTACGACCAGGGCGGCCGGGTCGCCACCATCGACGGCGTCATGGTCGAACTGTCAGCGCGTGAACTGGGCTTGCTGGAAGTGCTGCTGCAGCGCGCCGGTCGCCTGGTGAGCAAAGACCAGCTGGTGGAGCGGCTGTGCGAGTGGGGCGAAGAGGTCAGCAACAACGCAATCGAGGTCTACATCCACCGCCTGCGCAAAAAAATAGAAAAAGGACCCATCCGGATTGCCACGGTGCGGGGCTTGGGTTACTGCCTGGAAAAGATCCCGAACTGAACATGACCCCACGCTTGCCGCTGTGGCTGTCGTGACCGCCACGCCGTGAATATCTTCCACCGCGAACAGCGCTCCCTGTTCGGTGAAATCCTGGACTGGATGCTGACGCCGCTGCTGCTGCTGTGGCCCGTCAGTCTGGTGCTGACCTGGCTGGTGGCGCAGAGCATTGCCGGCAAACCGTTTGACCGGGCGCTGGAATACAACGTCGGGGCGCTGGCGCAGTTGGTCACGGTCAGCAACAACCGGGCGCAATTCAACCTGCCGTTGCCCGCCCGCGAACTGCTGCGCGCCGATGACTCGGACACGGTCTACTACCAGGTGCTGGGCTCGCGTGGCGAGCTCCTGAGTGGCGAGCGGGACCTGCCGCTGCCGCCGGAAGAAGAAAAAGCCGTGTTCGGCGAAGTCCGCCTCCGCGATGCCGAAGTCCACGGTATTGACGTCAAGGTCGCCTACACCTGGATCAAACTCAACCTGCCGGGCGCCAAACCAGCGCTGGTGCAGGTGGCAGAGACCATGGAAAAACGCTCGGTGCTGGCGACGGAGATTGTCAAGGGCGTCATGCTGCCGCAGTTTGTCATCCTGCCGATGGCGGTGCTGCTGGTCTGGCTGGCGTTGGTGCAGGCGATCAAACCGCTGAACCAGCTGGAAGAACGCATCCGCGCCCGCAACCCGGATGATTTGAGTCCGATTGACGCCCAGGCGGTGCCGCTGGAGGTTGCCCCGCTGGTCTATTCGGTGAACGATCTCTTGATGCGGCTGAAAGACTCCATCGCGACCCAAAAGCGCTTTCTGGCCGACGCCGCGCACCAGCTCAAGACGCCGCTGGCGGGCTTGCGCATGCAGGCGGATCTGGCGCAACGCGAAGGGGCCAATACCGAAGATCTGAAACAATCGTTGCGCCAAATTGGCCGCGCCAGTATCCGGGCGACCCACACCGTCAACCAGTTACTGGCGCTGGCGCGGGCGGAGAGCAGCGGCGCCGCGATGCCGCGCACCAGTTGTGACCTGGCCGACCTGACCATGGCGGTGGTGCGCGACTGCGTGCCACGGGCGATTGAAAAACACATTGACCTGGGTTATGAAGGCGCACAACCCGACACCGAAGGCGGCCAGTTCGCGGGCAATCCCACCCTGCTCAAGGAACTGATTCGCAACCTGGTGGACAACGCCATCAATTACACCCCGTCCAGCCTGGAAACGCCGGGCGTGATCACCGCGCGGGTGCTGATCGACCGTTTTGGCAAGACGCTGGTGCTGCAGGTCGAGGACTCCGGGCCCGGCGTGCCGGAAGCCGAGCGGGAACTGATCTTCCAGCCGTTCTACCGCGCCCTCGGCACCGAAGCCGATGGCTCCGGGCTAGGCTTGCCGATCGTCATGAAAATCGCCCATCAGCACAACGCCACC
Organism: Rhodoferax sp.; assembly: GCF_012927445.1. Classification (GTDB taxonomy): domain Bacteria; phylum Pseudomonadota; class Gammaproteobacteria; order Burkholderiales; family Burkholderiaceae_C; genus Rhodoferax. Next base: position 15,858 of record NZ_JABBPD010000007.1, read on the forward strand.
ATCACCATGGAGGACACCCGGCCCGGGCAGCTGCCGCCAGGGGCTCGCTTCAGCGTGCGTTTTGTGGCCGAATCAAGCGCTGACGTCCCTGCCGCCTAGGGTCAACGGCACGGGCTCCACGCTTTGCCCGCCATCACCGGCTTCAACTCGTCCAAGCGGGCCCGCAGGGCCTCATCGGCCGCCGGCAGCCGCAACAGGGTGCCACTCACCTCCTCGCGCTCCTGCACCACGCGTGCGGTGCGTACACCGCGCCGGCTGAAAGCATCAAGGGCGGCCGTGGCCGCCGCCTGCGTGTTGAACCCGCCCAATGACAGTCCCAAGCCCAGCGCTGGGTTGGTCAGGGGCTCAAACTTCAGGTTCAGGGAGGCCAACTGGGCACGTTTTTTGGCCAACTCCTCGGCGTTGGCGTATTTGCCCATGTAGACAATCCAGCGCGCCGGCTCCAGCGTCTCCTCCAGCGTCCAGCTACCGGCCGGCAAGGTGACCGCCAGCGTGCGGCGCAACTGCGCACTCTGGGTCGCATCAAACAACCCGGCCTGCAGACAGGCGGTCGGCTTGCCGGCGGCACGCGGCGCCTCCGACTGGCTCAGCTCTTGCGCCGTCAGCAGCCGCACCGCATCCGGCCGGATCTGCTGACCCAGCCGTTGCGGCTCGCTCTGCTGTGCCGGCGCAAAACCATAGGCCCGCAAAAAACCTTGTGACCAGGCGAAATAGAGGCCGTTGAGCAGCACCAGGGCCAGAACAATAAATCGCAACATGAGTGTTGAAAAGGTCCAGGGAATGAAGGAAGGCTAGAGCTGTTCGTAGGGCGGCGGCGCCAGGGGGCGCACGCTGACCTCGGAGCTGGTGATTTTTTGCAGCCCCTGCGCCGTCTGCACCTGCAAGGCGCCAACGCCGTCCACCCCCTGCGCAATCCCGCTGGTGCCGTCGCTCAGGGTCACCGTCAGGCCGCCCAGCGCGTCCCGCTCATTGAAGCGGGTCTGAAACGGCGCAAACCCGTGCGCCTCAAACGCCTTGATGGCCTGCACCAGCGGCGCGGCAAGCCGCAACAGCGCCTGCGGCGCATCGATGCCCGGCAAGACTTCCTGCAGCCAGGCCGGTGGCGTCGCCAGACCGGTGGCGTCACGCGCCTTGATGTTGATGCCCACGCCCACCACGGCATAGCGCGCGCCGGGCATGTCGCCCACATTGGCGGTCTCGATCAGAATACCGGCCAGCTTGCAGTCATTCAGCCAAATATCATTGGGCCACTTCAAGCGCAAATCGGGATGCAGGCTCTGCGCCACGCTGACCCCCACGGCGAGCGACAGCCCCGACCAGTCACGCGGCGCCAGAGGCAAGCCCAGTGAAAACGTCAACGAAGATGTTGTTGCCCCCACGCTGGCCTCCAGCCCACTGAACCATTGGCGCCCCAGCCGGCCACGGCCGGCGGTTTGCTGTTCGGCCACCAGCAGCACGGGCTCCAGATGGCCGGCGCGGGCGCGGCGCATCAACTCGGTGTTGGTCGAATCGATCTGCGGCAACACTTCGACCGTGAAGCCCGGCAGGTCCGCCACCACGGCCTCCCAGATTGCCTCTGCCGGCCAGCGTATTGGACTGCTCATGGTCTTGCTCAGCGGCGGCCGCGTTTGGGGGCCAGCAGCGTGCCGCGGCAGTTAGTGGCGCCGCACCAGCACGGGTATTCGGCCTTGAGCTTGGGCGTGTAACGCGCCTCGATGATCAGGCCGTAGTCATAGTTGAGCTCTTCGCCGGCCTGGATGTTGTGCAGGGCCTTGATGAAGATGCGCCCGCCTTGCTCGTCGGCTTCGCAGTTCGGGGCGCAGGCATGGTTGATCCAGCGCGACGAGTTGCCGCCAAACAAGGCGTCAATCACGCGGTGCTCGTCAATGTGAAAATAAAACGTGTGATTCGGATCCTGCGGATCATGCGGGTGACGCGCTTGCGCCTCGGTCCAGCTGATGATTTCGCCCACGTACTCGATGATGGTTTCGCCTTCGGCGATATCCTGCACGGCAAACACGCCTTTGCCGTGTACGCCAGAGCGACGGGTTTGAATGCGGCGATGACTGGCGGCGGCTGCGGCTTTTTGGCTCATTTGGGAACTGGGCAAAAAATTTGGTATGGTGAACTCGTATGGGCGCGTGTGTGCGCGCTCACCTGTGTGTGCGTGCGCCTGTGCGCCCGCGAGAAACTGGATTGTAGTCAGATGAAAACATTAGTAATCGCCGAGAAGCCTTCTGTCGCGCAAGACATCGTCAAGGCGCTCACGCCCGTGGCGGGCAAGTTCGAAAAACATGACGAGCATTTTGAGAACGACCAGTACGTCGTCACCAGTGCCGTCGGTCACCTGGTGGAAATCCAGGCGCCGGAAGAGTTTGACGTCAAGCGCGGCAAATGGAGCTTTGCCCACCTGCCGGTGATTCCACCGTACTTCGATTTGAAGCCGATGGACAAGACCAAGACGCGGCTCAATGCCATCGTCCGGCTCGCCAAGCGCAAAGACGTGGACAAACTCATCAACGCCTGCGATGCGGGCCGCGAGGGGGAGCTGATCTTTCGCCTGATCGAGCAATACGCCGGTGGCGCCAAGCCACTGGGCAAGTCAGTCAGCCGCCTGTGGCTGCAGTCGATGACACCGCAAGCGATTCGCGACGGCTTTGGCGCCCTGCGCAGCAACGCCCAGATGCTGCCGCTGGCCGACGCCGCGCGTTGCCGCTCGGAAGCCGACTGGCTGGTCGGCATCAACGGCACCCGCGCCATGACGGCGTTCAACTCGCGCGATGGCGGCTTCTTTTTGACCACGGTGGGCCGGGTGCAAACGCCCACGTTGAGCGTGGTGGTGGAGCGCGAAGAAAAAATCCGCAAGTTCATCAGCCGCGACTATTGGGAAGTGCACGCCACTTTTGCGGCGCAGGCCGGCGACTACAACGCCAAATGGTTTGACCCCAAGTGGAAGAAGGCGGCCGCCAATGCCGCCGCCGGCAACACCGACGAGATGGACGCCGAACTGAAGGCCGACCGCCTCTGGACCCCCTTTGAAGCAAAGGCGATTGCCGACGCGGTGCGCGGCCAGAAGGCCACCGTCACCGAAGAAAGCAAACCCACCACCCAGGCGTCGCCCTTGCTGTTCGACCTGACCAGCCTGCAGCGCGAGGCCAACGGCAAATTCGGTTTTTCCGCCAAGACCACGCTGTCGATCGCGCAAAGCCTGTACGAACGTCACAAGGCCTTGACCTACCCGCGGACCGACTCGCGCGCCCTGCCGGAAGATTACGTGCCGGTGGTCAAGCAGACCTTCGAGATGCTGGCCGACAGCGGCATGAAACACCTGGCACCGCACGCCGCCACTGCGCTTGCGGGCAACTACATCCGCCCCAGCAAACGCATTTTTGACAACGCCAAGGTCAGTGATCACTTTGCCATCATCCCGACGCTGCAAGCCCCGAGCGGCCTGAGCGAGACCGAGCAAAAGATTTATGACCTGGTGGTGCGTCGCTTCATGGCGGTGTTCTTCCCGAGTGCCGAGTACCAGATCACCACGCGCATTTCAACCGCGGTCGGCCACAGCTTCAAGACCGAAGGCAAAGTGCTGGTGAAACCGGGCTGGCTGGCCATTTACGGCAAGGAAGCCGCAGCCGAGCAACCCGACAACGGCGACAAGAGCGCCGGCAACCTGGTGCCGGTCAAGCCCGGTGAACTGGTCAACGCCCAAGCGGTCGACCCGAAAGCCCTGAAAACCCGCCCCCCCGCCCGCTACTCGGAAGCGACCCTGCTGGGCGCCATGGAAGGCGCCGGCAAAACGGTGGAAGACGACGAACTGCGCCAGGCGATGCAGGAAAAAGGGCTGGGCACACCGGCCACCCGCTCCAGCATCATTGAAGGCTTGATTGCCGAAAAATACATGCTGCGCGAAGGCCGCGAGCTGATCCCGACCGCCAAGGCGTTCCAGCTGATGACGCTGTTGCGCGGCCTGGGGGTGGAAGAACTGTCCAAGGCCGAGCTCACCGGTGAGTGGGAATACAAACTGGCGCAGATGGAACAAGGCAAACTGAGCCGCGAATCTTTCATGGCCGAGATTGCCGCCATGACCGAGCGCATGGTGAAGAAAGCCAAGGAATACGACCGCGACACCATCCCCGGTGACTACGCCACGCTCAGCAGCCCCTGCCCCAATTGCGGCGGCATCGTCAAAGAAAACTACCGCCGCTACACCTGCACCGGCAAAACCGGCACGGAAGAAGGCTGCGGCTTCTCCTTCGGCAAAACCCCGGCCGGTCGCACCTTTGAGGTGGCGGAAGTGGAACAATTCCTGCGCGACAAAAAAATCGGGCCACTGGACGGCTTCCGATCCAAGGCCGGCTGGCCGTTCACCGCCGAGATGGTCATCAAGTTCGACGAAGAGACCAAGAACTACAAGCTCGAATTTGACTTTGGCGACGACAAGAAGGGCGAAGAGTCCGGCGAGCTGATCGACTTCAGCGGCCAGCAAGCGCTGGGCGCCTGCCCCAAATGCGGCAGCGCGGTGTTCGAGCACGGCAAAAACTACGTGTGCGAAAAAGCAGTGCCGACCCTGGCGCAGCCCACGCCGAGTTGCGACTTCAAGAGCGGCCAGATCATCCTGCAGCAACCGATCGAGCGTGAGCAAATGAGCAAGCTGCTGGCGACCGGCAAGACCGATCTGCTGGACAAATTTGTCTCAATGCGCACCCGGCGCGGCTTCAAGGCCATGCTGGCGTGGGACGCCGAGGCTGGCAAGGTCAACTTTGAGTTCGCCCCGAGCAAGTTCCCGCCACGCAAGACCGCCGCCAAACCGGCGGCCAAGGCTGCCGGCACTACCAAAACAGGAGCTGCTCGCGCAGCAACGACGGGGGCTACAGCCAAAAAAGCACCGGCAAAGAAAGCTGCAAGCAAAACGGCAGCGGTCAAGACGCCACGGAAAACGGCGACCAAAACACCTGCCGCCGGCCTGACCCCGAGTGAAGCCCTGGCCGCGGTCATTGGGCCGGAGGCCGTGGCACGGCCGCAAGTCATCAAGAAGCTGTGGGACTACATCAAGGCCAACAGCCTGCAAGACGCGGCCAACAAACGCGCCATCAACGCCGACGCCAAACTGCTGGCGGTGTTTGGCAAGCCGCAGGTGACGATGTTTGAACTGGCGGGCATTGTGGGCAAGCACCTGAGCTGAGGGCGGTTGCGCCGCACTTGATGTGGCGCAACAGGGCAGGCACGCAGGTTCGTACCATCCTGAAGTTTCCACCTTCAGGAGCCCCGCATGAAACCGATCCTTCTGGCCGCCGCCCTGCTCGGCGCCGTCACCCTGAGCCACGGCGCCGGCTTTACGCTGAGCAGCCCCGACATCAAGGCCAACGGCATGATCCCGGCCCGCTTCGAGTTCAATGGCTTCGGCTGCGCCGGCGACAACCAGTCGCCCGCGCTGCAGTGGCGCGGCGCCCCCCCAAACACCAAGGCGTTTGCCGTGACCGTGTACGACCCGGACGCGCCGACCGGCTCCGGCTGGTGGCACTGGATGGTGATCAACATCCCGGCCGAGGTGAGCGCGCTCGCCGCCAACGCCGGTGCGGTCGGCGGCGCCAATCTGCCGAGTGGGGCAAGCCACGCCCGCATCGACTACGGCGTGGCCGGCTGGGGCGGCGTCTGCCCGCCGCAGGGCGACAAGCCGCACCGCTACCTCTTCACCGTGTACGCACTGAAAGACAAACTGGAGGTGCCCGCCGATGCCACCGCGGCCCTGACCGGCTTCATGATCCACGGCAACAGCCTGGGCAAGGCCAGCTTCACCGCCAAGTACGCTCGGCCCAAGGCCAAGTAAACGGTCGCCCCAACCATTCTTACAGATGAAATAGGGCTGTAGCCCTTATGAATAAAGCGCAAGCAGCTATTTAATTTATAGCGGCTTGTTTGACGCCGGCTAGTGAATGAACTTGCCGCCGCGCCCGATGATCGTCAAATCGGTGAAGGTGGAGCCCTGGTGGTCTTTGGCGCTGTAATTGATGGTGAAACCGCCCAGGTTCACATCGTGCATCGATTCCAGTCCGCTGATGAGGGACTCACGCGACAGATTGCGCCCGGCGCGGCGCAGCCCTTCCACCAGCACGCGGGCGGTCAGGTAGCCCTCCATGCTGGAGAAGTCAAACTCTTTTTGGCCCGCCTCCAGCATGCGCTGCTGGTAGTCGCGCACCACGGCGCTGTTCGCCGTATAGGGGAACGGCACTACCTGCGAGATCACCACCCCGGCGCCGACGTCACCCAACTCGTCCGCCAGCGCTTTGGAGCCGACGAAACTGACGTTAAAAAATTGACCACCGTAGCCTTTGACCCGCGCCTGTTTGATGAAGGAGGCCGACGATGTGTAGGCGCTGATCTGCACCACGGCTTCGGGTTCCGCCTTGAGAATCGTCTCCAGCGACTTGGCCACATCGACACTGTTGCGCTCCACCGTGCCGGTCGCCACCGCCTTCAGCTTGCGCTTGGTCAAGGCCCGCACCATGCCCTCCAGACCGGCCTTGCCATAGGCGTCGTTCTGGTAGAACACCGCGATTTTCTTGATGCCCAGGGTCGTCAGGTGCTGCACGATGCGTTCGGTCTCGTCAAAGTAACTGGCCCGCACATGAAACACCTGCCGGTTGAAGGGCTCGCGCAAAGCCTGCGCGCCGGTGAACAGGCCCACCAGCGGCACCTGCTCTTCCGTCAGGATCGGCAGCGCGGCCAGCCCGGTGGGCGTGCCCACCGACCCGGCCAGGGCAAACACCTTGTCCTCGCGGATCAAGGCCTTGACTGCCGCTGCCGCTTTGTCCGGCTCATAGCCATCGTCCCGGGTCAGCAGTTTGATCGTGCGGCCATTGACGCCACCTTGCGCGTTGACGGCATTGAAATACGCCTGCATGCCAAGCTGCATGCGCTGCCCCAGCAGGGCGGCCGGCCCGCTGATGGCGGCGAACTGGCCAATCACGATCTCTTTGTCCGTCACACCGTTCTCGGCCAGGGATAGCGTAGAAGCCAAAACCAGCGTCAAAGAAACCAGCTTTTTGATGATCTTCATGAGTTGCGTCAGTTGTCTAGAATTTCCAGAGCATAACGGCCCCCGCGTTCTGGTCAACTCTCAAGGACTATTTAAGTGCGCTCCGCCATCTGGTCGTCAAGGTAATACCAGCGCTCATTCAGCCGCACAAAGCGGCTGGTCTCATGCATGCGCTGTGCCCGGCCGCTCTCCCGGGAGCGCGCCACAAACTCCACCACCCCGGCGTCGCCCTCCGCGGTCGCGCGCCGCACCTCCAGCCCCAGCCACTTGACGGGCGAAAGCGCCAGTTCAGCCGGCCGCGTGGACGGGTGCCAGGTGGCCAGCAGGTAGTCCACCAGACCCAGCACAAAGGCGCTGTAACGCGAGCGCATCAGCGCCTCGGGCGTCGGCGCATGCACGCCCATGGTCAAACCGGCATGCCAGGGCGCACAACAGGTGGCGTAGGGCCGGCCGCTATCGCAGGGGCAAAGAACCGGGGTTGCGCGCAGGTTTTTCTTCATGCCGCCGATGGTAGCGAATGGCCGCTAGCCCACCGTGCCGCGCGTCTTGGCTTTACTTGCGGCTTTTGCTGCGCCCGCACTCCGGGCGACGGGTTTGGACTGACGCGCCTTCAGTGCCGCTTCAAGCGCCAGTCGGGCCCAGGGGGCCATCAACGCGGGTGACTCCATCGCGTCATCGGGCGCACTGTAGTAGTTCATGCTCATCGGCTTGGCTTTGGCCTGGTAGACAAACCGTTCACAGCCAGCGGCCTCAAAAACCGACCGCGACGCCTCGTCGGCCTTGAGCCAGAGTTTCTCACCCGCCCCCAAATCGGCCAGCACCGCCAGCGTCAAGCCGGCCGTGCTGATGCCATAACCACCAAACATTCGGCGTGCCACGCAAGGGCCGACCGTGGACAGCAAGTCGCAGCAGTACTGGGCAAATTCGTTGGGGGGTGACGCCATGCCAGAACTCTAGCATTCCACTCGGTTGACCGCCTGCAAGCCGGGGAGGTTCATGCGTCGTTGCTGTAGGCGGCGCAGCCATGTCACGCACAGAGCACCGTCTCGGTGCTATGCGATCCGCATTGATGACGTTGGAAGTCAGCAATGCAGTGTTCGAGTGGAGTGAGGTTGACGACCTCAACGGCTTTAGTCGGAGTGCCCGAAGAGACGGCCCGAAATATACCGGAGCCGATGGTTGTGAACGTCAGAAACAGAAATGCCAACCGCATGGGTTGGCATTTTGTAAAGTAAAAACTTTGGTGGCCCGGGGCGGAATCGAACCACCGACACAAGGATTTTCAATGGAGAAAATCGGCTTTTGTGCCGCGCAGCTATCCGCAACTACTAACAAAATCAAGCACTTAACCGCACTCATGCGCAGTCAAACGCAGCTCAGCGCACCCGACCTTCAAAGAGAATGACAGAAAACTGTCAGAAGAATACGCTTCAAGGATTATAAGCCTAGCCCCATCGATGTAAAGCGGACCCCTGCCGTCGGTGCTTCGTCTTGTGGCTCGCCGCTTGCGCTGATGCAGGCCAGGAAAATGTGCGGCCATCACGAGATCTCTTGCCTATACCTTGGATCATTGTTTCCATGGATGGCCTATGACCACCGATTTATCTACGCTGCTCAACAAGTCCGACCTCTGCGCCCACCTGTCGCTGTCCCCGCGGGCCATCGAAAACATGGTCAAAGCCAAGGCCTTTCCGCCGCCGGTGCGCATCGGCAAACATGTCTATTGGAGCGTTACTGCCGTCCAACAGTGGCAGCAGCGCCTGTTCGCAGCCCAGGAAGCCTGGACACCTGGCTGGTCACAAGGCTGCTGACTGCGTTTTGTGCCAGTCCAATAGGCGCTCTGAATTCATGGTGGCACCCTTTGTTGAAGGGTCCCTGTTTTGGGGTTGATATGCGTGAAATGAAAGAAGGCCAAGGACTGCTACGGAAATTGAACGACCGCTTTGCCCAAAGCCGACGGTGACCAGAGACAAAAGCGGTCATTCGCCGTTTAGAAGGAAGGACCCAGTGATGATGCATTGCTGAAATTGTTCTATTTGGCATTAACCAACATCAGCAAGAAATGGACGATGCCGCTCAGAGACTGGAGAGCTGCATTGACCCGGTTTACCATCAAGTTTGAGGAAAGGATGCCAACGCCTTAAAACTCAACGCCCCGTTTACACAAAATTCGGGACACTCTCACGCGCTCTGCTTCATTGTCAGGTACTGCAGCAATAGCCATTGTCATTTTTGTAGCAGCGAATGACAATAGCGCATGAAAACCTTTGATGACATCATCATCCGCCGTCTGGAACTGGCCCAGTCTTATCTCGCTCTTCTGCGTGCCCAGCCCGGGCGGCCCATTGCCTTGTTCGCACCGCGCCGTGTCGGGAAAACCTATTTCCTGGATGGGGACCTGACGCCCGCAGCCGAGAAGGCAGGCCTTTTTCCAGTCTATGCTGACCTCTGGCTTAACCGGTTCGCTCCATTGGCCGCCATCAACCACGCGCTGGAGGAAGCTTTGGATGACGTCAGCGTGCCCAAGACGTCGGCCGGAAAGATTGCAAACACCCCTGTCAAGAAAGTGGGACTCTTCAGTGCCAGCCTGGAATTAGGTGCCGAGCCTGCTCGACGAGAGCTTCCAGCAACACCTGAATTGCGTCTGGACGCCTTGATTACGCGTCTGGCCACGGTATCCGGCAAGCCAGTTCTGCTCATGCTCGACGAAATTCAGTCGCTTTCTCAAGCCCCAAACGGTGAAGCCGCCATCGCGACCGTCCGGTCAGTGCTGCAGAAGCACAAAAAGAAGTTGTACGCCGTTTTCACCGGGTCATCTCAAGAGGCTTTGGGTGCGATGATGGTTGCCGCTGGCGGACCGATGTATCAGTTCGCCCAACTATTGACGTTCCCCAGTCTTGGATCGGACTACTTGAGTTTGCTGGCCGCGCATTACCGGGACGTCCATCCCACCAAAGACCTCAAGATGGTGGACTTGGAGCCGGTGTTCGAACATTTAGGCCACAAACCGGCGCTGATGAAAGACTTGGTCAAGTCGATGTCTGCCGATGGCGTGACCGACGTAACGAGTGCACTCCAGCGTTTCATGGCAGATGACCGCAATGTGGCAGCGTGGCAAGGCTTGTTTGAAAAGCTGTTGCCGCTGGAACAAACTGTCGTGGTCCTGCTGGCGCATGGCATTGCACCCATGGCCAAAGACACACTTGATGTTCTGGCGACCATGCCCGGTCTGAAATCAACCCTGGCAAAAGTTCGCTCTGCATTGAATCGAATGCGCAAATCGGGGCTTCTTTGGAAGCCGCCCCAAGGGACCTTTCAGCTTGAGGACCAGTTGTTTGCGGACTACATTGCCGCCAAGTACGTTTCCAATTTCATTGTTGATCGCAAACTGAAGCTTGCAGTGCCATCTCAAGTTGCGAAGGGTTGAACTGAACTGCCGTTCAAATCTGAATCGTCACTACGGGTACGCCCACTGGCCGCGAAAGCCGCTCGCAAATGAACACTGGCGGCACACACCACCGGTGCTGTGCTGCGCCGCTTGGCCGCTGCGTAATAACCTGAGCGACTGACTTCAAGAGTGCGGCAGGCCTGGCTGACGGTGATGGCCTTCTCTTGCAAGTCTTCAATGAGTCGGTAGCTCATCTGAGTTCTCGGGCAAAGAAGGCCGATGCTTTTTTTATATCTCTACGTCGCCTCGCAGTTGCCGGTTTTCAAGTTCCAACTGCCTGATGCGTTGATGCTCCACGGTCAACGGCTTGCCGGCACCGCTTTGCCCTTGCTGTTCCGCTTCAAATTGGGTGACCCAGCGCCTGACGGCACTTTCGCCAAGTTTCATGTCTTTACAGACTTGACTGATGCTCAAGCCTTGGGTTTTGACCATTTGAGCTACCTGGAGCTTGAAGCTGGCATCGAAGGTTCTTCGGGATTTCGGGTTATTCACGTCTGTCGCCATTTAGGTTTGAAAAAACCTATCGTTGTGTCTTTTTAAATTAGACCACCACAAGCAGTCATTCACCGTTTGGAAGGGAATCGGTTCGGTCGCTGACTACCGATGCCGGGCGGTGGAATTTGAGGTTGCTATCGGCAATGATCTTGAATTATCTGTTTTGGATAATTTAAGATAATTCGGGGCTGGAAGGATCGAGCGACGTAAGGGCTCGATGCCGACGACGGTCTTGTCAGAGCCCAAAACAGACGGTCACGACCTTGAAGACCTGACGTTCGCGGGGTCGACCGGACATGCAACAGCTGTCATTCGGTTTGCGGGATTAACGGGCGATGATTTCGACTGACTTTACGACTGAAAGGGATAGGATCTGCCCGCCTTCGTTATTACCTCGGACCATTACGACCCTTGAGAAGTGCGTATTGGTTTTCCTTAGGCGTGTCAACTGCTGGACGTTTCCAGGATGAGTGATCATAGCCTGGCCCTGTGAAAGATCTTGACGGTAGCTTGCGCCCTGAAACTCTAACCTGCTTAACGTACGCATTCCACGCATGCAATTCAGCAATGGCATTCTCAAAACCATTTTTTTGCAAAAACGCTGCAATGGGGCCAAGTTCGTAATTTAGTCCGTACCTGTCACTCCAAATCTCGAACCACTTACCAAATTCATCTCCGACTTTTAGCCAACGCGAATCTTTGAGAACGGCATCAAATTCGACTTCGTGCGAATACGTTGATTTAGGTGCGGTATGACGGACTTTGCTAACAGCCGGTTTATTTTTCCGAACTACAGAGCCATATCCGTTTGCAAGTCCCGGTGAGATTTCTGGAAATAGAAGCGCCAACAACTTGTCATATTTCCCGTCGCGAAGATAAAAACCTTCGCCAGCACCGATGCTCTGCTTGATATCGTTCACCCATTTTGTGAACCAATCAGGGCGATCGGCCAAATTGGTTGTGCGGTAAGCATTTTCAGCAATCAAGTAAATAGTCAAATTCTTGTAGTTTTCGGTAAAGTTGTCACAGCGAATTTCGTTCATTACATCCAAGATCGATGCTTGCGGATTTGTAATGCTGTGGCCACAGTGAATCGACAGCAGTCGGGGAATGATGCCGCGCTGCGCTCGAATAAGCAACGGGTCTGATGCGCCTGGATAGCCGTGAATCGCTAAATTTCCAGATACCGATAAAACTGATTTTCTTCTATGGTCAATAGCATCGTTTATGGACTCGAACTCGCCCTTGTCAGAATAAGATTTTACGAAGGCATGAACAGCATTCAGATATTCAGTAGCCACTGCCTGCAAAGGCATTGCCATTACACGTATGCGCTCTGCTTTTCCCTGCATGAGTTCAGTAATTTTGGCATCCACTTTGGCTTCGAGAATTTGCTCCTGTATGGCAATTTCAGGATGGTGCAGCCAGCGTTTGGTGTTAATTCCGTGGATGACCAACGCTTTCAGATCTGCCCGTGATATCCGCCCTCCAGACTGGCTTAAGTTGATCTCAATGGTGGGGATGTTTTGTTCACGGATGCGCACCAGCCGCTCATCGGTAATTTGATTGGTCACCGTGACCTCAATCATGATGGCGCCGTACGGATCAGAAACATGGGCAACGACATCAGGAATAACGCGGCCAAACCGCTGCTCCAGTTGCACGTCGAAGATCTGGATTAACTCACTGCTGCGCGACCAAATTTCAGTCATTGGCGTGCCGCCGTCGACATGATTGGTAACAACAGCAATCAGCGCGGAAACCTGGATTTCTTTGGATTCGGCAAGGATCCGCTTGACCTCAAAGTGCAGAAGCGTTTCATGCCGAAATTTAGCATCCACACCAGCCAACAGACTTTCATCCTCGGGGGCTATATCCAAAAGCTCTGCTGCCAGGCGCCGTGCATCCTCTTGCGCTTGCGCTTTAAGTTCTGGATCCTTCCAGTGGTTTACCCAACAAAGGTTTTCGGGAACCAACGTTAGCCGACTTCTCAACTCATCAGGCGACATGGATGCAATGGTCAGGTCATGCAAATCAAGAATCACGGTTGGAATTGGCAGGCCATCAGAATCCAATGATGTTGAAATTGCACCGGTTCCGGTGAGCTGTATGCGCAATTGACGGCCATCATCAAGCGTCAGGATGGCCGCCACCTTGTCATGGAAATCGAAGTCTCGAACGTGAACACGCTCTGGCAGCATCTCAACCCATGCTTCATGTTCAAACCCACTCAAACCAGCTACGCGCCCGTATATTCGCCTGCCAGGCAACATCAGAACACCTTGCTCACGCAGAAGGTGTAACGCCGCCAATCTGGCCGATAGAAACATGCACTCGCTTTTCTCAGCGCCGTTAGGGTGGCGAAAGTGAGGGCGTTTCCTGTATTTTTCCTTGGCGGCATTCACGGCCACCAGCGCAAGATCACAACTTGGACATTCGCATGCGCAGTCGCCACCGGTTCGCGTTGCATCGAGCTCAAGAATGTAAATCGGCTCGCCGGTTGCGATATCCCGCGCCCATGCCATGACTTGGCCAGCGGGAAAGGTTTTGGTGTTGAGCGAATTATTTGTGTTTACAACCCAATTTCGATTCATTCCACATTATCGGCAGCTAAAGGTTTCATTTCTACGGTCATCTCTGCTTCATGCAAAACCACAGTTTCCTACCAAAAACCGAATACACCAAAAGTGACAGCTTTGGGGAATTCGCATCGATAAAGGATCTCTTTGGAGCGACGCTCCCCAATACCAGCTACAGGTCTTGGATTCAACCGGTCGATGCTTTAATTGCCGTTGTCGTTGATTGTCGTAAAAACAGCAATTGCTGTTTTTACGACAACGAACAGCAACGCCCGGTTAGATGTTGACATACAAGAAATTTCCGCCATTCACGAATGCCGGTACAACCATGAGTCCTCTCGTCGGCCTGAACGCTGCTTTGTAACGATAGGGGCAAACGTCGGCCCTTGGTCGTCAAGAGCCATGGCGGTCACAGCCCAAATGGCCCCTGCAGGCACAGCAGGACAGCAAACAAGACGTACTTGCTGGTCATGCCGAAGGGGCTGAGGTGCGACGTGGTGGGCTCCGGATTTCAGCTTAGGCGGTCCAATTTGGCTGAAATCAATTGACTAGCTGCCACGGGGCGGTCTTCAGCGTTGAGGACGCTATCGATTTCAACCAGGGTCAAAGTGCTTCCGTGCAAGACCATCTGCAACTCTGAGGTGACCTCGCGTTTGCGCACGTAGTCCTGTATTTGACGGACAAGGTGCTTCCCTTCGGTTGCATGCGAAAACACGGCAGGTGCTTTCCAGTGAGCCAGGAATTCAGCATCATCTTGACGCCCGTGCATACCGCTGGCGGCATCACGCGTCATTGGGGTGGATTTTGATTTGGCCATGCAATTTCTCTTGATAAGCACCGCACATGCGGCAGAAGATCCCCATTGGTACCCGCTGGCGCACCACGCGAAGCACTTCGGTATTTTGAGCGGTGGGTGCGGGCATAGCCGCCTCAGGCACCACCGCTGAGACGGGTATCGCAGCATGCACCCAGCCGGATTTTGGACACTTGACTTCTAGCTGGGTTACCGGCACATCTCCTTCAACTTTCGTTTGAATTCAATCAGCACGGCTGGCTCGCTGAGACCTTCGTACATATGCGTCTGCACAAATCGTGCCGCGTGCTCCGAAGGCCATCCCTCAGCGTCGTCATCAAGAGCCAGCCAGTCCCGCGGGCGCCGCCGCAAGACGTCTTCGTGCACTTGCTGGCCACGGTGCATATCCTTGAACTCATCGTCTCTCATGTGCCGCGAATGAAAAGTCGCACCGATTACGCGCGCTTGTAGCGAGAGTGGCAGGCGTTTAGTCGTAGCGTCGCAGCCGTAGCGAACCACCCAACTCGTACTCAGCACGATTTGCACTTGTGGGTATGGCTCAAGAATTTGCTCAAGCAGAGATGAATGCTGGAAGAGCGAGTAGCCAGATGGCGCGCAGAGGTACGCGCCTCTCTCCGGGTGCCACAAACAGTTCTCGTGGTGCAACACGCCGTCAAAATCGAGATAAAGCACAAGTGCGTTTGTTCCGTTCACATCTGCTCCATGGGTCACATCAGCGTCCGGCTGCTTTTCGAATTCGTGCCTGTATTTGGTACACGGTTTGTATCCCGACCCCCGTGAGGATCGATACCTCACGAGCTTTCACCCCAGGCCCAAGACGATTAGCGACTTTTGCACGCTGCGGATCTGTGTATTTAGCAAGTAGATGCCGCATTCCACAGAGCTGATGGCCATTCCGGATACGGTCAGCAATATTGTCTGCTGGGGTACCTGGGACAAGATTTTCCAGGCGATTTTCGTGGGGGTCATCATTACGGTGGCCATGGGTCACGTGGAACGCTCTCAGGTAAGTCCATGATTCGAAGCCTCATTTGGACGTAAGGGTAGCCCTGAGATTGAATGCGAGCCATTGGGGGTTTCCTTGATGTCACGAGAAATTCAGATTTGTCAACTTCGGACTCAGCGTGTCATCTGGCCACGCCAAGATGTTCCTGCGTTCTTAATTATTTGGAGACATGCTTCAAGCAGGGAAGCTCATTGGCATTGGCGCGGCTATACCTTTTGAGCGCGCAAAAATTGCCATGAAAGAAACCGTGGCAGCGCGCGAGAGCCATGCCACATTGCACGTCACTGCACGAGTAGCGGCACGGATTATCAAGACCCGCCGCTTCCAGCGGTGAGGAAATATTCGTGAGTAGTACAGAGGCCAGCTAATAGTCTGCTGGAGCGGCATACCCCGAGAGGTGTGCCCATGTCAAACTACGACGACATCATCAAAACTCTGGCTGAGCGCCGGGGAAAAATATCAGCTCGCTTTGATGCAGGCTTGGGAAACTCAGAGCAGGCAATCAGACAAACTATCCAAGCTCTGGATCACCCGGCGAGCCGCTATGTCGATTGCAGCGAAGAAGAGCGAAATAGGGTTCGCCAGGAATGGCAGGAACTGGCTGCCGAACAGGGAGTGAGCCTGGCCACGCCACCCCAGCGCAAAAGAATGCGAAAGGTCCGGCCTCTTCCCGATGCCGTAGTTGAATTCTTTGGGGATTCCAACCGTATTCCATACCGACCCAGGGCCACCGACGACTACAAACACGGGACACGACTGTGTTCATGGCATGTTGCGTATAGGTTGCGTTCAGTTCAACTGAATCCGCCAGGAATGACTCACTGGCTGGTATTCGACTGCGACCATCAAAACGTTGAGCGCTGGCGGTTGGCCGACCTGCCTGAGCCGTCGTTTATTACGCTCAATCCCTTGAACGGCCACCACCACGTGGTCTATCTTCTGAGCAGCCCTGTCTGCACTTCCATCCATGGACGATATAAGCCCATTGCATATCTGCGCGCCGTACGTGAAGCGCTTCGTGCCGCATTGGATGCCGACGAAAACTACACTGGCTTGCTGACAAAGAACCCGCTGCATCTCGCCTGGCTCGTAGTCAAGCCAGCCATCATGCCTGCATACACTTTGGAAGAGCTAGCCGCTGGCCTCGATTTAGAACGAACTCAGAAGCCGCGGAGCAAGTGCAATGATGTTTCCGATTTAGGGCATATCGAAAAGGGCCGGCGCAATCGTGCTTTGTTCGATGCAGTGCGGCAGTGGGCTTACGTAAATGCAAACGACGGCGACGACATAGCGTCCTTTGCGCACCAGTGCAACGAACTGTTCCCCGACCCACTTTCGCACAATGAAGTGGAAACCACCGCAAAAAGCATTGCACGATTTTGCAGCTTACACTTCTCGGGACCACGCCCCCACACCGCCGAATTTCGTGCCCGACAAGCAGATCGGGGGCGCCTGGGCGGTCGGCCACTTACTACTGGGACCACTCGGCCGTGGGAGACCGAAGGGATTTCGCGTGCAACTTGGTACCGCCGGCAGGGGAAAGACCGTAGTGTCTGAGACGTGAGACGAAAGCCATATCAGATGCCCCCGAGAGTAAGAGGTGCAAGCCAGTGAATTTCGGGGCGCAGACCTGAGCACTAGAACTTAGGAACACCAAAGGCAGACGACCATTTCAAATGGCCGGTGTGATTTGTGTGCCACGCAAAAGCGATTCAGTGGTTCACTCTAGGCATGCCCTGCACTCCAAAGATTCGCTGAACAGAATCCGCTCCCCGCCAGCATCTCCATTTACTGCGTACAGTGGTCAGCTGCAAAAATGCTGTCGATGAAAGCGCAAATATGGTCTGTGCTCAGCGGACACCCAACGTAAACGCATGCCAGCGGCAAGTCCCATCTTTTGTTGGTCACTTAGCGTAATGACTTCGGACACCAACAACTCACCCTCATCCGTAAAGCTGACCAGGAAACTGTCGAACAAGACGTCCAGATTGGCGCTGAGTAAAAAGCCGTTGTACACATCCAGCCGCTCTGAGTCAGACGCGCATTCGGCCCACGGTTTGGCGTGGCTGGCACGCAGGGCTTGCGGCAGGGCCAAGCCCGTCACCGAACAGGCTCCGCCCCAATAATCCAACATGGCCTGGCGATAAGCCTGCTGCCCTACCCGCTGGCGCACCATGCGCAGCACTTCGGTGTTTTGTGCGGCGGGTTCGGGCATGGCCGATAGTTCCGCTTGCACTTGCTGCTCAAACGCCGTGACCGCTTGGTTTGGCAGGGCTTGCGACAGCGCGGCGGCACGGCGTAGCCACTGGGCCAGAACGGCCTCCGTCTGCAACACGAATCCATGCGTTACCCGGCCTTCGTTGGGGAAAGTGCGCGCCAATTCCTGCGCCAGCGTGGCCGATCCGGATTGGATAGCCACGTCAAATACATCCCCTACGACTGTCACCGTGACCTGTGCAGGGTGCCGGGCGGAAGCCAACGCCACATGCTCCTCATCCCCTGGCAGCACATGCTCAAAGCCATTGTCATGGCCTGCTTTCTCAATCAAGGTGCGTTGTAGTGGGTTCATATCAGCAAAGCACCGACCCCGAATCGGATATACAGTTGGATTTCATCCGATTTCATCCGATTTCATCCGATCCAATGCACCGATTCGGTAGAAGGAAGCAGGTCCAGCCCCCTCCAAGACCAGTAAATCGGATTGGCACATCCGTTTTAGAAGGCCTTTTACCTGGCCCTCACTCAAACGGCATAGCTCCATCGCCTCGGCGCGCTTGATGCGACCGTGCTGACGGACATAGCTCAGCACCATCTGTTCATTTTGAATAGGTGCGAACCCAGCTTGCCGCGTGTAGGCAGCCTTGTCAGCCACTGCCCCGTACACCGCAGCAGACAGCATGTAAGTGCGTCCCCGGGTGGCACCGTGCGCCTCTACAAAACCAGCTTCGGTCAGCGCCTGCAGCGTGCGCTTGGCCGAAGTCACATCTCGCTGAATACGCTGGGCCAGCTCCTCAGCAGACAAACGCTTCAGCTGACGTAAAGCGCCCAGAGCAATCAGGGAATCGATGGGCATTTCGGTATTACGGCTGCGCTCTTCGTCCACCACCAGACGGCGAAAGTCCAGGTCGGCAGGCTCCGTGGGCATGCGCAACACCACGTTTTGCGAATCGGTGCGGGTGTAGTCGGGCGCGGAGCGGCCAAACTTCAGCATGCCCCGGTAAATCGTGTCCACACCGCGACCGGAGCGCTCCACCACGCCGATACGCTTCATTGCATCGGCCAGCGACCGGTTGCGGGGGCGGGGTTCGGTCACCAGAAGGTTCTGCAGCGTCACGCCATCCACCAAGCCGCCAGGGTTGCTCACCACCAAAGCTTCGTCTTCCAGCCGGATGTGCACGGCCCCCAGACGGTGATAGTCCCGGTGGATCAGTGCGTTGGCCACCGCTTCACGGAAGGCCCCCATGTCCACCATGGGCACCGGCACGCGGAACAGCCCCACCTGCAACTCTTCTTCGGGGTTGTAGGGACGGAAATTGGTTTCCAGCCAGTCCACCGCCTTGAGCAAGGGGTAACGGCGGAATTCGTTGAACTTAACCGACTGCTGCGCCATCACCTGAAAGGCGAACTCATGCGTGGGCACCCATTGCTGCAGCGCAGACTCACGGCCCACCAAAAGCAAACCCGTCAGCGTGGGCAAGCGACTGCCATCGGGCTGACGGGCTGTCAGACCCAACGCACCATCCAAGGCTTCATCGTCCAGCTCCAGCAAAACACGGTCACCACCATATTGCTTGACCGCTTGTCGCAAGCGTTCCCGTTCTAATGGGTCAAAGTCAGCCAACGTGGTGCCCGCCACGGGCTGGGCGGAGACATCCAGCATGCCAAAGCTGCTGGCACGGCTGACACGGTCATGCGGCAGCATGGGCACGCATTCGGGTGTGCCGTCATGCTTGATACGGCGGCGCAAGTACACCCCGCCATTCGTCGCCACTTCTCCTTGTGCCTTGGGCACGTTGATGCGGGCCACAGTCATCCCGCCAGCCTCCACCGACGATACGGTGATGCTGACGGATGGCGACGTTCGCGCAGCCACCATGCCCGCCAACCCCGTCAGCATTAGATGATCGGGGTGCAGGCCGGTAGGCGTGCCATCGTCTTCCACACCCAGCCACAAGTCACCGCCATCTGCATTGGCCAGGCAGACGACTGCCTCCACCAACTCAATGTCTGGCAGACGTTTGCGGTCGCTTTTGAATTCGACGGTGAGGGTTTCGGTTTCTGGAATAGAAGAAGTCATCTCAAATTACGGTGTTACCACAACTATTTACACGACCAGACCTTGACACGTTAAGTTCCATGGCCGCAAATGCCTCATGGGTATGGGTCGCCTGACCATCATCGTACTGCGGGAAAAGAACCAAATTTCTACCATCCTGTGCCACCGCACTGGGGTAAATCAACCCATCCACCCGCTTGCTTTTGGCGTGCTTAAAGGCCTGCGCAAAATACTCGGAAACTACTTGTGTCGGTACATACTCAATATGCTCACTTCCATCGTGGGCTACGGGCTTGGAAATTTCATCCGTGAACTTGTAAAGAAACTGCACCAAGTCATGCTCACGCCTCTTGTCGGAAAAAACTGATGGACACCTGGGGAAGCAACTTAGATCAATGACATGCAAATCGCGGATGGGTGACCATTGGCTAATGGTGACCTGATCCCCCTTCTTTGACCTTGTTTCTGCCAACGCAGTTTTTTCGTCATAGGCCAGGTACAGGTACGGAATGCCAGCCGGATTCATTCTTCCTGCCGATGCTTTCTCTTTAGGAGGTGGGCCTAGTTCCAAAACCGAATGGGGATGCTTGCCGGGCCTAACACGTTGCAAGATCGTTGCTACCGGTAGCTTGCGTACCATGCTGTGTTGACGCACCAATTGCCCCAGAAATGGAAGCATTTCATGCACACTCACCAAGTCATCGCTGTAACTGCGGGGGCGCTTGCGGGTTTGAAAATGGAATCGGCTTTGAAATTTCACCGCATGCGCGAATGACTCCCACGACCAATGGAGGCGCTCATGGTTATACGAACCCATCCAATCCCCATCCGGGGCATCGACCCATCCAGTATTTGCGAATGCCTCGGCCACATCGTTCTTTAGTGCATCCGACCAATCCAGCCCCTCAACATCAAGGACCTGTTCGAGTACGTCTCTTGAAGACATGTATTCAATATTGAACTCTCGGTCATAGGGGCATCCAGCGTTCGCTTCATCGTTGTAGCTGTATTTGACCCCAAACAACACAGCAGCCATCAAAACTGCGATAGGCGCGGCCTTGCGTGTCTTGCTTTTGCAGTATGAACAAGATACGCCACCTAAGTTCTTACGCACCAATTGACGCAGATGCGAGTCTTCGCCTATGCAGTGCTGACACACCCAGGTTTCCGGGTCTTGCCAGCCGCGCTCCTCTTGCTCTAACCATTGGCTTTTGACAATACCCATGGCTATCTCATTGAATTCCACACCACAAATACAAAGCCGCAGACTCAACGCGGATGGTGGTACACCAATCAAACAGAAAACCGATCATTGCCTAAGCTCCGTTTGCATCTGGATTTGTGAATTGAAACGGCTCTTGAACAACAACCCATCATCGCGGCTAGGGTCCAAGGTCAAACGCAGGTAGGGAAGTACCTGAAGGGACTCTGGTGGCGGCGTTGTGGTTGTAATGATGTACTGGAACGGCACCTCTTCCCCATAGCCCTGGGTTTCGATGCGCTCAATCAAATGCAGAAAATCGGCATAGGGGCGAGGTCCCATATCGGCCTCCCGTGGGCAATCGTGAATCAACATACCCGGGAAGGTGCTGGCCGAATTGCTTGCATCCAACAGACACACCAAGTCACCCAACAAAATCTCCAAGACGCGAAATGCCTCACCACCACGAAGCGAGAGGCGGAATGGTCGGAGTTCATCACGCACATCCATGGTCCCGAAGGCCTCCCTCGACAGCAGCTCTTGGGCCAAGGCATCGGTTAGCTCGCCCAGCACACGTTCACGCCCCGATATCTCATGTTGGACAATCGAAAGCTGTGTGCGTGTTGAATCAATTTGTCGTTGAATTGTTGCGCAAAGTTCAGCGGCCTTTACGACCCGTGTAGCAGCCTCTGGCGAACCAGATGCCTGCTCCCAACGAGCAAGCTCTTTCAAAAGCCGCTGACCTCGGTCTTTTTCAACCAGCAATGTGTCACGCCGCAGCTTAGGGGATTTGAGTGCATTGTCTTTGGCGTTAACCTTCGCCAGCGCTAAATTCAACGGCGCATCCAAGTCATTGCGGCGCTTCAGCGCTTGCACGGCGCGCTCTGTCCAATCTTCGGCATTCTTGAGCAAAGCGTTTTGATCACGCTTATCAACAAAACTCAACGTCTTAATTTCTGCCTGTATGTGCTGGCACTGCTGAAACAAAACTTGGCCATATTCACAAGGGCCTGTCGCGCTTTTCAAGTCTTCACGCCTTTTGGCCAACTGCTTGTAGGCAGCCTCATCTCCAAGCCGAGCCGCGTCTGCCATCTTGTATTCGACATCAGCAGCGTTAAACGCATCTTTGACTTGTTTGTACTCAATGCGAACTTGCAACAGGGCTTCCTCCAGCACCGCCATTTCGCGATTCAACTGATCTAACGAGGCTTCGGCTTTCGACTGGGTCTTTGTAATTTCTTGTTCTACGCTGTCTTTAAACAAATCATTGGTAACCATCGGAAGGTCGCGGGGCACTTCCAGCCAAACACGCACTTCCGATTCAATCCGCCCTCGAATCAGGCTAGGTTCTCGCAACAAATTGGTCTGCGCCGTTTGGGCCGCCTCCTGTTCACTTTGCAAGCGACGCAGACGGGCCAGCAAATCCGATTCACGGTTGTCCACCAAACCCAGCACCGCGCGCAAAACGATGGGCGGGTCTTGACGAGGACGCTGTAGCCCTACTCCTTCACCATCTCGCCAGTTAAAAAAACCCTTGAAGCGGGCGGCTTGATCTCTGCCCACCCAGGCCAGCACATGCCGCCACTCAATCACTTGCCCGGTTTCTGGAATCGTCCGGGGCGCAACGCCAGACAACATGGATCCTGAAAGCAGGGTTTCAAATTCCTTGTAGACCATTGACCCACCGTTCGCCAACAGCGATGCCAAATCATCCCCTGGCTCGGCCATTCCTTCGCGGTGGGCATTGAAGTGGCGAAACACGGCGTAAGGCGTGCCTTCAATATGAACAACGGCACCAACTCCTCCCTGAGGCAACTCGGATATCAACTCGGCTCTTAGCTCATCAATCGACTTGCTGCTATCTCCCAAACAATAGCGCAACAAAAGGCAGAGCGATGTCTTTCCCACGCCGTGCCCCGCCGCGTGAATGCCAGCATGCCGACTGGATTCATCCGGCTCGCATGCCCATATCACATTCATTCCACGACGCAGGGAGATGGATCGAATCAGGTGTTCTGGATCTGGCTCCCGAAATAGCTCAAGACGCTCAACCCAAAGACGGGGCTGCGTTCTCTGTGCTGGAAGGTGCTTGCGTAATTCATTCATGGGTCACATGCTCCTATGCGGCTTTCCAACGCAAATCCACTTCCGCAGCCACCTCATGCCCAGCAGGCTGTTGCAATCCGCTGTCCGCCATGCGCAAAAGTGCTTGGGCCACCGCTGGCATATCAGGCTCTAGCGTCAATTCGGGTGGACGTGTGCTTTGGGCAATGATTTCAAATACAGAGCCTTGCTGTTGCACGCGCAAAAAGCCCGCTTTCTCAAACCACTGTAGCCACTGAGACACCCGGCCTACACCCATCGAGCGAAGTTCCGGGTTCGCTTGGTTGTATGCCGTGAGCAGCGCTGCATCCTGAGCAATCAGTCCCGTTACAGGCCACACCCCACTCCGCATAACAGCCACGATATAACTCACATTCAGTCGTGGCAACTTGCCCGTCTGTTCTAGCAAGGTCCACAAGAGCCCCGCGAACCGTGCTTCGTCCTCGCTGCGAATGAGGCCTATTGCCGAATACACGGGCTGCGACTGCTCGCCCGGTGGTGGCACCAACAAGCTTTGATACGGTTGCCCAACAGCATCCGCCAAAGCCATTCGGTCAAATTCTTGCTGTACCAACTGTTGCGTCAAGTATTGATCCGTACCTGGGATGCGTTCCTTGTTCTTGAGCACACGGAAGGTTTCGCTGGGGTAGTCGGCACCCATCACGTCGGCGGGGTCCAGGATGTATCGGAGTTCGTCACGGTCCAGACCATAGAGGCGGGCGTAGTAGGCATCGAGCTCAGCACGCAGAACGGCCCGACGGTCGGGGTCGAAGGCGAAGGGTGGGCCGCTGTAGCCCAGGTCTTGCGCCCAGCCCGACAGGTCGTGCGCGGTGTAGGTGAGTTCGAGCACGCGCGGGACGATGAAGGCGAGGTTGGCTTCGGTGTAGCGGTCGGGAGGCAAGATTGGGAATTGCTTCAAGTAGAAGTAATTCAAAGTAGTTCCACCAATTTTTTGACGTGCCACAAAGTCAAACACCAGTGCTGACAAATTACCCAGAAATGCTGCCGCCTGTCGTGCGGAAATGGAAGTTCCCAGCAGTAACAACGGGATCTTGTTACCTATTCCTGCAAGCGGCATTACTGACGCAATTACCGTCCTTAACACATGACTGCTGGTGATGTCCCGCCACCCCATCAACCACTTCGGACAAGACTTTTGCAGCCAACGCTCGGCCAAGTCCAGTACATCCTGGGCACTTTGCAGCACCATGGCGGGTTCGTACAGGTCGCGATGTCGAGCGGTCAAAGCCAGTATCTGCTCCAGTGCATGCGGATCCACTGCGTACCAAGCGGTACTGGCCCGTTCATTGGACATTGCCACCTCAAAACTCCCCTCGGCGGGCAGGTAGTTGTCATCCACGGGCTTGAAGCATGGTGGGTTATTGCCACACAAGCCCAGTGACACCGGGGCCACTTTCTGGGCATAGGGGTACTGCTGCACAAACGCCTTCCAGGCGGGGTACAAACCCAACTTCGGGTTCACGCTGTGTTGCGCTGCCAGCCAGTGGCCAAATAACAGCTGCGTGGCGCACAGCACCGTGGCCGCTTCATTGCGATCGCGCAAGGCCTTGCGCAAGCCTTCGGGCAGGTTGGTCAAGCGCAACCACACCTCGCGCTGCTCCACCCAGTAGCGCGGGATGGCGCTGCTGTGGGGGTCTTGCTTTTCCGCCAGCGTCATGTCCCGGCTGTCACCATTCTGCGTGTAGGTGGCCCATCGGTGGTCAAACTGGTGGATGAGCTTGGCCTCATAAAGGGGTAGGCGGTTGGAGGTAGTGGTGTTTTTGAAAAGTTCACTGTCACCAGACATGTGAAACATCGCCATGAACGAAATGCCCCATGGGTTTTTCTCTGCTGTCTTGACTTTTGCATCTTTTCCCTTGCCTTCGACCACAGCATCACGGATCAGAACTGGTGCCGCGCGGTACAGCTTGTTAGTCAGCTCGGCATCGCGTCCGCTACGGAACACCGGACAAGTCAGCGTATTGGGATTGATCAAACCAAACTCTGCTTTGGTCAGTTGGAAACGTCTTCTTGGGTCAAGAATTTCTGACGATTTCTGAGCAAAAAACACAAACTCAGCCTGGTCCACTGTACCGAGGGTGACGAGACAGAACCGGAACGAATGGTGAACCGCAGGAAAAATGAACTTTTCGTTGTCGAACGAAAACAGACTCACCAACCGCCCGCTCTGGGTGATGTGGCCAAAGTAGGCCTTGGTACTGTCGTCCGTAGCAATGCCGGTGGGCACGATGAAACCGGCGCGACCTGATGGCGATGTGATTTGCAGAATGGTCTCGGCAAACAAAGCATAGGTGTTCACATCCCCCACACCAGTGAGCGGGTAGCGCCCGCCGTCCACACCATCCACATGCATGAACACACTGGCAGCTTCCGCCACGCGACGTGCGGTGATGAACTCGGCATACAAGCGTTGTTCGGCCCCACTCTCGGTGGGTGTGTGGTGGGCGCTGTCTGTGGGGTAAAGATGCTGACTCAGCACGCCCTCGCTCAACCACTGGATGCGTTGGCTGCGCTCAGCCTTGTTCTTGGCAGCGGCCACCGCCGGATGGCGGGTGGCAAAAAATTCTTCTTCTTGCAGTTTTATGCGCTCCCACGGCGGGTTGCCCAACACGCAGTCAAAGCCACCGGCTGCAAACACTTGCGGAAACGCCAGCGGCCAGTGCAGAACCTGCGCTTGCTGACAGGCAGCATGCGCCCCTGCCACAGCCGCTGCATGCGCGGTTCCCTGCTCTTGCAGGGTATGCGGGGCGGTCAGTGCAGCGTGCAGGGTTTCGCTGGTGGGCACATGCGCGGCGGTGGCCGCAGTTTTGGTCAACAGGTAAGCGCCCACCATCAAATCGGCCGCTAGCCCAAGTGGGCTGTTCGTGGATTGCTCACAAAATTGAATGTAGGCCTGTTCTTTGGCGGCAACTTCTTCCGGGGTGTCGGCGCTCAGGGCCTCAATGGCACGAAGAGTCTGCAGGCCCGTGGCGTTGTCAAACCCCAGCAGCACCTGGCCGCCTTGCAGGTCTTTGGCAATTTGCTTCAGGCCCGCCGCATTTGCCTTGGCCAGCACTTTGCACACAGCCGCATCGTCGCCCGAAAGGGCTTTGAACGCATCTTTGGCAATGCCTTTTTCCAGCGCGTGCAAGTTAGTGAGACCCAGCAGCGCGTCGCCGCATTGCAAGTGGTGGTCCAGAAAGCCCAGCGGGCGGCCTTCTTCAAAGCCTTCCAGCCACAGCGCGGTGCGGGCCAGCTCCACAGCCATGGGGTTGCGGTCCACGCCAAAAATGCAGCGGGCAATGACCTCCCGCAAGGCATGGCGGTAAGCCAACGGGGTGACCGCGCCATCGGGCGAACGCAAGCTGGCCAGGCGCTCGGCCAGGCGGCGCGCAGCAGCCAGCAAGAAGTGTCCGCTGCCACAAGCTGGATCAATCACGCGAATGGCCAGTAAAGTGTCCACCGGGTTGGCGGGGTTGGCGGCCAAGCGCTGCTCAATGACCGGGTCCAGCGCGCTCTTGATGAGCTCTTGCACCAGGCTGTCGGGCGTGTAGTAGCTGCCGGTGAGCTTGCGGTCGTTGCCGGCTGTGCTGCCCACACTGGTCAGGCCCACAAAGCCAAAGCTGCGGGCGTGCAGATCTACCTCGGGCACCAGCTCCAGCAGGCTTTCGTACACGCTACCCAGCTCCTCCGTACCCATGTTGCGGTAATCAATGGGGGCCAAGCTGGCACCGCTCTGGCGTGCCCAACGCAGGCTTTGCATGGCGGCCAGTAGTTCCGCATTGGTGAGCTGTGCGCCATCCAGTGCGGGGCACTGGGCGGGGGCGAACAGCCCGCCCAAGGCAGGCAGACCCAAGCGGGGCTCGCCCTGAGCCAGGCCTTTGAACACAATCTTCACGCCCTGCCACAGATCATCAAACCGGGTGCGGGCGCGGCGGCGCAAAGACATATCGCGCAGACGGGCCAGGGCATAACCCTGGGCATAGGCTTGAGAGGCAGCCAGCTTGGCGCGTGCGGTGGCGGGGTCATCGTCGTTTTGGGGAGCGTTGGGCACCAAGCCACGCTCTTCCACATTAAAGATAAAGATGAATCGGTAGATGAGGCGCAACAGCTGGGCAAAGTAGGCTTCTTTGCTCAGGGAACCGTCTTGCAAGGCTTGGCGCAGGGCATCGTTCGCGGGGTGCTGCACAAAGCCCTGGCCCAGGGTAATGAGGGCTTCGGTCACGCCTAGCCGCAAGCCATCGCGCACGCGAGTTCCCTCTTCTTGGCCAGCTTCGCGCCAGGCCTCCCACACCACGGGGGCGGGAGCATCGGCCGTGCCACCTACCAGACCGGCACGGCTGGCGTGTAGCAAGCGCCAGGCGTAAGCAAACTCGGCAAAGCGCTGGCCGCTGAGCAGGTCCTGGAGGTCAAAGTCCAGGTAACTTGGGCGGGTGAGCGTGGCGGCATCGCGCAGCAGGCGCAGGGTTTTACCGTTGGTGACGATGGCCCACTGGTGGTCTGGGCTGGCGTTGAGCAGTTCTTGCGCCAGTTGGAAAGCTGTCTTTTTGCGGCTGCCGCTGCCCTGAATGGCAAAGCGCGTGTCCGCATCGTCCAGGCCCAAGGTGTGCGGGGCCACCACGATGGGCAGTGCGAGCTCGGGGTTCTGAGGCGAGCTGGCCAAATGGGTAATGGGGTAGCTGCGATCCCCCAAGGTGATGCCAGTGATTGCGCCCACAGCAGCGTAGCCAAAAACATCACGCAGCAACTCGGTCACAAAGGTGGCGGTGGCGTGCTGGGCATCGTAGTCGGTGCGCTCCAGCAGCGGGGCAAAGCTGCGCCACTGGGCGCAAGCGATCTGGAAGGCGCGGCTGTATTCGTCTTTGAGCTTGAGGCCCTTGGGGATGCCGTAATCAGCCTCGGTTTGCAGGCGGGCTTGGCCCAGGGCCGCTTTTTCCAGCATATCGGGCAGGAACAAGCCGCCTTCGAGTTTGAGGGTGGGCAGGTTGAGCGTGGAAGTGGCTCGGCGGACGCTTTTCATGGGCAGGGCAATCTGAATGTCGCTATAAATATAGGAGCTTCTTGCGCAATTTCTACGGGGGCTAGAGGTCGATTTAGCTTATAAAACATCAGGCAGGAGCACGTAAACGCCAATCACATCAACCGGCAAGCAAGGGGCCACGCTGTACTGGCCCACGTCGCGGGCGGCTTCGCGCACGCGGCTATGGTCTGCAAGCAAAACCTTAGCGCGCTCCCGAGCCAAGGCTTCCAGACGCTGGGGGTGGGCCTGCAAAAAGTCCAGCGCAAGCGCCACTTCACGGCTCATGGCCTCACGCGGCAGGTTGCCGGTGGGCTGACATTCCAGCAGCTGGGCGGTGGCGTCGTCACTCAGCCACTCAGGGTTGCTGCGGCCTTTCACGGCCAAGGCGACGGTCTCTTCCGCCATCATTTGGTAAGGCTGGCGGCGGCGCACGTAGCCCAACTGGTGGCGCAAGCGCAGCAGGTAGATGGTGGTGACCACGTCCACCGCATCGGTGATGGTGGCGGCGCACCGCGCGGTAATGCTGGATTCGCCCTGCAAGGCGTTTTCAATCAGGTGGTCGGCAAGCACGGTGACCAGCGGGTGGCTGCGGTGCAGGTCCGCAAAGTCCAGGTTAAGAACGGGCTTGCGGCTATCGGACACCAGGCCTTCGTCGGCCAAGCGCTGGCGCAGGGCTTCGGGCAGGTGCTGGGTGGGCAGGCGGTGGAGTTGGCCGCGGGCGGGCTCCAGCGGGGCGTTCAGGCGGGCGCAGGCACTTTGCACAAAGCGCTGCACATCAGCACTACTTCCAAGGGCGGTTTGCTGTTTTTGCCATTCGGGCAGCACTTCATCGGGCCGGATACGGCGCTGGGCGAAGACGGTGCGGTTGGCCTTGGCTTTTTCCAGGGCATCGGTCCACAGGGTTTGCAAGGGGGCCAGCACCTGCTCGGCCTCGGCAAAGTCAAAACCCAGCTGCTGGCTACGCGATGAGTCGCGCTTCATCAGTGCGGCTTTCACCATGGCCTGGTTGATGCGGAGCTTGTCCTCAGGCATGGGCACCAGTACGCCCAGTTCTTTCTGGATGGCCTCGCCCTTGCGCAAGATAACGTTGAGCACAAAGCCGTCTACCGGGTTGTCCTGGCCATAGAGCATGGTGCAGCGCACCTCGGGGGCTTGCTGGCCGAAGCGGTCTACTCGGCCTTCGCGCTGCTCGTGGCGGGTGGGGTTCCAGGCCAGGTCGTAATGCACCACGGCAGTAAAGAGATGTTGCAGGTTGATGCCTTCGGACAGGCAGTCAGTGGCGACCAGGATGCGGCCACCATTCGTGTCTGCACCCTCCTCCATGCTCTCGATCTTGTCGCGGCGCTCTTCAGGGCTGAGTTCACCCGTCACCACGTCCACCATTACTTTGGGGAAATTCTTTTTCAGCTCGGCAGCCACATAGTGCGCGGTTGCCACATAGCGGCAGAACACCACGGGGGCGAAGCCGTCTTTCACCAGCCCTTCCATATGGGTGACGAGGGCGGCCAGCTTGGGGTCACCTGCTTTGCCGGACAAGCGCTGGGCTTCAAGGATGAGGGCCTGCAAGCGCTGGGCATTTTGCAGGCGGTCGCTAATTTGACCAGCGGGCTCCAGGTCGTTGCTGCCCAGGTCGTCGGCTTGGCCGTCGTGCAGGCGATCGTCTTCAAGCAGTTCATCATCACCTTCAGCCGCCAGGGCTTCGGTTTTGCCTTCCAGGCGGGTAGTCAGCGCCTTGACTGCAGCGGCCGGACTGGAAGCCACGCACCGCAGCAAGGCCAGCGTGGCGTACCAGATCAGGCGGGCGCTGCCTTGCTGAGTTTGCTCCACCGATTCGGCCATCTCGCGGCAGTAAGCTTGTACAGCATCAAAAAAAGCGCCCCAGTCTCCGGTGAGTTTGTAGGTGAGCTCGGTTTTCATGCGGCGGGCAAAGCCACGGCCATCATGGGTTTCAACCTGCCATTCCACAATGTCTTTGCGACGGCGTTGCACAAAGTGACGTGCCAATTGCTGGCGCAACGGGTCATCGGCCGAGGCTCTGGTTTGCAGGCCCAAAAAGGCGGGGTCGAGCAGGGAGAGCAGGTTGTAAAACGCGATCTCATCACCCGAGTGCGGGGTGGCGGTGAGCAGCAGCAGGTGGCGCTCTGCATCTTTGGCAAGGCGTTGTAGCAGCTCAAACCGCAATTGTTTACCAGCACCACTGCTGGCGCAAGTGTGTGCTTCGTCCACGATGATGCATTCAGGAGCGATGGACAAGAAGTGTTCGCGGTGGCGCTCACTTTTGATGTAGTCCAGACTCACCACCACGATGGGGTGCTGGTCAAACAGGCCCACGCCATGGGGCAAATCGCGCTCCACCCGGCTGGCACTGGCAGACGTGAGGGCGATTGCCTGCATATTGAAGTGACCTTGCAACTCCGCTTGCCACTGCTCTACCAAGTGGGGAGGGCAAAGCACGGCTAAACGACTCACTTCGCCACGGTCCATCAGCTCGCGCGCTATGAGACCGGCCTCAATGGTTTTGCCGATACCCACGTCATCAGCAATCAACAGGCGCACAGTGCTCAGACGCAGGGCCATGAGCAGGGGCACCAGTTGGTAGGCGCGCGGCTCCACAGCGATGTTGCCGAAAGAGCGGAAGGGCCCACCACCAGCACGCAGCTTCAGCCGCAAGGCATCGCGCAAGAGCAAGGCGGCAGCGTGGTTGCCGGGCTGCTCAGGGTTGGGCCAGGCAAATGTGGCGGGCTCTACGGGTACAAATTCCAGCTCAGGTATCAGGGTGATGATGTCTTCATCCGCACCGCCCAAGGGGCGCAAGCGCAGCAGGCTGCTGCCGTCAGCTTGCCGGGAATCCAATTGAGTATTGGCCTGCACCACCCACTCACGCCCGCGCGCGCGCACCAGGTTGCCGGGATGGAAATCATGGGTAGCAGTGGTCATGCGTGCAAAGGATTGGAATTAACGAAAGACATGAGGATAAGCGGCGAACTGCTCTGTCCACTGGGCTGAATTAGACATGTTTATGACGGACCAGCCTTTATCGGTGAGCTCGGCCTGCCATGCGGCTTGCAAAGGCTGCAATATCACCAGGGTGCGGGCAGCTTTGTACTGACCCGCCACGATAAGTTGACCGCCGAGCACTGGCAACTGAGTTTGATCCGGCACTTTGTGCCCGCCTGCCTGAAGCGCTTGTTTCCATTGGTCAAAAAGTACGTCATGTGTGCCAGCATCCCCCACCGCGGCGGGCGAGTTAGAAGCGGACGTTTGACTTGGATCAGCAGGTGCGGCAGCTACCTGGGCGTTGGCCAAGACAACCAACATTTCAATGGCCTGCGTGTTGCGGCGGTTGATGTGGTCATGGTCGGGTTGATTGAAATACGACAACAGGCACTGGTAGCAACCGGCTTCGCAAATGCTGTGCCCGTCCTGCGTCTTTTGTTCCAGATCGGGCAAGCCCTCCACCGACCAAGGTCCTGCAGGTTCACTGTAGTGCATCACGCGCAAGGCCGCAGCGGCTACCTGGGCCATGGCCTGGGGCTCTGTGGCTAACCGGGTCAAAACACCGGCACCGCCTTCAGCCGCTTCGTAAAACAGCAGGGCCTTACGGTCGTCCTGTTTGGGCAAGGGCTCGGCTACCAATTCAGATTCTTCAATCTGGAAGGTCATTTCAATGCCGCGCTTGAGTGCGGCTTGTAGGGTGGCCATGGCTTCCAAATCAAGCGGCACGTTGGGGGCCAGGATGAGGATATTGCGATGGTCCTCCACGAAGGGAACGATTTGCTGGTTAGGTACCTTGTCAAGCAAGCCATCGTCACTACTGCCGTCTTCGGTGGCACCTGGCTCGTCTTTCTTGCTCCACTGGCCGGTGATGGGGTTGATGTAGAAACCGAGCTGGTTTTTGTTTTTGCGGCGGCGCCAGCCGCGGTTGATGCGCCAGATTTGCGCCGCGGGAGAATACGTCAGCGCGGCCAAGGCTTGCGCCTCTTCACCGCTGCCACTGCTAATAAGTGACTTGTGCTGCGCGATCTTGCCGTCCAATCCTGGCAGGAAGCGGTAGGTGGTTTGCAGCTCGAAGCCCTGACGCTGGCGGTCTTCATCGTTGATGGAGATGCGCTCAACAGGGATGGTTTCGACAGTTTCAATGCGGTAGAGGTCTCTGACCCAATCGAGGTCGGTCAACAGAGCGCCACAATTTTCGCAGCAGTTTTGGAGTGGCTCAGTGCCATCCTCTCCGCCCATATGGGCATAACCGCACTGGCTGCAGACACGGCTGGCCACGGTAGCCAGGGTGCTATTGCCAGAGATGTGGTCAGACGAGCCGACATTGAGCTTGGCGCGCACCACACGGTACATGCGACCCTGGTGGTAAATGAGACTGCGGGGGCCGAATTCGGACAGCGCCAGAAAACGCGGGCGGCTGACCATGCTGCCTTCGTCATCCTTGCCTTTGGCCCCAGTCCCACCCTTGGCGGGTATCCAGGCCATCAAAGGCAAACGTGGGAAGTTATATCCGGGCAAGAAGCCTTGGCTTGCCAAGTAGCGGTAGGTATAGAAATCAGAGTTCTGACCGTTGCCCGACTTGAGCAAAACACTGTACTGGCGGGCAGCATCACCATAACGGCGCTGGGCATTTTGCTTTTCAGCGTGCGAGGTGGTGTAGCTTTTAACCACCTGATCCGCCATGTCCATTTGCTTGCGTGTGGCATCCACCAATGCACGCCAGCGCTCAAAGGCGGCACTGAAGTCTTGGCCCGCACGCTCAATGGTGGCGGCCACATGGTCGGCGGAGAACCAAGGACTGCTGTTGAGCACGGAAGCAAGTTGGGCAACAAAGCCGTGGGAACTCTGCAGAGCGCGGGCCGTTACCTCGGGGGCATTGAGCTTGTCACGCAGGGCGGGCTGCAATGGTTTATCTACCTGCTCCAAATCGAGCATGGGTGCAATGCTGGTGTCCAGCTGCACCTGTGCGGCAGCCAGCCACACAGCATGCAAGTGGCTTTCAATCAAATCGCGGTTGGCCAGATCCAGGGTGGGCGGCTTGACGATGCCGTGCACCATTTCGGTGGCATGGTGGAAAAACCATTGGTCATGTGGGCTGAGTGCGGCGCAGTAAGTGATGACCAAGGCCTGCTGCCCTGAGCGCCCCGCTCGACCGCTGCGCTGGGCGTAGTTGGCGGGAGTGGGTGGTACGTTGCGCAGGTAGACCGTGTTCAGGGCTGAGATGTCGACGCCCAGCTCCATGGTGGGCGAGCAGAACATGACTGGCAGGCGCTCCAGCGGAGCCTCATGCGCGGGGTTGTCCAGCCAGTCTTTACGGTCTTTTTCGGTGTAGCGGAAGCGCTGCTCCAGCAGCTGACGGCGGGCGGAATCCACTTGCGCAGTGTGTTCTTGGGCCTCAAAGTCGAACAAGGGATGCCCCTGTTGACGCAGGGTCAAGGCCACCGCCTGGTACAGATTGCGGAAGAACTGGTTGTGTTTGCCGTCTTCCAGTGCCCGCGACTCGTCCACCAGCAACCAATCCATGGTGGAAGCGTTGAGGCGCCAGCCAATGACTTGGCTGTCAACGTCAAACTTCTGGACATAGCCATAGTTAGACGCCGCTTGAAGCAACTGCTCCATCAACTCCACCCACTGTGGATCCTTCCAACCGACAACCTGTCCAGCCGCCGCGCTGTCTTTCCAAAATGACGCTGCCTTGAGGTCTTTGAGAAGTCGGGAGCGAGAACCTCCCGGCACCAGGTCGACACGAGGTTTGCCTTTGTATTCAGGGCGTTTGGTCAGGATCAGGTATTTGGCTGTTTCCAGATTCTCATCCGACGCAAATGCCCAACGCTCATTCAGGTACTGGTGCGCTGTCGTCTTGGCCTTGTCTTGTTCCACGGCATCCAGGTAACGCGTTTCCAGGCACAGGCTGCGGCGCATGCTGTCGAAAACCATGCGTGCAAGAATGCCACGCTGCTGCGGACTGATGCGGGTCAAGACGGGGCTTTTGGCAAACAGCGAAGCCTCTGTCGCAAATTCATCAAGTCCCCGATAGGCAATGGACAGCAGGTTGAGCTGGTCCAGATTGGGATTATTGAAACGCCAGCCACGCCGCAGGTCGCGCAAAAGGCGGTAACCGATGATGAAACGCATGGTGCGCTGCGCGTCTTGACGTGCCAGACCCATTAGCTTGGGTGTGCGCAGGTATTCGGCCAGCGTGCCAAAGTCAGTCTTGTCAAACCCCAGCGCCTTAAAGACGGCATCCGCCAGGGTTTCTTCTGTCAATATGCCCTGGTGGTTTTGCAAAGCGCCAATCAGGGCTGAGCGCAGGGTGAGCAAAAACACAAAGTCATTGAAATGCCCCGCCTGCAAGGCGGCATCCTGCCGGTTGTCCGTAAAGCCAAGTAACTTGCGCGGATCAGGTTGGTCGGACGGCATGTCCTTCACATCAAAGAGCTGCCGGATGGCGCTCAGGGTAAGGATCGTGGTCGCCGACGAACGCCCCTCTCCGGAAAGGCTTGCCAGTCGGTTGATGTCTTTGCCATGAACCTCATGGGTTTGGCCACAGTTCAGGCAAAAGCGGAATTTGCCAGGGATGTACCAATAGGACTCACCACGACCCTGCCAGCCCTGCGGACTGACCTGCACGTCTTCCGGAACATATTTTCTGAAGGTACTTTTGACTTTGGGCTCGGCCTTGGCCAGGTCCAACCAGGATTCTGGCAAGTCCTC
The DNA here is from genome assembly GCF_012927445.1 of Rhodoferax sp. Lineage (GTDB taxonomy): Bacteria > Pseudomonadota > Gammaproteobacteria > Burkholderiales > Burkholderiaceae_C > Rhodoferax. The sequence goes on from NZ_JABBPD010000007.1 coordinate 50,550, forward strand.
AATGCTGCCTTTGTAGGACTGACGCAGATTAGATGGGCACAAAAAACCGTAGCGGGCGTTCTCATCATCATCGCCCGAGATGTCGTCAATCTCACGCGGGGTGTATTCCTGCTGGGCCTGACCAGCGCGCCATACGGGGTGGTACTCCTGCCCGCAGTCGCGACAGAAGTGAACCGGGTACAGCTGGGCCCCCTCTTCCTGCCGACCCGGGGCGTAGCGTTGGGCATCCAGGGTGATGTGGCGTACGCCCTCTGGCTCAAGCGTCGCCAGCACCTTGCCAGGGCCGCTGATGAACTGGTGCAATTTGAAGGCGAAGGGTGGCCGACCTTGCAGAGTTTTGACGTCGTGGGCCGCTAGTAAAAAGCGCTGCAAGCCAGCCATGGCCTCATCAAAGGTGCATTGCGCATCGGCCGCCAAACGGCCAGCGGCATCTTTCATCGTGATGGGCTTTGCGCGACGGGGTGGCTCATCTGCGGGTAGCTCAATGCCCAGCGTCAGCTCGACCCAAATGGCCAACGGGTCATCGCTAAAAGCGTCAAAATCTGCCCAAGCATGGGCACATCTCAATAAAACAGCCTTGAGCAGCGACTTGATGGCCTGTACGTCCTTGCCAGGGTTGGTGACACGCTGCAAGGTTTCACCAATCACATCGTGCTCGGTGATGGATGCAGCAAACAACAAACTGGCGACACTTGCCACCGTTTGATTGCGGTCGGCTTGCGTGCCGGTGGAGGACATGGTGGCAGAGGTACCAATACAGACCAGTTGCTCAGCCTTCAGGCGCTCGCGCAAACGACGCACCAACAGAGCCACATCGGCCCCCTGCCGCCCTCGGTAAGTATGGAGCTCATCCAGCACCAGAAATTCAAGCCCCTGGCAGTGCTCGACCACCTGACGGTCTACAGCCTCAAAGCGCGTCAGAATCAACTCCAGCATCATGAAGTTGGTGAGCAGGATGTCGGGCGGGTTGTCGGCAATTTCTTGCCGTTCTGTCTTACTTTCTTGCCCGGTGTAACGGGCCACCGTAAAGGGAGCCTCACCTTTGGGGTAGCCATGCAGGAACTTGTCCAGCTCTTCCAGTTGGCTGTTGGCCAAGGCGTTCATCGGGTAAATAACGATGGCCCGCGTGCGCTTCTGCGGGTCAGTCGCCTTGGCTTTGACGATGCGGTCAATCATGGGAATGAAGAACGCCAGTGACTTACCGGAGCCCGTGCCGGTGGTTACCACGTAGCTTTGCTGGTTCTGAGCCTTGGCCAGGGCCTGCAACTGATGGACATAGAGATGCAAGTCCGATGGCTTACCCTCCGTTTTTCCAGTCTGAAAAATGTGCGCGCAATCAGCGTGCAGTATCCCGTCCGTGGCTAACTGCTGAACCGTGCCACTGCGCTTGTAATTGGGGTTAATTTGAATCAGTGGCTCTGGCCAGTATCGACCACGGGCATATTCTTCTTCTACCTTGGTCAGAATGTCTTGTGCCGCAACCTTGGAAAAGCTGCGTGAAAACGAGCTGTATTCGTCAATGAGCCGGTTGCGAAAACTGAAAACATCATCCATGCCTGAGTCCCTGATTTGTTGGCTGGCATCTGCTTTCCGTAAACGCCACTCCAATTTGTTCGAATTTTCTCCAACTGTAACGGACTCAGAGTTCCCAAACCCGCCCGGTTAAGCCGAGTTCAGGATATCCAGAAGAAAGCAGAAGCGCCAACGGCGCCTCTGCTTTCAAAACGCCCAAATGCCGTGGCCTAACCGGCGGCGATGACCGACTCATCAAGGCCTCCGACGCTTGGGAAAGAGTCGCGCACCTCGCTCTGCGCATGCGTCATTTGCCCCAAAATGGCCTGGCCAAGGCGGGCCACTAATCCCGGCAGCAAGGCATTTCCCATCAAAAACCCCCGTCGTGTGTCCGAAATTCCCGGCAAAGCCGTGAACCCCCTCGAGAAACCCATCAACTCCTCAACTTCTTCGGGAGTCAAGCGTCGCAACCTTCCGTCTGAATGCGCAATTACATGCCGGGTGCGCGAGGCAGAGGCCCCCACCTCAGATGTCAAAACGGTACGTGAAGGCTTGTCGAGCGGGTCCGGAAACGACAGCGCACCTTCACTGAATTGATAGGCGTGGCCGCTTCGACTTACCCTTGCAACGCTTTTGCTTCCTTTTGCATGTTGCCACCGCGACAAAGCATCGCCGTCCAGAAAAAACTTCTCAGCCACGCTGACTGTTTTGGCTACGACTTGCCCAAGGGTTTTGGGGGTGACATTCTCAGCGTATGCTCCATTTGCACAGACAAAATGTGGGCGGACATCCACCGTCCAAACGTTACCGCCCATGCACACACCGGACTTCAGGAAGGGCGTTGTCCCCTTCTTTGTCGGGCAGAAGCTTTCTCCCACCTTTTTGACATCATTTGACACATGCACGTGCTTGAGTTCACCGACCGCTTTTGTCGGAAATGCCTGGCCTAACGGCGACTCGCCGATCAGCCAGTCCAACGGAGCCGCATCGATACAGTGCTGCCACCGCATGTAATCAGACGATGACTCGTGCACTGCAACCATGAAAATCCGACGGCGACGCTGGGGGCTGCCGTAGTCTGCACCGTTAACTACCTGCCAACTGGTGGCATAGCCCAACGCCTGCAGGCTCGACAGCATGGTGGCGAAGTCCCGCCCCTTGCACTTGCCTGGACTGCTCAGTAGCCGGTCCACATTTTCCAGCACCACCATACGAATCGGCTTCCCCGCTTGACGCCGGATATCCAGCAGTCGATGAATTCCCCACCAAAGAACGCCTTTTGCACCTTCGAGCCCTTGGCTTTGAGACAACGGCTTGGCAACCGAGAAATCCTGGCAAGGGAAGCCTCCCACGAGCATGTCTGGGGAGAGCGAGTGCAGGCGACCTAGCTCCGCTTCATCTTGAAGCACCGCAAACAAGTCGCGGTTAACCGGGGCGAGCCCCCAACGGGCCTCATACACGCGGGCTGCATGCTGTGCTTTGCTGCCTGGCTCCCATTGATTGGCCCACACCAACTGAAAGGCTCGTGGTAGCCCTTGGGATATGCGTTGCTGATTGACCCGTTCCAAACCCAGGTGGAACCCACCTACGCCGGCAAACAGCTCGAGAACCCGAAGGGGCGGCTTGTGGTCTTGCTCGTGGCCCTGGCTCGCGCCAAGGGACTGTAAAGAATGCGCGCTGGCATTGTTGTGCGTCATCTATCGACTCCGGTGAAACACCGGTGTCGACGTCAGTGAGCGCTGTGCGACCGCGCAGACTTATGGACTCTGACTGGCGCGTATGAGCACCGGTCAGAGGTATAGGGATTTGGGGGTCACATGATTGCCATGCTCCGATAATTTTTTCGACGCGACCATGGCCGCTCGGTGGCGGTCTGCCCCAAACAGATCGCTTCAACCCTCTTTCGTACGGACTGAATGCATAAACCCTAATTTGTTGCGAAGGGTGACCCATCGGCAACAAATTAGGGTTGCAAAACTCCCTGTATTTACGGTCGCTTTTGACGCCGCCAGCAAAAAGCCCCTGGTCATTGCCCAACACAACGACCAGGGGCGACACAAACGCATCGTCAAGCGGATGAAGTCTCTGTCAAAGGGGGTTCGATTTCATCCACAGTCCAGCTTGGGAACTTGCTGCCTGATGTTGTCAAACGCACCCACAGCACTTCGTTGCCATCCACCAATACTGGCGTGTCCGTGGCCTCTGCCAAGATGGCACCTGGCTTCACATGCACCTCAAAAATTGCTGTGTAGCGATTGGTCTTGCCCCGCAAGATAAGGGCTGGAAAAATTCGGTTCAAAAGAGCCCGAGTCCGCTCGGGGGCGATCGCGTCTGCGAGGAACTGGTCAACCACAGCGCTCAGGTCTATGTCGAGCTGGCGACGAATCGCTTCCACATTCAAATCGCGGAGACCGGTCTCCAGTTCATGGAGCTTGTGCTTGAGCTCCAGCACTTCAGTACGAGTCTTCCGGTACTGCTCCTCCAGCACCGGGTCATCGGCCTCAATTTGCTGCAGCAGCCGGGCTAGGCGAGCTTGGCTGCGCTCAGCTTTTCCCAAATCCTGCTTGGCAGCCTCCAGTTCAGCCTCGCGCCCGCCGACCAAGCGCTCTTTCAAGACCGCGCGATAACGACTCACCACGTCGGCTGAAAGCACCTGCTGGAGTAACCAGCGCAGCATCACGTGTACGCCCTTCATGGACAAATACAAGGGTTGCCGTCCGGGTACGCCAACATTGGTTGCATGCTCACATTGGATGCAATGCAAGGTTCCTGCATTCGAGCGCGGGTGATGGCAAGACAAATACACACCACACGTTCCACACCGGAAAACTCCTGTGAACGGATGCTTGCCGCCGCCATAGGCACCCCGCTGCCCCTTTGTACCCTGGGCGATAAGCTTTTCGGCAACCGGGGGGCTGCGTTTGCCCATCTCCTGGACGACATTCCACTCGTACTCACTCACCAAAGCCAGGTCCGTCATCAGGCGTTGGGCCGTTCGCCGCTCTTCGAGCTTGTCCCTGCCGAAGTTGACTTGGTACAGGCCCTTGTACATTGGGTTTTCCAACAAGCGCCAGATGGCCGACGCCCGCCAGTACAGCTTCTTCTCATGCCCCTCCTGGCGCGATGTCGGAACGCCTCTCCCGTTCAGAATGGCCGCAATCTGGCTCAGACTCATGCCATTTTTCCGATGTCGGAATAACTCCCGAACGACCGTGGCCTCGTCTTCGTTGATGGACCAGATGCACTGTCCGGTAACGTTGCTGCGCACAACGTCGATTTCGTAGCCGTACGGGATGGCAGTGACCATGCTCCCTCGGTCAAACTCCCCGTTCATGCTGCGAAAGACGCGATGCCGCGTCTCGTCGATGAAGAACTCGCTGAACACCGACTTAATGCTGAAGACCAGCCGCGCCGTTTTTTCGTGCGAGTCAAACCCGTCGGCCGTCAACAAGCGCACGTTGTGCTTACTCATGTCGTCCAAGAAGTCCAGTGCTTCCTTGGCACTGCGGGCAAGACGACATTGCTGGTCACAAATCAGCACATCGACTTCACCAGCGCGAATCGCGTCGCGTAACGCAAGATATCGGGTTCGCTTGTGGGTCTTCTTGCCCTGCCCTGATATAGCGTCATCGTTGAAGATGAGCGCATCACAGACAACATAGTCCATGCGTTCGGCCGTTTCCCGGCACATGTGAATCTGGTCATCAATCGACGTCGCTTTTTGCTTGTCGTCCGAATATCGGGCGTAAACGGCAACTCTCATGCCTTGCCCCCTGTTTTCCGGGGTGCTGGTGGATGGGTTGCTTTTGACGGTGGCACTCTCTGTGCTACCGAGTACCGGGGTGACTGGGTCCCAACGGTGGGATTGCTTGTTTTGCATGTATCAGCCTCGCTGTGATGCGGTTTCATGGAAGCAGCGATCTCTGCCAATACCTCGACCAAATCAATAACCTCTGGAATCAGTTTTTTCATGTGTTTCCTGTCCGGACATATGTCCTTTACCTGTGCTGCCAGCCCCGTTGTCACATTTCAAAGTGCAGGGCCATCGACGTATAGGCCAATGCGTGGGGCATGAACACTTCCCCACGCATTGGCTTCAAAAATTTATCCGCAGATTCAGGGACCTGCGCCCCGGCGAACGAATGCGACAACATTGGCCGGCAGGTTTTGCGGCTGCAACGAGGGCGCTCCCGGAAGTGGGCGGACGACTTCTGCGCGGATAACATGCAGCCCTGCTGGTGCGTCGTCGTGATTTAAGGGCCGCCCGTGCAGCAGGCGGGAGACGTCCTCGGGCTTGATGTTGATGTAACGCATCAACTGCGAGTCCGTTTTGTGCCCCGTGATGATTTTGAGCACCGGCATGTTGCCGTGGAGTTCCAAAGCAAATCGTGTTGCGCTCGTATGGCGCAGGTCATGGAGATTGACTCCCTCAACGCCCGCCCGCTCACAGACCCGGTTCCACGCGGCTCGCAGCGCTTCGTAGGTCAGTCTAAAAACGGGCATGGCCGGTTGCACAGGCCCCAAACTCAAAGCATGCTCACGCAACTGACTCATGACCTGCATCGCACCGGGGTTGAGCGGCACCTGACGCCAGCCCGCCTTTGCTTTACGTAACATGAGCAAGCACGTCTCTTCGTTGAAATCCTGCCAACGCACCCGCACCAGCGCTTCTGAGCAACGCATGGCGGATTCAAGCAAAAGTGCGAGAACATTGCTGACGTAAGGGCTGCGGGTCTGTTCCAACGCCGCGCTGATGAGTTTCCATTCCCTGTTGCTGAGCACGCGATCCCGCGCGTTGTCCAAGTCGGGGAGCTCGCGATTGAGGGCGGGATTACCACCGACCAGGGGCCATTTCCAGGTATGAAGCGCATAGTTGAAGAAATGACGCAGCAACGCATGCTCGAGTCGAATCGTTGAAGCGCCTTTGCCTTCGCTCCCTGCGTTATCAATCAGTGTCTGAATATCATGGGAGCTGATATCTGCCACGGGGGTGCCAGCCAACCGTTTACGCAGCGCATCGCTGCGTTGGGTTGTCTGCGCCTGCTTCTGGCGATGCGCACTCAGGCCCTGCGGAATTTTGCGGGGACCGCGAGCACCCTCCAACTCCACGCGCCAGTAAACGACGCTTTTTTCGGTGATTTGCGCCTCATCTTCCACTGAAAACAGTTTGAGGATGGGAAAACCCGCCAGGCGCAGATAGCGGTTGATACGGACTGCCTCCTGTTCGCCGCCCTTCAAGCGGGGCAGGTGTTCACGCCCATAGTCAATGAGCGCCTCGCCCAGCGACGTTTTCCAGGGCCCTTTATGAGCGGGCTTGCCCGTGTTTTTAAGCGCGTGGCGCAAGTTATCCGCCTCACGCCGGGCCAGCGCTTCCGTGGCAAAACCTGTGCGATAGATGTCATCGCCCTTGATGCGCAGGCGGAACGACCAGACACCGCTCTCTTTGTAGGGCTTAGCCATGGGACAGCCCCGCGAAGCGGCAGCGGCTGGCGGCACGGGGAAAGCTGGGGAGGGTCAAGGCCGCGGGGGCGGCTGGATAAAACCCGGTGAAAAGCAACTGCATGGACAACTCCGTAAATAGGGAGTTGCGTATAGCTTCGCAGCGGCATCATGATTTCGACACCACTGCCTGCGCAGTCGACCGCACCCGAGCGCTATCCATCGCAGTGGCTCGCAGGCGTTTTTGCCAGAAAAACGTCAGAAAACCATAAAAAAAGCGACCTTTGAAGGGGTCGCTTTTTTCATCTACCGTCCTAACCTGTTGATTAGCAAGGAGATTGGTTTGGTGGCCCGGGGCGGAATCGAACCACCGACACAAGGATTTTCAATCCTCTGCTCTACCGACTGAGCTACCAGGCCTAAGCGCCAAATTATAGCAGCATCTCTACCCCGAAATTAAGCAGCCAACCACAGGTCAGGCGGCGCTGCGCTTGGACCGCAACAAGTCGACCCCCAACTGCTTCAATTTGCGGTACAGGTGCGTTCTCTCAAGCCCTGTTTTTTCTGCCACCCGTGTCATGGACCCATTTTCTTTGGCCAGGTGGTATTCAAAATAAGCCTTTTCAAATTCGTCGCGTGACTCGCGCAAGGGCTTATCGAGCATGAAACTTTGCTGCGATAGCGGGCCCGTTTCGACGACTAAAACGCCGGCCTGTCCGTCGATGGCCGTCACCTCCAGCACCTGCAAGACGGCCGGGGCCAACAGTGGCGCGACGGGCTTGCGGACCATGCCGCGCGCCAGTCCCTGCTCAACCGCTTTGAGCAGCTTTTGCAGGGTGATGGGTTTTTCCAGGAACGCCAGCGCGCCGATCTTGGTGGCCTCCACCGCGGTTTCAATGGTGGCATGCCCGCTCATCATGATGACGGGCATGGTGAGGGCGCCAGTGGTTGACCACTCCTTGAGCAGCGTCACGCCATCGGTGTCCGGCATCCAGATGTCCAGCAACACCAGATCGGGCCGCTCGCGCACGCGCGCAGCACGGGCTTGGGCGGCGTTTTCCGCCACTTCAACGTTGTGTCCTTCGTCATTCAGAATTTCACACAACAGATCGCGGATGCCGAGCTCGTCGTCAACCACCAGTATGTTTGCCATGATTTAGCGCGTCCCTTGGATATGCCTGGGTCGCCCGGCTAGACCGGTACGACACTCTCGATGGCGAATGATAACGACACTTGAGCACCCACCACTTTACCGTCCAGCACCCGGTTGGCAATATCCACGCGGGAGGCATGCTCGTCGGCGATTTTTTTGACCACCGCCAGGCCCAGTCCGGTGCCCTTGGTTTTGGTGGTGACATAGGGTTCAAACGCGCGTTTGAGGATGTGCTCCGGAAAACCGGTGCCGCAGTCCAGCACGCTCAGGCGAACGCGTCCTGTGCTTTCAATGCATTGGGTTTTGAGGGTCACAGGATGTTCTGCGTCGGTGTAGCCGGCTGTTTCCGTGGCATCCTGCGCGTTCTGCAGCAGGTTGTGCAGCACCTGGCGCAACTGCTGGGCGTCCCCCATCACCCGCGGGTTGCGCGGGTCAAGCTCGGTCTGCACCGGCACCTGGGAGCCTTCGCTGGCATACAGCTGCAACACCTCGGACACCAAGGCATTCAGGTCCAGCGGCTTCAGTTCCGCCGCCGGCAGCCGCGCGTAGTCCCGGAATTCATTCACCAGACGCTTCATGGCCTCCACCTGGTCAACAATGGTTTTGACCGACTTGGTGAGCAGGGCCTGCTCCGCCGGGGCCACCTTGCCCGTCAACTTCATCTCCAGCCGTTCGGCGGACAACTGAATGGGGGTCAGCGGGTTCTTGATCTCATGCGCCAGGCGCCGGGCGACTTCACCCCAAGCCTGCGAACGTTGCGCGGACACGATCTCCGAGATGTCATCAAAGACCAATAGCCTTGTAGCCCCCGGCAATTCTGCGCCACGCGCTACCAAAATAATAGCATCGTCTGCTTGCCTGCCGGTCATGGCGGCGGCGGCGTTTCCCAGTTCGAAGGACTGTTGCCAATGATCCAGGCCATGCTCATTTTGAGCTCCTAGAAACGAATCAAACTGGGCTTGAACCTTCTCGCCAAAGGTCTGCATGCCCTCAATATCGGCCAGGCGCTGGCCTTCGTAAGCCGCCAGCGGCACCCGCAAAATGCGGGTCGCCCCCGGATTGGACGACTGAATGACGCCGTGGGCATCGAGCACCATGACACCCGCTGTGAGGTTGTCGAGAATCGTCTGCAAATTGGCCCGCGCCGCGTTCACCTGCTCCATGCTGGACTCCACTGCCGCGCGGGCATCGGCCAGTTGCTGCGTCATGTCGGCGAACGAGCGGGTCAGGCCATCCAACTCGTCTTTTCCTTGCAGCGAGGCTTTCGGCGTCAAATCGCCGGCGGCCACCTGGCTCACGCCGTCCGCCAGCAGCAACAGCGGGCGCGCAATCTGGTTGCCCAGTACCACGGCCAGCAAGACGGCGCCAAACACGGCCAGAAACAGGCTGAGCGTCAAGGTGCCGATGTACATGCGGCGCAAGCCATCACGCGCCAGCGCCCGTTCCTGGTACTCCCGATTGGCTTCGGTCACCGCCAGCGCATATTCCACCAGCGTGCTGGGCAAGGTCTTGGTCACCAGCAGGAAGCGCGGCTCACTCAACAATCCCAAGCTGGTGCTGGACATCAGCACCAGCGCCTTGATCCGTGCATTGACCGCCTCGCCCGGTACCGCATCATCCAGCCCGTCAATCCAGGTGACGGACTTCTGCGCCCGCGCACTGCGAAACTGCTGCTGGCTGGGCCGCTCCGGATTGAGCTGGTAGCGGGATTGGCCCACGGCGGCAATCAGCTGACCGGAGCCACTCCAGAGGATCACATCACTCGCCCCCAACTGGTCGCGGGCGCGCTCCAGCGGCAAGGCGGCACTGACATTCTGCGTGTCGGCCAGTTGCGCCGCAGCGGCGCGCGCCTTGCTGGCCAAGTCGTTGGACAAGGTTTCCAGCGTGACACGGCCCAGGTTAAGACCGGCATCCAGGGCGCCTTCCACCTTGACGTCAAACCAGCTTTCAATCGAGCGCGACACAAACTGGTAGGACACCACATAAATCAGAACCCCCGGGGCAAACCCGGCCAGCGCAAAAATAGCGGCCAGCTTGACCAGCAGCCGACTGCCAAATTTACCCTGCCGCAGCCGTTTCATCAGGCGGTAGGCAATCCAGATAATGACGACCAGCAGCAGGCCGGCAATCACCATGTTGAGGGTGAAGAGGCGCGCGTAATTGCGCTCGTACATGTCGCGGTTGGTGGTGGCTTGCGTCAACAGGAACAACAGCACCAACCCGACCGCCACCATCGCCGCCAGGCCCGCGCCCACCGTCCAGCGCAGGGTGCGGGAATTCCTCAGGGAGAAGCGGCCGACTAAATCTGTAACTGCCCCTGTGCCGTTCACTTGACGCTCTCCAGCAGCAGCGGCCGGATTGATGAGGCAGAAATGTCCCAGTCAGTCTGGCCTAAGGTGCCAATCTGCAAGGGGCGCGGCAGCTGTGACACATCCAGGCGAAAACGAAAGTCAACCAAATGGTTCTGTTCGAGGTCAATGTCCGAGACGTCGGCTATTTTCCAGCGCGACAGCCGTTGCACGGCCGCCAAGGCGTCGGGCAGGCTCTCGAAGTTCTGATTGAGGGCCATTCCAAGACCGACATTGCTGATCCGTCCGGAGGCCACATTCAGCCGCCAGCGGCGGGTTAGCGGCTGATAGGCCAGCCGCATATGGCGCTCAGCGCTCACCACCTTCTTGTTCATCCAGTACCAGCGTTCGCGCAAGACGTCCGCCTCGGCCACGAAAATGATGGCAACCCCCTTGAGCAGGGCATCCTGGACCGCTGCGGGCAATTCGAATTTGAGCGTGGCGGTCAGTAACACCGCATCGCTGGCACGTTCGAACTTCAGAAGAGAAATTTCTGTGGCCGGCGCTTCCGCCCGCGCCGCTCCAGGATGGGCCCAGACCAGACAGGCACAGGCCAGCAGCCCAATCAGGTCAAGGCGTGCGTTTTTCAAGCAGTGCGTAATAAAAGCCGTCATGGTCACAAGCTAGATTGTCCGGGACGGCATCGCCATTTGCCCCGTTATGGGGCAATAAATGCCCAGGCGAGGGCAGCAAGGTCGCCTGGGTGTTGTGTGCAAGAAACGTTTTGATCTGATCTTCACCCTCGGCCCTGAAAACGGAGCAGGTGCAATACAGCAGTCGCCCGCCCGGCTTCACCAAGGGCCACAAGGCTTTCAACAACCGGGCTTGAATCACGGCCAACTGGCCAATATCGGACTCTCGCCGCAGCCAGCGGACATCGGGGTGGCGCCGCACGATGCCGGAGGCGGAGCACGGCGCGTCCAGCAAAATAGCATCGAACAGCTGGCCATCCCACCAGGCGGCCGTGTTGGCCGCGTCGCCCACCAGCACCTGGGCTTGCAGCTCCAGCCGCTGCAGGGTTTGGTGAATTCGCTCGCAGCGGGCGGGGTCAACATCCAGCGCGGTCACGGTGCAGTCCGCAATCTCCAGCAGGTGCGCCGTTTTGCCACCGGGGGCCGCACAGGCGTCCAGCACACGGAGCGGGCCCATGGCGGTCAGGCCGGACAGCAGCAGTGGCGCGGCGAGCTGCGCGGCGGCATCCTGCACCGACACCACGCCCTGCGCAAAGCCCGGCAAGTCCTGCACCGGTTTGGCTTGCGCCAGGGTAACGCCCGACTGGCCGGCCGCACTGGCGTTCAAACCGGCGTTTGCCAATGTCTGCAAATAAGGCAGCACGCCAGACCGCCGGACATTCACCCGCAGCGTCATCGGCGCCTGGCGGTTGTTGGCCGCCAGAATGGCGCGCCAATCATGGGGCCATTCCTTTTGCAGCCGCTCAATCCACCATTTGGGATGGTTCCACACCGCCACCGGTTTGTTGTCCGTGCTGGCCACCAAACTGTCACGTTCGCGCAAGAAACGGCGCAAACAGGCATTGATGAAGCTGGCCTGGGGCTGGGTTGCCGCACTGCGTTTGGCCGCCTCGACTGCCTGATTGACGAGGGTGAACACCTCATAAGGGGCGTCTTCCTCGCGCCACGCCAAGGCCAGCGCGGTGCACAACAGAGCGTCAGCGGGCGGTGGCGGCGAGCGGCTGGCCAGCAACTGGCGCAGCGCCTCCGCGCGCCCAAGTGAACGTAACACATGAAATGTCAGCGCCTGCACGCCCGGGCGCAAATCAGCCGAGACATCGGCCAGGGCGGCCGTGCCAGATACACCGGAGCGGACGGCCTGCAAGACGCCCGCGACGGCCTGCAATTGTCGCCACAAGGGGATTTTTTGTTCGTTCGTGTCCATCGTCAAACCTATATCGGCTGTGCCGGCTTGAAACCAAATACCCAGGCCAGCAAAAGCGCCGGAAACTGAGCAATGGCTTCGTTGTAATTAACTACCCGTCCGTTGAACTCGGCCCGCGCTAGGTCGACCTGCGAGGCAAGCTGCTCCCACTGCGACTGCAGCGAAGCCGGCAGTGCGGGCCCAGCCAGATCAGCCGGCAAGTTTTGCAGGCGGGACCAGGACAAACGCAGGGTCTCCAGCGCCGTGCCCAAGGCCAGCATCGTCGGTCCCTTCAGAGGCTGTGCATGCACCACTTTCAGCGAGGCATTGAACTGTTCTGCAGCGGCCGTGAGTGCGGCCCAGGCAGCAGAAAAAGCGTCTTGTTCCGGCCTTGCGGCAGGGCCGGCATTGGCCTCACCAGCGTCCGGGCAATTGGTTTTCACCAATTCAAGGTATTGATTCAACAGCCCCTCCAGAGCGGCAAACGCAACCAGACCCTGGGAGCGCAGACGCACCAGCCGGTTGTAGGCCCCCATGGACCAGAACAGCAACACGGCGATGGCCAACCAGACCATGAGGGAATCGCTCATTTCTTTCGCTCTCCAGACCCAGTCAAGTACAAATCTTTAAAAGCAACAATTGAAAACGCCTCAAGCCCGTAGAAAGGGCTTGAGGCGCTATTCTTTAGATAGCAATTCGAGGATTACTCGGTTGCTGAGCCTTCGTTTGCTTCGGTCGCCTCGACCTCACCCGCCAATTCGGCAGCTTCGGCCTCGGAAATGGCGCGACGCTCGGCGTCGTCCATGTTCTCGCGGATTTTGCGAGCTTCGTGATAAGCCATGCCGGTACCGGCTGGAATCAGTCGACCCACAATGACGTTTTCCTTCAAGCCACGCAATTCGTCGCGCTTGCCCATGATGGCAGCTTCGGTCAGAACACGGGTGGTTTCCTGGAAGGAAGCCGCGCTGATGAAACTGTCGGTCGACAAGGATGCCTTGGTGATACCCAACAACAAGTTGGTGAATCGCGCGGGAATCTTGTCTTCGGCGCGCAACGCATCATTGGTGTTGAGCATTTCCGAACGCTCCACTTGTTCGCCGTTGATGTAGGTCGAGTCCCCTGCATTTTCAACGACGACCCGGCGCAACATCTGGCGAACAATCACTTCAATGTGCTTGTCGTTGATCTTCACGCCCTGCAAGCGGTACACGTCCTGCACCTCGTCCACGATGTAACGGGCCAACTCTTCCGAGCCGAGCAGTCGCAAAATGTCTTGTGGATCGGCGGGACCGTCAACAACGCTTTCGCCCTTGTTCACAACCTGACCTTCGTGCACGATGATGCTCTTTTCCTTGGGCACCAGTTCTTCCCAGACGGCACCTTCAGGATCAGTGATTTGCAGACGAATCTTGCCTTTGGTTTCTTTGCCGAATGACACGGTACCGGTCATTTCAGCCAGCACGCCCTTGTCCTTCGGCGAACGGGCCTCGAACAATTCAGCCACCCGCGGCAAACCGCCGGTAATATCGCGCGTTTTCTGACCTTCGATCGGGATACGGGCCAGCACTTCGCCTGGGCCCACGTCCTGGCCATCACGCACTTGAACCAGCGAGCCAATCGGGAAGCCGATCGTCACGGAGTGGTCGGTGCCAGGGATCTTGACTTCGTTACCGGACGCGTCAATCAGCTTGACTTGCGGACGGATAACTTTGGCCGAACCACGGCGTTTGGGATCGATCACCACCATGGTGGACAGACCGGTCACTTCATCCACCTGTTTGGCAACCGTCAGGCCTTCTTCCACATTTTCGAACAGGGCCTTGCCCGCAAATTCGGTAATGATCGGGCGGGTCAACGGATCCCAGTTGGCGAGGATTGCGCCAGACTTCACGGTCTGGTCCGCTTTCACGGCCAGCACGGCGCCATACGGCACCTTGTGGCGTTCGCGCTCACGGCCATGCTCGTCATGAATGACGATTTCACCGGAACGGGAAATGACCACCTGCTCCTTTTTGCCATTCGTCACATAGCGCATCGTGGCGTTAAAGCCGATGTTGCCGTTGGACTTGGCTTCCACGCTGGAGGCAATGGCGGCGCGCGATGCGGCGCCACCGATGTGGAAGGTACGCATCGTCAACTGTGTGCCGGGCTCACCGATGGATTGCGCAGCAATCACACCGACCGCTTCGCCACCGTTGACCAAGCCGCCACGACCCAGATCGCGGCCATAGCATTTGGCGCAAATGCCAAAACGGGTTTCGCAAGTCAGCGCCGTACGTACTTTGACTTCATCCACGCCAAAGACTTCGAGCTCGTCAATCAGGTCTTCGTCCAGCATGGCGCCGGCCGGGGCCAGCACGGAGCGGTTCTCCGGATGCAGGATGTCATCCGCTGCGGTCCGACCCAAAATGCGGTCGCGCAAGGATTCAATGACCTCACCGCCTTCGACAATCGCGCGCATGAGGTAGCCACTGTGCGTGCCACAGTCTTGTTCGGTCACCACCAGATCCTGCGTCACGTCGACCAAACGACGTGTCAGGTAACCGGAGTTGGCGGTCTTCAACGCCGTATCCGCGAGACCTTTTCGGGCACCGTGGGTGGAGATGAAGTACTCCAGCACGTTCAGACCTTCGCGGAAGTTCGCCGTAATTGGCGTCTCGATGATCGAGCCATCCGGCTTGGCCATCAGACCCCGCATACCAGCCACCTGACGAATCTGGGCGGCGGAGCCGCGGGCACCGGAGTCAGCCATCATGTAAATGGAGTTGAAGGACTCTTGCTGCACCTGGTTGCCATGGCGGTCAGTGACCACTTCCTTGGACAACTGGGCCATCATCACCTTGGAGACTTCGTCACCGGCTTTGCCCCAGATGTCCACCACCTTGTTGTAGCGCTCACCGGAAGTCACCAGACCAGACGTGTACTGTTGTCCGATTTCCTTAACTTCCTTCTCGGCGCGATCAATGATGCCCTGCTTTTCAGTCGGCACCAGCATGTCGTCAATGCAGATCGAGATGCCGGCTTTGGTGGCCAGACGGAAACCATACTGCAAGAGTTTGTCGGCAAAAATAACCGTCTCTTTGAGACCGCACTTGCGGAACGAGACATTGATGAGTTTAGAAATTTCTTTCTTCTTCAACGCCTTGTTGATGTTGGCAAATGGCAGGCCCTTGGGCAAGATTTCCGACAACAGGGCACGACCGGCCGTGGTTTCCCACAGCTTGGTCGAAGGCACCAGTTCACCGGTTTCTTTGTCCTTGGTGTACTCGGTCAAACGCACGTTGACGCGAGAAGTCAGCTCAACCTCGCCCGCATCAAAAGCGCGTTGCACTTCACCGGTATCGGCAAAAATCAAGCCCTCGCCCTTGCCGTTGATTTTGTCGCGGGTCGTGTAGTACAAGCCCAGCACCACGTCTTGCGACGGCACGATGGAGGGTTCGCCGTTGGACGGGAACAGCACATTGTTGGAGGCCAGCATCAGTGTGCGGCACTCCACTTGCGCTTCCACGGACAGTGGCACGTGAACCGCCATCTGGTCACCGTCAAAGTCGGCATTGAACGCGGCGCAAACCAGCGGGTGCAACTGAATGGCTTTGCCTTCAATCAGGATCGGCTCAAAGGCCTGAATGCCCAAGCGGTGCAGCGTAGGTGCACGGTTCAGCATCACGGGGTGCTCTTTAATCACCTCTTCCAGGATGTCCCACACCACTGGCGTGCCGGATTCAACTTCCTTCTTGGCGGCCTTGATGGTGGTCGCAATGCCCATCGCTTCGAGACGCGCGAAGATGAAGGGCTTGAACAATTCAAGCGCCATCAGTTTTGGCAAACCGCACTGATGCAGCTTGAGCGTTGGGCCCACCACAATCACGGAACGACCCGAGTAATCGACCCGTTTACCCAGCAAATTCTGACGGAAACGACCACTCTTGCCCTTGATCATGTCGGCGAGCGACTTGAGGGCGCGCTTGTTGGCGCCGGTCATGGCTTTGCCGCGACGACCGTTGTCCAGCAGCGAATCCACTGCTTCTTGCAGCATGCGCTTTTCATTGCGGGCAATGATCTCGGGCGCCTTCAATTCGAGCAGGCGACGCAGACGGCTGTTGCGGTTGATGACGCGGCGATACAGATCGTTCAGATCGGAGGTGGCGAAACGGCCACCGTCCAATGGCACCAGCGGACGCAAGTCCGGCGGCAACACCGGCAACACATCCAGCACCATCCACTCGGGCTTGATGCCGGATTTTTTGAATGCTTCAAGCAACTTGAGGCGCTTGGTGTTTTTCTTGATCTTCAGCTCGGAGCCGGTGGGGTCGTTGCGCAGCTTTTCGATCGAACCGTCAATGTCAATGCTTTGCAGCAAATCCTTGATGCCTTCGGCACCCATCTTGGCTTGAAACTCATCGCCATATTCCTTGAATTTGGCGTCGTAGTCATCTTCCGACATGATGCTGAATTTCTTCAGCGGGGTCATGCCGGGATCGGTCACGACATAAGCTTCAAAGTACAGCACGCGTTCAATGTCACGCAGGGTCATGTCGAGCACCAGGCCCAGACGTGACGGCAGCGATTTCAGGAACCAGATGTGCGCACAAGGCGCTGCCAGGTCGATGTGGCCCATACGCTCGCGGCGCACTTTGGTCTGGGTCACTTCAACGCCGCACTTCTCGCAGATCACACCACGGTGTTTCAGACGCTTGTATTTACCGCACAGGCATTCGTAGTCCTTGATAGGGCCAAAAATCTTGGCGCAAAACAGGCCATCGCGCTCTGGCTTGAACGTGCGGTAGTTGATGGTTTCCGGCTTTTTGACTTCACCGAATGACCATGAACGAATCTTCTCGGGAGAAGCCATGCCAATCTTGATGGCATTGAAATGCTCATCTGGCGTGAACTGCTTGAACAGGTCGAGTAATGATTTCATGTTGAATCCTTTTCTTGTCCGTGCTTAGCTGCGTTCCAACTCGATATCGATACCGAGGGAGCGAATTTCCTTGACCAGCACATTGAACGACTCCGGCATGCCGGCTTCGATCGAATGCTCACCCTTGACAATGCTCTCGTACACCTTGGTACGACCCACCACGTCATCGGACTTGACCGTGAGCATTTCCTGCAGTGTGTAAGCAGCGCCGTAAGCTTCCAGCGCCCAGACCTCCATCTCACCGAAACGCTGGCCACCAAACTGCGCTTTACCGCCGAGTGGTTGCTGGGTCACGAGACTGTAAGGACCGGTGGAACGGGCGTGCATCTTGTCGTCCACCAAATGGTGAAGCTTCAGGTAGTGCATGTAGCCGATCGTGGTTGGACGATCAAACGGGTCACCGCTGCGACCGTCAAACAGATTGGCCTGCGTACGGGCGGCCGTCAGCCCCTTGGCCTTGACGATGTCATCCGGGTAAGCCAGTTTCAGCATGTCGCGGATGTCCTCTTCCGAGGCACCATCAAACACCGGGGAGGCAAACGTGACACCGCCGCTCAGGTTGAGGGCCATCTCCAGCACCTGGTCGTCGCTCAGCTTCGACACATCTTCCTTGCGACCGGCGCCGTTGTACAGCGTGTCGAGGAATTTGCGCAGGTCCGCGAGTTTGGACTCTGCCTGCAGCATGTCGCCGATACGTTGGCCAATGCCTTTTGCAGCCCAACCCAAGTGCACTTCCAGCACCTGCCCGATGTTCATCCGCGAAGGCACGCCCAAGGGATTCAGAACAATATCGCAGGGCGTGCCATCCGCCATGAACGGCATGTCTTCGACCGGGACGATCCTGGAAACCACCCCCTTGTTACCGTGGCGGCCGGCCATCTTGTCGCCCGCTTGCAGATGACGTTTGACAGCCAGGTAAACCTTGACCATCTTCAAGACACCGGCAGGCAACTCGTCACCTTGCGTCAATTTCTTGCGCTTCTCTTCAAACGAGAGGTCGTAGCTGTGGCGGGTTTGCTCCTGGGAATTCTTGATGCTTTCCAGTTGCGTCGCGATGTCATCATCAGCAGGGCGAATATCGAACCAATGGAACTTGTCCACCGAGCTCAAGTACGCCTTGTCGATCTTGGTGCCTTTGGCGAGCTTTTGCGGTCCGCCATTGGCAATCTTGCCGGTCAACAATTTTTCCATCCGGTCAAATGCATCCGCTTCCACAATGCGGAGCTGGTCATTCAAATCCAGGCGGAAGCGCTTGAGTTCGTCATCGATGATCTGTTGCGCACGGCGGTCACGCACGATACCTTCGCGGGTGAAGACCTGCACATCGATCACAGTCCCTGATGAGCCCTGACCCACGCGCAATGAGGTGTCTTTCACGTCACTGGCTTTTTCACCAAAAATGGCGCGCAGCAATTTTTCTTCCGGTGTCAAAGTGGTTTCGCCCTTAGGCGTCACTTTGCCGACCAGCGTATCACCCGGCTGAACTTCAGCACCGACATAGATGATGCCCGACTCGTCCAGACGGTTGAGCTGTTGCTCGCTCAAATTCGGGATGTCGCGGGTAATTTCTTCGGAGCCCAGCTTGGTGTCACGCGCCATGACCACCAATTCCTCGATATGAATGGAGGTGTAACGGTCTTCGGCGACCACACGCTCACTGATCAAGATCGAATCTTCGAAGTTGTAGCCGTTCCAGGGCATGAACGCCACCAGCATGTTCTGGCCCAAAGCCAGTTCACCCAGGTCGGTCGATGCACCGTCGGCAATCACGTCGCCCTTGGCCAACAAGTCACCCTTTTTGACAATCGGGCGCTGGTGAATGTTGGTGTTCTGGTTGGAACGTTGGTACTTGATGAGATTGTAAATATCCACACCGACTTCACCGGCTTGTGCTTCGGCGTCGTTCACGCGAATCACGACACGGGTCGCATCCACATAGTCCACCACGCCACCCCGGGTAGCGGTCACCACGGTGCCGGAGTCAACTGCCGCCACCCGCTCAATGCCGGTGCCAACAAATGGTTTTTCCGGACGCAGAATCGGCACCGCTTGACGTGACATATTGGCGCCCATCAAGGCGCGGTTTGCATCATCGTGCTCAAGGAAAGGCACCAGGGAGGCGGCCACGGACACGATCTGTCCAGGAGACACATCCATGTACTGGACGCGCTCGGCACCGACCAGGATCGACTCACCCGCTTCACGCGCCGAGATCAACTCGCCGGTGAGCAGGCCTTCTTTGTCCAGTGTGGCATTGGCCTGCGCGATAACGTATTTGCCTTCCTCAATGGCGGACAAATAGTCGATATCCATCGTGACCTTGCTGTCCACCACGCGACGATAAGGCGTTTCAATGAAGCCGTATTCGTTCAGGCGGGCATACAGGGCCAGCGAATTGATCAGACCAATGTTTGGACCTTCAGGCGTTTCAATCGGGCACACACGACCGTAATGGGTCACGTGCACGTCACGCACTTCAAAGCCGGCACGCTCACGCGTCAAACCACCTGGGCCAAGAGCCGATACGCGGCGCTTGTGGGTAATCTCCGACAGCGGATTGGTCTGGTCCATGAACTGTGACAGCTGGGACGCACCGAAGAATTCTTTCAGAGCAGCCGAAATCGGCTTGCTGTTGATCAAATCATGCGGCATGAGCGGCTCTTGCTCAGCCTGGCCGAGACGCTCTTTCACGGCTTTTTCAATCCGTGCCAGACCCGTGCGGTATTGGTTTTCGGCCAATTCGCCAACACAACGCACGCGCCGGTTGCCAAGGTGGTCGATATCGTCCACTTCACCGCGACCATTGCGCAAGTCAACCAGAATCTTGACAACGGACAGGATGTCTTCGTTGGTCAGCACCATGGGGCCGGTCGATTCCGGACGACCCATCTTGGCATTGAACTTCATCCGGCCAACACGCGACAGATCGTAGGTGTCGGGGTTGTAGAACAAACGCTGGAACAGTGCCTGCACAGCATCTTCTGTTGGTGGCTCGCCGGGGCGCATCATGCGGTAGATGGCGACGCGTGCGGCAAATTCATCCACCGTTTCGTCGCTGCGCAGGGTTTGCGAAATGTACGCACCCTGATCCAGTTCATTGGTGTAAATACACGGCAAATCCTGAACGCCTGCGGTGCGCAACTTCTTGAGCAGCACTTCAGTGATCTCTTCGTTTGCCTTGGCCAGAATCTCGCCGGTATCGGTGTCGACGAGGTTGCGTGCCACGACGCGACCCACCAGGAAATCCTCCGGGACGCTGACGTGCGTGGTACCGGATTGCTCCAGTTCGCGGGTATGACGTGCGGTGACCCGCTTGTCTTTCGCCACCACCACTTTGCCGCTCTTGTCCGTGATATCAAAACGGGCCACTTCACCGCGCAGGCGCTCAGCCACAAACTCCATCTGGGCACCACTGTCCATCAGACGGAAATTGTCATTGACGAAGAAGTTCGCCAGAATGGACTCGTGGTTCAGGCCGATGGCCTTGAGCAGAATCGTGACCGGCATCTTGCGGCGACGGTCCACCCGGAAGTACAGAATGTCTTTCGGGTCGAATTCAAAATCGAGCCAGGAACCACGATAAGGAATAATGCGTGCCGAAAACAGCAGCTTGCCCGAACTGTGGGTTTTACCCTTGTCGTGTTCAAAGAAAACACCCGGCGAACGGTGCAACTGAGAAACGATCACGCGCTCCGTGCCGTTGATGATGAACGAGCCTTTGCCAGTCATCAGGGGCACTTCGCCCATGTAGACTTCTTGCTCTTTGACCTCTTTGATCACCTTGTTTTGCGAGGTCGAAGATTCACGGTCATAGATAAACAGTTGAACCTTGGCCCGCACAGCCGAAGCAAATGTCAGCCCACGGGTCTGGCATTCACGCACGTCAAACGCGGGCTTGGCCAAGTTGTATTCGAGATATTTCATCTCGACAAAACCGTTGTGGGAGATGATCGGGAAAGCCGCTTCAAAAGCAGCCTGAAGACCCTCTACAGTTCGCTTTTTCGGCGGAACATCGGCCTGTAAGAATGCCGTGTAGGCATCCTTTTGCATTTGCAACAGGTAGGGTATTTCGAGCACGCTATCGCGACTGCCAAAATTTTTGCGAATGCGCTTGCGTTCGGTGTATGTGTAAGCCATGAGATCTCCGGGCAAAGACTAAGGAATCCTGGGGTGCTTCTTGGTGATTGGCCACTACCAATCATTGGCGGACGGCTGCACATTGCGTGCAACCCGAACCAAGGCATCTTCTGAAGTCGGGGTCAGAAGACACTGAAAAACAGACTTTTACTCTGTTTTTCAGTGCGCTCTTATAAGCGCCAAAGGCTGGGGGCTCTTTTGGAGCACCCAGCCTTTTAGCGAAGATCGATTATTTCAATTCGACCTTGGCACCAGCTTCAACCAGCTTCTTCATAGCGGCGTCAGCGTCAGCCTTGGAGATGCCTTCTTTGACATTCTTTGGAGCGCCGTCCACCAGATCTTTGGCTTCTTTCAGGCCCAGGCCTGTGATTTCGCGCACAGCCTTGATGACCGAAACCTTGGCTGCGCCTGCTTCGAGCAGAACAACGTTGAATTCAGTCTTTTCTTCAACTGCAGCAGCAGCAGCGCCGCCAGCAGCAGGTGCAGACATGGCTGCAGCGCTTACGCCAAATTTCTCTTCGATGGCTTTCACCAGGTCGTTGAGTTCCATGACCGTCATGCTGTCCAGCGCGGTCAAAAATGCGTCTTTATCGAATGCCATTTTTATTTCCTAACAATATTGGTTACCACATGCAGGAGGCTATCAAGCCTCAACTGCCTCAGCAGATGCTTCTGCGGGTGCTTCTTCCACACCAGCGCTTCTTTGCTCCGCGATCGCTGCCAGCACACGTGCCGTACGCGAAATCGGGGATTGCATCAAGCCCAGCAACTGTGCCAGCAACACTTCCTTGGAAGGGATGCTTGCCAATTGCTTAACGCCGTTCACGTCCAGGGCTTTTCCGCCGTATGCACCACCGCGAATCACCAACTTGTCATTGGTTTTCGCGAAGTCAGCCACCACTCGCGCGGCAGCCACTGCATCTTCAGAAAAGCTATAGATCAGCGGACCGGTCATCAGGTCAGACACGACGTCAAATCCGCTACCGGCAACAGCACGACGAGCCAAGGTGTTTTTCAACACACTCAGACTTACGCCATTGCTGCGCGCGGTGGAGCGCAATTTGGTCATGTCAGCGACCGTGATGCCACGGTACTCCGCCAGCACGAGCGTTTGAGCTTTTGCGGCGAGGCCAGTCACATCACTGATGACCGCTTCTTTCTCACTGCGATTAAGACTCAAGGTCTACTCCTTCAAAATGTACTTGTCAGCAAATTGCCTTCAAGTACGCCACATTGCAGCGACCAACTGTTTCGGAACTTATTCCATCTGCAGCGGGATCGCCATCTGCGTTGGCTGAGCCTTGGGTGAACCCAGTGCCCACTGATTAAGTGCTTACCCGTACCACTACGGCCTGCACACCAACGGTCTTGGATGACCCGCCCACATTTCGCAATATGAGCAGCCCACCACATCGGACCACCTTTTCAGGCGGTCTGAATTTTTTGCAATTACGCTGCGATGGTTTGCAGGTCCACGCGGACACCGACACCCATCGTTGACGAAACTGCCACTTTTTTCAGGTATACACCCTTGCTGGTAGCGGGCTTGGCCTTGGTCAAGGCGTCCACCAGTGCAGCCAGATTGCCTTGCAGCTTGTCTGTGTCGAATGAACGACGACCGATCGTGGAGTGAACAATACCGGCTTTGTCAACACGGAACTGCACTTGACCGGCCTTGGCGTTCTTCACTGCGGTTGCCACGTCAGGCGTGACGGTACCCACCTTGGGGTTAGGCATCAAACCACGTGGGCCAAGAATCTGACCCAAAGTACCGACGACGCGCATGGCATCAGGGGCAGCAATCACGATGTCAAACGGCATATCGCCAGCCTTGATCATGGCAGCCAGATCGTCCATACCGACGATGTCAGCACCAGCAGCCTTGGCTTCTTCAGCCTTGGCGCCTTGTGCGAACACGGCGACACGTTTGGTCTTGCCAGTGCCATTGGGCAGCACGACAGCGCCACGCACCACTTGGTCAGACTTCTTGGCATCAATGCCGAGCTGCACCGCCACGTCGATGGATTCATCGAACTTGGCGTTGGCACACTCTTTGACGAGGCCCAGAGCATCTGCCAGCGGGTACAGCTTGTTGCTGTCAATCTTGCCCTGGAAGGACTTTTGTTTTTTGGTGAGCTGGGTCATTTAAACACCCTCCACAATCACGCCCATCGAGCGGGCAGAGCCAGCGATGGTGCGAACAGCTGCGTCCATGTCGGCAGCGGTCAAGTCTTTCATCTTGGTGTTAGCAATTTCTTCGAGCTGTGCGCGCGTGATCTTGCCGACCTTGTCAGCCTGTGGACGGGCAGAACCCTTGTCAATCTTCACAGCCTTCTTGATCAGAATCGACGATGGTGGCGATTTGATGATGAAGGTAAAACTCTTGTCCGCGAAAGCGGTAATCACCACGGGCAGTGGCAAACCCGGCTCAATACCTTGGGTCTGGGCGTTAAACGCCTTGCAGAACTCCATGATGTTCAAACCGCGTTGACCCAATGCAGGTCCGATGGGTGGTGATGGGTTGGCCTTGCCTGCTGGAACTTGCAGCTTGACAAAACCGACGATTTTTTTCGCCATGATTTTCTCCTTACGGGTGATATCGCCCTGACCGTGCTTTATATGCGCAGGCCCTGGCTCCCCGGGGTTAACGACTCACTAACTACATTCGCACCGAGTCGAAAAGTGCGAAATCCAATATTTCAAATTCAGGTCTTTTCGATCTGCGAGAAATCAAGCTCTACAGGTGTGGAGCGGCCGAAAATCGTGACAGCGACGCGGACCTTGCTCTTTTCGTAGTTGACGTCTTCCACCGAACCGTTGAAGTCGGTAAAAGGACCATCCTTGACGCGCACAAACTCACCCACCTCAAATTCAACTTTGTGGCGTGGCTTCTCGGTGCCTTCCTGCATCTGGTTGACGATCTTCATCACCTCGGCTTCTGATATCGGAGCCGGACGGTTCTTTGCGCCACCCACGAAACCAGTTACCTTGTTGGTGTGCTTGACCAAGTGCCAAGTCTCATCGTCCATGACCATTTCGACCAACACATAACCCGGAAAGAACTTGCGTTCAGTCGTCTTCTTCTGGCCGTTCTTGATCTCAACCACCTCCTCCATGGGAACCAGAATACGGCCAAATTTGCTTTCCATCCCGGCGCGAGTGATGCGCTCGATGATGTTCCGCTCGACTGCTTTTTCCATACCTGAATAGGCATGGACCACATACCAGCGCAGATCAGGATTAGTCGGCGCCGTCGCCAGAATTTGCGCGGCTGCGGGCGTATCGTTTGACGGAGTTTCTACAACATCATTCATTATTTTTTCCACCCCAGAATTAAGTCATAAAACACCCACTCGAGCGTTTTGTCAGTCAACCAGAGAAACAAGGCCATGACCAGCACAAAGACAAACACATAGGCCGTCATTTGAATGGCTTCTTTGCGTGCCGGCCAGACGACTTTTTTAACCTCACGCCAGGCATCCCGACCAAAGGCGTACAGCGCTTTGCCCGGCTCAGCGGTGAAAAATACCACGACGGCAACAGCCAAACCCAACAGCAAAGCACTCCACTGAGCCAGCGGTCCTTGCTTGCCAAGTAAATAATAGGCCGCCAATGCGGCGACAACCAATGCAACTGCTGCAGCCAACTTGGCCTTATCGATGCCGGTACTGACAGTTTGAACTTGTGTGGTGGCCATTTTTCTCTATCTCGCGCTTTCTCTACGTCAAATCAAACTCAGTCGTCATCAGACGCTGAAGCCCGCTATTCGCATAGCGGGCTTGGAATCCACCTACTCTACACAGTCAGGTGGCAGGGGCGGAAGGAATCGAACCATCAACCTTCGGTTTTGGAGACCGACGCTCTGCCAATTGAGCTACGCCCCTACTGAAAAAATTACGCGATGATCTTGGCAACCACACCGGCACCGACCGTCTTGCCACCTTCACGGATAGCAAAACGCAGACCTTCTTCCATGGCAATCGGGTTGATCAACTTGACGGTGATCGACACGTTATCGCCTGGCATGACCATTTCCTTGCCTTCTGGCAACTCGATCGCACCGGTCACGTCCGTGGTACGGAAGTAGAACTGGGGACGGTAGTTGTTGAAGAACGGGGTGTGACGGCCACCTTCATCTTTGGACAAGACATAGATCTCGCCCGTGAAATGGGTGTGTGGCTTGATCGAACCGGGCTTGCACAGCACTTGGCCGCGCTGCACGTCTTCGCGCTTGGTACCGCGCAACAAGATGCCGACGTTGTCGCCTGCTTGACCTTGGTCGAGCAATTTGCGGAACATTTCAACACCGGTGCAAATGGTTTTCTGCGTGTCATTGATACCGACAATTTCGATTTCTTCGCCGACTTTAACAATACCGCGTTCGATACGACCGGTCACCACGGTGCCACGACCCGAGATCGAGAACACGTCTTCCACTGGCATCAGGAAGGCACCGTCGATGGCGCGCTCTGGCAGGGGAATGTAGGTGTCGAGTGCATCAGCCAGCTTCATGATGGCTTCTTCGCCCAGCGGACCCTTGTCACCTTCCATGGCGAGCTTGGCGCTGCCGTGGATGATAGGGGTGTCATCACCAGGGAAATCATACTTGTCGAGCAACTCGCGAACTTCCATTTCAACGAGTTCGAGCAATTCAGCATCGTCGACCATGTCGCACTTGTTCAGGAACACGATGATGTAAGGCACGCCGACCTGGCGCGCCAGCAGGATGTGCTCGCGGGTCTGAGGCATGGGGCCGTCAGCAGCGGAACAGACCAGAATAGCGCCGTCCATTTGGGCCGCGCCAGTGATCATGTTTTTAACGTAATCAGCGTGTCCTGGGCAGTCAACGTGAGCGTAATGGCGGTTAGCCGTTTCGTATTCAACGTGCGCAGTATTGATGGTGATACCGCGGGCCTTTTCTTCAGGTGCTGCATCGATCTGGTCATAGCCTTTGGCGGTGCCGCCAAATTTAGCGGCCAGCACCGTGGTGATGGC
The DNA here is from genome assembly GCF_012927445.1 of Rhodoferax sp. Taxonomy (GTDB): domain Bacteria; phylum Pseudomonadota; class Gammaproteobacteria; order Burkholderiales; family Burkholderiaceae_C; genus Rhodoferax. The sequence goes on from NZ_JABBPD010000007.1 coordinate 76,930, forward strand.
GGCGGTCAGCGTAGTTTTACCGTGATCGACGTGGCCAATCGTGCCGACGTTGACGTGCGGTTTGGTACGTGTGAATTTTTCTTTTCCCATTATCAGACTCCGAAAAGTAACTGGACTGTCAAATCAAAATTATCGTACATCAACCAGCACCAACATCAAGTCAGCACACCAAATTGACACACCCGAAACTGGTGCCCATTCCGGGAATCGGACCCGGGACCTCTCCCTTACCAAGGGAGTGCTCTGCCACTGAGCCAAATGGGCATACTCAACCTAATAACAGGCAACCATGGAGCGGGGTAGGAGAATCGAACTCCTCGCTTTAGCTTGGAAGGCTAAGGTATTACCACTATACGAACCCCGCACTGGCTTGCACTGCAAGCAACCGCTACCGATTCTTCACGCACATTTAAGCGTGCACCCCAACGGCTATCTGTCAATTAATCCATTCACTGGTGGAGAGGGCTGGATTCGAACCAGCGTACTCGTAAGAGGGCAGATTTACAGTCTGCTGCCATTAACCACTCGGCCACCTCTCCAGCGTGAGCCACAGATTATGCCATGAATAATCAAAGCTCTCCGATACTTTTCATGAAACTTAGATTTACCAAGCGATCGGCGCGCTGCCCTGCTGCTGTAAAAAAGCATTGGCCAAGCCAAAATGGCCGCAGCCGATGAAGGGCTGCGGTGGCCGCAGGGCGGACAGCGGCGAGGGGTGATTGGCGGTCAGCACCAAATGTTTCGCCTGCGCCAGGCCGCTATGGTCGGCATGCGCCGCGATCAGGCTCTGCTTGGCCTGCGCATGAGCCCCCCACAACATGAACACGACTGGTTTTTCCTGGCGGGCCACGGCTTGGACGATGGCGTCCGTCAGCGCCTCCCAACCGCGCCGGGCATGACTGGCCGGCAGTCCCTCTTCGACCGTGAGGCAGGTGTTGAGCAGCAGGACGCCCTGGCGCGCCCAGCGCACCAGCGAGCCATCGCCGGGCACAGGCAGCGCCGCGGCGCCAAGCCGGGGGTCGCGGGCGATTTCCTTGAACATATTGCGCAATGACGGCGGCGGCTTGACGCCCGGTGCCACCGAAAACGCCAAGCCCTCGGCCTGCCCCGCTCCGTGATAGGGGTCCTGCCCCAGAATGACGACCTTGACTTGCGCCAGTGGTGTCAGCGCCAGCGCCCGAAATGGCTGCGGCGGATAAATGCAGGCGCCACTCGCCAGACGCGCCCGCACGAACTGCCCCAATTCGTCGGCGGTTGCACTGGCCAGAAAATGATTGACCAGCGGCCGCCAGTCATCGGCCACCGGCCAGCGCTCCGGCGCCCATTCGGTCAGCCGGGGCGGCGCGCCGACGGGGTTTGTCGGGGCCTTCAAATCAAACGGGAAACTGGCCTGTAGCCCTTGTGGAATGGGCACAAGGCCTCCTGAAAAAATAGCAAATCAAAAATTGCAATAGACCGCGCTAGTCAGCGCCTTCAGGCGGCGGCGAACAGGCTGGCGAGCGCCTCACCCGGATCAGACGCCCGCATGAAGGCCTCGCCCACCAAAAACGCATTGATGCCAGCCGCCCCCAGGCGCAGCACATCTTCGCGGGTCTGGATGCCGCTCTCCGTCACCAGCAGGCGGTCGGCCGGCACATCGCGCATCAGCGTCAAAGTGGTGTCCAGCGACACTTCAAAGCTCTTCAGGTTGCGGTTATTGATGCCGATCAAGGGGGTTTTGAGCTTCAAGGCGCGTGCCAGTTCGGCCGCGTCATGCACTTCCACCAGCACCGCCATGTCCAGGCTGCGCGCAATCGCCTCAAATTCTTTCATCTGCGCGTCATCCAGGATGGCGGCAATCAACAAAATGGCATCGGCGCCCATGGCACGCGATTCATAGACCTGATAGGCGTCCACAATGAAATCCTTGCGCAGCACCGGCAACTGGCAAGAGGCCCGGGCCTGCTTCAGGTAGTCCACACAACCCTGGAAAAACGGCACGTCAGTCAACACCGACAAACAGGCGGCCCCATGCTCGGCATAGGTTTGCGCGATATCGGCGGGAATGAAGTCCTCGCACAGCACCCCCTTGGACGGACTGGCTTTTTTGATTTCCGCAATCACGGCCGGCTTGCCCGCGGCGATTTTGGCGCGCAGGGCGCCGACGAAATCCCGCGTCAGCACGCGGGACTCGGCATCGGCACGCACCAGTTCCAGTGATTTTTTGTTCAGCGCCGCAGCGACTTCTTCGCGTTTGGCGGCGACGATTTGGTTCAGGATGTCAGTCATGCTTGGGCGGCTCCTGCGAGCCGTTCTTCAAAATGTTGATAAAAACGCGGTGCATCACCAGACCCACCACGATAAAAAGGGCGGAGACGCCCAGCACAATCCAGGCGCCCTCGCCGTGTAAAAGGCGGGCCATGTCAGACCCCGCTCAGCGCCTGCGCCGTCGCCACCAATTGCGCCAGCTTGGCCTTCGCCGCTCCTGATTCAATAGCTGCTCGCGCTTGTTGCACGCCGGCCGCCATCGAATCGACCACATTGGCCGCATACAAGGCGACGCCGGCATTGAGAATCACAATATCGCGCGCTGCACCGGGCTGATTGTCCAGCACGCCCAGCAACATGGCTTTGGACTGCTCCGGCGTCTCCACTTTGAGGGCGCGGTTGCTGGCCATGACCATGCCGAAATCTTCCGGGTGAATTTCGTATTCGGTGATTTCACCGTTTTTGAGCTCGCCCACCAGCGTGGCGGCGCCCAGTGACACCTCGTCCATGCCGTCCTTGCCATAGACCACCACGGCGTGTTCGGCGCCCAGCCGCTGCAGCGCGCGCACCTGAATGCCGACCAGATCCGGGTGAAACACACCCATCAGAATATTGGGTGCGCTGGCCGGGTTGGTCAGTGGCCCGAGCAGGTTGAAGATGGTCTTGATACCGAGTTCTTTGCGCACCGGCGCCACGTTTTTCATGGCCGGATGGTGATTCGGCGCGAACATGAAACCGACGCCGACCTCGGCAATGCACTGGGCAATCGCGGCGGGCGACAGGTTGATGTTGATGCCGAGCGAGTCCATCACATCGGCGCTGCCGCTCTTGCTGCTGACGCTGCGCCCGCCGTGCTTGCTGACCTTGGCGCCGGCAGCGGCGGCGACAAACATGGCGCAGGTCGAAATATTGAAGGTGTGCGAGCCATCACCGCCGGTGCCGACGATGTCGACCAAATGGGTTTTGTCGGCCACCTGCACCTTGGTGGAAAACTCGCGCATCACTTGGGCGGCGGCGGTAATTTCACCGATGGTTTCCTTCTTGACGCGCAAACCGGTGATAAAGGCCGCGATCATCACCGGCGACCACTCGCCGTTCATGATCTGGCGCACGATGTGCAGCATCTCGTCGTGAAAAATTTCCCGGTGCTCAATGGTGCGCAGCAGGGCTTCTTGTGGCGTGATCTTGTAAGTATTGGGCATGGTAATTAATATGAATGATTTAGGCCTCTAGCCCCCGTGCTACCTGCGTAAGAAGCTATTTTATTCATAGCAATCACTCACACCCGCGGTGCCAGGAAGTTTTTCAGGATGGCGTGGCCGTGCTCGGTCAGGATGCTTTCCGGGTGAAACTGCACGCCTTCAATATCGAGCGTGGTGTGTTTGATGCCCATGATCTCGCCATCCTCGGTCCAGGCCGTGATCTTGAGGCAATCGGGACAGGTCGGGCGCTCAATCGCCAGAGAGTGGTAACGGTTGACGGTGAACTGCGCCGGCAGACCGGCAAACACGCCGTCCTGCGTGGTGTGGATGACGCTGGTCTTGCCGTGCATCAACTGCTGCGCCCGGATGATCTTGCCGCCGAAAGCCGCGCCAATCGCCTGGTGCCCCAGGCAGACACCCAAAATCGGCAGCTTGCCGGCGAAATGCTGGATGGCGGCGACCGAAATACCGGCTTCGGCGGGCGAACAGGGGCCGGGCGAGATCACCAGCCGGTCCAGTTGCCCGGCCTGGAGCCGCGCGTCAATCTGGTCGAGCGTGATTTCGTCGTTGCGGAACACTTCCACCTCGGCCCCCAACTCACCCAGGTACTGGACGATGTTGTAGGTGAACGAGTCGTAGTTGTCGATCATCAAGAGTTTCATGGGGTCTTTCCAGTTGCTAGGTTCAGTGAGCGGCTTGAAACAGTACGAATCGGTCGCGCCCTGCCGTTTTGGCCTGGTACATCGCCGTATCGGCATGACTTGTCAGCGTGGCTTCATCGCGGCCGTGCTCCGGGTAGATGGCAATGCCTGCACTCGACGAGATGCTGACCGTCTGCCCTTCCGCCAAGGTGAAAGGTTGCTTGAGCATTGCGTGGATTTTTTCGGCCACGCCGGTCGCATCTTGCGCCACCTCGATGCTGGGCAGCAGCACCATGAATTCGTCGCCGCCAATCCGGGCCACCGTGTCGGACTCGCGCACGCAAGCCTGCAAACGGTGCGCCACCGCCTGCAACAGTTCGTCGCCGGCCTGGTGCCCGAACTCGTCGTTGACGGGTTTGAACTGGTCCAGATCAATAAACAACAAGGCCAGCCGGCGGCTGTCGCGTTTGGCATGCGCCACCGCCTGATGCAATCGGTCCTGCAGCAGACGCCGGTTGGGCAGGTGCGTCAGCGGGTCATAAAAAGCCAGATGCTTGATCTCTTCATCGGCCGCCTTGCGCAACGTGATGTCGGTGTGGGTCGCCACGTAGTGCGTCACCACCCCCTCTTCGCTGCAGACGGCCGTGATGCAGAGCCACACGGGGAACACGTCGCCGTTTTTGCGCCGGTTCCAGATTTCACCCTGCCAGGCATGGGCATTTTTTATGCCGGCCCAAAGGGCCGCATAAAACGCCGACTCATGCCGACCGGACTGCAAAATCCGGGGCGTCTGCCCCAGCGCTTCGTCTGCGGTGTAACCAAAGAGGTCGGAAAAGGCGTGATTGACGCGAAGAATTACCGCCTGCGCGTCGGTGATGATCATGCTTTCATGCGACTCGAAAGCAATCGCTGCAATGCGCAAATCAGCCTCCCGCAGCTTGCGCTCCGTCACATCCTCGGTCGTTCCGATCAGGCGCGTGGGCGTGCCCGTCCCGTCAGCATGCAGCTCGGCCCGGTTGCGCATAAAACGCAACTGGCCATCCGGGCGCCGAACCTGAAAGGTCAGATCAAACGCCTGTCGTTGTTGGATCGCGGTTCGGGTGGCCGCCCTGATCCGGTCCAGTTCACCCGGCAGTGCAAGCCGCTTCCAGTCGTCGTTGTGGGTGTTGGCCGAGTGCGGGTCCAGTCCAAACAGTTCAAACATCGCGGGGTCCCAATGGTTGCGGCGGGACTTCAGATCAAACTCCCAAATGCCGACACCCGAGGCATCGATCGCCAACTTGAGCCGCTGGTCGCTGACGCGTTGCAGCGCCCGTTGCCGCAGGTAACCGTACAAACCCGCCGCACTCAGCAAGACCAGCAGCAGGTACGCCAGCAACTGGTTTCTGATATCGCGCTGCCAATTGGCAAACAAGGCACCCCAGCCACGGCTGAGCGACACGAGCAGCGGTTTGTCCATCGCCAGGTCCACGGGCTGGATGGTGCGTAAAACAGACAGTCGCTTGTCGCCAGAGGAGATGGCGAGGCCCTCGAAATGGCTGACCGGGCGCTTGCTGGCCAGGTGCTGCCTGAAAAAGGACCCCGGCACCGAAACATTTTTGCCGATCACTTCCGTCAACGCCGGTTGGCTGACAAAGATCTGGCCGTCACCGTGCACCAGCATTGACCGCATGTCTTCGGCATAACGCACCGAATTCAGCAAGATCTGGATGTCCACCGGATCGACCGTGGCCGACACCACGCCCGCAAACTCACCGCGGGGGTCGACGATGGCCCGGGTCAAGTTGATGACATAGGTATTGAGGACCGACTGGAATGGCGCGCTGACGTGAAGCAGCTTGCGATTCTTTGACTGCGCGTGCACCCGAAAATACTCGCGCTGGACAAAATTGCGCCCGATCAACTCTTCACGGTTCGACAGGGTGACGGTCCCCCTGGCATCCAGGACCAAAAAAGTACGCACCGAAGGCATCGAAGCCTCCATGCTCTTGAGCCAGCGGATGGCACGGTCGTGGCCATCGGGCTGGGCCGCCCAATAGGGCAGCTCGGCAGTGACCGATTCCAGCGTCAGGTTCATAGCGACCAGCTGACGCGAAAGGTTGTCTTCAATCACCTTCGACTGGGTCGCCAGCCGCTCGCGCTCCACCGACTCAATGCGCGCATGCTCCTGGTAAAAGTTGAAGACCAGAAAAACGCCGACCCCGCCCAAACAAGCGGCCAGCAGCAACCACGGCCTCCAATAGGTCAGGAAACGGTTCACTCCAGGCCTTCTTCGACCAACTCACTCGCCCGCAACAAGGCGCGCGCCTTGGCTTCGGTTTCTCTCCACTCCAGTTCCGGCACCGAATCCGCCACGACCCCGGCGGCGGCCTGCACGTACAGCGTCTGGTCCTTGATGATGCCGGTGCGGATGGCAATCGCCACGTCCATGTCGCCGGCGTAACTCAGGTAGCCGCAGGCACCGCCGTAGATGCCGCGCTTGGTCGGCTCCAATTGGTCAATCAGTTCCATGGCGTGCACCTTGGGTGCGCCACTGAGCGTGCCGGCCGGGAAGGTCGCCCGGAGCACGTCCATGCTGGTCATGCCGTCATTGAGCGTGCCTTCGACATTGCTCACGATGTGCATCACATGGCTGTAGCGCTCGACGCTGAAGGCTTCGGTTACTTTGACGCTGCCAATTTTGGCAATGCGGCCAATGTCGTTGCGCGCCAGATCGATCAACATCACATGCTCGGCGCGCTCTTTCGGGTCATTGATCAGCTCCACTTCAGCCGCCTTGTCCAGCTCCAGGCTGGCGCCACGGGGCCGGGTACCGGCGAGCGGACGGATGGTAATTTTCTGCTCAGTCTTGCCGTCCAGCGTGACCTGCTCCTGGCGCACCAGAATCTCGGGCGAAGCACCGACCACATGGAAATCACCAAAATGGTAGTAATACATGTACGGGCTGGGATTGAGCGCGCGCAAGGCGCGGTACAGGCTCAGCGGCGACTCGGTGTAGCGCTTTTTGATGCGCTGCCCGACCTGCACCTGCATGAAATCGCCCCCGGCAATCAGTTCCTTGGCGCGCTCGACGGCAGCAATGTAATCAGCCTTGGCAAAGTCGCGCTCGGCCGGGTAGCTTTGCGTCGGCTTGACGATCGGCGCGCTGACCGAGTATTTGAGCTGCTCTTTCAACTCGCGCAGGTGCTTCTTGGTGTTGGCATAGGCTTCCGGGCGGGCCGGGTCGGCGTAGACGATCAGATAGAGCTTGCCTGACAGGTTGTCGATCACCGCCAACTCTTCGCACTGCAACAACAAAATGTCCGGGCAGCCGAGCGTGTCGGGCGGGCAGGAGGCTTCCAGCTTTTTCTCGATGTAGCGCACCGCGTCATAGCCAAAATAACCGGCCAGGCCACCGCAAAAGCGCGGCAAGCCCGGGCGCAGCGCGACTTTGAAGCGTTTTTGGTAGTCCGAGATGAAATCCAGCGGATTGACGCGGGAGGTTTCCACCACCACGCCGTCGGTCACCACCTCGGTCCGCACCTCCAGGCCAAAGCCCATGGAACGCACCAGCGTGCGGGCCGGCAGGCCGATGAAGCTGTAGCGACCAAAGCGCTCACCGCCGACTACCGATTCCAGCAAAAAGCTGTATTTACCGCCTTCTTTGGAGTGCGCCAGCTTCAGGTACAACGACAACGGGGTTTCCAGATCGGCAAAGGCTTCCGCCATCAAGGGAATGCGGTTGTAGCCCTGGGCGCTCAGGCTTTTGAATTCGAGTTCAGAGATCATGCGAAAAGATTCTTTCAATTCAGTGCCGGACCTTGGGCTCGCGGGCTGGGCAGGTGGCCATCAGTGCGCGGTAGGTCCAGCGGGCAGCCCGGTGGGCTGCGGTTCATTCACACAAGGAGAGAGAAAAGTCAGGCTTGCGCCGACGTGTCTTGCTGCGGACGCCAGAGCCAGGCTCCCCGGTCGCGACAACCTGTGATGCGGATGCGGTGAATGAACATGATCTCAGTGTAGCAAACCCTTCACCAGCGGCCGACTCCCTGGTCCGGTCGCCTGGCTCAGAGAAAACCCTGTTGTGCATGACGGCAAACCATCCGAGAATGCCGACACCGCAAAAAGGCACGGTCGTTCTATTCATTAAGGAACCCATGAAGCTCATCAAAAACCTGGCACTGGCCGCTGTCACCGGCCTGTTCGCCCTCACCACCCTGGCCGCCACGCTCGAGATCAATGGCGTCAAGCTGGAAGACACGGCCGACGTGCATGGCAGCCGGCTGCAACTCAATGGTGCCGGCACCCGCTACAAGGGACCGTTCAAGGTCTATGTCGCCGGGCTCTATCTGGGCAAAAAAGCCGGCACACCGGAAGAAGTGGTCAACCAGCTGGCACCGAAACGCCTGAGCATCACCATGGTGCGCGACATTGATGCCGCCGAGCTGGGCAAACTGTTGACCCGGGGCATGGAAGACAACATGGGCAAGGGCGACATGTCCAAACTGATCCCCGGCCTGATGCGCATGAGCCAGATCTTTTCGGAGCAGAAAAAAATGCTGGCGGGAGACAGCCTCCTGATCGAGTGGATTCCCGGCACCGGCAGCGTCATCACGGTCAAAGGCAAGGTGCAGGGCGAGCCGTTCAAGGAAGCCGAGTTTTTCAAGGCCTTGATGTCGATCTGGCTCGGCCCGGCACCGGCCGACTGGAAACTCAAGGACGCGCTGCTCGGCATTAAATAGCCAGGGGGCGGGTTTGTAGGCAGTGGCAGAGGGCAAAAGATACAGCACAATCTGTTCCGCCCGGGCTTCGACTGCCATCCATATGCTTTCTAAGCTGTCATTGACGGGCATTTAGAAAACTTACATGAACAAACTAAAAATATCCTCCCGCCTGGTGATCCTGACCGGCATCCTGTCCTTGTTGCTGGTCCTGATGGGTGTCTTGGGCTTGTATGGCATCAGCAGTTCCAACGAAGGCCTGCGAACGGTTTATGAAGACCGGACCGTCGCTGTGGGACAGCTTTCTGAAGTCCAGCGTTTGCTCTTGCGCAATCGCCTTCGGCTTGATGCCGCGCTGATCAACCCGACACCCGAGGTCATCAAGCAAACCATTTCCGAGATCGAAACGGGTGGCACCGATCTTTCCAAAATTTGGGATGCCTACATGGCGACCAAGCTGACGGGCGAGGAGGAAAAACTTGCCAAGGCATTTGCGGAGAGTCGTGGCAAATTCATCCAGGAGGGTTTGAAGCCTGCGGTGGATGCCCTGAAGGCGGACAACCTGGAAGAAGCCAAACGGGTGGAAATAGGTCCGATCTTCGATCTATACATTCCGGTGCGTCAGGGCATCGAAGCTTTAATCAAACTCCAGCTCGACGAGGCCAAGCAAGAGTATGAAGCGGGTCTCGCGCGTTACGAGAAGGCTCGGCTCCTGGCGATTTCCTTCATCGTTGCCGGACTGGCGTTTGCTCTTTTCTACAGCATGGTTCTGATCAAAGGCATCTCCCGTTCACTTAAACACGCCGTCAAAGTTTCCGATGCGGTAGCGCATGGAGACCTGACCCAGCGCATTGATGTGGACGGCAAAGACGAAATAGCGCAATTGCTGCTCTCTCTCTCGGCCATGCAGACCAGCCTCGCGACGGTTGTCTCCAACGTGCGCCAGGGTTCCGAAGGCGTCGCTACCGCCAGCGCCGAAATCGCGCAGGGCAATAACGATTTGAGTGCGCGTACCGAGAGCCAGGCCAGCGCCCTGGAAGAAACCGCGGCCTCCATGGAACAGTTGAGCGCCACCGTCAAACAAAACGCCGACAACGCGCGCCAGGCCAATCAACTGGCCATGAGTGCGTCGACCGTGGCCATCCAGGGCGGCGAAGTGGTGTCCCAGGTGGTCGAGACCATGAAAGGCATCAACGACGCCTCGCGCAAAATCTCCGACATCATTCAAGTCATCGACGGCATTGCCTTTCAGACCAACATCCTGGCCCTGAACGCAGCGGTGGAAGCGGCCCGCGCCGGGGAACAGGGCCGAGGCTTTGCCGTGGTGGCATCGGAAGTGCGCTCGCTGGCCGGCCGCTCGGCCGAAGCCGCCAAAGAAATCAAATCCTTGATCAACGCCAGCGTGGAGCGGGTGGCACAGGGCACGACCCTGGTCGACCAGGCCGGTACCACCATGACCGAGGTGGTGAGCTCCATCCGGCGCGTGACCGATCTCATGGGCGAGATCAGCGCCGCCAGCAGCGAACAGGCTTCGGGCGTGGCGCAGGTGGGTGAGGCGGTAACGCAGATGGACCAGGCCACGCAACAAAATGCGGCGCTGGTCGAAGAAATGGCGGCGGCAGCCAGCAGCCTGAAATCACAGGCCCTGGAGCTGGTACAGACGGTGGCCGTGTTCAAGCTCGGGGCCCATGATGGCATCACGCTCCCCACCGCTGCGGTACGTTCGCACAAACCGGGCGCCCAGCCCTTCAAGGGCCCCGAGCGACGCGGCGGCGGCATCCCCCAAGGCGCAGCCGCCCGATCGCAGGCACCGAAACCGGCCAAAACTGCCGTGAGCTCGGCCAAGATGGTCGTCGCCAACGCCAAGCCCACCGCTACGAAAGCCGCAGCGGGTGCGGACGCTGACTGGGAAACTTTTTAAGTCAGGCTGCTCAATGAATCGGTGAAGCCATCGGCGTCCACGGCGCGAATCGGTTGGCCGTGGTTGTAGCCGTAGGTGACCAGCAGCACCGGACAGCCGGCCGCGCGCGCGGCCAAGGCGTCGTTGCTGGAGTCACCAATCATCAGGGTTCTGGCAGGCGCAGTCCCCAGCGCCTCGCAGGTTTTGAGCAGCGGCAACGGATCGGGTTTCTTGCGGGCGAAGGCATCGCCGCCAAACGTCAGCGTAAAGAATCCATCCAGCCCCTTGGCCTTGAGCAGCGCCAGCGCAAATGCCGTCGGCTTGTTGGTCAGGCAGGCCAGTTTCAAACCCCGCGCCTGGAACTGCTGCAGGCCGGCCACCACCCCCGGGTAGACCTGCGCATGCCGGCCATTGACGGCCAGGTAATGGCGCTGGTAACTGAGCCAGGCCAGGCTGAAGAGACGCTCTGACTCGTGCGCAGGGGACGCGTCAAGCGGCACGACCTCTGCATCAGAATTAATAGCTACTGGCGCAGTATCGACGAGGGCTAGTGTCCTGAGTTAGAAATTCGCAGACAAAAGCGCTCAATGCTGGTCAGAATCACGTCGGCGGATTTCGTCCAGATAAACGGCTTGGGCTCGGCGTTATTGATTTTTAGGTAGGCGCGAATGGCCTCTTCGAGCTCGCGGGTTGAGCGATGCGTGCCGCGACGAATCTGTTTCTCGGTCAGGGTTGCGAACCAGCGTTCGACTTGATTGAGCCAGGACGCCGAGGTTGGCGTGAAATGAACCTGAAAGCGCGGATGGCGCGCAAACCAGTTGCGAATGGTTGGCGTCTTGTGCGTGCCATAGTTGTCCATCACAAGATGAATGTCCAGATCAGTTGGAACGGATGCCTCAATCGTACGCAGGAATTTCAAGAATTCGCTGCTGCGATGGCGCCGGTGCAATTCCCCTATGACCCTGCCGGTCGCGATGTCCAGGGCGGCAAACAAAGTTGTCGTGCCATGACGCTCGTAGTCGTGGGTGCGCCGCTCAGCGACGCCGGGCGCCAGCGGCAAAATGGGCTGCGTGCGGTCGAGCGCCTGAATCTGGCTTTTTTCATCGACGCACAGCACCATGGCCTTTAGCGGCGGATCAATGTACAGGCCCACGATGTCGCGGGTCTTCTCGACAAACAAGGGGTCGGTGGAGAGTTTGAACGTCTCTTGACGGTGAGGCTGCAAACCGAAAGCGCGCCAAATCCGGCTAACCGCTGTTTGCGACAGCTTCGCCTCGCGTGCCATCATCCGTGTGCTCCAATGGGTGGCATTCATCGGTTGCCCCTCCAGCGTCTTGGCGATGACGGCGTCCACACGCGCGTCGTCTATCGTGCGCGGTGCCCCTGAACGCGGCGCGTCCAGCAAACCATCGAGCCGCGATTGCACGAAACGACCCCGCCACTTGCACACAGTCTGCGGTGTGACCGCGAGCCTGAGCGCCACGGCCCTGTTCTCGGCGCCATCTGAACACGCCAGGATGATCCGCGAACGCAGGGCCAGCGCTTGTGCGGTCTTGCGCCGCCTGGCCCACGCCTGCAGCTGTTCTCGTTCTGATTCGTTCAACACCAACTGCGCTTTTGGTCGGCCTGCCATGTGAGCCTCGCTGTCGTGAATTCAATATTCACAACATAGTCGATATTCAGAATAATTCAACTAATTTCTAACTCATGACACTAGAACACTTTTTATTAAATGCTCCGAGCCTTTGCCGACCAGTCGTGCCACCGTGGCGCGGTCCACCTGATGGCGGGCGAAAGGCGCTGGCAAGTCGGCCAGCATGCCATTGAGCGCCACACAGAAGTCGTCCAAGGTATCGACCATGGTGCCGTCCAGGTCCACGATGACGGCGTCCACATCAAACTGCTTCAACTGAATAGAGTTCCGAACTTCTAACAACCTGCACAATTTAAATATCGATGTTTCCGGCGCGCAGCGCGTTGGTCTCGATGAATTCCCGGCGGGGCTCCACTTCGTCGCCCATCAGCATGGTGAACACGCGATCGGCTTCAATCGCGTCGTCGATTTGCACTTTGAGCAAGCGGCGCACGGTGGGGTCCATGGTGGTTTCCCACAACTGCGAAGGGTTCATTTCGCCCAGGCCTTTGTAGCGCTGGCGTGAGGTGGCGTGTTCGGCTTGGGCCAGCAACCAAGCCATGGCTTCGCGGAAATCGGTCACCTTTTCTTCTTTTTGACGCTCGCCTTCACCGCGCATGACCTTGGCGCCTTCGCTGAGCAAGTCCCTGAAGGTGTTGGCCGCTTCGGCCAGTGCGGCGTAGTCGGAGCCATGGACAAAGTCTTGCGTCAGCACGCTGCTCTTGACGTTGCCATGATGGCGGCGGCTGATCCGCAAAATGGGTTTGTCAGTACGCACATCAAACTCACCGGCGACTTCGGCATCGGGAAGCTTGGCTTGCAGCGCGGCGGCAGAGAGTTCCGCATCCGCCACGGTGTCCAGGTTCAGGACGACGCCATCGGCGACCGAACGCAGGGCTTCGGCGTCCATGAAGTTTTTCAAGCGCGCAATCACGTTTTGCGCCACCTGGTGCTTGCGCGCCAACTCGGCCAAGGTGTCGCCACTGATGGTGGTGCCGTTGTCACCCCCGGTGTGTATCGACGCATTGACCAACGCAATCCGCATCAGGAAGCTGTCCAGCGCGGGCGCGTCTTTCAGGTACAACTCCTCCTTGCCAGCCTTCACCTTGTAGAGCGGTGGTTGCGCAATGTAGATGTGGCCACGTTCGACCAATTCGGTCATCTGGCGGTAGAAGAAAGTGAGCAACAGCGTGCGGATGTGGGCGCCGTCAACGTCGGCATCGGTCATGATGATGATGCGGTGGTAGCGCAGCTTGGCGACGTTGAAGTCGTCGTTGCCGGTGGTGCCGCCGGCCTTGCCGATGCCGGTGCCCAAGGCGGTGATGAGCGTCAGAATTTCGTTGCTGGTCAGCAGCTTTTCGTAGCGAGCTTTTTCTACGTTCAAAATCTTGCCGCGCAGGGGCAGAATCGCCTGGAATTTACGGTCACGGCCTTGCTTGGCAGAGCCGCCGGCGGAGTCGCCCTCGACAATGTAGATTTCGCACATGGCCGGGTCTTTTTCCTGGCAGTCAGCCAGCTTGCCGGGCAGGCCCATGCCGTCGAGCACGCCTTTGCGGCGTGTCATGTCGCGGGCGCGGCGGGCCGCTTCGCGGGCGCGGGCGGCTTCAATGATCTTGCCGACGATGATTTTGGCGTCGGCCGGGCGCTCTTGCAGGTAGTCGTACAGCAGCTTGCTGACGATGTCTTCCACCGGGCCACGCACTTCGGAGCTGACCAGTTTGTCTTTGGTCTGGCTGCTGAACTTGGGCTCGGGCACTTTCACGCTCAACACGCAGCACAGGCCTTCGCGCATGTCGTCGCCGGTGACTTCGACCTTGGCTTTTTTGGCGATTTCGCTGTCGTCAATGTACTTGTTGATGACGCGCGTCATGGCCGCGCGCAGGCCGGTCAGGTGGGTGCCACCATCGCGCTGCGGGATGTTGTTGGTGAAACACAGCACTTGCTCGTTGTAGCCGCTGTTCCACTGCATCGCGACTTCAACGCCAATGTTGGTGTTCTGATCGCTCTGGCGGTCGCCCATGGCGTGGAAGATGTTGGGATTCAACACCGTCTTGCCCTTGTTGATGAAGTTGACGAAGCCTTTAACGCCGCCGGCACCGGAGAAGTCGTCTTCTTTGCCGGTGCGCTCGTCTTTCAGGCGAATTCTGACGCCGTTGTTCAAGAAACTGAGTTCACGCAGGCGCTTGCTCAAAATCTCGTAATGGAAGTCGGAGTTGGTCTGGAAGATTTCCAGATCAGGCGAAAAGTGGACTTCGGTGCCACGTTTTTCGGTTTCGCCAATCACCCGCATCGGGGACACTTCGACGCCATTCACGACTTCGATCAGGCGGTTTTGCACAAAACCTTTGCTGAACTCCATCACATGCACTTTGCCATCGCGACGGATGGTCAGGCGCAGCATTTTGGACAGCGCATTGACGCAACTGACGCCGACGCCGTGCAGGCCGCCGGAGACTTTGTAGCTGTTCTGGTTGAACTTGCCGCCGGCGTGCAGTTCGGTCAGGGCGATCTCAGCCGCCGAGCGCTTGGGCTCGTGCTTGTCGTCCATCTTGACACCGGTCGGAATGCCGCGCCCGTTGTCCACCACTGACACCGAGTTGTCGGAGTGGATGGTGACCAGAATGTCATCGCAATGGCCGGCCAGCGATTCGTCAATCGAGTTGTCCACCACCTCGAACACCAGGTGGTGCAAACCCGTGCCATCCGAGGTGTCGCCGATGTACATGCCGGGGCGCTTGCGCACGGCCTCCAGCCCTTCCAGAATCTGGATCGAGCCTTCGCCATAGGCTTCGGACGCGCCTTCCTGATGCGCATCAATGGTGGGCTGGAAGTTGGAACTGTCGGCGCTACTCTCGCCCGTATGCACGTCGGCCTCGCCGTTGTCGGGGGTCGGAACTGGCTTGTTTTCTTCGGTCATGGCTGGCTTTATTCAGTTGGGGACAGCGCTGGGCTACGCTTCAGTCTGTCTCGCAAAGTTTCAATAATTTCTCAAACTCTTGAATGACTAAACCCGCAATGAACTTTATGTTGATCGCGGGTTCGGGTTTTGTAGGGCTACAAATTATGCGGCGTCAAATACGCATGGGCATCACCACGTATTTAAAGGTGGCGTTGTCGGGGATGGTGAACAAAGCCGAGCTGTTGCCGTCAGATAGCTCCAGCTTCACCATATCCTGGCTCATATTGGTCAGCGCATCAATGAGATAAGTCACGTTGAACCCGATCTCGATACTGTCACCGCCGTAATCAATGTCCAACTCGTCCATGGCCTCTTCCTGCTCGGCATTGTTGGATGCCACGCGCAGCGTGCCGGGTTCAATGTTCAAGCGCACACCCTTGAATTTGTCGCTGGTCAAAATGGCTGTGCGCTGCAGGGTGGCCAGCAAGGCGGTGCGACCCAGCGTGATGCTGTTTTTGTGGTTTTTGGGAATGACGCGGTTGTAGTCGGGAAACTTGCCTTCTACCAACTTGGTCACGAACTCCATGCCGCCAAAGGAGAACTTGGCCTGATTATTGGCAAATTGCATCTCGATCGCGCCTTCGGCGTCGCTCAAAAGGCGTTGCAACTCGATCACCGTTTTGCGCGGCAAAATGACCTCTTGCTTGGGCACTTCGACATCCAGCGTGGCGGAGGCAAAGGCCAGACGGTGGCCATCGGTCGCGACCAGGCTCAGTTGCGTACCTTCGGCGACGAACAGAATGCCGTTGAGGTAGTAGCGGATGTCATGCACCGCCATGGCAAACGACACTTGGCTCAGCAGGCCTTTCAGCGTTTTTTGCGGCACGCTGAACACAGGGCCAAAGTTGGCCGCTTCCTGCACCAGCGGAAAGTCTTCGGCGGCCATGGTTTGCAGGGTGAACTTGCTTTTGCCACCTTTGAGAATGAGTTTGGCGGCGCTCGACTCCAGCGACACCGTCTGATCGGATGGCATGGTGCGCAAAATATCGATCAGCTTGCGCGCCCCCACGGTGGTGGTGAAGTTGCCTGTATCGCCATCCAGCTCGGCGGTGGTGCGGATCTGGATCTCAAGATCGCTGGTGGTGACCTGCAGCGAGGTGCCCGTTTTGCGAATCAATACGTTGGCCAGAATGGGCAAGGTGTGGCGGCGCTCGACGATGCCTGCAACCGATTGCAATACCGCTAAAACTTTGTCTTGTGTGGCCTTCAGGACGATCATGTCAACCTCGTGTTAGATATCTTTAATTCAAATCAGTTACAGACGGGGCGCGTATTGTTGTCAATGCCGCGGGTTCCCCGTTCCCCATCCTACTATCAGCCCTTGAGCGTCTGCTCCAGCACGTGAAGTTGCTGGTTCAATTCGGTCATTTGCTGGCGCTCGCCACCGATCTTGCGCACGGCGTGCAAAACGGTCGTGTGGTCGCGCCCACCAAACAATTCTCCAATTTCCGGGAGACTTTTTTGTGTCAGCTCTTTGGCCAGGTACATCGCAATCTGGCGTGGCCGGGCAATGCTGGCCGGCCGCTTCTTGGAGTACATGTCCGCGATTTTGATCTTGTAGTAGTCTGCCACCGTTTTCTGGATGTTTTCTACCGAAATCTGGCGATTCTGGATCGACAACAGGTCGCGCAGCGCTTCCCGAGCCAGCAAAATCGAGATTTCTTTCTGGTTAAAACGGGAGTAAGCCAGAATCTTGCGCAAGGCACCCTCCAGCTCACGCACGTTGGAGCGCACATTTTTGGCGACAAAGAACGCCACTTCTTCCGGCATATCAATGCCTTCAACCCGCGCTTTATTGATCAGAATGGCGACCCGCATCTCTAACTCGGGCGGCTCGATGGCGACCGTCAAGCCGGAATCAAAGCGTGACACCAGGCGCTCGTGAATATCGGTCAGACCCTTGGGGTAGGTGTCACTGGTCATCACAATGTGTGACTTTTTAGCCAGCAGCGCCTCAAACGCATTGAAGAATTCTTCTTGCGTGCGCTCCTTGTTGGCGAAAAACTGAACGTCATCAATCAACAGCAAATCAAGCGAGTGGTAGCGCTCCTTGAATTCATCAAAAGTCTTGCGCTGGTAAGCCTTAACCACATCCGAGACGAACTGCTCCGCATGGATGTAGAGAACTTTGGCGTTGGGCATGTCCGCCAGCAAGCGATTGCCCACAGCGTGCATCAAGTGGGTTTTACCCAGACCAACGCCGCCGTAGATGAAAAGAGGGTTGTACAAGTGCCCCGGCATGCCGGCGACGTGCATGGCCGCTGCGCGCGCCATGCGGTTGGCGGTGCCTTCGATCAGGGTGTCAAAGGTCAGCGCCGAATTGAGCCGGTTCTTGAGGTTGTTGGGGGTCCGGTCTTCCCCTGACTCGGTCGACTCCTCCATCGCGATCGGCTCCACCGAGCGCTGGGGGGCATGGCTTCTGGCAATGATTTCACGCGGAGCAAGTGCTAACTCTATCTGGACCGACTGGCCTGAAAACTTTTCCAGCAGGCCGGAGATCCGGTTGCTGTATTGCGCCCTGATCCAGTCCAGCTTGAACCGGTTGGCGACAAAGATGGTAACTTTGGAAAGATCGTCTGAGACCTGTGCCGAGAGGGGCTTGATCCAAGTGTTGAACTGCTGCTCAGGGAGTTCCTGGGCCAGTTGGTCGATGCAGGTTTGCCACAGGCTTGGCCCTGCAGAACCAGACTGGCTGGCGTATTGTCCCTCGGTCATTGGTAGTATCAGCTTCTGTGGATAGAGTTAAATTACTGTGCCCTGGATTGTAATTTATCCAGAATTTATCCACAAGCTGAGAGAGCCCATAAACACCGCCCAGCCGCCCGACGTTCAGGTGTGGAACCGCCGGGCGACGCAGGTCAATACTTGTAAACGCCTTGCCCGGATTTGCGGCCCAGACGGCCAGCGGCCACCATTTCCTTGAGTAACGGGCAAGGACGGTATTTGCTATCGCCAAACTCGCTCAAGAACACCTCCATCACGGCCAGACAGACGTCCAGACCGATCATGTCGGCCAGTGCCAGCGGGCCAATTGGCTGATTACAGCCGAGTTTCATACCCGCATCGATGTCCTCGGGCGTGGCCAGACCTTCGGCCAGCACAAAGAGGGCTTCGTTGATCATCGGAACCAGAATGCGGTTGACCACAAAGCCTGGCGCGTTCTTCACCGTGATCGGTGTCTTGCCCAGGGCGGTGGCCATGGCGTGCACGGCATCATGGGTGGCATCGCTGGTTTGCAAGCCACGGATGATTTCCACCAGCGCCATCATCGGCACCGGGTTGAAGAAGTGCATGCCGATAAAACGGTCGGCGCGACCGGTGACGGCCGCCAGCTTGGTGATGGAGATGGACGAGGTGTTGGAGGCCACAATGACTTCTGGCGCCACCAGCGCGTCAATCTGCTTCAGGATTTTGACCTTCAGGTCGTAGTTCTCAGTGGCCGCTTCAATGACCAACTGGGCCGCCTTGAGGTCGTCGTAACTGGTGCTGACCTTGATGTGCGCCAGCGCGGCCTCTTTGTCGGCAGGCGTGATTTTTTCTTTTTTCACCAGCCGGTCCAGGCTGCCCGCGACGGTGGCGATGCCTTTGGCCACGGCGGCGTCTGAAATGTCAACCATGATGACGTTGATGCCTGATACAGCACAAGCTTGTGCAATGCCATTTCCCATGGTGCCTGCGCCAATGATGCCGACGGTAGTGATACTCATGCTGAAGAACTCCAATCAATCAAAAAAGTCAATGTTAACGGCCCACCGCTTGATGTCAGTGCCACTGGCGGAGGTCAAGCGTTCATCATCATCCGCCCAACCCCTGCAAGGGCGACGGTAGCGATGCCGGCAGGGTACCCATAGCGACCATTCGCTACGCGGGTTTGAGATGCCGGTCGGTTGCTATTTTGAGTCCAACCAAGTGATTTTAATAGTTGATCTGCATCAATGATTTCCAGCTTGCCTTCGTGACCGGCTAGTCCACATGGGGTTAACCCGTGCATACTCAACCTTCCACTTCCAACAAGATTCAAGGTCATCGCCATGGAAAAACCGATTTCACCCGCGCAACCTTCTGAACAGCAACGCGAGATTGCCAAGTCGATTGATGAAGCGTTTCATGCGCAGCTGGCCAAGGCCAACATGGGCTTGTCGCCAATTTCACTGACGTTGGCCTATGCGGATTGGGCCATGCACTTGGCCGCCTCCCCGGGTCGGCAAATGTTACTGGGGCAGCAGGCCACGGCACTGTCCAAACAGGCCCTGACCCGTTCATTGCAGCAAGTGCCGCCCGTCGATGCCGATGGCAAGCCGGTCCGCGAAATGGACCCCCGCTTCAGCGACGCGGGTTGGAGCAAGTGGCCCTTCAACGCCATGAAGGAGGGTTTTAAAGCCAGCGACGCCTGGTGGCGCGAGGCGACCCAGGTGGACGGCATGTCCAGACACCACCAGCACATGGTGAATTTCTTCACCCGTCAGGGCCTGGATGCGCTGTCGCCCTCCAACTGGCCGACCACCAACCCCGAAGTGCTGAAGAAGGGCCAGGAGTCCATGGGCCAGAGCTGGCTCAAGGGCTACCAGAGCTATGCCAAGGACCTGATGGAGTATCAGACGGCCCGCCATAGCGCCGATGGAGACACGCTCAAACCGCTCGATTTCGAGGTCGGCAAAGACGTGGCGATAACGCCGGGCAAGGTGGTCTTTCGCAATCACCTGATCGAACTGATTCAGTACACCCCCACCACCAAAAAGGTGTTTCCCGAGCCGCTGCTGATCGTGCCTTCGTGCATCATGAAGTACTACATCCTGGACTTGTCGCCCGCCAACTCGATGGTGCGCTACCTGGTGGGCAAGGGGCACACGGTGTTCATGATTTCATGGCGCAACCCGGATGCCTCCGACCGCGACCTGGGGATGCAGGATTATTTGCAGATGGGCGTGATGGAAGCCATGGCTGCCGTCAAGTTGCACACGGGCGCCCCTCGCATTCACGCCCTGGGTTACTGCCTGGGTGGCACCTTTTTGTCCATCGTCGCCGCGGCGCTCGGTCGCGGCGATCCGCAGGCACAAAGCCTGGTGCGGGGGCAGAACCCGCGGCGGCGCCACGAAGACGTGGCCGGTCTGGACAACCTGCCGGAGCTCGCCACCGTCACGCTGCTGGCGGCATCGACCGACTTCAGCGAACCCGGCGAACTGGGCGTTTTCATCGACGATGACCAGCTCAACACGCTGCGCCAGGCCATGGCACGCACCGGCTATTTGTCGGGTCGGCAAATGGCGGGTTCGTTCCAGTTTTTGAATTCGCGCGACCTGATCTGGTCGCGCAACACGCGCCGCTACCTGCTGGGGCAGGATGAAGTCGGCAACGACATGATGAGCTGGAACGCCGACCTCACGCGCCTGCCCGAGCGCATGCACACGGAATACCTGTCGTCGCTGTTCCTCAACAACGCCTTGGCTTCTGGCCACTACCGTGTCGGGGGTGTGGGCGTGGCGCTGATGGACATCAAGGCACCGCTGCTGGTGGTTGGTACCGTGCGCGATCACGTCTCACCCTGGCAGTCGGTTTACAAGATCCATCTGCTGACCGACACCCAAACCACCTTCATTCTGGCGGCGGGGGGCCATAACGCGGGGATTGTGTCCGAGCCTGGACACGCCCACCGCAGTTACCAAATGGATTGCGTCGAAAAAGGCCACGCCTGGATGGAGCCCGACGAGTGGGTCGCACAAGCACCACTGTTTGAGGGCTCGTGGTGGGAAGCCATGCACACCTGGCTGCAGGAGCGGTCGGGCACGCCAGTGCCGGCCCCGACCATTAAGCCGGCCAGCGTGCTGTGCGATGCGCCCGGTGAAAACGTGATGATTCGCTATGCCGACTGAGCCGCCGTCGGAAGAGGATCCGCAGGCCCAGCGCCTGCACCAAATGGAATCGTCCATCGAAGAACTGAACACCCGCATTGCCCGTCTCGCGATTGGCTTGGGCGTGTCGCTCCAGAACGAGACTGAAATCGCCCGTGTCATGAGTCAGCAACACACGGCCGCAGCGGTAACGACCGAGCGCCGCGACAGTCCGGACCGGCGGGAGGCCTCCCGCACGGGTTCAGGCCCGGACCGCCGCGCGTCCCACATGCGGGAAGAATTGCGCGGCCTGATGGTGCTGCGTTACAGCGTCGAGACGCGCTATGTGGACGAGGTCGGGGTGACCGCCACCCGCCAGATTTTGGTCGAGGCCGAAGCGCACATGGAACGCGTGGGTTTTCAGCCCGGCGCGGACGGCATCAACCTGGACCGGCTGTTTAACGAGTCCTGACACGACCGCGTCACGCGGTTCGCCTACCTTGGTTGCACCAGCGGCTAATTTTTTGAAATGATGACATGACGACTGACCTCCATTCCTTCAGCCTGGCCGGCAAAAAAGGCCTCATCCTGGGCCTGGCTAACGAACACAGCATTGCCTGGGGCTGCGCCCAGTTGGCGCGCCAGCAGGGTGCCGAGGTGGTGGCCTCGTGCCTGAATGACAAGGCCCGGCCCTTCATTGAGCCGTTGACTGCCGCCGCCGGCATCGACCTCAAGACCTGTAACGTTGAGCAGCCTGGCGAGTTGCAGGCGCTGGTAGACCACGCAGTGGCCCGTTTGGGTCGACTGGACTTTGTGATTCACTCCATTGCCTGGGCCCCGCTGGAAGACTTGCGCGGCCAGGTGATTGACAGCACCAGCACCGGTTTTGCCCGTGCCATGGAGGTGTCATGCCATTCGTTTGCCACGCTGGCCAAGTTCTGCGCGCCGCACATGACGGACGGCGGCAGCCTGGTGACCATGACGTACCTCGGCGCCGACGAAGCCGTGCCTCACTACGGCCTGATGGGTCCGGTGAAAGCGGCGCTGGAGTCGCTGGTGCGCTACATGGCGCTGGAGCTGGGGCCGCAGCGCATCCGGGTGCATGCGGTGTCGCCTGGACCGATCATGACCCGCGCTGCCTCCGGCATTGCTTCGTTTGACGAGCTCATGGGACATGCCATCGAGAAGGCCCCGCTCGGCCGTCTGGTGACGCTGGAGGAGATTGCCCAGCTTTGTGCCTTCCTCTGCACCGATGCCTCCTCCGGCATGACCGGACAGACCATTTATGTCGATGCCGGCTGCCACGCCGTGGCGTGATTGCCCGCTATCCCCCGTCAACTCTCCTGCCCCTGTTGTCAAGTAACCCATTGCCATGAATCTCACCATGAACACTGATCTGATTGAAAACGTCACCTACGATGAAATCACGCTGGGCCAAAGCGCCCGCCTGCTGCGCACGCTCACCTTGGCCGACATTCAGGCCTTTGCCGCCGTGTCGGGCGATATCAACCCGGCCCACCTGAATGCTGAATACGCCAACGACACCTTGTTCCATGGCGTGATTGCCCATGGCATGTGGGGCGGTTCCTTGATCTCGGCCCTGCTGGGGACACAGTTTCCCGGCCCCGGCACGATTTACCTGGAGCAGGTGCTGCACTTCACCAAACCCGTTCGCATTGGGGACACGCTCACCGTGACGGCCACCGTGGTCAGCAAGGACGACGCCAAAAAGCGGGTGGAGCTGGACTGCCAGGTGGTCAACCAAAAGGGTGACCGCGTATTGCACGGCACCGCCCGCGTGCTGGCCCCGACCCAAAAGGTGAAGTTACCGCGCATCAATGCCCCGCTGATCCAGTTGTTTGACCCGGAGGCCCGCTTCAAGGAACTGCTGGCGCGCAGCAAAGGGCTGGCCGCAGTGCGCTGTGCCGTGGTGCACCCCTGCGACGCGGAGTCGCTCAGCGGCGCCATGGATTCCGCCGGCTACGGCTTGATCGTGCCGGTGCTGATTGGCCCCGAGGTGCGCATTCGCCACCTAGCCCAGGAAGCCGGCATTGACCTGACCGGCGTCGAGATTATCTCGGTGTCGCACAGCCATGCCGCCGCCGAAATGGCCGCCGATATGGCGGTCAAGGGTGAAGTGGAGGTGCTGATGAAAGGCAGTCTGCACACCGACGAGTTGATTCACGCCGTGCTGGCCCGGCCCGCGCTGCGCACCGGGCGGCGCATGTCGCATGTGTTCCGCTTTGACGTGCCGCTCTACCCCAAGCCACTGCTGATCACCGACGCCGCGCTCAACATCCACCCCACGCTGCAGGAAAAGGTGGACATCATCCAGAACGCCGTCGACTTTGCCCGCATCATGGGCATCGAAACGCCCAAGGTGGCCATCCTGTCGGCGGTGGAAACCGTCAACCCCAATATCCCCTCCACCATTGACGCTGCCGCGCTGTGCAAGATGGCCGACCGCGGCCAGATCAAGGGTGCCATCCTGGATGGCCCGCTGGCATTTGACAACGCCATTTCGCTGCACGCCGCGCAGGTCAAGCACATCAATTCACCAGTGGCGGGGGATGCCGACATTCTGGTGGTGCCCGACCTGGAGTCGGGCAATATGCTGGCCAAGCAGCTGGAGTATCTGGCCGGGGCCAGCGGCGCTGGCCTGGTGTTGGGTGCGCGCGTGCCGATTGCCTTGACCAGCCGAGCCGATGGCCCGATGAACCGGGTCGCCTCGGCGCTGCTGGCCCAACTGGCGGCCCACAATGCGCGGCGCGACCAGCCGCGTCAAGCCTGGTAAGGCGCGGCCATGGCGATTCTTTCCGTCAATGCGGGTTCGTCCTCGCTCAAGTTTGCTATCTACCCGCTCACCGCTGGCCAGGTGGAGAGCAGTGTGCTCACCGGCTGCATTCAAGGGCTGGAGCCGGGCGGTGCGCCAGTGTTGGACTGGACCTTTCAGGGCAACAAGAAACACCTGCAACTGCCCGCCACGACCGATGATCCGTTTGAGCAGGCCCTGCGCAGCCTGAGCGAACTGCTGACGCGCAAACCCTCCATTCCCGACATCCAGGCCATCGCCCACCGCGTGGTGCATGGCGGGCGGGATTTCTCAAACAGCGTGGTGGTGACCGAGGCGGTGCTGGCCCGGCTGGACCGGCTCAATTCGTTGGCGCCCTTGCACCAGCCGCACAACCTGCAAGGCATTCGGGCCTTTCAAAAAGCATTCGCTGCCACGCCCCAGGTGGCGTGCTTTGATACCGCCTTTCATGCCACGCTGCCCGAGGTGGATTACAGCTTTGCCCTGCCGTCGTCGCTGACCGCGCAGGGCGTGCGCCGTTATGGCTTTCACGGCCTGTCGTACCAGTACATCATGGGCGTGCTGCAGCAACGCAGTGAGCAGGCGGGCGGCCGCGTCCTGATGGCGCACCTGGGCAACGGTGCCAGCCTGTGCGCTGCCCAGGACGGCCGCAGTTGCGCCACCACCATGGGCTTTTCGGCGCTCGACGGCCTGATGATGGGTACCCGCAGCGGCTCACTCGACGCCGGCGTCCTGCTCTACCTGCTGGAGCGGGGCTGGGACCACGACCGGCTGCAAACCCTGCTCTACAAACAAAGCGGCTTGCTCGGGGTCTCGGGCATCTCGGCCGACATGCGCCGCCTGCGGGCCGATGGCAGTGCCGCCGCCCAGCGGGCCATCGACCTGTTTACCCACCGGGTGGTGCGCGAATCGGGTGCGCTGGTGGCTTGCCTGCAAGGGCTGGATGTGCTGGCCTTCAGCGGCGGCATTGGCGAACACGACGCGGTGCTGCGCGCCCAGGTCTGCGAACGGTTGAGCTGGCTGGGGGTAGAGATTGACCCCGATCTCAACCAGCAGGCCACCGGCGACGCGGTGCTGGCGATTCACTGCCCGGACAGTCGCGTGCAGGTCTGGGTGATCCCGACCGACGAGGGCTTGGTGGCTGCGCAAGAGGCGGCGCGCTTGATGTGAGAAATAGCGGGTTCCGTCCCGCTGAGTTGGGCGTCACGCCAGAGCGAGCCAACCTCGTTTTTTTGTGACATACAGTACAAGATTCGATACTTCTGGAAATTAAAAATCATGAAAAAAATTCGCATTGTTTTGATCGGCGCTGGTGAAACCGGTACCCCGTTGCTGCGCCAGTTGCTGGGTGTAGATTTTGTCGAAGTGGTCGGCGTTGCCGATTTGAACGACGACCAGCCCGGCATCACGCTGGCCAAGGCGCAAGGGGTGCCCACCACCAATGACTTCATGACCCTGCTCAGCCTGGGCGAGGCGATCGACATCGTCATCGACGTGACCGGCGTGGCCAAAGTGCGTGACCAGTTGCGCAGCCACATGCAGACCTCGGGCAATCACCACACCATCATCATGCATGAGCTGATTGCCGTCTTGTTGATGTCGCTGTCACAAGGCAAGCTGGTGTCGATGAAGCACAACGCCGTCGATTACGTCTGAGAATCGACCGCCATGGCCCGCTGGCCGGCGTCATAATCTGAACTTTCGACCGGCTTAACCGGCCTGCACCGCCGCTTCGGGCCTTATTTCCCGTCGTTGCCCCTTGAAATCTGGCCCGCTGGCCCATAGCTGCGGGTTGATCGCAGTGCCGAGCCTGCGACAGAATTCCGTTTTTGACACCTATTCAACTCCCATGACCAAACAAACTCTTTCCTTTCAGGCCGAAGTCGCCCAGTTGCTGCACCTCGTCACCCACGCGCTGTACTCCAACAAAGAGATTTTTCTGCGCGAGCTGATCTCCAACGCCTCTGACGCCTGCGACAAGCTACGCTTTGAAGCCATCAACGACGGCGGCCTGTACGAGAACGACACGGAGTTGAAAGTCAAGGTCACTTTCGACAAAGACGCCAAGACGCTGACCATCACCGACAACGGCATCGGCATGAGCGCGCAGGAAGCCATTGACCACCTCGGCACCATCGCCAAGAGCGGCACCAAGGACTTTGTCAGCAAGTTGTCGGGCGACCAGAAGGCCGATTCGCAGTTGATTGGCCAGTTTGGCGTCGGTTTTTATTCCGGTTTTATCGTGGCCGACAAGATCACGGTCGAATCGCGTCGCGCCGGCATGAAAGAAACCGAAGGCGTGCGCTGGATCAGCGGCGGTGCCGGCGACTTTGAAGTCGAAACCATCACCCAGGCCCAGCGCGGCACCAGCGTCATCCTGCACTTGCGCGACGACGCCCTGGACTACGCCAGCGCCTGGAAACTGAAAGGCATCATCGCCAAGTATTCCGACCACATCAGCCTGCCCATCTTGATGGAAAAGGAAGAGTGGAAAGACGGCGAGCTGATCAACGCGGGTGACGAAAACGGCGGCCGCCAGCCCGGCGCCATGCTCAAGACTGGCGAGTGGGAAGCGGTCAACAAAGGCAACGCCATCTGGGCGCGCGCCAAGAAGGACATCACACCCGAGCAGTACAACGAGTTCTACAAACAGATCAGCCACGATTTTGAAGCACCGCTGGCCTACACCCACAATCGGGTCGAAGGCAGCACCGAGTACACGCAGTTGCTCTACATCCCCGGCAAGGCGCCGATGGACCTGTTCAACCGCGAGAAGTCGGCCGGCGTCAAGCTCTACGTCAAGCGCGTCTTCATCATGGACGACGCCGAGGCGCTGCTGCCGACCTACCTGCGCTTTGTCAAAGGCGTGGTCGATTCGGCCGACTTGCCACTGAACGTGTCGCGTGAACTGCTGCAGGAAAGCCGCGACGTCAAAGCCATCCGCGAAGGCTGCACCAAGCGCGTGCTGGGCATGCTGGAAGACCTGGCGAAGCACGACAAGTTGCCCGAAGCTGCGGCTTCGGCTGAGGGTGTGACCGACACCACCGCAGGGGTTACCGATGTCTTGAGCGAAGCCGACAAGGCGGAGGCGGCCGCCAACGCCGGCAAATACAGCAAGTTCTACAGCGAATTTGGCGCCGTGCTGAAAGAAGGCCTGGGCGAAGACTTTGGCAACAAAGACCGCCTGGCCAAGTTGCTGCGCTTTGCCTCCAGCACCACCGACACCGTGAGCGTCAGTTTTGCCGACTACAAAGCGCGCATGAAAGACGGCCAGGAAGCCATCTACTACATTACCGCCGATTCCGCCTCTGCCGCCAAGAACAGCCCGCAGCTGGAAGTGTTCAAGAAAAAAGGCATTGAAGTGCTCTTGATGACCGATCGTGTCGACGAGTGGGCGCTCAATTACATGCACGACTTTGACGGCACCCCGCTGCAAAGCGTGGCCAAGGGCGCAGTGGACTTGGGCACGTTGCAAGACGAGACCGAAAAGAAAGCCGCTGAAGAAGCCGCCGAAACTTTCAAGCCCTTGCTCGCCAAGCTGAAAGAAGCGCTGAAAGACAAAGCGCAAGACGTGCGTGTCACCACCCGTCTGGTCGACAGCGCTGCCTGCTTGGTGGTGCAAGACGACGGCATGAGCACGCAACTGGCGCGCATGCTCAAGCAAGCCGGTCAGGCCGCACCGGACGTCAAGCCGGTGCTGGAAGTGAACGCCGAACACCCGCTGGTGAAAAAGCTGGATGGCTCGGTGCACTTCAACGACCTGGCGCACATCCTGTTTGACCAGGCCTTGCTGGCCGAAGGCGGCATGCCGTCTGACCCGGCGGCGTATGTGAAACGGGTGAATGCGCTGTTGGTTTGATTTTTATAGATCAAATCGGCCTCTAGCCCTCGTACTCATTGCGTAAGTAGCTACTAAAAAAGTAGCGAATGAAATGCAAAAAGCCCCGCCAGTCGATCTGACTGGCGGGGCTTTTTCTTTTAAGTGATGGCAATGCTGTGCCGGTATTGGCCTGGAAAATTGATCGGCACAGCCACCGCCTACCGAGTTGCACTGGAATACTGGACCCGCTTTAACGCCCAAACCCTTAGCTTGTGGCGGCTTGCGCCGCGCGTTTTCAGTTAGACTGAACCAAAGGAATCATCACTATGGCAGGCGTATTCGGTAAAGATCCCAACATGAAGAAAAGCAACCACGCGGAGCTTGAAAGGCTCAACCTGGAGCGCAAGCGCAAGTTGGCAGAAGCGGCCGTCAAGTTCACCCAAAAGAAACCTGCCGCGCCAAGCAGCGAAGCCGCCGTGAAATAACGGCTATGCAGAAAAAATGAAGGCCCCAATTAAGGGGCCTTCATTTTTTCTGCTCTGGCTTATCAGGTCGAGACCGTGAACCTCACGCCACCAGCGGTTCTTCCTGCATCGCTTCCAGCTGCTCTTCCAGCATCTGCACCTGGCCTTTCCAGTAGTCGCTGGAACCGAACCACGGGAAGTTAATGGGGAAGGTGGGGTCGTGCCAGCGGCGCGCCAGCCAGGCGCTGTAGTGAATCAGGCGCAGGGTGCGCAGCGGTTCGATCAGCGCCAGTTCACGGCGGTCAAATTCGCGGAACTGTTCATAGCCATCCACCAGCGCGCCCAGTTGCCGGTTTTGTTGCTGGCGGTCGCCACTGAGCAGCATCCACAGGTCTTGCACGGCCGGGCCGCTGCGGGCGTCGTCCAGATCGACAAAGTGCGGGCCGGGGCCGGCGCTGGCCGGCGACTCCAGCGGCGTCCACAGGATGTTGCCGGGGTGGCAGTCGCCGTGCAGGCGGATGCGCTGGATCGGCTCGGAATAAGGGTCTTTTTGGCCGCCAGCCCCTGTCAAGCATGCGTAACCAGCTATTAAATCCAGAGCATCCTGCGAGACTTTGGCCCAGGCGGATTGCACGTCCAGCGGCACTTTGTCGTTTGCTAGCAGCCACTCGCGCGACTCGATGCCGAAGCTTTGCAGGTCCAGCGCCGGGCGGTGGACAAAGGGCTTGGCGGCGCCGACGGTGTGAATGCGCGCCAGAAAGCGGCCAATCCACTCCAGCACGTCGGGGTCGTCCAGTTCCGGCGGGCGGCCGCCGCGGCTCGGACTGACGCTGAAGGCAAAGCCGCCAAAGTGATGGAGCGTGGTGCCGTTCAACACCAGCGGCCCGACCACCGGAATCTCCGACGCCATCAGCTCGGCTGAGAACGCGTGTTCTTCCAGAATCTGCGCTTCGCTCCAGCGCTCGGGGCGGTAAAACTTGGCGACCACCACCGGGCCGTCTTCCAGGTGCAGCTGGTAAACGCGGTTTTCGTACGAACTTAAGCCCAGTTGCCGGCCATCGCCATAAAGGCCAACGCTGGCCAGCGCGTCCATGACGACGTCGGGCGTGAGGGCCTCGAACGCGTGAAGACCAGGGGAGGAAGCAGAAAAATTGGGGGTGAGTGGCGCCATGCCGACATTGTCGGGCCTATCGCCCCCCGGCATCACTGGTTACTGTTGGCGCGCACCTCTTCAATGGTGGTCTGACCACCGAGGACTTTGTAGATGCCGTCTTGCCGCAGGGTGCGCAGGTGCCCGTGTTGCATGCCTTCCAACTGGAGCTGCTCGGGCCGGGCGCCGGTTTGGATCAGGCGGCGCAGGCCGGGCGTGACCATCATCAACTCGTGAATGCCGACTCGACCCCGCAAGCCGGTGTCCTGGCATTTGCTACAACCCGGGGCGCTGTAGTGCGTCAACTGCCCGTTGTGCCCAAATTCGTCCAACCACTCGGCCAGGACTGACTCCCGCGCCGGGCGGAGTTCAGGGGCAAACGAGTGCAGATAGTCTTCAATCAGTTCCTCGACGAAGACCTCTTCGGCTAGCGCGGCCGTGCGGCAATCGGGACACAGCCGACGCACCAGACGCTGCGCCAGCACCGCTAACAGCGAGTCGGCAAAGTTGAACGGGTCCATGCCCATGTCGATCAGCCGGGTGACGGTCTCGGCCGCGCTGTTGGTGTGCAGGGTGGACAGCACCAAGTGGCCGGTGAGCGAGGCTTCAATGGCAATCTGAGCCGTTTCCTTGTCGCGGATTTCACCCACCATGATGATGTCTGGATCGGCCCGCAAAAAGGAGCGTAGCGCTTTGGCAAAGGTCCAGTCAATCTTCGGGTTGACCTGCACCTGGCGCAAATCGGGTTGGGTGATTTCAATCGGGTCTTCGGCTGTCCATATCTTGCGCTGCGGCGTGTTCAGATAGCCCAGCACGGAATGCAGGGTGGTGGTCTTGCCCGAACCGGTGGGGCCGACGCACAACACCATGCCGTAAGGCCGGCTCACGGCCTCGCGCAGATGAGTAAAGTTGGTGGGCGAGAGGCCGAGTTTCTCCATGGCGATGGGTTTGGCCGATGACAGCAGCCGCATCACCACGTCTTCTAAGCCGGCGTAGGTCGGAATGGTGGCGATACGTAATTCCAGCCGATGGTGGCTGGAGAACTTGGCAAAGTCGATCTTGCCGTCTTGTGGCTTGCGGCGCTCGGAGATGTCGAGGTCGGCCATGATTTTCAGGCGCGCCGTCAGGGCCGCGCGGTAGGTGTGGGGTAACTCCAGATAGTGCGACAGCACACCGTCTTTGCGAAACCGGATGCGGGTCTTGGTGCGCCCCGGGTGGGTTTCGATGTGGATGTCGGACACGCCCCGGTTGTGCGCCTCAATGATCATGGTGTTGATCAGGCGAACCAGCGAATTGTCAGACTGCTCAATCTGGTTCTCGGCCACCTCTACATCGCCTTGGTTGAGCTCCATGGATTCCAGTAACTGGCTGGTACTGGCGAGGTCGGCGGGCTGGTGGTCGGTGTTGTGTAGCGCGTCGTTCGGTTGCGTGCTTAGCAAGCCAAATTTTTCATACATCCCAATCAGCGATTGCGCAATATCTACGTCATCCCCCAGTGTGGCGATGACGCGCGCCTGCATCACGAATTCGAGCTCTTCGAGCATGTCGCGCCGCGTTGGGTCACTGGTGGCCACCACCAGCAGGTGGTCGAGCAGCAACAGCGGCATGACACCCAGCCGCTGCGCCATGGGGAGTGCAATCTTGCGTAGCGCTTCCGCCTCAATCGGGAATTGCGTCACATCCACCACCGGGTAACCCATCTTGCGGGCGAGCGCCATGTTCAAGTCGCGCTTCGACAGGAATCCCATGTTGACCAGCAGCTGCCCCAGCGGCACCGAGCGTTCGGTTTTTTGCTTTTCGAGGGCCTGGCCCAGCTGCTCTTCGTCGATGTAGCCCAGTCGGGTGAGCGCCTCGCCGACCCGGATCATCGGTATCTTGGCTTGCTGGTCCAGCGCCACCAGCAGCTGTTCGGAGGTGACGATGGCGTTCCCGACCAGGTGGTCACCCAGTTTGCGGCTGCGCAGGTTTTTTTGTTCGGTGGCCGCTTGCTCCACCTGCTGCTGGGTCACGGCCCGCTGCGCCACCAGCATTTGCCCGATGTGCTCGCCAAAATTCACGCTCAGGTAGGCGCCGCGCGGGATAAACACCCGCTCCACACTGCCCTTGGCGTTGAGTGGGGTGAACACAAACAGGCCAAAATGGGTTTCTACATACCCGACGGTCTGACCGGAGGCGGTGCTGCCATTTTCCAGATGCAAGTGGTATTCGACCGTCGAGCGGTAGCCGAAGATATCGGAAAACTGGGTTTCGGTGACCACCGCTTCGGGGTGAACCGGCTCCTTCAGGGTCAGGCGTAGAAACTGTGAAAACCTCAAGTGGGTAATCGATTTTCCGGGGGGAATCTGGATCGTGATGGTCTGTGCAGCGGGGGTGAGCGCAGACAGCAGGCAGCTGCGAACCGCGCCGTTGAGTCCCATCACCTCACAGACTTGCGGCTCAGTCCAGGGCGGTGCATCACGGTAAATCGCGTAGGGCGGCGAGGGCCAGTAAAACCCATTGAACTTGCTGCTGGCCTCCAGCATGCTGAAGCCGGCGTTTGGCACCAAGGGTGCGGGCACCGGCTCTGAAGATAAGTCGAACGAGTTCATTGGTGACATATTTCAAGTTGAATAAACGAAGGCCTAAAACGGCGCGTCCAGATCCCGGTTCCAGGCCGGTTTCATCTTCGCGGCCTGCTCCACCAGCCGCTCGAACGGCAAGGTCTGCTTGACCAGAATGATGGTGCAGGGCGCGTCCATCGCCACCTTGATCGGCACGGTGGCGACAAAGCGCTGCGTTTTCAGGCCATGCGTGGCGGCGCCCATGACGATGAGGCTGACCTGGTTGCCGGCGGCGTAGTTGACCAGCGCCTGCGCCACATCGCCCGATTCGAGCACGTGGTACGAGGTTTGGCGGCCCGGCATGTCCAGCGGCTGCGCCCACTGGCGCAGGCTGGCGAGGTAGCGCCGGTGCACGCTGGTTTCGCTCTTGTGATCACTGGAGGTACTGGTCTGGCCGGGGGAGATGACGGTCACGCAGGCCAGGCGTGCGCCGGGACGCGTGCCCAGCGAACGCGCCACCGCCTGGCGCAGCGAGTACAGGGTGGCGTCGCTCACATCTTTGTGCGGAATCGCCACCATGATGATCGGCACTTCTTCAATCTGGTGCGCTGGCAGCGGGCTGGGCTGGTAGTGCATGCCGGCGGCCTTGATCCAGCGCTTGAAATGGGTGCCAAAGCCGGTGCCTTTGAGGTTGCGGCCGAGCTCGGTGATGGTGATCTGTTCCGGGTGGCGCAGGTCAAACGCCAGATGGGCTGCCGACGGGTAGCGTTTCGCCGCCTCGGGCTCCAGGCAGCGCAAGATCACTTCCTGCAGCCACTCGGGCAACTGGGGCTGCAACTTGCGCGGCGGCGGCGGGTCCATCCACAGCCGCTGGCGCAGTCCGCCGGGCGTCTGTGGTGCGCCAAAGGGCAGCTCGCCGGTGGCCAGCTGGTAGAGCATGACGCCAATGGCAAAAATGTCGCTGCGCGGGTCACCGCGCACGCCGACCACCTGCTCCGGCGCAATCCAGGCCGGCGAGCCGACCGCCTTGCGCAGCTGCTCGGCCAGCAGATCGGGGTAGAGCGCGTTGCACGACAAGCCAAAGTCCAGCAACACTGCACTGCCATCGGGCCGGATCAGCACATTGGCCGGTTTCAAATCCAGGTGCACCGTGTTTTGCTGGTGCAAGCTGTGCACCGCCAGCGCCACCGCCTCGCCCAGGCGGGCCAATTCATCCGGCGCCGGGCGCTCGGGCGCTTCCAGCCAATGCTCCAGGGTTTGGCCAGACACGTATTCCATGACCAGATAGGGCACGTTTTCCAGGTCGCCCGCCGCCACAAAGCGCGGCACATGCGGGCCCGACAGGGCTTGCATGATCTGGTGTTCGACTTCAAAGCTGATGATGTTTTCGGCGCCGTCGCCAGCCGTCATGCGCGGAATTTTCATGGCCATCGGAAAACCCGGATCGCTGGCCCCTTCGGTGTAGCGCACACGGTAGATGTGGGCCATGCCGCCGGAATGGATGCATTCTTCAATCGTAAAACCGTCCAGCTGGGCGCCGGGTTCCAGTAGTTTCATCGTCCCTGCTCCAGCCGGTCGGCAAAGTAGGCCGGTAGCCCGGCCCGTCGGATCGCCGCCGCCGCCGCATGGTGGTCGTAGGCGACGCGTTGAAAGGTCAGCTGCAATTTGCTGGTGTCAAACAGGGCGTACATGGCCTGTGGATTGCCGTCGCGCGGCTGCCCGACCGAACCGATCGTGGCCAGCCAGTGCCGATGACGCGGCACCGGCACTGCGACGCCCGGGGTGGGCATGAATTTCATCAAGCCCGCGCCGACGCCACGGTAGTACAGGGTCTGCATGTGGACGTGGCCGCCAAACACGTAGCGCACCTCCGGTCTGTCGGCTGCCGCGTCCAGGCTGGCCGCGGCCGCGCGCTCGTCATACACATAGCGCCACAGCGCCGGGTCGTCCACGCTGGCGTGCACCAGCAGCATGGTGTCCTGCTGCAGCGTCAGGGGCAAGTGGTCCAGAAAGAGCCGCTGGCTGTCACTGAGTTGTGCGTGGGTCCAGGTGGCCGTGCTTTCGCCCACGGTTTTAACCTCTGCTGGCGGGGCGACCGCCATCGCGTCGTGGTTGCCCTTGATCAGCAGCGCGCCGCCGGCCGCCAACGCCTGCGCGCGTTCGACCACGGCGACGGGGTCAGCGCCGTAACCGACCAGATCGCCCAACAGGGCAAATTGTTCTGCGCCCTGGTCGCGGGCATGCGCCAGACAGGCCTCAAAGGCGTGCAGGTTGGCGTGAATGTCTGACAGCAAAGCCAGCTTCATGGCGCTCCTTGATGGTTGCTTTTGTGTGTGAGCCCGCATCATGCCCGATCCTACGGGCGCTGCGTCGGCCTATCCGCAAGCGCACGTCTTTTTAAGAAGCGACGCGTCGCACGGGCACCAATGCCCTGTACAGTCGCCCCACTATGAAATGGCAACACCGTACACGATTCATTACCCGGCGCGGGCTGATTTACTCACTGCTGCTGTGTCTGGTGATCCTGGGCTTGGGTGGCGTGGGGTTCTGGATCCTGGAGCCGAGCGCCATCACGCTGAGCGATGGCTTGTGGCTGGCCTTTACCACCGCCGCGACGGTGGGGTATGGCGACATCGTGCCCAGCACCCACGCCTCGCGCGCATTTTCGGTGCTGGTCGTGTTGCTGGGCCTGGCGGTGCTGTCGCTGGTCACCGCCTCGGTGGCGGCCATGTTCGTTGAAACCGAAGAGCGGCAGATCGAGCGCGACCTGATGCACGAGATTAGCGCGCTGCGCACCGAGGTCCGCAGTTTGCATGATGAGTTGCGTGAGCTCAAGGCCCCGCGCCCGCACAGCGGACGCGATTAGGCCAGCGTCAGCATCACCTCAATGTTGCCACGCGTGGCGTTGGAGTAGGGGCAAACTTCGTGCGCCTTGTTGATCAGGGCCAGCGCGGCCTCGCGCCCCATGCCCGGCAGGCTCACCACCATTTGCACCTCAATGCCGAAACCGGCCGGAATCTGGCCAATGCCCACCGTGGCATTGATGGACGCATCCGCTGGCATGGCCAATTTTTGTGTACTGGCCACAAATTTCATGGCGCCAATGAAACAGGCGCTGTAGCCGGCGGCAAACAGCTGCTCCGGGTTGACGCCGCCGCCCGCACCGCCCATTTCTACCGGCACGCGCAGCTTGAGGTCCAGCAAGCCATCCGATGAGCGGATGGTGCCGTCCCGACCGCCTGTGGCGGTTGCGTGGGCTTGGTAGACAACTTTTTCGACTTTGGTGACCATGGTGTTTCCTTGAAAAAAGCTTCTTGAATCGAAGCGGGTTAAAAAGAGAAGGACGAGAGGGGGTGGGTGAGGCGATGCGCGACGGCCCTCAACGCGTCATCAAGCCGCCAATTGGTCGCGCAGGGCTTGTACTTTTTGGGTCAGCGCCATCAGCTCTGGAATGGCGTGGTGGGTGGCACGGATGACACACGCCGGCACCTGGGCGGCGCGGGTTTTGAGCGTGCGGCCGGTGGCCGTGAGGGTGACGTGCACCCGCCGTTCGTCTTGCGCGGAGCGGGTGCGCCGCAATAAATCGGCGGCTTCCATGCGCTTGAGCAGCGGCGTCAGCGTGCCGGAGTCCAGAAACAGGCGTTCGCCCAGCTTTGACACCGTTACATCGTCCTGCTCCCACAGCACCAGCATCACCAGGTATTGCGGGTAGGTCAGCCCCAGTTCGGCCAGCAACGGCTTGTAGAGCTTGGTCATGGCGAGCGAGGCGGAATACAGCGCAAAGCACAACTGGTTGTCCAGCAGCAGGGCGGCATCGGTTGGCGTGGTGCGGGGTTGCGTTGACATGACTTAATTATAGTTCGCAATTAAATTGCGTGCAATTTAATAACCGGGGGTGTGCACCCATACGCCAAAGAAACAGGCGACTGGCAAAGCGCTGGCGAGTGGATCCGACCGGAGGTCCGGCTGTTCCGAGGCGCTGAATCGACGCAATGGGCCTGCTCACGCCTCCTGAAGTTTGCGGTAATGTACGACCCTGGCACACAGCAAAAGAATTCATCAAGTGCCCGGAGGAACCCATGTTTGACTACATCATCATCGGCGGTGGCTCGGCCGGCTGCGTGCTGGCCGCGCGGTTGAGCGAGAACCCCGACATCAACGTGGCCCTGCTCGAAGCCGGCCCGGTCGACCGCAGTGTGTTGATCCACTGCCCGGCCGGCCTGGCCCTGTTGGCCAAGACCGGTCAAGCCAACTGGCAATTTGACACCGTGCCCCAAGCCGGGCTGAACGGACGAACCGGTTACCAGCCGCGCGGCAAGGTGCTGGGCGGCTCCAGCTCAATCAACGCCATGGTGTACACCCGCGGCCACCGCGCTGACTACGACCACTGGGCGGCGCAGGGCAACCCCGGCTGGTCCTATGACGAGGTGCTGCCGTACTTCAAGCGTGCCGAACACAACGAACGCGGCGCCGACGCCTTCCACGGCGGCGGCGGCCCGCTGAATGTGATGGATTTACGCAGCCCGCACCCGGTTGCCCCGCTGTTTGTGCAATCCGGTCTGGAAGCGGGTTTTGCTCACAACCCCGACTTCAATGGCGAGCGCCAGGAGGGTGTCGGCCTGTATCAGGTGACGCACAAAAACGGCGAGCGCTACAGCGCGGCCAAAGCCTACCTGACGCCCAACCTGGATCGCCCCAACCTGCAGGTGTTCACCGGCGCGCACACCACCCGCATCTTGCTGGAGCGCAAACGCGCGGTCGGCGTGGAATTTCATCAGGACGGGCAGGTTAAGCAGTTGCGGGCGGCGCGCGAGGTGCTGCTGTGCGCCGGCGCCTTGCAGTCGCCCCAGATCTTGATGCTGTCCGGCATTGGTCCGCACGCCCACCTGCTGGAAAACGGCATTGCCACCTTGCACGACCTGCCGGGCGTCGGGCAAAACCTGCATGACCATATCGACGTGGTGCAGGTGGTGCATGCGCCGCAGGCCAAGGCATTGTTTGGTCTGTCCTTGACGGGGGCGGCGCGTGTTGCTCAAGGAATTTTTGAGTGGCGCCGCCATCGCACCGGCCTGCTCACCAGCAATTTTGCCGAAGCGGGGGGCTTCATCAAGAGCCAGGCCAGCGAGCCGATCCCGGACCTGCAGCTGCACTTTGTCGTTGGCAAACTGGTCAATCACGGGCGCACCACCCCTTTGGGGCACGGCTACTCGTGTCATGTCTGCCTGCTGCGTCCACGCAGCCGTGGCAGCGTCCAGCTGGCCAGCAAAGACCCGCTGGCGCCGCCCTTGATCGATCCCAACTTTTTGGGCGAGCGCGACGATATGGACCGTCTGCTTCGCGGCTTCAAACTGATGCGTCACATCCTGGCGCAACCGGCCTTGGCGGCCCTTCATGGCAAAGAACTGGCGGTGTCCGCCCGCGCCCGCACCGATCTCGAGATCGAGCACTTCATCCGCGATCACGCGGACACCATCTACCACCCGGTGGGCAGTTGCCGCATGGGCAATGGTCCGCTGGACGTGGTGAATGCCCAGTTGCGCGTGCGCGGCATCGATGCCTTGCGCGTGGTGGATGCCTCCATCATGCCGCGCGTGGTGGGCGGCAACACCCATGCGCCGGTGGTCATGATCGCGGAGAAAGCGGCCGACATGATCAAGGTGGCGCAGACCTGATATCGCGGTCATCCTCCGTGGCGTGCCGGCCACGGGTCCCTGCACCAGGGTCAGCGCTGCTCGTTGGCGGCTAGCGAACGATTAGCGATGGTTTTAATACAATCGAACCTCCTGAAGGGTCCAAATTGAATACTCACACCGATAACCATGCAACGGCCGCAGCGGTCACTCCCTCCGAATGCGATGTGCTCGTCATCGGCGGCGGACCTGCGGGCGCCACAGCGGCGACGTTGCTGGCTGAGCGGGGTTACAAAGTCACCCTGCTGGAGAAAGCCCATCACCCCCGCTTTCATATTGGTGAATCGCTGTTGCCCGCCAATTTGCCTTTGCTGGAAAAGCTCGGCGTTGCCGACGCGGTGCGCGCGATTGGCATGGAGAAATGGGGCGCCCAATTTGTCTCCCCGGTCCATGAGCACGAACAGACGGTCGATTTCGCCGATGCCTGGGATAAATCCATGCCCATGTCGTACCAGGTGCGGCGTGCTGACTTTGACGAAATCCTGATTCGCAATGCGGCCGCCAAGAACGCGAACGTGATTGAAGGCTGCCAGGTCAAAGAAGTCGTGTTTTTGCCCGACTCACAAGGGGCCCGGGTGCAGGCCCGGCACGACGACGGGCGGGAAGAATGCTGGAACACCCGCTTTGTGCTGGATGCCTCTGGCCGCGATACCTTTCTCGGCAATCGCATGAAAATCAAGCACAGCAACAAGAAACACAACAGCACGGCCGTCTATGCGCACTTTTCAGGGGTGAAGCGCAATGAGGGAAAAAATGCAGGCGACATCACCATTTTCTGGTTTGAGCATGGCTGGTTCTGGTTTATTCCACTGACCGATGGCTTGACCAGCATCGGTGCCGTGACCTGGCCTTATTACCTGAAAACGCGCGCTCAAAAACCACTGGATGTGTTCTTTCAAGAAACCATCGCCCTGTGCCCCAAACTGGCGCAACGCCTCGAACAGGCGCACATGGAAACCACAGCGGAGGCGACGGGTAATTTCTCCTACGTCTGTGAGCGCACGCATGGCGACAACTATCTGCTGCTGGGCGATGCCTTTGCCTTCATTGATCCAGTGTTTTCCTCCGGCGTGATGCTGGCCATGCAAAACGCGTTTGATGGTGCCGATACGGTGGACACCTGCCTGCGCCATCCGGCACAGACCGCCGCCGCCTTGAAAAAATTTGACCAACGCATGCGCCACGGACCCAAAGTTTTTTCCTGGTTCATCTACCGCGTGACCAATCCCACCATGCGCGAGATGTTCATGAATCCAGGCAATCCGTTTCGCGTCAAAGAGGCCTTGCTCTCGGTGCTGGCGGGCGATGTCTATGGCACAACGCCCACGGCGCGGTCCATCGTGATGTTCAAGGTTATCTATTACTTGGGTTCGTTATTTAATTTCAAACGTACGTTTGAGGCCTGGAAAATGCGTCGGCACAATATCCGGCCCGTTGAGGCCACGCGTGCTGCGGTGAACGGATGACGATGGATTTGGCGGTATTGAGCAACCAGCACCTGTCGCTGGTGGCGTTGGGGCAACTCAGTGAGGCGCGCGCGCGCCATGTGCTGGGTGCCATTTGCTATGTTGCGGCGCCGCTGACCGAGTCCGCAGCACCCCGGATCGACGCCCCGTTGATCCGGGTGTTGATGCCCCCTTTGGCAGAAATGAAATCGGCCCCCTCGGGTCAAGCGGACACGATGGCCGCAGCCGCAGCCGCTGACCCGGTCTGCGACGTCTGGTTCAGTGGTTCGGCTTTGGAACCGGGGCAGCGCGGTGACATTCGGTACCGCCACGATGGCAGCACCTTGTTTGGGGTGATCGAACTCGCCGAAAGCGCGCCCGAAGCCGGCTCGACGTCGACGCCGCTGCAGCACACCACGGAACGGGCCTACCGGCAAATTTTTGAGCTGCTGGAAGCGCTTGAGTACCCTTATTTGTTTCGCCTGTGGAACTACATGGCGGACATCAACGGTCAAAGCCATGGGCTAGAGCGCTATCGCCAGTTCAATCAGGGGCGCCAAAAGGCCTTTATTGCGTGCCGGCGCGACGTGGTGGGCAATGTGCCGGCCGCTTGTGCGCTGGGTGCCGTCAGCGGTCCGTTGACGATCGCTTTTTTGGCCGGGCGCCAGTCGCCGCTGGCGATCGAGAACCCACGCCAGATCAGTGCCTTTGCCTATCCCGACCACTACGGTCCGCGCAGTCCGACCTTTGCGCGTGCCAGCCTGGTTCGCCTGGGTTCTGAGGCGGTGTTGTTTGTCTCGGGGACGGCCAGCATTGTGGGTCATCGCACCGTGCATCCCGGCGACGTGCAGGCGCAGACCCGCGAAACCCTGACCAATATTGAAACCATTGTTCAGGTCGCCAATCAGCAAGTGGCCAAACCCCTGTTTTCGCTCCGCAATCTTCTGTACCGTGTTTACGTGCGTCACAGCACCGATCTGGCGGCCATTCGAGACGTCATGCAAGAGCGGATGGGGCCGCAGTTCAATGCGGTTTTCCTGCAAGCGGATGTCTGCCGGCACGACTTGCTGGTGGAGATGGAAGCCAGCGCATCGCTTCCCGCGTAGTCGAGCCCTTATGCGCAAAATTATTGGGCTCTACGACTATCTGGTGCTGTACCTGGGCCTGCTTTGGCTGGGCTTGCTCTGTCTGGGGTGGACCTTGGTGGCGGTGGTGCTCTACCCGCTGTTGCCGCTGCACCGGGGCCGTGCCCTCGGCCGCTGGGTCATCATGGTCCTGTTTCGTTGCTATCTGGCCAGTTTGAGTGCCTCGCGGCGCTGCCATTTTGACCTGACCGCACTCGATGCCCTGCGCCATGAAGGTCCGCTCATTATTGCGCCCAACCATCCGAGTTTGCTGGATGCCGTGATGGTGATTTCCCGGTTGCCCAATGTCGCCTGCGTGATGAAATCGAACTTGATGGACAACGTTTTTCTGGGGGCCGGTTCACGCTTGGCACGTTACATCGGCAGCGAGCCGGTGCGCAACATGATCCATTTGTCGGTTAATGATTTCCAGAATGGCAGCCACTTGTTGTTATTTCCCGAAGGCACCCGGACAACGCGCGACCCCGTGAATCCGCTGCGCGGCAGCATCGGCTTAATTGCCCACCAGGCGCAAGTGCCGGTGCAAACCGTTTTGATCGAAACCGATACCAAGTACCTGAGCAAAGGCTGGCCCTTGTTCCGCAAGCCGGTCTTGCCCATCACCTACCGGGTGCGCTTGGGACGCCGCTTCGATCCGCCGACCCATACCCATCGCTTCATGGCTGAATTGCAGGACTACTTTGCAAGCGAATTGATCCAAGGTTCCGCTTTTCATCCCCCCGGCGCACTGTCCGGCAAAGAGGTCGGCGCGCCGACCTCACCTCCCAACTGAATCTCTATGACCGCATCCACAACTCATGTTGTCATCATCCCCAGCTACAACCCTGGCGCGAAAGTCTTTGAAACCGTGCGCGATGCGCGCCAATACTGGAATCCGGTGTGGGTCGTTATCGATGGCAGTACCGACGGCACTGCGGCCGGCCTGCATGACATGGCCGCCCAAGACAGTGCGCTGCGCGTCATAGAACTCCCGCACAACCAGGGCAAGGGGGCGGCCGTGTTGCACGGGCTCCAACTGGCCGCGCAAGCAGGCTTCACCCACGCCCTGACGATGGACTCGGATGGCCAGCACCCGGCCGATTGCATCCCCGCGTTCATGGCGGCCTCCGCGCAGCAACCACAAGCCATGATTTTGGGCGTGCCGGTGTTCGACGCCAGTGCTCCGACTTTGCGTGTCAAAGGTCGGCAGGTGTCCAACTGGTGGGCCAATCTGGAGACCTTGTGGGCCGGTATCGGCGATTCGCTGTTCGGCTTTCGGGTCTATCCGATTGCGCCGCTGTGCCAAGTGATGCGGCGGCAACCCTGGATGCGCCACTTCGATTTTGACCCGGAGGCGGCGGTGCGACTGTGCTGGAGCGGCGTGAAGCCGGTCAATTTACTCGCCCGTGTGCGCTACCTGCGCGCTGATGAAGGCGGCGTCTCGCACTTCCGCTATTTGCGCGATAACGTCTTGCTGACCTGGATGCACACGCGGCTTTTTGTCGGATTTGTGCTGCGCTTACCCGCGCTGCTCATGCGCCGTGCGGTCGGTTTTTTCCGAGCGT
Organism: Rhodoferax sp.; assembly: GCF_012927445.1. Lineage (GTDB taxonomy): Bacteria > Pseudomonadota > Gammaproteobacteria > Burkholderiales > Burkholderiaceae_C > Rhodoferax. Next base: position 118,647 of record NZ_JABBPD010000007.1, read on the forward strand.
GACGGCACCGGGATGCCGATGCGCGGCAGCCAGACCCGCAGCAGCGGCGAGGTCACCACGGTACTGAAAATGGCCATGATGACCAGGATGGTGAACATCTGCTGCGAGATCACGCCGAGGTCGTAGCCGACGTTGATGACGATCAACTCCATCAGGGCGCGCGTATTCATCATCACGCCCATGACTTTGCCCTCCTCGTGATTCATGCCGGCCGCCCGGGCGGCCAGGTAAGCACCGCCAAATTTGCCCAGGGTGGCGAGGAAGACTATGAGCGCACACCAGCCCCAGGCCGCCAGGGTATCCAGGCTGCCGATATTGGTGCGCAGCCCGGTGTAGGTGAAGAAGATGGGCAGAAAAAACACCATAACAAACGGGCTGATGCGGGTGGTCCAGGCGCGGACAAAGGCATGCTCATCGTGCAACAGTACGCCCATCATGAAGCCGCCGAAAATGGCAAAAATGCCCAACTGGTAGGTGGTCATCGCGGACAGGAAAATGCCTGCCAGCACAATGCCCAGCAGGTTGTGCGACAACACGCCCGAGTGCGCATTGCAGCGGTGCAGGATGCGCTTCATCAACGGGCGAATCACCCACCAGCTGGCCAGAAAGAAGCCCAGCACCAGCGCCACTTTGAGGGCAAAGCTGGGTGCATCAAAGTTGGACAGGGACAGCGTGGTGATCAATGCCAGCAGCAGCCAGCCGATGACGTCGTTAATGGCCGCCGCACTGATGGCGATGACGCCAATCGGAGTGCGCGTCATGTTGAATTCCATCATGATGCGCCCGAGAATCGGCAAGGCGGTGATCGAAAACGCAGTGGCCACAAACAGCGCCGTACCCAGCGGGTGCGCGCCCGGTGACAACGAGGCGGCACTGGCTTGGCCGACGATAAACCCCAGGGCAAAGGGCGCCACCATGCTGAAGCTGGCGATCCACATCACGGCCCGGCGGTTACGCCGTGCGCTCAAGTGAGAAAAGTCGAACTCCAGACCAATCTGAAACATCAGCAGCACCAGCCCGATTTGCGACAGCATCTGCATCGGTTCCGGCGCGCCGGAGTGAAACACGTACTGAAAGACATCGGGGGCGAGCAGGCCAAAGAGCGAGGGCCCCAGCAGGATGCCGATCACGATTTCACCCACCACCATGGACTGCCCGATGCGCAAGGCAACACCGCCGCCAATGCGGGCGGCCAGCACGATCACCGTGAGTTGCAGCAGTGTGAAAAACAGCAGGGCTTCGGTCTTGTGGGTGGACAGCGTGGAGGCAATGGTCATAAATTTGAGGGTGACCGGTTAAATCATGCCGCCATTGATGGAGATGATCTGACCGGTGATGTAAGCCGCCTGCTCCGAGGCGAGAAAGCCAATCAGGTCTGCGACTTCCGAGGGTTGACCCACCCGCTTCATCGGTACCAGGCGGGCGATGTCGTCGGCCTTGAACGCCGAAGCGCTCATGGCGGTGTCGATAATGCCGGGGGCGACGGCGTTCACGGTAATGCCGCGACTGGCCACTTCTTGCGCCAGTGATTTGGTGGCCGAATTGATGGCGCCTTTGGCCGCCGAATAATTCACCTGGCCGCGATTGCCGGTAAGCGCCGCGATCGACGAGACATTGACAATGCGGCCCCAGCGACTGCGGATCATGGGCATCATCAAGGTGTGGGTGACGTTGAAAAAGCCATTCACTGACACATCAATCACCCGGTGCCATTGCTCGGCCCGCATGCCGGGAAAAATGGCGTCGTCGTGGATGCCGGCGTTATTCACCAATATCTGGATCGGCTTGTGTTCGATGATCGGCGTCAGCGCATCGGTCACGGCACTGCTGTCCGTCACGTCGAACACCAGGGCTTCGGCACTGCCGCCCCCGGCGCAGATGCGGTCCACCAGCCGCTGTGCCGCCTCCAAACCATGATGGGCATGCACATAAACATGGCAGCCGTCGGCCGCGAGTCGCTGACAGATCGCGGCACCCATGCCGCCACTGCCGCCTGTAACTAATGCAGTTTTCATTAAGATTCTCCGGGAGTGAGTGCCGCCGCATTGAGTACCACGGCGGCGCGTCCTGCCAGCAGCAGTTGACCCGCTGCGCTAACGTTGAATTCGTACAGGATGTTGTTGGGGCTGGCGGTCAGACAGCTGGCCTCAATCCATAGATCGGCGGCAATGTCGTCCAGGCGCGCAACGTGCAGCGTCGTGCTGCGCACACTGACCAGGTAGCCGGCGCGGGGGGTGTCGAGGCTGGGCCCGGCCAGTAACGCGCCATGCAGGGCCATGGCCTGTGCCGCATATTCAATGCCGCAGACCGCACCTAGCCGGCCATGGGCGCGTAACGGATTGGTGCTGTCGCGGTGGCTGATGGCATCACACTGGACCTTGAGCTGATCCCAGGCCAGTACGCTGTTCAGCAGGCACATGCTGCCCTGGTGGGGCACATGGGCGGCAATCCAGGCGTGGTCGCGTGGGGCGAAGTTCAACACGGGGTCACGGTCACGGCAAGACGACTGCTGTCAAGGTAATCCAGCACGAGGTGTTCTTCTGTGCGCAAGGCCAGGGCGCGCAACAAGGGCAGGCCGCGGGCGGCCGGGATGCCTGAACGCAATTGCTCAAGTGCCGGATTTTGCAGGGTGTGCGCTGCGGCGTCGGTCAGGGCCACACGAATGTGCGCCAGACTGTGTTGACTGGGCTGCGGTGCCAATACCAGCGCGATACCAATGGCATCGCTGATCGGGCGGACGCTGTGCAAGGGCTCCGGGTAGGGGGTGTCATAGGCCAGCAGGACGGTCCGGGTGTTGTCTATAACGACCAGGGACAAGGCTTCAAGCAGCCCCGCGCAAAAACTCGCATCGAACGCACTTAAGACGGACGCACTGGTCATCGCCCCCGTAGCGATACCCCAATAACCGGCGGCGGCATTGTGGGTTGAGTTATGAAATCGGGTGGGGGAAATGGAGCGGTCATCCGAGGCCAGCACTTCACAGATGGCATGGCAGTTTTCGCCATCGCCACTGGAGGCGGAAAAAACGCTCGTGAGTTGGGTAGCATCCTGCTCTGCCATGGCGATCGCTTCCAGGCCAATCGCCAGAGTGAGCCGGACAATGGCACCACTGCGGCGGCGCTCTGCGGCGGGCAATAAGGTGGGTACCGGCAACACAGTTTTGCTGGCTTGATAGGGCTGCTGGCCCAAGAAAATGGCGCGGGCACTCGGCCAGTTATTCAAGCCAGGCCCCAGCAGACCAATACCTTCAATGTAGGCGGAGAGTGTCATGAATTATTTGGCTCTTCCAAAAACCAGGCTGCAATTGGTACCACCAAACCCAAAGGAGTTGCTCAGTACATGTGAGAGGGGTTGTTCGCGGTTGGTCATCAGGTAATTGAGGTTCAGCTTGGGATCAAGATGCTCGGTATTCAAGCCCGCTGGCAGCAAGTTGTTTTGCAGTGCCAGCGCACAAATGACGGCCTCAAGGCCACCCGCTGCCCCGAGTGTGTGGCCGGTGGCGCCTTTGGTTGAACTGCACGGGGTCTGCGAGCCGAACAGGGCCAGCACGGCTTTGCCTTCGGCGTCGTCATTGCTTTGGGTTGCTGTGCCGTGAAGGTTGATGTAGTCGATATCAGCGGGGCGCAAGCCCGCCATCTTGAGCGCATCCTGCATTGCCATGCGTGCGCCCAGACCTTCCGGATGCGGCGAGGAGATGTGATAGGCGTCGCTGGATTCGCCGACACCGAGTAACAGCACAGCATCCGCATCAAGAGGCTCGGGCAGGCGTTCCAATAAGGCAAAGGCGGCGGCCTCCCCAATCGAAATACCGTTGCGGTTGGCATCAAATGGGCGGCAGGCCTGCCCGGAAAGCAAGCCCAAGGAGTTAAACCCATACAAGGTGGTCAGACACAGGGAGTCGACGCCACCGACGACCGCCGCGTCAATAAAACCAGCGGCCAGCATCCGGCGCGCCGAGCTGAACACTTTGGCGCTGGACGAGCAGGCCGAGGACACCACGACCGCCGGTCCCGTCAGATCAAAGTAGTGGCTTGTGAAGTCGGCGACGGAAAAAGTGCTGTGCGTGCCGCGGTAATTGAAATCCGGTGGCAAGGCGCCAGTGACGGGGTCACGCCGGCGATAGGCTAACTCGGTCTGCAAAATGCCCGCCGTGCTGGTGCCAATAAAGACGCCGACACGCGAGGCGCCGTAGCGCTCGACCGCCGCCTTGACGGCAGTGGCAAAGCCATCTTGCTCCAAGGCCAGTTGTGCGAGCCGATTGTTACGGCAGTCGAAGGCGGCCAGTGGCGGGCGGAGCCTGACAGCATCAACACCTGGCACTTCGCCGGTGTACGTCTTCAAATCGACCGTGTCGAAGGTGCAGGGCAGCAGGCCACTGCGGCGCTGGCGCAAGGCATCCAGTGTTTCCAGCAGGCCCCGACCGATGGCACTGGTCGCCGTAAAGCTAGAGAGGTGAAGCGATTTCAGCATGAAATTAAACCAAAATCAAAGAGGAATTTGAACACAACGCCGCTGCCGTAATGACAGTTGCGCCACCAGTATGCCCAATAACAAGCCCGCCACGACATCCACCACAACATGCTGCCGGATGGCAATGGTCGAATAAATAATGCCGGTGCACCATGCCCAATTGACGTAGCGTAGCCAGTTGGGCACCCCAAACCGACTCAAAATAAAATTCAGCCAGATGGCTGAAAAAGTCGCGGTGGCCACATGCAGTGACGGGCAGGCATTGCCGGCTGCATCCATGTTTTTGAGATAGTCCATGCCGGGGTACAGGGCCCAATCAACTTGAGATGCCGGCACTGAAGTTGGCCAGAAATAAAAAATCAGCAGACCAATCAGGCAATTGATCGCCATCGCGGCGGCATAGTCAAACAGTTCGCGCCGAGTGCCCAGTATGGCGGGCGGCAATGAAACATAGACCCAGAGCGAAACATACAGCGGCATGGCCGACGGTTGGAAACTGATTAAATGGTCCAGCACGGTGAGCGGCATCACGGTGATTGGAAACGAGGGGCTTTTCAGCAGGTAGAGGTAAGCGCCAAAAAACAGGGCAATGAACAAGGGCGTGACCATTGCCTTGAGCCACAGATGCCGGGGCAAGGCAATGGCGACCTGGCGATACCACGCCAGCGGGGCAAGGGAATTATTCATGGGCTCGTCATTAGAAGGTGTGAGATGCATCAATTACACCTGCTGCAGTGTCACAAACCGCAAATTATTCGCCACGGCGGCGTCCAGTAATGCCGGTAGAACTTCCAGGATGACCGGCGTGCCGGCACGCGTGCGTGCGGCATTGCCATCATGCAGCAGCAAGATAGCACCGGGGCGCAGTCCTGCGACTAAGGTGTTGGTTACTTTGACAGCGTTGCTCACGCGTGTGTCGAAGCCGCGCACGGACCAGCTCACCAGTTGCAAGCCCAAGCGGGTCAGTACCGGGTCAAGGAACGGGTTACGAAAGCCGGCAGGGGCCCGGAAGAACCGGGGACGTTGCCCGGTGAGGCCTGTCAGCGTGTCTTGCGCCGCTTGCAACTCTTTGGTGATGCCCTTCAATCCCATCAAAGCGAAATTATGACGATGACGTTGACTATGGTTTTCAATCGCGTGCCCGCGTCTTGCGATTTCGCGGCACAGCTCGGGATAGCGTTCAGCGCGCGCACCAATGACAAAAAAAGTAGCCCGGACACCATAACGTTCAAGCACCTCAAGGACCTGTGGCGTCACCACCGGATCGGGGCCGTCATCAATCGTCAGCGCGATTTCATGACGTGCCGCCGCAGCTGCGGGCAGTTGCGTCCAGTTCGACCCCATTCCGTGGCTTCGCGGCGAGAGCCCCAGCAGCATGAGAACCATGTGATTGGCGAGCATGACTGCCAGCACCCAGCGCCAATGCATGGGCGACACCAGCAAAGCCAGCACCGCCACACCATGCAGCCATAGCGTGCTGCGTATCAACCAAGTGGGGCGCCAAGCTGATTCAAGCACGGGACGAGCGGGCAAAAATTGCGGCGTAGATCAGGGCCAGAACCACACCCGGCGCCACGGTGACGCCCATCGCCTGCAAGATGGAGACTTTGGAAAACGCCAACAGGCCAAAACCGGCAACGGTCGTGAGATTGGCAAACAGCATGGACGCCAAGGTACTGGGGGTCACTTTTGAATCAGCCTCCTTTTGATCAAAAAACAGGGCGTAATTGGAGCCTACGGCCACCACCAGCAGCAAACCAACCAGATGCAAGATCATCAGCTGCTGGCCGAACAGCGCCAAACCTGCTGTGACCGTGATCACGGCGGCCACCATGGGGGCAATGATGCGAACTGCGCGGGAGGCAGAACGGGTCACCACCAGCAACAAGCCGAAGATGACCGTCAGTCCGCCCAGTGACAACACAATCGCCTCGTTCAAATAGCCGGCGAACAGTCGATCGGCCTCGACTTTCATGTCCATGAACAAGACACTGGGCAGCTGGGCCGCGTTCAGTGCCGATCGAATGCTGTCGGCATTGATATCCTGGTCGGCCAGCGCGGTCAATGGCAATAAAGCACTCCAGTGGCCTTCTTGCTGAACCAGCAGGGCATCCACCGCCATGGCCATGGACGTTTTTTCAAGATCCGCCGCCTGCAACAAAGGTTGCTTGCTGGCCGCTTCGACATCGGCCAGAAAAGAGGCAAACAGGATGGGTTTGACCGGCAAGCCCTGCACTGCTTGCGCCAGATTGGCTTGCAGCACGGCCGTCGCGGGTAGGCTGGCCTGCCTTAAACGTTGGCTCGCCAGACTCGGCAGATAGCGGCTGGGACTCTCAAAGCCGGCCAGATGCCCGCCATTAACCTGGGTTTGCAGCACGGCGGCAACCCGCTCGCTGGCTTGCAACACGTCTTCACGGCTGGCGCCCGAAACCACGACCAGATACCGCACATCGGGTGCGCCGGTGTCCGAGCGCAAACGGGTGTCGAGTTGCACATCCGATTGTGAAATCGGACTTAACGAAGAGATATTGCTGCTCCACAAGGTTTCCCGGTGTTGAATCAAAATCGCCAGCGCCGACACCAGCACAATGAGTGCGGGCCAGCGCAGTGCGGCCGCCCGCTGTACCAGCCACGACAGACGATGGCCAATGAACGACACATCGCGAATGTGGAAACGCGCTGGCAGCAGGTGGGGCAACACATAGCGCGTCATGCCGGCGGCGGTCAGCAGACCCACGGTGGAATACAGCCCCAGTTGGGCCAAGCCAGGAAAGCCCGACCACAGCAATGAGGCGAAGCCCACGATGGAGGTCAAAACGCCCAAGCGGATGGTGGGCCAAAACTTCTTGATCCAGTTTGGCCGATCGCCTGCGACCTGTTCGGATTGCACAAAAAGGTAGATGGAGTAATCCACCGCTTCGCCAATCAGCGCGGTGCCAAACCCCAGCGTGATGCCGTGGACGGTACCAAAACCCAGACTGACAGCAGCGATCCCGGCCAGCGCACCGCTGATGACCGGCAAAAACCCCAACACCAGCGCGAGCAACGAGCGATAAACCAGCAGCAGCAGCGTCGCAATCAAAAGGATGCTGATGAGCGATAACCACGAAACCTGTTCTTTGATGGTGTCACGCGATTTCACCGAAAACACCCCGGGGCCCGTCATTTCGAGCTTGCTGCCTGGGCTCACCCCAGCGACGGTGTTGAAGGCCTGCTGAATGGCCGTCATGGTCGATTGCTGGGCATCCGTATCGGCACCCGAGGCGCGGGTTTGCATCAAGAGCAGCGCGCGCTTGCCGTCGGGCGAGGCCCATGCCCCCTCCAGCATGGCGGGTTGCCGATTGCCATTGAGTTGGCCCAGCAACTGCATCATTTCCCCGGTCGGATCGCGCGGCAGCATAGACTTGACCAAGAGCCCGGCCGGCGAGGCGAGCAGATCGAGGCTCTCGCTCAAGGCGTCATGTAATCCGGCCACGCTGAAGCGCTCCGGCGTCACAGCCGGGCTCAGCAAGTAACGATTGTTGAAAAGATAAGCCTGGTCCCGCTCGGCCGTCACCGGCTCGCCGTTATTGACGCTGACAAACGCCGGGTTCGAGCGCAGGTTTTTCGCCAGTTGTTTGGACTGGTTAGCGCGGGTGCTTGCATCGGTCCCTTCAATGCTGACCAAGATCAGCCGTGAGGCCAGACCATCGCGGATTTGCTCCAGCAACAGTTGCTGCTCCGGGGTGGGGCTGCGCGGCAAGAAGGCCGATAAGTCGTTGGTGAATTGACTGCGGCTGATGATGACGCCACAAGTCAGGACAAACGCCAGCCAGACAAAGATGGCGATCCGGCCCTGGCGCCCAAGCGCTGCCTTCATGGTGTCGCGACTTTCTCGATCTGCATGACGGAACTGTCGCCATCGACTTGCGTGACATGGATGCTGCGGAGTTCATCGCGCACCCCTGTAATGCGGATCAGCGCAACGACTTGCTTCATCTTGCTGTCCAGCGGCACCAGTTTCAGTGTCCAGCCTTGTGCCGCGCCTTCCAGGCTCAGTTGGTAGCTGCGTTCCAGGGCCTTGCGATCGCCGGCGAGCGTGCCACGAATGCTGTCAATGAAGGCGGTCAGTTCAGGATAGGTCTGCAACTGCAATTGGATTTTTTGCCGACCGCGTTCAATTTGCAGGTTGTCCCCGTTCACCACCATGGTTTCGAGTTTGGGTTTGAGGGTGCGTTTTTCCAGCCGATCCGGCGCGGTGTAGAGCAGATCGCCGGACGATTCAACCGGCTGCTCAAGGATGGCGATGGATTTTTTCTCAACGAAACGGGCATGACCTGAACGCGTTTGCGCCAGGCCGTTCATGAGTTGGTCAAGATCCCAATCGGCAGCATAGCTGGGTGCCGACAGGACGACAACCAGCAGCCCGGCGAAGAGCCCTAACAATGGACGAAGGTGGGAGCGAGTAAAAATCATTTTGTTTTTGCGTCAGAGATGGCAGCGGGTGGTTGCCAGAAATCAAAAAAATTAAACCAGTTGTAGGGTGCCTGGCGACAATATTGATCGAGCAGCGCGGCATAGCGGACGACCGCGGCCTCGACTTCGGCCCCGCGTTGCCCGCCAGGCGTTTTGGAAAAATCAGCCAGGGGTTCAAAGTTGATCTGGTAGCGATTGCCGCCCAGATACAAGCCGACCATGAACACCACGCGGCGACGCAGCAAAGCAGCCATCCGAAACGAACCCGTCGGGAAGTAGGCCACGCTACCGAGCAAGGGGATCGGCAGCATTTTATTTTCACCGAGCGTGCGGTCGGCCAGCACGCCAACCACGGCACCCTCATCCAGTTTGTCACGAACCAACAGCATCGAGTCGATACGACCGAGACCGATGATGTCCGTCGAGGCTTGTGGATTGATGGCCGCCAGCATGGCATTGATTTTCTGGGCGTTGTCTTCGTGCATGACCATGCTCACGCGCAGGTTGGGTATTTGTCGGCCCATGGCGCGAATGACTTCAAAGCTGCCCATGTGGGCGCCGATTAAAAACAGCCCACCCTCCTCGGCGAGCATGTCCTGCAGCGCGGCTTGCCCATGTAGCTCAATATCGAATAAATCAAAGCGCTGGTTGATCAGGTAGATGCGGTCGTGAATGGTGGCTGCAAAACAGAAAAAATGCCGGTACAGGTCAGACCATTTGACGCGTCGCCCCAGCGCGCGTTGCAAATACGCTTGTGAGGCACGGCGACTGGTGGGGGCAAACAACAGAAAATACGCCGCGATGAGATGCAGCACGATTCGCCCGGCCGGCCGCCCCAGGCGCAGCGATATCCAGGTCATGATGCGCAGCATGAGCATATTGCTGCGCTCAGGCGTGCGCATCCAGACGGAGGTCTCGGGGGTGGACGACGCTGACGTCATGCCACCGTGCCCAGCATCACACTGCCCGTCGCGATCTTGCGTTGCTCCGCCAGAATGTCGAAGCGTATCGAGCCATTGGCCAGCACCTCGCTCAATAGCACGACGGCAACCCCCGGGGTCAAGGGGCTTAAAAATTTGACCGAACGCAATTCGCAGGCGCTCAAAGACCAGCCCGTGGCGTCTGCAATTGCCAGCAAGGCCTCGTCCAGCAACACCACGCCGGGCACGATCGGGTTACCGGGGAAGTGCCCCGCGAAGGCCGGATGTTGCAGATCAATCGGGAGTGCAGTGTGCGTGATCATGGGCGCTCACCGAGCTGTGCCTGAATCAGGTTTTTTAAGGCCTCGCGCGGCAGTTTGCCCGTGCTGTTGCGCGGCAAGGCCGTGACAAAGAGCAAGGGGCGCGGCAAAAATACCGGGTCAATGTGCGCACGCAGCGCCGTCAGTATTTGGGGGGCGCTTAAGGTCGGTGCAACCACGCAGGCCGCCAGCCGCATGACGTGATCGTCCGATAGGCCGTCAGGCATATAGAACGCGCCGTCCACAACGCCGGCAATGGCGTTCAGCACATGATTCAGGTGGGCCAGCGAACTGCGTTTGCCGGCAATATTGATCATCTCGGCCGTGCGTCCGTGCAGCAAAAAACAGTCATCATGCGTGGGTTCAATCACGTCATTGAGCACGATCGGTTGAATCACATGCCCCCCCGAAGCCGTGACCAACTCGCCTTGCTGGCTAAGCTTGATGCCGGCGAACAAGCGCCACTCACTGGTTTGGGTCGGTCGCCGTGTCGCGAGGGTGCCGGTTTCGGTGCAGCCGTAAATTTCTTGCAACGGGGAGCCAAAACGTGCTTCTACCTCGTGCGCCAGGGTCAGCGACAACGGTGCCGTCGCCGAGAGTGTCTGCGCGACTTCCGGCAGTTTGAGCTCGGCATCGAGCAACATGCGCAGATGCACGGGGGTGGAGACCAAGACGCGCGGCGCCGGCATCTCCGCCAAGGTGGCAACGATATCGGCCGGATAAAACGGCTGCGCACTGCACAGGGCGTGGCCGCTTAAAAGGGCAATCAAAACCGTTGATTCAAAACCATACATGTGTTGCGGCGGCACCGTCCCGACGATCGCATGGGCAGGTGCCGTCGCCGACAAGCCGATGCGCTCGGCTTGCGCCAGGACACTGCGCACCAGTGCACCCCAGTATTTTTGATGCGGCACCGGCGTGCCGGTCGACCCTGACGTGAAGACCACCGCCACCAATTGGGCGCTGTCAATCAGGGGAACGACAGGATCGACATCCGCCACATCAGTTGCCTCTGGATAACGAAACTGCGGCAACGCAATGCTGCAGTTCAGCGTGTCATGCAGGCAAAAGACGTCTGGCGCAAAAGCCAGCATTTGCCGAATCATTTCCGGCGTGTGGGTGGAGGGCAGCAGGCTCACCTTGCCTTTGACAAGGGCCGCAGCCAGCCCGACGGTGAAGCGGTAACGGTCGCCGCACATGTTCAGGATGTAGTGCCGTGGCGGGAGCAGCTGGGCCAGCGCGTTGACATCCGCCAGAAAGCGGGCGACGGTGATCGCTTGTCCTTCATGCCAGGCCACGATTTGATCTGGGCGCGTGTGACCCATCAGCGGCAAACGAGTCATGGTGTTCACTCGGCGTGCTGCGTTCTGGTCATTGGCTTGCTTTTGTTTTTCCAGATTCGGAACGTGTCGGCAATAGGACTGAGGCTTCTCTCGGGGAGCAACTTCCTGCGTACCCAATGTTCCGCAATGAACATTAACGCCACCAGTGGCAACGTCAGAAAATTGGCAAAAACGGACCAGGTGGTTAAGGGGGTGAGGAAAAAGAGCAGCGTAGAAACAGTGGCCATGAGCCCGAAAAACCAGCTCCAGGCCCATGTCACCTGATGCGCGTAGTGCGCATGCTGGGGTGTGATTTCGCCATGCGCCATTTCCGCAAACTGCGTGCACAGCGGTTTGCGTCCTGCCACCAGCGTTCTGGCAAAGGTCATGAACAGAATGCACTGCATGCCGGCATCTTGTAGCCAGTACAACACGCCAAAATGCTGTTCCAGCAAGGTCCAGCTGCTGGCCCCCGCCGCGCCGGTCATGGCGAACAAAGACAGCCAGAGCCAGCGGGGTGACGACTTCAAGGCATACACCAGGCCGATGACAAATACCGGGGCAACCGCCACGACCGCGCCAAACTGGCCGTTGTGCGCATTCACATTGGTGTAGTGCGCCAACACCGGATACCCAATCAGCAACAAGCCAATACCGAACCAGCGCGCCATGCGGACGGCGTTTGACATCAGCGCGTTCTCTGGCTGGCGATGTAAGCAGTCAAACTTGCCAGTGAGCTAAAGAAGCTTTCATTGTCCTGGTTATCCGCACGCATTTGCAGGCCGTAACGCTTGGAAATGACCAGTGAAATTTCCAGCACGTCGATTGAATCCAATCCCAGTCCATCACCATACAAAGGCGCATCCGGTGCAATTTCAGTCGCTTGGATATCGAGGTTCAACGCCTCCACGATCAACTGCGCGACTTCAAGTTGCAGCGCCTGATCATTGGCAAAGGGCGGGGATGTTGTTTCTGTCATATATATTGAATTGCTGATTTACTGGGCATTTTATCTTCCTGCCCGTCAATTTCCAACTTGCCTTATCTCGCCTTGTTACAAGTTGGAGCTGGTGATCGCGCGCGGGAGGCTGCCTTCGAGTACTTGCGTGTTGGCGAGGAGCATGTGTAATCCACGCCCAAGGCTGAGCGGGGTCAATCCAGTTCCTATTGAATCCCCGTCTTGCCAAAACGCGCATGACGATCCAGCGTAATGCCATTTGATGACTGGATGAAGCCGCTGGATGACGACTTCTTTCAATGCAAGCAATGTGAGTTTGGAGTAAGGAGGCTCGTACATAATCGTAACGAAATGTAATATTAAAAACAGGGAGTTAAGCGATGTTCGTTATCAATCCACGCCGTTGGTTGACGGTGCTAGGTGTTGCGCTAGCTTTGTCAGGCTGCGCGAATATGAAAAGCCACGATGCACTGACCAGTCAAATGCAGACGGCGCAGAAAACCAGTGGCATTCCCGGCGCGTTAAAGACGCTTGAGGCCTCGGCCACCAGCGTGGATGAGAAATCCGCACTGCTCTACAACCTGGAGCGTGGTGAACTGCTGCGGTTGGACCACAAATACAACGACAGTACCCAAGCCTTCCTGCTGGCCGACAGCAAGGTCAAGGAATGGGAAGAGTCGACCAAGACCAATCCGCAAAAAATGTTGTCGATGCTGGGTGCAGGCACCATCAGCGAACGCCTGAAGGTTTACGAAGGCCAGGATTACGAAAAGGTCTGGTTGACTACTCGACTGGCGCTCAACCGGGTGGCCGCTGGCGATCTGGACAACGCCCGGGTCGACATCAAACGCACCCACGAACGTGAGGCACTGATTGCTGAGTACCGTGCCAAGGAAACGGCAGCCGCTGAAGAGGAGGCCAAGTCCAAGGGTAAAGGCGCGGTCGGTAAGGAAATCAACGGTTACCCGGTTGAAACCCTGAACGACCCCGAAGTGCTGGCGCTGAAAAACGGTTATCAAAATGCCTTAAGCCATTACCTCGCCGGCTTTTTGTACGAAGTGATGAACGAGCCTGGTATGGCGGCACCGGGTTACCGCAAGGCGATCGAACTCAAGCCTGAAACCGGCGTGCTGGAAGAGGGCCTGCGCGGTCTGGACGCACGCACCAGCTTCACCCACAAGCGCCGCCAGCGCATGACCGATGTGTTGTTTTTGGTGGAAGCAGGCGACGCCCCGGCCCGCAAGCCCAGGGCCTTCACGGTTCCGGTCCCCACGCCGGGTGGATTGCGCACCGTGAGTATTTCGTATCCGACGATCGAACCGTCAACCGACCCGCTGTTGACTAATCTCTCGGTCGCTGGCCGCGAATTCAAACTGGAGAAGGTGGTTGATGTCAACGTGATGGCGCGCCGTGCGCTCAAGGACGAAATGCCTGGCATGGTGTTCCGCGGCGTCACGCGTGCCCTCGTCAAGGGGGTCATGCAGGATCAGTTGCAGAAAAATGCGGGGCTGCTGGGTGCCCTCGTGGGTTCGATCGCATCGGCTGTCACCGAGCAGGCCGATGACCGCTTGTGGCGCATGCTGCCTGGCCGGGTCTATGTGGCACGGGGTTACTTGCCTGAAGGGGAGCACAAGATCCAAATCAACGGCCGCGACTTCAACATCAACGTCAAGGTGAACGGGCAATATGCCATCGTGCCTTTGCGCTTGTACGACAAGGATGTGCTGGTGGGTGACGTTGGCAACTTCGGTGCGCTCGCTGAACAGCCATTGGTGGCGGTGGCAGATATCAAGCCAGCGGCTGCAAGCGCCGGCACAACACCCAAAGCCAAGTCCAAACAGGCGTCCAGGAAGCCGGTAGCGAAACCTGTGGCGATCAACATGGCCACCACGACGGACAAAACTGTCCCATAACCGTTCCAAAACAAGTTAAAAAATGATTTTTACAAAGAAACTGATAGTGGCGCTGGCAAGCACGCTGGCGCTGGCGGCCCATGCCCAGCACGACGCCGGAACCCCCGTTGCCGTGGCCGCCAAGGTGGCACTGCGCGGTGATGCCAATGGCGTGCGCATTTCCGAGATGCGGGTGGTTCGACGCAACGACATCCTGATCGTTCAGGCGGATCTGGCCAACAGCGGCAACTCTGACCGGACGGTGTTCTACCGTTTTCGCTGGCTTGACAACATCGGCAGCCAGGTGGGCGATGGCGAGTCGTGGAAGCAAATGGGTTTGCTGGGCCAGGCCCAACAAACCGTCAAGAGCGTGGCGCCGTCCTCGGTCGTTACCGATTTCCGCCTCGAAATGAATGTTGAACGCTGAATCCCACACGCCGCGCCGCCCCGTGCCACGTCCTGTCAAAACTATCAAGGAAAACCTATCATGTCCCGTCTGATCACCTCCGCCCTGTTGCTGTGCGCCACCGTGGGCCTTTCGGCCTGCCAATCCCTTTCCTCGCCGGTCGTGCGCCTGGACCGCCAGGTGAACTACGGGGACGCCAAGTCGGTTGAACTCGTCACCAACGAATTCGGTTCGACCGATCTGCAGATGATTGCCGAAAAAATGGTCGGCAGCCTGCTGGAAACCGGTATTTTCCAGGGCCGCCCCACGGTCACCATCTCGACGGTCAAGAACAAGACCAGCGAGTACATCGACACCACCAATGTCATGAACTCGATCCAGACCACACTGGTCAAGTCGGGCAAAGTGCGTTTTGTTCGCTCCATCGCTGAAATGCAGCAAGGTGTGGACGAACTGCAGCGCCAGAACCAGAGCGGCATGTACAAGCAGACCAGCACCGCCAAGATCGGCAAGATGACGGCCGCCAAATACACGCTGGAAGGCGAGCTGACCAGCATCGTCAAGCAAAACGCCAGCACCAAGGACGTGTTCTACAAGTTCACGCTCAAGATGATCGATGTGGAAGAAGGCTCGATCGAATGGCAGGATGAAAAAGAAATCCGCAAAACCAGCAAGCGCTGAACCGGGCCACACCATGCAACGACGCACTTTCATCCCCACCCTCTCGGCGCTGGCACTGTCCCTGGGCCTGCTGGCCGCCGCGCAGGCGCAGGCGCAGCCCATGTCGCGCATTGCCGTGACCGACTTGGCCTACACCCAGGCCGTTTCGGAATATTTTGTCGCCGCCACCTACAAGGAAAGCAGCCAATTCCAGGCCACCCGCTACAGCGCATCGGGAAACCACCAGGCCAGCGGCGCCTACGTGGCCGGCAGCTACAGCTACATGGAGCAGCGTGAACTCGGCTCCTTCACCAACGACATCAAGGGCGCGCTGCTCAAGGGCACGTCGTTCCGGCTGGTGCAGGGCAAGGGCTTTGACGCCGGCAACCCGCAGCCGACCAAGGCCGAGCAGGCACTCAACCAGTTGCAAACCGGCAAGGTGGCCAAGCCGGTGCGCCAGCCCGAGGTCAAGGACATCATCGCGCGCATCAAAAAAGGTGAGTTCAGCGGCGCTGACTATGTGCTGTTTGGCACCTTGTCGCACGTCGAGTTTCGCGACCAGTTTTCTCCACTGCAAGGCACCACCAGCGCCACCGTGCAATATGGACTGGACTTGCTGGCCGACTTTTCGTTGATCAACACCAAGACCTTTGAGATCAAGGCGTCTTTTTCGGCCCAAGGCGCCGGCAATGACACCAAGCTCTTGTCCAACCGGGGCGACATCCAGCCGCCGAACCGGGCCAAAGTGATGCGTGAAACTTCGCAAAGCCTGGCACTGAACGTCTACGAGCAAATCGTTTCACAGCTGGGCTATTCCGACCCGAACCTGGCCCGGGGTGTCCGCTCTGGCGTCCAGATGGTGCCGGGGCAGGCCATGTCTGGCATGTCGCAGGGGCAACCGGCACCGCAAGCCGACCAAGTGATGATCCTGAAATAACGCGACGACTCAGCGCGTGCGAGTGCGGATCAACCAGCGCATCGTCGCGCCGCGCCTGCGCTCGGTCATCCTGACCCTGCTGCAGGCGGTCGCCCTGCTGGGCGCGAGTGAAGGGGCGAAAGCCGTGACCGGCGCCATCCCGGACCCCGCGCCGACGCTCCCCGCTGTATGGTTGCTCGGTACTTTGCCTGGTGCCCGCCCGGGTGTGCAGCTGGCGGTGCTCACGCGTCCGGCTTTGGTCCCTCCCGCCCGTTACCGGGTGGTGGTGCTACCGGGTTCGGGTTGTACCGGCTGGCTGCCCGTGGCGGCGCGCTATTTCGCCGGACTGCTGCATGCCGAGTTGCTGGTGCTGCACAAGCCGGGGGTGAACGTCAACGCCGGCCCGGCGACCGAGTGCACGACAGCCTTTGTTCAAAATGACACCCTGTCCAGTTGGCGCGACCACGCCCGGGCGGCCTTGCAGGCGCACCACACCCGTTTCCAGCTCAACCCTCCGCCGGGCTCTGGGCTGCCCGTGCTGCTGCTGGGTATTTCCGAAGGGGCAGAGCTGTTGCCCGATCTGGCCGCTGACCTGTCGAATCTGGCTGGCGTGGTGATGATTTCTGCCCCCGGACTCGATCCGCGCGACGCCGGCGAGCTGCAGGCACAGCGTCTCGGGCAATGGCCGGCCTGGCAGGCACTGGCGCGGGCCCAAGCCTCAGAGGCCAGCGACGACACCGTGTTGGAGGGGCGCACGCTCGGCTACTGGCGCGACTTTTGGCACTGGCGGCTGGCCGATCCGCTGCGGGAGGCGCCGTGGCCGTTGCTGCGCGTCTGGGGTGACGCCGATAAGCTGGTTTCTGTTACTGCGTATCAGCATTTTGCGCAGCAACTCACGACCCGTGTTGCGCCCTTTTGTGACCTGCGCTTGCCTGGTGCCGACCACGGCTTGCAGAGCGAACAAGACGGTCCGCGCGATGGTCTGCAATGGTTGTGGGCCAGGCTTGAAGTGTGGGCGCGCAAGCCAAGCGCTGGTTTTTGTGAGCAGGTGCTGCCTTGATGACTAACAGTCTGGCGTTGGCTGTGGCCTTGTTTGGTCAGCACCTACGCGCAAGTGGTAACTTTGGACTCCATTTCCTACCTGCTGATGGTGCCGCTGTTTGTGATGCCGCCGGTGATGCAAAAAATTGCCATCTATTCCCCCATGAACTGGGGTTTGGCCTGTTGCCTCACCACACTCGCACGCCGTTGAACTGTTGGTAGTGTTCGCTCGCCACCGACACGACGCCGTCAATGATCTCCAGCTTGCCCGCGTCCATCA
This sequence comes from Rhodoferax sp., assembly GCF_012927445.1. GTDB lineage: Bacteria > Pseudomonadota > Gammaproteobacteria > Burkholderiales > Burkholderiaceae_C > Rhodoferax. The sequence goes on from NZ_JABBPD010000007.1 coordinate 136,287, forward strand.
ATGCATGCAAATCGCGGCGTAGCAAAATCCCCTCGGTGTGATTGGTACGCCAGCCGCCTTTGCTCCCCAGGTGCGCAGCCTCCAACGCAGCAGGCTCATCGCAACCGCTGATCGGGCAACGTCCACCAAACTTTTCAACCATGCGTTTCCTGAACTCGGCCTGCCGGGTGCGCAACTCCACCGTGCCAAAGCGCGACTGATAGGCAGGGACAAACCGGATTGGCAGGGCCTTGACGAACTCCGCCCGGTCAAAACGGCTCTCCAGCAAGTGCAGCGTGCATACGGCATCCGGTGTGCGCAGGCCGCGTGCCAGCCCCTGCCGGAAGCGCCGCGCCGCCATGTTGCGGCTGTCCACATAACGGCTCACCTCATGGCCGTCCAGATTGGTCGGAGAACCATACGGCGCCTTGGGCATCACCACATGGCGCCAGCGAATCGGCGTGTCCAGCCCGGCCCAAGCGCCTGCCGCCACCAGCACATGACTCTCATTGGCCGCCATCCGGGCGGCAGCCTGACCGGTTGATTCAAGTTGCCCGGTAGCGGCGTCCATGCCGCGCACCGTCGCCTCCGGCATCAACGCCCCCAACTGCGCCGCATCGTCGTGCGAGGTGACCATCACCAGCACCGCCCCTTGCAGCGTCGCCACATGCGCGGCCACTTTGGCCAGATGATCCGGCGCCTCCTTGTTCCAGGCCTCGCTCATGATGTCCAACTGGCCGTGCCGCGCCGGTTCAATTGCGGCGCTCCACGGGCTGGTGTCGTGCAGGCCAAAAGCGCGTTTGAAGTCGTCAAACGTGCCGTTAACCGTCAGCGTGGCGGAGACAAAAATCAGTCTTGGGTGCATCAACAAGCGCTTGAGCACCCGCGCGGGCAGCTTGTGGATGAGGCGCAAAGAACCGTCCTCGTCCAGCCCCACGGTTTGATACCAAACCGGGTCGTCCAGCGCGTCCAGAATGCCGCGGCAGGCGGCTTTGACAGCTGCTGGTTCCTCCAGTTCGGCCAAGTGGCGCGGCAGTTCTTTCAACACCGACTCAATCGTTGTGCGGTGGTTGCTGCCGGGTTTGACGCCCAGCACGCCGAAAGTGAAGGCATCCACCGCGCAGTCAAAGCGCAAGGCCGCCGCATCGGGCAACTGGTCGGCCTCGTCGAACAGCACGGCATACCGATCCTTCAAGCCCAGCAAAGCGCCATCGGCCAGCACGTCAATCAAGGCGGCTTGGTGCGTGCAGATCAACACATCGGCTACGCGGCAGGCCTGCTTGTGGGCCAGGTACTGCGCCAGCGTTTCGAAGTTGCGGCGTGGCGTGAAAATCTCGACCGACTGGCCGCTGCGCACCGCCGCCATGTCGCCCGATTCCAGCAACTGGGTCGCCAAGGCACGGGTGGGCACGCAGACCGCTACCGGCTTGCCGGTCGCCAGCAACGGCGCCAGATAAGCCCGCGTTTTGCCCAACCCCGCCGCGCCTTCCAGCAACAACGGCGCCCCGCCACTGGCCAGATGCGCCTCGACCCGACTGGCGAACTGCGTTTGCTCTTTGCTTCGATACATGCTGACTCCCTTGTTTTTGTAACCACGCCAATAAAGGGTGGCTTGACCGACAACGCCTTTTTCCAGGACTTCGAGAACCTTCCAGTAACCACATAAATAAATGTGTGGCTTGTTCCCAGCGCAATGCCGGCTTCACCAGCAAATGCTTCCAGTAACCACACAAATAAATGTGTGGCTTGTTCCCAGCGCAATGCCGGCTTCACCAGCAAATGCTTCCAGTAACCACACAAATAAATGTGTGGCTTGTTCAACGGCGCAGGTGATGTTACTGGTGCCAGTCTTCCAATAACCACACAAATAAATGGTGGCTTGTTCCTTGCCTTTTGCCGATCGCGTCGTTCAGCATTTCCAGTAACCACGCAAACAAATGGTGGCTTGTTCGATCGGTGCCAGCGGCCACTCCACCCGGATCTTCCAGTAACCACGCAAATAAATGGTGGCTTGTTCCCCCTGCACATAGCCCAAGGCGTTGATGTACTTCCAGTAACCACACAATGGTGGCTTGTTCTTTAAAGTCGCCGTACCAGAGCATGTTGCCCTTCCAGTAACCACACAAATAAATGGTGGCTTGTTCGTTGATTCAGTTCATACGCAGCCGCCTTGACTTCCAGTAACCACACAAATAAATGGTGGCTTGTTCTCACTGGGTGTAACCCGTTGCTTTGTCTTCAAAAAAGCGGTTTTGAATCTCAAAAAATCTGATGCTGAATGGCGACCAAAACCCTGTGGTTCAGACTTTCTCCAACATCAACGCCGCCCCGCCCGCTGTCCAATTGACCTTCGACGGTGCGTAGCCGCCCACACTCACCACGCCCAGCAGCACACCCTCCTGATCCGATAGCTCGAAGTTGCCCGCCACCTCACCGCAGCCGCGCGCGGTTTGCCCGCCCAGCACCGGCGAGCGGCTGAACAGGTCCAGCGCCGCCAGCAACGTCGCAACGTCCCTAGCGGTGGCCTTGTCGATGATGATGCGGCTCTTCAACTCGATGCCGGCCGGCATCGCTTCGTAGCTGGTCAAGGTTTTGGTCGAGTTTTTCATGTCGCCCATCGCCAGCACCAGCGCATCACGCTGCGCTTCGGTCAGGGCCAGCGCGGCTTTGAGGTCGGTCACGTCTTGCCCCGCTTTCTCGGCCTTGCGCACTTGCGTCACCATCTTCTTGACCAGCGCTTCAGCGGCGGCGCGTTTGGAGTTGTTGGTGTTGCGGTCCACAAAGCGATTCACCTCCTCGGGGTCCATCAGCTCCAGCACATCGGTGTCGCTGTCCAGGTCTTTGCGCACGCCGGCAAAGGCTTCGGGCGCTACATCGATCACCGGCATGAAGTGGCCCACCGACAGCCGCGACTTGACGCCCAGCCCGGCGCCGAACAGGTCCACGATGTGGTTGTCGGCCCGGCGTTTTTTGAGCGCGACCAGATCGATTTCTTCATTGGCCTCGCTGGCGGCGTCCTGTCCCAGCATGGCTTCGTAAACCTGGTGCAGCGTCCACGGTTGGCCGGCGGCAGCAGCGGCTTCCATCAGGGGCTGCACGGCCAGACGGCGCAGTTTGCCGCGCATCGTGGTGGCTGGGATGTAGGCGGTTTTCTTGGGGTGGCCGTCGCTGTCCACGCCGCGCGTCATCTTGGGGTGGCCGTCCTGGTCCGGCAATTTGATGGAGACGGGTTGCACCGTGGTCAGTGTGGCGTTGATGATGATTTTTTTCATGTGAATGCTCCCTTTAAATGGATAACAGCGAGAAACCGAAGGCTTTACCGGTGCTGCCCACGCCCGCCCGCAGCGCAGCCTGAAAAGCGGTGGCGTCGGTGACCTTGAGCACGCCGGTGAAGTCGGTGGCGTCGAGCGTGAAATTGCGGCCGGATTGGTCTGAAACGCGGGCGATGTCGCTGGTGCAATGCACTGCGACCACCTCAAAACCGTGGCGCAGTCCCTGTTTGCCCAGCCATGCTTGCCGGGCCGCGTGATCGCCGCGCGGCGGGTAGATGTGGCGCCCGCGCACCTTGCTGGCCACGCAGGCGCGCAGACTGAACAAGCGCAACTCGCCCGCTGGCACTTCAGGCAAGACCAGCCCTTGGGCGTCCAGCGGCGCAGCGGTGCGGATGGTGAGCGTGTCGCCGTTGTCGCGCCAGAGATGGGGCGCGCCGTTGGTCAGCGCCGCCACCATGCGGTGAATGGGGTAGCCTTTGATAGACGCGGGCTTTTTGATGCTGAACTCTTTCATGGTTTGACTCCTTTCACGACGGGTGGGCGAACCGTCCAATCTTCGGTGCTGGCGCCTGATTTGGTGCAGATGCGCACCAGCCGCTGGTCCACGGACACAAAGATGGATTGCGCGGCAATCGGTGCTTTGTCGAACAGCATGAAGATGCGGGGTGCCCGCCCGTCCCAGTTGGCAAGTTCAGCGGCAAAGGCCTCGAAGCGCGTCAGGCGCGACTTCTGAATCACGGGCACGTCCAGGTCCAGTTGTAAGGTGGCCGAGCCGGGCCGCACGATGGCCCAGCCTGATTGCATGCGACTGAGCGAGGCTTTGCCGGTCATGGCGTAAGAGCCGCGCAGTACCTGCCCGACATCGGCCCAGTGGTCGCCCGTGGGTTGGATGAAGTGACGACCAAAGTTTTCCATGAAGAAGGCTGCCGTGCTCATAAGGCAACTCCCTTGGGCACAGCGCAAATAGCGCGGTGCTGCGGTAACCAGTAAGCCGGGCGCCAAGCGGCATCGGCCCGCACTGCGTTGGCGTCACCGTGCCACATGGGCAGCGGCACCGGACGCAGCGGCTGGCCGGTGGCGTCGGTAATGCCATCCAGCTCAGACTCCATGAGCTGCCAGCCCCGCACTTGTCCGAAACCGGCGGTGCGCTTCTTGCCAATGAATTCGACTTCTTGCAGCAGCTCCAGCACTTGCTCCGGGTCGCCTTCGGCATGCCACTGGATGGATTGAGCCGTGATCGTCTGGTAGCCGTTCATGACATTGCCAAAGTCGCTGCGCCGGGTCAGGCCGATGTGGCGATGGGGCTGGCCGTTTTTGCCCTGCTTGATGAGGTCGGGGTCCAGGTCATGGGTGGCGCGCAAGCCCGCAATGAACCCATGCTTGCCCAATTCAATCGTGCCGACAGGCCGCGCCACGCTGGCGTGGTACAGACCGTCTCGACATCGTATGGGTATGGCGGCGTGGGCCTTGTCCACGTCTTGCAAGGTGTCAAACAGGATGGCGCCCAGCAACCCGTCGAGGGTGAGCGTGCTGATGATGGCGGGCGTGACCAGCTCAACCTTGATGGTGAATCGTTCCATGTATTCCCTCCCTGGGAATTTGTTGTCGTAGACAAGCATTTAACCATTCGGGGAATGGGCGGCTGATTTCAATTGCCAAAAGTTAGCAACAAGACCAGCGCCCTTTAGTGGATGTATTTCTTTATAAAAACGGGCTGTAGCCCCCGTTTGGTATGCGCAAGAAGCTATTAAATTAATAGCGACTAACCGCGAAACCGCTTGCGCGTCAACGCCAGCGCCAGCCAGAAACCACCCACCGCATAAGCGACCAGCACCGCCACATGGCGCAGCGCATGCGTTGGCCACTGGTCCATGAACAGGGGGCGCACCAGTTCGACGGCGTTGGTCAGCGGCAGCCATTGCGAGATGGTGCGGACCACGACCGGCAGTTGCTCCAGCGGAAAAAAGATGCCGCTCAGGAACATCATGGGCGTGAGAAACAGGGTGAAGTAGTAGGTAAAAAAGTCATAGCCCTTGGCCAGCGCGTTGAAAATCAGCGCCAGGCAGCTGAAGGTGATGCCCACGCCCAGCAGCACCGGCCAGGCGACCAGCAACTTCGGGCTGTAACTGATGCCCAGCACCAGCATCACGCCCAGAATGGCGGTGACGGTGAACAGGGCCTTGAACGCCGCCCACAGCATTTCGGCCAGCACGATGTCGTCCAGCGTCACCGGGGCATTCATGATGCCATCCCAGGTTTTTTGCACATGCATGCGCGAAAACGCCGAGTACAGCGCCTCGAACGAGGCCGCCTGCATGGCGCTCATGCAGATCGAACCGCTGGCCAGAAACAAAATGTAGGGCACCTGCACGTCACCCGACGGCCCCGGCAGCGTGACTTGTCCCACCAGCGCCCCCATGCCGTAGCCAAAGGCCACCAGCCACATCAGCGGCTCGGCAATATTGCCGACCAGGCTCGGAATCGCCAGTTTGCGCCAGACCAGCAGGTTGCGTAAAAAGACCGGCCAAAAGCGCAGCGACAGTTGCGGTGCGCGCCACACGCTTTGCGCGGCGGAAGTATTCAATGTACGGGTCGGCATGTTAGGCATCTTCCCTGATTTGGCGACCGGTGAGCTTGAGGAACAAGTCCTCCAGATTGGCCGGCCGGTGCAGTGTGCGCAGTTGCGGGTAAACGGTGAGCGCCTTCAGCAGAGGCGCGGCGTCTTGCGTGTAGAAAAATACGGTTTCGCCGCTCACCTCCACGCGGGCGGCCAGCGCCCGCAGCGGCGCATGCATCAGCGCCAGGGCGCCGGTGCCATAGACTTCCACCACATCCGGCTCCAGATGCTGGGCGATCAGGTCGCGCGGCGCGCCTTCGGCAATTTTTTTGCCGTGGTCCAGCACCAGCAGGCGCGAACACAGGCGCTCGGCCTCGTCCATGAAATGGGTGGTCAGCAGAATGGACTTGCCCTGCTGCAGCAGCAATTGCAGGCGCTCCCACATCAGGTGCCGCGCTTGCGGGTCGAGCCCGGTGGTGGGTTCGTCCAGCAGCAACAGCTTGGGGTCGTTCACCAGGGCACGCGCCAGACTGAGGCGGCGCTTCATACCACCGGACAGCTCGCCGGGCTTGGCGTTCGCCTTGTGCGTGAGGCTGGCGAACTCCAGCAAGGCGGGGATGCGCTCCCGAATCTGCTTGTCCTTCATGCCAAAGTAGCGGCCATACACCAGCAGGTTCTCGGCGCAGGTGAAATCCGGGTCCAGCGTGTCCATCTGGGTCACCACGCCAAGCTGGGCCTTGATGGCGAGTGCATCACGCGGCATTTGCAGATCAAAGGCGGTGATGCTGCCGGCGTCCGGCACGCTCAAGCCCAGACACAGGCGGATGGTGGTGGTTTTGCCGGCGCCGTTGGGGCCGATCACCCCCAGACATTCGCCCGGCGCGATGTTGAAGGACACGTCGTCGACCACCGTGCTGTCGCCGTAACACTTGCGCAAACCCTGCACAGATAGAATTGAAGATTGCATGGTTTGATTGTCGCCCAGGCCACCCTCCAGGGGCAACGCAGCCTCTTTTTTCAACCCTGTTCCTTCATTTTCCGGACGCGGCAACGCGCTTTGACCCATGACCACACTCGGCACTCCTCTCTCCCCTCACGCCACCAAGGTGATGCTGCTGGGCTCTGGTGAACTGGGCAAGGAAGTGCTCATTGCGCTGCAGCGCCTGGGCGTGGAAACCATCGCCGTCGACCGTTACGCCAACGCGCCCGGCCAGCAGGTGGCGCACCACGCGCGCACCATCACCATGAGCGATCCGGCCCAGCTCAAGGCCCTGATTGAGGCCGAGCGGCCGCACCTGGTGGTGCCGGAGATCGAGGCCATTGCCACGCCCATGCTGGAACAACTGGAAGCCGCCGGTGTGGTGCGCGTGATTCCCACGGCCCGCGCCGCCCGCCTGACCATGGACCGCGAAGGCATCCGCCGGCTGGCGGCCGAGACCTTGGGCCTGCCGACCAGCCCGTACCAGTTCTGCGACTCGCTGGCCGAGCTGCAGGCCGCCATTGACGGCGTGGCGGGCCCGGGCATTGGCTACCCCTGCGTCGTCAAGCCGGTGATGAGCAGCTCCGGCAAAGGCCAAAGCAAGATTGACGGCCCGGCCGATGTGCAAAAAGCCTGGGACTACGCCATGGCCGGTGGCCGTGTCGGCGCTGGCCGCATCATCGTCGAAGGCTTCATCGACTTTGACTACGAAATCACCCTGCTGACCGTGCGCGCACTGGGCGCCGACGGTCAGGTGGAAACCCATTTCTGCGCGCCAATTGGCCATATCCAGGTCAGCGGCGACTATGTGGAAAGCTGGCAGCCGCACCCGATGCCCGCCACTGCCCTGGCGCGCGCGCGCCACATTGCCCAAACCGTGACCGACGACCTCGGTGTCGGCTTGGACGGTAAGCCCTCCGGGCTGGGCTTGTATGGCGTGGAGCTGTTCGTCAAGGGCGAGCAGGTCTGGTTCAGCGAAGTGTCGCCGCGCCCGCACGACACCGGTTTGGTGACGCTCACCACCCAGGTCCAGAGCGAGTTCGAACTGCACGCCCGCGCCATTCTGGGTTTGCCGGTCAACACCGCGCTGCGCAGCCCCGGCGCCAGCGCCGTGATCTACGGCGGCGTCGAAGCGCAAGGCATTGTGTTTGACGGCGTCGACGAGGCGTTGCGCGTGCCGAATACCGACCTGCGCCTGTTCGGCAAGCCCGAGAGCTTCACCAAGCGCCGCATGGGCGTGGCGCTGGCGTTTGACGCCGATGTGCAAGTGGCGCGCCAGAACGCCAAGCTGGCCGCGTCCAAGGTCAAGCCCCGCGTTGCCTGAGAGAGTTGCTATTTAATTAATAGCTACCTGCGAGCAGTGGACGGGGGCTAGAGGCTGTTTTAATATAAATTTCTTCTGCCTGACAGGTCGGGCACGCGGATCGAAAAGCGCAACCGGTCAGCGCGGCATCAGGGCGGCGCAGTTCCAGCACTGCTCGAAACCGCCTTCCACCAGTTCGCCGCAACTACAAAACCAGCGGTGTTGCGGCACATGTTGCAGGTGATACAGCAGTTCGCGCGCCCGTGCCTCCTGCGTTGGATGCTGAATCCAGACCTCTGGCAGGCATTGATCGGGCGGCAGTTGTCCGGCCACGCCGGCCAGGTACTGGCGCTGCACGCTGGCCGCGATGCCTTCCACTTCAAGCGCATCGGCCCACAGCGTGGCCATCGCAAGATTGGGGGCTTGGGTCAGGCGCAGCATAGAGCCCCAGCATAGGCTGCTTTGGGGCGCCATGGAAGCGCAATGTGCGCTTTCGCTGACGGGCCGCGAAACTGAATTCAGGCTCCATGCGCTGTTTGAGCAGGTGCGCCAGACCAGGCAAGGGCCAAATCATGGAAAATCGATGCCAATTCGCGTTAATTTTTAATTAAGAGATCCATGAACGAAACCACTCAACTCCCCCCTCTGCCCGACCATCTCTCCGCTGATGCGCGCAGTCCGTTTCACGTTGCTGCCGTGTTTGAACATGACATTGGCATTCGCTTGAATGACAAGGAGCGTTTGGATGTCGAGGAGTACTGCATCAGCGAAGGCTGGGTGAAGGTGCCCGCAGTCAAGACGCGGGACCGCAAGGGCAATCCGCTGCTGATCAAGTTGAAAGGCAAAGTCGAAGCGTTTTATCGATAAGCGACTTCTGCATGTTCAGCGGGAGGAATCCCTCACTTACGTCAGAGCAGGATCACGGCCCAGACCGCAAAAATCAGTGTCAACGCCACCAACTGCGCAGCGCTACCCATGTCTTTGGCCTGTTTGGAAAGCGGATGCAGGGCAAATGAAATGCGGTCAATCGCCGCTTCGATGGCCGAGTTGAGGAGCTCAACAATCAGGGCCAGAAGCAGCACGGCGATCATCATGGCGCGCTCAGCGCGGCTGACGTCCAGCAGGAAGGCGAGCGGGATCATCACCAGGTTGAGCAGTATCAGCTGGCGGAAGGCGGCTTCCCCCTTGAAGGCCGCCAGCAGCCCGTCCAGCGAGTAGCCGGCGGCATTCAGAATGCGGCCAAGTCCTTTGCGGCCTTTCAAGGCTTGACTGGTCGTGTGCTTGTCGCTCAGGTCCGCCGACAGCGGTTCCGGCGCGGGGGCTGGCGTCTGGACTGCGGTGGGTGACGGTTTCAGGTTGACAGATTCAGTCATGGGCTACTGAGGTAAGGAAGGGGTCCACCCCATGTCCAGCGGGCAGAAAATAGGGGTGTCCGAGGCGTGATGGGCTCTGGACGGACGGTGTATTTTGCCTGATGCGTGACGGGATGGCGGCGTTGCCGTGGTCCTCATTCCAACGCATCAGCGCATCTGAAATAACTCTTGATGAAACGCGGCGTCGGCAAATCCGTGCGCGACAAAGTCGTCACGCAGGGCCTGTCCAAAGCCCGGGGGGCCACAGAACCAGATACTGGCCGATTGCCACGCCGGGACCGCCGCACGAATTCGTTCCGCATCCAGCCGGCCATCCTTTGGACTCACCAGCAGATGCACCCGAACATGGGCCGCTTGGGCGTCGGCCATCAGTTTTTCGATCGCCTCGGGTGCGAAATCAGCCGTCGGATGGAACAAGTCGATCTCTTGGGCCCCAGGCGTTTGCGCCAGTTGTTTCATGCGCGCGACAAACGGCGTGATGCCAATGCCAGCCCCAATCCAGATTTGACGTGGCCGCTGATCGCGGAAATCGAAGCAGCCGTAGGGCCCCTCCACCGTTGCCAGCGTGCCGACCTGGAGCTTGTCGCGCAGCCGACTGGTATGGTCCCCCAAGGCCTTGGTGATGAACACTACCCGCCGGTCCTGCGGGTTCCAGGCCGAGGCAATGGTGTAGGGATGCGCCCCTTCGCGCTTGTTGGACGTGACGAAAGCAAACTGTCCAGCGGCATGCCCCGCCCAGCCCTCCTCCAGCAGCATCGAGATTTCAAGCACCCGCAGTTCCGGGTAGTAAATGAGCGACTCGATTTTTCCGGCGGTCCGCCGCTGGGCGCCGATGCGGCCGGACAGCGCCAGCACGGCCGCCCAGGTTCCCCCCAGCAGCAACAAAGCCATCACCCAGCCCACCGGCTGCAACCAGTAGTCGAATTTGATCAGCACCACCGAGTGATAGACCAGCACCGCATAGACCGCTGCCAGCCAGGTATGGGTTTTGGTGAACAGGTGATACGGAAAACGCTTGATCAAGGCCAGGGCGATCAGTAGCACCGCCGCATAAAACGCCCACTCGCCGAGAAATTCGGCCGTACCGCGCTGTCCGCGCAGCCAGGCCTCGATCGTGCCCAAAGTCTGGCCCGTCGGGGCCTTGCGCTCCGGCCGGGTCAGCCAGCCCCAGCCCACCATCCATTTGGTGCCCGTCACCCACCACCAGTGGATGACGCCGGCGACCAGCGCCGTGATCCCGAGCCACTTGTGCAAGCGGTACATCTTGTCGAGTCCGTCCAGATGCGGCTCCAGCCACTTGGGTCGAATCGCCAGCAGCATGGCCACGCTCATGGCGCCCATGGCGATCACGCCGGTGAGTTGAACCAGGACCGTGCGAAACGAAAAATAGGTCAACGGGGTAGGCGCCAAGGTGTCGGCCAGCAACCATAAACCGGTGAGGGCGAGCAGCAGGAGCAGCAAGCTTAATTTGATGCGTTTCATTTTCAATCTCGATCAGATGGATCTTCGATACCGGACGTCCGAAGTTCTGACGATGATAGGGCGGGCGTGTTAACTCAGGGTGAAGTTGCCGCATCAGTCTTGTTCAGCAAGCCCGAGCGCGTCAGGTGGCCCAGTCACTCCTTTGGCAAAAAAGCATTCCGATTCGCGTAGCTTCTCATATACTGTACAGTCCGTACGCTTTAGGGGTTCATCATGTCTGCCAATGCCAGCTATGGCTTAGAACAAGCCCGTATCCAACTACCCGCCATCGTTGCCGATGCCCAGGCAGGCCATGCCAGCATCATCACGCGGCATGGCAAGCCGTATGCCGCCATCGTGCCCATCCAGGATTTTCAAAAATCACAGCCCGCCGCTGATGCCTCTGGTTTATTGGCGCTGCGCGGCACAGGTCGTGGCTTGTGGGGTGCCGATGTGGGTCAAACCATTGCCGAATTGCGCGACGAGTGGGACAACGCATAAATGAAAAGCAAAGTGCATCGCCTGTGGTCGGGCCTGCCGCAAGGCGCCACGGTGATGGTCGATACGGCCCCCTTTATTTACGTGCTTGAATCCCACTCGCAATTTGCCGATCAATTTGTGGGTTTGTTCGAGGCCGCTGCCGCCGGTGATTTGACTATTGCGCTATCCACCATCACGCTGGCGGAGGTCTTGACCGGTCCATTCAAGGCGGGCCAAACCGCGCTGGCCAAGCGCTACGAAAAAGCCCTGTCGCAATACAACGTGATTCCGGTTTCCACGCCGATTGCGGTTTTGGCAGCGCAGTTGCGTGTGCAATATCGATTAAAACTGCCCGACGCGATTCAGTTGGCCACCGGCCTGGATATCGGCGCTGCCGCATTTGTGACGCATGACCGTGACTTTTCCCAAGTCACCGGGGTCGATATTTTGACAGGTGAAAGAGGGTTGGGCGCATGAGTTGAACCAGCTAATCTACTACTAAATTAGTAGCTGCTTACGCATACTGGACGGCGGCTAGAGGCTGATTTCTCTTAAAAAATCAGCGCTGGGTTCAGATTGCGAATGCGACTCGCCAATCTGCTTGACACCGCCCAGGACGACATTGGGCTGACCCGCATGAATGAGCGGCTGCCCAAGCGGGTTCGCGCCAGGAAGACCACGCCGACGGGGGCGCTGTGAAATCACCCGGCAACATCAAACTGCAAGTCGATGTTTGCCTCGGGCGGGCCCTGGCCCTGGCGGCGTTGGCCGACGTGGTCAAGTCGGTGTCCGACTGGCGGACGGTGGCCCGCCATGCGACCGTGGGCCTGCACAGCCATGAGTTGGACGACTTCGCCCCTGCCTTCGAGCATGAGCAGATGGACGCAGCACGCAAGCTGCTGGGGTGAGAAGGCTGAGCAGCGGCAGATGCGGCGATTTTTTGGGCGTCAAATCAGCCGCTAGCCCTTTTTTAATATGCGCAGGAAGCTATTGATTTAGTAGTGGGTTTGTTTCTGGTGATGGTGCTTATTCGTCACAAACCAGGCGGCAGCATTGGTTTTTTGAATGGTTGGATGGCAGCGGACGCCGGTATTCAAAATGCGCCCCCAATTTTTTAGGTCAGCTCCATTGAAGCCTAGAATCGATCGAAACGATCTGCGGGGTTTGTCGGAATTTTTATACCTGTATGGAAATTCAAAAAAGTCGCTGAAATCAAGGCTACAAGCCGTTCTCCGGAGGAGTTCATGTCCAGTTTATCCCGCAGTGCCCAGATTATTCCGCAGGTTTTGCGGGATACATTACGTTAGCCACCTTAATCCCATCCGATAACAATGTCCGCCAAGACTGCCGGATTGCAACTCCATCTCGACGAAGAGCGGCGGCGTGATCTGATTCAAGACAAGGTGGAAGGTAGATTGAATCGTTACCAACGAATGCGTGTGCGGCTATGACAGCGGGACAAATTTGATGCTCATGGAACAAGGTAAACGTCTTCTCTCCGTGATGGAGTATGCGCACTTGTTGATGCCGATGAATTTTCCCGACGATGAGTCGTGGATCAACCGATATGGCATCGTGTCTGAGCTTGGCGTAGATCTGCTGATTCCGGTAGCGACTTCTGCTGGCCGCTACCGCTTTATGCCCGGTCCGGAGTTCTCGCCTAGGCTTTACCGTGGGCAGAATCAAATTTTCTCAACGTGCACGCCTTCGATCTTCAGGGCGAAGAGTGACGTTGAGGCTCTTTACTGGGTTGCCAAGAGCATCGAACTTTCAGCGGTGATGGATCGTCACCCGGCAACAAGTGATTTGATGGCGTATCAGATTGCAGGGCTGGATTTTGCACTGAGCATTGAGTCCATTGCGCAGCATTACCAGTATCCAACACAACTGCTGGATTTTTCACGGTCGCGAGATGTGGCGATGTTTTTCGCAACCTGCGCATACGATCAAGCTGGTGGTGTCTTTTCACCTCTCCAATCTGGTACCGCTGCTTTCTACACGGTGGATTTGCGGGAATTGATTCTGCAGCGTGGTGGGCATAAAAGTTTCTTGCCGCTAGGGCTGGATCCGCTGCCTCGGCCTGAAGCGCAACGTGCCCTTGCTGTGCGTTTGGGGCCAGATGAGAACCTGAACGACATGCCATGGGTACAGCACCAAACGATTGAAATCACACCAGCGCTTTCTCGACACTACTTTGACGTGTTCGATGGAGGGAAGAAGCTGTTCCCGGATAACCCTTTCGACGATCACATTGCCGCGTTGCGCACCAACCGCACCTTGCCTCTGCAAGCCCTTGAATTTGGCATTGGACAAGGACTGCTGCCTGCGCATTCCGCTGGCGTTACAGGCGCGCGTCGTGCATTGAGGGCAGCAGGGTATGCCGTTGAAGACCGTGCTATCGATATTGACGAAAGCGTAATGCGGGCTGCTGCGGACGAGTGGGCCGTGCGCAAGATGGGTTATTTCAGCCGTATTCGCATTCGTTTGGCAGCTGACCATCTGGTGATTGAGTGATCTCAGTTATCTGTAGTTTTGGCGTGATCCCAAGTTTAAGGATGCCAGTCATGCGCAATGGAAGACCCCGCAGGACATCAAGCTCCGGTATGCGAGTGCCAGTTTTGTGGCCGCCAACAGGGTGGTGTTCAACATCAAGGGCAATGATTACCGCTTGGTGGTGGCCGTGGCCTACCGCTTTGCGGCCTTGTACATCAAGTTTGTTGGTACGCACGGAGAGTACGACGCCATCGACGCTTCCACTGTGGAAAATTTGCCATGAAAAAGAACGTTTCCCCAATTCGCCCGATACGCACAGAAGCCGATTACCAGGCTGCGCTGCAATTGATGGCGCCCTATTTTGACAACGAGCCCGAACTGGAGAGCGATGTCGGCGCGCACTTTGAGGCCATGGTCACACTGATTGAGGCCTACGAGGCCAAGCAGCCGGGTTGAACTTTTCTACTGAAATGCCACCTCGGCAAAGCTGCGCAGCTTGCGGCTGTGCAACTGATCCACCCCTTGCTCGCGCAGCAGTTCCACCGCTCGAATACCGATGCGCAGGTGCTGGTCGACCCGTTCGCGGTAAAAGTGATTCGCCATGCCCGGCAGCTTGATCTCGCCGTGCAGCGGTTTGTCGCTGACACATAACAGCGTGCCGTAGGGCACCCGGAAGCGAAAACCGTTGGCGGCGATGGTGGCGCTTTCCATGTCCAGCGCCACGGCGCGGCTCTGGCTGAAGCGGCGCTGCGGGCCGTTATCGGGCAGCAGTTCCCAGTTGCGGTTGTCGGTACTGGCAACGGTGCCGGTGCGCATGATGCGTTTCAGCTCCGACCCTTTCAGCTGCGTCACCTCCGACACGGCGGCTTCCAGCGCGACCTGAATCTCGGCCAGCGCCGGAATCGGTACCCACAGCGGCAACTCTTCGTCCAGCACATGGTCTTCGCGCACATAGCCATGCGCCAGCACGTAGTCGCCCAGTTGCTGCGTGTTGCGCAGGCCGGCGCAATGGCCGAGCATGATCCAGGCGTGCGGGCGCAGCACGGCAATGTGGTCGGTGATGGTTTTGGCATTGGCCGGGCCAACGCCAATGTTGACCATGGTGATGCCGCTGCGGTCGGCGCGCACCAGGTGGTAGCCCGGCATTTGCGGCAGGCGGGGCGGCAGTTGACCCAGCTCGTCGCCGGCCACGGCTGCGGTGCCGACGCGGCGCGTCACCACGTTGCCGGGCTCGATGAACGCCATGTATTCGCTGGCCGGGTTGGCCATCGCCTCATGCCCGAGCCGTACAAATTCGTCAATGTAGAACTGGTAATTGGTGAACAACACAAAGTTCTGAAAATGCTCGGGCGCGGTGCCGGTGTAGTGGCGCAGACGCTGCAACGAATAATCCACGCGCGGCGCGGTGAACAAGGAGAGCGGCAGGGCCTCGCCGGGGCGCGGCTGGTAAGTGCCGTTGGAGATGCCATCGTCCATGGCGGCCAGGTCCGGCAAATCAAACACGTCGCGCATCAACTGGCGGCGTTCCATGCTCAGACTGCCCTCGATGTGGTCGTGCTCGGCGAACGAAAAGTGCACCGGGATCGGCTGTGAACTGGTGCCCACTTCCAACTCGACCTGGTGGTTATCCAGCAGCAGGGTGAATTGTTCCAGATAGTACGGGGCATACAGGTCCGGTCGGCTCAAGGTGGTCTCAAAGCGGCCGGGGCCGGCCACAAAACCGAAGCTCAAGTGGGCACTGTGCGCCGATTTCAGGCGCGACACGGTGTCGGTCTGCACCCGCACAAACGGGTAGCAGGCGCGCACATGGCCGGGCAGCGTGTCGCCCGCCACAAAGCGTTGCATGGCTTCGCGCAGGTGGGCAATGTTGGTGTCATAAATTTCACGCACCTTGGCCAGCGCGGCGGCCGGGTCGGTGAAACGGGCGGGGGCGATGAAGGCAGGCAGATAAGGCATAAGGTAATTGTCCATGGCGCAAGCCGAGCCAGAGGTAAAAATGACCTCCAGTATCGTGGACAAAGGCAAAACGTTTTATTCTTGAGGCTTGGTAACCGGCTTTGGCCACCCCGCTTTGGTGGCCTGTTTCATGGACCCCTTCCATCATGTCCCCCGTTCATCGCCCCTTTTTTTCCGCCTGGCGCGCCCTCGGCGGGTCGGCCCTATTGCTGATCGCCGTGCTGGGCCTGAGCGCCTGCTCCACCGCGCCACCGGACGGCATCACCGCCGTCACCCCGTTCGATGTCAACCGCTACCAGGGCAAGTGGTACGAGATCGCCCGCATGGACCATTCGTTTGAAAAAGGGCTGAGCGATGTCAGCGCCCACTACCAAATTCAAGCCGATGGCAGTGTCAAAGTCATCAACCGAGGCTTTTCCAAGTCAAAAGACAAATGGAGCGAAGCCGTGGGGCGCGCCCTGTTCACCGGCGACCCCCAGCGGGCATCGCTCAAGGTGTCATTTTTTGGCCCGTTCTATGGCGGCTACCATGTGGTGGCGCTGGACCAGCAAGACTACCGCTGGGCCTTGGTGGTGGGACCCGATCGCGACTACGTCTGGATCCTGGCCCGGGACAAACAACTGCCTGCCGCCGTGCGCGAGCAGCTGTTGGCCAAGGCCCGGCAACTCGGGATTGCGGTCGAAGCGCTGATCTGGGTGGACCAGACCCGCCATGAGGGTTAGCGGCGGGCTGGCGGAGCCAGACCCCAAAAACTGCCATACTGCCAGCCGATATAACGAAGAAGAATGCGTCCATGTTGAAGTTCACCTGCTGTGATGCGGTCCAGCAATTTTCCCGAAGCGGGCAAGCCCAGGTCTTGACGGGCATTACCCGCGGCTACGAGCGCGAATGCCTGCGCGTCGATGCTGCCGGCCAACTGGCCGCCACCCGCCACCCGGCGGAACTCGGCTCCAAGCTGACGCACCCGTGGATCACCACCGACTACGCCGAAGCGCTGCTGGAATTCATCACGCCCCCCAGCCAGGACCCGGACTTTCCCCTGCAGTTCTTGCGGGATATTCACCGCTACAGCGCGCAGCACCTGCACGGCGAGTACCTGTGGGCCGGCTCCATGCCCTGTGTGCTGGGCGAAGACAAAGACATCCCGATTGCCGACTACGGCCGTTCCAACGCCGCCCGCTTCAAGGCCGTCTACCGCGAGGGCCTGGGCCTGCGCTACGGCCGCCGCATGCAGACTATTGCCGGGGCGCATTACAACTGGTCCTTGCCCGAGGCGTTCTGGGGGGCGCTGAAAGACTGCTGCGCGGCCACCGGCCGGCCGGAAGAGTTTGTCAGCGAGCGCTATTTCGGCTTGATCCGTAATTTTCTGCGCTACGGCTGGCTGATTCACTACCTGTTTGGCGCCTCGCCCGCGATCTGCTCGTCGTTCCTGCAGGGCCGCAAGTCGGATTTACTGGAACTGGCGCCCGGCACCCTGTACGGGCCGTACGCCACCAGCCTGCGCATGAGCGATCTGGGCTACCAGAACCGGGCCCAGGCCAACCTGCGCGTCAGCTTCAATTCGCTGGCCGAGTACACGCAGGCGCTGGAAACCGCCATCCGCACGCCCGATCCGTTTTATGCCGAGCTCGGCGTGCGCGACGGCGATCAATGGAAGCAGCTCAACGCCAACCTGCTGCAGATTGAAAACGAGTTTTACGCCGGCATTCGACCCAAGCGCATCGGCAAAAACGGCGAACGCCCGGCCAAGGCGCTGCAGACCTACGGCGTCGAATACGTCGAGGTGCGCCTGTTTGACCTAAACCCGTTCATCGACATCGGCATTGCGCCGGAGCAAAGCACCTTTGCCGATGTGCTGCTGCTGATGTGTTTGTTCCGCGACAGCCCGCCCATCACCAGCCGCGAGCAAAGTGAAAACGACGAAAACAAAAGCCGCGTCGTCAACCAGGGCCGCCAGCCCGATCTGCACCTGCTGGCGCACAACCGGCAACTGCCGTTTCGGCCACTGGCACACGAACTGTTTGACGACATGCAGCCTTTTGCCGAGATGCTGGACGCCGCCTATGGTGGCAACCGCTACGCCACGACGATGCAGCGCCTGCGCGGCCGCATCGACGACCCCGACAGCACGCCTTCGGCGCAGGTGCTGGCGGCGACGCGGGAACACGGCGGTTTTTCCAACTTTGCCATGCACCTGGCGCAGCAACACACGCGAGGCTTGCAAGCCCAAACGCTGGACGCCAGCACCACCGCCAAGTTTGCCGCCAGCGTGGCCGCCTCGTTGCGTGAGCAGCAGCAACTGGACGGCGCCGAGCAGGGCCCCTTTGAAGACTTCGTGGCCCGCTACTACGCCTGATGGGTTAGGGCGGCCGACGCCCGCCCTACTTCATGGCCCGGTGATAGCAGCGAAGTACCAACGACGACAGCCGTAGCGGGGTGTTGCGCACCAGCGCAGGCAGCCACGGCGGCGAATTCAGCGCAAAACGGGTAGACCAACGAATAACAGGCCGCAGCCAACGGGTCGATGCAACAAAGCGACGCTGATCTAGCATGGTCATCAAGCAGTGTGCTTGCCTCAAAATTAACCCGATTTTCATCCCGCGCTGATAACCTTGCCCGTCAGGCGTCAAATTTTGCTGTCAGTCGCTCCCGCAGCACTGGCGACACCGGCCATTACCGGGGTGGAACGCACGGTAGATGCGGGCCGGCGTGGATGGTATGGTCAGGCTATGAAAACACAAATTGATCACTTGGTCGTCGTGGCGAAAACGCTGGAACTTGGGGTGCAGTGGTGCGAGGCCACGCTGGGCGTGACGCCCGGCCCGGTTGCGGAGCATGCGCCGTCTGGCACCCACAGTCGCCTGTTCAAAATCGCCTCACCCGCCAACCCGCTGGCTTATCTTGAAATTATTGCGATCAATCCCGACGCAAAACGGCCCGCCAATGCGCCGTCCAAGCGCTGGTTTGACATGGATGATGCGGCGCTGCAGGCCGCCGTCGCCAAGGCGCCGCAGCTGGTTCATTTTGTCGCCAATACGTCCGACATTCAGGTTGCCCGCAACGCCTTGAAAGCGCAGGGCATCGATCTGGGGCCCGTGGTGCATGACAAGCGCCATTCACGCCGTGGCGTGTTGCAGTGGCAAATCACGGTGCGTGAAGATGGGCAACGGCTGTTCAACGGCGCGCTGCCGAGCTTGATTCAATGGGGCAAGCCCGATGCGGCCGAACCGCTGCGTCTGCACCCGAGAAACAGCCTGCCACGCTCGGGCGTGACGCTGCAGAGCATCACCATCACCCACCCGACCGCCGTCAAGCTGCAAGCGGCTTTTGAGGCCATCGGCCTCACCGGCATTGCGGTCGAGACCGGCCCGGCCAACATCACCGCGACCCTGCACACGCCCAAAGGGCTGGTCGCGCTGCAGAGCCACGGGATTTAACACTTCGGCCGCCTGAGCGGTCAGGCCCTACCTTCCCGGCCATGCGGGGCCGTCGTGGGCGGGCGTCAACGATGGCCGGGTTGCCGGCGAAGCAACGGCGTCCACTTTGGGGTCTGGTTTGCGAATACGCAAAGGCAATCCCCACGGATGCCAGCATCCTTAGGCGGAGTTTTGGGGGCGTCGCCCGCGCTGGATTAAACGGAGGGAGCCATGGCTAACAATGACAAACCGGTCAAAGTGGAGCGCGTCTTATGCAAGATCTGCCTGACAGAAATTCCCATCACCGAAGCGATCATCCCTGAAGCAACCGACTACGTTGCGCACTTTTGCGGCCTGGACTGCTATGAAAAGTGGAAGAACCAGAGCAAGAAGCCCGAGGCGCCAGTCGACAAAACATGAATCCTGCGCCAAAGGTGTCCATGCCTAAGAAAAATCCAGGAGACAGTCATTTCTAACGTCGTCTCTGCGACCGCAGAAGGCGGCCAATGTCGTGGCGGCAATTTTTTGTTTTGCGGCATGTCCCGTGGCTCATGCCGCAGGGTTGGCGGATCTCGCCGCCATTGACTGCATGATGATTTCGCAGTGGGTGCCAATACCAACTACTCGTCGTTCAACAGCAAGGCCGGACAGGGTGACGCGTTGCTTAAAGACGGCACCAGCCAAACGCTAGGAATTGGTCTGACTCCGTCCAAAGATAGCGCCATCGCCGTCGCTATTCAGCATGACATGTTGCCGGAGTTTGAGCCTGAATTTGGACGGTTCAAACTCTGAATATTTCTGCCCGCCTGTCGTTCTGATTCAAACACCTGCTTCAGGCTGTTTTTGTACTCTGCCACTCCGGCTGCTGAAGCCAGGACAACATTTCCGGGGCCCGCGTGCCAATGTATGTCTCCACTTCTTTCAGATTAGCGAGGTAAGGCGCCACCAATCCATAGTAGTCGGCCTCAGGTCCTATCGGCCTGAACAGGACGTTCAAGCGCAACAGCGCGCGCGCCAAAGGTCGCTCCATGGCGGCATACCAGTGACCGATGTTATTGGTGCGACTGTAGGCGTACATCTGGCGATACAAAGTCAGTAGAACTTGCGAGGCACCAAGGCGCTTGGCCCCTGCGCAAACGGCGGTCTTCTGGCCTGCCATCACGCCATCACGCTTGTTACTGCGCAGACGTCGGTAATCTCGGCGCAGCATGAGACGACTGATCTCGGCGGTCTCGCCCGGTACCGGAAGAACCGGGCCTTCGCTAGAAGTAGCGCAGTGCTGTTGAAACGGAAAACGCTGGTCGACATCCGGACGAACGAGCCGAACATAACCTACCAATTCTTTATCCGCGTCATACGCGTAAAAGTGCGCAGCGGTGTCGTCATGCTCGTCGGTCTCGACCCCATCAGGGTAGTCGTCTGGAGACAGAAAACTACACTCCAGGCAATAGACCTGGTAGCGGAGTTCAAGCGCGCTTCTCAGGGCGCGATCGGGGGTGGGACGACTCCAATGATCGGGGCAATAGCCGGGGTCGCTGGGCCTTCCGGTCCGATGCTGCGTTGCTTCAGTGGGATGTAACTTCATGGGGTGAGTAACCACGGTTCAAAAATGAGAAATTTTAAGTAGGAATGAATGAAAACGTAGCGCTTGTTACGGACTGTTTCAAGAGTCTTCTCTTCCTAGGTGGACCTGATGCATTGAACGCGAGGACCCCCTTGCTGTCTAACTACTGTGTGGTTTTACCGCCCCAACATCCTTGCTCAAAAACAAAAAAACCGGGAGGTTTTCACGTCCCGGTTCATCAAATTCCTACAAAGGAATTGTTACTTCTTCAAATTTTATTACGGCGTGAAATGGCACCCACGCCCAGCAGAGCCAAGGCGACCAAAGCCAGTGAACCGGGCTCGGGAATGGCTGATCCGACCACCTCAGCGGCCGAGAGAACGGACCATCCTGCAGCGGCTGCCGCGCCTCTCGCCAGACTGAACGTGAAGTCGGCGTGGGCATCGTGCGCCCCGCCATTCGGGTCTAACAGACCATTCGTGTTGAAGGTATTCAAAGCCGATCCGCCGGTAAAGTCCAGGTAACCCGAACTGCCACCAGCGATCGTCCCGTTGATGTAGCGGCCTTCGAAAGTCGACGTAGGATCTCCCAAAATAACACCCGGGGCAAAAATTCCAGAGAGAAATAAAGTACCGGTATCGCTGATCGATGGATACAGAAGGGCATTGAGGTCTTTGGTTGCCGTCACGACTGGCCCGAGCGCCGTATTAGGACCTGCCGCATTTTGGAAAATTTTGAACGTACCGCCTACCGAAGTTACTGACGTTGTGCAACCGCCAGGGTTGCCTGCGTTACACCCCGTGCCATTTCCTAACCCATTGGCGGCGACCGTCACCGCGCGATCCGTCAGGTTGCCGAACACACCGGTGAGGAAACCGTCTGCTCCGCCAGCCGTGAAGTACGGGGTCAATGATCCATACTTGGTGATTGACTGGATGGAGAAAATGCCCATCGTGTCGGCACTGTGATTTGAGGCAATGACCGCACCATTGTCCAGGCTACCCGGTGCTTTATTGATGCCAGCGACCGCATCGCAGTCAGCAACGCTCGTGCACTTAACGCCGGGCGTATTGCCGTACCCGGTGGTGGCCGAATCGAGATTCTGCAAAATCAGGGTGTAGTCGCCAGACTGGATGGTTAAGGCGTTGGCGGCACCGGCCATTCCTAGCGACAAAGCGGCGCTTGCAATGGCCGCATTTACTTTTGACTTGATCATGATGCTTCCTAATAAAATGGAATCAGGTTGACTCAAGTACCAGTAGCATGAACTATGCCGATTGCCGAAAATTCGCTAAGTCATTGATAAGTAAGAAAAAAATATGGACTCGCTCAAATCGGGGTCGACCGGTGTAAAAAATGTCGACAGTTAGGAGGCGGTCGGCGCCAGGTAGGAAAACTTGCGCTCAAAGTCCAGCAGCGGTCGGTAGGGGAAGGTCAGCGGCGCCAAGAGTTCCAGGTCAACGGGGACGGACAACTGTTTCCGGGCGAGTGTGAGCAGTTGCGTGTGCAGGCCGGGATCTTGTGCCGCGCGTTCGCTGTTGGCCTGGAGGGTCAATTTGACGCCACCCCGGTCGTCCTGGTTGATTCGAAAAGCGCCCGTCAGTTGGTCTGCGATGCCGTGGTCGGCGTAGATCAGTTCCTTGATGCATTCGACCGAGGGCAGGCCGACCAGTCGGTCTTTGATACGGCCTTTGACCGCGACCACGGGCAACCAGGGCCGTGCGCTTCCCGCGAGCCTGGCGGCCTGCGTCACCTCTTGCTGATTCACCAGTTTGCCCAAGTCGCCGCTCACATACCTGGGCAGCGCAATGATGGCTTGTGTGTCGAGCATCGTGAAGCACAGTTCACCAAAACCATCCGGACCTGGGTTTAACACTTCGACATGGCAACGCAGCGGGTTGAAACAGAAAATCGACGGGGCCGACGTACCATCTGTCGTACCGCTCAACAGTTGCGCGACCTGCGGCTGCGTTCGCATGGCGCGGCGCATGCGAATGGTGTCACGGGTTTCAAACAACAGGTTGAGCCCAAGCTCACCGGCGCCAAATGAGCTGCCGATGATGCGGTGCGGATCATGGTCGAGGTCAATCCCCAAGCGTGCGGCAATGTAGTCGCGCTGGGCTTCAACCAACACCTCTTCACCCACAATGACGCTGGTATTGAGTGCCTTCCAGTCGACCCCGGCCACGTGCGCCTCGTCCAGCAAGCGCCGAATGAACAAGGGGTCGGTACACAGCAGCGTTTGCGCAAAGCGCGGACCCAGGTCGCGCAGGATGGCGCAGGCCATGTCCTCGCGCACACTGACGTTGGCAACCGTGACGGCACGCGAGTTAAACACCACGCCCATGGGCAGGCAGTTGACCAGCAGGGTGGTGTGCTGATCGACCTTGAACATGTCTTGCAGGCCAAGATCGATGTCAAACCACGAAGTCTCATGCTGCGCGCGCGCGGTCAGCCGGAAGCCGAAGCTGCGGCCACTGCGGCCCGAACTGGTCAGTACATCGGCGATTTCCTGGGCGGGCAGGGGCCGGGCCAGTTGCGCCAGTGTGAAGCGCTCAAAGGTATTGGCTTTGGTCAGTACCGGCAACGATGCCAGTTCGGTTTGGGCGTCCAAGGTGGACGGCTCGATTTGCTGTTCTTGCAGCAGGGTGCGGTAGGCGGCACTGTGAACGGCGGCTTGCATGACCGCCCGGACGGCGCCGCGACGTGAGCGGGCCAGCAGGCGCTCGCCGTCCATCCGCCGGGCGTAATGGAGTGTGATTTTGCGCAGCCATCGCAAGGCGACCGCGGGCAGCAGGGGCAGCAGGTTCACTTCGTTTCCATGGGTTCCGGCCTTTGCATCCAGGCCAGCAGTTCCGGTTGACGCTTGCCGACTTTGGCCTCGGTTTCGTACAAATCGGCCAGGTAGGGCGTGACCGGGCCGTAATAGTCGATCAGCAGTCCGATCGGGCGAAAGTCAAAGTCCAGCTGGGTCAAAATTCGGGCCAGGTTGCGCTCCATCGCCGCATACCAGTAACGAATGCCATTGGTGCGGCTGAACGCATAAATCTGACGGTACAAACTCAGCAGGATCTGGGGTGACTGGCTGCGCATCTCATGGTCTGGCGCCGCACTGCTGCTTTCCAGATTAAACCCACCCAGTGTATCGCCCCGCCGACGCCGGTAGTCGTGGTGCACGATCAAGCGACTAACCTCTGCGGATTGCGAGGACGGCGGCAGGGTGACGCCTTCCAGCAAACTGGTGCAGTGACTCTGAAAGGGGAAGGTCTGTGATCCGCTTGGGTGAACCAGCCGTACATAACCCACCAGCTCATCCTTTAAATTGAAAGTGCAAAAATGGGCTGCACTCGCGTCGTATTGATCCGACTCGAGGCCATCTGGATAATTGTCGGCCGAAAGAAAGCCGCGTTCCTGGCAGTAGATTTGAAAGCGCAGTTGGTAAATTTGGCGCATCAACGCCTCATCTTGACCAAATCGGACTTGGTGACTTCGGAAATAGGGCGCAAATTCAGCCTGCTCTGGCAGCGGGGCGGTCATACAAAATCCTTTCGACGTGCATCGCTGAAAAAATAGGGGGTCCTGGCGATGAGGGTGGATTCAGGTTCGAAATACGGCCGTTTGCCGCCTCTCGGCTAGCACACTGCTGAGTTCAAATCGGTCAGTCTGCGGCGGGTGGTCCGTCGGGCGCTTGCGAAATATCAAGCGCGGGAGCCGTCAAGTTGCGGTCTTGCCTGACCTGACCACATCATCAGGGGTGACGCCACGTTTAGACCATTTAGCCTTGTAGCCCCCGTTGTATCTGCGTAAGCAGCTATGAATACAGTAGCGGCTAATACTCTCGCCGGGCTTGCTGTGCGGGCCCATGGGCAGGTTACGGATAATCACCCCATGAGCACAATCGAACCCAAGGTGGCCACTGCCACCGCCAAGCCGTCTTCCAGCACCAGTTTCGCGACCCTGGCGCTGAACCCCGCCACCCTGGCCAACCTGGAACAACTGGGCTATCTGGAGATGACCCCGATCCAGGCCGCCAGCCTGCCCACCGCCTTGGCCGGCAAAGACCTGATCGCGCAAGCCAAAACCGGCAGCGGCAAAACCGCCGCCTTTGCGCTAGCCTTGCTGACCAACCTAAACCCGCGCCGTTTTGCGGTGCAAGCGCTGGTGCTGTGCCCGACGCGCGAACTGGCCGACCAGGTCACCATCGAAATCCGCCGGCTGGCGCGCGCGACCGACAACATCAAGGTCGTCACCCTGTGCGGCGGTGTCGCCTTGCGCGGCCAGCGCGCCTCGCTGGAGCAGGGCGCACACATCGTGGTTGGCACGCCGGGCCGCATCATGGACCATCTGGAGCGCGAGTACCTGAACCTGGAAGCGCTCAACACGCTGGTGCTGGACGAGGCTGACCGCATGCTGGACATGGGCTTCTTCGACGACATCGCCACCGTCACCAAACAATGCCCGAAAGAACGGCAAACCCTGATGTTCTCCGCCACCTACCCGGAAGGCATCGAGAAACTGGCCAAGCAATTCATGCGCGATCCGGTGCTGATCAAGGTCGAGTCCCAGCACACCGAGAACCTGATCGAGCAACGTTTTTACGAGGTG
The DNA here is from genome assembly GCF_012927445.1 of Rhodoferax sp. Classification (GTDB taxonomy): domain Bacteria; phylum Pseudomonadota; class Gammaproteobacteria; order Burkholderiales; family Burkholderiaceae_C; genus Rhodoferax. The sequence goes on from NZ_JABBPD010000007.1 coordinate 161,725, forward strand.
ACGCGCCACACCCGGCTGGCCACGGTGGCGCAGCTGCTGAATCACTTCCGCCCGATCAGCACGCTGGCGTTTTGCAACACCAAGCAGCAGTGCAAAGACTTGGTCACTTACCTGCAAGAGCAAGGCTTCAGTGCTTTGGCCCTGTACGGCGAGCTGGAACAGCGCGAACGCGACCAGGTGCTGGCGCAGTTTGCCAATCGCAGCTGTTCGGTGCTGGTGGCCACCGACGTGGCCTCGCGCGGGCTGGACATCACGCAGCTGGAAGCGGTGATCAATGTCGACATCACGCCCGATGCCGAGATTCACGTGCACCGCATCGGCCGCACCGGCCGCGCCGGTGAATCCGGCCTGGCGCTGAGCCTGGCTGCCATGTACGAGATGGGCTTTGTCGGCAAGATCGAGCAGTACCAAAACCGCGAGTCAACCTGGCACAAGCTGGACGAACTCACGCCCACCGGCGAGGGCCCGTTGCTGCCGCCGATGGTGACGCTGCAGATTCTGGGTGGCCGCAAGGAAAAGATTCGCCCCGGTGACGTGCTGGGCGCCTTGACGGCCGACGCGGGTTACACCCGTGAGCAAATTGGCAAGATCAATGTGACCGAATTCACCACCTTTGTGGCGGTGAATCGTGACATTGCGAAGGAGGCCATGAAGAAGTTGAACGAGGGCAAGGTCAAGGGCAAGAGCGTGCGCGTGCGCCTGCTCTAAACCGCCATCCTGTCAGGCAAACACCTACAGGGTTTACAGCCGATCGCTGACTTCAGTTCCTGGGGTCGGCGAATACAGTTCTCTTACGCGCTCAAGTTGACTTAGGGCGCCTTGACCCCACCGGAGAATCTTGATGAACAACACGACATTTATAGCCCTCAATCCCTTCAGCCTGATGATGGAACCCGAGCGTGTGTTGCAAACCATGGAGCGCTCCCAGCAACTGCGCGGCCTGCGCCGCCACAAGCTGCGCCCGCTGGACAAGCCGCTGATTCCTTACACCCAGGAAGCCCTGGCCAGTCGCGCTGCCTTTGACGAAGCCATTGATGCGCAAGACCGCAAAGAACAGGCGCGGGCCTTTCTGCTGAACTGAGTCCGGCGCGGCGGCTTACTGCCCCCGGGCGGCAGCTGCCCGCAGCTTGTCTTTCTTGCTGGGACGCTTGCCCTTGATGCCGCCGTTGGCGGAATCGATCGGAGTGCCGTCCATGGCGGTGGCCGCGGCCACCGCGGTCTGCTGCGGCTCAAAGCCTTCAATCTGTTCCAGTGGCAAGCTCAGGCCCTGGCGTTTTTCAATCAAGCGGAAATGCGCTTCGGTATCCGCGCTGACAAAGCTCAGTGCCACCCCACTTTCCCCAGCGCGGCCGGTGCGACCAATGCGGTGCGTGTAATCCACCGCTGAGCGCGGCAGGTCAAAGTTCACCACCACCGGCAATTGCGCGATGTCCAGGCCGCGCGCGGCGACATCGGTGGCAATCACCACTTTGAGGCGCGACGCCTTGAAATCAGCCAGCACTTGCGTGCGCTTGCCCTGACTCAACTCACCGTGGAACGGCTCGGCGTAAATGCGGGCTTTGCGCAATTTGTCGGCCACCATCTCGGCAGCATGTTTGGTCGCGACAAACACCAGCACGCGGCTCCAGTGGTTTTGTTGAATCAGATGGCGCAACAACTGGGTGCGTTGGCCGGCATCGACCGCAATGGCCCGTTGCACGATGTCGGGCGCGCTCTGCGGCGCCGGCAGCACCTCAATGCGGACCGGGTCGCGCAACAGGGTCTGCGCCAGCGCCTGCACCGCAGCAGGGAAGGTGGCCGAGAAAAACAGGTTTTGGCGTTGCGCCGGCAGCATCGTGAGGATGCGCGCTAGTTCTTCGGTAAACCCCATGTCCAGCAGGCGGTCGGCTTCGTCCAGCACCAGCGTCGTCACACTGCCGAGCGAGAGCGCGTTGTGCTGCACCAGGTCCAGCAAGCGGCCGGGCGTGGCGACCACGATGTCGGTGCCACCGCGCAAGCGCATCATTTGCGGGTTGATGGAGACGCCGCCAAACACAATGGAGACTTTCACCGCGCGGGGCAGGTGTAGCGCCAGTTCACGGATCTCTTCACCGACCTGGGCGCAGAGTTCGCGTGTGGGTACCAGAATCAGCGCCGCGACCCGTCGCGGGCTTTCAAACGGGGTCTTTTCCAGCTGCTGCAGCAGCGGCAGCACAAAGGCCGCGGTCTTGCCCGAGCCGGTTTGCGCCGAGCCCAGCACATCGCGACCCTGCAAGGCCGCGGGAATAGCCGCCGTCTGGATGGGCGTGGGCGCAAGATAAGCTTTGGCGCTGATGGCGCGCAGCAGGGCGGGCGACAAACCCAGGGAAGAAAATGGCATGAGCTGGAATTGGGTTGATTTGAGGGCTTGGCCCTAAGCGCCCAGTTTAAGCGGTTGAGCCCTTGGGGTGGGTGGCGGGATCAGACGTCGCATAATCGAGCGCTTGCAAATCACGCCCGTTTGGGGCGATATCAGACTAATCAGCAGGGGGCAGCCCTTCAGCGCTGTCCCGCAAATTCTCAAAAGGCAATCGTGAAAAAAACATTTCAATTAAACATCGAAGGCAAAAATCGCGACCGCGTGCTGGAAGCGACCAAGCACGAAATCCGCAAATACGTCAAACGGGAACGGCGCGTGCCGTTGCCAGAAGGCGTCGATTTCTGGGATTTTGACTGCAAGTTCGGCACCACCGAAGCAAATGCCGCTGTCGTGCATTTCTCAGCCATCACCAGCCTGATTGACGCCGTCGTCAAAGAAGGCGGCGATGCGTTTTATCTCGAAATTCTGGCCAAGAATGGCTACCGCACCGCCAAGCCCGCCGGTGCCGGGGATGCTGAACCGGAACAGGAACCGTCCTAAATCACGGCCGCCAGCAGCAGGCTGCGCCAGGCAATGAGAATTTTCCCGTGGCTGAACCGCTTTCCGGTGGGCCTGTTTGCCATGCCCGTCGGTTTGCTGGCGCTGGCGGGTGCCTGGCGCCGTGCCGCCGGATTTGGCTGGGCCCTGGCCCTGCCGGTGGCTTCCGCGTTCGCCTGGACCGGGGTTGGCTTACTGGCGGTGTTGTTGCTCCTCTATGGCGCGAAGTGCCTGCGTCATCCCCACACCCTGGTGGCGGAATTCAACCATCCGCTGGTCGGCTCCATCATGGCGCTGGTGCCGCTGTCCTTACTGCTGTGCACGATCTACTTTGGGGTGCCGGGTCATGTTGGCTGGCTGCTGTTTACCCTGCTGGCCTTGACGCTGCAGGGCGTCATTGCCGTGCGCATTGTGGCGATGCTCACCACCCCCTCGTTGCCGGTGGGCGCCGTCACACCCGCGCTGTACGTGCCCCCGGTGGGCGGGGGTCTTGTGGGGGGTATGGCATTCAGCGCACTGGGTTACCCGGGCTGGGCCGCTTTGCTGTTTGGCATGGGACTGGTCAGCTGGGCCTTGCTGGAGGTTCGGGTCCTCAACCGGTTGTTTGAAGGCGACATGCCGGAAGGCTTGCGGCCCTCGATTGGTCTGGAGCTCGCGCCGGCCTCGGTGGCCACCCTGGCCGCCGGGACCATTTGGCCGCTGTTGCCGGGGGATGTCCTGATCGTTGGCCTGGGCATCGCCGCCGGACCGATTGTGGCCGTGATGGCCCGCTACAAATGGTGGTGGGGGGTGCAGTTTTCCATCGGCTTCTGGTCGTTTTCCTTCCCGCTGGCGGCACTCGCCGGGGCCGTCATTGAAGTCGTCCATCGCGGCGGCTGGCCGCCGCTGGTGGGGGGCATCGCGCTGGGCTTCGCCTCCGTTTCAATCGGCTTTCTGGGCTTCAAGACGATGCGGCTGATTCTTCAAAAGCAGCTGCACCGCTCGCTGTTTGCCCACAGCTGAAACGCCCGCCGAGTGATCGGCTCAGGCGACGTGGAACACTGAAATCGTCTGCACCAGACCTGCCGCCTGCACTCGCAACGACTCGGCCGCAGCGGCGCTCTGCTCCACCAGCGCTGCGTTTTGCTGGGTGTTTTTGTCCATGTCGGAGACGGCCTCGTTCACGCCGTGGATGGCATCGGCCTGCTCGGCCGTCGCGCGGGAAATCTCGGCCACCATGGTGCTGACCTGTTCGATCGAGGCCACGATGCGGCGCATCGTCTCGCCCGCCGCATGAACCTTGCTCGTGCCCGATGCGACTTGCTCCACGGAGGCGCCGATCAGACCGCGAATTTCCTTGGCCGCTTCGCCGCTGCGCTGCGCGAGGCTGCGCACCTCGCTGGCCACCACGGCAAAGCCACGGCCCTGCTCACCGGCCCGCGCCGCTTCTACAGCGGCATTCAGCGCCAGGATATTGGTCTGGAAGGCAATGCCATCAATCGTGCCAATGATTTCACTGATGCGCTTGGCCTGCACGCTGATGGCGTCCATGGTCGTCACCACTTCGGCCACATCACTGCCGCCCTGTTGCGCCACACGCGAGGCTTCCAACGCCAGCTGGTTGGCACGCGTGGCCGTTTCCGCATTCAGTTGAATCGTATTGGCCAGATCGGCCACGGAGGATGAAGTTGCCTGCAACGCCGACGCGGTTTGCTCCGTGCGGGTGGCCAGGTCATTGTTGCCAATCGAAATTTCACTGGCAGCGGTATCAATTTGATCCGCGCCGCTGCGGATATTGGCAATCATGGCGTTCAGTCGTTGCGACACCTCGCCCAGTGCGCGAAGCACCTGCCCGGTCTCGTCCCGCCCTGCCTGCACCTCGCGCAAACTCAAATTCCCATCCGCCACGTCACGGGCGATGCCGACCGCCGCCTGCAGCGGCCGCACAATCTGCCGCGCTATAAACCAGGTCACCAGCAGGCCAATCGCCAGTGCAATGGCCGCCAGCGTTACCGAGGCGGCGTTGCCGGCTCGCAGGCTGGCTGTGGCTTGCTCACCTCGGCGTTCGGCCAGTTGCACTTCATGATGGAACAGTTCGCCCAGCAGGCCACGGGTCTCACCATAGGCCGTTTCGGCCGAGCTCATCATGACGGCGGCTGTGCCGAGGTCGGCGTCCTTCATGTCGAGCGTATCGAGGGCTGCCGCCGTATATTTTTTGAAGGCAACGTCGAGGCGCGCCAGTCGTGACGCGGCTTCGACGTCGCCCGACAAGACCTCACGCAGCCGGTTGATGCGCTGCTGGGTCAGTTTGAGTTCACCGCCAATTTTCTCGTCCAGCGCCTTGATCACGGCAGGCTTCAGGCCGGCCCCGGCGTAGGCCACACTTTTCATGACCATGGCATTGGTGCCGACCGCACTCTCTTGTGCCTCGGCGACCAGGGCCACATGCACCAGACTCTGCTGTGTCAGGAAGTCCAGGGTTCGGGACGTCTCGCGTGACATGGACAGGCCATACAAGGCGACGATCAGCAGGCACAACAACACCAGCGCAGGCGCGAGTGCTACTTTGGCCATCAAGGGGAGACGGTCGAAGATTGGTTTCAAAACATATTCTTTCGTGAGGCAATCAACAACACGGCGCCTTGAAGCGCCGTGAGTCAACCGCAGGTAAAGCTTGGAGGACCCTAGCGGTAGGTTCCGACCGACACGCTGCCGTCAAAACCGGGGATGCGCTTGACGTAAGTGGACTTCCCTTCAATTTTCTTGGTGACGGGATGGGCCCAGTCATAGTCAACCCAGCCTTCTCCCTTGGCGGCGGCCAGATCAGTGATTTCGCGCACGAACATCTTGCCGTTCTGATCCTTCAGTTCCATCATGTTTTTGCCAACCAGCTTTTCATTGGCCCCGTGAGCCAAGGTGAGCCCTTTGGCGTCCATGGCAAAGACATAAAGATCCTTCTTGCTCCAGTTGGCCTTGTCGGTGGTGAAGTCCTTGAACGCTTGATCATTGCCCACTTTTTTGATATGGGCCAAAGCCGCATTGGCCAGCGACTTGGCTTCTTCCTTGGTGCCGTGGTCTTGTGCCATGGCCGAAACAGATATAACACCCGCAAAAAGCAGCGTCATCAGAGTACGAAAAAATTTCATGATGGGGTCCTAAAACAATAATACAGATTCCAATGGATATCGTAGCAGTGCAACTTCGCAGAAAAGGAAGAATTCCATAGGGGAAAACGAGCCCCCTCCTATGCGCTTATCCCGAAATGACGGGGGGGCGAAGTACCGTATAAGCCAAGTGCGGGATAATTACGGGTTTCTACAATTCACTGGAGTTATTTCATGGCCAACGTCATCCGTACCGAAAGCGACCGCGTCGCGACCCCCCGTCCTGTTCCACCAAAGGGCGTGTGCTTCACCGCTGGCAAAGGTCAACTGCGCAGCCTCGAGCGTGGTGCAGCGACCAACAACAAGAAAAACCCCGGCAAGCGCGCCAAAAAAGGCGGCTAAGTCAGGTTTGGTGATTTCGCCCGGCGCGGACACACCAAAAAAAGCCCCGCAATGCGGGGCTTTTTTACGTCTGCAGTCAGCGATTAGTGGCTGACGGCCCCATCGGCACCGAAGCCGGTCTGGGCGCGAACCCACTGATCGGCAAAAGCTTCACGTTCTTTGGCTGCACGAGTGCTTTTGTCCGTGATGGAGAAAACATAACCCAACAAGAACGCCAGCGGCATGGCAAACAGTGCAGGCTGATCGTAGGGGAAGATCGGGGTGGCATAGCCAAACACGGTCACCCACACGGATTTCGACAGCACCACCAGCACCACGGCAGCGATCAGGCCACCGTAACCCGCCGCCAAGGCGCCGCGTGTGGTCAGGTCTTTCCAGTACATGGACAGGAACAGCACCGGGAAGTTGCCGGCCGCCGCGATACCGAAGGCCAACGCCGCCATGAAGGCGACATTTTGCTTCTCGAAGGCAATGCCCAGCACGACAGCGATCAAGCCAATGCCGAACGACGCCATTTTTGAAACTTTAATTTCCTGCGCTTCCGACACGTTGCCTTTTTTGATCACACGGGCATACAGGTCATGCGAGATGGCCGAGGCGCCCGCCAGCGCAAGACCGGACACCACCGCCAGAATCGTGGCAAACGCCACCGCCGCCAGGAAGCCGAGCAGCAGGTTCCCGCCCACCGCTTTGGCCAGGTGCATTGCCACCATGTTGCCGCCACCAATGATTTTTCCACCGACCGTGCCGCCTTCGAAGAACTCAGGATTGGTGCCGACAATCACAATGGCACACAGGCCCATCAACAAAATGACATTGAAGAAGAAGCCGACAAAACCAGCCGCGTACAGCACTGATTTACGCGCTTCTTTGGCATTGTTGACGGTAAAGAAACGCATCAGGATGTGCGGCAGACCGGCCAGACCAAACATCAGTCCCATGGCCAGAGAAATGGCATTGATCGGGTCCTGCAGCAGCTTGCCCGGGGCAAACAGCATGTCTTTCAATTTGTGCAGTTCGATTGTTTTCGCGGCCAGGGTGTTAAAGCTGAAGCCAAACTGGGAAAAGGCCAGCACCGTGATGACCGTGCCGCCAAACAGCAGCAGGCAGGCCTTGATGATTTGCACCCAGGTGGTTGCCACCATGCCGCCGAAGGTCACGTACACGACCATCAAAACCCCGACCACAATCACGGCAATGTGATAGTCCAGGCCAAACAACAACTTAATCAGCTGACCGGCGCCCACCATCTGAACGATCAGGTAAAAACAAACCACGGTCAAAGAGCCAATGGCCGCCATCGTCCGGACCTTGCCTTGGTCCAGTCGATAGGAGGTGATGTCGGCAAAGGTGAATTTACCCAGGTTTCTGAGGCGTTCCGCCATCAAAAACAGGATGATGGGCCAGCCGACAAAGAAGGCAATCATGAACAGGTAGGCGTCGTAGCCGTTGGTGTAAACCATGGCCGTCAGTCCGAGCAAGGTCGCCGCCGACATGTAGTCGCCAGCCATCGCCAAACCATTCTGAAAGCCGGTGATACCACCACCGGCCGTGTAGAAATCGGAGGCCGTTTTAGTGCGGCTGGCCGCCCAGTAAGTAATGGCCAGCGTCATGCCCACAAAAATGGCGAACATCACAATGGCTGGGATGTTGAGCGGCTGTTTCTGGGTCGTTTCCATGACCGGACCAGCCAGCGCGGCGCCGGTGATCCCAAAGGCAACGAAGCCAGAGGCCAGTTTGACAAGCGTCTTTTGCATTATTTTTTTCCCTTCGAGGATTCGCGAAGCAGGTCTGCCGTCAGTGCGTCAAACTCTGAATTGGCGCGACGGACATAAACCGCAGTGAGAATCCAGAAGAAGATGAATTGGATCAAGCCAATCAGCAGACCGGTGGTGACATAGCTGTCCCCCAGCTTGATCGCCAGCACGGCCGGATTAAAGGCCACGGTCAGAAAGAGACCGAAGAACAACACCAGCACGATGCCGGTTAAGGTCCAGGCCAAGCGTTCGCGCTTGCTCACCAGTTCCTTGAATTTCGGATTCTCTCGAATCCGCGCATACATTTCAGAGCTCATGCTTCATCCCCCATTTAAAAAACAGTAAATTGATCGATTTGATTGGCGTGATGGGTCGCCGGCAAAAAACAATTGCGCAGGCAGCAGCCGGCAACATGGCGCGGCGACCATCAACAAAGAAAACCCCGGCAAGCGGGCCTTGAAGACGATTCAGCATCCCCCAAGGCCGGAGCCTAACTGCAAATACTTACACTTGTACTTACATGTTGCGTCGGTACTGACCACCGACTTCAAACAAGGCGTTGGTGATCTGGCCCAATGAGCAGACGCGCACGGCGTCCATCAGCACCTCAAACACGTTCTTGTTTTCAATTACCGCTTGTCGCAGGCGTTTCAGCATGGCCGGCGATTCGTCGGCATGCAAGGCCTGGAAAGCCTCCAGCCGCTTGAGCTGATTCTGTTTTTCTTCGTCGGTGGAGCGGGCCAACTCCAACGTGTCATGCACCGCATCGCCATGCGGGTTGCGGAAGGTGTTGACGCCAATGATGGGCAGCTCGCCGGTGTGCTTGAGCATCTCGTAGTGCATGCTCTCGTCCTGAATCTTGCCGCGCTGGTAGCCGGTTTCCATGGCACCGAGCACGCCACCGCGCTCGGCGATGCGTTCAAACTCCAGCAACACCGCTTCTTCCAGCAACTCGGTCAGCTCTTCGATGATGAAGGCGCCTTGCGACGGGTTCTCGTTCTTGGCCAGACCCCATTCGCGGTTGATGATGAGCTGGATCGCCATGGCGCGGCGCACCGAGTCTTCGGTCGGCGTCGTGATGGCTTCGTCGAAGGCATTGGTGTGCAGGCTGTTGCAGTTGTCGTAGATCGCAATCAGCGCCTGCAGTGTGGTGCGGATGTCGTTGAACTGGATTTCCTGCGCGTGCAGGCTGCGGCCACTGGTCTGGATGTGGTATTTGAGCTTCTGGCTGCGCTCGTTGGCGCCGTACTTCTCTTTCATGGCCACCGCCCAGATGCGGCGCGCCACGCGGCCCATCACGGTGTATTCGGGGTCCATGCCGTTGGAGAAGAAGAAGCTCAGGTTCGGCGCAAAGTCGTCAATGTGCATGCCGCGCGCCAGATAGGCTTCCACAAAGGTAAAGCCGTTGCTGAGAGTGAACGCTAACTGACTGATCGGGTTGGCGCCGGCTTCGGCGATGTGATAACCGCTGATGGACACTGAGTAGAAGTTGCGCACCCGGTTGTGCACGAAGTACTCGGCGATGTCGCCCATCACCTTCAGGCTGAATTCGGTGGAGAAGATGCAGGTGTTCTGGCCCTGGTCTTCCTTCAGGATGTCGGCCTGCACCGTGCCGCGCACGTTTTCCTGCACCCACTCCTTGATTTTTTCCAGCTCGGTGTCGGTCGGTTCGCGGCCATTGTCGGCTTTGAACTTGTCGATGTTCTGGTCGATCGCCGTGTTCATGAACATGGCCAGAATGCTGGGCGCCGGGCCGTTGATCGTCATGGACACTGAGGTGGTCGGGCTGCACAAATCAAAGCCACCGTACAGCACCTTCATGTCGTCCAGCGTGGCAATCGAGACGCCCGAGTTGCCGACCTTGCCGTAGATATCGGGACGTGGGGCCGGGTCATTGCCATACAGGGTGACCGAGTCAAAGGCGGTGGACAGGCGCTTGGCCGCCATGCCCGAACTCAGCAGCTTGAAACGCGTGTTGGTACGGAAGGCATCACCTTCGCCGGCAAACATGCGGGTGGGGTCTTCGCCTTCGCGCTTGAAGGCAAAGGTGCCGGCGGTGTACGGGTAGCTGCCGGGCACATTGTCCAGGGCCAGCCACTTCAGGATTTCGCCATGGTCCTCGTAGGTGGGCAACGCCACTTTGCGGATGGTGGTGCCACTGAGTGACTTGCTGGTGAGTGCCGTGCGAATCTCTTTATCGCGAATTTTGATGACGTATTCATCACCGGCATAGGCAGCCTGCATGAGCGGCCACTGTGCCAGCAGCTTCTTTTCCGCCGCGCCCAGGTGCGCTTCGCGTTGCCCGGCCAGATCCATCACCGCCTGGTAGGCATTGACCTTGTTGGCGTCGTCCAGCTGCAGCATGCGGCCAGCTTCCTGCAGTTGCTGGATTTCACGCGCCAGTTTGGCTTGACTGTGGGCGCGCTTTTTGTAGCCGCGCACGGTATCGCTGATTTCGGCCAGATAGCGGGTGCGTGCCGCTGGCACCACCGGCGTCTGATTGGTGCTGTGGCGCACCGAAACCGTTGGCAGGTGCGACACCGGGGCCAGCGCCATGCCCAGCTCCGCCAGCCGGGCCTTCAGGGCCTGGTACAGAGCGGTGACGCCGTCATCGTTGAAACGCGCCGCCATGGTGCCGTACACCGGCATTTGTTCGGCCGGCGTGGTCCAGGCCTCTTTGTTGCGCTGCACCTGTTTGGCGACGTCGCGCAGAGCATCCAGTGCGCCTTTGCGGTCAAATTTGTTGATGGCGACAAACTCAGCAAAGTCGAGCATGTCGATTTTTTCCAGCTGACTGGCGGCGCCAAACTCGGGCGTCATCACGTACAGCGGTACATCCACATGCGGCACGATGGCGGCATCGCCCTGGCCAATGCCGGAAGTCTCGACCACGATCAGGTCGAAGCCCGCCACCTTGCAGGCAGCAATCACGTCGGGCAGCGCGGCACTGATCTCGCTCCCGAAGTCGCGTGTCGCCAGGCTGCGCATGAACACGCGCGGCCCTTGGCTCCAGGGGTTGATGGCATTCATGCGGATGCGGTCGCCCAGCAGCGCCCCGCCACTCTTGCGGCGCGACGGGTCAATACTGATCACGGCCACGCGCAAACTGTCGTCCTGGTCCAGCCGCAAGCGGCGAATCAGCTCATCGGTCAAGGACGACTTGCCGGCACCGCCAGTGCCGGTGATGCCCAGTACCGGTATCTTTTTAGTAGCAGCTAACGCACGTATATCGTGGGTTAGCGCCGTTAATTGCTCTGAAAGTGCGCCTTTGCCCTCACCCGAGGCTTTTTCATTTTCTAGTGCCGTGATCAGTTGCGCCAGCGCGCGCCAGCTCATTTCGGTGTGGCCCTGGATCGCGCTGATGTCGGTGGGCGTGTAGCTGGACAGATCTTTGTCGCACAGCATCACCATCTCGCCAATCATGCCGGCCAGCCCCATGCGCTGGCCGTCTTCCGGACTGAAAATGCGGGACACCCCATAAGCCTGCAATTCGCGGATTTCCGGTGGCACGATGACGCCGCCGCCGCCGCCGAACACCTGAATGTGGGCGCCGCCGCGCTCTTTCAGCAAATCGACCATGTATTTGAAATACTCGACGTGACCGCCCTGGTACGAGCTGATGGCGATGCCCTGCGCATCTTCCTGCAGGGCCGCCGTCACCACTTCTTCCACGCTGCGGTTGTGGCCCAGGTGAATCACCTCGGCGCCCATGCCTTGCAGGATGCGGCGCATGATGTTGATGGCGGCGTCGTGGCCGTCAAACAGGCTGGCGGCCGTGACAAAACGCACCTTGTTCACGGGTCGGTAATTGGCAAGGGCCTTGAAATCAGCAGACAGATCGGTCATGGTGGAGCTCCGGGGGTAACGGGGAAATGAGGCAACAGAATCAGCGATCAGAATCGCATTCGCTGACTTGACGTTTACGTAAACGTCAATCTTAGCGAATTAGCCATGAAAAAGGGCGCTTGCGCGCCCTGTCTAGTGGTAAACCCTGATCAATCCGTCCCTCATCAGCCGCCCAGATAGGCCGCCTTGACTGCCGGATCGTCTTTCAGTTTGTCTGCCGGGCCATGGACCGAAACCCGGCCGTTTTCCAGCACATAGCCGTAATCCGCCACCTTGAGCGCTGCCGCGGCGAACTGCTCGACCAGCAACATGGTGACGCCTTGTGCTTTCAGGCGCGAGATGATGTTGAACACTTCTTCCACCAGAATCGGCGCCAGTCCCATGGACGGTTCGTCCAGCAGAACCACTTCCGGGTTCAGCATGATGGCGCGCGCCATGGCCAGCATTTGCTGCTCGCCGCCCGACAGCGTGCCGGCCAGCTGGTGGGTGCGCTCTTTCAGGCGCGGGAACATCTCCAGTGCTTTTTGCAGATCCGACTCGACATCGCCTTTGGGGCGCGCGTTGGTGTAGCGCACAAAGGCACCGAGGCGGATGTTGTCGAGCACGCTCAAGGTCGGGAACACGCGGCGGCCTTCGGGTGAGTGGGCCAGGCCGAGTTTGGCGATCTGGTGCGAGTCCAGACCGGTAATGTCCTTCCCCGCCAGCGTGATCTTGCCGGACACCGGCTTGATCATGCCCGAGATGGCCCGCATGGTGGTGGTTTTACCGGCGCCGTTGGAGCCGATCAGCGTGACCACTTTGCCTTTGGGCACTTGGATCGAAACACCGTGCAGGACTTCGACCTTGCCGTAGCCGGCTTGTAAATTTTCAATGGTGAGCATGTTGAATCTTCTTCGCTATCAATGCGCGTCTGCGCCGCTGCCCAGATAGGCTTCGATCACGGCGGGGTTGCTTTGCACGTCGGCCGGTTTGCCCTCTGCAATTTTTTGGCCGAAATCCAGCACCGACACCGTGTCTGAAATTCCCATCACCACGTCCATGTGGTGTTCGATCAGGATCACCGTGATGCCATGGTCGCGGATTTTCTGAATCATCTTCATCAGTTCCGGCAAGTCGGCCGGTGGCAGGCCGGCGGCCGGTTCATCCAGCAGCAGCAGGCGGGGATTCAGGCCCAGGGCGCGTGCAATCTCCAGCATGCGCTGTTTGCCATACGGCAGATTGCGCGCCTGCTCTTCGCTCAAGGACGTCAAGCCGACGAACGCTAGCAGGCTGGCAGCCTGCTCGCGCGCTGCCGCATCTTCGCGCCGGTAGCGCGGGGTGCGCAGCATCACATCCAGCGTGTTGCTGCGGAACGTGTGGTGCAGGCCCACCAGCACGTTGTCGGTGGCGCTCATCTCGCCAAACAGCTGGACATTCTGAAAGGTGCGGGCAATACCGGACAACGCAATGCTGGCGGGCGTGTGGCCCGTAACCGGCTGCCCGTTGAACACCACTTGCCCGGCGGTGGGCTGGTAGATGCCGGTGAGCACGTTCATCATGGTGCTCTTGCCGGAGCCGTTGGGGCCGATCAGGCCGTGCACCGTGCCGGGCATGATGCGCAAATCCACCTGGTTCAGGGCTTTAAGGCCCCCGAACTGCATCAAGACCTGCTGCGCTTCAAGCAGCGGACCCGCGCCGGAAAGAGTCTCCGAATGGGGCGTGGTCCAGGCGCGCACCGGGATGCCGGAGCTGCTGCTGGCGTGAGAAGTGGGCTTGATAAAGCGCGCGAACAGATCACGCACAAACCCCACCACGCCATCTTGCAGGTAATAAACCACAAACAGGGTCATCAAACCAAAAATGGTCAGACGCCAGTCGGTGATGTTTTCCAGTTGAAAAGAAAATGCCGCCATCGCCACCGTGGCCACCACCGGCACCGCCAACTCGCGCACCGTTTTTACTTTTTTAGCAAAGTTGTAAGCCGCCATGCCGACCACCGCGACCGCCAGCACCGTGGCAATCTTGCGGAAGAGTTCAATATCGGACAGCAGGCTGGGCAACATCACCACGATCACGGCACCGATCAGGGCCCCGGAACGGGTTTTGCGCCCGCCCATGATGACCGCCAGCAGGAACATGATGGTCAACTCGAAGTTGTAGGTATTGGGCGAAATGTACTCTTCGGAATAGGTATACAACGCACCGGACAGGCCAGCCAGACCGGCACTGATGACAAACGCGTAAACCTTGTACATGTAGACCGAAACGCCCATGCAGTCGCACGCGACCGGACTGTCGCGCAAGGCTTCAAAAGCGCGGCCCAGATGCGATTTCAGCAGACGGTGCACCAAGACCAGCGACAGCAACATCAAGACGGCGACCAGGTAGTAGTACTCCACCTCGTTCAGCTTGTGGCCGAAGAAAACCGGCTTGGTAACCTTGAGGCCAATCGGGCCTTCGGTCAAAAACGTCATCTCGTTGATGAGAATCTGGATGATGGTGCCAAACGCCAGCGTCACCATGGCCAGATAGGGCCCGGTCACGCGCAAGGCCGGCAGCGCCAGCACCGCGCCGAACACGGCGGTAATGCCAATGGCGGCCGGGACCGCCAGCAAAAAGGGCACGCCCAGCTTGAAGAACAAGGCCCCGGCGGCATAGGAGCCGACGCCGAACAGACCCGCATGACCCAGGGACACCTGGCCGGTGTAACCGACCACAATGTCCAAGCCAAACAGCAGAATGGCGTAGATCAGGATGGTCTCGACCAGGTGGATGTAGTAGGGGTTGGGCACCAGCACCGGGAACAACCCGAGAGCCGCGATGCCCAGCACGGCGAGAAAAAAGAATTTGCTTTGAATTTTCATGGTTCCTGTATCCGTCAAACCTTTTTGATGGCCATCTTGCCAAACAGCCCGGCAGGCTTGATCGCCAATACCAGCAGCAACAACACCAGTCCCGGTACATCCTTGTAGCCGGTGGAGATGTAGTAGCCGGTGGTGGTTTCCGCGATGCCCAGAATCAGGCCGCCCACAATCACGCCAACGCCCGAAGTCAGGCCGCCGATGATGGCCACGGCAAACGCCTTGAGCCCGAGCACCGAGCCCATGGTGGCGCCGGTCAGCGTCAGCGGCGCGACCAGCACACCGGCCACCGCCGCCGTCACCGACGACAGGGCAAAGGAGAAGGTAATCACTGCGCCGGTGTTGATGCCCATGAGCGAGGCGGCATCCCGGTCATTCGAGGTGGCGACCACCGCTTTGCCGTAAATCGATTTACGGTTGAAGATCTCAACGATGGCCATCATGGCCAGGGCGCCCACCACCACCACGATTTCCATTGGCAGCACATTGGCGCCAAACAGTTTGATCGGCACTTCAGGCAGCGGCGACGGAAACTTCAGGTCGTCCTTGCCCCAGATGTTTTCCGCGACGTTCTTGAAGATGATGGCCAGGGCGATGGTGGACATGATCCAGCCAAACTCGCTCTTGATCTTGATGGCGGGACGGATTGCAATCCACTCCACCAGCGCGCCTTGGGCTGCGCCAAAGACCACAACCACCGGAATCATCACCCAGTAATTGAGGTAGGGGCCGCCATGAATCGTGCCCGCCAATGACAGGCCAACCAAGGCCCCCAGCATCAGTGACTCGCCCTGACCAAAATTCAGGGTGCCTGAGGTCGCGAAGGTCAGCTGGTAGCCAAACGCAATCACGCCGTAAATCATGCCCAGCGCGATACCGCTGTAGATGAGTTGTAAAAAAATTTCCATACCGAACCTCAAATAAAAACTGGAGAACCCTGCGCAAGAGACCGCAAAATGCCAAAAAAGCCGGGGAGTACCGGCTTTTTCTTAAGAGCGCATCAAGGCTGCGCGAACAGTAAACGCTGGTTCAGCGCTTACTTCTTAGCCGCTTTGGTGCGAATTTCGCCACCCTTTTTCTTGTCTTCGTCATAGGCGTAAATCACCTTGCCGTCCTGCACCTTGCCGATGACCACCATGTTGAGGGTGATCGCCTCGTGGTCGGCTTTGGTGAACGGATGGTTGTAGGTGGTCACAACGCCTTCAACTGGCGCCTTCAGGTCTTCCAGTGCGGC
This sequence comes from Rhodoferax sp., assembly GCF_012927445.1. Classification (GTDB taxonomy): domain Bacteria; phylum Pseudomonadota; class Gammaproteobacteria; order Burkholderiales; family Burkholderiaceae_C; genus Rhodoferax. The sequence continues at coordinate 177,762 of NZ_JABBPD010000007.1, forward strand.
GAGCACTTTGGGGCCTTCGGTGGTGCCGGCTTGCTTGATGGCGGCGGCCAGCAAATAAATCGAGTCGTAGCCTTGAGCGGCCGAGACGGGGGACGGAATGCGGACCACCTTGTAGGCCTTTTGGTAGGCTTCAATGAAGCTCTTGCGCTTCGGTGTATTGGGTTCCTGGATGAAGGTTTGTGGCATCAGGGCACCGTCGGCATTTTTGCCAGCGTTGTCAATGAAGTTGCCCATGGACAGGGTCCAGGAGCCCATCATGGGCACTTTCCAGCCCAGCTTGATCATGCCGTTGGCGATTTGAGCCAGTTCCGGGCCAATGCCGTAGGTGATGACCACTTCAGCGCCGGCTTCTTTGGCCTTCAGCAACTGGGGCGTCATGTCGACGTCCTTGATGTTGTATTTCTCAATGGCAACGGCGGTAATGCCTTTTTCCTTGAGCGCTTTTTCGAGGTCGGCACGACCGAGCTGACCGTAGTTGGTGGAGTCCGCCAGGATCGCTACCTTGGTGAGTTTCTTGCGTCCAATGAGCTCTTCCACAATCATGGTGGACTGGATGGTGTCATTGGCCGAATTACGGAACACATAGTTCTCGGGCTGGTCGGCGAACTGCTTGGTGATGGTGGTCGCGGTGGCCACGTTGTTCATCACCGGGATTTTGGCTTCCTGGTAAAAGCGCTGCGAGGCCAGTGACACGCCGGAATTGATGTAGCCGACGGTGGCCACGACTTTTTCCTTGTTGATCAACTCTTGTGCAATCTGCACGCCGCGCTCGTTTTTGGCTTCGTCGTCACGTTCGATCATTTCGATCTTGCGGCCCAGCAAGCCACCCTTGGCATTGATCTCGGTCACGGCCAGCTTGGCACCGTCACGCATCGACACCCCCATCGGGCTGGAGCCGCCCGTCAGCGGACCTTGCAAACCGATTTTGATGTTGTCAGCCGCAAAGCTCATGGAAGCGATGGCCAGGGCGACGGAACTGAAAGCGAGGTTACGAACAAATTTCATGCAAGTCTCCAACTAGTGGTGTTGTGAAAGGAACGGTTAACGACCGTCGACTTACTTATTATCCGGAGATCACGTCGCGAACTCCTAGGTGAAAACCACGACGAAAACGGCTTTTAAATCACAAGAACTTTTAATTTTTTTCAATCAATGCCAGGCCAGCCGCTGCCGGCAAACCACTCCTGGACCGAATCCTTTAGAGTGTTGTGACTGTTTCGACCCTACCGCCTCTCCTTTTTCCCTTTGTGCGCACCATGAAACCTATCCAACTTTTTGACCCGGCTTCCAGCACCTACACCTACGTCTTGTTTGACGAGATCAGCCGCGAGGCCCTCATCATTGACCCGGTGGACGTGCAGCTGGAGCGTGATCTGGCGACGCTGCGCCAATATGGCCTCAAGCTGCGCTGGACGGTGGAAACCCACGCCCACGCCGACCACATCACCAGTGCCGGCCAGCTGGCCGAACTCGCGGGGGCCAAAACCGCAGCGCCCGAGGGCTGTGGCATCCGCACCGCAGCGATGCAGCTCAAAGACGGCGACATCCTTTCTTTTGGCGACGAGCAGCTCAAGGCGCTGCACACGCCCGGCCACACCGCGGGCAGCATGAGCTATCTGTGGCGCGAGCATGTCTTCACCGGTGACACGCTGCTGATCAACGGCTGTGGCCGCACCGATTTTCAGTCCGGCAGTGCCGAGGCTTTGTTCCACAGCCTGACCCAGGTGCTGTTTGCCTTGCCGGCGGCCACCACGGTCTGGCCGGGGCATGACTACCAGGGCCGCAGCCACTCCACCATCGGCGCCGAGAAGGCCGGCAACGCCCGGGTGGCGGGCAAGACGCTGGCCGAGTTCACGGCCACCATGGCGGCGCTGAATCTGCCGAAACCGAAGCGGCTGGACGAAGCGGTGCCCGCCAACCTCAGCTCCGGCCTGCGCCATGACGCCGGCGGTGAAGCGCGGCTGAATGCGCGTCCGGCGCCGGGTTACGCCGGCGATGTGTCGCCGCAACTGGCCTGCCAATGGTGGCAGGCGGGCGATGCCGTGCTGGTGGACGTGCGCAGCGACGCCGAACGGGCCTGGGTTGGTTTTGTGCCGGGCGCCGTGCCGCTGGCCTGGAAGCAGTGGCCGGGCATGGCGATGAATGCCACTTTTGACGAAGGCCTCAAGGCCGCGGTGCCGGCCGGCAAAAAAGTGGTGTTGCTGTGCCGCAGCGGCGTGCGTTCCATTGCCGCCGCCAAACGCGCCACCGAACTGGGGCTGGAGGCCTACAACATTCTCGAAGGCTTTGAAGGCGACCCGGATGAACAGGCGCAGCGCGGCCGCAAAGGCGGCTGGCGCTTTCACGGCCTGCCCTGGCGCCAGGGCTGAGACGTCCATCCGACAGTCGTTGCACGGCCAGGCCGTGCTGCCGTTCAAACGGCCGGTGGCTGGCGCGTCAGCACGTCTTGCGCGGCTTGTTCGTAGGCGTAGGCCAGTTGCAGCAGCGCCCAATCGCCATGCGGCCGGCCGATCAGTTGCAGGCCCATCGGCAGGCCGCGGGCATCAAAGCCCACCGGCACACTGATGCACGGCAAGCCGGCCAAGGTGGCGTAAATCACCACCTCCATCCAGCGGTGGTAGGTGTCCATCTCGACGCCGTTGATGTGGCGGGGCCAGCGCTGCTCGGCCGCAAACGGCCAGACCTGCGCCACCGGCAGCGCCAAAAAGTCATGCGTCTCGAACAGCGAGAGCATGTGCTGGTAAAACGACGTGCGTTGCACGCTGGCGCGCAGGAATTCGGTGCCGGTCAGGTTGCGCGCCTGCTCATACTCCCACAGCGCCTCGGGCTTGATCTGCGCGCGGTTCTTCGGGTTCAACAAAAACGGGGCAATGCGCGCCGCCACCAGGGCTTTGCGCCAGACCAGCCAGGTCTGCCAGATCGGCTCGGCTGGCGTGCCCAGCGCCAGCGGGGCCACCGCACAACCGAGGGACTCCAGCCGCCGCAGCCCCTGCTCACACACGTCCAGAATGCCGGGCTCCATGGCGAGATAGCCCGACAGATCACCGAGCCAGCCAATCCGGCTATTTTTACAGTCAAAACCGGCCAAAGCCCCCGTGAAATCTTCGCCGTCAGCTATTGAAAGAGGAGCGCGCGGATCAAAGCCGGCCTGCACCGCGAGCAGCTGGGCCACATCTTGCACGGTGCGTCCCATCGGTCCTTCGGTGCCCAGCTGGTTGACCCAGGCATCCTGCACCGGCCACATCGGGACCCGGCCCTGGCTCGGGCGCATGCCAAAGACGTTGTTCCAGCCCGCCGGGTTGCGCAGGCTGCCCATGAAATCCGAGCCATCCGCCACCGGCAACAGGCGCAGGGCCAGTGCCACCGCCGCGCCGCCACTGCTGCCGCCCGCCGAGCGCGTGGCGTCATAGGCATTGCGGGTGGTGCCAAACACGTCGTTGAAGGTATGCGAGCCCAGGCCGAATTCGGGCGTATTGGTCTTGCCGACCACGATGCAGCCGGCCGCTTTCATGCGCTGCACCATCAAGCCATCCTCCTGGGGCACAAAGTGGCGCATCAGCGGCGAACCCAGCGTGGTGGGAATCCCCGTCGCGTTGGCCAGGTCCTTGATGGCCTGCGGCATGCCATGCATCCAGCCCATCGACGCACCGCGCGCCAGTTGCGCATCCCGCTCGTCGGCCTGGCGCAGCAACACATCGCCGCTCTGCAAGCTGACGATCGCCTGGTGCCGCGGGTTGACCGCCTCGATCCGGTGCAAATAGGCCTGCATCACCTCGCGGCAAGAAACCTGGCCGCCATGAATGGCGCGCGACAGGGCGTGGGCGGAGAGTTCGACGATGGACATTAGTGGGCGCTCGGTTGAACTGCCGAGTTTAGAGTCGTGGACAGGGCCTGAAAACGCGGGCCACGCAGGCCCATCGCCGGTTTGAGGATAATCACGCCCATGACCTTCCTGGCAATCGACGTTGGCAACACCCGCCTGAAGTGGGCGCTGTACCAAACCCCCCACCGCCAAGCGCCCCTGCTGGCGCAAGGGGCCGAGTTTCTGGAGAACATTGACAAGCTGGCCGACGGTGCCTGGGCCGCCCTGCCCCCGCCCGACCGCATGCTGGGCTGCATCGTGGCCGGCGACGCCCTCAAACGCCGGGTCCAGGAGCAGATGGAAATTTGGGAAGTGGAGCCACGCTGGGTGGTGCCCCGGGCGGCCGAAGCCGGCCTGACCAACGGCTACGACGTGCCGTCGCGCCTCGGCGCTGACCGTTGGGTGGCGATGATCGGCGCCTGGCACCGCTCGCTGGCGCAGGGCCCGGCGCGACCGATGGTGGTCGTCATGGTCGGCACCGCCGTCACGGTGGAAGCGATCGATGCCGGCGGCAAATTCCTGGGCGGCCTGATTCTGCCCGGCCACGGCATCATGCTGCGCGCCCTGGAGTCCGGCACCGCCGGGCTGCATGTGCCGACCGGTGACGTCTGCGAATTCCCGACCAACACCAGCGACGCCCTCACCAGCGGCGGCACCTATGCCATTGCCGGCGCGGTGGAACGCATGGTGCAACATGTGCGGAGCCACTGCGGGGCCGAGCCCAAATGCGTCATGACCGGCGGCGCCGGCTGGAAGATGGCGCCCAGCATGTCGGTCCAGTTCGAACTGGTCGATAACCTGATTTTTGACGGCCTGCTGGAGATGGAAGCGCGCCGTTTTAATGGCTGAATAGGCTGCAGCCCCCGTTCAGAATGCGCAAGTAGCTATTAATACAATAGCAATTCAATCAGGCGCAAGCAGGGCGGACTCGCTCAGCCCAACCCATACTGCCAGCCGAAAAAGACCGCCAGCCCGACCATGATGGTGAGCAGTTGCTGTCGTGTCGCGGCGCACACGATCACGGCGGCAATGGCGGCGACCAGTTGCGGGTTATGCCAGCTCAGCTCCAGGCCTTTGCCCTGCGGCGCCAGCACCATCGGCACAATAATCGCCGTCAGCACCGTGACCGGCACGAAACTCAGCGCCTGTCGCAGCATCGGTGAAAACACCACGCGGTCGCCCAGGATGAAGATGATGGCTTTGATGAAGACGGTGATCACCCCCAGTCCGGCCTGCCCGGCCAGCAGCCCGATGGCGATGAACTGGCTGGAGCCGGCGAACACGCTGAGCGACATCATTTGCCCCTGCCACGGCGCCAGCTGGGTGGTACCGACCAGCGCCCCAAAAATCATGCCAAAGGGCGCGGCGCCCACCAGCATCGGCACGGTATCGCGGGCGCCCGCCAGCAAACTGGCGCGGGAAGACGGTTGTGACATCAGGACTCAATGACTAAATAGGCGCTAGCCCTTGTGGGCTATGCGTAGAAGGCTATTTATTTAATAGCAAATAATTTAACATTACGCCTCGGCCTTCAACCACGCTTCCGCCAGTCGCACCCAGTAGGTGGCGCCCAGCGGAATCAGCGCATCGTTGAAGTCATAACTGGCGTTGTGCAGCATGCAAGGGCCGCCGCCGTGGCCCAGGTCGCGGTGGGCGCCGTCGCCATTGGCGATGAAGCTGTAGCAGCCCGGTTTGGCCATCAACATGAAAGAAAAATCTTCCGCCCCCATGGTCGGTTCCTGCACCTGCACGTTCTCTTCGCCGACGATGCTCGCCATCACCTGGCGCGCAAATTCGGCCTCTTTGGCGCTGTTGATGGTCGGCGGGTAGTTGCGCGCAAACTCAAACTCGCCGGTCATGTCGAAGGCGGCGCAGGTGTGCGCGACGATCTGGCGCATGCGCTGCTCGATCAGGTCCAGCACCTCCAGGCTGAAGGTGCGCACCGTGCCCTGCAACTCACAATGGTCGGGGATCACGTTGGTCGCGACCCCGGCGTGGATCATGGTGACGGAAATGACGCCGGCATCAATCGGTTTTTTGTTGCGGCTGATGATGGTCTGAAAGGCATGCACCAGCTGGCACGCCACCGGCACCGGGTCGATCGCGTTATGCGGTAAGGCCGCATGACCGCCCTTGCCGTGGATGGTGATTTTGAATTCGTTGCTGGAGGCCATTACCGGCCCCGGGCTGGCGGCAAATTTGCCCAGTTCCGAGCCGGGCCAGTTGTGCATGCCAAACACCGCGTCCATCGGGAACTGTTCAAACAAACCGTCGCGGATCATCTCGCGGGCGCCACCGCCGCCTTCTTCGGCCGGCTGGAAGATCAGGTACACCGTGCCATCAAAATCGCGATGGGTCGCCAAATGCTGGGCCGCCGCCAGCAGCATGGCGGTGTGGCCGTCATGGCCGCAGGCGTGCATCTTGCCGGCGTGCTGGCTGGCATGGCTGAAGCTGTTGACCTCCTGCATCGGCAGCGCGTCCATGTCGGCGCGCAAGCCAATGGCGCGCTTCGACGTGCCATTTTTGACAATGCCGACCACGCCCGTGGTGCCCAGCCCGCGGTGCACGGGAATGCCCCATTCGGTCAGCTTTTGTGCCACCACCTCGGCGGTGCGGACTTCGGCAAAACACAACTCGGGGTGAGCGTGCAGATCGCGCCGCAGGGCGGCGATACCGGCGGCCTGGGCCACGATGGAATCAATAAGTTTCATAGCTGCTCCTGACTTCTGAGTCTAAAGCCAAGCGCCACCGCAATCTCAAAAACGACTGCGTCGCAGGCGCAGCGCATTGCCGATCACCGACACGGAACTGAAACTCATGGCCAGCGCCGCGATCATGGGCGACAGCAGCCAGCCGGTCAGCGGGTACAGCACCCCGGCCGCAATCGGGATGCCCAGCGTGTTGTACAGCAGGGCGAACAGCAAATTCTGTTTCATGTTGGCCACCGTGGCCTCCGGCAGCGCGCGGGCGATGGCGATGCCGCGCGCCCTTCTTTCTGCAGTCGTTCGACCAGGCGCAGTTTGTCCGCCGGTTTGACTTCGCCATGCACTTCGTCAATGCCAAGACGGGCGGCGACGGCTTTGAGCGTTGCCAACGCTTCAAGCGTGCTGGGCTTGATCGGGTCGGACACCGCCAGCAGGCCCGCCAACTGACCCTCGACCGCCAGGTGCATCACGCTGGCGCCTTCGCCGCGCAAGGCCTCGGCCTGTGGCAGCAGGCTCTCGACCGAGACACCGAGCTGCTGCATCAACGTGGTGTTGCCCAGCGCCAGCTAGCGGCCAGGCGCAGCACCTCGTCGGCCGCCAAGTCGGGCGCGGGTACGGCACGCTCAAACGCCGGGCGGCCTTCGGTCAGGGTGCCGGTCTTGTCGATGATGAGGGTGTCGATCTGGCGCAGGTTCTCGATGGCGGCCGCATCACGGAACAGCACGCCCCGCGTGGCCCCCAGCCCCGTGGCCACCATGATGGACATCAGCGTGGCCAGGCCTAAGGCACAAGGGCAGGCGATGATCAGGACCGCCACCGCGTTGATCAGGCCGAAGACCCAACTGGGCTCAGGGCCGAAAAACCCCCACGCGAAGAAAGTCAACCCGGCAATGGCCACGACCGTCACGACAAAGTAGCCCGCCACCAGGTCGGCCATGCGCTGCATCGGCGCTCTGGAGCGCTGGGCTTGCGCCACCATCTGGACAATTTGCGCGAGTACCGTGGATGAGCCTACTTTTTCTGAACGCATGACCAGGGCGCCGCTGGTGTTGAGCGTGGCGCCAATCACGGGGTCGCCCACGCGCTTGCTCACCGGCACGGGTTCACCCGTCAGCATGGATTCATCGACGGAACTGCTGCCTTCGGTCACGGTACCGTCCACCGGCACTTTCTCGCCAGGGCGGATGCGCAATATGTCGCCGACATGAACGTGGCTCAACGGCACGTCTTCTTCACTTCCATCGTCTTTGATACGCCGGGCGGTCTTGGGCGCCAGGCCGAGCAGGGATTTGATCGCGGCCGAGGTTTGCGAACGGGCCTTGAGCTCCAGCACCTGGCCCAGCAAGGTGAGCGAAATGATGACGGCGGCGGCTTCGAAATAGACGGCGACCCGTCCCATGGAGACAAACGAGGCCGGAAACACCTGCGGGACGAGCGTCGCCACCACGCTGTAGACAAAAGCGGCACCGGTGCCCAGACCGATCAGCGTCCACATGTTGGGCTGCGATTCACCACCGATTGCCAACCCCGAAGGAAGAACGGCCAGCCAGCCCAAAGCACGATGGGGATCGCCAGAACCAGTTCAACCCAACTCTGCACCGCCATCTCCATCCACTGCAGGCGATGGCCCAACATGGCCAACACGAAGACGACCGCCGTCAACGGCAAGGTCCACCAGAAGCGGCGCTGAAAGTCGCGCAACTCCGGCTCCAGCGTCATGCCGCACTTGGGGCAGTTACCGGGATGGTCCTGGCGCACCTCCGGGTGCATCGGACAGGTGTAGACCGTGCCAGCCGCAGCGACCGGCGGCGGGGACTCAGCGGGTGGGGCTGGTTCGGCGGGCATGATGCACAGCCGTGGGGCGGCGGCCAGTCAGGTCAGCGCGGCGCACACCCGCTGCAGCCGCTCACGCGCTTCCTGAGCCACCTTGGCCACCTCCGGGTTGTCGGTCATTTGCAGCATCGCGATCGGGTCGATGAAGCCGACCGTCACCTGGCCGTCGGCATCCTGGCGCACCGCCACATTGCACGGCAGCAGCAGGCCGATGTCGGGCTCGGCCGTCAGCGCGCGATGCGCCAGCGGGGGGTTGCAGGCACCCAGGATGCGGTGCGCCGGCACATCGAGGCCCAACTTGTTTTTCATGGTGGCCTGCACGTCGATCTCGGTCAAAATGCCGAAACCTTCCGTCTTCAGTGCGGCACTCACCCGCTCGACAGACGCGGCGAAGTCGGTCTTGCCGAGCTGGGCGTGAAAGCCATAGGACGGGGTCCCGCGCTTCGCATCGGCCTCGCGTGGGTGGGTCGTTGGGGCGTTAGGGTTCATGGGTATTTCCTTTCAGGATGGTTAAGGGAGGGTCTGACGCAGGCACCACGTCATGGAGGAGTTGGCCGTTTTATATTTCACTGAGTCTCGTGAGCCCCGCCTTATTTGGCCGGCTCGGCGGGCATCTGGTCCATCATCATTTTCATCATGGTCTGCATCATCTCCATGCGCTTCTCCATCATCTGCTGACGCGCCCCCATGTCACCGGTCATGCCCGGCATGTCCTTCATTTCTTTCATGTCTTTCATATCGCCCATGCAAGGCATGGACATGCCCCCCATCATGTCCATGCCGTCCTGCATGGTTTTCTTGCGTTCGGCCATCAGCTTGCTGCGTTCTTGCGGGGTCTTGGCGTTCATCATTTTTTCGTGCATGTCGCGCATGGTCTTCATCTGCGCATCCATCCTGCCCATGGAGTCGGGTGCGGCCAGGCAACTGGCCGATGCAGCGCCCATCGGCCTTGGCGGCGCGGTGTTGCAGGCGACCAAGGCGCTGGCGGCGGTGACAGCAAAGGCAAGGGGAATGAATCGAAAATGGGTCATGACAGTCTCCTGTGGGGTTAGCTAATGTTGGGCGTCAATTTACGCCTACTTCATGTTGATGTCTATGTCGCAGCAGGCACTTAGCGGCTTGCCTGCGAGACTTCCGTCAGCTTGCCCTTCACAAGCTTGAAGTGGAACCTGGCGCTTACCGCTTGGGACCACAGGTCTTTGTCTTTCAACTCGCGTTGGAACGTCGGCACCTCCACGGTCACGGTGGCGGCATAGGTGCCATCACCCAGAAGCGCGCTGTTGGCTGAATAGTGCAGGCCGCTGTTGCCCCACATGGGCGGCAAAGGCAACGCGACAGTCTTGCCAGTTTCCTGGTGTGTCGCGGCAAAGTGGATGTTGGCGTAGGGAATGCGCGTCTTGGTTTTGGGGTCGGTCAGCTTTAACTCGACGTGGTAGCGCTCATCGGTATCAGGCACATGGGCGTCCCACAGGGGTGGATTGCCCATCTGCATCCACATCGGTTCGGAACCTTCCAGTTCCAATTGGAAAATCATGTTGCCGGTCGCAACACGGCCGATTAGAACCGCTTTTTTCAAAGGGTCGGCCGCAGCGGCCAGCCGTTTTATCTTGGGTTCAGCAAGTTGTGCCGCCGCGCTTTGCTGACTATGTGGTTGGCTTGGCGCAGGGATTTGGGCCCAGGAACCGGCACAGGCGGCCGCCAGAGCGAAGGTCAAGGCGGTGTAACGAAGAGGTGACATGGTGAACTCCCAGTATGAAAGTCAGGGTGAAAGAACAAGGATTGGGCAAAAAGGATCGGACGCAAAACGCAGGCCCCCGGCTGCACGGATCAATCCGCGCAGCAGCACGTCAGTTCGAACGGGCTAAAGGGTCAGCCGCAGAAAGCGGATGAAGAGGGGTGGTTGCGACCCATCTGGATCACCGGGATCGGGGCGTTGAGATGCGCGATCCGCCAGCAATGGCGCCACCGGCGGAAGCGATACCCGCACAAGGGCGACATCCAGGTGCGCAGGCGCATCCGCGGATGGTTTGACCACGCCCATTTGCTCGGCCGCACAGAAATTCTGACAAGCCTTCTTCTCGGGTGATGAATCGTGCTCGTCGTCCATGACGTCCAGCCCAGAGACCGACATGGACGTGACGCCGGTATCCTGGTGATTGAGGTGACCATGCCGGGCATGATCTTCTTGCACCAGACAGGCGTTGGCAAAGCCCGTGCCCAAAGCCAGCATCCAGACGAACAGCATCACAAGGGCTGTGAATCGTATTCTGCGATGGCTCAAGAAAGGCTTCATGATGGGGCGGCAGCCTAAAGCTAGACCGCATCCTTTAAATTAATCCAAAGGCGAAATTAACTCAGATCAGAATCTTTGGCAACCTTTTCCGTCATGGGTATTCACCTTGCGACGTCCGGGATGCACCAAAATACGGGAACAGCCACCCTACTGCCCATGAACAAAACATCTGCCCCACCGTCTGACCCCACGATCACCCAGGTATTGGGCGCCTGCCCGCACGACTGTCCGGACACCTGCTCGATGCTGACCACGGTGGTGGGCGGCATCGCCATCAAGGTGCAGGGCAACCCGGCCCATCCGCACACCGATGGCGCCTTGTGCACCAAGGTGTCGCGTTATACCGAGCGCAGCTACCACCCGGAGCGTCTGCTGCATCCGCTCAAACGCGTCGGCCCCAAGGGCGCGGGCCAGTTCGAGCGCGTGAGTTGGGAGGTCGCGCTGCACGACATCGCCACCCGTCTGAAAACCATTGCCAGCCGCGGGCCGGACGCGGCGCAAGCCATCCTGCCCTACAGCTACGCCGGCACCATGGGGCTGGTGCAAGGCGACAGTATGTCGGCCCGCTTCTTCCATTGGTTGGGCGCCTCCTTGCTGGACCGCACCATCTGCTCGACCGCCGGGGGCGAGGGCTTGACCCAGACCCTGGGCGGCAAGGTCGGCATGCGGGTGGAGTTTTTTGCCGAAGCCAAACTGATCCTGATCTGGGGCAGCAACTCGATTACCAGCAACCTGCACTTCTGGCGCTATGCCCAGGTGGCCAAGCGCAATGGCGCCAAACTGGTCTGCATCGACCCGCGTTTGAGCGAAACCGCTGACAAATGCCACGAACACCTGGCCTTGCTGCCCGGCACCGACGGTGCCCTGGCGCTGGCGCTGATGCACGAGCTCATCACCCACGACTGGCTCGACCACGACTACCTGGCGCAGTACACGCTGGGCTGGGAGGGGCTGCGCAGCAGGGCTCTCCAATGGTCGCCCGAACGCGCCGCCTTGGTGTGCGGCCTGCTGCCGCAACAGATCCGCGCCCTGGCCCAGGACTACGGCGCCTGTGCGGCCAGCCGCGCGCCGGCGGCGATCCGCATGAACTACGGCTTGCAGCGCGTGCATGGCGGCGGCAACGCGGTGCGCCTGATTGCATCCTTGCCGGCGCTGATCGGCGCCTGGCGCCAGCGGGCTGGCGGGGTTCTGCTTTCCAGTTCAGGCCAATTTCCGGTAAACAAAGCTGCGCTGCAGCGGCCCGATCTGCTGGCCGGCCAAACGCCGCGCACGATCAACATGAGCACGATTGGCGACGACCTGCTGCGCCCGGCCAGCGCTGAATTCGGGCCAGCGATCGAGGCGCTGATCGTCTACAACAGCAACCCGGTGGCGATTGCCCCGGACTCGGCCAAGGTGGTGCAGGGCTTTGCCCGCGAAGACCTCTTCACCGTGGTGCTAGAGCATTTTCAGACCGACACCGCCGACTACGCTGACTACCTGCTGCCAGCCACTACGCAGCTGGAGCATTGGGATGTGCATTCGAGTTACGGCCACACCGATGCCTTGCTGAATCGCCCGGCGATAACGCCGCTGGGTGAGGCCAAACCCAACACGCAAATTTTCCGGGAACTGGCCGCCCACATGGGCTTCACCGATCACTGCTTTGCCGATGACGACCAGGCGCTGTGCCGCCTGGCCTATGGCGAGGCGGTGGATTTTGACGTGCTGCTGGACAAGGGTTTTGCCACGCTGGATCTGGCACCGGCGCCGTTTGCCCACGGCAACTTTCCGACGCCCTCCGGCAAATGCGAGTTCTTCAGCGCGCGGCTGGCGGCGCAGGGGCTGGATGGCTTGCCCGACCATGTGCCGAACCATGAAGCGTTCAATTCATCCCCGCTCTATCCGCTGGCGATGATCTCGCCGCCGGCGCGCAATTTCCTGAATTCCAGTTTCGTCAACGTGAAGAGTTTGCGCGAGCTCGAAGGCGAGCCGCTGCTGGAAATGCACGCGACGGACGCTGCCGCGCGTGGCCTGCAAAGTGGCGACGGAGTGCGTGTTTTCAACCAGCGCGGCGTTTATCGCTGCAAGGTAGCCATTTCCAAACGCGCCCGTCCCGGCGTGGTCAACGGGCTGGGCGTCTGGTGGCGCAAGCTCGGCCTGGATGGCACCAACGTGAACCAGGTCACCAGCCAAAAGCTGACCGACCTGGGCCGTGGCCCTACGTTTTACGATTGCCTGGTGCAGGTCGAGCAAGACACGCTTTAAGCGTCTTACGCGCCAAAGCTCTCCGGCATCTGCACCGCCACCACCTCGCCGCGCGCGGTAGCGACACCGTCGACCAGCACCGTGGCTTCCACGATCACCTTGCGGCCCTTGATCTCCTTCACCCGGCCCCGAATTTCAAGCGTGCTCGCGATGGGGGTCGGTTTCAGGTAGTCGACGTGCAACGAACCGGTGACGAAGCGAAACGCAGGCAGCGTGTCCATGTCGCGGCCCTCGGCGCGGTACATGGCGGCCGCGGCCGTGCCGGTGCTGTGGCAGTCGATCAAGGAAGCAATCAAACCACCGTAGGTAAAGCCGGGCACGGCCGTGTGCTGGGGCAGCGGCGTGAAGCGCGTGACGGTCTCCTCGCCATCCCAAAAAGTCTTGATCTGGTGGCCGTGCGCGTTCAGCCGGCCGCAGCCGTAACAATGCGCCAGATTTTCCGGGTAGTAGTCTTGAAAAGCTTTCATGGATTCTTTCAGGGTTAAAAATGTGGAGCGCCTTTGTTGCGCGACCCGGTGGGACGGGCCCAAGCAATCAGGACACAACCCAGCCAGCCGCTCTGGCCAGCATCAATGCCGCCACCCCCAAGCTGAACCAGGCAAACGCCTGTTGCAGACGGGCGGCGTTGAGCTTGCCGGCCAGCTGGCGTCCCAGCAGCAAGGCCAACACGGCGCCCAAGGCGAACGGCAGCGCCACCGCCCAGGGCAGCGAGCCGTGCCAGGCCGCGGCGGAAACCCCGCTCAGGGAAACCAGGGCAATCACCGCCAGCGACGTCACCTGAACACTGCGCATGTCCAGATCGGTGTACCGCGTCAGCGCCGGGACGATGACAAAACCGCCACCGACGCCGAGCAAGCCGCTGAGCAGTCCCGAGATCAGGCCGGTGCCAGCCAGCGCGCGGGCGCACGGCAGCGTCCAGGTCAGGCGTTGATCCGCATGGCTCACATGGCAGGGCACGGCCACCGGGCTTTGTCGGCTCGGCGGCGGGCGTTTGAGCATGCGCCACGCGGTGTAAATCAGCACCAGGGCGAAGGCGGCCAGCAACGGCCGGTTCGGCAGCCGCTGTGCCATGAAGACGCCCAGCGGCGCCACCAGCATGCCGGCCACCCCGATCAAGCCGGCGGCGCGGTAGCGCACGATGCGCTGGCGCAGTCCCAGCGTCGCACCTAAAGCGGCGGCCAGGCCGACCGCCACCAAACCCACCGGCGCCGCTTGTTGCACCGGCAGGTGCAGGCCAAATACCAGCAGCGGGATCGCCAGTACGCCGCCGCCGGCGCCGGTCAGGGCCAGCATGGCGCCAATGATGGCACCGAGTGCAATCGCCAGGGTCATGGGTTCCATCGGTGGGCGCTCAGAGGACGTTGATTGGAATCTTGAGGTAGCGCACGCCGTTGTCTTCCGGCGGCGGCAGTTGGCCCGCCCGCACATTGACCTGCACGGAAGGCAACAGCAGCCGCGGCATTGCCAGGATTTTGTCGCGCGCCGTGCGCATGCTGACAAACTCGGCTTGCGTGATGCCGTCATGCACATGGATGTTTTTTTCGCGCTCCTGCCGCACGGTGGTGACCCATGCCGGTGCGCGTCCCGCCGGGGGATAGTCGTGGCACAGATGGAGTTGTGTCTCGGGCGCGAGGGCCAGCACCTTGTGGATTGAGCGGTACAGGGTGGCGGCGTCGCCGCCGGGAAAGTCGCAGCGTGCCGAGCCGTAGTCGGGCATGAACAGCGTGTCGCCGATAAACGCATGCTGGCCCACCACGTAGGTCAGACAGGCCGGGGTGTGGCCCGGCGTGTGCATGACGCGGACGTCGAGGGCCCCGATTTGGAACAACTCACCGTCCTCAAACAGGTGATCAAACTCAGCGCCTTCGGTGTTCATGTCCGGGGCATTGAAGAGCTTCTTGAATACCGCCTGGACGTCGCAAATATGGCGCCCGATGCCCATTTTTCCACCCAGTTGCGCCTTGAGATAAGGCGCGGCCGACAAGTGATCGGCGTGGGCGTGCGTCTCCAGCAGCCATGCCACCGTCAGCCCCGCTTGCCGGACATGCTCGATGACTTTGTCAGCGCTGGCGTGTGAAGTACGACCCGACTTCGGATCGTAGTCCAGCACACTGTCGATGATGGCCGCACGGCGCGTCACCGGGTCGGACACGATGTGCGTGACAGTGGCCGTGTCGAGATCAAAGAAGGATTGGATGGTGGGTTCTTGCATGGGGTGGTTCGGCGGGCGGCTCGTGTTAGCCGAAGGTCGGCACGCTGGGTTTCACGACCGGTTTGCCGGCACCCGACCAGGCGTCAAACCCGCCGCTGATGGACTGGACCTGCAGATAGCCCATCTCATGCAGCGCGCAGGCCGCCAGTGCGGCGCGGCCGCTGGTCTTGCAGTACAACACGATCTTGAGGTCGCGCGAGCTGAGTTCCGGGGCGTTGCTGAGCTTGAATTCCAGCATGCCACGCGAGGCATGAATGGCGCCGGGCAGGTGGCCCGCGCCGTACTCGTCGGCCTCGCGCACGTCGAGCAACACATCGGCCTCACGAATGGCCTGGTCGGCATCCGCAAGAGAGACTTCCTGAATGCGTGACTTGGCAGCGGTAACGAGGTCGTGAACAGTTTTCATCGGAGCTTCTTTCTGATTCAGGTTAAAACAATAGCCACCACACGGGTGGTTTGCCGGCTATATTTTCGGTTTTTGGCGCAGGCACGATCACCACTTGACCCGGGCATTCATGGGGTGGGCGCTTAAGCGACCCAACCCCATTTTTTGAAAATCGCTGCACCAGCGGGGGATGCTAAGAAATCAACGAATTCCTGGGCTGTGGCTTTCGTCTTGCCCAGCGTCGTCAAGACAACCCCCGTATCACGGAAAACGGCATACTCAGGTTCAATGCGAACAACATCCGCCAAGCTGGGGTTGGCTACTTGCCAAATATTCCAAATGAGCCACACGTCTATCTCGGGCTTGTCAATCCATTGCTGACGCGCTTCAGCGCTGTTTTTGGCGTAACCCACAATATTTTTACGCATGTTCTTGACGGTATTGATGTTGCCCTTGCGCCCGGCCATATCTTCCCAAACACCGTTTTGCCCTGCGCCGTTGACCACTAAAATTTTCACGCCCGGCTTAAGCAAGCTGTTAACACCGGTGATTTTTTGGGGGTTGCCTGGTCGGACCAGAATGGACAGGGGTCTGAGGTACAAGGGCTGTACCTCCGTATGTGAGATGCTGCCGCCCAAGGCTTGAACAAAGTCGGTCATCATGGTTTCTGAACCACTGTAGATGATGTCAGCATCATTTTTTGCCTTGTCCACCCATTGCGGTGTAGGGCCAGCCGTGACTTCAATCTTGACCCCCGTTTTCTTTTCAAACGCAGCGGCAGCCTCTTTCATGGCCGGCGCTGGACCGCCCGGACCATAGACGCGCAATGCGTCTTGTGCGTGTGCTGTGGTGATGGCGGCAAAAGCGCAGATCAAAACAGGAAAAATAGCTTTCGAAAATAATTTCATGGTTTCACTTTTTCAGTCAATGACTGATGTTTACAAGATGTATACGACCCGTCTTGATGGTCAAAAGAGACCCCCGGCGGAAAGCAAAGGGTCGACAAATTAATTACAGCGATTTGGTCGAGTAGTACCAGTCCGTCGTGTCGTAGCCTTCAGTGAGGCGCTTGTCGGCGGCCGCTGCGGTCTTGGGTGGTGGCACGATCACGGGGCAGCCTGGCGTCCAGTTTTCAGGTGTGGCTACGCCGTTGGCATCAGACGTCTGCATGGCGGTCAGCAGGCGCACGAACTCGTCAATACTGCGGCCATTGCTCATGGGGTAGTACACCATGGCACGCAAAATACCTTTGGGGTCAATGAAGAACGTTGCGCGCACGGCCTGCGTGTCGGCGGCGCCCGGGTGGATCATGCCGTAGGCGCGGGCCACATCCATCTTGATGTCTTCAATGATCGGGAATGGAATGTCAACGCCAAATTTTTCCTTGATATTGCGCGTCCATGCCAAGTGTGAAAACAGGCTGTCAATCGACAGGCCGAGCAACTCGCAACCCATCTCGGTGAACTTGGGTGCGGCCTTGGCAAACCCGATGAACTCCGTGGTGCAGACGGGTGTGAAATCGGCGGGATGCGAGAAAAGAATCAGCCACTTTCCCTTGTAGTCGGCGAGCGTGCGGTCGCCATGCGTGGTCTTGACATTGAAGTCAGGCGCCTGCTCGTTGAGATGGGGGAAGCTGACTTGTTGAACATTTTCCATAACTAACTCCTTGGGTAAAACTCATTTAACTGAGACTGTCACTTTCGACACCTGAATATTAAGCGCTTGCTTATATTTAATCCAATGCATTGCGGTAATCCTCACGATAGCTAATGCTTATCGACTTTCTAAAATTGATTGCGATGGATCAACAGCGTGCACAGCGGCGTCCTGTAGCGGGGCTGAAACCGCCTGCTGCAAAAAGCCAATGACCTGCGGCAGATGTTCCTCCATGGCCTGACCGGAATCGTGCCCGCCCTTCATTGCAATGCGGCGCACCTGCCCCGGTCGCCCCGCCGCCAGCAGGCGTCGGGCGTCGTCGAAGGGCACGGTCGCATCGTCTGTCCCGTGCACCAGCAGCACCGGGCAATGCGCCCGTGCCATGCTGTGCAGCGGGGCAATGTCGTCAAAGCGCGCGCCAATGACGCGCTGCACATGGCGCAGCACGTACCAGCCCAGCACCGGGTAAGGGATGCGGGCGGCCCCCAGAAAACGACGCATGACCTCACGCGGATGCGCAAAGGCGCTCAGGCTAACCACCGCGCGCAGGTCGGGGCGCCGTGTCGCGCTGAGCAACGCCGCCCCGGCACCCACGGAGTGGCCGATCACGGCCAGGCGGCGGCCATCCACGCAGGACTGCCGTTGCAGCCAGTCCATGCCGGCTTCAATGTCTTCGGCAAAGCGGGGCAAGGAGGTGAAGGCTTCGCCATCACTGTCGCCATGGCAACGGGCATCGACCAGCAGCACGGCAAAGCCTGCCGCGTGCAGCGGCGCGGCGGCGGGCAACATCAGGCTGGCATTGGCGCCCCACCCGTGCATGACCACCACTGCCGGGGCCGGGGCCCCACCGGGCGCAGGGACAAACCAGGCAAACAACGTTTTTCCGCCCGCCGAAGGCAGCCGCACGGACTGCGCCACCAGCCCCCATGCCGCCGGGCTGTCCTGATGCGGGAGCCGCGGCGCGCGCAGCCCGCGCAAGATCAGGGCATGCACCCCGGCGCGACCAGCCCATACACCGGCCAAGGCCAGCGCGCCTGCCAGCAGCATCAGGGCGCCAGTCCCAGCGCCTGGCGCAACTCGGCCTCAGTCTGGGCGTAGCGCACCTGGGTAACCTGGCCGTCTTTGAGCGTCAGCACGGTGGCCGCGCCAGGACGACGCGGCAGATCAGCCACGGCAGCCGCCTCGCGCGCCAGCCCGATCGGGAACGGCAGCTCGCGCAGTTTTGGCAGCGCAAACATGCGCGTGACGATGCTCGGCATGGCGCTGATGTCGGCAATATAAATCGCCTGCAACCGGTCCAGCACCCCGGCGCTTTGTCCCTTGAAAACCTGATTGACAAAATCACTCGGCGCTTTTTCGGCCGTAAATACCAGCATTTGGGTCGACGCATTGAGTGCAACAGGTTTGCCATGCTGGTCTTCAAGGACCCGCGCTGGCATCGGGTTACCAGGGACCAACGGTGCCGCGCCAGCCCACAAGGGGACGCACGCGGCTGCGCACCACAGGGCGCGGCGCAATTGAAAGGCGAATGGTTTCATGTGATCTGACTTTCGTGACTCAGGCCGTACAACTGTGGCTGCCATCGGTGTTGACCAGATGATTGGCCATCTGGGAAAAAGTTTCAATCAGACGGGCGCGAAACGCGACGTCCGCCACCTGCTCGGTCAGCGCCTGCGTCATGCACAGCATCCACTCGTCGCGCACCACCGAACCGACTGCGTAGGGGGCGTGGCGCATGCGCAATCGCGGATGCCCCTTTTTTTCGATGTAGAGAGACGGCCCGCCAAACCAGCCCGACAGAAATTCGAACAGACTCTGGGCACTGCCGTTGAGGCTTTCCGGGTGCATTTGACGCACGGTGTAGGCCTCGGGCAGCTCATCCATCAACGCATAAAAGCGCTGCACCAGGCGCTGCACGCCGGCCTCGCCGCCCAGCGTGTCATAAAGGGTTGTGGTTGCTTCAGCAGCAGTTTGTGGCATAGCCCATCCTTATCTAGGAACCAAGAAAACCGATTTTTCCGTCAAGTGACCCGCCGAGTCCAGCGCGTCAATCTGAAACTGCATCGCATGCGAACCCGGAGCCGCCACATCCGCCGGCGCCTGCACCCGCACCGGCACCACCCGCGCCTCGGTCGAGGCCACCATCACCACGTCTTCCGACGTCACCACCAGGCCTGGCAGACCAGACACGGTGATTTTGTAGTGTTGCGGCGCCTCGGTGGCGTTCATCACCTGCAGACGGTACACGTTCTCGATCTTGCCACCGGCCACTTCGCGCGCCATGACGCCGCGGTCGCGCACCACATTCACCTTGAACGGTGTACGCAGTGCCAGACTAACCAACATGGCCATGACGATGGTAGCCAGAATAGCGGTGTAGACCAAGACCCGCGGCCGCAGCACATGGCGCAAGGTCTGCGCCTGGGTCCAGTGCTGCTGCATGGCGTTCTCTGTCGTGTACTTGATCAGGCCGCGGGCGTAGCCCATTTTGTCCATCACGGTGTCGCACACATCGACGCAGGCGCCGCAGCCAATGCACTCGTACTGCAGGCCTTTGCGGATGTCAATGCCGGTGGGGCAGACCTGGACGCACAGACTGCAGTCGACGCAGGCGCCCAGATTCAGCGTGGTGATATCGGCCTTGCGGGAGCGGGCGCCGCGGGGCTCGCCGCGCTCCTCGTCATAGGTGACGATCAAGGTGTCTTTGTCAAACATGGCGCTTTGAAAGCGCGCGTACGGGCACATGTGTTTGCACACCTGCTCGCGCATGAAACCGGCGTTGCCGTAGGTGGCAAAGCCGTAGAAGAAGGTCCAGAACACTTCCCACGAGCTCATGCTCATCTGCAGAAACTCCAGGCCCAGGTCTTTGATCGGGGTGAAGTAGCCGACAAAGGTGAAGCCGGTCCACAGCGCCACCGCCAGCCAGACCAGGTGTTTGGCGGTTTTGCGCCCCACTTTGTCGAGCGACAGCGGCTTGGCGTCGCGGCGCATGCGGGCCGAGCGGTCGCCTTCAAACTTCTTCTCGATCCAGAGGAAGATTTCGGTGTAGACCGTTTGCGGGCAGGCATAACCGCACCACAGGCGGCCGGCCACGGCGGTGAAGAGAAACAGCGAGAGCGCGGAGATGACCAGAATGCCGGTCAGGTAGATGAAGTCCTGCGGGTACAGCACCAGGCCAAAGATGTAGAAGCGCCGGCTCCCCAGATCAAACAATATGGCTTGCCGTTGGCCCCATTCGAGCCATGGCAAGCCATAAAACACGAGCTGGGTCAGGAACACCATGCCCCAGCGCCAACTGGAGAACAGGCCCGAGACGCTGCGGGGGTAAATCTTCTCGTGCGAGGCGTACAGTGAAATCAACACTTCTTCCGCCTCTTGCGGCACGATGGGGATGACTTTTCTGACCTCGTGGGTTTCGTTATTCACGTGGTTTCCTTCAATTGATCGGTTTCACTGGCGTGGGGCTGCTGCAGGTGGCCCAGCACGGGCGGGTCGGGCAGCGCCGCTATTTGCGCTAAAAATTCATCGCGGGTCAGCCCGGCAAACAAGGGATGCCAGCGCCGCTGCTCCAGCACCGTGCTGACGGCGCGGGCGCGCTGCTCATGGCCGGCGAACAGCAGAGTCTCGTCGGGCAGGTTGAAGACGCGTTGCGTCACGCTGTCCCACAAGGCCTCGGGCGCGGCCGGACTGGGCTGGTGCGGCCGGACGGGGCTGGTGCGGGCAGGCCTGCACGGCCAGCAGGCCACCGCAAAACAGCCGGTCGCGCCAGGCAAAGCTCAGGCAGGTGGCAGTGTGGCCGGGCGTGGCCAGCACGCGCACCAGCTCATGGCCGAACGGCAGCACGTCGCCATCGGCGGCGCTGCGTGCCAAGCCTTCGGCATGGCCTTGCAGCAGCGGGGCCTCCAGCCGGGCCAGCAGCGCTTGTTCCTGCGGTTGCAAATGGTCGTGCTGGTGGGTGCGCAGCACCCAGCGCAAGCGCAACTCGCGTTCGGCCAGCAGCGCTGTCAGGACGAGCAGATCGGCCCCGCGCAGGTCAATCAACACGGCCTCACGCGTGTCGAGGTCGGCCAGCAAATAGGTGAGCTCACCACTGGCTTCGTCGTGAAGGATGCGGAAATACATATCAAACTCCCCAGCGCAGCCAGGCCGCCACGATCAGCCCCAACGAACAAGACCAGCCCGAGAACAGCCGGCGCCAAAGCCAGTGGCGTGGCACGAAGCCGACCCCGTGCACGAATCCAGCGCTCATGGCACAGAACAGGGCCATCGCCAAGCCATGGTCGACCGTCCCATTGGCGCGCGCAAATACCAACGGATAAATGCTTCCCCCCAGCATGATGACCAGCGCCGCGATCAGGCTGGGCAGATGAATGGCCGCCCGGTCTGGCACGGTTGGCGCAACCCCTTCATGCACAGCCGATGACATCACCGGCGTCACCATGGATCGTCCCCTTTACGCGCCTGTGCGCGGGCCGCCTCATTCTCGCCCCACATGGCGTTAAGAATGGCCAGCAAGACGGCAAAGCCGACTCCCAGTATCCAGGCGAAATACCACATTTTCTTCTCCTTTATGTTAATGTTCAGGCGGCGCTTGCGTCGTCTTCACCGATCAGCAGTCGGCTATCAGAGAGGTATTTGTGCGGCGGCACTTCCAGGTTGCTTGGTGCCGGTTTGTTTTTGAAGACGCGGCCCGCCAGGTCAAACGTGGAGCCGTGGCAGGGGCAGAAGAAGCCGCCCTGCCAGTCGCCACCCATGCTCGGGTTGCTGGAGCCGGCCGGCACTTTGCTGGGCGAGCAGCCGAGGTGGGTGCAGATGCCCACCGCGACAAATACTTCGGGCTTGATGGAACGGTGTTCGTTGCGCGCGTAGTCAGGCTGCTGATTGACTTTTGACGCCGGGTCGACCAACTGGCTGTCCAATGCGGACAACGCAGCCAGCATCTCCGGCGTGCGGCGCATCAGCCACACCGGCTTGCCACGCCATTCCACCATCTTGAGTTCGCCGGGCAGGATGTCTGCAATGTCGGCCTCCACGCTCGCGCCCATGGCACGGGCGCGTTCGCTGGGCGCAAAGCTGGTAACAAACGGGACCGCTGTCGCTACCGCGGCCACGCCTGCGGTGGCGGCGGTGATCAGGACCCACTTGCGACGCTCGGCATCGTGTTCATGGGTAGGGTCGGCAAGGGAGGTAAAGGCAGGGCAAGTCGTCATGACATTCTCTTGGTTGGCAAGCTAAAAGGGAGGGTCAGTACGCGGCATGCTCGTGTTCCTTGATGAAAGCGGCGGTTACTTTGCCGCGCATGACGCGGTAGGCCCAGGACGTGTAGAGCACGATCAGCGGCATGAAAATCAGCGTCGCCCAAAACATGATGCCCAGGCTCAGGTGGCTGGAGACACTGTCCCACACCGTCAGGCTGGCGGCCGGCATGGAGCTCGACGGCATGATGAAGGGGAACATGGAAGCGCCCGCCGTGCCTATCACGCCCACCAGGGCCAGCGACGAAGCCACAAAAGCGCTCAGCGTGTGACGCGCCAGCAGCAAGCCAGCCGCCAGCAGGGCACCTGCCACACCCAGGGCGGGCAGCAGCCAGATCAAGGGCTGGCGGCCATAGTTGGCCATCCAGGCGCCGGCCTCGCGCACCACCGTCTTGCTCAGCGGGTCTGGCAGCGCGGCGGGATCGATGACCGAGGAAATGCGGTAGCCGTCAATGCTTTGCAGCCACACGCCCGCCGCCACAAAAGCCAGCACCATGATGATCGCCGCCCCGATGGCACCCTTGATCGCCCGCGCCTGAATCACGCCTTCGGTACGGTGCGCCAGATAGGTGCCGCCGTGCATCGTGATCATGGCGCTGCTCACCACGCCGGCCAGCAGGGCAAACGGGTTGAGCAACTGCCAGAAACTGCCGGTGTAGGTGGAGACCAGGTAGTTGTCGAACTGAAACGGCACACCCTGCAGCAGGTTGCCAAAGGCCACGCCAAAGATCAACGGCGGCACCGCGCCGCCGATGAACAGGCCCCAGTCCCAGGTGCTGCGCCAAGTGGCGTTGTGAATTTTGCTGCGATAGTCAAACCCAACCGGGCGGAAGAACAGCGCCCACAGCACCACCAGCATGGCCCAGTAAAAACCGCTGAACGCCGTGGCATAGACGAGCGGCCAGGCCGCAAAGATGGCACCACCACCGGTGATGAACCAGACCTGGTTGCCTTCCCAGTGCGGCCCCACGGTGTTGATCACCACGCGGCGCTCCAGGTCGCTCTTGCCGACAAAGGGCAGCAGCGTGCCCACGCCCATGTCGTGGCCGTCCATGATGGCAAAGCCCACCAGCAGCACGCCCACCAGCAGCCACCAGATGATCTTGAGAGTTGAGTAGTCAAGCATGTGTTTTTCCTCTTGTGTTCAATCAGGCGTGGGCGGGTTCCAGGTCATAGCGGCCGGTACCCAAACTGCCGGGCCCCATGCGCGCAAACTTGACCATCAGAAACATCTCCACCACCAACAGCACGGTGTAGAAACCAATATAGCCGGCAAGCGAGCCATACAGGCTGTTGACGCTCAGCGTGGACACGCTCATATGGGTCGGCAGCACGCCGTAAATCGTCCAGGGCTGGCGTCCGTACTCGGCCACAAACCAGCCCAGCTCACACGCAATCCAGGGCGCGGGCAGCATCCATAACGCCCACTTGAGCAGCCATGATTTTTGCATGTTGACGGATTTGAGCGTGTTCCAGAAGGCCAGCCCAAACAGCAGCAGCATCGCAAAACCCAGACCGACCATGATGCGGAAAGCCCAGAACATCGGCGTCACGCGCGGCACGGTGTCGTTCACCGCGCGCTCAATGATCGCGGGCGTGGCCTGGTTCACATCAGCCACATATTTTTTGAGCAGCAGACCAAAACCAAGGTCGGCCTTGTGACCCTCGAACACCTTTTTCGCCACCGAATCATCGCGATGGGCACGCAGGGCTTCGAGTGCGTTCACGGCCACAATACCACGCAGAATACGTTCACGGTTCTTGGTCTTGATCTCGTGGATGCCGGGAATTTCTTTGCTGATGGAGCGCGTGCCGATCAGGCCCATGAGCCACGGAATCTCGATTTCCCAGTCGTTCTTTTGTTCGGCTTCGTTGATGTCGGCCACCAGCGTCAGGCCAGCCGGTGCCGGTTTGGTCTCCCACATGGCTTCCATGGCCGCCAGCTTGGTCTGCTGGGCCTCGCCCACGGTGTAGCCAGATTCGTCCCCCAGCACAATCACGCTCAGCACCGACGCCAGGCCAAAGGCGGCGGCGACGCGAAAGCTGCGTTTTGCAAATTCAACATCGCGCCTTTTGAGCAAATACCAGCTGGAGATGGATAGCACAAACATGGCGCCCGTCACGTAGCCGGCCGACACCGTGTGCACGAACTTGGCCTGTGCGTCGGGGTTGAACACCACAGCCCAGAAGTCGACCATTTCCATGCGCATGGTCAGGTAACTGAACTCGGAGCCCACGGGGTTTTGCATCCAGCCATTGGCAATCAAGATCCACAGTGCGCTGAGGTTGGTGCCGATCGACATGAGGACCGTTACCATCAAGTGCTGCGTTCGGCTCAAGCGATCCCAGCCGAAGAAAAACAGCCCGATCATGGTCGATTCGAGAAAGAAGGCCATCAGCCCTTCAATCGCCAACGGCGCGCCAAAAATGTCGCCTACATAGTGCGAGTAATAGGCCCAGTTGGTACCAAACTGGAACTCCAGCGTGATGCCGGTGGTCACGCCCAAGGCAAAGTTAATGCCGAACAGCTTGCCCCAGAAGCGCGTCATGTCCTTCCAGACCACGTTGCCCGTCATGACATAAACGCTCTCCATGATGACCAGCAGCCACACCATGCCAATGGTCAGTGGCACAAACAGAAAGTGGTACAGGGCCGTGGCGGCAAACTGCAGCCGTGACAGGTTGACCAGTTCTTCAGAAATCATTGCGGTAGTCCTTTGGCCGGGATGGGGGCGCTCTGCAAAAACTGCGCGGCCACGCTGTTTGTGTCCACCGTCACACGTTGTTCCCGCACAAAACCCCACCACAGCGCCACCAGCACGGCGAGCTTGATCACCAGCACCACAGCCAGTTTTCTAACGAGGGTTTTGTCCAGAGGTTTCATGACAGTCATTACGCTTATCCCTACTGTATATCAAGAACCGCGCCACAACGGCGCCCGTTTGAATCCCGTTTTAATTCAAGGACTTACGTTTTCAAGCGGCCTCTGTCGCCTGTTTTTCAGGGGAATTACTGCCACAATTGGCAAAAGCTGCCATTTTTGGCATAAGCTGACATTCCTCACACAAGGAGCCCCTGTGAAGCCATTGCCCGAACTCATGTCGTATTTGGAAGG
Organism: Rhodoferax sp.; assembly: GCF_012927445.1. Classification (GTDB taxonomy): domain Bacteria; phylum Pseudomonadota; class Gammaproteobacteria; order Burkholderiales; family Burkholderiaceae_C; genus Rhodoferax. Next base: position 203,325 of record NZ_JABBPD010000007.1, read on the forward strand.
ATTGAGCGAGCCGCACATCCTGTTTGACACGCAGTACCGCATCCTGGCCGCCAACGCCGCTTACCGGCGTCAGTTCAGCCCCGAGCGCAGCGTGGTCGGGCGCACCTGCTACGAGGTCTCGCATCGTTTTAACGTGCCGTGCGACCAGGCGGGCGAATCGTGCCCCTTGCTCAAGGCGCGCGAATCCGGCCAGCGCGAGCGGGTGCTGCATCTGCACCACACGCCCAAGGGCGAGGCCTACGTCAATATTGAACTGGCGCCGCTGCTGGATGCGACTGGCCAGCAGGCCTTCTACATTGAAAAAATGGAGGCGCTGCGTGTGGCGCAGGGCCAGTCGGCCGCACAAGGCCTGATTGGCCGGGCGCCCGCCTTCCAGCACATGCTGGCGCTGGTGGCCCGTGTCGCGCCGTCGCAGGCGACGGTCTTGTTGCTGGGGGAATCGGGCACCGGCAAAGAGTTGGTGGCCCGTGCCGTGCACGAGACCAGTCCACGCGCCCACCGCGCCCTGGTGGCGGTGGACTGCGCCAGTCTGCCGGAAAACCTGTTTGAGTCCGAGCTGTTTGGCCACGAACGCGGCGCCTTCACCGGCGCCAACACCGCCCGCGGTGGGCTGGTGGAGGCGGCCAGCGGCGGCACGCTGTTTCTGGACGAAGTGGGCGATATTCCGCTGGTGATGCAGGTGAAGCTGCTGCGCCTGCTGGAGACCGGCACCTACCGCCGCGTCGGCAGCACCGAGCAGCGCCATGCCGATATTCGCGTGGTGTCAGCGACCCACCGCGACCTCGACCGGATGGTGGCGGCGGGAACCTTTCGGGAAGACTTGTACTACCGGCTGAGCACCTTTCCGATCCACCTGCCGTCCTTGCGCGAGCGCCGTGACGATATTGGGCTGCTGGCGGCGGCCCTGCTGGAGCGGGTGGCGCCGCAACGCAAGCTGCAGATCAGCGAACCGGCGCTGCGCCTGCTGCAAGAGCAGGACTACCCCGGCAATGTGCGTGAACTGCGCAACCTGCTGGAACGCACGGCGCTGCTGTGTGACGGCGACACGCTGGAAGCCGGCCATGTGCAGCAGGCGCTGCGGTCCGGCCGGCGCCCGGCCGCTGCGCCGCCACGCAATCTGCCAGCGCCCGATCGCGCCACCGCCGCCAGCGATACCGCGGACATCCCTCCGGTGCCCGGCGCCCTCAAGACGCTGGAGCGCGCAGCGCTGCAGCAATTGGTCAGCGGCCACCAGGGCAGCCGGGCCGCGCTGGCCGCCCAACTGGGCATCAGCGAGCGCTCGCTGTACCGCAAGCTGAAGGCACTGCAATGAGTGCAATTCACTATAAATTTTATAGCTGCTTACGCAATAAAGATAAGGGATAGCGCCCTATTTCTTATAAAAACAGCCAAGCCAGCCTAGTCCACCGCGCGCCGCTCGGAGCGGCTCAGCGTCCACGTCAATCCGATGCCGGCGCTGGTGCCCTGCGATTGCAGGAAGAGCGGACTGGCGCGGTTGGCGCCACCGTCATAACGCTCGTAGCGGACAAACGCAAACACGCGCACATCCGGCGTCAGGTCTTAGGAGGTGGCCAAGCCCAAGCGGGTCGCAATCAGGCCGGCCTGCGCCTCGTAAGCCGGGCGGGTGGTGTTGGCAAATTCCGGCGCCACGCCGTAAAAATAGCTGTTCAGCCGGCGGTCACCAAAGACCAGGCTGCCACTGGCAGAACCGCGCCAGCCGGCGTGGACATCACGGCTTTCATAGACCAGCTCAGGCTCGAACGACGCGCCTTGGGGATGCACGCCACGCTTGAGTTCCAGCACGGCGCGCACCGGCAACTCCAGCCGCAGCTGGCTGCCAGGGGTTGGCCGGGCCAGGATCAGCTTCAGGCGCGGACCAAATTCGACCAGGGTGCCCAGGTCCGGCATGCCGCGGCGCGCGGCAATGTCTTCGGAGTTGGCCGGCAAGGAGGCGGCAAACCCGATATCGAACTCATAGTCATCCGACCGCAATACGCGGGCGCTGATGCTGCTGCGGTCAATGCGCAGCACCTCGCCGCGGTACATGGCATAGGGCAGGATCAGGGCGCGGGACGAACGCTCGGTTGACGCCGGGTAAGCGGGCATGGACACGACACCGCCGGCCACGCCGACCTCCCACAACGGCAGGCCGCCGTCCTGCGCCTGGGCGCTCAGTGCGGCGGCCCAAAAAACAGCACCAATCAGGGCAGACAATTTCATGGCGATTCCTGATCCGCCCCTTGGCAGCGTGCGGACTTCACTGCTCAGGTGGGCAATTGCCGCGCCACCATCTCCACCACGCTGTCGATCTTGGTGTTCCACTGGTCCGCTTCGGCGCCAGCCATGAAGTTCAGGCGGCAACTGGCGCAAGAAACGACGACGGTGTCGGCCCCGGTGGCCTCGATCTGTTCGCGCTTGATGGCCCAGGCCTTGTGGCGCAGGCCTTCGGCGCGGTTCAGCAGGAAGACGCCGGCGCCACCGCCGCAGCACCAGTTCTTCTCGGCCGTGGGCGTGGTCTCAATCAGGTTCATGCCCAGCGCCTGGAGCGCGGCGCGCGGCTCGTCCATCACCCCGCCATGGCGGGCGAGCTTGCAGGCGTCGTGGTAGGTGATCTTGCGGTTGGCTTCTTCCCCCTTTGCCGGCAACAGCTGCAGGCGCCCGCTGCTGATTTCGCGGCCGATGTATTCAGAGACCGCCAGCACCTCAAACGGCAGCGGCTGCCCGTCAGCCAGTCGGCCCTCCCAGCGCAGCGCCGGGTAGGCGTGGCCGCACTCGGGCAGGATGACCGTTTTGGCGCCAATGACGAGCGCCTCGTCAATCAGGCGTTGCGTGGCGGCATGCTGCAGCGCCTCGCTGCCCGAAAGCAGGCCGAAATTGGCCGCCTCGAAACCGGCGCTGCGCAGCGTCCAGCGCACGCCCAGATGGTTGAGGATGCGCGCCGTGGCGGCGAGCGCGTCCTGGTACAGCAGCACGTCGATCACGGTGCTCACCAGCATCACGTCGGCCTTCGGTTCGTCCAGCGGCAGCGCAATGCCCTGGCCGCGCAGCACGTCCAGCGTCTGCTTGAGTTCCGTCGGGCCGACGCCGAACACCGTGCCGCGGCCGGCTTGCTCCTGCGCCACTGCCTGCAATTCGAGCGGCGCCAAGCCGGCCTCAAACAACGCTTCCCGCATGACATTGACGCCGCGTGCCGTGTTGACGCCCATCGGGCAGATCATGCTGCAGCGGCCGCATTCGGTGCAGGAGTCGTAGACCAGTTCCTGCCATTCCTTCAGGTCGTCCACCGTGATGTCGGGCGTGAACAAACGCTTCAAAGGCGCGAAGGCCGAGGTCTCGCGCGCATGCACCCGGCGCAGCAGATCGAGCTTGCGGCTCGGGCTGTACTTGGGGTCCTGCGTGCTCTGGTAAAAATGGCAGGCTTCCGAGCAGTAGCCGCAGTTGACGCAGGCTTCAAGGTCGAGCGCCAAGCCGCGGTCGGTCTTGGCGCGCATGACGGCTTTGGCCTTCGTCACCCGCTCAGCATCGGTCAGCGCCGTGGGCTGCGCCATCTCGGGCAGGTGGTGAATGGCGTCCAGAAAGCCGTGAAAAATGTCCATGTTAATCATGAGCGCACCCCGCGACGACCGAAGAAAGTGGCCAGTTGCATGCGCGCCGGCAGCACCCAAAAGGCATGCATCAGCTTGCCAAACGGAAACCACACCAGCAGCAGTTCCAGCGTCAGCAAGTGCACCGCCAGCGGACCGCGATAAATCGCATGGTCACGCGCCAGGATGGTGGCGGACGGGTCGCCAATCACCGCCATGCCGGTGATGAAGGGCAGAAAGGTGACGGTCCAGGTGATCCAGTCGTCGGCGTTCGAGATTTTCTTCAGCACCGGGTCGGTCAGGCGAAACATCATGGCCAGCAGCAGCGAGACGATGGTGGCACCGGCGGCCAGGTACATCACCAGGTCCGGCAACGCCGGCCACGACAGGCCGACCAGACGATGGACAAAGGCAATGTGCGGCGCGTAGCCCAGCAGCACGAGTGCCAGCCCGATGTGAAACACATAGGGATTGAAGGTGACCAGCGTGGCGCTGGGGTGAAAGCCGCCGCTTGGCACCATGCGGGTGAAGGCCGCGCTGAGGGCGGCCCCGGTGCCGAAGGCCTGGCGCGCCGGCGCACCGGGCGCGGGCAAGACCGGCAGGCGCCACAGGGCAAAGAGGCGCCAGCAAACGCCTACGACGAAGATCACAAGCGACACGATCAGCAAGGGACCGCGTACCCAGTCAAGGAAATCCATGAGACACCTTTTTCAAAATTCAACGTTGAACACTACGGCGCATCTTGCGGCCGTCCATTGCTGTTCGTCAAGCCGGGGCCACGCGACGGGCGGTGCGGAGGCGGTACGGCAGGCAGCCCCGGCCGCATTCGACCTGATGGCAAAAGTGGCCGCACATTTGGGATATCAGTGCTCGGCGTGCAGCTTGGCGTGAATGCGCCGCGTCGTGTACCAGACCGCCCACAGCACCAGCGGCACCAGCGCGCCGGCCGCCATTTCCGGGTTCAGCGGCACGCCCGCCGCCTTGAGCGCCTTGCCGCCATAGAGCAGCAGGCTGATGACGTAATACGAGATGGCGGCGATCGACAGCCCTTCCACCGTGCTTTGCAGACGCAGCTGCAGCTCCTGCCCGCGTGTCAGCTTTTCCAGCAGTTGCTGGTTTTGCACTTCGGTGGCAATGTCGACCCGTGTGCGCAGCAGCGCGCTGGTGCGCGACACCCGTTCCGACAGCGAGGCCAGCCGCTGCGCCGTCGCCGCCACCGTGGCCATGGCCGGCGACAGGCGCCGCTGCATGAACTCGCCAATGGTCTGGGTGCCGGAGATCGCTTTCTCGCGCAGCTCGGTGATGCGCTGGCCGACCAGCGTGTCGTAGGCCCGCGTCGCCGAGAAGCGGTAGATGTGCTCGGCCGTGGCGCGCTCGACCCGGGCCGCCAGCGAGACCAGCGTGTCGAGCAAGTCCTGATCGGAGGCAGTCTTGTGTTCCAGCCGCGCCGTGATGCCGGCCAGCGCGTCTTCGGCCTCGGCCAGCATCGGCCCGAGTTGCTTGGCCACCGGCAGGCCACGCAGCGCCATCAAACGGTAGGTTTCCAGCTCCAGCAGGCGCTGCGAGATGCGCCCGGTGCGGGTCTCGCTGGTGCCGGGCGGCGCCACCACCAGCATGCGCTCAAAACCGTCGGCGCCGATGCGGAACTCGGTTAGCGCCCACGAGTGGCCCTGGGCCTGCCCTGGCGTCAGCAGCGGGTTCGGCACATGGCCCAGCTGCGAAGCCACCACGGTGCGGCCGCCAAACCAGGCTTGCGCCTGCGCCATCAGGGCCCGCTGGTCGGTCAAATCGCCGTGCAGCATGGCCATCTGGATGGCGGCCACGGTACGTCCGGGAATGCTGCGCAGCCAGTCCGGCGCCACCACCAGGGCCGACAACAAATCCGGCTCTTCGGCCCCGAGCAGCGCCCCGGCGGGCAGCGCCTGCACGATGGAGTAACGCGTGAACTCGGTGTGCCGCTCCCACTTGACGGTGTAACCCTCAAAACGCAGCCGCAAAAAATTGCCGTGTAAACGGTCCAGCGGCAGCTCCTGCTGGCCGGGCAGGCGGCGCAGATGGGCGCATTCCTGCTCGCGCGTGACGCCCGCATTCAGCACCGCCACGTAGATGATGAGCGCCGGCAGGCGCACCCGCGCCGACGGCCGCGCATGCACCTCGTTGTGCAGCGTGACCCGCAGCGGATCATCCGGCGGCAGCAGGGAGGTCAGGGGCGCAAGAGCGGTTGGAGCGGACCGGGGGTCCAGTGGGGCGGTAGGTTGCATGCGGGCTATTTTGCCGTCAATCAGCACGGGGGCAGGTTCAGGCCAGTTCCGACACGTAGTCCGCCACCATCGGCCGCAGCCGTGGCGGTTTGTGTTTGCTCACTGTCCCGATGTTGATGCAGCACACCGCCTGTTCGTACTCGTGCAGGCCGAACAGGGTGCGCAGAGGCGGCGAGGCCAGCGCCTGGCCGCTGGTCAGGCCGGTGCCGAAACCGGCGGCATGGGCCGACAGCACGATGTTCTGAATCGCGCAGCCAAAGGACACCAGCCGCTCGGCATCGCTCACCTCCGCTTCACCCGCCTCGGGGTGTTGGGCACCCTGCGCCGGTGCACTGTCTTTCGGCGCGTTCGGGTCGGTCAGTCGCGCAATAGCCAGCATCAGAAACGGGGCGCGGTGCGCCTTCTCGCGCGCGCTGTCGATTTGTGCCGGGGTGGCGTTCGGGTCGCGCGCCAGCAGCGCCAGCCCAAACACCTCGGCCAGCTGCTCACGCCGGGCGGCCGGCACGATGACGAAGCGCCAGGGCAGCAACTGGCCGTGGTCCGGCGCGGCGGCCGCGGTGCCCAGAATGTCCTGCAGTTGTTGTGGCGAGGGGCCGGGCGCCAGCAGCCGCCGGGGCGAGACGTTTTGGCGCGAGTGGATCAGCGCGTTGGCAAATTCCGATAACTCTTTGCCAGTCGGGATGTCCATCAGGCGTTCCTTGGTTGAGTGCAGCAAGCGCGCGGTTTTGACAGCCGCGCAGTACGGCAAGTTTGCCCTACTGCGCCAGGTCGTGCCAGCAAGACCGTCGAACTGGCGGGAATCTCCCGCCAGACGCTGCGGGAGAAAATTTCGATCCGTTGAACAACGAACGTTTAACGAATCTTGTCGATGGAAAACCTTTTTTCATTCACCTGCGGCGTGATCAGGGCGTAGCCGCGGTTTTGCCAGTGCATCAGCTCGGTGATGGCCGAGGGTGTTACCTCTACAAAATCATGCAGGTCATTGGCGGTGTATTGGTAGTCCTGCATCGCCAGACCGCACACCTTGAACTTCACGCCCATGCCCGCGTAGTAGCGCATGCGTTGCACCACCTCGGTGTACTGCGCTTCGTTCTTGCGTGCCAGCGTCACAATCTCGGTGCCGTGCAGCAGCACGATGACGCTCATGTCTTCCGGAAACATGCTGTAGGGGGCCTCGGTCAGCGGGTTGACCAGGCTGCGCAACCAGTAGAGCGCAGACCCCAGTTTGGCCGGATCGTCCAGGTAGATATCCACCAGCGCTTTGGGATTCTGGTAAGGCGTCTGGATGAATTTCGCCTGCGCCATGGCGGGCGGGCTGGCCAGGCCACACAGCAGCGCGGCCGTTGTGCACAGGCGACCAAGAAACCAACGGGGGGTGAGGCGTCGCACGGCATTCTCCTTCGGAATAAAACTTGGCTGCTGGTGTCGGCCTTTCAGCCCGGCTTTTTCAGGTTATTGTTAGCTGGCAAGGCAATTTCTGCAAGGCCGGGGATTCCCGGGTTGTGAGCGAAAATAGTGCGACTTGCCGTCCGTGCCTGACAACTGTTGACTGGAGCCACGATGAATTGCCTGACCACTGCCTGGAGCGCCCACGAGCCCGAGTTACGCGGCTGGCTGCGGCGTCGGCTGGACAATCCGGCGGAGGCCGATGACCTGCTGCAGGACTTGTTTCTCAAAGCCCTGAGCCAGGGCGAGCAGTTTTGTTCCGTGCAAAACGCGCGCGCCTGGCTGTTCGAGGTGGCCCGCAACACGCTGGCCGATCGCCTGCGGGTGACGCGCGACACCCTGGCCTTGCCCGAGGACTTGCCGGCACCGGCGGACGAGCTCGATACGGTGGACACCCTGACCGCCTGCCTGACGCGCGTGCTCAGCGAGTTGAGTGCCGAAGACCGCGAGGCCATCACGCTGTGCGATCTGCAGGGCCTGTCGCAAGCCGAGTTTGCCCAGCGCCGCGGCCTGAGCCTGAGCGGCGCCAAGTCCCGCGTGCAGCGGGCGCGGCAACGCCTGCGCGAGCGCATGACGCAGGGCTGCCAGGTGCAGCTGAGCGAGTCCGGCCAGGTGAGCGACTTCGTGCCGCGCCCGTCCACCTGAAGATGCTATGTTTTTAATAGCTATCTGCGTAGGATCGACGGGGGCTTGCGGTCGATTTGATATATATTTCTATAAAAACTGCGTCTTTCGGCGTGCTGGTTCGTCTTCTTGGGTATGAATTCCAAAACTCTTACGCTGAAAAACTGGCCGGCGCGCCAGCCCCTGGCCTTCCTGCTGCTGGCGCTCGTGGCCTGGCTGGCGCTGTACCAAACGCTGATGCCGGCCTCGGAGGCGCTGGTGGCGGCTTTGCCGGTGGACCGCAGCAGCCACTTGGGCGGGGCCTTGCAGTTTTTCTTGTACGACACGCCCAAGGTGCTGTTGCTGCTGACCGGCGTGGTGTTCGTCATGGGCATGATCAACAGCTACTTCACGCCGGAGCGCACCCGCGCCTTGCTGGCCGGTCGCAGCGAGGGCGTGGCCAATGTGATGGCGGCGTCCTTGGGCATCGTGACCCCGTTTTGCTCGTGCTCGGCGGTGCCGCTGTTCATCGGTTTTGTGCAGGCCGGCGTGCCGCTGGGGGTGACGTTTTCGTTCCTGATCTCGGCGCCGATGGTCAACGAGGTGGCGCTCACCTTGCTGTTCGGCCTGTTTGGCTGGAAAGTGGCGCTGCTGTACCTCGGCCTGGGCCTGTCGGTGGCGATCGTGGCCGGCTGGATCATTGGCCGCCTGAAGATGGAAGCCTACCTGGAAGACTGGGTGCGCGACATGCCCCGGACCTCGGCCGCGTTTGAAGCGACCGGCCTGACGCTGGCGGACCGGCTGCAAGGCGGCTTCAATGCCGTGCGCGAGATTGTGGGCAAGGTCTGGCCCTACATCCTGGGCGGGATTGCCTTGGGCGCCTTGATCCACGGCTATGTGCCGGAAGATTTCATGGCCAGCTTCATGGGCCGCGACGCCTGGTGGTCGGTGCCGCTGGCCGTCATCATTGGCGTGCCGATGTACACCAACGCCGCCGGCATCATTCCGATCGTGCAGGCGCTGCTGGCCAAGGGCGCGGCCCTGGGCACGGTGCTGGCGTTCATGATGAGCGTGATTGCCTTGTCGCTGCCCGAGATGATCATCTTGCGCAAGGTGTTAAAAATCAGGCTGATTGCCACGTTTGTCGGCGTCGTGGCGAGCGGCATTTTGCTGGTCGGCTATGTCTTCAACGCCGTGCTGTAACGCGGCGCCCCTTTCATTTTTTACTTTCTCAGCAGGAACCCTCATGGACATCAAAGTACTCGGCACCGGTTGCACCAACTGCAAAAACACCGTTGCCCTCATCGAGCAGGTGGCCCAGGCCAAAGGCGTCACCATTCAGCTGCAAAAGGTGGAAGAGCTGCGCGACATCATGGGCTATGGCGTCATGAGCACGCCCGGCGTCGTCATCAACGGCAAAGTGGTGCACGCCGGCGGTGTGCCCAGCCGCGACAAGATTGAACAGTGGTTCACCGCGCAATGAGTGACGACCACGACCACGACCACGACCACGATCACGGCCATGCGCATGCGCACAGCCACGCCCCGGCCAACTTCAACCGCGCTTTTGCCATCGGCATTGTGCTCAACATCGTCTTTGTGGCGATTGAGGCGTTTTACGGCTGGCGCATCAACTCGCTCGCTTTGCTGGCCGATGCCGGTCACAACCTGAGTGACGTGGCCGGCCTGGTGCTGGCGTGGGGCGGCGCACTGGCCGGTCGCTTGCGACCGGATGCGCGGCACACCTACGGCTGGCAGCGGGCCTCGATCCTGGCGGCGTTCCTCAATGCGCTGCTGCTGTTGGTGGCGATGGGGTCGCTGGTGTGGGAAGCGGTGCATCGGCTGGCTTCGCCGCAGCCCATGGAGGGGCTGACCATCATGGCCGTGGCGGCGGTCGGCATCGTGGTCAACACCGCCACCGCGCTGCTCTTCATGCGCGGGCGGGAACAGGACTTGAACATCCGTGGCGCCTTCCTGCACATGGCGGCTGACGCCCTGGTGTCGGCCGGTGTCATGGTGGCGGGTGGTCTGGCCTTGTGGCTGGGCTGGAACTGGCTGGACCCGGTGATGAGCCTGTTGATTGCCGTTGTCATCGTGATCGGCACTTGGGATCTGTTCCGGCAGTCGCTGCACCTGCTGTTCGACGGAGTGCCCGACAGCGTGAATCCGCAAGCGGTGTACGACTTTCTGGCGGCACTGCCCGGCGTGGCGCGCGTGCATGATCTGCACATCTGGGCGACGGGCACGTCGCAAGTGGCCCTGACTGCGCATCTGGTGATGCCGCACGGGCATGCCGACGATGTTTTTCTGAAGCACGCGACCGATCAGTTGCACGCCCGCTTCGAGATCACGCATGTGACGTTGCAGGTGATGCAGGAGGCCTTCACCACGCCGTGTGCCGCACCACCGGACCTTGACGCCAGCGCCCGGCTGGCGGTTGAAATAACCGATGCGCACCCGGCGCACCATGGCCATGCCCACTGAGGCATCCCCCGTCACCTTGCCGCTCAACAGTTCGGCGGAAGCCCTGAACCGGGGCTGTTTTTGTCGCACCCTGAACCAGACCCGTTTGCAGGCGCACATTGAGGGCGATCCGAGCCTTCACGGGCTACTGCACAACATCGCGCAGACGCGGCCGCACCTGTTCTCGTCCACGGTGGTGTTTCTCTCCAGCGCGATGGAACAACAGATCACGGCCACCGTGGCGGCGATCGAGCGCGTCGCTGCGCTGCCGGCCTATCGGGCCCAGGCCTTGGCGCGCGCGCCGGCCATCGCGCAGCAGGCATTGGGTCCGCTCGGTGCCTGCATGGGTTATGACTTTCATCTGGAAGCCGGCGGCCCCAAGCTGATCGAGATCAACACCAACGCCGGCGGTGCCTTGCTCAATGCCGCGCTGGCACGCGCGCAACAGACCTGTTGCGCGGCGATGGACTGGGCCTTCACGCCCAATGCCCGCCTTGACTCGTTGGAGCAGACGTTTTTTGACATGTTCCTGGCCGAATGGCGCCGCCAGCGCGGCAACCCGCCGCTGGGCTCGGTCGTCATCGTGGACGACGATCCGGCTGCGCAATACCTGGCGCCGGAGTTTGAGATGTTCCGGCAACTGTTTCAGCGCCAGGGCGTGGCCGCCAGCATTGCCGACCCGAGCGAACTGGTGTGGCGAGACGGCCGGCTGTGGCACCGGGACGCGCCGGTGGACTTGGTCTACAACCGCCTGACCGATTTTTATCTGGCGGAACCGGCGCACCAGGCTTTGCAAAGCGCCTATGCGGCCGGTGCCGTGGTCCTGACACCCGACCCGCACGCCCATGCCATGTACGCCGACAAACGCAACCTCATCGCCCTCAGCGAGGACGAGTTGCTGGCCGCCTGGGGCGTTTCAGCCGCCGACCGCTGCCTGCTCGCGGCGGGCGTGCCGCAGACCCGGCTGGTGACGCCGGAGCGTGCCGATGCGTTGTGGGCGCAGCGCCGCCAGCTCTTTTTCAAGCCGGTGGCCGGCTTTGGCGCCAAGGCCGCTTACCGCGGCGACAAGCTGACGCGCCGGGTCTGGGGCGAGATTCTGGCCGGCGACTTTGTGGCGCAGGCGCTGGTGCCGCCGAGCGAACGCCTGATTGAAGTCGACGGTGTCCAGGCCGATCTCAAGTTCGATATTCGCGCCTACACCTACGCCGGCCAGGTGCAACTGCTGGCGGCCCGCATGTACACGGGGCAGACGACCAACTTCCGCACGCAAGGCGGCGGCTTTGCCCCGGTGATCGTGGTGCCGCCCGACCGAGTGGCTCATGTGTGAAGTGTTCGACGGCAGGGCCCCGAATTTTGACAACCATCAACAAGACCGAAAGCTCAGCCGCGTTCTCCAGTCCAAAAAATCACTGGAAATGCTGTAATAGTCACCATGAATACGCCACTACACCATTTCTCAGAGCTTTTTGCCCAATTGGGCCTGCCAGCCGATGAGCAGGAAATTCGGCAATTTATTGCGACGCACACGCCGCTGGCCGAAAACATCGCGCTCGCGGATGCGCCCTTCTGGACCAAGCCCCAGGCCGCCTTCCTGCGCGAAGAAATTCTCAAGGATGCCGACTGGGCGGAGCTGGTTGACCAGCTGAATGTGGCGCTTCGAGCGGCACCCTCCAAAGGCCTCTGAGCGGACGCGCCGGCGGTCAGGCGGTCAGCCACTGCCGGACTTCGGCCTGGGTCGGAATGCGGCCGCTGCTGACCAGCTTGTCGTTGATCACCAACCCGGGCGTGGACAACAGGTCATAGGTCATGATGGTTTTCATGTCGGTGACTTTGATGAACTCGGCCTCCAGGCCGGCGCTGGCGGCGGCCTCGCGCGCCACGGCTTCCAGCTTTTTGCAATTGGCGCAGCCGGAACCCAGAATCTTGACGGTCAACATACTGTTTCTCCTTAGGAATCACCAGGGTTTCACGTCGCCTGCGTGGCGCGCTGTTGCCGACGCTGCAACCAGGCGAGGGCGACGGTGAGCGTCGCGGCAAAGGCGGCCAGGCCCAACATCAGCCAGAGCAGGCTGACCCCATCCACCCACATGCCGTACAGCAGTCCGGCGCTGATGCTGAACATCGCCACCCCGCCAACATAAGTCAGGGTTTTGCGGCGGCCAATGACGGCGGCCACCATCAGGATGCTTTGCAGGCTCAACTCCGGGTCGGCCATCAGGTAGGCCAGCAGCGGGCCGCGGTGCATGCCGAGGTCCAGAAACATGCGTGCCACCGGCACTTCCACCAGCGTGGGAAAGTACATGAACACACCAAAGACGACGGCCACCGCATTGGCCAGCAGGTTGTTCTTGCCGGCCAGCGCCTGAATCCATTCCGGCTGGATCAGCTGCCGGATAACACCGACCACAAACACCCCCACCACCAGCAACAAAAAGATCTGTTTCACAAAGCGCCAGGATTCCCACAACCAGGCCTGCCAGTCATTGGCGTTCAGACGCCGGGCATAGTGCAGCACCGCCCACAGGGCCAGCGCGACGGCAAACAGGCGGCCGGTCAGGGCCAATTCCAGCCCGTCGGCACGCGGGGTGAAACGCAACGCCGCCACGGCCAGGGTGGCGGCGGCCAGCCCCAGGGTGGTCCAGGTCCAGCGGTTCGCGCCTTCGACGATGTTCTCCAGGCCCTTGTAGGCGGTCGCACCCATCAGCAACAACAGCACGATCAGCAACGAGCCCTGCACGCTCACGCCCTCCTCCCCCTTGGCCGCATCGAATGGCACCCAGTGGAGCAGCGTGGCTTGCCAGGCCTCCATCCAGGGCAATGGCAGGTGCACGGTGGCCAGCGTGGCAGTCAGCGGCCACAGCTTTAGCGTGCCGGCGATCAGCAAGGCCACCAGCGCCAGCAGCACGCCGGTGGCGGCGGGGCCGACGCTGGCCTGATTGGCAAACAAGGCATCGGTTTGCGCGTCGTGGCGGGCGTCATCGCGCCAAAACAGCAGCGCCATCAACAAGCCAATGCCGATGCCAAAAAACAGGCTCAGTACAAACCGCGCAAAGGCGAACTCGACCCCCAGGATGCTGCCGGTGTAGGCCAGCGCCAGGATGTTGCCCGCAGGCGCAAAGAACAAAAAAGTGATGGCCGGACCGAGGCCCGCGCCCTTGCGGTAAATGCCCGCGAACAGCGGCACGATGGTGCAGGAGCAGACCGCCAGCAGCGAGCCTGCGGCGGCGGCGGCCGGATACGACACCTGGCGCGGCGTGCTGCGCCCCAGCCAACGGGTGATGCTGGCCTTGGGGATCAGCGCCGCCATGGCGCCGGCGATGAAAAACGCCGGCAGCAGGCACAACAGCACATGGGCCGCCAGGTAGGCGGCCAGGTTGCCCAAGCCACCGTTCAACAACTGCAAGACCAAACTCATGGGCCAATCGCTCCGGGAGACGTTGGCCGCATCATCTTCTCGCCCAAGGGTTCATGTCTTGAGTAGTATCAAGTCATGCTGATTGAAGATAATCGCCTTCAACGCATTGGCCAATCCGCTATCTTTACCTGGCAACTGATTAATCAAGCCCCATGAACTTTCGTATCCTTCAGTTGCAGTCACTCAAGACCAGAGTGACCTTTTTCACGCTGGCCATTTTTCTGATCGGCCTCTGGTCGCTGGCGTTCTATGCCAGCCGGATGCTGCGGGAAGATATGCAGCGCCTGTTGGGCGAACAGCAATTCTCGGCGGTTTCTATTTTGGCCGCCGAGGTCAATCAAGAGCTGGAAGACCGGTTGAAAGCGCTGGAAACCGTCGCCGGCAGCATGACCCCGGCCATGCTGGGCCATGCACCTGCCATGCAGGCGCTATTGACACAAAACGCCGTTTTTCAGGCGTTCTTCAGCGGCGGCATTTTCGTCGTCCAACGGGATGGCACGGCGATGGCCTCGCTGCCGCTTTCAACCGAACGGGTCGGTGTCAATTTCATGGACCGCGATTACATCGCCACCGCACTCCAGGATGGGAAATCGACGCTGAGCAAACCGGCCCTCGGCAAAGTGCTTCAGACGCCGGTTTTCGCCATGGCGACCCCCATTCGCGATCCTCAGGGCAAGGTCATTGGCGCCTTGGCGGGTGTGGTTGACCTGAGCAAACCCAATTTTCTGGACCGGATTACCAACAGCAACTACGGGAAGTCGGGCGTCTACCTGATTGCGGCGCCTCAGCACAATCTGTTTGTCACCGCCTCTGACAAAAGCCGCATCATGCGGGCGCTGCCTGCGCCTGGCCTTAACCCGATGCACGACAAATACGCCAAGGGTTACGAGGGTTACGGCACGCTGGTCAATTTCCGTGGCGAGGAGGAGTTAACGGCGGCCAAAGGCATTCCGGTGGCCGGCTGGTTCATGGGTATAGCGCTACCGGCCGCCGAAGCCTTTGCCCCGATTCGGGCCATGCAGCAGCGCATGCTGTGGGCTACGTTTCTCCTGTCGCTGCTGGCGGGGGGGCTGACCTGGTGGCTGTTACGGCGCCAGCTCTCACCGATGCTGGCGGCCGTCAAAACGCTGGCCACGCTGTCGAATTCAAAGCAGCCCCCGTCACCCTTGCCCATCGCCACGCAAGACGAAATCGGCGAACTGATTGGGGGCTTTAATCGTCTGCTGGAAACCCTGGGGCAACGGGAGGCCGTACTGAGACAAATCCTTGATACCTCCAGCGTGGCAATTTTTCTGGTCGATAAAACAGGGCGCATCGTGCAAGCCAACCAGTGCATGGCCGAGATGTTTGGATGGTCGCTGGATGCACTGGAAGGGCGTGAGTACGTCGCCCTGGTCCACCCCGCGGAACGCGAGCTAGGTCGGCAGAAGATGCTGGCATTGCTGGCCAGCGCCGTCACCTCGGTGGATTTGGAGCGACTTTATTGGCGGGCTGACCAATCTGAATTCTGCGGCCACCTGACGGGCCGGCGTTTCTACGACGCCAACGGTGAGGCGCAGGGTTTGGTGGGCGTCATTGCGGATATCACACAGCGCAAACAGGCCGAAGAAAAACTGCACCTCGCCGCCAGCGTCTTCACCCATGCCCGTGAGGGCATCATGATTACCACCGCGGACGGCACGATCATCGACGTCAACGACGCCTTCAGCCGCATCACCGGCTACAGCCGTGATGAAGTCCAGGGCAATAATCCGCGCATCTTGAGCTCCGGTCGTCATTTGACAGAGTTTTATGCCGCCATGTGGGGCGCTCTGATAGAGAAAGGCCACTGGTATGGCGAAATCTGGAACCGGCGCAAAAACGGCGAGGTCTACGTCGAGATGCAAACCATCAGCGCCGTGCGCGATGCCCAGGATAACGCTCTGCAGTATGTGGCGCTGTCCACCGACATCACCGCGCTCAAGGCGTACCAAAGTCAGCTGGAGCATATTGCGCACTATGACGCGCTAACCAGCCTGCCCAACCGCGTGTTGCTGGGGGATCGCTTGCACCAGGCCATCGCGCAGACCCAGCGCCGTGGGCAGCGGCTGGCGGTCGCCTATCTTGACCTGGATGGTTTCAAGGCCATCAATGACCGCCATGGCCATGAGGCCGGTGACCAGTTGCTGATCGCCTTGGCCGCCCGCATGAAGGAGTCGCTGCGCGAAGGCGACACGCTGGCCCGAATGGGCGGCGACGAGTTTGTCGCGGTGCTGCTCGACTTGTCGGAGGTGGCCGACAGTGTGCCGATGCTGAACCGCTTGTTGGCCGCGGCGGCGCAACCGGTGCATTTTGGCGAGGCCGTGCTGCAGGTTTCGGCCAGTCTGGGGGTCACTTTCTTCCCGCAGGCAGAAGACGCCGATGCGGATCAATTGTTGCGCCAGGCCGACCAGGCCATGTACCAGGCCAAACAGGCGGGCAGGAACCGTTACCACGTCTTTGATGCTGAGCAGGACCGCAGCGTGCGCGGTCATCACGAAAGCGTGGAGCGTATTCGCAAGGGGCTCACCGAGCATGAATTCGTGCTGTATTACCAGCCCAAGGTGAACATGCGCAAAGGCACCGTCATTGGTGTCGAGGCCCTGATTCGCTGGCAACATCCGGACAAAGGCCTGCTGGCCCCGGCGATGTTCCTGCCGGTCATTGAGACTCATCCGCTGGCGATTGAACTGGGCGAGTGGGTGATCGACACCGCCCTGCGCCAGATGACGCAATGGCAGGCGGACGGACTGGCTATTCCGGTCAGCGTCAATATCGGCGCCCGTCAGTTGCAGCAGACCGACTTCGTCGAACGTCTGCGCCAGATTCTGGTGGCGCACCCCAAGGTCAGACCGGGTGACCTTGAACTGGAGGTGCTGGAAACGAGCGCACTGGAAGATCTGGTGCACGTCTCCCAAGTTATTCAGGCCTGCCGGGAAATCGGGGTCACATTTGCATTGGACGACTTTGGCACGGGCTATTCTTCACTGACCTATCTGAAGCGTCTGCCGGTGACCCAGCTCAAGATCGATCAGAGTTTTGTGCGCGACATGCTGGACGATCCGGATGATCTGGCTATTCTGGAGGGGGTGATTGGCCTGGCCAGCGCTTTTCGCCGTCAGGTCATTGCCGAAGGGGTAGAGACCGTGGAACACGGAACGATGCTGCTGCAACTGGGCTGCGATTTCGCCCAGGGTTATGGTATTGCCCGCCCCATGCCGGTCAGTGAGTTGCCCGGTTGGACCCAGGCCTGGCGCACCGATCCGGCCTGGGTCAACCAGCCTTGCGTCAGCCGCGACGATTTACCCCTGTTGTTTGCCAGCGCTGAACACCGCGCCTGGATTTTGGCCATCGACGCGTGCCTCAAAGGGACGTGTGAAACACGGCCGCCACTGGATATCCATCAGTGCCGTTTCGGCGCATGGATGGCAAACGAGGGGCTGGCCCGCCATGCTGCCCAGCCGACCTTTACCGCCATCGATTCGCTGCACCGGCAGGCGCATACGCTGGCGGCCGAATTACTGGAACTGCAAGCTCAAGGCAAGAATCTGGAGGCGCTGCAGAGATTGGGTGAGCTCCATGGTCTGCGAGACGCTTTGCTTGCGCAACTCCAGGCGCTGGTTCAGCTGGGCCGACGGTAGGCGTAGACTGAGCTGATAACCCTTTAGTTGCCCAGGAAACCTCATGGAAGATCCTCATTTAGCGCTTCGTTTTGCCGTGGCCATTGGACTCGGTGTGCTGCTGGGGCTTGAACGTGAGCGCACCAAAAGCGAGGACGGCGGCGCCGGCGTGCGCACCTTTGCACTCATCTCGCTCAGCGGCGCCATCGCGGGCTATCTGGGCGAGAACCTGGGGCTGGATTGGCTGGCGGTGGCGATGTTCTTCGCCATCACCGTACTCATCGTCGGGATGTATGTGGTGACGGCGCAGCGCGGTGATACCGGCATTACCACCGAGGTGTCGGCGTTGCTGGCTTTTCTGCTGGGCCTGCTTTGTGCCCACGGCCAACTGCAGCTGGCGAGCTGGGTGGCGGTGGCGATGGCCTTGCTGCTAGCACTGAAAGACTGGCTGCATCAGCTCGCCAGCCGCATCAACGCCACGGACGTTGAGGCCACCCTCAAGTTCAGCATTGTCACGCTCATCATCTTGCCGCTGGTGCCAGATATCAACTACGGGCCGCCGCCGCTGGACGTGATCAACCCCTACAAGATCTGGCTGATGGTGGTGTTGATCTCGGCCCTTAACTTCAGCAGTTACCTGCTGATCAAGATCGTTGGCGTCGAGCATGGCGTCGGCCTGACAGGGCTGCTGGGCGGGTTGGCCTCCAGCACGGCGGTCACCCTCGGGTTTTCACAACGCAGCCGACAAGCGGGCGAGGATGCCTCGTCGCTGGCGCTAGGCATCGTGCTCGCCTGGACGGTGATGTTTTTCCGCGTCGCCATCATGACGGCGCTGATCAGCTGGGAACTTGGTCGCCAGATCGCCTTCCCGATTGGGCTTTTGTGCGTGGCGAGCTTGGGCGCATGTTATTGGTTGTGGCAGCGCAATAAACGCCGCGAGCGCGGTGAGGTGAAGCCCGGCAGCAATCCTTTTGCGCTGGATGAGGCCATCAAGTTTGGCTTGTTGTTTGGCGTGGTGTTGCTGGTCTCCAGGGCGGCGCAAGTCTATCTCGGAGAAGCGGGCTTGTACCTTGCCGCTGCCGTCGCAGGCTTGACCGACGTTGATGCCATCACGCTCGCCATGGTCAACCTGGCCCAGAGCGATGCCCGAAATTTGCAGGTCGCAGCGCGCGCCATTGTCATTGCCGTCATGGCCAACACCTTGACCAAGAGCGTCATGGCGGTTGGCCTGGGCTCACCCGAACTGCGTCGTATCACGCTGCCGATTGCGGTGCTGCTGATGATCACGGGCACCGCGGGCGTGTTGCTGCTGGTATGAAAAAAAGCACGCCTCCCGTCCACCAGATCGAGTTGCGCATCGTCGAGCTCTCGGAGTTGTTCAATTCGATGGACCCGACGCCGTTTCATCACCGCGACCTTGATATTGATGCGCAAGAGTTCCTGGAAAGTTGGGCGCTGGAGTTTCCGCAGGGCAGTCACTTTCGGATCATTGTCCACATCGAAAAGATGCCGAAGGAAGACCCGGCACCGCTGGTCGCCGAGGCGATTCACAACTATTTTCAATACAAAGTCGTGCTGCTGAAACGCAATCTGCGCGTGCTGCTGCAGGAGGGACGCACCAGCCTGTTGATCGGGCTGTGCTTTCTGGCGCTGTGTCTGTTGGGCGCTGATGCGCTGGCCGGTTTTTCGAACAACACTTTTCTCCGGGTCTTGAAGGAAAGCCTGCTCATTGGGGGCTGGGTCGCCATGTGGCGGCCGATGCAGATTTTTCTGTACGACTGGTGGCCGATGGTGCGGCGCGGCCGGATCTACAGCAACCTGGGACGCGCCAGCGTGCATGTGGCACCGTGGAAAGACTAGGGGTGCAGCCCTCCGGAACCGCCGCATCCCGCAGCAAACGCTGCATCTGCGCGATCTGCCTGCGACCGCAAAGCACCTGCATTTGCCATTGGATTACACCAACGGAACATGCGGTTGAGGTGGTGGTTTTGCAGCATCCGCTGGAGGTGGCAAATGCCAAAGGCAGCGCGCGGTTGTTGCATCTGAGTCTGCCGCACAGCCGGCTGGTGACAGGCGAAGTGTTTGTCGAGCAGGCGCTGCAAGCCCTGTTGACGGCCCCACTGCAACCGCAGGCCGCAACGCACAACCCGAAGCAGGCGATTCTGCTGTATCCGGAGACACCGGAAGATCCGGCGCGAGGCCTGTCGGCGTCGCCTGTTTTAGCGCCGGCCTTGTTGCGCGATCCCTCGCAATTGCGCCTGATCGTGCTGGATGGCACCTGGCGCAAAAGCCGCAAGATGCTTTACCTCAACCCGCTGCTGCAACACCTCCCGCGTCTGCCGCTGCGCGACATGCCCGCTTCGCACTACCTGATCCGCAAAGCGCATCGCCCCGATCAACTGTCCACGCTGGAGGCGACCTGCGCGGCGTTGATGCAGCTGGAGGGACGCGCCGCACCGTTTCAGCCCTTGCTGACGGCGTTTGATGGCTTTGTGGCGCAGCAGTTGGGCTATCGGGACCAATAGTCTGGCGGATGCTTGCGAAAAGCTTTAGCGCGGTACTAAAAACACCGATTTTTCAATGAGGTGTCCGGGCGAGTCCAGCGCGTCAATTTCGAACTGCATGACGTGTGAGCCTGGGGTGGCGGCATCAAACGGCAGTTGCACCCGCACCGGCAACCAGCGCGCCTCGGTGGCTTCCACGGTGACGACATTTTCGGAACTCAGCACCAGACCGGGCAGACCCGTCGCGGTGATTTTGTACCGGTGGGTCGATTCGGTCGCGTTCATCACCTGGAGTCGATACACATTTTCGATCGTGCCGCCCGCCACAATGCGCGTCATGACGCCCCGATCGCGCACCACATCGACCTTGAACGGCGTGCGCAACGACAGACTGACCACCATGGCCAGCACCATGGTGCCCAGCACGGCGGCATAAATCAGCACGCGCGGCCTGAGCACATGACGCAGGGTTTTGGCTTGGCTCCAGTGCTGGCTCATGGCGTTTTCAGTGGTGTACCGGATCAGCCCGCGTTCGTAGCCCATTTTGTCCATGACCGTGTCGCAGACATCGACGCAGGCACCGCAGCCAATGCAATCGTGCTGCAGACCGTTGCGAATATCGATACCGGTCGGACAGACTTGAACACACAGGGTGCAGTCCACACAGGCGCCCAGGCTTAACGTGGAGAGTTCATCCTTGCGTGACCGGTTACCCCGTGGTTCACCGCGTTCCTTGTCGTAGGTGACGATCAGGGTGTCGTTGTCAAACATGACGCTTTGAAATTGCGCATACGGGCACATGTGTTTGCAAATCTGTTCACGCATGAACCCCGCATTGCCGTAGGTGGCAAAGCCGTAGAAAAAAGTCCAGAAGACTTCCCATGAATTCACGCTCATCTGCAAAAACTCGCCACCCAGTTCCTGGATCGGCGTGAAATAGCCGACAAAGGTAAAACCAGTCCACAGCGCCACGGCCAGCCACAGCAAATGTTTGGTACTTTTGCGCAGCACCTTGTTCGCGGACATCGGCTGCGCATCACGGCGCATGCGGGCCGAGCGCTCCCCTTCGACCTTCTTTTCGATCCAGAGAAAAATCTCGGTGTAGACCGTTTGCGGACAGGCATAACCGCACCACAAACGGCCGGCCACCGCGGTGAACAGAAACAGCGACAGGGCGGAGATCACCAGAATACCGGCGAGATAAATAAAATCTTGCGGGTACAGCACCAAGCCAAAGATGTAGAAACGCCGGGTGCCGAGATCGAACAGCACCGCTTGGCGCTGCCCCCACTCGAGCCACGGCATGCCATAAAACACCAGCTGGGTCAGGAACACCATGCCCCAGCGCCAGCGCGCGAACAGACCGGAGACACTGCGCGGATAGATCTTCTTGTCGCTCGCATAAAGAGAGAGCAAAGCCTCGTCGCCTTCAAATGCCTGGCCAATGGGTATGTACCCCTCTTGCGGGAGGATGGGGATGACTTTGCGGGTCATCGTTTCATTCTTGTTCAAAGGCGATCTTTCTGAGAGTCGGTTTTTGAAATGCATACGAAATAGCACCGCGATAAGGTGGGCTTTCAATCAGATAGTCCGACCGGTCGGTGATGACATTCGTCGCCATCACTTGTTGCGCCTTGGCAGATCTGTCTGCTCGTGGTGTGAGAGCCTATTTGCGCCCGGGTGGGGCGATTGAGCGGGCTCCGAATGTATCACAATATGATATATATTTATAATGGAACCTCTCAATAACCCTTTGCCCATGATCCCATTGCCTACCGCCCCTTTAAAGAAATCGCAATACGAAGCGCTCTCGGAGTTTCGTTATCAATTGCGACGCTTTCTCCATTTCAGTGAGACGGCGGCCAAGGAGGCCGGACTGACGCCTTTGCAATATCTCTTGATGTTGCACGTGCGCGGTTTCCCCGGCCGTGATTGGGCCACGGTGAATGAGCTGTCCGATCGTCTGCAAATGCAGCACCATGGCGTGGTCGCGCTGCTGACGCGCTGTGAAGAGGCCGGCTTGGTGCTGCGCCAGAAAAGCAAGACCGATCGGCGCATGGTCGAGGTCCATCTGCAGGCCAAAGGCGCGGCGCAACTGGAACGTCTGGCCGCGCTGCACGATGCGGAGTTGCGCTCGTTGGGCGATACGTTTCAGGTGGCGCGCATCACCGCGTTCAATGATGCGGATGCGGATGCGCAGTGCAAGCCCGGGCGAGACGCATGAGGCGTTTTCCATGAACACCCTTGAGCTACTTTGCGCCGGAAAACTGGCCGGAACCCAGCGCCTGAAATTAGCGTGTGGACTGGCAGAATTTCCGCGTGAGATTTTTGATCTCGCCGATACCCTGGAAATCCTCGACCTGTCCGGCAATGCGCTGTCCACATTACCGGATGACCTGCCCAGGTTGCACCGGTTACGCATCCTGTTTTGTTCCGACAATCAATTCACCGCATTGCCGGCCGTGCTCGGGCAATGTGCGCAACTCGCCATGGTGGGCTTCAAGGCCAACCAGATCCGGACCGTCTCCGGCGCAGCACTGCCCCTCGCGTTGCGCTGGCTGATCCTTACCGACAACCAGATCGAAGAACTGCCGGCCGACATCGGGCGTTGCGCCCAGTTGCAAAAACTCATGCTGGCCGGTAACCGCTTGCCGGCCTTGCCGCCCGCGATGGCGGCCTGCACCCAACTGGAGTTATTGCGCATTTCGGCCAACCAGCTGACCGAACTCCCTGCTTGGCTGCTCACGCTGCCCAAACTGTCCTGGCTGGCCTATGCGGGGAATCCGTTTTGCGAGAACAGGGAGGTGACGGCTTTCAGCGCGCCGCCCCTGACCAGCATCCATTGGGACCAGTTAACGCTGCAGCATCAACTGGGTGAAGGCGCATCCGGCGTGATCCACCAGGCGCAGT
Organism: Rhodoferax sp.; assembly: GCF_012927445.1. Classification (GTDB taxonomy): domain Bacteria; phylum Pseudomonadota; class Gammaproteobacteria; order Burkholderiales; family Burkholderiaceae_C; genus Rhodoferax. Next base: position 226,149 of record NZ_JABBPD010000007.1, read on the forward strand.
GGCGGCGCCGCGCGGGTGCGCAACAAGTGGCGGTCAAGCTTTTCAAGGGTGAGGTCACCAGCGATGGTTTGCCGCAAAGCGAAATGAGGGCCTGCATCAGCGCTGGCACACACGCGCACCTGATCCCGATCCTCGGCCAAGTGCATGATCACCCGGCCGGTGTGAGTGGCATGGTCATGTCTTTGATTGACCCGGCCTTTCGCAATTTGGCCGGACCGCCCAGCCTGGATTCCTGTACCCGCGATATCTACGCCGCGGACACCACGTTTGAGTTAACGACGGTGATGCGCATGGCGCTCGGCATCGCGTCGGCGGCGCGGCATCTGCACGCACAAGGCCTGATGCATGGCGATTTGTACGCTCACAATATCTTGCACGCGGGTCAAGGCCGGGCTTTGCTGGGTGATTTTGGCGCCGCTTCTTTTCTGGCACCGCAGGACCGGCAACAGGCCATTGCGCTTCAACGTCTTGAAGTGCGTGCCTTTGCCTGTCTGCTGGAAGAGTTGCTGGAGCGCTGTAGCGCCGTGGCTGACGCACGCCTCACGATGGAGGCGCTGGTCAAATTGAAAACAGCTTGTATGCAAGAACTAACGAGCGAACGCCCATTATTTGACGCGGTCGAACAGGTTCTGATGAAGCTGGCGCGATCTCATCAAGAACGGCAATCTGAATCAGCGACCGCTTCGTAAAGCGGCGCTTTTCAGGTGCGACAGAACTGATTATTCGACGTCGTTGGGCAGTGGCGCACTGCGGCGGGGATCGTGTTTGGACAAGGCCGTGTCGACCGCACGTTTCAACTTGCTGACGGCGCCCTGGATCGCCTGATGGGCCGTGCCGGACTGGTCTTTCACGATGACCGGTTCGCGTCCTACCAGTCTGGCTTCCAGCGTGCAATGAATCTCGTTCGGACTGGTCTTGACATGGCTGTTGACATCGGAGAGATGTGCCTCTACCCGCGTGATTTGGTCGCGAAAACGGCCGAGTGCATCCGTCACCACTGTCTTCAAGTGGTCGGCCATCAGGTGGTCTCCGTCGATGTTCGGGTCGGTGTTCAACAAAATTTGCATAAGATTTCTCCGGGATAGTCTGAGCGCGCTATACAAGCGCGTACGGGCGGCAGTGATGACTGGCAATTTGCGTCAGTCACCGTTGAACAATTATGCGCCGATGTGCGCCGTCCCTGGCAAGACCTTGTCGTCCATAAGGAGCCGTCAGAGGGCGGGCTGGTTCACCCGTTTGGACAGTTCCTCGGCGCTCTCTTTGCGCTCGCTGTAACGGTCGACCAGGTAGGGTGCCAGGTCCCGCGTCAGCAGGGTGAACTTGACCAGTTCCTCCATCACGTCCACCACCCGGTCAAAGTAGGCGGACGGTTTCATGCGCCCGGCCTCATCAAACTCCAGGAAGGCCTTGGCGACCGAGGACTGATTCGGGATGGTCAGCATGCGCATCCAGCGACCCAGCACGCGCAACTGGTTGACGGCATTGAAAGATTGCGAACCACCACAGACCTGCATCACGGCCAGCGTCTTGCCCTGGGTGGGTCGCACGGCGCCCACGGACAGGGGAATCCAGTCGATCTGGCTTTTCATGATGCCGGTCATGGCACCATGCCGCTCAGGGGAGCACCACACCATGCCTTCCGCCCATTGGGCCAGCGCCCGTAACTCCGCCACTTTAGGGTGATTCTCCGGCGCGTCGTCGGGCAGCGGCAGGCCACTGGGGTTGAAGATTTTGACCTCACCGCCCATGGCTGTCAGCAAGCGAGCGGCCTCCTCGGTCAGCAAGCGGCTGAACGAGCGCTCGCGCAGTGAGCCATACAGCAGCAGGAAGCGGGGCGCATGAGCAGCAGTTTCTGCCGGGCGCAGCCGATTGAGATCAGGGACGTTAAATAACGCGGCGTTGAGTTGCGGCAAGTCAGACAACAGGGTGGACAGGGCGTCAGACACGTTGGCCCTTCTCATTGATAACCGCTTCGCCGTCTTCCTTGGTGAAAGCGCCCAATTGCGGCTGCGGCAAGAGGTCCAGCACCGCCTCAGACGGGCGACACAGACGCGTGCCCAGCAGGGTAACCACAATCGGGCGATTGATCAGAATCGGGTGCGCCAGCATGGCGTCGATCAGGGCGTCATCGCTCCATGTCGGATTGCCCAAATCCAGTTCCTGGTAGATCGTTTCCTTGGCACGCATCACCTCGCGCACCGGCATCCCCATGGATGCAATCAGCGCCACCAACTCGGTGCGGCTGGGCGGTGTTTCCAGGTAAGGAATGACGTGGGGCTCGGCGCCCGTGTTGCGAATCAGCGCCAGTGTGTTGCGCGAGGTGCCGCATTGGGGGTTGTGATAAATCGTGATGGGGTTCATGGTGTTTTTTCTTTCAAAGGCGCCGCCGTTCAGCCGCGCTCGTACCAGCCCTTGGAGTTGTTGACGATATAAACCACCAGCAGCATCACCGGCACTTCAATCAACACGCCCACCACCGTCGCCAATGCGGCACCGGAGTTGAAGCCAAACAGGCTGATGGCGGCGGCGACCGCCAGCTCGAAGAAGTTGGAGGCGCCAATCAGCGCCGACGGGCAGGCAATGTTGTGCTTTTCACCCACGGCGCGGTTGAGCCAGTAGGCCAGGGCCGAGTTGAAAAACACCTGGATCAAAATCGGCACCGCCAGCAAGGCAATCACCAGCGGCTGCTTCAAAATCGCTTCACCCTGAAAGGCGAACAACAACACCAGCGTGGCCAGCAAGGCCGCGATCGACCAGGGGCCGATCTTGTGCATGGCGGCGTCAAAGGCGGCGTGTCCCTTGGCCATCAAGGCCTTGCGCCACACTTGCGCCAGCAGCACCGGAATCACGATGTACAAGCCCACTGAGATCAGCAGCGTGGCCCACGGCACGGTGATGGCCGAGATGCCGAGCAAAAAGGCCACCAGCGGCGCGAAGGCGATCACCATGATGCTGTCGTTCAGCGCCACTTGCGACAGCGTGAACAAGGGGTCGCCGCCGGTCAGCCGGCTCCAGACAAACACCATGGCGGTGCAGGGTGCGGCGGCCAGCAGGATCAGGCCGGCGATATAGCTATCCAACTGGTCGGCCGGCAGCAGCGGTGCAAACAAATGGCGGATGAACAGCCAGCCGAGAAACGCCATGGTGAACGGCTTGACCAACCAGTTGACGAACAGCGTGACGCCAATGCCCTTCACATGCTGGCGCACCTCGTGCAGCGCGCCAAAATCGACCTTGACCAGCATCGGAATGATCATGACCCAGATCAGCACGCCGACCGGCAGGTTGACGTTGGCCACTTCCATGCGGCCAATGGCCTGGAACAGGTCGGGCAGCAGTTGGCCGAGCCCGATGCCGACTACGATGCACAGAAACACCCACACCGTCAGGTAGCGCTCGAACACGCTCATCGGCGCGCCTGCTGCCTGCTTGGCAGTCATTTCACATTGAACACTCATGGCGTTATGCCTGGTCCAAGTCGCGGGCCGAGCTTTGCAGCAAGGTCTTTTCCAGCTTCGCGGCGGGCAGGCTGGTCAGCAATTCCAGCCGTCGCTTGAGCGCGTGCAGCGTCAAGCGAAAGGCTTCCAGCTTCTGCGCCTCTGTGCCATGGCCGGCCGAGGGGTCGGGGTAGCCCCAGTGCGCGGTGGCCGGCTGGCCGGGCCAGTAGGGGCAGACCTCGCCGGCCGCGTTGTCGCAGACGGTGATCACCAGGTCCATGTGCGGCGCTTGCGGAGTGGCAAATTCATCCCAGGTCTTGCTGCGCAGACCGGCCGTGGCCATGCCGGCGTTTTGCAGTACCTGCAAACCCAGCGGGTTGGGCTGCTGGTTGTCGCGCGGGTGGCTGCCGGCTGAATAGGCCTTGAAACGCCCGTGGCCGATGTGGTTGAGGATGGCTTCGGCCAGGATGCTGCGCGCTGAGTTGTGGGTACACAAGAACAGGACGTTGAGAACTTTGTCTGTCATGTCAGATTTCCTTGGAGGTGAAGGTGGTTGCAGTCGAATGACCAGCCAGCTGCATGAGGCGGTCCACGCCAATCGGCTCCTCTTTCAGGAGTGGAACCAAGGCGTAGCGGCGGGCGTGCCGGGTGGCCACCGACGCGATCTCCACCCGTTCGTTGTGGGCGCGCTGGCGCAATAACGGGGCAGTAATCGGTGCGCTGAGCGAGGCCGCTGCCACGCTGTTGTTGATGATCCAGGCCCAGGGTGCAATGCCGGCGCGCTGCAGGTCGGCCTGCAGGTTGGCGGCTTCCAGCACCGGCGTGGTTTCCGCCAGCGTCACCAGCAGCACCTTGGTTTGTTTCGGGTCTTGCAGTTGCATCATCGGCGTGGTGAAGTGCAGGCCGGTGCCTTTCATCTGGCGTGCGATGTCGCGGTGGTAGGCGCCGGTGGCGTCCAGCAGCAACAGGGTGTGGCCGGTGGGCGCGGTGTCCATCACGACAAACTTTTTACCGGCCTCGCGAATCACGCGCGCGAAGGCCTGGAACACGGCAATCTCTTCGGTGCAGGGTGAGCGCAGGTCTTCTTCCAGCAAGGCGCGGCCGGCCGCGTCCAGCTTGGCGCCTTTGCTGACCAGCACCTGCTCGCGGTAGCGCTCAGTCACTTCATGCGGATCGATGCGGCTCACCGTCAGGTGTTCCAGCGTGCCGTGCAGGGTGTCGACTAGGTGCGCAGCCGGGTCCGAGGTGGTCAGGTGAACCGGCCATCCACGATGCGCCAGCTGCACCGCCACTGCCGCCGCCAGCGTGGTTTTGCCGACGCCGCCCTTGCCCATCAGCATGACCAGACCGTGGCCGTCGGCAGCTATCTCATCGACCAGTTGCGACAGGCTGGGCGCGTCGAGCGGGGTCGGCTCCGGCGTGACGGCGGCTTGGAGCGGTGCATTGCTGGTCAGCAATTGGCGCAGGGCGTCCAGCCCCACCAAGTCGAACGCTTTGAGCGCGATCTGGTCCGTCGGCAGGGTTTGCAGCAGGACCGGCATGCCGGCCAGCGCGGCCAGTTCTCGCTGGCAGATGGCGGCCGCCAACGGATCTTGATCGACCTCGGTCGGCGGAAACACGCCGTTGATCACCAGAAACTGTTTGGACAGGCCAATCGCGGCGAGTTCGACATGGGTGCGCGCCGCCTCGCGCAAGGTGGCTTGCTGGGCACGCGCCACCAGCACCAGGCGGGTTCGCTCGGGGTCGGCCAGCGCATCCACCGCCGCCTTGTACTGGGCGCGCTGCTTCTCCAGCCCGGCCAGCGGACCGAGACACGAAGCATCGCCCTTGCCCTCGTCCAGAAATCCGCTCCAGGCGCCCGGCAGTTGCAACAGCCGGATCGTGTGGCCGGTGGGCGCGGTGTCGAAAATGATGTGCTCAAAATCGTGCGTCAACGCGGCGTCGGTCAGCAGGGCGGTGAACTCGTCAAAGGCGGCGATCTCGGTGGTGCAGGCGCCGGACAGTTGCTCCTCGATGCCTTTCACCACCGCCTCCGGCAGCACCCCGCGCACCGGCCCGACGATGCGGTCGCGGTAGGCTTGCGCCGCGGCTTGGGGATCAATCTCCAGCGCCGACAGGTTGGCGACGGCCGGGATGGCGGTGATCTGGTTGCCGATCGTGATGCCAAAGACCTGCCCGACGTTGGAGGCCGGATCGGTGCTGACCAGCAGCACGCGCTTGTTGGCCGCCGCCAGCTGGACCGCGGTGGCGCAGGCGATCGAGGTCTTGCCGACGCCGCCCTTGCCGGTGAAGAACAGAAAACGGGGCGGTTGTTCGAGAAACTGCATGGGGTGATCTCCTGGGGCAAACATCGACAGGTGGGGTTTAACCGCAACGTCCGCTGAGGCGCTGGCGCTTCAGGCTGGCGTCGGAATGGCGGACGCGGTCTGGCAGCTGAGCGGCGGACAAAGTTCGGCGCATTGCTCCGGATGGCCGGCGCAACATTCTTCGGTCAAATAAGCGATCAAGTCGTGCATCAGCGCCAGGTTGGCGCGGTAGCGCTGAAAGCGCCCTTCTTGCACCACGGCGACCAGTTGCGCATGGGTCAGCGCCTTCAGGTGAAACGACAGATTGGTCGGCGGCACTGCCAGCGTGCTGGAAATTTCACCGGCGACCAGACCCTCCGGCCCGACTTTGACCAGCAGCCGGTAGATGTCCAAACGCACGCCGGAGGAGAGCGATTCAAAAACGGCAAGGGCTGACAATTTATCCATGTTTTGATTATACAACTTCTATTGAAATGTCATGGAAATAACGGGTTCTGACTAATGTTTATACAAAATTGGCCGCTAGCCCCCGTCCACTATGCGCAAGTAGCTATTAATTAAATAGCAATACAGAAACTCAAACGGCAGCGGCTTGGACACAAGCGGGGCAAATGCAGGCCTTGCGGCGCAACTGCTCCGGGACGCGCGCCAGCAAATCGGCGCCGAAGCTGGCCTCGTTGCACCAGCACGGCGGCTGTTTGATGCCGGTGGCGCGTTCGACTTGTCCGGCGCACTGGTTGGATTGGCCGCACAGTGGGCAGCAGGTGGGATCGATCGGGGAGGTAACTGGCATGGCGGGCTCCATCGCCGGAAATTTCGGCAGGGCTGCAGTGTAGGCCGGTGCGGCGCTGCCGATAAACTCGCGCTCATATGGATGCGACCCACACTATTCGTGACGCCGTGCTGCACGTCGGCCAGCTGCGCCAAATCGCCGCCGCGACGCCCGGGCTGGCGCGCGCCGTGAGCGACATCAAGCAGTTGCAGGCGCGCCGCTTTGCCGGCACTTACGCCGATCTGCTGGACACGGACCGCTACCGCGCCGCCGCCCGCTTTTTTCTGGAGGAGTTGTACAGCGCCAAAGACTACTCCGGGCGCGATGCCCAATTTGCCCGCATTGCCGGCACGCTGGAGCGCCTCTTTCCGCAGCAGGTAGTGCAGACCGCCGTCGCGCTGGCACAGGTGCATCGGCTGTCCGAAGAGCTGGATCTGGCGATGGCGCAACAGGTCACCCAACATCCCGACACGAACGAGGTGACGCGCTACCTCGCCGCCTGGCGGGTGGTTGACCGGCGCGCCGACCGCTACGCCCAGTTGACCACCGTCCTTCGCATCGGCCAAGAACTGGACCGTCTGACACGCACCCCCGGCCTGCGCCTGATGCTCAAGATGATGCGCCGACCGGCCAACCTGGCGGGACTGGGCGCGTTGCAGCAATTTCTGGAAGCAGGCTTTGACACCTTTGCCGCCATGGGCCGCCAGGGCGAGGGCGCCCAGCATTTTCTGGAGATCGTGCAGGCCCGTGAAACCCGGCTGATTGACCTGCTGTTTGATGGCAGCGCTGTCGCCTGTGAGACCGAACTGACCCAGCTATTGGGACAAGCCCGCTAACGGCAGCCGGTCATCCTGCTTCAAAATGAGGTCAACGGAGACCCGCATGAAAAAATCAGCTTTGAAATACCACCGCCAGGACCGCGCGCATGTCTGAGCAAGCCCTGCCGCGCCCCCTGCTGCCCGCCGACATCAGCGTGTTCGAGCGCGGCTGGCTGTCGTCCAACAACATCCTGATCAGCGGCCGCGCGGGCACCGCCCTCATTGACAGCGGCTACGGCGACCATGCCGGGCAAACGCTGGCCCTGGTCGAGGCAGCGCTTCAGGGCCGCCCGCTCGATCTGCTGCTCAACACCCACTTGCACAGCGACCACTGCGGCGGCAACGCGGCGCTGCAGCACGCCTACCCGGCGCTCCAGACCCACATTCCGCCCGGCCTGGCGCCGCACGTCCGTCACTGGGACCCGCACGCGCTGACCTATACGCCGACCGGGCAGACTTGCCCGCCGTTTGGCTTCGATGCCGTGCTGCTGCCGGGGACGGACATCCAGCTCGGCGACAGGCCGTGGCAGGTGCACGCAGCACCCGGGCACGACCCGCACTCGGTGATCTTGTTTGAGCCGGCCTCCCGTGTGTTGGTCTCGGCCGATGCCTTGTGGGAGCGCGGTTTCGGGGTGGTGTTCCCCGAACTGGAAGGCGTGGCGGCGTTTGACGAGGTTGGCCAAACCATCGACCTGATTGAGTCGCTGGCGCCCGCGATCGTGATTCCAGGGCACGGCCCTGCTTTCACGGGCGTGGCGGCCGCCATTGGCCGCGCCCGTGACCGGCTGGACAGCTTTGTGCAGCATCCGGAAAAGCACATCCAGTACGGCGCCAAAGTCCTGCTCAAGTTCAAGCTGCTCGAAGTCCAGAACATTGAGCTGGCCGCCTTGCTGGCCTGGGCGCAGGCCACCCCGTACTTCGCGTTGATTTACAACACGCATTTTTCAGCACAGGAATTTGCGCCGTGGGTCGAGCAGTTGATTGGCGATCTGGTGCGCTCCGGCGCGGCGACGCGCGATGGGGTGATGGTTCGAAATGCCTGACGGCAAGCACCACCCTAAGCGCCAGGCCCGCAATCCATACAACGATTGATCACGTCCGGACCGATGTGCAGCTTGTGGTTGAGATCCCGCAGGGCCGTGCGCAAGCCTTCTTCAATGACCGGATGGTAGAACGGCATGTCCAGCATGGCGGAGACGGTCATGCGCTGTTGCGCCGCCCAGGCCAGCAGATGGCCGATATGCTCGGCGGCGGGGCCGAACATTTCTGCCCCCAGGAACAAGCCGCTGCCGTGCTCGGCATAGACCTTCAAAATCCCTTGGTTGCGCAGCATGACCCGACTGCGTCCCTGGTCCTCGAACGACACCAGTCCCACCGCGAACCGACCCTTGAAGTGCTCGTTGAGCTGTTCCAGGTTGAGCCCCACCGACGCCACTTGCGGATCGGTGAAGACGACCGCCAGCTGGGTGCGGCGCAAGCCGGATCGGATGTCGGGATACCGTCCGGCATTCTCGCCGGCGATGCGCCCCTGATCGGCCGCTTCGTGCAGCAGGGGCACGTCGTTGCTGGCGTCGCCGGCCATAAAGATCGCGCTGTTGCCGCACTGCAGCGTGAAGCGGTCAAACAGGGGAACGCCGCGCTTATTTAACTGCAGTCCGGTGTTTTTCAACGCCAGTCCGGCAAGATCAGGCGCTCGTCCGGTCGCCGCCAAGACATAGTCGAACGGCTCGGTTTGCCAGGCGCCCGCGCGATCCAGGTAATGGACTTCGACCCCGGTGGCGGTTTCTTTCACTGACTTCACCTGCGCCGACGCCGCCAGATAAAACTCTTCATTGAAGGCCTGGTTGGCGTAGTCGCGAATTTCCGGGTCGCGAATGCCGGCAATACCACCGCCGACGCCGAACATCTTGACCTTGACGCCCAGGCGGCTCATGGCCTGGCCCAGTTCCATCCCCAGCGGCCCCGGCCCGAACACCGCCAGACTGGTCGGCAACGTGGGCAATTCGAAGACGTTTTCATTGGTCAGCAAATGGGTGCGCAATCCTTGCAACACTGGCGGCAGAACGGGAATGCTGCCGGTGGCAAGCACGATGCGCTGGGCATGAATCAGCTGGCCCTGCGCCGTCACCAAGGTATGGGCATCCTGAAATTTCACCTTGGCCGTCAAACGATCGCCCGGCGCAATGGATTCAATCGTCTCCAGCACGAATCCGACAAAACGGGTGCGTTCGCGCTGCACGCGCGCCATCACCGCCGCGCCGTCGATCGTGACCTCTTTCACCTGCACCCCGAACGGCGCGACATGGCGCGCTTGGTGCGCTGCTTCCGCTGCGGCAATCAGCAATTTGCTCGGCATGCAACCCACGCGGGCGCAAGTCGTGCCGTAGCTTCCACCTTCGATCAGCAAGACGGAATCAGTGAGGGCGCGGGCCGCCCGGTAGGCCCCCATGCCGGCGGTACCGGCACCCACAATGGCGACATTGACTTGAATCGGTGTCATGGCAACTTGCTCCCCTTGTAATGCTGGCAGTTTTCAATGCCAGCGTTGCTTAGGCCTGCCGCAGGGCAGGCTTGAGGCCGTTTTTGAAACCTTACTTGGCCAACCAGAGGGCCAGCTCGTCGGCACCACCGACGTGTTCGCCATCGATATACACCTGGGGTGTGGTGCCGCGTCCGGTCACCGCTTGCAGCGAGCTGTAGCTGATGCCGTGGCGGCCCAGTTCGATCTCTTCAAAACGATAGCCCTTGTCGTTGAGCATCTTGCGGGCACGGGCGCAGTGGGGGCAGCCGGGTTTGCCAAAGAATGTGACGCGTGGCGGGGGACTGGCCTTGGGGCTGATGTAGTTCAACATGGTGTCGGCGTCCGAGACCTTGAAAGGATCGCCCGGTTCTTCCGGTTCGATGAACATTTTTTCAATCAAGCCATCCTTCACCAGCATGGAATAGCGCCAGCTGCGTTTGCCCAGGCCAATCTCCGATTTGTCCACCAGCAGGCCCATGCCTGCGCTGAATTCACCGTTGCCATCGGGCAGGAAATCGATGCTGTCGGCGTTCTGCTCGGCCTTCCAGGTTGCCATCACGAAGGGGTCATTGACGGCCAGGCAAACCACGCTGTCCACCCCATTGGCTTTGAGTACGCCCGCCAGTTCGTTGTACCGCGGCAAATGCCTGCTGGAGCAGGTCGGCGTGAAGGCCCCTGGTAGCGCGAACAGCACCACCGTTTTACCGTTGAAAACGGCGTCGCTGTTGACTTTCTGCCACTCGCCATTGACCCGAATCGGGAACGTGACGTTGGGAACTTTTTGACCTTCTCGTGATTGCAGCATGGTGGTTTCTCTGGTTCGTGATGTGGCTTTTGAAGGTTCAATATACGCCTCGCAGGCGTGAGTGTTCTGATCGAAAAACATTGGCCTTGCAGAACGTGAGAGCTAATTGCCTGGAAAATTATTGCTGGTTTCTGCGTGCTGCGAAGGTTCGATGTGGGCAGCGAAGCCGCCATTTATTAATCCGTAAATGTCACAGCAGGATTGGGTTTTTAGGGTCAACAGCTTGATTACGTAGAGAACCCAATAAGTGTCAAGCGCATTGGCAACACGCGGTTTAGACTGATTGCAGTCTTTCTACTTTTCAAACTGAGGCAACCCCATCCGCCCAGTACGTTCAGACTACGGCGTAGGATTGTCACTCGCAAAGGCATAGCCGGACTTGCTTTGCTTGGCCCGGTACATTGCCGCGTCGGCACTCATGATCAAGGCCTCTACAGTGGTGCCATCTCTCGGATAGATCGAGATGCCAATACTGGTGTCGACCTTCAGTTCACCGACGCTGACATCACACGGCATTTGAACTGCCTGGATGATTTTTTTCGCAATGATGGCTGCATCTTGATCTTCGTTTATTTCCATGAGCAGATACAAAAATTCGTCGCCGCCATGGCGGCAGATCGTATCGTCGTTGCGTGTAGTTTCACTTAGTCGCTTGGCAATCGTCAGCAGAACAGCATCGCCCGCGGCGTGGCCATAGGAATCATTGATCGTTTTGAATTTATCAAGGTCCAAGAACATCACGGCCAAAGTCCAGCCGTGCCGTTTGGCTTGTTCTATTCCATGTTCCAGTCGATCATTAAATAGTACGCGATTTGGTAAACCGGTTAAAGCATCATGGAGAGATGCATGAAGGGTTTCCTTTTGCTGGTCCATGACCTTGGCCAGCTCCTGTTCCATGAGGTGGCGTTCCTTTACCTCTTTTTCCAAAGCTCGATTCACCTGCGACAGTTTTTCCGACGCGTCTTGCACTTTGATTTCAACGGCTTCGCTTCTTTCAAGGGCCGTCTCCACTTCAGGCAGGCGGTTCCGATTCAAAAACTCTTCATTAAGGACCAAGTTGACCGACGCCAGTTCATCTGCAGACTCTTTGACCATGCCTTTGACAAGCTCGCTGTCTTTGAGCACTTGAGTCAAAGACTTGGCTGCTTGGGTGCCGTCAGACAATCTGGAAGTAGGTTTCTTTTTCATGGTGAGGTGCTTTTTAGCAGTGCAATACGTCGTGTTTCGCGTCCATTTATCTAATTCTGGCCTAAACAGAAGAAATGGTCTGTGTGGCAGCGTCCATTTAGCCGTCCAAAGCAGTCGATTGCACTCCACTTTGACCGCTGCATGCTGCATAACACTCGCATGTCCGCTCTTCAAGTTTGGCACGATCTATCACCGTGATGGTGCCACGGCCTTGGTTATACGTCCAATATCCCAAGTCGCGCAAATGGACTTCCAGCAAGCAGCCATTGGTGAACACCCGAAAACGCTGCCAAGTCGACTTTCAGGACAAGTTGGACTTTGTTGGTTTCTCTAAGTAATTCCGCCCAACAGCTTAGTTAAACCCCTGGCCCATGAAAAACGGCACCCGAAGGTGCCGTTTTTACTGTGGGTTAGTGCCAAATCGGCCGCTAGCCCTCGTAAACGCTGCGCAAGAAGCTATTAATTAAATAGCAAAAAATTAAACCAGCAAGGGGTCAATTGCATCCCACTGTTTGTCTTTGACCATAACGAATTTACAGGTTCCGCCAGACAACTGCTGCCACAGCCCGCCAATCAGTCGATCGTCTGCCGCGTCGGTCCAGCGGTCGGCGCCCTTGTATTCCACGATCAGGAATGTGTTGTCATTGAGCTTGCAGACAAAGTCCGGGTAGAAGCGCCCGGTGGCTTTTTGCAGAAAGAACGACGCACCTTCACGGCGTGCCAAATTGCGCACCCAGTATTGCAACCGCCCCTTCTGTGCCTGAATGTCCAGCCACACCGCGCATTCGAATTCTTCCTTGCTGTCGAAGTCACCCATGCGGCTGTAGAAGTGCTCGCGAAACGGGTGCAGTCCAAAACGGTTGTCATAGTCGCGGCCGGGCGCGTAGGCTTCGGGCCGGAAGTCGTAGGGAAACTCATCTGTCACCGTTACTCGCTCCTTATTCCCATCGCCAAACAAGGTTTTCTGGTAAGCGCGATTCACTGCGTCGCGGCGCAGTTCGCGAATGCGTGCTTCCAGCAGGTTGCGCATCAAAAACTTCTGCAGATTCGCGCGGCCCAAGTCAAAGTGCGGCTGCGCCAGCAAGTCAGACAACCAACCCGCCACAAACGCCAGTTTGCTCGCATGGGTCAGCGTCGGCTCGGGCACATTGCTGCACAGCCAGCTGGCCAGCTTGACCGTGTCCCAATGCTCGGGCGTATAGGCCAGCCCCAAATCGCGCTGCAGATTGGGCATAAAGAGGGGCATCATTCGACCGCTGGCCTCATCCACGTCAATTACACCACCCTCGGCCACTTTGAGCGCTGCACCCAATGTCACCAGGTTGTCAGGCGTCGGTTTTGCATCCAGCGTGGACAGCTCCCACGGGTAGTCCAGCACCTCCGGGTCGTCAAACAGTTGCAACTCACCCTGCAGCCGCAAAGCCAGTTGCGGCACCAGCAACGTTTTGCCCTCTTCCGCAGGCGTACGGAAAAACGCAATGGCGGTGGTGCGACTTTCCTCGGCGGCGGCTTCAATCGCCGCCTTGGCCAGCGGCGTGCTCACCGTCTGAATCAAAGCCGCAGTTTCATCCAAAGTCAGCGGCGCGCGAATCGTCAGCGTGCTGGTCTTCTTGTCGAAGTCCACCTTGTCGTCCAGCGTGTTGCGCATCTCTTTGGGGACAACCTTCAGATCTGGCTTTTCGTGCAGCACGATCACCACCGGCTGCACCACCACGCGGCCGCCCAGGCCTTCCAGATCAAACATCTGCTGTTCTTGCCGGGCAGCCGTCACGAACTCGGCCACGTCCTTGCGGTCAAATCCCGCGCCCTGCACCAGCCGGTCGCGCAGGGCGCTGGCTGTGTCGGCAAAACTGCGCGACACCACCAGTGCGTAAGACTGGTTCAACTCTTTGGTAGCCCGGTGTTGCGCGCCTGGTTGCCTCAGCACGCGCCCCAGCAACTGCTCCACGGCCGTGGCCGAATGCAGCGACGCCATGCTCACCAGAATGTAGGCAAACGGGCAGTCCCAGCCCTCGGCCAGCGCTTTTTGCGTGATGACGAACTTCACCGGGCATAGCGGGTCGCTGATGCCCAGCTTGTACGCCGCATCAATCGCCTCCAGCCCCTTTTCCTCACTGGTCGCCACCACGATTTCATTCAAAGGAATGCCGTGGTTGGTTAATAGCTCCTGGCGCACCCGTTCAAAGTCAAGCGTGTCCAGGCCCGTGCGGCGCGGCTCGGATTGAATCAGCACAATGGGTCGCAAATACGGCGCGCCCCCGCGTTGCTCGTCGTCAGCCAGTTTTTGCAAGGCATTGCGCCGGGCGATGCCATCGCTCAGGCATTGCTGCCAGTTGGGCTCGGTCTCCAGCACCACGGGCAGTTTGATCATTTGCTCGGCCTTGAGCTGGGAGGCGCTTACGCTGTGCAGCACATTGCTGGGCGTGTGCACCATGTCGGGCGTAGCGGTTAGCTCCATGATGCCGCTGGGCGAGAAGCGCGCCAGCGTGTCAAACGCCAACTCAGTGCGGCTGTTGTGCGCCTCGTCCACCACCACAAACGGCCGACGCAGGCGCAGCACATTGGCCAGCGAATACGCAATCGTGTCGCCGTCCTTCAACAATCTATCGCGCTGAGCGAGGGAAAGATTTTCAAAGTGATGCATCAGCGCACCGCTCGATTCATACACCTTGCGGCTTTCCTCGTCCTCCACCTGAAAAGCCTGCCGCGTGGCCACGATGACCACCGTGGATGTGTCCAGCGTGGCACGCGTCAACGCCTTGGCCTCCGCCAAGTCCAGCACCGTCACCGGCCCGGCTTCTCGCAGCGCCGCATGCAGCGGGTGCTTGAGGTCTTTCAAGCCGCGTACTGTCTGGTCGCGGATTGTTTTGCTGGGCACCAGCCACAACACTACGCTGTGCGGCACCCGCAGCAAATGGGTGTTGACCAGCGCCACGCTTTTGGCCGCCAGCCAGGTCTTGCCGCCGCCGGTGGGCACGCGCAGGCAGAAGTAGGGCATGTCGGGCGCAAAGTCCTTCAAGGGGTGATAGGGCAGACCTTGCCCCCACAGCTCGTCGGTAACGGCGGTGAACGCCAGCGAGGCACGGCCGTGCTGGTGGCAGGCCTTGAAGTAGGCCTCGACGCTGTCGAGCACACCGCCGCCGCTGGCCGGGTCTTGCTGGTATTTTTTGGGGGTGAAATGGGTCATGGCTTACACCTCCAGCGCATAAGGCGTCTGCTTGAACACAATTTGCTCGCGTTGCAGGCGCGGCGCGCCCAGGCGGCAGGCAGCCGCGTAGATGGTCTTGGGGCCGTCGAACGGCGGCAGGATGCCGAACACCGGCCCGGTCAACACGTTGCCACCGCCCACCGACTTGTCCTTCAGGATGCCGTTGTAGAGCAGATAAATGCCCCGGCCCTCATGCACGCCCAGCAGCGGCGAATCGGCGTTGCCGGTGTAGCCGCTGCCGGTCTCGGCAAACCAGACGAACTCGGCCAGTTGCGCATAACGCACGTCCTCGCGGATCTGGCCTTGTGGGGTAAACAGGGGCTCTGCAGAAAGCGTACAGAACTGGAAGCCGTCGCCGTCTGGAGACAGGCCCGCCACGGCCTCATTTTTGGCGTTGGTGTAGCCCTGGCTCACGCGCTTCACGCGCTCGGCGGTGACGTTGGTGGCGATGTTTTCGTCCATTTCCACCAGAATGAAACGGCGTGTGCCGCCGTCGACGGCGTTTTGTTTGAGCACCGCATGGGCTGTTGTTCCGGAACCGGCAAAGCTGTCGAGGATCAGGCTGTCTGGCTCGGTGGAGAGTTCAATAATGCGTTGGAGAAAACGAACAGGTTTTGGCGTGCTGAACAAATCGCTCACAGCAGTTTCATGAAATATTGCTTTCAGTTCACTTTTTGCTTGGCGGTTATGTCCTGTCTCTTCTAAATCGGTCCACAGACTTGATGGGGGTAACGCCTCCATATCCACAAGGTAGGTTCTTCTGCGGATACTTTTTCCATTTTCGGTAAAACGGATTTCAGTAGTCGCCAATTTGGACTCAATGGTTTCTTTCGACCAGCGCCAACCGTTTGCTGGTGGATGGATCACATTCCCGTTTGGGGCCACCAAGTCAAAGGTCAGATTTGGACGTGGCTTCGGGGAGTTGAGCGGATTTCCATCAAACCATGGGCCTCGTGGATCGTTATCGGGATTCTTAAAGTGAGAGCGTTTGTTCGTGTGATCCCCGGCCTTATTTGGCCGCCAGTCTGAGGATCGGGAGTAAATGACAAGGGGATTGTGGTCTGTAGAAAACTGCTTTGCATCGTTGTTGCTGTTGTCTGATGAACGCCAGATAACAGAGGCGACAAAATTCCCCGCCCCAAAAATCTCGTCCAGCAGTAGGCGTAGGTTTGCCACCTCGTTGTCGTCAATCGACACAAAAATCGCCCCGTCCTCGCGTAGAAACTGGCGAAGCAGCACCAGACGCGGGTACATCATGCACAGCCAGCGGTCGTGCCGGTCCAGCGTTTCGCCTTCCTTGCCGACCAGCGCGCCCAGCCATTTACGAATCTCGGGGCTGTTGACGTTGTCGTTGTAGGCCCAGCCTTCGTTGCCGGTGTTGTACGGCGGGTCGATGTAAATGCATTTCACCTTTCCGCCGTAGCGTGGCAACAGAGCCTTCAAGGCATGTAGGTTGTCGCCCTGGACGATCAAATTGCCGCTGGCGGGATCGCCGCATGACAACTCGGGCACGGGCTCCAGCAGGCGAAAAGGCACGTCCTTGTGGTGTTTAACAACGGCGTCTTTGCCGATCCAGTTGAGCGTAGGCATGTGTGAATTCGTGAGCGGCGAGCGATTGCCAAAGTGGCAAGCGATGCGTTACTTGTGACAAATAGGCGAATCATATAGATCGATTCACCAAATGGGCTTTGCCAAGGAGTCACATTTGAAAGAAAAATTCGCCCATGCACATTGGCCAAGTCATTCGTTCGCTTAGAGAAGAAAAAGGGTGGTCCCAGGAAAAACTGGCACTGGATGCGGGCATGGGGACGAGTCATGTATCTCGTATCGAGCGTGGTGAGCGCCGATTGTCGACAAGTCGCCTGGATGCGTTGGCCGCCGCACTGGGTACGTCACCTGCTGCTATGTTTGCCATGTTGGAAGGTTTGCAGCTTCCGCTGGCCGCACCCGACAAAGACGGCGACTTGACGCTGGATTACTCGCCTGAGGCTGTGGAGTTGCGCAAGACTTTTCGAAAACTAACGTTGCCAAGTCGTCGCTTGGTCGTGGACTTCGCACAGATGCTGGCTAAACAAACGTCTGCCTGATGCGTACTGAGCGCCCGGTAACGCTATGACTGCACTTGCATGTCGTCATATAGCACTATACGGCTCGTGGCGATTTTTGGAACTAAATAGGTCCCTTGCCCCCGTAGAATATGCGTAAGTAGCTATTAATTAAATAGCAACTTTGTGAGTGCCAAATTCCTGGCTGGTAGCAAGAAGCGGACATAAAACTTGATAAAACTTGATTTTTAAGTTATTTCCACAGAAAATACACCGGCTATGCACAAAGTTATCCACAGCGAATCCATCAAAGCAGCTCTGGCCTCACGGGGGTGGAGCCAGGAGCAGCTGGCAACGGCCATTGGCGAGTCGCCCCAAGTGGTGTCCCACTGGCTGCAGGGCAAGCACTTTCCTCGCCCTGAAAAGTTGCTGAAACTGGCCACCACCCTCATGTTGGGCTTTGACCAGTTGGTGATGCCTGACGCCAACCGACCCATCATTGCCTTTCGTAAAAAGGCCGGTTCAAAGACCACGGACGAACATATCGTCAAGGCGCAGGCGATGGCCGCGTTGCTCAAGCCCTTGGTGGACTATTTGCCAGAGAGGCGGGCGTTGCACATGTCGTTGCCCTCGCCGTCGACCGATTACGTTCCGCTGCAAAACGCGGTGGCAGAAGTTAGGGCCAAGCTGGGCATTGGCGCCCAGGCGGTGCTGGGCTATGAGCACCTGATCAAGGAGTTCAAGGACAACGACGCATTGCTGGTGCCCACACTCTGGGGTGAAAAGAAGAACCACAAGAATGCGTTGCATATCTTTTTGCCAGACAAGAAAGTCACGTTCGTGTATCTGAACCTGGACACGCATCTGGAAGATTTCAAGTTCTGGATGGCGCACGAGTTGGCGCATGTTTACACCCCCGAGCTGGCCGGAACGAACGAGGGCGAGGATTTTGCCGATGCCTTTGCTGGCGCGCTGTTGTTTCCACAAGCTTGCGCGGAGGCGGCTTATGCGCAGGCGACTCGGGTAAACGGGGTGCAAGCGGTGTTAAAGACTTTGCTTGAACATGCCCACACGCATTCCATCTCGCTTTTCACGGTATTCCGTCAGGTGCAGAACTTCGCTCAGGCGAAGGGATTGCAGCTCTTGCAATTGTCAGATGTTCAAGTTCACGCTGTCCGCAGCAACCAGCACAATGGCTTGGTGAGCGAAGCGCTTTTTAAACCTTTGCCGCCGAGTGCGGAAGCGTTGATTGCGGTCACAGCGAATTTGTTTTGTTCAGGTTTTTTTGTGGCACTGAAGACGATGCTGGTTGAGCGGGAAACAGGCCCTGGCTACCTACAGCAGGTCATGGATATCGGACTGCAGGATGCCACGGCGCTGCACCTGGCACTTGTCGGCGAGATATCCCATTGACGCTGGTTCTGCTCGATACCAACGCCTATCTGAGGCTGGCCAAGCGCGTGCGGCCACTGTTGGGCAAGAAGTTTGGGCAAAAGGACTACGTATTGACCATTCTGCGAGACGTAGAAGACGAGGTGCAGCGCAGCCCACGGCTGCGACACGACTATCCCTGGTTTGATGCGGCCACCTTGGCGACCGAACGTCTCGCTCATACCCCACGCCTGAACGCCCAAGAAAAGGCCACACTGGCGGCGGCTGCGAGTGTGCTGCATGGGCTGGTCCAGATGGACCCGGCCCGATTCATGACACAGCGACGTTCTCCGCCGTCTTATACCGATTGCCGTGTGCTGGCGTTCGGACAGATTCGCCCGGCCATCGTTGTGACCGATGACCTCGGTATGCACGAATTGGCCAGCATGGTCGGCATTGATGACATCTGGCATGGACCTGAGCTGTTGAAGAAGATGCTGAGTGCCAAGCTCATTGAAAACGAACTGGTTCGTGAAATTTATGCCGCTTTGGAAGTTAACAATGATCTGACCGGGACATGGGTGCAAGCTAAACACAGCACCTTTGTCAAAATTTTCGGCAAAGTCATGGATTGATTGCTATGTTACAAAAAAACGGCACCCGAAGGTGCCGTTTTTACTGTGGGTTAGTGCCAAATCAGCCGCTAACCCCCGTCAAAGCTGCGCAAGCAGCTATTGATTAAGTAGCAAGCCTCAGAGGGCCGCCACCGCTGCTGCCACTGCCGCCGCCTTCACCTTCAAGCGCCAGGCGTGCAACAAAGGCTCGGTGTAACCGCTCGGTTGTGCCAGGCCCTTGAACACCAGATCACAAGCCGCCTTGTACGCCATCGAGGTCTCAAAGTTGCCGGCCATATTTTGGTACAGCGGGTCGCCCGCGTTCTGCTTGTCCACCACGGCGGCCATGCGCTCAAAGGTTTCCTTCACTTGCGCTTCGGTCACCACGCCGTGGTGCAACCAGTTCGCCATGTGCTGGCTGCTGATGCGCAGGGTGGCGCGGTCTTCCATCAGGCCGATGTTGTGGATGTCAGGCACCTTGGAGCAGCCGACGCCCTGGTCGATCCAGCGCACCACGTAGCCGAGGATGCCTTGTGCGTTGTTGTCGAGTTCCTGCTGTTTCTCCACGTCCGACCAGTTGGGGGTGGCGGTCACGGGAATGGTCAACAGACCGGTCAGCAGGGTATCGCGTTGCTTGTTGTAGTCGATTTTTTCCAGTTCTTTCTGGATGTCGCTCACCAGCACCTGGTGGTAGTGCAGCGCGTGCAGCGTGGCACCGGTCGGGCTGGGCACCCAGGCGGTGTTGGCACCGGCCAGCGGGTGTGCAATTTTCTGCTTCAGCATGTCTTTCATCAGGTCAGGCATGGCCCACATGCCCTTGCCGATTTGTGCCTTGCCGCGCAGGCCGCAGCTCAGGCCAACCAGCACGTTGTTGCGCTCGTAGGCCGCAATCCAGGCGCTGCTTTTCATGTCGCCCTTGCGGATCATGGGGCCGGCTTGCATGGCGCTGTGCATCTCGTCGCCAGTGCGGTCGAGGAAGCCGGTGTTGATGAAGGCGACGCGGCTGCTGGCAGCGGCAATACAGGCCTTCAGATTGACGCTGGTGCGGCGCTCTTCGTCCATGATGCCGAGCTTGACGGTGCTGTCTTCCAGGCCGAGCATTTTTTCCACGCGGGTGAACAGTTCCGCCGCAAACGCGACTTCGACCGGGCCGTGCATCTTGGGTTTGACGATGTAAACCGAGCCCTTGCGCGAGTTGCGGATGGCGTCCTTGGCGGTGCGCTGCAGGTCGTGCATGGCAATGGTGGTGGTGACCACCGCGTCCAGAATACCTTCCGGGATTTCGCGCGTGACGCCGGCTTTGTCGGTGTACAGGATGGC
This sequence comes from Rhodoferax sp., assembly GCF_012927445.1. GTDB lineage: Bacteria > Pseudomonadota > Gammaproteobacteria > Burkholderiales > Burkholderiaceae_C > Rhodoferax. The sequence goes on from NZ_JABBPD010000007.1 coordinate 246,554, forward strand.
CGGATTGGTCATCAGGTGGCCGACGTTGCGCACGAACATGAGCGAGCGGCCATGCAGCGTGACGGGCTTGCCCTTGCCGGCGGCGGGGGTGTAGACGCGGTCGGCGTTCAGGCCGCGGGTGAACACTTTGTCGCCCTTGCTGACTTCTTCGGTCAGCGTGCCTTGCAGGATGCCGAGCCAGTTGCTATAGGCCAGCACTTTGTCGTCGGCGTCGACCACGGCGACCGAGTCTTCCAGATCGAGAATGGTGGAGAGGGCGGCTTCCAGCACCAGATCGCTAACGCCGGCCGGGTCGCTGGCGCCGATGGCGGTGGCGCGGTTAATTTGCAGGTCCAGATGCAGGCCGTTGTGCAGGAACAGCACGCTGCTCGGCGCCTTTTCGTCGCCCTGAAAACCGATCAGCTGGGCCGGGTTGGCCAGGCTGGTGTTAGAGCCGTCAGCCAGTTTGACGGCCAGCTTGCCGTCCTTGATGCGGTAGCTGACGGAGTCGACGTGCGAACCCTTGCGCAGCGGCGCGGTGCGGTCCAGCACATGGCGGGCGTATTCGATGACTTTGGCGCCGCGCTTCGGGTTGTAGCTCTTGTTTTTGCCGCAGCCTTTGGCTTCGGAAATGACGTCAGTGCCATAGAGCGCGTCATACAACGAACCCCAGCGCGAATTGGCGGCGTTCAGCGCGTAGCGGGCGTTCAGCACCGGCACCACCAACTGCGGACCGGCCTGAAGGGCGAGCTCGGCGTCGACCTTGGCGGTGGTGATGCGCACCTTCTTGGGGCTCGGTACCAAGTAGCCAATTTGCTCCAGAAAAGCGCGGTAAGCGGCCATGTCCTGCACCGGGCCGGGGTGGGCGCTGTGCCAGGCGTCGAGTTCGGTTTGCAGGCGGTCACGCTCGGCCAGCAGGGCAATGTTTTTTGGCGCCAGATCGGCCACCAAGGCGTCGAAGCCCTTCCAGAACTTGGCCGGGGTCACGCCGGTGCCGGGCAGCACTTTTTTGTCGATGAATTGCAGCAGCGTGGTGGCAACTTGCAGGCGGTGCTTGGGGGTGCGTTCGGTCATGGTGGGTGGTTTCAGTAAGTGAGGAGGTGGATAAAAAAGAGGGCGACAACCGGCTAAAACAGGGGGGATGATACAAAGCTCACCGGATAAGTCCAGCCATCAGCCGCGTGAGAGAGGTTGCAACGAATCGGCTTTGGAGCGCTCAGACGGGGAAAAAGTCCAGCACTTCGCGCAGGCTGCTGCCGGTGCGGGTGGGCTGTGTGCCCAGTTCTTCAAACGGCAACTGGTAGCGGTTCACCCACAGGGTTTGGTAGCCGTACCAGGTGGCGCCGAGTGCGTCCCAGGCGTTGCAACTGACAAACACAATCTGGCTGGCCGGCAGTCCGGTGGCCTGCTCGCCCAGCGCGTAGGCCTCGGGATGGGTTTTGTATTTGCGCACGGCATCGACGCTGATGACATGGTCCAGCAGACCTTCCAGCCCGGCGGAACTGACCGCCATATTGATCATGCCGGGTTCGCCATTGCTCAAGACCCCGGTGACGATGCCACGGGCTTTGAGCTCGCTCAACACCTGCCGGTTTTCCGGGAAGGCGCTCAAGTGGCGGTATTGGTTGAGCAAACGGTCAATTTCAGTATCAAACAGGCCGCTAGCCCCCGTCGGCTGTGCGGGGACCACTATTCTATTGATAGCATAAACGAGGGCCGAGCGGGTCAGCGCCCAAAATGGCTGGTAGTGGGCGCCGTCGTTGCAGATGGTCACCAGCCGGGTGTATTCAATCTGCTTGTCGCGCCACAACAGGCTCAAGGCCTGACCGTGGCCGGGAAACAATTGCTCGGCCAGCAGGCTCACGCTGTAGACGTCAAACAAGGTGCCGTAGGCGTCGAACAACACGGCGCGCGGCGCTGGCGGGGTCGATGCCATGGGGGTTTCGGGAACAGTCGCCCGGGATTTTTTCATACGGGTACTTTATTCGATACCGGGGCCCGGATTAACGTTCAATCAATCGCTTGATCCCTGACCGAAAGGTCGGTAATTAAAAACAGCGTGTAGTCACCATGCTGGCCTTGCCATTGCAGATGGGCGCGGACCGCCGCTGGCAGGGTGGCCACGGCTGTCGTTTCGACGGCCAGAAAGGCCGGTTGGCCGGCCAGGCGGGTGAGCAGCGCCGACGGTTGGGCGATTTGCTCGGCCCGGCCCCGGCTGTAAAAAGCTGCCGAGTAAGGCCGCTCGGGGTAGAAAATCAGGGCGCGCTGCTGGGTGTTGAGCGTGTCGTAGTGGGCCACCAGCCGCTGGGTCGTGTGCCAGTCTTCGGTCTGCTTCAGGTTCAGGCTGGCGACAAAGCCGGCAAACAGCACCGCACTCAGGATCAAGCCCAGGGTCAGCAGGCGGTTGACGCGCCGCGGGTCGGCGTGCCGGCTCAGCCATCCCGCGCCCAACAAGGCCAGTGGCGGCAGCGCCGGCAGCGCATAGGTCCAGAGGATATTGCCGGCGAAGGTAAAGAACAAGGCGGGTGCCAGGCTCCACAAGATCAGATAGTGCTGCAAGGGTTTGTCAGAGGCGGCAACCGACTGGGCGACAACACCCGCCGTGCGCCAGCGCCACCACGCCAGCGGGACCAGCAGCGACCAGGGCAGCATCGCGACCCCAGCATAGACCCAGATGCTGCCCCAGGGCGCCGAGTGGGCGACGCCATAGCGGTCGCCGGTCCAGCCCGGCGTGACAAAGCGGTGCCAGTGTTCGCCGAGCAAAAAATAATCCAGAAAACCGGGGGTGCGCAGTTCCGCCACCGCATACCAGGGGCCAACCAGCAACAGGACGGCCAGGCTGCCGCGCAGCCAGGGCAAGTGGCGCCAGACGCGCGCCCATTGCCAATTAAAGATTGTCCACAGACCGAGTGGCAAGCCGGCCAGCACCAGCACCAGCGGTCCCTTGGCCAGCAGCCCCACAGTCAGGCCGAGAAAAAACAGCCAGCCTTCGCGCCGCCGCTGGGTCGCATCGCCGTGCAGGCCGAGCCAGAAGCCGCGCATGGCCAGCGTGATGCCGACCAGCAGCGTCATGTCGGTCATCACCGCCCCGGCCGAAATCAGCATCAGACTGCTGCCGGCCAGCAAGGCAATGGCCGTCAACGCCTCCTGTTGCGAGCGTTGCCGTGCCCAGCCCCACACCAGCCAACCCACCCCCAGTGCGGCCAGAAAGTGCGGCAGGCGTGCGGCAAACTCGTTGACGCCCAACAGGCCAAAACTCAGCGCCGTGGTCCAGAACGACAGGGGCGGTTTGCCCCAGAAGGGCACGCCGGTGTCATACCAGGGGGTGACCCAGTCGCCCAGCACCCCCATCACGCGCGAGATTTCGGCATAACGGGCTTCGGTGTTGTCCATCAGCGGGTACAGCCCCAAGCTGATCAAGCGCAGGCTAAGCAAAATGGCCAAGGCCCACCAGACGGGCGCTTGAGTTTGGGTTTCTGTGGGAAGAGGTCGCTGGCTCATGCAGGGTCGGTTGCCGTCAGGGTCGCGGGCGTGAACGAATCCAGCAGGTAAATGGGGCGGCGCTTGGACTCCAGATAAATCCGACCGACATACTCGCCCATGATGCCAATCGCCATCAACTGCAGGCCGCCGAGCAGCAACACAAACTCGATCAACGTGGGAAAGCCCTTGACCGAGTCACCCCAAAAGGTGGTCTTGACCAGAAAATACAGGGCATACAAAAAAGCCCCCAGGGCGCTTAAAAATCCGACGTAAGACGCGATGCGCAAAGGCACGGTGGAAAACGAAGTCACCCCTTCCAGGGCAAAGTTCCACAACTTCCAATAGGGCCACTTGCTGAGCCCCGCCGCCCGAGACTTGCGGTGGTAGTCCAGCGTCACTTGTTTAAAACCGATCCAGGCGAACAGGCCTTTCATGAAGCGGTTGGACTCGGGCAGCCGGTTCAGCGCGTCCACCGCGCGCCGGCTGAACAAGCGAAAATCGCCGACATCGCTGGGGATGGTGACGTCGCTCAGCCGGTTGATGATGCGGTAAAAGAAATGCGCGGTGGCTTTTTTGACGACGGTTTCGCCGTCCCGCCCGGTGCGCCGCATGTTGACCACATCGACCCCGGCGCGCCAGGCCTCCAGCATGGACGGAATCAGCTCGGGCGGGTCCTGCAAATCGACATCCAGAATGATCACCGCTTCGCCCCGGGCCAGTTCCAGGCCGGCCGTCATGGCGCGCTCCTTGCCAAAGTTTCGGCTCAGCCGGGCCACGCCCACCAGGGGGCATGTGACGCGCAAGTTTTCCAGCACTTGCGGAGAACTGTCGGTGCTGCCGTCGTCGACGTAAATGATTTCATGCACCCCCGGGCAAGCGGCCAGCACCTGGATCAGGCGCGCATGAAACAGGGCGATCACCGCCTCTTCGTTGAACACAGGCACCACCACACTGAGTTGGCAGGCCAGCTCGGGCGTGGGGCGGTGCAGGGCGGGGGGTGGTCCTGCCAGGGGGGCGACTTTGAGGGGCATGAAGGCTTGCGGTACGGAAGACAGGGTTAACTCTAATAGCTGTATTGTTATCAATTTCTGCGGACAGGCGGCTGACGTCCCTCATCTGAGTAGGTAAAGTCCGGTAAAGCCAGGGCGACAGGGATGGACTTTTCCGTCCCGACGTTCGCCATCGAACCTACCGAAATCTATGCACAACGTGAACCCAACACCGCCCAATGCTCGCCCGCCCTCCGCCCCCGGTTTACCCGCGCCGGCGTCGGCCCCGCTGCCCCTGGCCGGGTTGCGGGTGGTCGAATTCACCCACATGGTCATGGGCCCGACCTGCGGCATGGTGCTGGCCGACATGGGGGCCGAGGTGATCAAGGTTGAGCCGCTGCACGGCGACCGCACCCGGCACCTGCTGGGTGCGGGCGCTGGCTTTTTCCCGATGTTCAACCGCAACAAGAAAAGCATCGCGCTGGACCTGCACTCGCCCGAAGGCGCTGCCGTGGCGCGCCAGCTGGCCGCGACGGCGGACGTGGTGGCGGAAAATTTCAAGCCCGGCACCATGGGCAAATACGGGCTGGACTATGCCGCCCTGTCGCAAGTGAACCCGCGCCTGATCTATGTCAGTCACAAGGGTTTTCTGCCCGGCCCCTACGAGCACCGCACCGCGCTGGACGAGGTGGTGCAGATGATGGGCGGGCTGGCCTACATGACCGGCCGCCCGGGCGACCCGCTGCGTGCCGGCACCAGCGTGAACGACATCATGGGCGGCATGTTCGGCGCCATCGGCACCTTGGGCGCGCTGCTCCAGCGCGGCATCACCGGCAAAGGGCAGGAGGTGCAAAGCGCGCTGTTTGAGAACAATGTATTCCTGGTCGGCCAGCACATGCTGCAGTACGCCGTCACCGGCCAGCCGGCGGCGCCAATGCCGGCGCGTATTTCACCCTGGGCGGTGTACGACGTGTTCACGGTGAAGGACGGCGAACAGATCTTTCTGGCGGCAGTGAGCGACGCACAGTGGCTGACGTTTTGCGATGCGCTGGGGTTCGACGACCTCAAACATGAGGCGCAGTACGCCAGCAACAACGACCGGGTGCGCCTGCGCGCCACCCTGTTGCCGATCCTGCGCGAGCGTCTGGCCGACCGCAGTGCGGCCGAGTTGGCGGCGCTGCTGGAGGCGCATGAACTGCCGTTCGCGCCGATTCGCAAGCCCGAAGAACTGTTTGACGACGAACACCTGCTGGCCACCGGCGGCCTGGCCGACATCACGCTGCCGGATGGCGAACGCGCCGGCCAGACCGCGCAAACCACGCTGTTCCCGTTCACCATGGACGGCCAGCGGCTGGGCGTGCGGCTGCAGCCACCGACTTGCGGTCAGCACACCGAGGAACTGCTGACGGGGCTGGGCTACACCCCGCAGGCCATTGCGGCGCTGCGTACCCGCCACGCGGTGGCGTGAGCCAAGCGGCGCCAGGCGCGGCGGTTGGCGCAGAAGTTGAGAAATGATCTAATAGAACAAATAAGCGATCTACTATTAACTTTTATGCGGGTAATCAGGCCGACATGAGCAAGTTCAAGCAACTCGAATCCTTCGTCTCGGTCGCCACCCGTGGCAGCCTGACGGCCGCCGCCATTGCGGAAGGCGTGGCGCCCGCCATCATGGGGCGCCGGCTCGATGCGCTGGAAGAACGCCTCGGTGTCAAGCTGCTGGTGCGCACCACGCGGCGCATTTCGCTCACGCACGAAGGCAGCGCGTTTCTGGAAGACTGCCAGCGCTTGCTGGCCGACGTTGCCAATGCCGAGGCCAGTGTCTCGGCCGGCGGCATCAAGGCCAGTGGGCATTTGCGCATCACAGCCCCGGGCGGCTTCGGGCGGCGGCACGTGGCGCCGCTGGTGCCGCGCTTTCGCGAGCGGCACGCGGAGGTCACCATTTCCCTGAATTTGAGCGACCGGGTGGTTGACTTGGCCGGCGAAGGCTTTGACTGCGCGGTGCGGGTCGGCGACATGCCGGACTCCAGCCTGGTCAGCGTGCGGCTGGCCGACAACCGCCGCCTGTGCGTGGCGACGCCGACTTACCTGCGGCAACACGGCACCCCGCTCCACCCGCATGATTTGTCCCGCTTTGATTGCCTGACCCTGTCCAGCGACGCCTCGCAAACCCGGGGCTGGGCCTTCAAGGTGCCAAAAGGCGATGCCAGTGAACTGCTGCACCTCAAACCCGGCGGGCCGCTGAGTTGCTCGGACGGCCAGGTGCTGCACGACTGGTGTCTGGCGGGTTACGGCATTGCCTGGCGCAGCACCTGGGAGGTGGAGGCCGAGATCGCCGCCGGGGCGTTGGTGGCGGTGCTGGATGATTTTGCAGCGCCGGCCAATGGCATTTACGCCGTGTTTCCGCAAGCCAAACATTTGCCCTTGCGCGTGCGCTTGTGGATTGATTTTCTCAAACACCATTACGGCCAGGCCGGCTACTGGAAGGCGCAATGATGCCCAACGACAACCGTGCCAGCAAAGGCGTGATTCTGTGCGCCGATGACTTTGCGGTGCACGCCAGCGCCTCGCTCGGCATTGCCAAACTGGCGGCGCTCGGGCGCATCAGCGCCACCAGCGTCATGGTGCTGTCACCGCGCTGGCCGCAGGACGTGGCGCTGCTGCAAGAGCTGCGCGGCCGCCTTGACGTCGGCCTGCACCTGGACTGGACCAGTGACTTTGCCGTTGCCGCCGGGCACGGCCTGTCGCTGAAGGCGGCCATGCTGAAGGCCGCGTTGGGCGGCTTTGACCAGACCGCGGCGCGTGCCGTGATCGAACGCCAACTTGATTTGTTTGAAGCGCAGTGGCAGGCGCCGCCCGACTATGTCGATGGCCACCAGCATGTGCAGCAGTTTGCCGGCATTCGCGAAGCCTTGGTACAGGCCCTGGCCCGTCGCTATGGTGCGCACAAACCCTACTTGCGCATTTCGCGGGCGCCGGCGGGCGCCGCCGATCTGAAAAGTCGCGTGATCGCGGCGATGGGCGCCCGTGCTCTCGAAACAATAGCTGCTCGCGCAGGTGTGACGGGGGCTAGAGCCTTATTAGGCATCTATGATTTCTCAGGCACGCCAGCACGCTATGCCGAGCTGATGGCCGGTTGGTTACGCACGGCGCCGGCCGGCAGCATCATCATGTGCCACCCGGCGCAGGCGGCGGAGCCGGACGATGAGATCGGCATCGCCCGTGCCCAGGAGTTCAATTACCTGATGGGTACCGACTTCAGCGCTGCGCTCAGCCGCGCCGGGGTGCGGCTGGTGCGGGGTTGTTCGGCATAGCGCGGCGCGGGCAAGCAGCCATGCCCGCTAAAATTTGCCAGTGAATAAATCCCTGACCGAACGACAAAAATCCTGGCTGACCCTGGCCCTGCTCTGGCTGGTGCTGCTGCTGATGGCCGCCATGCGGCCGCTGGCCGTGCCCGACGAAGGCCGCTACGGTGAAATTGGTCGCTGGATGCTGCAAAGCGGCGACTGGCTGACGCCGCGCCTCAATGGCCTGCCGTTCTTTCACAAACCACCCTTTTTGTACTGGCTGGAGGCGATCTCGCTGGCCACCTTTGGCGTCAATGAGCTGGCCTTGCGCTTGGTGCCTGCGCTGCACGTCGGCCTGATGCTGATCGTCCTGTACCTGTCGGCGCGCACCATCAGCACCGAGCAAATTGCCCGTCGCGCGGTCATCATGCTGGGCACCAGCCTGACCTTTCTGGTGGGCGGGCAATACATCAACCACGACATGGCGGTGGCCGCCTGGATTGGGGTGGCGATCTGGTGCTTTGCGTTTGCCTTCATGGCCGGGGACAAACCCAATGCCACGCTGGCCCGGCTCGGCTTTGTCGCTTGCGCCTTCGGCATGCTCAGCAAGGGGCTGATCGGCATCGCCTTGCCGGGACTGGTGATTTTTATCTGGCTGCTCTGGACGCGGCAATTCAAAAAAGTGCTGTATCTGCCCTGGCTCAGTGGCCTGGCGCTGTTTGCCGCCATCGCCCTGCCGTGGTTTGTCATGGCCCAGCAAAAGCACCCGCAACTGTTTAATTACATGTTCATTGGCCAGCAGTTCAACCGCTACACCGCGGCCACCTACAACAACCCGCAGCCTTGGTGGTTTTACCTGTTGTCGGTGGTGTTGCTGCTGTTCCCCTGGGTATTTTTTGCCCTGAACCAGGTGCGCCGGCCGCTCACTCAGGCTCCGACTGCGGCACCGCTCATCGCCAAAGCCTGGTGGAGTCTGTGCTGGATCTGGGCCGTGGCCATCATGGCGTTCTTCTCAATCCCCAACTCCAAGCTGATTGGTTATGTGCTGCCGGTGATGCCGGCGCTGGCGCTGTTATCTGCCCTCGGCTGGGAGCGCAGCATGGCGCACCGGGCTCGCGCCGGCAAGATTTTTGCCGCGCTGTGCCTGCTCAACATCGTGGGCGCCCTCGTTTTGATGACCCAGGTGGGCGAGGTCACCCGCACCGGCCGCTCGCAGGACGTGGCCCGCGCCCTGGCCTGTGCGGCGCGCCCCTCGGACACCGTGTATGTATCGGGCGCTTACCCCTACGACCTGCCGTTTTATGCGCAGACCAGCAAACCGCTGGTGGTGCTGGAGAACTGGCCCATGCTGCGCCAGCAGACGGGCGATGGCTGGCAACGCGAGTTGTTTGAAGGCGCTGATTTTGATGCACAGGCGGCCAAGGTATTGCAGTCGCCTGAGGTGCTGCCGCAAGCGGGACTCACGCCGGGCAACTGGTTGGTGGTGAGCACGGGCAATGGCATGGCGGAAGGTCTGGCCGGCTGGAAGCTGTACTTCCAGGGCGCCGGCTGGCTGCTTTACCAGTCGGGGCACCCCTTAGCGGCGGAAGGCCCAAAAGCGGCTGAACACAAAGGTTTGCCCGGCTGCAAAGAGCAGGGCGACAAATAACGCCAGCAGCGCGGGCCAGCCCAGCCCGCGCAACAGCAGCATAAAGACGAGTTCATTACTGGCAAAGCCAGCCAGTGCCGTGATGGCAAACCGGCCCAAACTGGTGCCGACGCTGGTGCCCGCATCCTTGAAGCTCAGCAGCCGGTGGCCGGCAAAGCTGACAAAAAACGCAATCAAAAAACCCAGGGCATTGGCCAGCTCCGCCAGCATCCGGCCTTGGGCCAGCGCAAACACCGCCATGTGCGTGAGGGCGGCGCTGCCGCCGACCGCCAGAAACCAGAAGGTGGACGCGCTCAAAGCAGCGATGTTTCTTGCGCGGGCAAAGACAGCCCAGCACCCGCTGCCGGCACGGCGCCAGTCAGCCCCTGGCCTTCGCGCTGGCTGATCAGGTAGGGCGGACGCTGTTTGACCTCTTCATAAATACGGCCCACATACTCCGCCAGCACGCCGATGGAGAGCAGCTGGATGCCGCTGAAAAACATCATGCCGACCACGATCGTGGCATAGCCCGGGACGGCGTTGCCCCAGACAAAATAATCGATCACCACCCAGCCACCATAGCCGAGCGCGATGGCGGCCAACACCAATCCGACCAGGGTCAAGGCCCGCAACGGGGCAATGGAAAACGCCAGAATGCCGGTCAGTGCCAGCGACAGCGAGCCGCGCAGACCAAAATTGCTCTTGCCATCGGCACGGGGCAGCGGTTGGTAGTCGATGGCGGTGCTGTCAAAGCCAACCCAGGCGTACAGCCCTTTCATGAAGCGGTTGCGTTCGGGCAGGCTTTTCAGGGCGTCCACCACCTTGCGGTCCATCAGCCGGAAATCGCCCGCGTTGGCCGGAATTTGGACCCGGTTGCCGTAATTGACCAGCTTGTAAAACAACCCGGTCAGGCTGACCTGCAGTCCGGACTGGTCGTCGCGCGTTTTGCGCACCGCGTACACCACGTCGGAGCCCTGTCGCCACTTGTGCAGCATCTCGGGCAGCAGTGTCACGGGGTGCTGACCATCGGCATCCATCAAAAAAACCACGTCACCCCGGGTGGCATCAATGCCGGCGGTCAGGGCCGGCTCTTTGCCAAAGTTGCGCGACAGCTTGAGGTAGACCACTTCAGGATGCGCCGCACACAGCGCCTGCATCACCTGGGTCGTGTCATCCCGGCTGCCGTCATCCACCACGATCAGCTCGATGCGATCGCTCAGCGTCGCGAGGGTTGCCAAAATATGAGGCACCACGGTGGCCAGATTGCGTGCTTCGTTGAAGGCAGGAACCACGCAGGAGAGGGAGGGGGACTGAATAGTACGGGTCGTCATGGCTGCATCATGCCAAAAGAAAACCCCGCCCAGCGAAACTGGCGGGGTATTTTTACGGTTGCTGACGCTTTGAAAAGCGTCAGCCGGCTCACTTGCTGAGGCAGTCTTTCATAAAGGCCTTGCGCGCGTCGCCCTTGAGGCTTTGTTCGCCCGCGTCCTTGTTGCAGGCTTTCATCTTGTCTTGCTGGGCAGTTTTTTTGTCGACGCCGGCCGCGGCGGCTGGTTTGGCGCTCAGGCACTCTTTCATGAAAGCCTTGCGTTCATCCCCTTTTTTACCCGCAGCCTCCTGGTTGCACATGCCCATTTTGCTTTGCTGCGGCGTCTTGGCGGTGGCCGCGGGCGCGTCAGCGGCGTGGGCAGCCCCCAGAGAAAGAGAAAGGCCTAGGCTCAGGAGGGTCAAAAACTTCTTCATGGTGCATCCTTTGAAAGGGTTTGGAGGGAATTCCGGACTGGATTCCAGCACACAACGTGCCGCTTGGCAAACCGGATGACAAAGCGTTACCGTTGCGTGAATCGGACAGGCCCGGAGTCCCTCGTAAAATCAGCGGCATGCTGTCTGTAAAAATTGAATTGCTCGAATCCCTGGCGCAAGCCCTGGAAAAACTCCTTCCCGGTGCGGGTGCCAAAGCCGCTTTTGAGTCGCCCAAGGTCGCCGCCCATGGTGACCTGGCCACCACCGCCGCCATGCAACTGGCCAAGCCGCTCAAGCTCAACCCACGTCAACTGGCCGAAAACCTGCGCACCGAGTTGTTGGCGGCCGCGCCGTTTCAACGCTGGGTCGCGGCCATTGACATTGCCGGCCCCGGCTTTATCAATATCAAACTGAAACCCGAAGCCAAGCAGCAGATCGTGCGCGAGGTGCTGGCGCAGGCCACAGCGTTTGGCAAGCAGACCGACACCGGTCACCGCATGCTGGTGGAGTTTGTTTCCGCCAACCCGACCGGCCCGCTGCATGTGGGTCATGGCCGCCAGGCGGCGCTGGGCGACGCCATCTGCAACCTGTTTCAGACCCAGGGCTGGGAGGTGTACCGCGAGTTCTATTACAACGACGCCGGCGTGCAGATCGGCACACTGGCCACCAGCACCCAGCTGCGCGCCAAGGGCTTCAAGCCGGGCGACCCGGAGTGGCCGGAGCTGGCGTACAACGGCGACTACATTGCCGACATTGCCAAGGACTTCTTGGAAAAGAAAACGGTGCGCTCGGACGACCGCGAGTTCACCGCGTCGGGCGACGTCGAGGAACTCGATGACATCCGCCTGTTCGCCGTGGCGTATTTGCGCCATGAGCAAGACCTGGACCTGAAGGCGTTTGCCGTCCAGTTTGACAACTATTACCTGGAATCCAGCCTGTACCTGAGCGGCAAGGTCGATGACGTCGTGAAGAAACTGCACGACGCTGGCAAGACCTACGAACATGACGGCGCCCTCTGGCTCAAGTCCACCGAGTATGGCGACGACAAAGACCGGGTCATGCGCAAGGGCGACGGCAGCTACACCTACTTTGTGCCCGATGTGGCGTATCACATCACCAAATGGGAACGCGGCTTCGAGAAGGTGGTCAACATCCAGGGCACCGACCACCACGGCACCATCGCCCGCGTGCGCGCCGGCCTGCAGGCCGCCAACGTCGGCATCCCGCAAGGCTACCCGGACTACGTGCTGCACACCATGGTGCGCGTCGTCAAGGGTGGCGAGGAGGTCAAAATTTCCAAGCGCGCCGGCAGCTACGTGACGCTGCGTGACCTGATCGAATGGACCAGCAAGGACGCGGTCCGGTTCTTTTTGCTCAGCCGCAAGCCCGACACCGAATACACCTTTGACGTCGACCTGGCGATTGCCAAGAACAACGACAACCCGGTCTATTACGTGCAGTACGCCCACGCCCGGATTTGTTCGGTATTGGCGGCCTGGCGCGAGAAGGACGGCGGTGAGGTGGCCAGCCTGCAGCAAGCCGACCTGTCGCCGCTGCAAAGCCCGCAGGCCCTTGCGCTCATGCTGCTGCTGGCCAAATACCCCGACATGCTGACCGCTGCGGCCGTGGACTTTGCGCCGCACGACGTTACGTTCTATCTGCGCGAACTGGCCGCCTGCTACCACAGTTATTACGATGCCGAGCGCATTCTGGTGGACGACGAAGTCGTCAAACGGGCTCGGTTGGCGCTGGTCGCGGCGACGGCGCAGGTGTTGCACAATGGGTTGGCAGTGCTGGGCGTGAGTGCCCCGCAAAAAATGTAAAACAAGCTTGAGAGACTGAGGTTTAGCGCATGAAACAGCAACGCGGCGGAACCATTCTGGGGTTCATTATTGGCGTGGTGGTCGGACTCGGGGCGGCGCTGGCGGTTGCCGTCTACGTCACCAAAGTGCCTATTCCGTTTGTCAACCGGGGTGCCAGTCGGACGGCCGACCAGGATGCCGCGGAGGTCAAAAGAAACAAAGACTGGGATCCCAACACCCCCTTGTACGGCAAAAACCCGGTTCGCCCTGTGACGCCCGCGCCTGAACCGGCGGTGCCGGCGACCGACCCTGTGGCCGTGCCGGCCGCGAAGCCAGCGGTCGTCGCGCCGGCGGCGGCGGTTCCCCCTAAAGCGGCGGCCAAACCCGCGGTGTCGGCCGATCCTTTGGGCGATCTGGCCAAAGCGCGTGCCTCAAGCGCCACGGTCGAGCCGTTTTCTTACTTCGTGCAGGTCGGCGCCTTCCGGACCCCGGAAGACGCGGAGAGCCAGCGGGCCAAGTTATCGCTCGGCGGCGTCGAAGCCAAAGTGACCGAGCGTGAACAGGCCGGTCGCACCGTGTTCCGGGTGCGCGTGGGTCCCTTTGACAAAAAGGAAGAGGCCGACAAAGCCAAGGAGAAACTGGAAGCAGCGGGCATGGAAACAGCCCTGGTTCGCGTGCAACGGTAGTTTGCTAACGTCGGGGTACGGAACGGCTTGACGAACTTTTTCAAGTTGGCTCGGTCTGATTCATTTAACAGGAGTGTTTAAAGATGAAGCGTCGTGATTTTTCTCTGGTCTGCAGTGCTTTGGCAGGTGCGGCTTTTATTCAGTCACCGGCACTGGCGCAGGTCAAGCCGCCCGTCGCGGGCACGGACTATTTACTGGTGGAAAAACGCGCTGCCGTCGAGGCGCCCGCTGGCAAAATTGAAGTGGTCGAGTTTTTTTGGTACAGCTGCCCGCACTGCAATGTGTTCGAGCCAACCTTTGATGCCTGGCGCAAGCGCGCCCCCAAAGACCTCGTCGTGCGCCGGGTTCCGGTCGCTTTCCAGGATAGTTTTGTGCCGCAGCAGCGCTTGTTCTACGCCCTGGAGGCCATGGGTTTGGTCGACAAGCTGCACAGCAAGGTGTTCGCCGCCATCCACGTTGAAAAGCAAAACCTGAGCCAGGGTGACGCGATTGCCGACTGGGTGGCCAAGCAGGGCGTAGACAAAGCCAAGTTCCTGGAGCAGTACAACTCGTTCTCGGTCTCGACCAAGGTGGCGCGTGGCACCCAGCTGCAGAATGCCTACAAGGTCGAAGGCGTTCCGTCGCTGGGCGTGGCGGGACGTTTCTATACCGACGGCACACTGGCCAAGAGCCTGGACCGTGCGTTGGCGATTGTCGAATTTCTGGCCGCACAAATCCGCAGCGGACATTGAGCGTCACGCTCAATCGCGTTGGCCGGGCGCATGCGCCGTTGCGATAGCGCAAGCGCGAGTCACTGATCCAGCGCAAGATAGAACCGTCATTTGCGCGTCACGTACCGACGGAGTTCGATCTGGCCGAGCGGCGCCCCGGCCGAAGAGCGGTGCGGGGCGGCAGACCCGGCTGCTGGTCGTTACAATCAAAAAACAAGACGTTAACGCAAGATTCGTGCCTTTATGAAATCACCCCTTTCTCATTTGTTTTTGATCGCGGCCCTGGCCCTGTCCGGGGGCCTCGCCTGCGCGGAAAAGGCCGATCGCAACAAGCCCATGAATGTGGAGTCCGATGCCCTGCGCTACGACGATTTGAAGCAGACCAGCATCTTCACCGGGCGGGTGATTTTGACCAAAGGCACGATCCTGATCCGGGGCGCCAAGATCGACGTGCGCCAGGATGCGGACGGCTACCAGTTTGGCGTGGTGACCGCCGAGCCGGGCAAGCTCGCCTTCTACCGGCAAAAGCGCGAAGCGGTGGACGAGTTCATTGAGGGCGAAGGCGAAGTGATTGAGTACGACAGCAAGGCAGATACCGTGAAGTTCATCACCCGGGCGCAGCTGCGCCGTTACCGGGGCCCCAATCTGAATGACGAGTTCACCGGTGGGGTGATTCTGTACAACAACACAACCGATATTTTCACGGTCGATGGCACCGTGGCCAAGAGCAGTCCGGGCGCCCCGGCCGGCCGGGTGCGGGCCATGCTGACGCCGGCACCGGACGCGGCCGCAACGGCCCCGGCTGGCGGCGCCAGCAAGCCGCCAACGCCGGGCCCGGTGCTGCGCGACTCGACCCGGCTTGAGGGAGAGAAAAAGTGACGCAAGACCTGCCTGTCATGGAAACGCCGCCCCGGCTGGAGTCCGACCACGACGAGAGCCGGCTGGAGGTCAGTCACCTGCAGAAGTTTTATGGCAGCCGCAAGGCGGTCAAAGACGTGTCGCTGGTGGTGCGCAAGGGCGAGGTCGTCGGCCTGCTGGGGCCGAACGGCGCCGGTAAAACCACCTCGTTCTACATGATTGTCGGGTTGGTGCATGCCACGGCCGGGGACATCACGATTGACGGCCAGTCGGTGGCGCACATGCCGATTCACCGGCGAGCCCGGCTCGGACTGAGCTATTTGCCGCAGGAAGCCTCCATTTTCCGCAAACTCAATGTTGAGGAAAACGTGCGGGCGGTGCTGGAGTTGCAGCAGGACGAACTGGGCAAACCGCTGGCCAAAGCCGAGCTGGAGAAGCGGCTGACCGGTCTGTTGCAGGACCTGCGCGTGGACCACCTGCGCGAAACGCCGGCGCTGGCCTTGTCCGGCGGCGAGCGCCGCCGGGTCGAGATTGCGCGGGCGCTGGCGACCCAGCCGCGCTTCATTCTGCTGGACGAACCGTTTGCCGGCATTGACCCGATTGCCGTGATCGAGATTCAGCGCATCATCAGTTTCCTGAAAAACCGGGGCATCGGGGTGCTGATCACCGACCACAACGTGCGTGAAACCCTGGGTATTTGTGACCACGCCTACATCATCAGCGATGGCACCGTGCTGGCCCAAGGCACACCGTCCGAGATCGTCAATGACGCCGAAGTGCGTCGGGTCTATCTCGGCGAACACTTTAAGATGTAGATGAAGCAAGGCCTGTCACTTCGTGTTTCGCAGCAGCTGGCGCTGACGCCGCAGTTGCAGCAATCGATCCGGCTGTTGCAGTTGTCGACGCTGGAGCTCAGCCAGGAAGTGGACCAGATGCTGGATGACAACCCGTTTCTGGAGCAGAACGCGGACGAGCCGCCACGCGAGGAGTTCGGTCTGCCGCAAGCCGACACGCCGGTGCGCAATGACGATCTGGCGGCCGAATCTGCTACAAATTCAATAGCTGAGTACGCAGGCGAGACAAGGGTTACCGTCGAAAATGACTCAGAAGTCACACCGCTGTCGGCGGACGACGGCCAAAGCTGGGAGGGCGACGGCAGCGCCACCCTGTCGCCGGACGACAGCGAGTGGGGCGGCGACGCCAAACCCAGCAGCAACAACCTGAACGGCACTGACGACGCGGACATCACCGACCTGGCCAGCAGCCAGCAGTCGCTGCAAAGCTACCTGCACCGGCAGGCACTGGCCTTTCACCTGAGTGAAGAAGACCGGGCCGCCCTGCGGTTCTTGATCGAATCGCTGAATGACGATGGTTATCTGGAAGACACGCTGACCTCGCTGGCCGAGGGACTGGCGGGTGAGGATACCGAGCAGGTCGAACAACTGGTGCACCATTTCACCGTGGCCTTGTCGCTGCTGCAAAGCCTGGAGCCGGCTGGCGTCGGGGCGCAGAGCCTGGCCGAGTGCCTGCGTCTGCAGTTGCAGGCACTGCTGGCACAGAGTGCGGCGGACCCGGTGCCGAAGCCCCTGATGGCGGTGGCTAAAGTGGCCCTGCGCATTTGCGCCCAACCGATGGACCTGCTGGCCCGGCGCGACATCAAGCGGCTGGTGCAGCTCACTGGCGCGCCTGACGCCGCCGTGCGCGAAGCCATTGCCCTGATTGCCCGGCTCGAGCCCAAGCCGGGCCGCCGTTTTGTCGATGTCGAGCGCAACATCGTGGTGCCGGATGTGCTGGTGGTCAAGGTTGGCAAGGGGGCTGCAGCCAAGTTTCAGGTGCGCCTCAACACCGAGGTGATGCCGCGCCTGCGGGTGCATGACATTTACGCCAACGCCCTCAAGCAGCACAAGGGCGGCGGCAACGACGCCGCCAACCATGCCGCGCTGCAGCAGCGCCTGCAAGAAGCGCGCTGGTTCATCAAGAACATCCAGCAGCGCTTTGACACCATTCTGCGCGTCAGCAACGCCATCGTCGAGCGGCAAAAGAGCTTCTTCACCCATGGCGAGCTGGCCATGCGCCCACTGGTGCTGCGCGAGATTGCCGATGAACTGGGCCTGCACGAGTCGACCATCAGCCGGGTCACCACCGCCAAGTACATGGCAACGCCGTTTGGCACCTTTGAGCTCAAGTATTTCTTTGGCTCGGGCCTCGGCACCGACTCGGGCGGCAACGCCTCCAGCACGGCGGTGCGGGCGCTGATCAAGCAATTTATCGGCGCCGAGAGCGAGAAAAAGCCGCTCAGCGACAATCAGATTTCCGAAATGCTCAAAGAACAGGGCATCGACTGTGCCCGGCGCACCGTCGCCAAATACCGCGAGGGGCTGCGAATTGCCCCTGCTTCCTTGAGAAAAGCGCTGTAATACGCGTTGACTACCGCCGGCCCGCATCCTTGCGCGGCCGGTTTTTGACCCCATTGAGACAATTCAAGTGAACCAACTTCAATTATTTTTACCCTGCGCCGCCGGCGTGGAAGATTACCTGGAGCCCGAGGTGCTGCGCATCACCGGCTTGCCACCGGGCTGCGTCACCAAGCAGCGTGGCGGCGTGGCGGTGCGCACCTCACTGGCGCATGCGATGCTGCTCAACCTCTACAGCCGGCTGGCCCAGCGCGTGCTGGTGCTGCTGTCGTTCACCGAGTACCGCAGCGAGCAGGACCTGTACCGTGCCGCCAGCGAAGTGCCGTGGGAGCGCTGGTTCACCCCGAAAGAGAGCATCAAGGTCGAAGTGACGGCGCAGCACAGCCCGCTGACCTCGCTCAACTTTGCCGCGCTCAAGATCAAGGACGCCGTGTGCGACCGCTTCCGCGCCACCGCCGGCGGCGTGCGCCCGGACGTCAACACCCAGTGGCCCGATGTGCGTATCTACACCCACCTGACCACCGACCACTGCTCGATCTACATCGACACCTCAGGTGAGCCGCTGTTCAAGCGCGGCTGGCGCGAAGACAAGGGCGACGCGCCCTTGAAAGAAACGCTGGCCGCCGCCATGCTCGCCGCCAGCGGCTGGATGGAGGGCGAGGACGACCTGCTGCCGCTGTACGACCCCTGCTGCGGCAGCGGCACGATTGCGATTGAAGCGGCGCAGATGGCCTGCAACATCGCCGCCGGCTCATTGCGCCACTTTGCCTTTGAGAAGTATTTGCCGTTTCGCCGCGCCGACTGGGACGCCATGAAAAAAGAAGCGAAGGAGGCCGAGGTGGTGCGGGAGCCCGACCAGCACCCGATTATTTTTGGCAGCGATGTGTCGCACCGGATGGTCGACTTTGCCCAGCGCAACGCCGAACGCGCCGGGGTCGCCGACGTCATCGAGTTTCGCGGTGGCGATGCCTTGCAACGGATGCCGCCCGTGGAAGGCCCGGGCGTGATGATGCTCAATCCACCCTATGGCGAGCGGATCGAAGTGGCGGGTATCGCCGGCAGCGCCGCCCAGGAAGGCCGCTTTGGCGCCCGCGAGTTGCCGCAGCTTGAGGAAGGTGTTGAGTTTTTCAGCCAGCTGGCCGCTCACTGGAAGAAAAACTACCCCAACTGGACCGCCTGGGTGCTGACGCCCGACCTGAAACTGCCGAGCAAAATGCGCCTGAAAGAATCGCGCCGCGTGCCGATGTGGAACGGCCCGATCGAGTGCCGCATGTTCCGCTTTGACATGGTGAAGGGCTCGGCGCGGACCAAATGATCGTCCTCGACACCAACATCGTGCTGGACGCCTTCCTCTTCCATGACCCGGCCACCTTGCCGCTCAAAGCGGCGCTGGCCAGCCAGCAATTCCAGTGGATCAGCACACAGCCGATGCGCGATGAGCTGGAACGGGTGCTGGCCTACCCCAAGATCGTCGTGCGGCTGGCGTTCTACCAACGCAGCGCCGCCGAGGTGCTGGCCCAGTTCGATGCGCAGGCACAGTTGGTCGAGGTGGCGCCCAAGGCCAGCGTGACCTGCAGCGACCCGGATGACCAGAAGTTCATCGATCTGGCCGTGGCCCACCAGGCCACGCTGTTGAGCAAGGACAACGCCGTGCTTTGCATGGCTAAACGGTTGCTAGCCCTTGATGTGCATGCGTATAAAGCTATTAAGTTGGTAGCATGAGGCGGTCGACACCGGTTGCGGCCCCGCGGGCAGGGCAAAATAGAGGGATGAACCAAGACTTGACCCCCATCCCTGTGGACCCTTTAGACGGATCGCCCATCCTCACGCCCGCCGCCCTGAGCCCGGACGAGTTTGACGAAATTGACGCCATCCTGGACGAGCTGCGCACCCGCTACGACGAAACGCCGCAGTGGGAATTTTGCGAAGGCTTCATGGCGGCGCTGATCTGCTGCCGTCGCCCGATCCCGGCTTCCGAATACCTGCCCGTGCTGCTGGCGGTGGGCTCGGAAGATGCAACAGGCGAAGAAGACGAAGGCTCGTTTGCCGACGCCGCCCAGCAGATGCGCTTTACCGAGTTGTGGACGCGGCGCTGGAACGAAGTGGCCGAGGCCCTCAACACCAAGGTCGAGGCGCTGGACGATGAGGCCGCCTACGAACCCGAAGTGATGGACGTGCGTGGCGCGATTGCAGCCTTGCCGGAAGAGGAACGCGCCGAGATGGGCGATGACGCCTTGCCCGCCTTCGCTCAGGTGTGGGCGCTGGGTTTCATGTTTGCCGTCGAGGCTTGGCCCGAAGAATGGGCTGCACCGCGCGACAAGGCCGCCGTCAAGTGGCTCAATGGCGCGCTGGACGCCATCGTTGCCCTGACCGAGGACGATACCGACACCCCAACCCTGTCCGTGTTTGATGAGGAAGGCCCGCCCAGCCTCAGCCTGAACCGCCTGAATAATTTTGCCGATGCCGTCTGGGCGGTCTACGACCTGCACGAACTGTGGCGCACCTTCGGCCCGCGTGTGCCAACCCTGCACAAGGTGGTGACACCGGGCCGCAACGACCCGTGTTCTTGCGGAAGCGGCAAGAAATACAAGAAGTGCTGCGGCATGGCGTGAAGGCAGCAGCGGCCGGGGCTTGAATGCCTCGGCTTGGCCGCTCCTATGGTCCGTTCTATTTACAGCCCCCGTGTTATTTGAACGGGGTCGATCATTTCAACTAGGCTGATGATATGGCGGATTCCGTTCTAAAGACAAACTGTAGAACTTGTGGCCTGCGAACGCGGCACAAAATTTTATTTTCGCTGGAAAAGAAAGGCGATGCCGACTTCTACAACGAATTAGACACTTGGCAGACTCTTGAATGTCTAGGGTGTGAGACAGTTGGGTTTCGGCACCGGTATGACGATTTTGAGAAAGTCAAAGAATCACTAAGCGGTAAGGCAACCCACGAGATCAAGATCAATCTGTTCCCTAAGACCGTGATCGGGCACCGAAAGCTGCAGTACCTATACGCGGTTCCCGCAGTTATAAGAAAGGTGTATACGCAAACGTTAGCTTCGTACGCTGGCGATGCCTCCATCATTGCAAGTATTGGGTTACGTGCGACGATAGAAGCGGTGTGCAATCATCTAAAGATTTCAGGAACGTCTCTTGAAAAGCGCATTGACTTGCTGTTCAAAAATGGCAGCATATCCAGCAGTGACAAAAAGAGACTGCACGCCATTCGATTCTTGGGCAATGACGCGGCTCACGAAATTCTAGAGCCTAAAGAAACCGAACTGCGGGTCGCTTTTGAAATTATTGAGCATCTGATTAATTCGGTTTTCATACTTGAGTACCGTGCAAAAAGGTTGGATATTCCAGTCGATACCTATGCAGAATTTCTCAGCCTTGTGGAAGATTGCGCAGGTAATTCGACGGCTCAATCCGCGGAAAGTCTCCCCAGCATTTTGGGCCGACACAGGAGACGACTTGGGTCGGAATTGTTGGAGTTTGAGACAAGGCTGGGTTCTCAGATCACAGCAGGTGAAATTGCTTTCCTCAAGCTAGATTCTGTGCAAACCATCGACGGAAAAGCCGTTCAGCTATATCTTGTGGATCATGAGGCTTTGACAGACGACATCCCTTTCTAAATCTCTCCATGCTACAAACTGTCGGACACTGAGGTGGCGCATGTCGGGAGGATTACGATTTGGAATATTGCCACACGGGCCCCTATGTCAGCATTGGGCTCTCGATTTCCAAGTTCTCAGAATCGACCGCTCCGGGGAGCGAATCAAGGCTCGAACCAGCCGCATCAATCCAACCCATTGCGCGTGACTGCTGGAGGCCAAGAAACGCGGCGGCAAAGGAATGCGGAACGACCGCAACTGTGAAGGGGTCAACGCACAGGATCGCGGCACACGCCGCGATCCTTTCCATGCGTGATGGCAGCTATTCCAGCGTGAATCCGACCTTCAGGGAAACTTGCCAGTGCGCCACCTTGCCATCGACCACATGGCCACGCGTCTCGGTGATGGTGAACCACTGGATGTTCCTTACCGTCTCATGCGCCTTGGCGATGGCGGTACTCACGGCATCTTCAATACTGACGCTGGAAGAGCCGGTCAGTTCAAGCAGCTTGTAGACATGGTTGCTCATTGCATTACTCCCAAGAGTTAGTCGGCCTAGTCGACGAAATCTTACGCGGTTTGCGTGGGAACTACAAACCGGGCAAAAGGCCACGCGCCGCCCAATCGTCCATGACGACGCCCGGCACCAAGCCGCAAATGGGGGCCGACCGGAAGGCCTATTGGCCGTGCCTAAAAAAATCAAGCAGCGCCGCCGCCGTGGCCTGCGGCAATTCTTCCGGGATGAAGTGCCCGGCCGGCAGGGTCTGCCCCGTCACGGTGCCCGCGCATTGCGCCTGCCAGAGTTCATGCGGTTTGAACAACTGGTGCACCACGCCGCGTTCGCCCCACAGCACCAGCATGTCGCACGCAATCTGGTCGCCTCGGGCGCGGCTTTCGCGGTCGTGCGTCAGGTCGATGCCGGCGCTGGCGCGGTAGTCTTCGCATTGGCTGTGGACGGTGGCGGGCTGGCTGAAGCAGTGTTCGTACTCGGCCAGCGCCGCCAGTTCGATGTGGTCCAGGCCGCCTGCGCCCCAGCCGCCGAGCTTGGCGTGCAGATAGGCCAGCGGGTTGCAGTTGATCATGGTCTCGGGCAGGGGCGCGGGCTGGATCAGGTGAAACCAGTGGTAGTAGGCGCGGGCAAAGGCGAAGTCCGTTGCGTTGTACATGTCGAGTGTGGGCGCGATGTCGATCACGCACAGCCGGCGCACGCGCTGCGGGTGATCGGTCGCCAGCCGGTGCGCGACGCGCCCGCCGCGGTCATGGCCGCACAGATCGAAGGTGTCAAGCCCGAGCGCGTCCATCACGGCCACCATGTCCTGCGCCAGGGTGCGCTTGCTGTAGTTGCTGTGGTCCGGCAAGCCGGCGGGCTTGGCGGAGTCGCCATAGCCGCGCAAATCCGGCATCACCAGATAAAAATCCCTCTGCAACTGCTGCGCCACCCGGTGCCACATGACATGGCTTTGCGGAAAGCCGTGCAGCAACAGCAGGGCCGGCCGGTCGCCCGGCAGGCCGCTTGAGACCCGTGCGTAAATCTGCGCGCCATCGACCTCGAAGTGACGGATTTCAAACCCTTCAAACCAGTGCATGGAGCGCTCCCGGAGTTAGTTGGCCAGCAGTTCCACCAGCCGCATCAAGGCGTGCTGCACGGTGGCGGCCCGCACTTGCGCGCGGTCGCCGGCAAAGTGACATTTCTCGGTCACGACCTGGCCCGGCACGGCAAAGCCGAACCAGACGGTGCCGACCGGCTTGGCCGGGCTGCCGCCGGTGGGGCCGGCCACCCCGGTGACGGCCACCGCCACTTGGGCATGCGAATGCGCCAATGCGCCCTGCACCATGGCCCGCGCCACGCCTTCACAAACGGCGCCGGCGCGTTGTAGCAAGCGTTCTTCGACGCCGAGCAGCTCGGTTTTGGCCTCGTTGGAATAGGTGACGAAGCCGCGCTCAAACCAGTTGCTGGAGCCGGCCAGATCGGTGCAGGCAGCAGAAATCAGGCCACCGGTGCAGCTTTCGGCGGTGACCAGTTTCAGTCCTTTTTTTAACAGTAAATCGGCCATGAGCCCGCACAACTGCTGCGTCGATAGCTCTTGTTTGAATAGCAAATTCGTCATTGAAAAAATCTCCAGCCGGCGATCACCAGCAGGGCGCACGCGGCCGCCACCACGTCGTCCAGCATGATGCCAAAGCCGGCTTTGCGCCAGGCGGCGGGGTCGGTGGTCGTATTGACGTCGTGAAACAACGCATCGGCCCAGCCGACCGGCCCGGGTTTGACCGCGTCAAAGAAGCGAAACAGGGCGAACGCCAGCAGCTGAGCCCACCAGCCGGCCGGCGCAATCAGCCAGAGCACCAGCCAGAAGGCGGCGATCTCGTCCCACACCACGCTGCTGGGGTCGAGCACCCGCATGTTTCTGGCGGTGACGGTGCTGGCCCACCAGCCCAGCGGCAGCGACAGGGCAATCAGCACGGCCCAGCGCGTGTCATTCATCCACGGTTGCAGCGCCACAAATGCCAGCCAGGCCCACAAGGTGCCAGCGGTGCCGGGCGCCAGCGGGCTCAGGCCGGAACCAAAACCCAGGGCAATGAAGTGCGCCGGGTGCGACAGCATGAAGCGGGCGCTGGGGCGCACCGGGGCCAAGGGCGCGGACCTGGCCGTTGCCGGATTTTCAGAAAGGGACTCGTTCTCAGACATGGCGCGATTATCACGGAGGGGGCCGGACCTGCCGCCGGGCGCGCTTTCAGCAACGCAGGGTGTTGCAATATTTCCTCTACAATGAGAACTGTTCGCATTTGCGTTGCGCTTTCCGATCGTTGATGGTAACCATGACGTCGGCCCGGTCGCACCGCGCAACGCCTGCTTTTCGCTTCCTCCGTTAGCCAGCCATGTGTCTTTTTTGACCGCCTAGCCAGCCACTAATTTTTTCAACAGTGAGCATCATGGCCGTCAAAAAGATCCAACTAGCGCTGCTGGTCGCGCTGGCAATTCAACAGTTTTCCAACCCTGCCTCGGCCCAAACCGCAGCACCCGAACCCGCCACCGCCGACGCCACCTTGCCCGAGGTGAAGGTCAAAAGCAGCCGGAACCTGGCGCCCACCTACAACCCGCCGACCGCAGTCAGCGCCACCAAGATCGAGGCGCCGCTGCGCGACATTCCGCAGACGGTGAACGTGGTGCCGCAAAGCCTGTTGCGCGATCAGGGCGTGCGCTCGATGCAGGAGGTGCTGAAAGCCGTGCCTGGCATCGGCATAGCACTCGGCGATGGCCAGCGCGATGAAGTGACGATCCGCGGTTTCACCGCGATTGCCGACCAGTTCATCGACGGCTTGCGCGACGACGCGCTGTATTTCCGCGATCTGTCCAATATCGAGCAGGTTGAAGTGATCAAAGGCCCGGCATCGGTGCTGTACGGCCGCGGCTCGTCCGGCGGTCTGATCAATCGCATCAGCAAAAAACCCGGCATCAACAAGAACGAAGTCAGTACCCAGGTCGGCAGTTGGGGCCAGCGCCGCGGCGAGTTCGATTTGGCGCGCGACGACAAGGACAGCGGCGTAGCCTTTCGTGTCACCGGTGCGCTGGAGCGCGCCGACAGTTATCGCGACCAGCAGTTCCTCAAGCGCGAAGCCTTGGCGCCCTCCCTGTCCGTCAAGCTCGACCCGGACACCCAGCTGTTGATTCAAGGCGAATCCCTGTCCGACCGCCGCGTGACCGACTTCGGCGTTCCTGCCTACCACGGCCTGCCGGTCGATGTCCCCGCCAGCACCTATTACGGTGCGGCGAAAGCCAAGGATTTTGACTACTCCCAGGCGCGCGTTAACGCCTTCGGCTTCACCCTGGATCACCGCTTCGACAGCGAATGGTCGGTGCGCAATGCCTTCCGCCACTACGACTATTCGCTCGACCGCAATAACACGCTGGTCAGTGCGGTCGTTGAAACGACACAGCGGGCAACCCTGACGCGCAGCAATGTGAAACGTCAGGAAGACGGTTACACCAACCAGACCGAACTGACCCAGAAAACCACGCTGGCCGGCATGCCGCATCAGTTGCTGTATGGGGTCGAGATCGGCCAGCAGAACAAGGACCAGTTCCGCACCTCGGCGGTGGTTGGTACGGTCTCGCTGTTCAACCCCGAACCGCTGGTCGTGCCTTTCACGGTCGCACCGGTCAACCTCAACAACCTCGGCATTTTTACGGTCGCCAGCGCCTATGCGCAGGATCTGGTCACACTGTCCGAGCGCTGGAAGGCCCTGGTGGGCGTGCGCTTTGACAAGTTCGGCCAAGAGACACAAGAGCGGCTCGCCGGCAAGCCCAGTCTGGAGCGCACCGACCGCGCCTGGAGTCCGCGTGCCGGTCTGGTCTACCAGCCGAGCCAGCAACAGTCTTATTACGCCTCCTACAGCAAGTCGTTCCAGCCGTCTGGCGAAAACTTCGCGTTGGCGGCGAACAATGCGCAACTGGAGCCGGAACAAACCACGAACCATGAAGTCGGCGCCAAGTTCGACTTTCTCGACGGCCGCGCCGCCGCCACCGTGTCCCTATTTCAGGCCGAGCGCACCAACATCAAGGCCGCCGACCCGGCCACCAATCTGCTGATTCCGATTGGCACCCAAACCACCAACGGCCTGGAACTGACCTTCAACGGCGATTTGGCGCAGGGCTGGCAAGTCTGGTCGGGTTATTCCTACCTCGATGCGCGCGTCACCTCATCGATCGCGAAGGACGATGGCCAGTTCATCCAGGGCAAGCGCGCCGCGCTGACGCCGGCGCACAGCGCCAATCTGTGGTTCACCAAGGCACTGGGACACGGTTTTGGCGCCGGCGCCGGCGTGAACTATGTCGGCGACCGCTTTGCCAATCCGGGCAATACCGTCACCTTGCCGAGCTATGTCACCGCCGACCTGATGGCCTATTACCGGATGGCCGGCCTCGACCTGCAAGTGAACCTGATGAATATCTTCAACCGCGACTACATCGTGGCCGGACACGGCGCCAGCAAATACCTGAACCTGCCGGGTGCGCCGCGCTCGCTGCAGGTCACGGCGCGTTACAACTTCTAAAGCCAGCCTTGTCCCACACGCTGAACACCCCAAAGCGCAGCCGCAGCCGGCGTGCCGTTTACCTGGGCTGGTTGCGCAAAACGCATCTGTACGTCGGCTTGTGGGGCGCGGTGCTGGGCTTGCTGTTTGGCGTCACCGGCATCCTGCTCAATCACCGCTCGATCCTGGAAATTCCGGTGGCAAAAACCGTCAGGACCAGCGCGCAACTGCCCTTGCCGACGCAAGCGCTGGCCTCGCCGCAACAGCTGTCGGCCTGGCTGCAACAGGAATTGAAATTCACGGCGCAGCAGGTGACGCAGACCAAGTCCGAGCCCGCCAAGCAAATCGTCTGGGCCGATCGCAGCCTGATGCAGCCGGAGCGCTGGAGCATCAGCCTGCACAGTCCGCAACGCGGCGTGGTGGCCGAATATTTTGTCGGCAATCGCTTCGTCAAGCTGGAGCAGGTGGATGCGACACCGATCGGCACCTTGACGCGGCTGCACATGTCGGTCGGCGTCAGCGCCTTCTGGGTGCTGCTGTCGGACAGCATCGCCGGCAGCCTGATTCTGCTGTCGATCACCGGCTTGTTATTGTGGACGCAACTGCACACCGTGCGCACCGTCGCGGTGATGACCAGCGTCGGCGCCCTGCTGGCCGGGCTCTGGTTTCTCTGGTCGGCTTAGCGCGCATGCGCCGCACCTGAGCGGGTTTTCAGGCCTTGGCCAGGAAGTCCTGCAAGAGGTCCAGCGACTGGTTGCCCTCCCCGATGGCGCCCATGTCCCGCGCCACTTGATCGCGCTGGGCGGCCGTGGCAAAGAGCATGAACAGGGTGAGATAGGTCTTGCCGCCGTGTTCGGCAAAGCTCACGGTGCTGCGGAAATGGAGAGCGCCCGCCGGGACATCCACGCTGTGCTCGTACACCAGCCGCTCCGGGGCGACGACCGCCGCGTACGCCACTTGGTTCGGGTAAGCGACGCCGTCCGGGCCCTGCAGGGTGAAGCGCCAAACACCGCCTTCGCGCGCCTCCATGGATGCGGTGTCGGTGCGCAAGCCGCGCGGCCCCCACCACTGCACCACCTGCGCCGGGTCGGTCCAGGCGGCAAAGACGCGTTCCCTGGGTGCATCAATGATGCGGCTGACCAGAAGGTGCCGATCAGCGGCGCCTGATTCACTGATCACCAGCGTATCGAGCCGCTCCAGGCTTTGCGACCAGCCCTCCAGCATGCCCATCTTCAGCATGGCATCTCGGATCGCGGCGGACTCAAAACGGGTACGGATACTCAACTGGGTGGCTTCGCCCAAGTTGCCGAAGCTGGCGGTCTGAACCATGACGCCGGCCGGGTTGTCGTCGCCTGGCGCCCGGTTGGCGCGCACCAAGTCGTGCCATGCCGGCGGGTGCTCAGTGGCATCCAGGGTCATCACCAGCCGCTCAATTGGCATCACTTCGCGGAACTCGCCGGTGATGGGGTAGTCCACGCCGTCGGCACTGCGCATCACCACGCGGTAGGCGCCGCCCACGCGCACCTCCGCCTCGCACTGCGGGATGTCAAAGCCGTGCGGCCCCCACCAGCGCCTCAGGTGCTGCACCTCGGTCCAGGCTTGCCACACCAGCGCGCGCGGCGCGTGCAGCAGGCGGGAGATGAAGAATTCGTCGGCCGCAACGGGCCGCAAGGTACTGGTATACATGATCAAGCCTGCTGCACAGGTCGGGACAAAGTGGTAAAACTCATCAGTCTTCTCCTTGACGGGAAGGGTTGACCGTCAACCTTCCACCGATGCGGCGCCATGGCGCAATTTTTCTAATTAGAGTGACTAAGAAGCAAGTTTTCAAGTTGAATTTTTCCGGGCGCCAGGCCGGTCTGGCGCACATCTGGGTTTCTTTCATACCGAAGGAGCGTTCCATGAAAATGCCATCAACGGGGTTGCAAACGGCGCTGTCGCGCCGAGCGCCTGTTTTAAATTGGCCCGCTCAGCCATGAGCTACCAGCTTCACTACTGGCCCAGCATCCAGGGCCGCGGCGAATTTATCCGACTAGCGCTGGAAGCCGCGGGCGCGCCGTATGTGGATGTCGCGCGCGGCGACGCCGCCAGCGGGCAGGGCCTGCCCGCCTTGTTCCATTACCTGCAAGACGAGTCCGTTGCCCGCCCACCGTTTGCCTGCCCGGTGCTGGTGCACGGCCAACAGGTGATCGGGCAGACCGCCGCCATCCTGCTGTACCTGGGGCCGCGTCTCAAGCTGGTCGGCGCCAGCGTTGCCGACCGGCTGTGGACGCATCAGATCCAGCTCACGATCGTCGACGCGCTGAACGAGGCGCACAACACGCACCACCCGGTGGGCGCGGGCCTGTATTACGACGACCAGAAGGCGGAGGCGGCCCGGGCCGCGACAGAATTTCGGACCGAACGCATTCCCAAATATCTTGGCTGGCTGGAGACCGTGCTGGCGCGCAACCCCAAAGGCGACCAGCATCTGGTGGGCGCGCGCCTGAGCTATGCCGACCTGTCGCTGTTCCAGCTGGTGGCGGGCCTGCGCTATGCGTTTCCCCAGGCGACGCAGCGCGTCTTGCAGACGACGCCGCGGGCGTTGGCACTGCACGAGCGCGTGGCACAGCAGCCCCGCGTGGCCGCTTACCTGCGCAGCGACCGTCGCATCCCCTTCAACGAGGACGGCATCTTCCGCCACTACCCGGAGCTTGATAGCTGACGCGGTGCCGCTCGTCGGTTGCGCCGCCGCTTCAGGCGAAGTGGTCGAATGAGCTGTAGGTGTTGGGCACGTATTGACCATCGCCGTCCACCAGGCGCAAGCCGTGCTCCAGGCCGATGTGGCCGATGCGGGTGACCGGGGTCTGACTGATGTCGGCGGCGGCGGCGACCAGCGTGCGGGCGGCGGCGGGGGCGGTGAACAGCAACTCGTAATCGTCACCGCCGGCCAGCGCCCAGCCGAGCCATTGCTCTGCCTTTATTTCAGTATTAAACTGACCTCTAGCCCCCGTGCATTCTGCGTAACTAGCTATTAAATTAATAGCAACTTCGGTGTCCACGGTGGCCCCGACGCCGGACTGCTTCAGGATATGGCCCAAATCGCCCAACAGGCCGTCGCTGACATCAATCGCTGCCGTGGCAATGCCGCGCAACGCCAGACCCAGCGCCACCCGCGGGGTCGGTTGTTCCAGCCGCAAGCGGGCGGCGTCAAACACCGGCGCCGGCAGCGACACCGTGCCGCGGAACACTTCCAGCGCCAGCCGCGCGTCGCCCACGGTGCCGCTGACATACAGGTCGTCGCCCACTTGGGCGCCGGAGCGCAGCAGCGCCTGCGAGCGCCCTTTCACCACCGGCACTTCGCCAAACACGGTGATGCAGATGTTGAGCGGCCCCTGCGTGGTGTCGCCGCCAATCAGTTCGCAGCCATGCGCATCGGCCAGGGCCAGCAAGCCTTGTGAGAACGGCGCCAGCCAGGAATCAATGGCGCGCGGCAGGGCGAGCGCCAGGGTAAAGGCCAGCGGCCGGGCACCACAGGCGGCCAGGTCGCTCAGGTTCACCGCCAGCGCTTTGTGCCCAAGCTTGAACGGGTCGGTGGTGGACAGGAAATGGCGGCCTTCCACCAGCATGTCGCAGGAGATCGCCAGTTGCGTACCGGGGCTGGGCTGCAACAGCGCGCAGTCGTCGCCCACGCCCAACACCGCGCGGTTGACCGGGCGTTTGAAATAGCGCTCGATCAGGTCAAATTCACCCACCAGCGGCTTCCTGTTGCAGGGCGCTCTTGACCGGCCAGAAGAAGCTCAAGGGTTTGCTGCGCCAGCGCGCCCAGATGGCCGAGCGGATACGGACGCGGTCCACGCCGCTGACGTTGTGCGCCCGCAAGGCGAGCTGAAATGCCATGTAAAAACTGACCCCCACATTGAGCATGGCGGTCAGCGGTATCGCTGCCACGCACCACCAGAAAATCGGCAGTCTGAGCGCGTCCAGGCCAAGGCTCGCGCCGGCGGCGGCCAACTGGCCGGCCGACAGCGTCACGTGGCGCACCTCCAGCCCGAGGCCAAAAAACCCGGCAAAGGCCGGCACCAGGCCCAGCATAAAACCCAGCGAAATATTCGATGCCAGGCCCGAGATGTTGTCGCGCATGAAACGCGCCCAACGCCCGGCACGTTCAACCCCCAGCACGGCGGTGATGCTCGGGTTGTAACGCATGGCCGAATCCAGCCGGTGCAGCACAAACCAGTTTTCCGACCAGCCGGCGATGATGCTGGAGACAAACAACAGCACCCCGGTGAAGGCCGCGAATAGCAGGCTGGGGCCGAATAAGCTGAGGCTGTGCAGGACGTGTTCGGCTTCGGCAGCATGAAGCACGGGTTTGCCAAGGATCTGCGCGAGGGCAAGGCTGATCAGCAGCACGCAAGGCGCCACCAGGGCCAGATTGCCAACCACGGCCGCCACTTGCGAGCGCACCAGATGGGTCACTTCAACGACGAAGGCATCCACCGCCCCCGGCGCACCCAGCTCTTTGAGTTTGGCCGCCATCGCCGGTGCCGTCATGGCTGGCTGCTTGGTGGCCACGGTCCAGTGCAGCAACTGGATGATCACAAAGCTCAGCGCGTAGTTCGTACCGGCAAAAAAACCGCTCCAGAAGGCGGACAGACCGAGCGATAGCACCGCGAATTTCATCAGGGTGGTGACCGACATCACGGCGCCGCCACCGGCCGCGTGGCGCAGCATGTCACGGTATTGGGCCAGGGTCCGGGTGATGTAGTGCTCGCCGGTCTCGGAACTGCGTTCGGCGACTTTGGCCGCCAGCATGGAGGAGTTCGATGCAATCAGCGCCCGCACGCTGCGCCGCTCCTGGCCGACGGTCACCAGCTGCGCCAGCAGTCGGGCGGTGCTGCTGGCCGGGTTGCTGGACAGCAGACAGTCCAGCAGGGAGCGAATGCGCAGCACCCGTTCGCGCAACTGGCGCAACTGGAACACCAGGTTGACTGATATGCCATGGGCGTCCAGATGGGTGTAGACCGAGGCGGCCGCACTGCGGCAGGCCTCCAGCCGTTCGCGCAATTGTTGCTGGGCGGCCCGACGTTCGTCGCAGTCTTCGGCGGGCGATGCCAGGTAGGCGTCGCGCAGCACGTCCAAGTCGCGATCCAGGGCATGAAACGGACTGGCCTGGCGGGCCGGCGCACTCATGCGCAGGCGCAACTCAGGCGAGAAGCCGGTGGCACGGACTTGGCTGGTGCAAAAGATGAGGGCTTCCAGCACCGTTTCCTGCCAGTGCGAGATGGCGGGACGGGCCTGCTGCGGCTGGGCGGACAACGGCGGTTGCAGCAGGGTGGCGAGGCGGGCCAGGGTCGGTTCATCCAGGGCCGCCAGCCACTGGGCATCAAATTTATGACACAGCACCAGCGAAAACAGCGCCGAGGCGTCCGTTGTTTCGGGGGTGCCGGGCAACAGTTTTTGGTACAGGCGCTCGGCCAATTCGCTGACAAAGGCGCTGCGCGAAGAAAAGCCATAGTCGGCCAGCAGGGTGGAGCCGTCAATGATGTCCACCAAGGTCTGCCACCAGGTCTGCAGGCGGGCTTGCAGCTCGGGACGGGCTTGCACCGCGTCCAGCAGCAGCTGGATCCGGGCCAGCGAGGCCGGCACCGAGCGGCAATCGCCGCGCAACCATTCAAACAGCGCAATCAGCCACAGGTGGCGCTGCACCAGTTCGGCCTGCGGGTTCAGGGCGTCCAGCAGCTCGGGTAGATCGTGCCTCGACTTCATGCGGTAGGTCATCAATGCAGGGTGCGGCTACCGCCGTTGGCGCTCAAGGCGTCCAGCACAAACATGGGCACGTCGGCGTCAAACTTTTCACCATCTTCGGCGACGCAAAAGAAGCTGCCGTGCATGGTGCCGGTGGGCGTGCGCAAGCGGGTGCCGCTGGTGTATTCAAAGGCCTGGCCCGGTTTGAGCAGCGGCTGTTGCCCCACCACGCCCAGCCCCTTGACCTTTTCGGTGTGGCCGTTGGCGTCGTTCACGTTCCAGGTGCGCGAAATCAGCTGCGCGGGCACCTGGCCGATATTGGTGATGGTGACGGTGTATGAAAACACATACAGTCCCTGTTCCGGGGCCGATTGCTCGGCCAGATATTGGGGGGCGACTTCAACGCGAAATTGGTACTTGGACATGCCGCAATGCTACCTGCGAAAATACCGGGCATCCCTTTCCCGCCTTTTATCCCCGACTTTTAAAGTTTATCGCCATGACCTTTCGCATCGCTCCTTCCCTGCTCTCCGCCGACTTTGCCCGCTTGGGTGAAGAGGTCAAAAATGTCATTGCCGCCGGCAGCGACTGGATCCACTTTGACGTGATGGACAACCATTACGTCCCCAACCTGACCTTCGGTCCGATGATTTGCAGCGCCCTCAAGCCGCACGCCCTTACCGCCGCCGGCGTCGCCGTGCCGATCGACGTGCACCTGATGGTGCAGCCAGTCGACGCGCTGGCACTGGCCTTTGCCGATGCCGGTGCCGACCTCATCAGCTTCCACCCCGATGCCTCGGGCCACGTGCACCGCAGCATCCAGGTCATCAAAGCCAAGGGCTGCCAGGTTGGGCTGGCGTTCAACCCGGCCGAACCGCTGGACGTGCTGGATTGGGTGATTGACGACATCGACATGGTGCTGATCATGAGTGTCAACCCCGGTTTTGGCGGCCAGAGCTTCATTGACTCCGCCTTGCGCAAGATTGAAGACGTGCGCCGCCGTATCACGGCCAGCGGCAAAGACATCCGGCTGGAAGTCGATGGCGGCATCAAGGTCGACAATATCCGCCGCGTGGCCGACGCCGGCGCCGACACCTTCGTCGCCGGCAGCGCGATTTTTGGCAAACCGAATTACAAGGCGGTGGTCGACGCCATGCGCGCCGCGCTGTTGTGATCGTGCGGGCTGCGCGGCGGCCCACCATCCACTACACCTTGTCGTGGTCTACCGTCCGTTAATCGGAATCAGTGGACCACATCTCAGCGTTTGCGGGCACGAGAACGTGCGTCAGATCAGCAGAACCAGCGGCATTAACATGTAGCCTGACCCGCGAAAAGTAAACGTCCGATCCCCCGTTCATTTAAGGAGCTGCCATGTTTCCCGAATACCGCGACTTGATTACGCAACTGAAGACGACAGATCACCATTTCACCCGCCTGTTTGACAAGCACAACGCGGTGGACCAGAAAATCAAAAATATAGAGTCCCGCATTGAAGCGGGGACCCACGAAGAAATTGAAAAACTGAAGAAAGAAAAACTGCAGCTTAAAGACGAGATTTACACCCTTATCAAGAAAGCCAGCGAGAAAGTCTGAGTCGAATATTTTTATCGCCAGCCGTTCAACATCAAAACGGCATGCGGTGAATTAGCGGTGCCACGCCCTCGTCAGCCCTGTCTGTTGACATTGAAGTGGCACCCTATTTTGTAAATGCTATTTTTTAAAATTAGAAGAGGCTACGGTATGAATTCAAAAACCATGAAGCACAGCGCAAGCATTTGGGATGGCGATGTTGGAACATCCCGTTGTATCGATGTTGTGCACTGGGAGGGTGATATCACGCCAGAGCAGCTTGCCAATGTTGCGAACCAGATCACGAAGGACTGGCAGACCATCGATATGCAGCTTGACCCTGCGCACCCCATGCATGGAAACGTCTACCACCTGCGCAAAGTGACGGATGACGAGTACGAGGAAGCCGAATATACAAAGCGCAAGGCCGCTTTTGAGGAAAAGTATGCGGGACAGCGTGTGTGGGTGCACGGCTTTCACTACAACGAGGACGAGGCGACGGGCACCTATCAGCCGTTCTACTACGATGTCATGTTCAGCACCTTGTTCGTCACCATTGATGACATTGAAGCCCTGTGTGACAAGCATTACGGCGAAGGCGTGTGGGACGAATACAGCCTCTACCTGGATGACAAGCTGCCCAAGCCGCTGGCGATTGCCTTCTGACCAGCGTCGCGCCGCCAACGCCCTAGTCGCGCTGGCGTGTGCCGCCGTGCGCTAGCGACCATTGGCGAATCACAAGACGGTATGAGCGAGTGCCGGTAGCCGGGTTCTGGCCGCCCGAAGGGTTTCTTTTTGCACCTCGGCCAGGATGACCGCCGGCCCTTCTTGATGATGCGCCAGGATGTGCCCCCACGGGTCAACCAGCATGCTGTGACCCCAAGTGCGTCTTTGATTTTCATGCACGCCACCTTGCGCGGAGGCGACCACGTAGGCGAGATTCTCTATGGCACGCGCGCGCAGCAAAATTTCCCAGTGCGCCTGACCCGTGGTGTAGGTGAAAGCGCTGGGAACCAGCAACACATCGGCCGCTAACTGCCGGTACAGTTCGGGAAAGCGCAGGTCATAGCAAATGCTCAAGCCGATGCGGTAGGTGTGGCCGTCCAGGGACGCCAGATCAAAGGTCACCGGTTGCGTTCCGGCTTCCAGCACCCGTGACTCGTCATAGCTTTCTGTCCCGTGCTCAAAGCGGAAGAGATGAATTTTGTCGTAGCGCGCCACACATTGGCCCGTCGGATCAAAGACCAGGGTGCTGTTTCGCACGCGTTTGACCTCACTCGTCGCGATGGGCAGCGTACCGCCCACGATCCACAGTCCCGCTTCACGCGCCGCCTGACTCAAAAAGTCTTGCATCAGTCCCGCGCCCGCGGTTTCCTGAATCTTGAGCTTGTCGGTGTCGTGCAAACCCATCAGGCAAAAGTACTCGGGCAATACCGCCAGTTCAGCGCCTTGCGCGGCGGCCTGGGCCAGCAATAGCCCGGCCGCGTCCAGGTTGCGCTGCAAGTCGGTTCCCGAGACCATCTGGATGGCGGCTATTTTCATGAGACATTGTCCTTGTCATAGATGATTCGCTTGTCGATAAAACCTTGTGCGGACGCAAGGCGGAAACAGCCAACGCGGCTTTATTCCAGCCGATCCCGCCGGACCAATGCCGGAAAGAGCCGCAGCCATGCCCCCGCCACGACCAGGGTACCGATACCACCCAGCACCACCGAGCCGACCGGGCCCAACAGCGCGGCCGTCGCGCCAGACTCGAATTCGCCCAACTGGTTGGAGGCGCCGATGAAAATGGAGTTCACGGCGGAGACCCGACCGCGCATCTCATCCGGGGTTTCCAATTGCACCAGGGTCATGCGTGTCACCACGCTGATGCTGTCAGCCGCCCCCGTAACCACCAAGGCCAGCAACGACAAGGCAAAGGAGGTGGAAAGTCCAAACACCACGGTGGCCAGACCAAAGATGGCCACCGCCATCAACAGCCGGTGACCCACTTGTCGGCGCAGCGGCCAGCGGATAAGGACAAGGGACATGGCCAGCGCGCCCGCGGCGGGTGCCGCCCGCAGCATCCCTAAACCCGCAGGACCGGTGTGCAAAATGTCACGCGCATAGATGGGCAGTAGAGCCGTCGCACCCCCCAGCAGCACGGCAAACAGGTCCAGGGAAGTGGCACCCAAGAGAACCTTGCGATGCCAGACAAAGGACACCCCGGCCAGCACCGTACCCCACGTCGCCGCCAAGGTGGATGGGCGGTGGTGGTAGCGCACCACCATCGTCAGGGCACCTGACGCCAGCAGCAGCACCGCACAGCTCACATAAACAGTGACCGGCCCCGTCGTATACAACACCCCACCGAGCGCGGGCCCGCAGATGATGGCTGCCTGCATGCCACTGGAACTGAGTGCAATCGCGCGCTGCAGCAAGTTCTGCGGCACCAGCAAGGGGGTCAAGGCCTGTTGCACTGGCATCTGAAAAGCACGTGCCACGCCCAGAACCACCGAAATACCCAAGATCAGCTCCCGTGTGGCAAATCCACCTCGGGTGGCGGCGATCAGCAACATGGCAATGACCGCTTGCGCCAGCATGCAAGCGGCAAAGATACGGCCGCGGTGCCACCGATCCGCCGCATGGCCGGCCGGCAATGTCATTAACAGGGCAGGCAGAAACTGGAACAGGCCGACCAGACCCAGATCCCAGGCGCTGGAGGTGATGTCATACATGTGCCAGGCCACCGCAACCATCAACATCTGGTTGGCGGTGACGCCTGCCAGACGAGCCACCCAAAAACGCATGAATTGGCGCTGCGCAAACAAATGGGAAAAACCGGTTTTGGGCATTGACCGAGCTTAGCAGTGCAGGCGCAAGGACAGGCCTGCAGCGGCTGACGCCGACGTGAGCCGTGCGGCCAACAAGCGGGGAACACCCTAGCCGTCCAGAAATTCCAGCTGAAAAGTTGGCTTTGCTATCTTATCTATTGGTTCTATTAATACATAGTAGTAGTAGATAAGGGTTGCACCTTTCTGTGGGTAACCTTGTTTTCATGATTCATATCAAGGGCTTACATGCGGTCAACCCTTGTGGGCACCCGTGCTTTTGAGGTGTATCCGGAAACTGGATAACATTTCTTTGGGGTGATGCCCTGTGGATAAGTACGACCTTATGCCAGAACTATTCACAGAGTTGTCCTTTCTCATCTTGCGCGTTCATGCGGCTTGCGCCGAGAATCCTTGGTGTTATCCTGAATTTCCTGGTTTGGCCTGTGGGATTGCCACGGCGGGATATCTTTCCGTGTTTATGGTCATATTGACCTCTAGCCTCCGTATAACCTTCGCATATAGCTATTAAATTTATAGCAAAAAAGTAATCATGGATGTCAAGAAACCTTTTGAAATTGCGCGCGAGACGCTCAAACAACTCACCGTGCGCAAGATGGCGCCCACGCCGGCCAATTACCAGATGATTTACAGCGAAGTTGCGGGGGTTGCCACCGAACTGCCGTTTCCCGCCGACCGGCTGCGTGACATTGCGCAGGCCTTGCCCACCAAAACGCCCGGCCAGCAAAAACAGCGCGGCTTGCTGGACTCCGCCATCCGGCAATTGAACTGGGACGGTGTCAAAAACGCCTTGATGGCTTATGGCGGCTTCAGCCCCCCGGCCGACACATCCCCCTTTGCCGGAACGCAAGTGTCAATTGCGCCGCCGGTGGAGACCCTGTCGTCCACGGTCAATGCACCCGCCTTGACGGCGGATTTTTTTGAACAAATTGCGCGGCTGATTGAGTACGCCCTGCCGGCGCTGGGGACGGACGATGAACGCTTTGCCGAGCAAACCCAGTTGTTGCTGACCGCCATGCGCCAGCCGGAGCCCGATGTGCTGGCGGTCAAGCTGATGCTGAGCAACTTTGGCAACCGGCTTTCGTTTGCCGCCGAAGACCAGGCCGAGATCAAGGTCACGCTACTCAAGCTGCTGCACCTGATCATTGAAAACATCGGTGAACTCAGTCTGGACGATCGCTGGCTCACGGGTCAAATCGAGGCCCTGATGACGGCGTCAAGCCCGCCGCTCAGTTTGCGCCGGCTCGATGATGTGGAACGCCGCCTGAAAGACGTGATCTTCAAGCAGACCGAGGCCAAAGGCCGGGCCCTGGAAGCGCAGGAAGAAATGCGGCTGATGCTGTCCACCTTCATTGAACGGCTGTCGCAAATGACCGAATCCACCAGCGCCTACCACGGCAAGATGGAAGAAAACGCGCGCCTGATCGAGCAGGCCAAAACCATGGCCGACATCGCGCCGGTGCTGAAAGAGGTGGTCGGCGCCACCCGAACCATGGCGCACGACAGCCTGACGGCGCGGGACGAGTTGCGCGGCATGCGCGAAAAGGCCCAAACCACCGAAGCCGAGCTGGTCAAACTGCACCAGGAACTGGACCGTGTCAGCGCGCTGGCGCGGCATGACCCCTTGACTGGCGCGCTCAATCGCAAGGGTCTGGACGAAGCGTTGGACCGTGAAATCTCCAATGTCCGGCGTAAAGAGAGCCCACTGTGCATGGCGATGCTGGACATTGATAACTTCAAAACGCTCAACGACACCCTCGGGCACGCCACCGGTGATGCGGCGCTGACGCACTTGGCGACCGTCACCCGCGAAGCGATGCGGCCGCAGGACACGCTGGCCCGCTATGGCGGTGAAGAATTTGTGATTTTGCTGCCCGACACGCCGCTGGACAAAGGGATCGAAGCCATGACGCGCTTGCAACGCGAATTGACCAAACGCTTCTTTTTGGCCGGCACCGAGAAAATTCTGATCACCTTCAGCGCCGGCGTGGCGCAGATGGCGGGCAACGAGTCCGGCCTGGAAACCATCAAACGGGCCGATCAGGCCATGTATTTGGCCAAGCGTTCGGGTAAAAACCGCGTGCTGGGTTCATGATTTCAACCGATTAGAAGTTCCTATGACATATTTGATTTTGGGTTTGATTATTTTTCTGGGCGCGCATTCGGTGCGAATCGTGAACGAGGACTGGCGCACCCGAACCCGGGCGCGGCTGGGGCCGTTGCCCTGGAAGGCGCTGTATTCGCTGGTGTCGGTGATCGGCTTGGGCTTGGTGGTGTGGGGCTTTGGTCTGGCACGACAGCAGCCGGTGCAGTTGTGGAGCCCGCCCACCGGCATGCGCCACCTGGCGGCGCTGCTGACCCTGATTGCTTTTGTGTTGCTGGCGGCGGCCTACGTGCCGGGCAATGGCATCAAGGCGCGTCTGCACCACCCCATGGTGCTGGGCGTCAAGGTCTGGGCGTTGGCGCATTTGCTGTCCAACGGCAACCTGGGTCATGTGGTGTTGTTTGGCTCGTTCCTGGTCTGGGCAATTTTGGATTTCAGTACCGCCCGCCGGCGTGATCGGGCCACCGGCGCACGCTACCCGCGCGGCACCGCAGGCGCCACCGGCATCACGGTGGCGCTTGGCGTCGGCACCTGGATTGCCTTTGCGCTGTGGTTGCACGGGTTATTGATCGGTGTGCGTCCGTTCGGCTGAACCATACATAAGGGGTTGATCAATGAGCATTCGCAATCTTGATTCTTTGTTTGACCCGGCCTCCATCGCCGTTTTTGGGGCCTCGTTGCGGGCCGGCAGCGTCGGATCCACGGTCTGGCGCAATCTCACCAGCGGCAACTACAAAGGCGCGTTGTACGCGGTCAACCCCAAACACCGTGAACTGGCCGGACATCCGGTGGTCGCCCATGCCGCCGATTTACCGGCCATTCCCGCGCTGGCGGTGATTTGTACGCCACCGGCCAGCGTGGCCAAGTTGATTGAAGAATTAGGGCGGCTGGGGACGCGCGCTGCCGTGGTGATGACCGCCGGCATGACGGGCGAGCAGAAGCAGACCATGCTGGAAGCGGCGCAGCGCCACTTGCTGCGCATCCTGGGGCCCAACTGTATTGGCCTGCTGGCGCCGCACAAGGGCCTGAATGCCAGTTTCTCCCACATTGACGCGCTGCCGGGTGAGTTGGCTTTTGTCTCGCAGTCCGGTGCCCTGGTGACCGCCATGCTGGATTGGGCGCAGGGACGGGGCATCGGCTTTTCATATTTTGTGTCGCTGGGCGAACACACCGATGTCGATTTTGGCGACATGCTGGACTACCTGGCCAGCGACCCGAAGACGCGGGCCATTTTGTTGTATGCCGAATCGATCGAGTCGCCACGCAAATTCATGTCAGCGGCCCGAGCGGCGGCGCGCAACAAACCGGTGATTGTGGTGAAGGCCGGGCGTTCGCCGCAGGGTCAGCTGGCGGCCGCCTCGCACACCGGTGCGCTGGCCGGTTCGGACATGGTGTTTGATGCCGCGATTGACCGTGCCGGCATGCTGCGGGTCAATACCTTGCAGGAGCTGTTTCTGGCCGCAGAAACCCTGTCGCGCTTTCGGACCAATGTCAGCAATTCCCTCACCATCTTGACCAATGGCGGCGGCGCCGGCGTCATGGCGGCAGACGCCGCCGCCTACATGGGCGTGCAACTGTCGGAACTGAGCGAGGCCACGCGCAAGCAACTGGATGCCGTGCTGCCGCCCAACTGGTCGCATGGCAACCCGGTGGACATCATTGGCGATGCGCCGGTGACGCGTTACGAGCAGGCGCTCAAAGTGCTCAATGCCGACCCGGCGAGCGGGGCGGTGCTGTTTATCCACGCCCCTACCGCCATCGTGCCCAGCGCCGACATTGCGCGGGCCTTGGTGCCGCTGGTCCCCCATGATGCGTTTGCGCCAGCGCGCCTGATGAGCTGCTGGCTGGGTGACAAAGCGGTGCAGGAGGCGCGCCAGGTGTTTCAGGACGCCGGCATCGCCAACTATGACACGCCGGAGCAGGCGGTGCGCGCGTTTTCCATGCTGCAGCGTTACCGGCACAACCAGGCCGAGCTGACGGAGGCGCCGCCGGCCTTGCTGCCGGATATGCGCCCGGACACGGCGGCGATCAAGGCCATCGTGCAAGCGGCGCTGGCCAGTGGCCGCGAGATGCTGACCGAACCGGAAGCCAAAGCCGTGCTGGATGCCTGCCGCATTCCGGTGGTGCCGACGCAACGCGTCGACGCCACGCCCGAGGCAGCCGTCAGCGCCGCGCTGACCATTGGTTTCCCGGTGGTGCTGAAGATTTTGTCCGACGATATTTCGCACAAATCAGATGTCGGCGGTGTCGCCCTCAACCTGCAGGACGCGCAGGAGGTGCGCGATGCCGTGCAAAGCATGCTGGTGCGCGTGCAGCGCCAGCACCCCAAAGCGCGCCTGCAGGGCTTTACCGTGCAGGCCATGGTGCGGCGCGCGCATGCGCAGGAACTGATTGTCGGCAGCACGATCGACAGCGTGTTTGGCCCGGTCATCCTGTTTGGTCAGGGCGGCACGGCGGTCGAGGTCATGGCGGACCGGGCGGTGGCCTTACCGCCGCTGAATGTGCCGCTGGCCAAAGCGCTGGTGTCGCGCACGCGGGTGGCCCGCCTGCTGGCCGGCTGGCGCGACACGCCTGCGGTGGACGAGGCGGCGCTGCACGGGGTGCTGGTGGCGGTGTCACAGCTGCTGGCGGAGATTCCCGAGATTGCCGAACTGGACATCAACCCCCTGATCGTCAACTTTGAAGGCGCCATGGCGCTCGATGCGCGCATCCGGTTGAGTGCGACAGCGCCCGCCGGCGCGACTAATTTTGCCATCTGTCCGTACCCCCTCCAGCTGGAGGAAACCGTGCAGTGGCAGGGGCGTACGCTGTGTCTGCGGCCGATTCGACCAGAAGACGAGGCGCTGCACATGGAGTTTTTGCAGCATCTTGACCCGGAAGACGTCCGGATGCGGGTGTTCTACAGCAAGCGTGCCATTGAGCGCAGCGAGCTGGCACGGCTGGTGCAGATTGATTACGCCCGCGAAATGGCTTTTGTGGCGCTGGCCCCCGGACCGGATGGCCAGCCGCAGACGCTGGGCGTGGTGCGCGCCATGGCCGACCCGGACAACATCGAGGCGGAGTTTGGCGTGATCGTGCGCTCCGAGCTGAAAGGCAGCGGCCTGGGGCTCTTGCTGATGCAGAAACTGATTGCCTACCTGCGCAGCCAAGGGACGCAGCGGCTGGTGGCCACCGTGCTGGATTACAACGAGCGAATGCTCAAACTGGCCAAAGAACTTGGCTTTAAAGAAGTCGCTGAGAATGAAGCGGGCGAATGCACCAAATGCATCGCGTTGCCCCTTACTTGATGCCGATGGCCCACTGAATCAGGTACTTGGCCACAAAGCCGGTCATGCCGAAAGCCAGACCCAGAAAGATGACAAAAGTGCCGAATTTACCGGCCTTGGATTCCCAGGCCAGCTGGCCGATGATGAACAGCATGTAGAGCATGAAGCCGCCGACGCCGAAGGTGAGGCCGAAGGCGGCAATTTGTTCTTCCGAATAACCAAACATCAGCGCGACTCCCGTTCCGGCAGGCTTGAAACATCGACCAGGTCGCGATAGGCATGCCAACTGGCATGGCCCAGCATCGGAATCACCGCAATCAGGCCCAGCAGGGCAGAACCCAGACCGAGCAAGGTAAAGCCCATGATGAGGGCAGCCCAGAAGGCCATCGGCAAGGGATTCGCCAGAACCGCTTGCCAACTGGTCAGAACCGCCTGCCACAAAGTGACCCGACGGTCCAGCAGCATCGGCATGGCAATCGCGGTCGAGGCAAAAATAGGCGCCGCCATCACGCCACCCAAGGCCAGCCAAAGTTCAAACAGGTGACTGTCTTCGGCCAGCATCACATGCCGGATGAAGTCGAGCGGCGTGGTGATCGGCACGGGGGCCAGCAGGGTGATCAGTGCCGCCGAGGTCAGCACCCAGCCGGTGGCGGCCAGTGCCAGCAACGCGCCGAATTGCACCAGACACCAGTAATCATTGCCCCATTTGTTGAAATGGCTGTGTTGCCAGTTCAACCAGGTTTTCAGCACCACGCTGGCATCGGCTTTTTCACCACGCTCGAGGGCGCGGCTCAGCGCATACAGGCTGGTCGCCAGCACCGGGGCGATCACCAGAAAACCGGAGAGCACCCCGGCCAGGAGCCAAAAACGGTCGCGCGCGAGGCCCAGGATGGCCATCCCGACCAGGGTCAGCACCAGGCCGTGGGCAAAACTGATCCAGCCACAGCGTGCCATGTCGCGCCAGGCATGGACCAGCCAGTGCATTGGCTGGAACAGCGGGATGGTGCGTACGCCAGGAAGTGCGCGGGCAGGCGGCGTGGCCGGAATCTGGGGCGGTGGTGTGTGCATGAGTAGGGCTATTTTAGGCTTGCGTTGGAGGGGACCGGCTTGGCGGCCAGCGCACACGCTGACCCGAATCACGGGCCATGCAGCACCGCATAATGCCTGATTTGCTGCCCGAGGAAATTGCCATGCCCCGTCCGATCCTTGCTGAATCCAATATTCACCCCGCCATTCGGGACAAGATTGCCAGCCACGAACAAGGCCTTGTTCAAGAAGTGCAGGCGGCGGTGGCAAAGCACGACGTGGTGGTGGTCGGCATGGGCCTGAACCCGTTCCCGAAACAGGCGCGCAAAGCGCTGGATGCCGCCGGGGTGGCGTACCAGTACCTGGAATACGGCAATTACTTCAACAACTGGCGCAAGCGCAACGCACTCAAACTGTGGACCGGCTGGCCGAGCTTTCCGATGGTGTTTGTCAAAGGCACGCTGGTCGGCGGTGCCAGCGATCTGGTCAAGCTGATGGACAGTGGTGAACTTAAGAAAATGCTGGCCTGAACGCAACAAGGCCGGGCTTCGCTGTTGGCGAAGCCCGGCCCCGGTGAGTTGCCGCTAGTTACTTGCTGGCGGGACTAGCGGGTTGT
The DNA here is from genome assembly GCF_012927445.1 of Rhodoferax sp. Taxonomy (GTDB): domain Bacteria; phylum Pseudomonadota; class Gammaproteobacteria; order Burkholderiales; family Burkholderiaceae_C; genus Rhodoferax. The sequence goes on from NZ_JABBPD010000007.1 coordinate 289,906, forward strand.
GCGGCAGGTTGGACCGGCCCTTTGCCGTCCCGCATGCCGCCTTTGCGGCCATCGCGACCCTGGCGGGGCATGGCGTTGGCATCAAATACTTTTTGCTGCTCGGGCGTCAGCGTGGCGTAGAAGGCTTTGGTGGCTTCCCCATGCTTTTCCATCACGACATTCATGTCGGTCATGCGCTGGGTGTGCAGGGCCTTCATTTTGTCGATGCGTTCGGGTGTGGTCAGCTTTTCCATCTCGGCGCGGTCAGGGCGGGTTCCCATCATGCCAACCGGTGGTTTCATCGCTGCCGTGTAGGTGGTCCATGCGCCTTCCTGGGCCGCGGTCAGCTTGAGCTTTGCTTTCAGGTCCGTGTTGCGTTTGTCCATCCAGGCCTGCATCTTGGCGGGGTCCATTTTGCCCATGCGGTCATGGTGCATACCTTGGTGCATGCCGCCGCCTGCGCCCATCATGCCGTCGCAGTCGCCGCGCATCGGGGATTGTGAAAAAGCGGCAAAACCGGCCGTTGCCAGCAGGGCGGCGATCAAAACGGGTTTAAAAACTGATTTCATGTGAGCTTCCTTTTTGGTTCGGTCTGACACGCAGAACTTGGCATCAGGTTGGAGACTAGTTTGCACCCGCTTTGTATCGCTTGCGTGACGCGTGATGAAGGGTTTGTAAAGTTCCGTTACAAATAGCGCGGGAATTTGATGGGATGATTGGCGGTTCAGAAATTGAATCAATCGTCAAAAAGGGTGCCAGTGTTCAAGAACGTGATCATGTATCGAATCGGGCCAGACTGGTCCGCGTCAGTGGCGCAGATGGAGGAAAGCCTCGACAGCGCGCGCTTTGTGGAATGTGGCGCCAGCCAGGAAAAATCCATTGGCTGGATCGAGCCGCGTGGCGAGGCCAACGGCCCGCTGGTGGAATCGGTCGGCGGGCAGCTGATCCTGAAGCTGATGATTGAGAGCAAGGCGCTGCCGGGCTCTGTCATCACCAAAAAGGCCAAAGAACGGGTGGCACATATCGAGGCCACCACCGGGCGTAAACCCGGCAAAAAAGAAACCCGCGAAATCAAGGACGACATCAAGCTGGAATTGATGCCGCTGGCCTTCAGCAAGGAGTCGTCAACTTTGGTCTGGATCGACCCCGCCGCGCAGCTGCTGGTGATCGATGCCGGCAGCCAGGGCCGCGCCGATGAGGTGGTCACGATGCTGGTGAAGGCACTGGCCGGCCTCGCGGTCACGTTGATCGACACCAAGGTCTCGCCCACGGCAGCCATGTCCGAGTGGCTGATCTCGCAGGAACCGCCCGCCGGCTTCACGGTGGACCGGGAGTGCGAGCTGAAAGCGGCCGATGAATCCAAGGCGGTGGTGCGCTATACCCGCCACCCGCTGGACACGGATGAAGTTCGCCAATATGTCGAGCAGGGCAAGCTGCCCACCAAGCTGGCGCTGACCTGGGACAGTCGGGTCTCGTTTGTGCTGACCGAAGGCCTGCAGCTCAAGAAGCTGGCATTTCTGGAGGTGGTGTTTGAAGGCAGCTCGGCCGGCAAAGACGACGGCTTTGACGCCGACGCCGCCATTGCCACCGGCGAGCTGCGCAAACTGCTGCCCGATTTGTTGGAAGCGCTGGGTGGTGAGGTGTCGCTGGCTTGACGACGACGCCAGTGACGTGTCGCTGGCCCTGACGACGTAAAGCCCAGAAACCCTTTGGGGCTTTACGCCACGACTTAGTAGACGACTGGTCTACTTTTGGTATGATTGCGTCATGGTTATCGATCAATCCCCCGCCAAAAAACACATTCTTGATTGCGGCGAGCGCCTGATCGCGAACAAAGGCTTCGTCGGGGTCGGGCTGGCAGAAATCCTGGCGGCAGCTGGTGTGCCCAAGGGCTCGTTTTATCACTACTTCAGCTCGAAGGAACGCTTTGGCGAGGCCTTGCTGGTGCGCTATCTGGACCAGTACCTGCAGCAGCTGGACACCTTGCTCACAGCGGACGGCACCACCGCCCGCGCCCGCTTGATGCGCTACTGGTCGCACTGGAACGTCAGCCAGTGCGGCATCACCGCCGATGGTTGTGGCGCGTCCGGCGGCGGCGTCAAATGCCTGATCGTCAAGCTCAGCGCCGAAGTGGCCGACATTTCAGAAACCATGCGCCTGACCCTGCGCGATGGCACCGACCGGGTGGTGCAGCGCATTGCCCAGTGCCTGGAAGAGGCGCGCGCGGAAGGCTCCGTCCCGTCCACGCTGGTGGCCGACACCACCGCCATGACTTTGTACGAACTCTGGCTCGGGGCCAGTCTGCTGGCCAAGTTGCGGCGCGATAGCAGCCCGTTTGAACACGCCACGCGCAGCACCGAATGGCTGCTCGGTCCGCAAACCACTTAAGGGACGCCTTGTTGCTCGCCTTTTCTTTCACTTACTAGCCGACCGGTCTACTTTGACTGATCCTTCATTTCAACCTTCACTCACCAGGACCACCATGCAAAACTTTGATTTTCACAACCCGACGCACATAGTTTTCGGCAAAGACCGCATCGCTGATCTTGCCAACCTGGTGCCGGCGGCGGCCAAGGTGCTGATTTTGGTCGGCGGCGCCAGTGCGGAAAAAACCGGCACGCTGGCCGAAGTGCGGCAAGCTTTGGGCGCACGCCAGCACAGCACCTTCAGCGGCATCGAACCCAACCCGGGTTTTGACACCGCCATGAAAGCGGTGCAGCTGGTGCGGGAGGGCGGCTTTGACTTCTTGCTCGCGGTCGGTGGTGGCTCGGTGATTGATGCCGCCAAATTCATCGCCGCCGCGGCGCTGTTTGAAGGCGACGCCTGGGACATCCTGCTGCAGGGCGGCCGCAATATCAGCCAGGCCCTGCCGTTTGGCACGGTGTTGACCTTGCCCGCCACCGGCTCGGAGATGAACAACGGCTCGGTGATCACACGGCGCGACATCGGTGCCAAGCTGCCATTCCGCAGTCGCCACCTGTACCCACTTTTTTCAGTGCTGGACCCGACCAAAACCTACACCCTGCCGCTGCCGCAAATCTCCAACGGTGTGGTCGATGCCTTTGTCCACACGGTGGAGCAATACCTGACCTATCCGGCGAACGCACCGGTGCAAGATCGGTTTGCCGAAAGCCTGCTGCAAACGCTGGTTGAGATCGGGCCACGCCTGTTGACGGCCACGGCGCCGGACTATGACGACCGCGCCAGCCTGATGTGGACTGCGACTCTGGCGCTGAACGGCCTGATCGGCGCCGGCGTGCCGCAGGACTGGGCCACCCACATGATTGGCCACGAGCTGACGGCGCTGCACAACATCGACCACGCCCGCACGCTGGCCATCGTGTTGCCGGCCCTGCTGCAGGAGCGTCGCGCTCAAAAGCACGCCAAGCTGCTGCAGTATGGCGAACGGGTTTGGGGCATCCGCAGCGGCAGCGAGGACGAGCGCGTCACAGCGGCCATTGAACACACGCGTGACTTCTTTGAGCGCATGGGCATTCCGACCCGCCTCAGTGCCTATGGCCTTGGCGCCGAGGCCATTGACGTGGTGGTTCACCAGCTGGAAGATCACGGCATGACCCAACTCGGTGAACACAGTGACATAACCCCCGCGATCAGCCGCCGGATTCTGGAAGGCGCGCTTTGAACCGCGCCCCCGTTGAAAAAATCTCACCTAACCCAGAAGGAAACAACATGAAAATATTGATGGTTCTGACCTCCCACGACCAGCTCGGCACGACCGGTGCCAAAACCGGTTTCTGGCTGGAGGAATTCGCTGCGCCTTACTATGTGTTCAAGGACGCCGGCGCCCAAATCACCCTGGCCAGCCCGCTCGGTGGCCAGCCGCCGCTGGACCCCAAGAGTGACGACCCGGCTTCGCAGACCGAGGCGACGCACCGCTTCAAGGCCGACCCGGCCGCGCAGGCCCTGCTGGCCAGCACACACCCGCTGAGCGAAATGGCTGCGGCTGATTTCGATGCGGTGTTTTACCCCGGCGGCCATGGCCCGCTGTGGGATCTGGCGGAAGACGCCGCCTCTATCGCATTGATCGAAACCATGCTGGCCGCTGGCAAGCCGGTCGCCGCCGTCTGCCATGCACCTGCCGTGCTGCGCCATCCCACGTCGCCCGACGGCTTGTCCGTGGTGCAGGGCAAGTCGGTGACCGGCTTCACCAACAGCGAGGAGCAGGCGGTCGGGCTGACGCAGATCGTTCCCTTTCTGGTGGAAGACATGCTGAAAAGCAATGGCGGCACGTATTCCAAGGGCCCCGACTGGCAACCCTATGTCGTCATCGATGGCCTGTTGATTACCGGGCAAAACCCGGCTTCCTCCGAGCCCGCCGCCAAGGCCTTGCTGGTGCAGCTCAAACCACACTAGCCTGTAGCCCGGTTCCGCCGCGGCCGCCGTCGTGACGCTGCTACGATGGCTGGCCCGATCCCGGCATGCCCCCGAGAAAACTGATGAACTCTTCGAATGAAACCGCGTCAGCCTACCTGGAGAACCGGGCGCTGATGCTGCTCCTGCTGGTGGTCACCCTCGGCCTCGGCTGGATTCTGGTGCCGTTTTACGGCGCCATCATGTGGGGCGCGATCATCGCGCTGCTGTTCGCCCCCTTGTACCGCCGGCTGCTGCCGCCACTGAAACAGCGGCGCACCCTGGCGGCGCTGCTGACGATGCTGGCCGTGCTGCTGATCGTCATTCTTCCCTTTGCGCTGATCACCGCCGCGCTGGCGCGTGAAGCGGCCCATTTGTACGAGCGGCTGCAGTCGGGTGAGCTGAATCCGGCACTGTATTTTCACGAGTTGTTCGACGCCCTGCCGGCCTGGATCATCGCTTTGCTCGATCGTTTCGGGTTGGCCAACTTTGCCACGCTGCAGCGTCGCTTGGTGGCTGCCCTGCAGCAGGGCAGCCAGTTCATTGCCACGCAGGCGCTCAGCATTGGCCAAAACACCTTTGAATTCGTGGCCAGCCTGTTCATCACCTTGTACCTCGCGTTCTTTTTGATTCGCGATGGCGACGGTGTGGCCCGCGCGCTGCGGCGGGCGCTCCCGCTGGAACCCCGGCACAAGCGGGAATTAATCAGCAAGTTCACCACCGTGATTCGGGCAACCGTCAAAGGCAATCTGCTGGTGGCGGCGGTGCAGGGGGGCTTGGGCGGCCTGGCCTTCTGGTTTTTGGGGGTGAACGGGGCCTTTTTATGGGCCGTTTTGATGACCTTCCTGTCGCTGCTGCCAGCGGTCGGCGCCGGGCTGGTCTGGCTACCGGTCGCGCTTTTCTTCTTCCTGACGGGTGCCATCTGGCAAGGCATTGCGCTGATCGCCTGGGGCGTGCTGGTGATCGGGCTGATCGACAACGTGTTGCGCCCGATTCTGGTGGGCAAGGACACGCGCATGCCCGACTATGTGGTGATGATCACCACACTCGGTGGCATGTCGGTGTTCGGTATCAATGGTTTTGTGGTCGGGCCCACCATCGCGGCGATGTTCATCGCGGTCTGGCATATTTATGTGACGACGCAGGCCGACGCCACGCCTTAAGCTCGCCGGCGGGCTCACTGCAGGCCCGCCCCCCGCATCAGGGTTTGCTTTTCATCGGGCAGGTATTCATGCCCAGCAGGGTGTACACCGGGCACCAGCCGATCAGGCCGGTGGCCAGCGGCACGATGCCGAGCCAGCCCCACCAGCCAATGGTGCCCATGGCCATCAGGCCCAGCAAGACCAAACCAGCAAGGATGCGCACCATGCGGTCAATACCACCTTCGTTATTTTTCATTCTGAGCTCCTGAGAGAGTTGTTAATGGCCGGATTAAGCGCTCTTTTTCCCTTTCCGTCTGTGACAGAAGTCACGCAGCCCAGGTTCAGGCGTTGAGCGAGGCGGCCAACTCGCGCAGCGCCGCGCCATTGACGATCTGAATCTGCTCGCGGCCCAGCGCCACCCAGCCTTCGCGTTCAAAGCGGCGCAGCAGCCGGGTGACGATTTCGCGCACCGTGCCCAGTTCGTTGGCCAGCGCCTGATGCGTGATCGCCAGTTGCTGGCCATGCCCCAGCAGCGCCGCCGCCAGCCGCCGATCGAGTTTGTGAAACGCCACCGCATCAATCAGGCTGGTCAGATCGGCCATGCGCTCGGCAAACAGGCCCAGCACCTCGTTGCGAAAAGCCATGGTGTCCAGCCAGCGCCGGAAGATGTCGGCCGGGATCAGGATCAGGGTGCTGGCTTTGGTGGTGATGCCGTGGGCCGACAGCGGCTGGGTCCGAAACAGGCAGGCCGATGACACCAGACACAACTCGCCCGGCACCACCCGGTACAACTCCAGCGAGCGGCCGTCGCCCGAACTGCGCGACACCTTGATTTCGCCCGCCAGCACCAGCGGAAAACCCTGGCAGGGCGTGTTTTCACTGAACAGCACCGTGCCGGCCGGCACCTGCATCGGCGCCAACCTCGGGTACAACTCGGCCAAGGACGGTTGCACCTGCGCCAGCGCGGGATACAGTTCGGCCGGCAGCGCGGCAAGCGCCGTCATGGCGCGGTCAGCCGCATGGCAGCAAGAGAATCGATTAAGTTCATGGTAAATAGGGCGCTAGCCGCCGTGCGGTCTTCGCAAACAGCTATTAAAACACTAGCAACAATGGCCTGCCAGATCGTCCAGTATCGGGCAATCGGGCCGCTCGTCGCCCTGGCAGTGGTCCAGCAAGGCGCTCAAGGTGCGCTGCATGGCCTGCATCGCTTCAATCCGGTGCGCCAGTTCCGTCACATGCTTCTGGGCGATGCGCTTGACGCTGGCGCTGGCGCGCTGCCGGTTGTGCCACAGCCCCACCAGTTCGGCAATCTCGGCCATCGAAAACCCCAGCTCGCGCCCGCGTTTGATGAACTGCAGGGTGCGCACATCAGCCTCGGTGTACTGGCGGTAACCGCTGTCGGTGCGGGCCACCGGCGCGAGCAGGCCCAGTGACTCGTAGTGCCGCACCATCTTGGCCGACACATTGGACAGAAGCGCCGCCACACCAATGGCGACCGGCCAGACCCGGATCGCCTCAATCGACGCCGTGGCGGACGGGTTCATGCGGCGACGGCGTAGCCTTCTTCGGCAATGGCCTGGGCCAACAACGCACGCGGTTGCTCCGACTGCACTTCCACCAAGTTGGCGGCGCGGTCAATGCGGATCTCGGCTTGCGGGTCGGCTTGTTTCACGGCGCGGGTGACCGCTTTTTCACAGTGGCCGCAGGTCATGCCGGTGACGGTAAAGGTTTGCTTCATGGAAAACTCCAGTAGGAATGGGACATAGATCAAGTGAGACGAAGCATAGCTTGAACCTTCCCACGGTGGCAAGGTCAAGCCCAGCGGGGAATGACCCATTGCGAGCAGGGATTTCAATGCGTCCCGGCTTGACCTTGCCATCATGGGAAGGAATAGGATGCCCCCATGACTACTGACACACACCCTTCTTCCGCCGCCGTTCCGCTGGACATCGGCATTGGCGGCATGACCTGCGCCTCCTGTGTGGCGCGGGTTGAAAAAGCCCTGAAAAAAGTGCCCGGCGTGCAGGACGCCACCGTCAACCTGGCGACTGAATCGGCGCGCATTCTGGTGGCACCGGGCGGGCCGCTGGAAGCTCAGCTGCGCCGCGCCGTGCGCGATGCCGGCTACGAACCACGCGCTGCCGACGCCGCCGTGTTGGCCGAAGACGCCTCGCCGTGGGCCGGCTTTGCACCGGTGGCGATGGGCCTGGCCTTGTCGACGCCGCTGGTGCTGCCCATGCTGGGCGACCTGTTGGGCTTGCACTGGATGCTGCCGCCACTGTGGCAGTTTTTGTTGGCGACACCGGTGCAGTTCATTCTGGGCGCGCACTTTTACAAGGCCGGCTGGTACGCGCTCAAGGCCGGCACCGGCAACATGGATCTGCTGGTGTCGATTGGCACCACCGCCGGCTGGGCCTTGTCGATGTGGTTGTGGCTGACGGCGGAACCCGGTGCCATGGTGCATTTGTACTTTGAAGGCTCGGCGCTGGTCATCACACTGGTGATGCTGGGCAAGTGGCTGGAAGTGCGCGCCAAGCGCCAGACCACCTCCGCCATCCGCGCCCTGCACGCCTTGCGCCCGGACGTGGCGCACCTGATCGGGCTCGATGGTGAAATCGATGTGCCGGTGGCCGAGGTGCTGGTCGGTGACCGGCTGGTGGTCAAACCCGGCGAGCGCTTTCCGGTAGACGGCGTGCTGCTGGAAGGGCAGACGCAAGTGGACGAATCGATGCTGACCGGCGAGCCACTGCCGGTGGAAAAACACGCGAGCCAAGCGGCCGGCACCGACCCGGCGGCGCTGCTCACCGGCGGCTCCATCAACGGCGACGGCCGCGTCGTGATGCAGGTGCGCGCGGTTGGTATTGATACCGTGTTGTCGCGCATCATCCGGCTGGTGGAAGACGCGCAGGCCGCCAAGGCGCCGATCCAGCGCATGGTGGACCAGGTCAGCGCGGTGTTTGTGCCGGTGGTGCTGGTGATTGCGCTGATCACGCTGCTGAGCTGGTGGCTGACCGGCCACCCGTTCGAGCAGGCGCTGATTTACGCCGTGGCGGTGCTGGTGATCGCCTGTCCCTGCGCGCTGGGGCTGGCGACCCCGGTTGCCATCATGGCCGGCACCGGCGTGGCGGCGCAGCACGGCATTTTGATCAAAGACGCGCAGGCACTGGAGCTGGCGCACAAAGTCGACATCGTCGCCTTTGACAAGACCGGCACCCTGACCGTCGGCCGGCCCAAATTGACCGCGCTGCAGGTGCTGAAAGACGCCGCGCAGGATGCCATGGAGGCCGATGCCGTGCTGAAGATCGCGGCCAGCCTGCAAAGCGGCAGCGAGCATCCGCTGGCGCGCGCCGTCGTCATGGCCGCGCGCGACAAGGGCTTGGCGATCGACGCCCCCGACAACGTGCGCGCCGTGCCGGGACGTGGCACCGAGGGCGAGGTCGGCGTGCGCAGTTTTCTGATTGGCAGCCTGCGCTGGATGGAGGAACTGCACATCGACATCAGCACCCTGGCGGCCGACGCGACGGCGCTGCAAGCGCAGGGCGCCACCGTGTCAGCGATGGCCGAGCGCACCACCCAGGGCCTGACCCTGCGCGCGCTGCTGGCCTTTGGTGACGAACCCAAGCCCGGCGCCAAGGAAGCGCTGGCGGCGCTGCGGGCCCGTGGCATCAAAACCATCATGATTTCCGGCGACAACCGCGGCGCCGCCGAGGCCATGGCGCGCCGCTTGGGCCTGCGCCCGGAAGCGGGCGAAGTGATGGCCGAGGTGCTGCCCGGCGACAAAGCCGCCAAGGTGATGGCGCTGAAAGAGGGCGGCCACACGGTGGCGATGGTCGGTGACGGCGTCAACGACGCACCGGCGCTGGCCGCTGCCGATGTCGGCCTGGCGATGGGCAACGGCACCGACGTCGCCATGCACGCCGCCGGCATCACCCTGATGCGCGGCGACCCGTTGCTGGTGGCGGCGGCGCTGGACATCTCGGACCGCACCGTGGCCAAAATCCGGCAAAACCTGTTCTGGGCTTTTGCCTACAACGTGGCCGGCATTCCGCTGGCGGCGCTGGGCTTTTTGAACCCGGTGGTGGCCGGGGCGGCGATGGCGATGAGCTCGGTTAGCGTGATGAGCAATGCGTTGCTGCTGAAGCGCTGGAAGCCGGGGAAATAATAAGGGTAAATCGGTCTCTAGCCCCCGTTTTATATGCGTAAGTAGCTATTAAATTAATAGTACTAGGCTACGCACTGCGAAAACTTGAACTGCGGCGGTCCAAGCCGTTTTCAAACCTGCCGGGCGACTGTTGTCGTGCTTAACATGGCGCCCTGTTCCCAGAGGTCACGGCCGGGACAGTTCGGTCGACCTGCCAGCCCGCACAATGGACCGATCAGCGCAGTCCGCGCCCCTGCAACGGCGCCACTGGCCCGCGCCAGCATGTCGCTTTTGACGCCTCCAATAACAGCAAAAATATTTCCTATGAGTGAACAACGCGCGCGCATCAAGGTCCTTAGTGCCGGCATCTTCAGCCTGATACTGGTGTTGGGCGTGGCCCGGTTTTCTTACACGCCCTTGCTGCCGCTGATGCAGCAGCAAGCCGGGCTGGGGGTTGCGGCGGCGGGCTGGCTGGCGGCCATCAACTACGCCGGCTACCTGAGCGGCGCGATCATCGCCTCCCTCATCAGCGACCTGGTGCTGAAAGACCGCCTGTACCGGATTGGCATGGTGCTGGCGATTGTCAGCACCGCCGTCATGGGGCTGACCACGGATGTCACGATCTGGGCCTTGTCTCGCTACGTGGCGGGCCTCAGCAGCGCCGCTGGCATGCTGCTCGGCACCGGCCTGATCATGAACTGGCTGATCCGCCACAACCACCGCAGCGAGTTGGGCATCCACTTTGCCGGTATTGGCCTGGGCATCGCGGGCTGTGCCGCCGCCGTCACGCTGTTCAGCCCGTGGCTGGACTGGCGCCAGCAATGGTTCGCTTTTACCGCGTTGGGTTGTCTGCTGCTGGTGCCGGCCTTGCGCTGGCTGCCCAAGCCGGATCAAAGCGGCTTGACGACGAGCGCGCAGCAGATGCAAGACAACCCGCCGAGTCCGCTTTATCTGCGCATTTTCATGGCGGCCTATTTCTGTGCCGGCTTCGGCTACGTGGTGAGCGCCACCTTCATCGTGGCGATTGTGAACAAGTTGCCGGGGCTGGCCGGGCAGGGCAATCTGGTGTTTCTGGCGATCGGGATTGGTGCCGCGCCGGCCTGCATCAACTGGGACTTTATCGCCCGCCGCACCGGCGACCTCAACGCCCTGATCCTGGCGGCGGTGCTGCAAATCGTTGGCATTTTGTTGCCGGTGATGGTGGGTGGCCTGGTGGCGGCGCTGTTCGGCGCCTTGCTGTTTGGCGGCACCTTCATCGGCATGGTGAGCTTGGTGCTGAGCATGGCCGGGCGCTACTACCCGACCCGGCCGGCCAAGATGATGGGCAAGATGACGCTCTCCTACGGCGCGGCCCAGATCATCGGCCCGGCCATCACCGGCTCGCTGGCCAGCCACCTCGGCAGCTATAACGCCGGTTTGTACTTTGCGGCGGCGGTGATGGCGGTCGGCACGCTGCTGCTTTTAGGGCTCAAGGTTGTCGAACGACGCGATGCGGCGGTGAAAACTCAGCTTGGTATCAGGGTTTTATGAGTGAAATCGGCCTCTAGCCCATGCAGAATAAGCGCAAATAGCTATTAAATTAATAGCAAAAAAGTCATTAACCGGCTGCGCGGTCAGCGTGGCCCCGGTTTGAGCACCTCAAGGTCCGGCGGTCGCCGCACCAGTCGCCGCTAATGGCAGGTGGAACAACTCGGCCACCGCCTGGCCGTATTGGGCGTAGCCCAGTGCATTGGTGTTGTGATGCGAGCCGCCTTTCACCAGCATGAAACGCTTCGGTTCCTGCGCGGCGTCAAACAGCTTGCGGCCCAGCGACGGCGAAATCAAGTGGTCCTCGCTGCCATGCACCACCAGAAGCGGCGAGCCGATGCTGGCCACCTTGCGTACCGACTCAAAGCGCTGCGTGATGAGACTCGACACCGGCAGCCAGCCCCATTTGAAGGAACTGACCACGTCGAGAATGCTGGTGAAGGTGCCGTCGACGATGGTGCCGCTCTCGTCATTGACCTGGGCGGCCAGGTCGATGGCGATGGCGCCGCCCAGCGAGTGGCCAAAGATGTAGCGCGGTGGTGCCGGGTGGCGTCTGGCGATCCAGTCCCAGGCGGCACGCGCGTCTTCGAGCGCCGTTGCTTCCGACGGCAAGCCGGCGCTGCTGCGGCCAAAACCGCGGTAGTCCACCGCCAGTACCGAGAAGCCCAATGCCTGCATGCGACGCATGCGCCCCGCCGAGCCTGACACGTTCCAGCCGGCACCGTGCAGGTACAGCAGTACCGGGGCGGCTTTCTGCTCCGACGGCAGGTACAGGCCGTGCAGCTGTTCCGCCTTGCCGCTGGCGATGGAGTTGAAGTCAATCCACACGTCCATCATGTCATCGGTGGCCTGCACGCCGCCCCAAGCGCGGTCGCTGGGCTGGAAAATCCATTCGCGCTGCCGGACGTCCAGCGCGGCGCAGCCGACCATCGCGGCGACGGCAAGGAGCAGGGTGGTCAGCAAAGGCCAGCGTTTCATACCCATGAGTGAGTACGCCGGGATTCGGAAAGTTCAATCCACCCAAGCAGTGGCGCACGCATGCCGCGCCTCAGCACCAGCACCAAGGGGCGGTGAGGGTGCTAAATGCCAGCAACGCGCATGATCTGCGCTCAAAGATGCCCTTGTATTCTTCTCTTTGGGTTTCCTCTGTACCGTGCGGACACCGGTTGACGCTCGCGATGGATGGGTGGACACTGCACAAGCTTCATCCACCTTCACAGGAGAATTCACATGGCCCCGTATCAAATCGCCGTCATTGTCGGCAGCCTTCGTCGCGATTCCTTCAACCGCAAGTTGGCCCTCGCCATCACCAAACTGGCGCCGCTGAACTTTTCGTTCAAGCAGGTGCAAATCGGCGACCTGCCGCTCTATAACCAGGACGACGACGCCCACCAAGCCGAGTCCGTTGTGCGCTTGAAAGCCGACCTTGCGGCATCGCAGGGCCTGCTCTTTGTGACCCCCGAATACAACCGGTCGATGCCTGGTGTCCTCAAAAATGCGATTGACCATGCCTCGCGTCCCTATGGCCAGAACGCCTGGGCCGGCAAACCGGCGGGCCTGCTGGGCGCTTCGGTCGGGGCCATCGGCACGGCACTGGCACAACAGCATTTGCGCAATGTGCTGGCCTACCTGGACGTGCCGACGCTGGGCCAGCCCGAAGCCTTTATCCATGCCAAGGAGGGCTTGTTTGACGAAGCCGGCGACATCGGTGCGGGCAGCCAAAAGTTTTTGCAGAACTGGATGGATCTCTATGTTGCCTGGGTCAAAAAACACAGTGCCGTCTAGACCCTGGTGCGCCAGTTTGCCGCCAGCATTGCCTTGGAAGCGTTGTGTTTGCGGTAAATTTGAAAGAAAGTAACCAAGCCCGTTACATGAGGATACATTTCATGCTGAGTTAGCAGACAACCAGACGGGGCTATTGACAAGCCTCAACATGAATAAATCTAAGGGATATGGATTACTGGAATGATGAACTTGACAACACAGGGGCTCCAGCGATTTTTGGAGGCGCAAGACCGGGTCTATGAATCAGTGTGCAACGAACTGGCGCTCGGCGAAAAAACCAGCCACTGGATGTGGTTCATCTTTCCCCAACTCAAAGGCTTGGGCCACAGCCCGATTGCCAGACACTATGGCCTCGACTCCAGGGACGAGGCCCTGAGTTTTTGGCAGCACCCCATTTTGGGCCCGCGCCTGAAGGAGTGCACGCAGCTGGTGTTGGCCCAGAGCAACGCGACGGCCCGGGACATTTTTGGGTCAACCGATGACCTCAAATTCAAATCCAGCCTGACGCTCTTTGCGCAGGTGGCCCCGGAAGAGCCAGTGTTCAAGCAGGCACTGACCCGTTTCTTCGGCGGCAAGCTTGACGAAAGTACGCTCAAGCTGCTGGCGTAAATTTACCGCTTGTCCGGCAGTTCGATTTTGACTTCCAGCACTTCAAGATTGTCCTGCCGCTCCAGGTTGACCTTGATGTCTTCCAGATTGATCTTGACGTACTTGCTGATGACCGCCATCAGTTCGCGTTGCAGGGCGGGCAGGTAGTCAGGCTCGGCGGCATTGCGGCCGCTGCGTTCATGCGCCAGAATAATTTGCAGGCGCTCCTTGGCCACGCTGGCAGTTTTCTTCTTCTCGCCGATGAAAAAAGAGATGAATGACATGGCCTTACTTTCCACCAAAGATTCGTTTCAGCAGTCCCTGCTTGGGCGCTTCGGTAAAACGCATGGGCTTGTCAGTGCCCAAAAAGCGGTCAATCACGTCTTTGTAGGCTTCTGACACGTCGCTACCCTGCATATGCACCGCAGGAACGCCCTGGTTGGACGCCTGCAGCACCGATTCGCTCTCGGGTATGACACCGATCAGCTTGATGCGCAAAATGTCCTGTATGTCTTCCAGCGACAGCATCTGGCCCTGGTTGACCCGGGCCGGGTTGTAGCGGGTGATGAGCAAATGCTCCTTGATCGGCTCCAGCCCTTCCATGGCACGCTTGGTCTTGCTGGAGAGCATGCCCAGAATGCGGTCCGAATCGCGCACCGAAGAGACCTCAGGATTGGTCACCACCAGGGCCTCGTCGGCAAAGTGCATGGCCATCAGGGCACCGGTTTCGATCCCGGCCGGTGAATCACAGACGATGAAATCAAAGCCCATGGCGCCCAGATCGAACAGCACTTTTTCCACGCCGTCCTGTGTCAGCGCATCTTTGTCGCGGGTTTGCGAGGCGGCCAGCACGTACAGGTTGTCGCACTGCTTGTCTTTGATAAGGGCCTGGTTCAGGTTAGCCTCACCCTGGATGACATTGATCAGGTCATACACGACGCGGCGCTCGCAGCCCATGATCAGGTCCAGATTGCGCAGGCCGACATCAAAGTCGATCACCGCGGTCTTGTGGCCGCGCAGGGCCAGACCAGTTGCAAAGCTGGCGCTGGTGGTTGTTTTGCCCACACCACCCTTGCCGGAAGTAACCACAATGATTTTTGCCATGGGAGAGATGTCTTTCAAATTTAAAAAATTAGGCTTTCAGCGCTTCAAACAGCAACTTTTCCTGCCCATCGTTACTTAAGCGAACCTGTGCCGGCTTGCCACGCACATCGTCCGCCAGGGGATTTTCACTGGTGCGGTAGACGCCCGCAATGGAAATCAACTCAGGCTCCAGGCACAAGGAAAAGATGCGGGCATTGGTGTTGCCACTGGCACCGGCCATGGCTTTGCCACGCAGCGGGGCATACACATGGATATTGCCATCGGCCACCACTTCAGCGCCCTGGTTGACCATGGCCAACACCACCAGATCGGCACCCCGGGCATAAATTTTTTGCCCGGAACGCAAGGGTTTGTCCACCACCATGGTGGCAGGGCCGTGTATTTCACGTACCACCTCTTGCACCACGTATTCCGTTGCCACTGGCGTAGCGACCGCAGGACGCACTCGCGGCGCATCGGCAGGGGCCTCCACCAGCCCAAAGGCGCGCGCAGACGCCACCCAAGCGGTACTGGCGCCACGCACGGCCACCGGCACCAAGTGACAGGCCCGCAACACGGCCAGCAAAGGGGCCATATCTTGCACCGGGGTGTCTGCCGCCAGGTGCGAAAAATCAATCACCAGTGCATCGTGGTCAAAAAAATCGGCGTTGTCGCCACCGGCGCCGTATTGCTGGGTGAGATCAGCCGCCAGCACCTTCCAGTCGCTGGTCATGAGCATGAGTGCCACCAAGGGCAACTGGGCACTCTTTATTTCAAAAGAGGCATGCGGATGGTCAGGTGAATTAGCGACGGAAGAAACGAACATGAAGTGTTGGGAGACCGTGATGGGCGGTTCAAGTGAACGCAAATTTTACTTGATTGCATTGGTAAAACCACTAAACCGGCCAGCTTCTTTGGTGAAGTCTTGTTCAAACTTTGGCGGGCCAAATGGCAACTTCTTTTTTGTCTTCTGTTTGCCTTTGACTCTCTCCTATTTATTCTATTTTTAATTAGTAGTAGTAGATAAGGGTTGCAGATTTGTGTGGATAAGGCTAAATTTTTGTTTTAAATCAATGGCTTGCATGCGATCAACCCATGTGGGCGACCGTGCTTTTGGTTTGCATCGTGAATATGAACAACTTTCAAAAATTTGATTTACCTGTGGATAACCAGGGCGTTATGCCGAAACTATGCACAGCTTTATTCTTTGACACGCCGGCTCAAAATGATGTAAGCAAATACAGCTGCCTGCGCGCTCAAAAGCGGCAATGCTGTGGCGCGCACCGACCAGTTGCTTTAGGTCCGTTGATCTGCATCAAGACTGATTTTTTGATCACATGCCATGCTTGCGCCGTTCACAGGAGACATGACATGGCCCACGAAAGCATTCGAATCATTCGCGACGAGCACGCTGCGTTGTCGGCCATGTTGCGGTCACTTGGCTTGATGGTCGAGCGCGGCCCAGACCACGAGCCGGGGAGTTTTTTTGATGTGATGCGGGCGATGCTGTTCTACATCGACGAATTTCCGGAGCGTCTTCATCACCCCAAGGAGTCGGACCTGCTGTTTCCGCGCGTCGCGCGCCTGGCCCCGGAGGTCATGGAGACGATTATTCGGCTGGAAAAAGACCACACCAGCGGTGAAGCGTCGGTGCGCGAGTTACAGCACCTGTTGCTGGCGTGGGAGTTGGTGGGCGATTCAAGGCGTGTCGCGTTTGACGAGGCCGTCAAGCGCTATATCGATTTTTATCTGGAACACATGCGGCTGGAAGAAACCGTGATCTTGCCGGCGGCGCAAAAGGTGTTGAATGATGCCGACTGGAAAGAGCTCGACGCCGCTTTTGCCGTCAATTGTGACCCTCTGACCGGCAAGTACCCGCGCGATCCAGCCTATGACCGGTTGTTCACCCACATTGTGATGCGGGCGCCCGCGCCCATTGGCTTGGGCGAGGGAGAGGCCTAAGGTTTGCTGATGCGCGGGCCGCTTCAGGCCAGCGTTGGATAGTCGGTGTAGCCTTTGGCGCCACCGCCGTAAAAGGTGGCGCGGTCTGGCTCATTGAGGGCGGCACCCTCCCGCAGGCGACGGGTGAGGTCGGGGTTGGCAATGAAAGGGCGACCGAAGGCCACCAGGTCGGCACCTTCCGCCAGCGCCTGGTTGGCCAACGCGGTGTCCAAACCGTTATTCACCATCCAGGCGCCCTTGCCACCGGCGTTCCGGTAGCTGGCGCGCAACGCTGCATAGTCAAACGGTGTGTCACCCTGCACATGATCCCGCGCCCCGCCGGTGGCGCCTTCGATGAGGTGCAGGAACGCCAGATTCAGCGGCGCCAGTTGCGCCACGACATAGTCAAACAGCGGCTGCGGCTGCGGGTCTTGCGCATCGTTGGCCGGGGTCACCGGTGACAGACGCAGACCGACGCGGTCGCCGCCGATTTCTTGCGTGACGGCGCGCATGACTTCCAGCAGGAAGCGGGCCCGGTTTTCAATGCTGCCGCCATACGCGTCGGTGCGGGTGTTGGAGCCCGAACGCAGAAATTGGTCGAGCAAGTAGCCATTGGCTCCATGCACTTCGACGCCATCGAAGCCGGCGGCGATGGCATTGCGGGCGGCGCGGCGGTAGTCGTCCACGATGCCGGGCAACTCGTCCAGCGTCAGGGCACGCGGCATGGAGGTGTCCTCAAACGAGGGCACGCCATCGCGGATCAGCACGGTCTTGGTGTTGGCGCGGATGGCCGAGGGCGCCACCGGTGCCTGGCCGCCAGGTTGCAGGTCCACATGCGAGATCCGCCCCACATGCCAGAGTTGCACCACGATCTTGCCGGCGGCGGCATGGACTGAATCAGTCACTTTTTTCCAGGCAGCGATCTGCTCGTCGCTCCAGATGCCGGGCACGTCGGAATAGCCTTGTCCCTGGTGGCTGATGGCGGTGGCTTCGCTCACGATCAGGCCGGCGCCGTTTTGGGGATCGGCGCGCTGGGTGTAGTAGGTGGCCATCAACGGTGTCGGGATGGCGCCGGGCGCGCGGTTGCGCGTCAGCGGGGCCATGACGACGCGGTTGGCCAGTTGAATACGGCCAACTTGAAGGGGATCGAACATAGAAGTCATGAGTTACCTGTGAGCAGAAAAGTGGGAGGGCACGCGTCAACCTGCGTGTGCAATTTCATTTGCAGGCGTTCCCGCAAAATGCAAGCGCAAAGGCGCATGGCGACCCCACTACCAAGACACCCAGGCGACAGCGCGCTGGGTCAGGTCTAATTACTTGAACAGGCCTTCGGCGCGCAAAGCCTCTTGCACCGCAGGGCGGGTGCCCACGCTGCCCATGAAGGCGCCCAGGTTGGGCAGGCCGGAGAGGTCGATGCCGACATGTTTAGACCAGCTGAGCACGGTAAACAGGTAGCCGTCGGCCACCGTGAAGGTATCGCCCATCAGGTAGGTCTTGCTCGCCAGTTCCCCATTGACCCATTGCAGGCGTGAGGCTAACCGGGTTTTGGCCATGGTTTTGGCTTCTTCAGGCATGCCGGGCGTGAACAGGGGTGTGAAGCCTCTGTGCAGCTCGGTGCTGATGAAGCTCAGCCACTCCTGCAGCTTGTAGCGGGCTAACGTGCCGTTGGCGGGCGCCAGCTGTTGGGCCGGCACCTGGTCGGCGATGTATTGCACGATGACCTGACCTTCGCGCAACTGGGTGCCGTCGTCCAGTACCAGCAGCGGCACGTAACCGAGCGGGTTGAGGGTGTAGTAGTCGGTGCCATCGGCCAGTCGATGGGTTTTGGTCGGCGCCGCAATGGCTTCAAACGACAAACCGGACTCCTTCAGTGCGATGTGGGGCGATAGCGAGCAGGCACCGGGAGAGTAATAAAGCTTCATGAATGTCCTAAAGGGGTTCGGGCGAACCGGTTTGAAAAGGGTGGAGCCTTGATGCTAGCCGCTGACACAGCTGTGGCGGGTGGGCCGATGCAAAATGCCAGCATGAAACGAGTTTTGAAATGGATTTTGCTGTCAGGGTTGGTCCTGCTGATCTTGCTGGCGGCGGGTGGCTGGGCTTTGCACCGCTGGCTTGGGACCGACGATTTCAAGGTGCGGGCCGAGCAAGAGGCCAGCCTGACACTCGGTGTGGCGGTGAAGCTGGCGCGCATCGACGTGACGCTGTGGCCGCTGCCGGCGGTGGCGGTCGAAGGCGTCCAGATTCAGACCCAGCCGGCCCTGACGCTGGAGCGGCTGGAAGTGCGCCCGGCCTGGCGTGGGTTGATGCAGGGCCAGCTGGAACTGACCACGGTATTGGTGCGGCGCGCCCTGCTGCCGCAGACGGCGATTGACGCCTTGTTGCTGTCGCTACAAAAAAAGAAGCAGGCTGCGCCCGTTGCACAAGGACCAGAGACTGAAAGCATTGAAAATCTGCAATACATTCCGCGTCGAACGCTGCTCGACAACGTGACCTGGATCAGCGCCAAGGGAGACCGCATCTCGCTCGATGCCGACGTGCACTTGAGCGCACAGGGTTCGCCGGATGACGTGTCGGTCAAGATTCTGGCAGGCCAGTTGCAGGGCGCCACGGCGCGCCTGCAACATCTGGGCCCTGACTGGACGCTGGCCATGGCGGTGGGCGGCGGTACGCTGCACGGCACTTTTCAATTGCAGCCGGCACCCCGGCCTGGAGCCGAGTTTGTGCTGAAAGGGCAGCTGCAAACGCGGGGCGTCGAAGTCGCCGCGCTGACCCGCAGTCCCCAGCCGGCCCTGAGCGGTCGGCTTGATGCGGACACCAGCCTGTCCGGACGCGCGGTCCGGATTGCCGCCTTGGCGGATGTGTTGCAGACGCAGAGCACCTTCAACGTGCGCCAAGCCGTATTGCACGGCGTTGACCTGGCCCGCGCGGTCCGGACCGTCGGTTTGAGCCGGGGAGGCGAAACCCAGCTGGACACGCTGAGTGGTCAGGTCACGACCCGGGGCCGCGCCGGCCAGCTCTCCAATCTGGCGGCGAGTTCCGGTGTGCTGAGTGCCAGCGGGAATGTGGACGTGGCCGCGAGTCGGGCCTTGAGTGGGCACATCAATGTGAATCTGGCGGCGTCCGCTTTGGGCAGCGCGGTCGGGGTGCCGCTGGCGGTGGGCGGCACACTGGATGCGCCCGAGGTGACCCTGACGCGCGGCGCCCTGATCGGTGCGGCGATTGGCACGGTGGTCATGCCCGGGCTGGGCACCGGTGCCGGCGCGTCGGTTGGCGACAAGGTGGGCGAAGGGCTCAAGAAGCTTTTTGGCAAGTAGCCCCTGTCCCGTCTGCGTAAGCAGCTATTAAAAAAATAGCAACTATGTGGAAACTGCCGCGTCCCGGATCAGGTCCGCCGCCTTCTCGCCGATCATGATGGTCGGCGCGTTGGTGTTGCCGGTGGTCAGCTGCGGCATGATGGCGGCGTCCACCACCCGCAGGTTCTGGATGCCGTAAACGCGCAGGCGGGCGTCGACCACGGCCAGCGGGTCGCTGGCCGGACCCATCTTGCAGGTGCCGCAGGGGTGGTATTCGGTGTCGGAGTGGTCGCGCAAAAACTGCTCGATCTGCACCGGGTTGTGGCGTTCCAGCGGGTAGAGCATCTTGCCGCGGTACGGGGCCAAAGCGGGGCTTTGCATGATGTCAAACCCGATCTGCGTGCCCTTGATGAGCGTCGCCATGTCGCGCGGATCGGTCAAAAATTGCGGATCGATCAAGGGTGCCTCCTGGGCGCTGGCGCTGTGCAGCGTCACCGTACCCCGGCTTTGTGGGCGCATCAGGGTGATATGCAGCGTGTAGCCGTGCCCCAGGTGGTTTTTGCGCGTGTGGTCGTCCACGATGCCGGTGCACAGCGCCAGCTGGATGTCGGGCGCGGCCTCGCTCGGGTCGGTTCGCAAAAAGGCCTGCGATTCGGCGACGTTGCTGGTGATGACGCCGGTGCGCTGGCGGCGCCACTCGAAGATGCCTTTGACGATCGTGACCAGCCCGGCCAGCGACAGCCCCAACGTGGCGTCTTTGCGCGGCGTGCGGTAAATCAGCACGGTGGTGACGTGGTCGTGCAGGTTTTGACCGACGCCGGGCAGGTCATGCACCACGGGAATGCCCTGTTGTTGCAGCTGGGCGGCGGGACCGATGCCCGACAACATCAGCAGTTGCGGCGAGCCGTAGGCGCCGGCCGACAAAATGACTTCGCGCCGGGCCTTGACCTGCCGTGTTTGCCCGGCGTGCCGGAACTCGGCCCCGACGGCACGCCGGCCGTCCAGCAGCAGGCGCTGGGTGCGGGCCTGGGTGATCACGGTGAGGTTGGGCCGGGCGCGATGCGGTGTGAGGTAGGCTTTGGCGGCACTGCAGCGTTCGCCATTTTTTTGCGTCACTTGCGCCGGGGCACAACCGAACTGCGAGGCGCCGTTGTAGTCCGGCGTTGGCGGCACACCGTGCTCGGCGCAGGCGGCCAGAAACGCCGCATTAAGCAGGCTGGGGCTTGGCAGATAGCTCACATTGAGCGGGCCACCGCTGCCGTGGAGGGCGTTGGCGCCAAAGCATTCGCTGTTTTCGGCCCGCTTGAAGTAGGGCAGCACGTCGTCAAATCCCCAGCCCGGGTTGCCCAGCGCGGCCCAATGGTCGTAGTCCAGCCGGTTGCCGCGGGTGTAGACCATGGCGTTGATGGAACTGCTGCCGCCCAGCACCTGGCCGCGGGGCTGAAAACCACGTCGTCCGTTCAGGCCCGGCTGCGGCACCGTGTTGTAGTTCCAGTTGTGCAGGCCGAGTGCTGCGGTAGCGGCAAAACCCAGTGGCGCCTGGATGAGGGCGGAGCTGTCGGGGCCGCCGGCTTCCAGCAAGCAGACGGAAATTTTCGGGTCTTCGGACAGGCGGCTGGCGACGACACAGCCGGCACTGCCGCCGCCGATCACGACGTAGTCAAATGATTGAGTCTGCACTTTGGAAACCCTGCTGTGTTGACTACTTGGTAAGGAAATTCAGGTACTTGGTGGCAAATTTTCCGTAGGGCGGCCACAGGAACTTGACCGCACTCCAACGGGCCTGGTAGAACACCGGGCGCATTTTGGAGAAGGTGATGAAACCTTCCTGGCCGTGGTAGTGGCCCATGCCGCTGTCGCCGACGCCACCAAACGGCAGGTCATGCTGGCCGACGTGGAACAGGCCGTCGTTGACGCTGACGCCACCCGACATCACGCGGTCCAGCAGCTGCTGGATGGTGGTTTTGTCATGGCTGAAGGGGTAGAGCGCCAGCGGGCGTGGGCCCTGGTTGATGGCCTGGATTGGCTCCTCCAGCGTGCGGTATTCAATCACCGGCAGAATCGGGCCGAAAATTTCGCGGGTGCACAACTGGCTGTCGGCGGGCGCGTTGAGCACGATGTGGGGCGCGATTTTCCGGCTGACGGCGTCCCATTTGGGGCCCGGAATCAGCTGCACCAGCGTGGCGCCGCCGGCCTCGGCTTCGTCCAGCGCCTGGGTGAGCCGCTGGAAGGCCTTGTCGTCAATGATGGCGGTGTAGTCGGGTGACGCCAGTTGCGGGTAGCGCTTGGCCACGATGGCCTTCGCCGCCGCCACAAAGGCGGGCGTCTTGCCCTGCGGCACATAGACGTGGTCGACTGTGGTGCAAATTTGCCCGGCGTTGAGCAGCTTGACAAACAGCAGCCGCTCGGCCGCCTGCACTACCGGGTAATCGTCGCAGAGGATGGCGGGGGATTTGCCACCCAGTTCCAGCGTCACCGGGCACAGGTTTTGCGCGGCGGCAGCCATCACGGCGCGACCGGTTTGGCCGGAGCCGGTGAACAGCAGGTGGTCGAACTTGAGTTGCGAAAACTTGATGCCGACGCCGCCGGTTTCATCAAAGAAAGCCAGCTTGTCGGGCGGGAAATAGGCCGGAATTTTGTCGATCAGGAACTGGGCCAGATGGCGTGAATTTTCCGACATCTTGACCATGGCGCGGTTGCCGGCGGCAAAGATGTAAATCAGCGGGATGAAGCTCAGGTTGATCGGAAAGTTCCACGGCACCAGGCAGCCGACCACGCCCAGTGGCTGGGGAATGACGCGGTTGCGGGCACCCAGGAAATTGCGCAGATCAATGCCGCGTTTCTGTGGTTTCATCCATTGCTTGAGGTGTTTCAGGGTGTGGTTGACCGCGTCGATGGCCGGAAACAGTTCGGTAAACAGGGTTTCGTGTTGCGACCGGTGGCGATAGTCGGCGTTGATGGCCGCCACCAAGCCGGCCTTGTTCTCGCGAAGAAAGGCCTGCAGCTTGCGCAGATCGGCGCGGCGTTCGTCCAGGCTCGGGATCGGGTGCGCCAGGTAGGCTGCGCGCTGCAGTTTGAGCGTGGCGTCCAGTTCCTGGCGCACCCGGTTGGCGGGCGGGCTGCCGGAGAAAGCGGTGGTAGTCATGTTTTGTAGCTGGGGTCCAGACGGTCAAGTTTTCGCAGCAGGGCCGGCCAAGCCAGCGCGGCACCCAGGCCGGCGGTGGCCACTTTCATGACGCCAGCGATCCTGGCCACGATGTGCGGGTTCACCAGCGTCAACTCGCCACCGGCCTGGGCATCGATCTGGATGCGGCAGGTGTTCTCGAAGGTGTACATCGCCAGAAAGGCATCGGGAATAGTTTTACCCACCGTGAGCAGACCGTGGTTGCGCAACATCAAGTAGTTGGCAGTGCCCAGGTCGGCCTGCAGGCGCGGTTTTTCCTCCTCGTGCAGGGCCACGCCTTCGTAGTTGTGGTACGCCAGCGAGCCCAGCACAAAGGTGGATTGCTGGCTGATCGGCAGCACGCCGCATTTTTGCGCGCTGACCGCGATACCGGCCCGGGTGTGGGTGTGCAGCACACAGCCGGCGTCGGCACGGCCCTGGTGGATGCAGCTGTGGATGGTGAAGCCGGCCGGGTTGACCGGGTAGGGCGAGGCGCTCAGTTTGTTGCAGTCCTGGTCAATCTTGACCAGGCTGGAGGCGGTGATTTCATCAAACATCAGCCCGTAGGGGTTGATCAGGAAATGATGTTCCGGGCCGGGAATGCGGGCCGAGATGTGGGTGAACACGAGGTCGCTCCAGCCGTAGGCGGCCACCAGCCGGTAGCAGGCCGCCAGATCGCAACGCAGCTGCCATTCGTCGGCACTGACCGTTTCTTTGAGGGAGAGGGTGGGCATGAGGGGCTCCAAATGGACGCTCCAGCACGCTGCCGGAATCGCCGTCCAGCAGAATAAGCCCGCACGGGTCATTTGGCTGTCAAGTAGTGGACAGGTCAGGGTATTCACCGGGCGGAAATAGGGTGCGCGGTCCAAATGGGCGGCCCGAGTTGGCGCGCCGGCGACTGCGTGGCCGGCGTCTTTGGTTTTATGCTATTAAATTAATAGCTAGTTGCGCAGGGTAGACGGGGGCTGGCGGCATTTTTTATTATAAATTTCGGGCGCTGGCCGCCCGTGGCCAGCTACTGCTGGCCACGATCAAAAGCGTCATACCCTTGAGAATCACCAAAAGAGGGGTGGCCCGGTAAAATCAGGGCCTTGCCTCACGGCGCGCCGGGCGAGCGCCTTTCACTCCCGCCCATCAACTTACCCACAGCCATGCTTTATCCAGAAAATTTCGACGTCATCGTCGTCGGCGGCGGCCATGCCGGAACCGAGGCTGCGTTGGCAGCCGCCCGCATGGGCTGCAAGACTTTGCTGCTCAGCCACAACATCGAAACCCTGGGCCAGATGAGCTGCAATCCGTCGATCGGCGGTATCGGCAAGGGGCATCTGGTGAAGGAGGTGGACGCCATGGGCGGCGCCATGGCGGCGGCCACCGATGAAGGCGGCATCCAGTTTCGCATCCTCAACTCCAGCAAAGGCCCCGCGGTGCGCGCCACCCGCGCCCAAGCGGACCGGGTGCTGTACAAGGCGGCGATTCGCCGCCGGCTGGAAAACCAGCCTAATTTGTGGCTGTTCCAGCAGGCGGTGGACGACCTGATGGTGGAGGGCGACCGGGTGGTGGGGGCGGTGACGCAGGTCGGCATCAAGTTCCGCGCCAAAACCGTGGTGCTGACGGCCGGCACTTTTCTGGACGGCAAGATCCATGTCGGCATGAACAACTACGCGGCCGGCCGGGCGGGGGACCCGCCGGCGGTGTCCTTGAGCGCGCGGTTGAAAGAATTGAAGTTGCCGCAGGGCCGCCTGAAAACTGGCACGCCACCGCGGCTGGATGGACGCTCGATTGACTTCAGCAAATGCATCGAGCAGCCGGGCGACGGCATGCCCGGCGGCATGAGTCCGGTGATGCCGGTGTTCAGCTTCATGGGGCGGGTCGAGCAGCATCCGCCGCAAATGTCGTGCTGGATGACGCACACCAACCAGCGCACCCACAACATCATTCGCAGCGGTTTTGACCGCAGTCCGATGTTCACCGGCAAGATCGAGGGCGTCGGCCCGCGCTATTGCCCCAGCGTGGAAGACAAGATCGGCCGCTTTGCCGACAAAGACAGCCACCAGATTTTTCTGGAACCCGAAGGTCTGACGACCAACGAGTATTACCCCAACGGCATCAGCACCAGCCTGCCGTTCGACATTCAGTACGCCCTGGTCCGTTCGATGGCCGGGCTGGAGAACGCCCACATCCTGCGCCCGGGCTACGCCATCGAGTACGACTACTTTGATCCGCAGCAGCTCAAGAGCAGTTTCGAGACCAAGGCGATCGGTGGCCTGTTCTTTGCCGGCCAGATCAACGGCACCACCGGCTACGAAGAAGCGGCGGCGCAAGGCATGTTTGCCGGCATCAACGCCGCCTTGCAGGCCGGTGCCAAAACCGCCTGGACGCAGGACACCTGGGTGCCCGGCCGCGATGAAGCCTACCTGGGCGTGCTGGTGGACGATCTGATCACCAAGGGCGTGACCGAGCCCTACCGCATGTTCACCAGCAGGGCCGAGTTCCGGCTGCAACTGCGAGAAGACAACGCCGACATGCGCCTGACGGAAGTCGGGCGCCAATTGGGTCTGGTGGATGATGCGCGCTGGGCAGCTTTCAGCCGCAAGCGTGACGCTGTTTCACGTGAAACAGAACGCCTGCGGTCGCTCTGGGTCAGCCCGAAAAATCTGGCAATCGCCGAGGCGGAGCGGGTGCTGGGCAAGGCGATTGAGCATGAATACAGTTTTTCGGAGTTGTTGCGGCGCCCGGATGTGAACTATGCGAGCTTAATGACCTTGAGTGCGGGCAAATATGCCAGCGCGGAACTGGAGGCCTATGTTTCACGTGAAACCGGCGACCTGGCTGTGGCGGACACGACATTTGCGGCGGTGGTGATTGAGCAGGTGGAAATCACAGCCAAGTATGCCGGCTACATCGATCGGCAAAAAGAGGAGATCGGGCGCGCCGCGCATTATGAAAACCTCAAACTGCCGGAGGCGTTGGACTATATGTTGGTGGCGGCCTTGAGTATCGAAGCCCGGCAGAAGCTGAGCAAGCACCGGCCCGAAACGCTGGGGCAGGCCTCGCGCATTTCCGGCATCACGCCGGCGGCCATTTCCCTGTTGCTGGTGCACCTGAAAAAAAGCAAGTTCAAAGGCTTCGTGACGCCGGGAAAAATGGCGGATGCGAGTGACGCCGAAGAGGGGATTGCTTGATGCGCGCCCTGGAAAAAGACTTGCGCCAGGGGTTGGTCGATCTGGCGTTGCTGCTGGACGACGCGCAAATTACCCACCTGCTGGACTACCTGGCATTGATCGAGAAATGGACCAAGGTCTACAACCTGACGGCGGTGCGCGACCCGGCCGAGATGTTGACGCACCATTTGCTGGACA
Source organism: Rhodoferax sp. (assembly GCF_012927445.1). Lineage (GTDB taxonomy): Bacteria > Pseudomonadota > Gammaproteobacteria > Burkholderiales > Burkholderiaceae_C > Rhodoferax. The sequence goes on from NZ_JABBPD010000007.1 coordinate 316,278, forward strand.
GTCTGGCCGTGATTGCTCCCTTGCGCCAGCAGTTGGCCGCGCTCAGTCCGACCGAGTCGGCACGGCGTATCAAGCTGCTGGATGTGGGCTCCGGTGCCGGTCTGCCCGGTATTGTGATTGCGATTTGCTGTCCCGAGGTGGCGGTGGACTGTGTCGACACCGTCGCCAAAAAAGCGGCCTTCATCCGGCAGGTGGCGGCCACCCTGCGGCTGCCCAATCTGCGGGGGCTGCATGCGCGGGTTGAGAGTCTGACCGAGCAGTACGACGTCATCAGTTCGCGCGCGTTTGCTTCTCTGCTTGATTTCACCAGCTGGTCCTCGGCCGCGTTGGCGGAGCACGGGGTCTGGCTGGCCATGAAGGGCAAGCGTCCGGCGGACGAAATCGGCGTCTTGCCGGCAGAGATCGTTGTGTTTCACGTGGAACAACTGACGGTGCCGGGGTTGCATGCCGAGCGCTGCATTGTCTGGATGCGCAAAGCGTAAGCCCATCATGTTTGGCATCGCCGACTACGGCTCTTTTGTGGTCGCCATTCTGGTGTTCTTGCTGATTCCCGGTCCGGGGAATTTGGCCTTGATCACGTCCACGGGCAAGGGCGGCATCAAGGGTGGCTTGGCGGCCACCTTGGGCGTGATTGTGGGTGACCAGTTTCTGCTGTGGCTGGCCGTGGCCGGGGTAGCGGCTTTGCTGGGCACCTATCCGGCCGCCTTTAATGCCGTGCAATGGCTCGGTGCCGGCTATCTGGCTTGGCTCGGCGGCAAGATGCTGTTGGCCCGACCGGGCGCCGCTCCGGTGTTGCACATCAAGCCGCACCACTATCTGCGTCAGGCGCTCACGATCACGCTGCTCAATCCGAAGGCGATTGTGTTTTACATGGCCTTCTTTCCTTTGTTCGTCGATCCGGTCCAGCATCAGGGCTTGACCACCTTCGCCTTCATGGCGCTGACCATTGCGGCGCTGACCTTTGGCTACGGCCTGACGGTGGTGTTGCTGACCCACTTTCTGGCGGCGCGCTTGCGTGCCAATCCGTTGATTTCGCGTGCGCTGGAAAAGCTGGCCGGCCTGTTTTTGATTGCTTTTGGTCTCAAGCTGGCGCTGGCGCGCTAAGCGTGGGTTTCTTCGCTTACATTTGCAGTCTGTTTCACGTGAAACACGGATCTCTCGTTCTGTTTTTATTTCATCTCAGGTAAGCACACCATGGCCAAAATATTCTGCGTCGCCAATCAAAAGGGCGGTGTTGGCAAGACCACTACCACGGTCAATCTGGCAGCCGGACTGGCCAAGGTGGGGCAGCGTGTGCTGATGATTGACCTGGACCCGCAGGGCAACGCCACCATGGGCTCGGGGGTGGACAAGCGCAAGCTGGAACTCACGATCTATGACGTGTTGATCGAATCGGCCTCGGTGAAAGAGGCGCGGGTGCAAAGCGACAAGCTGATCGAGGCTGGCTGCGGCTACGACATCCTAGGCGCCAACCGGGAACTGTCCGGCGCCGAGATTGAGTTGGTGACGCTGGAGCGGCGCGAAAAACGCCTCAAGCAGGCCTTGACCGAAGTGGATGCTGATTACGACTTCATCCTGATCGATTGCCCGCCCAGCTTGTCGATGCTGACGCTCAACGGCCTGTGCAGCGCGCACGGCGTGATCGTGCCGATGCAGTGCGAGTACTTTGCGCTCGAAGGGCTGACCGACCTGGTCAATACCATCAAGCAGGTGCATGCCAACCTGAACAAAGACCTCTCCATCATCGGCTTGCTGCGCGTCATGTTTGACCCGCGCATCACCTTGCAGCAGCAGGTGAGCGAGCAACTCAAGGCGCATTTTGGCGGCAAGGTGTTCAACACCGTGATTCCGCGCAACGTGCGCTTGGCCGAAGCGCCCAGCTATGGCGTGCCGGGCGTGGTGTTTGACCCCGCCTCCAAGGGCGCGCAGGCGTTTGTCGCGTTTGCCCAAGAGATGGTCGAGCGCATCGATAAACTTTAGTCAAATCAGCCGTTGGCCCTTGTTAAACAAGCGCCAGCAGCTATAAAAATAATAGCAAATGAACACTGCCCCTGTCCTGCTCCTGCCGGGTTGGCAAAACTCCGGCCCTGACCACTGGCAAAGCCTGTGGGAAACCGCGCACGCCTACCAGCGGGTGGAGCAGCACGACTGGCTGCGCCCCTTGCGCGGTGACTGGATTGCCCGGCTCGAAGACGTGCTGCTGCAGCAAAAGGCACCAGCGGTGCTGGTGGCGCACAGCCTCGGTTGTCTGCTGGTGGCGGCCTGGGCTGCGCACACGCGCAACCCGCATCTGGTGAAAGCCGCCTTGCTGGTCGCCCCGGGCGACGCCGAGCGCGAGGAACTGCGTCCGGTCCTGACCAGCTGGTCGCCGATTCCCATGCAGCCGCTGCCGTTCAAAAGCATCCTGGTCGGCAGCCGCAATGATCCGTATTGCAGTCTGGCGCGGGCGCAAGCGTTCGCCAGCGCCTGGGGCGCTGACTTTGTCGACGCCGGCCCGCTGGGCCATCTCAATAGCGAGTCGGGTCTGGGCGTCTGGCCGCACGGGCATGAACTGCTGTGCCAATTAAGTAAGTAAGGAACTATCGAATGGCTACCAAAAAACCCAAAGGCTTGGGCCGCGGACTCGAAGCGTTGTTCGGGCCCAAAGTGAACGAGACCGCCTCGTTTGACTCGTCCGAAGGCAACCCCGCCAGTCCCGGCTTGCCGGCGTCGCTGCAGCTCACCGACATGCTGCCCGGCATCTACCAGCCGCGCACCCGCATGGACGAGGGCGCCCTGTACGAGCTGGCCGAATCGATCAAGGCGCAGGGCATCCTGCAGCCGATTCTGGTGCGGCAGCTGAAAGACGGTGCCCACCAGGGCAAGTACGAGATCATTGCCGGCGAGCGGCGCTTTCGGGCCGCCAAACTGGCCGGGCTGGACAGTGTGCCGGTGCTGGTGCGCGACGTGCCGAACGAGTCCGCCGCCGCCATGGCGCTGATTGAAAACATCCAGCGCGAAGACCTCAATCCGCTGGAAGAAGCGCAAGGCCTGCAACGGCTGGTCAAGGAGTTTGGTCTGACGCACGAACTGGCCGCCCAGGCGGTCGGGCGGTCGCGCAGCGCCGCCAGCAACCTGCTGCGCCTGCTGAATCTGGCCGAGCCGGTGCAAACCATGCTGATGGCGGGCGACCTCGACATGGGCCATGCCCGCTCGCTGCTGGTGCTGGACCGGGCGACCCAGATCACGGCGGCGAGCCAGATCGTGGCCAAGAAAATGTCGGTGCGCGAAGCCGAGAGCCTGTCCAAAAAGCTCAGTGCCGAGTTCACGCTGACTGCGGTCAAGCCGAAAAAAGAAAAATCGCGCGACATGAAGCGGGTCGAAGAAGAGCTGTCGGACCTGCTCATGGCCGAAGTCGAAGTGCGGGTGAAAAAGCGCGTCAAGCGGGCTGGGCGGCTGGAGGAAATGGGCGAGATCAGCATCCAGTTTGGCTCGCTGGAAGAACTCAACGGCTTGATCGACAAGCTCAAGGCCGCCGCCATCCACGCCGGCAGCCGCTGAGCCGTCAGCACCGCTCCAGCATGTTTGCCCGTTTGCCCTGGCCGCTGCCGGCCTTGTTGGCCTGGGGCAGCGCCTGGGCCTTGTTTGGGGGCTTGCTGGGCCTGGGCGGGTCGCCCTGGCTGGCGCTGACGCTGGCCTCGGCCTTGGGTGTGGCCCTCAGCGTGCTGGCGGGCAGTTGGTGGCGCCGCGCCATCCTCGGCCTCGGCTTTCCGTTGTCGCTGGCGCTCTCGGGCCTGGCCACCTTGCCGGCCTGGGCCTGGTTGCTGCCGCTGGCGCTGCTGCTGCTGATTTACCCCTTGAATGCCTGGCGCGACGCGCCGCTGTTCCCGACCCCGACCCATGCCCTGCGTGACCTGGCGGCGCACGCGCCGCTGCCGGCCGGGGCGCGGGTGCTGGATGCCGGCTGCGGTCTGGGCGACGGCCTGAAGGCCTTGCGCGAGGCCTACCCACAGGCGCAGCTGCAGGGGCTGGAGTGGAGCTGGCCGCTGCGCGGCCTGTGTGCGCTGCGCTGTCCCTGGGCCCGTATTCGACAAGGGGACATCTGGCGTGCCGACTGGCACCCCTACGCCCTGGTGTATCTGTTTCAGCGGCCCGAGAGCATGGCGCGGGCGGTGGCGAAGGCGTCGGCCCAGCTGGCGCCCGGCGGCTGGCTGGTGAGTCTGGAATTCGAGGCGGTCGGGCTCACGCCGCAGGCGGTGCTGCGCTGCCCGGACGGCCGCCCGGTCTGGCTCTACCGCGTCCCGTTTCAGCCCGCCAGGTCGGAACTGCCTCACCACGATATAAATCGCAGTGCGAGCGCCGCCGTCGCCTAAACTGACGGCTTCAAGAAGATCAGAAGAAGTTATGGAACACGGGAGCCCTATTTTGAATTCAACCGACAACAGCCAGCAAGCCGAGGCGAGTTCCGAGCTGACCGCCCTGACGGTTGCGGCTTTTGCCATGGCTTCGCTGGTGGAAACGCGCGACTCCGATACCGTGAATCACATTTTGCGGATCCAGCATTACATCAGGTCGCTGGCGCAGCGGCTGCAGGGTCAGCCGTCATTTGCGGCGGTGTTGACGGACCATTACATCCAGCTTTTGTACCAGTTGGCGCCGCTGTACGACATGGGCACGATGGGTATTCCGGACCGCATTTTGCTCAAACTCACCAGTTTGACGCCGATGGAACACGCCATCATGAAAACCCACACCACGCTGGCGCGCGATGTGATCGCGCAAGCGGAGCGGACCCTGGGCCGCCAGTCGGAGTTGCTGACGACCCTGAAGGAGCTGGTGTTCTCGCACCACGAAAAATGGGACGGCAGTGGCTATCCGCAGGGGCTGGCGGGGACGCAGATTCCGGTGTCGGCGCGTTTGCTGGCGATTGCCGATGTCTACGACGCGCTGATTTCAGACCGCGTGTACAAGGCCGGTATCCCGCACGACAAAGCCGTCGGCATCATTTTTCAGGGGCGGGGCAGCCATTTCGACCCCGACATGGTCGACGTCTTCATGGAGATGCAGGACGAGTTCCAAGCCATCGCCCAGCGCTTTGCCGACACCGAGTTGGACATGCAGCGCAAGATCGAATACATGGCCAACGCCATCGCCGAGGTCGCTGAACTTTAGGTTAAATCAGCCGCTAGCCCCCGTCGAATAAGCGCAAGCAGCTATTTAATTTATAGCGAGAAGATCTTGCCCGGGTTCATGATGTTGTTCGGATCGAGCGCCCGTTTGATGGTGCGCATCATGTCCACCGCGCCGGCACCGGCCTCGGTCACCAGAAAATCCATCTTGTGCAGGCCGACACCGTGCTCGCCGGTGCAGGTGCCGTCCAGGCGCAGGGCGCGCGCCACCAGCGCGTGGTTCAGCTGCTCGGCGAGGGCGCGTTCTTCCGGCTTGGCGGGGTCAATCAGGTAGCCAAAGTGGAAGTTGCCATCACCGACGTGGCCGACCAGAAAGTAGGGGATGCCACTGGCATCGGCCTCGGCCACCGAGTCCAGCAGGCAGTCGGCCAGTCGCGAGATCGGCACGCAGGTGTCGGTGGAAATAGCGCGGCAGCCGGGCTTGGACTGGATGGCGGCAAAGTAGGCGTTGTGGCGGGCGGTCCACAGCCGGGTGCGTTCTTCCGGCGTGGTGGCCCATTCAAAGGCGTTGCCGCCGAATTCGCTGGCAATCTCCTGCACCAGCTCGGCCTGCTCTTTCACGCCGGCCGGTGAGCCGTGAAACTCCATCAGCAGCAGCGGTTCTTCGCGCAGCCCGAGCTTGGCGTAGGCGTTGACCATGCGCACGGTGTTGCTGTCAATCAGCTCGACGCGCGCAATCGGAATGCCCATCTGGATGATCTGGATGGTGCTGCGCACCGCTGCCTCGATGCTCGGAAACGAGCAGATCGCGGCCGAGATCGCTTCCGGCAGCGGATACAGCTTGACCGTCACCTCGGTGATCACGCCCAGCGTGCCTTCCGAGCCGACCATCAGGCGCGTCAGGTCGTAGCCGGCGCTGCTTTTCTTGGCGCGGGTGCCGGTGCGGATGATGTCGCCGCTGGCGGTCACCACTTGCAGCGCCAGCACGTTCTCGCGCATGGTGCCGTAGCGCACGGCGTTGGTGCCGCTGGCGCGGGTGGCGCACATGCCGCCCAGCGTGGCGTCGGCACCGGGGTCAATCGGGAAGAACAGGCCGGTGCTTTTGACCGCCTCGTTCAGTTGCTTGCGCGTCACGCCGGGCTGCACCGTCACCGTCAGGTCGGAGGCAGCGATCGACAGCACCTGGTTCATGCGACTGACATCCAGGCTGATGCCGCCCTGCACCGCCAGCAAATGGCCTTCCAGCGAGGTGCCGACGCCAAACGGGATCACCGGCACGCGGTACGCACTGGCCAGCTTCACCGCATCGGCCACGTCCTGTGTGCTTTCGGCAAACACCACGGCCGCTGGCGGCGGCGCTTCAAAAGACGATTCGTCGCGCCCGTGCTGTTCGCGCATCACCAGCGCGGTGGAGCAGCGCTCGGCAAAGCGGGCTTTCAAGGCCTCGATCAGCGCCAGCGGCACCTCGCGCAGGTGAATGTCAGGGACAAGGTGAGAAACTGGGGTGGCTGCGTTCATCGGGGTTCTCCGGGATTAGGGGCCCATTATCCCGAACTGCCGGGCGGGCGGCGGCCCTGCGTCAAGTGCCCGCGTAGCGAAAGAGCTGATCACCGGCCGGGGCGCGGATCTGCGCATTGAACGAAACAATGATGCGGTCGCGCTCGCCTGCATAGGGCATCGCCTTGTGCGGCAGGAAGGACGGAAACAGCACCAGATCGCCCTCCTGCGGCGCCACATCCAGTGTGGCTTGCTGCAACCAGGCGTTGCCCATGTCGATGTGCGCCCCGCCCAGCAGCGGAAACATCGGGCTGTAAAAACGCGTCGCCCCGTTGAGGGCGCCCCATTGCGGATGCGCCACCCGTTGCGCCGGCGGATCGACCTGCACGTAATAGACCCCGGACCAGGAGCAGTTGCCATGGGTGTGGACATCGTGAAAAGCAGCGCCGTTCTGGACCTGAAACCAGACCCCGATCAACTCCAGTTGCAGCCCATGGCGCCCCGCCGGCCAGACGCCGGTATTGGCCTGCTGCGCCGTGGCTTGCAGCGCGGCGGCGATGAATTGCAGTAAGGCCGTGAATTCAGGCAGGTCCACCCGCGTGAGCAAATCATCGGCGCTGGCATAGAAGCTGGCCGCTGCCGCCGTCGGATCGGTTGCGCGCAGGGCATTGAACACGCGCACCAGCACCGGGTTGACTTCCGCCGCGCCGGCAAAACGGTGCACGGCCATCGGCACCGGCCAGTGTTGCTGCAGGGCGCCGCCCGCCAGCCCCGGCGTCACGCGGTCGCCTCAGTGGACGGTAGTTCCAGCTGCCAGCCGGTGCGCAGCGCCAGTTGCTGCACATCCGCCAGCGTGTCGAGATCGGTGACAAAGCGCGTGTTGGCAGTCTCGTGCACATGCACCAGTTCCGGCTGGCGTTCGATCAGGTGACGACAGCCCAGGTGGGTGTCACTCGCCAGAATTTGGGCTCGCGCCTGTGCATCCAACAGGATCGGGTTGCCGCGCTGGCCGTTGACCACCGGCACCACCACGTTGCCGGCCGGGCGTTTCTTGAAGGCCGCGACCAACTCGGTCAAATCCGCTGACCCGATCAAGGGCTGGTCCGCCAGCACGATGAACACGGCGTCAAAGTTGCCATTGAGGGCCGCCAGCCCCACCCGCACCGAGCCTTGCTGGCCTTCGCGGTAGGCCGGGTTGTAGGCCAGCGTGACCGGAAAACTCTGCACCTGGGCTTCCACCGCCTCGCGCGCATGACCGGTCACCACGACCACTTCGTCCACGCCGGCGCCGCTGAGCGCAATCAGCTGCCGATTGATCAGCGGCACACCCTGCAGGCGGATCAGCGACTTGGCGACACCGCCCATGCGGACGCCTTCGCCGGCCGCCAGCAGCACGGCCCCAATCCGCAGACGGGGGTAGAGGCCGCCTCCCTGTTTTAGCAAGCATCCCATGGTGGTATTTCCTGAAGTTGTAAACGTCGTCAAAAGAAGGATCAGGCCAGCAGCTCGGGCAGGCGTGCCAGGCTGGCCAGATTGTGCGCCGGCATGAAGCGCGTGACATGGGCTGCCGCTAGCCGCATCGCGGCCGACTGGGGCGCCTCAATCGTGGGGTGCAGCCAGCACACGCGGGCGCCGCGGGCCCGTACCTGCGCCAGCACCGTGGCCAAAGCTTCGGGCTCATCGGTGTCAAAGCCATCGCTGAACACCATGAACAGGTCCCCCCGTGCCAGCGCCCGCCCCAGATGCTGATGCAAAGCTTCGTGCAGGCAACTGGCAATGCGCGTGCCGCCGCCAAAGCCGAAAGTCACCGCGTTGATCTTTTCCTGCACGCGTTCGCTGCGTCGCTTCAGCAGCGGCGTAACCTCGGCCAGCCGGGTATGAAACACAAAGGCCCGGGCATCCATGACTTCGACCAAGGCCCGGGTCAGCCGCAGATAAAACTGCGCATGCACTTCCATGGAGCGGCTCACGTCCACCAGCACCACGACGCGCGGCTGGCGCCGCTGGCGGCGCACGTGGTGCAGCTTCACCAACTCACCGCCGGTGGCCAGCGCCGCGCGCAAGGAGCGCCGCACATGAATGACGCCACTGTCGCGGTGGCTCTGCAGGCGGCGCAGCAATTGCGCGCGCAAGCGGCGCTTGAGCGCTTCCACCAAGGGTTCGAAACGGTCCATGTCGGCCGGCATCCAGTCGGCGAAATCACGCTCATCCAGCGGGGCGGTGCGGCTGGCGCCGCCTTGGGCGCGTTGCGGCTCATGGCTGTCTTCGGCCTCGCTGGCGCCTGGCCGGTCGGCCATGCCCAGGGTTGGTTGGGACGCGCCGGGGGGCGTGTTGCCCATCTCACTGTGCAGCTGCTGCACCAGCTCCGGCAGAGTGCGCCCGCGCTGCGTCAAACCCGAACTGCGCGTCGACGCCCGGACCTGGTGCGGGAACCAGAACGCCTGGTGTAATTCCGGGTACTTGAGCCACTGCCTGTGGCTGCCCGAGGCGATGCCGCGCCACAAGGCCTCGACCCGGGCCCATTGCGGCAGCGGCAAGGCGGCCGCCGCGCGCACCATCAGTTCCAGCTCGGCGTAGCCCAGCGCAAAACCGTGTTCACGCAAATAATGGGCGAACTCGCCAAGACGCTGTCTCGGGTCAATGGCCGGCGGATCGGTGGCGTTCATCGTCTCCGCCCCCGTCATTTCATGGCACCGGCCACGCCTACCTCTTGCGCAATGCGCGGCCCATCCATCAGCTTGCCGACACGCTCGGCCGTGACCTGCCAGCGGTCGTTGCGGGTCTTGAGCAGCGCGGCCAGTGTCGGCACCAGTTGCAGGTGATCCAGCGGCAGCTCGCCATGGCCCAAATGAAACAGCACGCGCACCCAGTCCAGCGTTTCCGCCACGCCCGGCACCTTGTCAAGATCTTCCCGGCGCAGGCGCTGGACAAAGGCCACCGCTTCTTCGACCAGCCGGGTCGCCGCTTCGGGCACCAGCGTGCGCACAATCTGCGTCTCGCGCGCCAACGACGGGTAATCAAGGTAGTGAAACAGACAACGCCGGCGCAGGGCATCCGACAGGTCGCGCGTGCCGTTGCTGGTCAGGATGACCAGCGGCCGACTCAGCGCCTTCAGCGTGCCAAGTTCCGGGATGCTCACCTGGTATTCGGACAGCACCTCCAGCAGGAAGGCCTCAAAGGCTTCGTCCGCGCGGTCGATTTCGTCGATCAGCAAGACGCAGGGCTGCGGCGACCGGATCGCCTGCAACAACGGTCGCTGCAGCAAAAAGTCTTCTGAAAACAGGTTGTCGCGCAGCGCCGCACGGTCGCCTTGACCGGCTTCGGCGAGGCGGATCTCCAGCAACTGGCGGCTGTAGTTCCACTCATAGACAGCCTGGCTCAGGTCCAACCCTTCGTAACACTGCAGGCGCAACAAGGGCCGGCCCAGCGCGCGCGCGCAGGCGCCGGCGATGGCAGTCTTGCCGACGCCAGCCTCGCCCTCCAGCAGGAGCGGGCGCTCCAGCGTGAGGCCCATCCAGATCAGGCTGGCCAGGTCTTCGTCGGCAATGTAGCCGGCCTTGAACAGGCGCTCGCGCAAGCCCTCGGGTGTGGTCAACGCGTCAGTGGCAGTGGAAGACATGGTGCAGCACGAGATCAGGATTTGCGGCGAAACAGGTCGGCGAAGAACTTGCGGATCATGGCCCACATGAAGGCCAGCGCATTGAATTCCTTGGCCACCACTGGCGCGCTGGGTGCTGGCGCCGGCTCGGCACCGCCAACGGGTGCCGCAGCCCCTTGCAGCGCCTGCGCCTTTTGTGAAAAGACCTCGGCGAACTGCGCCAGAATCATGTCCGAGACCGAGGTCATCATGCGCCCGCCAAATTGGGCGAACTTGCCATTGACGATCACTTCGGCATGGCCTTGCAGGGTGCTGTGGCCGTTCTCTGCCGGGACCAAGGTGGCCGTCAGTTCCATCGAGGCGGAAGAGCCGCTCTTGTCGGCGCCCTTGCCCATCATCTTCAGCGTGCGGGTGGCCGGGTCCAGGGTCAAGACGTCAATGGTGCCGGCAAAGGCGGCCACCGCCGGCCCGACCTTGACCCGGACGCTGCCCTTGTAGTGGGTGGCATCGATATCTTCGGTGATTTGCGCGCCCGGCATGCAGGTGGCGAGCTCGTGCATGTTGGAGAGCACGGCCCAACCGGCATCAAGACCGGCCGCGACCGGGTACTGTTTATCGAGGACAACTTCCATGGAAACTTTCTGAAAATACAAGAGGGCGGGTGCACCGCAGTGCACCCGCCCTGGTCAATCGGATCTCAGCTGGCGATGCCGACAGCTTTGAGTTGTTGCCACACGCGGTAGGACGTGTGTGGCATGTTGAAGTGGGTCACGCCCAGGTGCGCAAAGGCGTCCACCATGGCGCTGGTAAAGGTCGGGATGCTGCCGACGTGCGGCGACTCGGCCACGCCCTTGGCACCGAGCGGGTGGTGCGGGGAGGGCGTCACGGTGTAGTCGGTTTCCCATTTTGGTGTTTCCACGGCCGTGGGCAGGAAGTAGTCCATCAGCGTGTTGCCCTGGATGTTGCCTTGCTTGTCAAACGACAGCAGCTGCCCCATCGCCACGGCAAAGCCTTCGGTCAAACCGCCATGAATCTGGCCTTCGATGATCATCGGGTTGATGCGGGTGCCGCAATCGTCCAGCGCATAGAAGCGGCGGATCTTGGTCTCGCCCGTGCCCTTGTCGATGTCCACCACGCACAGGTAGGCGCCAAACGGGAAGGTGAAATTGGGCGGGTCGTAGTAATGCACCGCCTCCAGCCCCGGCTCTAGTCCTTCGGGCGGCTGGTTATACGCGGCCCAGGCGATGTCCTTCATGGTCTTGAACTTGTCGTCGTTGCCGCGCAGCTTGAAGCGGTCGATTTCCCATTCCAGATCGGCCTCGCTCACCTCCAGCAGGTGGGCGGCAATCTTCTTCGCCTTTGCGTGGATCTTGCGTGCCGCCATGGCAATCGCCGCACCTGCGACCGGTGTCGAACGGGAACCGTAGGTGCCCAGGCCGTAGGGCGCCGTGTGGGTGTCGCCTTCCTCGATCTGGATCACTTCGGACGAAATGCCCAATTCGGTCGCAATGATTTGCGCGTAGGTGGTCTGGTGGCCCTGGCCTTGCGAGATGGTCCCCATGCGGGCAATGGCCGAGCCGGTCGGGTGGACGCGAATCTCGCAGGAATCGAACATGCCGACGCCCAGAATGTCGCAAATTTTGCTCGGACCGGCGCCCACCACCTCGGTGAAGGTGACCAGGCCAATGCCCATCAGCGTCGGGCAATCGGGGTCCGCGCGTTTGACAGCCTGTTCGGCACGCAGCCCCTTGTAGTCCACGGCGGTCAGCACCTTGTCCATGGCGGTCTGGTAGTCACCCGAGTCGTACTCGAAACCGAAGGCCGAGGTGTAAGGGAACTGCTCGCGTTTGATGAAATTTTTGGAACGGATCTCGGCCTTGTCCATGCCCAGTTTTTGCGCCAGCACATCGACCATGCGCTCGACCAGGTACACCGCCTCGGTGACGCGGAACGAGCAGCGGTACGCCACGCCACCGGGCGCCTTGTTGGTGTAGACGCCGTCGACCCGGCAGTAGGCGCTGGGGATGTCGTAGCTGCCAGACACAATATGGAACATGCCGGCCGGAAACTTGGTCGGGTCGGCACAGGCATCAAAGGCGCCGTGGTCCGCGATCACATTGGTGCGCAGCGCCAGGATCTTGCCGTCGGCCGTGGCGGCCAACTCACCGGTCATGTGGTAGTCGCGGGCAAAGGCGGTGCTGGAGAGGTTCTCGATCCGGTCTTCGATCCACTTGACCGGCTTGCCCAGCACGATGGACGCCACGATGGCGCACACATAGCCGGGGTAAATGCCGACCTTGTTGCCAAAGCCGCCGCCGATATCGGGCGAAATGATGCGGACCTTGGACTCCGGAATGCCCGACAACATCGACACCACGGTGCGGACCACGTGCGGCGCCTGGCTGGTGATCCAGGTGGTGAGTTCACCGCGAATCGGGTCGAACGAAGCGACGGCGCCGCAGGTTTCCAGCGGGCAGGGGTGCACGCGCGGGTAATGCATGTCCTGTTTCACCGTGATCGGTGCGCTGGCAAAGGCCGCATCGGTCGCTTCCTTGTCTCCGGCATCCCAGGTGAAGATGTGGTTGTGGTGGTAGCGCTTGCCATGCGCGCCCTCGGTCTTGCCGACCAGGTCTTCCCGGATCACGGGGGCGCCGGGTTTGAGCGCCTCGAACGGGTCAATCACCGCCGGCAGTTCTTCGTACTCGACTTCCACCGCGGCGACACCATCGGCAGCGGCATAGCGGTCGGTCGCAATCACCACCGCCACTTCCTGCATCTGGAAGTGGACCTTGCCGTCGGCCAGCACCGCCGCGACGTCGCCCGCCAGCGTCGGCATCCAGTGCAGTTTGAGGGGTTTGAGGTCTTCGGCGGTCAGCACCGCAACCACGCCTGGGACCTTCAGCGCTTCTTCCTTGTTGAGGCGCAGGATGCGGGCGTGGGCCACGGGCGAGCGCACGATGGCCATGTGCAGCATCTCGGGCAACTTGATGTCATCGACATAGTTGCCCTTGCCCTGGATGAAGCGCGCATCTTCCTTGCGCAGGCGGGACTCGCCCATGCCCATCAGGGCTTTTTCACGGTCACTCATTGGTGCGTTCATGCATGTCTCCTCTGTGTGCGTCCGCGCTTACGCGGCGACGGTGGTTTTCTGCAAGGCGCTGGCTGCATGCAGCACGGCCTTGACGATGTTCTGGTAGCCGGTGCAGCGGCACAGATTGCCCGCCATGCCGACCCGCACTTCCGCTTCCGTGGGCGTCGGGTTGTCTTGCAGGAAGCGGTAGGCGCGCATCAGCATGCCCGGCGTGCAGAAGCCGCACTGCAAACCATGTTCCTTGTAAAAACCTTCCTGCACGGCATGCAACAGGCCGGCATTGGCCAGACCTTCGACGGTCTTGACGTCGCTGCCATCGCACTGCACGGCCAGATGGGTACAGGACTTGACGGATTGACCGTCGATGTCCACCGTGCAGGCGCCGCAGTGGCTGGTCTCACAGCCGATGTGGGCGCCGGTCAAATTCATCTTCTCGCGCAGAAAGTGCACCAGCAGCGTACGTGGCTCGACCGCCTCTTCCACCTGGCGGCCGTTGAGGGTCATTGAAACTAATGTTTTGCTCATCGAAAGTCTCCTTTTTGTTTTTGTTTCAGCTCAACTGCAACGGGCCGCCGCCGCGCGAATCGCCCGCTTGACCATTTCGCCCGCCATGGCGGTCTTGTACTCAATGTCACCGCGCAGGTCTTCCGCCGGTTCGCACACCGCGCGCACCGCCTGAACCGCCAGCGCCAGCGTGGCGTCATCCAGCGGCTTGCCCATCAGGGCGGCCTCGGCGGCGCTGGCCCGCAGCGCGGTCGGCGCCACATTGGTCAGGCCGATGCTGATCTGCGTCACCACGCCAGCGGCCATGCGCAGCACCACGGCGGCACCGGCGGTCGCCCAGTCGCCGGTTTTACGTTTGAGCTTCTGGTAGGCGTAACCGGTGCCGGCCTGAAACGGCGCCACCAGAATGGCGGTGAGGATTTCGTTTTCGGCCAGTGCCGTCATGTAGGTGCCGTGGAAGAAGTCCAACGCCTTCACCTGCCGCTCGCCCTGGGGCCCTTGCAACACAAACGTGGCGTCCAGCGCCATGGCGATCGCCGGATGGTCGTTGCCCGGATCGCCGTGCGCAATGTCGCCACCGATGGTGCCGCGGTTGCGCACTTGCGGGTCGGCAATCAGCAACGCCGCCTCCGGCAACAAAGGCAGGCGCTCCTGCAACAGTGGGGAGGCGATCAGGTCGCTCTCACTGCTCATGGCGCCAATGCGAATCAGGCCGCCTTCCTCGCGGATGCCGCGCAGTTCGGGAATGCGGTTGATGTCGATCAGTGCGCCCGGTTGCGCAAAACGCAGCTTCATCATCGGCAGCAGGCTGTGGCCGCCGGCCAGCAGCTTGGCGTCGTCGCCCAGGTCGGTCAGCAATGTCAGCGCCTCGCCAAGGGAGCGGGGGGCATGGTACGCAAATGAGGGTGGAATCACGTTGTCTCCTGTACGGCCTGATTGACCTTTAGAAGCGCAACTTTAGTGACAGCCCATGCGGCAGGGGAAGCTAAACAATCAACCGTCGTTCACACAGCACGAATGGCAATAGCACTGCACGAACGAGCGGCCAGCGGGGGCCAGACCCCAGCAAGCGAGGGGCCGACCCAGGTCAGGTGGCTGTTTTGAGCACCACCGGGTCGCCCAGTCCCAACTGCTCCATCAAAAACGGCGCACTGGCGCGCGACACCGGAATCTCGACCGGCGCGGGCCCCATCATGCGCAGCGTCATGCGACCGTCGTGCCGCACGATCTCATCCACATGCGACAGGTTGACGATGTAGCTGCGGTGCACCCGCAGGAACAGCTGCGGATCAAGCCGGCTCTCCAGGTCGCCAATATTGAGATTGCAGAACTGGCTGCCCTGCCCGGTGTGCACCCAGGTGTAATGCCCCTCGGAGCGGATGAAGGAGACACTCGGCACATCCACCAGCAACACCCGGTTTTGCTTGATGGTCGGTATCTTGCGCAGTTGGCGCTTGTCCCCGCCCTCGCGCGCGCCCTGTGCCGGGCTCGCTTTTGCCTCATGGCTGACCACCTCGGTGATGTCATAGAACACCAGCGTGTAGCCGGTGGTGGCGCCTTGCGCATCGCCTATCTTGGACACTTTGATCAGCAGCACTCGATCCGGAATATTGATCATCATCGCCATCGGCGGCGCGTTGTTCACCGGGCATTCGGCCTGACCCAACAGGAACTTGACTTTGGCTTTCGCCGCCTCGGGGTGAAACGAGGTCACGATCTTGCCAAAGGGCATCTTGTCCTGCAGCGGCAAGCTGCGCCGCGCATAGTCGTTCATGCCCATCACCCGCAGTTCCAGGTCCAGATTGACGACGCCGACGTCAAAGCGTTCCAGCAAATACAGCCAGGAACTCGACGGTGCGGCGGAAGGGGAACCGATGGGACAAGTTTTCATCAAAATTACCCGTGAAGTTGTACGCGCGTCGCCGGGGGTGCTTTCGTGCCGGAAAACGGACACTCATGCATGTCAGGCGCGCTTCGTTCATACGTCTGGCAGTCCGCTGAAACGGCCGCTAGAGTCTCGTGCCTGAACTGGTTTGTTGATAAAGCAAACAATCCTCCAGGCCTTCGTGCGTATGACGCTGGATTTTGAGGTGACAAGGCCAAGGCCAATACGGGGTTTTCCCTAGCCCTCCGGTTTCATTTGTTGTGAGTAACACTATCTTCATGAAGACGCTTCCCCACTGGCTGGCCCGCAGCATCGGTTCCGCCGTCCTGACCCCCGCCGTGCTGGTGCTGCTGGTGGGTGTGACGCTGTGGTCGGTCGAGCGATCAACGGCGATCGGCGCCACGAGCCACCCGTCCGGCGTCATTCTCCTCACGCTGGTGGCGGTCACGCTGGGGTGCGCCGCCCTAGCCTGGGTGCGCCCGCAGCGCGTCGGACTGTCACCGCCTCACGTCATGCTGTCGCTGGGGTTTGGCGGCATGTTGCTGGGGCTGCTGTACGACTTTTATAACGCGGGCCCGGCCCGACTCGACAGTTTGTGCGCGCAGTCGGCCGCGCTGGGCTTCATGGACAGCCTGCAACTGCACCTGCAGTTCCTGCCCGGCATGCACACGGGCATGCTGGCCGGTGGCCTGCTGGCGATCCCCAGCCTGCGCCTGCTGCGGCCCGATTGCGGCCGCTACCTGTGTTCGCTCTTTGCCCAGAACCTGATGTGCTCCAGCTGGATGCTGGTCGGCATGACCGCCGGCGCCTTGTGGTTGTCGCGCTGGCAAGTCGCTGCGGGCATCCGCAATTTGGAGGGCATGCTGGGCGGCATGTTTGTCGGCATGACCTGGGGCATGGTCGTGAGCGTGGCTTTGTACCGGGGATTCTTCACGCTGCGCAACCGGGCGCACAGCAAAAAGGTAGCTTGATGGAAAGTCTTGATCTGAGAGTTCTGGGCGACGCCCTGGCCTGGCGCACGGCCGGACATGCCGTCACGCTGGTGACCGTGGTGCAAACCTGGGGCAGTGCGCCGCGGCCACCGGGCGCCCTGTTGGCGGTGCGTGACGACGGCGTGGTGAGTGGCTCGGTCTCGGGCGGCTGCGTCGAAGACGATCTGATTGCCCGCACCAAGGCCGCGTTCAACGCCCCGAACCTGACGCCGGACCACCAGCGGCCGAGCCTGATCGTCTACGGCGTCAGCAAGGAAGAAGCGACCCGTTTCGGCTTGCCCTGCGGCGGCACCTTGCGCCTGGTGCAGGAGCCTGTGTTGGACGCCACCTGGATCGCGCAACTGCTGGCGCGCACCGCCGAGCACCAGCTGGTGGCACGCACGCTGACGCTGGCCACGGGCGCGGTGGTGCTCGGCAGCGCAGTGCGCGGCCAGGCCCTGCAGTTTGACGGCGCCACGCTGACCACCGTGTTTGGCCCCCAATGGCGTCTGCTGCTGATCGGCGCCGGCCAGTTGTCGCAGGCGGTGGCGCAGATGGCGCTGATGCTTGATTTTGAGGTGCGGGTGTGCGATCCGCGCGAAGAATATGCCGCCACCCTGGTGGCCGGTGTGCCGGGCATCCAGCGCATGGACGGCATGCCGGACGATGTGGTGCGCGACCTGGTGCCGGATGCCCACACGGCCATCGTGGCCCTGACGCACGACCCCAAGCTGGACGACATGGCGTTGATCGAAGCGCTGCAATCCAGCGCCTTTTATGTCGGTGCCTTGGGCTCGCGGCGCAACCAGGAAGCGCGCAAGCAGCGCCTGGGCGAACACTTTGATTTGAGTGCGCCCGCGTTGGCGCGTTTGCACGGACCGGTGGGGCTGGCGCTGGGGGCTCAAACGCCGGCCGAAATTGCGGTGTCGATCATGGCCGAGATCGTGCAGGTCAAAAACAGGAAGACCGGCGGGGTGCTCTGATTGGCGTGACAATAGTCGCGATTAAGGAGATTCATCATGGGACAACGACTGACACAAATCGCCACCCGCACCGGCGACAACGGCACCACCGGCTTGGGCGACAACACCCGCGTCTCCAAAAACAGCCTGCGCGTGCACGCCATGGGCGACGTGGATGAGCTCAATTCCAATATCGGTGTGCTGCTATGTGAAGATATGCCGGAGAGTGTGCGCTCACTTTTGGTTGAAATTCAGCACCAGCTGTTCAACCTGGGCGGCGAGCTGTCGATCCCCGGTTTTGAGCTGCTCAAGCCGGAAGCCGTGCTGGCGTTGGACGCCGCACTGGCCCAACACAACGAGGCTCTGCCACGGCTGCAGGAGTTCATCCTGCCTGCCGGTAGCCGCGCCGCCGCCTTGTCTCATGTCTGCCGCACCGTGGCCCGCCGCGCCGAGCGCGCCGTGGTGGCGCTGGAAGGCCATGAGGCCTTGAAAGACACACCACGCCAGTACCTGAACCGGCTTTCTGACTTGATGTTTGTGCTGGCCCGCGTGCTGAACCGCCATCGCACCGACGGCACGGTGGGCGACGACGTCTACTGGAAGAGCGCCAAGCTGGCGCAAGCCGATGCCACCTGAGTGCTATTGAATAAATAGCTGCTTGCGCTTATTTGACGGGGGATTGCGGTCGATTTGGCTTGAACCCGCCGGTTAACGCGGCGCCAACACCGCCATCGTGATGCGCGAGGCGCAGGTCAACTCGCCGGCATCGTTGCGCAGATCAATCTGCCAGACCTGCGTGGTGCGGCCAATGTGCACCGGGCGGGCGATGCCGGTGACCCAGCCACTGGTGGTGCCTTTGATGTGGTTGGCATTGATGTCCAGCCCGACGGCGCGATGCCCTTCCGGCGCGGCATAGGCGGCGCCACACGAGCCCAGGGTTTCGGCCAGCACCACGCTCACGCCCCCATGCAGCAAGCCATAAGGCTGCTGGGTGCGCGAGTCGACCGGCACGCGGGCCCGGATGAAGTCGTCCCCCACCTCCAGAAACTCAATGCCCAAGTGCGCCGTCGCCGTGTTAACGCTGATGGCGGTGAGCTCGGCCACCGAGATGGGTTTTTTCCAGATGCGCATCAAATCTCCAAAATATAGGTAGCGGCAACTATAAACAATGGCAGGACCGGCACTTGTCAAAGGGGCGTCACCAGCTACGGTTTGTATAGCAAAGCCGACGCTCGACCCCGCCAGGCTGCGGCCCTGGTGCGGCAACGACCGCCACCCGGCTGCGGGAAAACCCCGATGCTTTGAGGCGTCCAGGTGACGCGCAGGTGCTAGCCTGCGCGGGCTCGCTCAGGCTAGCCTTGTGCCATGACCCAACTCACCCCGCCGCCCCATGTGCCCCAGATCCGCCTCTACCAAAACTGGCTAAAGGCGCAACGCGGCCTGTCGTTCGAATCGTATGACGCGCTGTGGCGCTGGTCCACCACCGAACTGGAGGCGTTCTGGCAAAGCATCTGGGACTACTTTGATCTGCAATCGCCCACCCCCCATCGCGTCGTGTGTGACGGCGCGCCCATGCCGCGCACCCAGTGGTTTGTCGGTGCCCAGTTCAACTACGCGCAGCAGGTGTTCCGGCATGTGGCGGCGGCCGATGCCGCCGGCGTCGCTGCCATCCTCAGCCACAACGAAAAAAGCCTGGGGCAGGCCCCGGCCCGGCAGTTGAGCTGGCCCGAACTGCGCCGCCAGGTGGCCGCGCTGGCCCTGCACCTGCAGGCGCACGGCGTGCAGCCGGGCGATCGCGTCGCCGCCTACCTGCCCAATATTCCCGAAGCCATGGTGGCGTTTCTGGCCACGGTCAGCATCGGCGGCGTGTGGAGCATCTGCGCCCCCGACATGGGCACCCATGCCGTGCTCGACCGCTTTCAGCAAATCGGCCCCAAAGTGCTGATTGCCTGCGATGGCGTGACCTACGGCGGACGCGACTTTGACCGCACCGGTGTGGTGGCCGAGCTGTGTGCGGCACTGCCCTCGGTGCAGCATGTGGTTCTGTTTGAGAACCTGGGGTTGTCGACAGATGCTATAAAAAAAGTAGCTGACTGCGCAAGTTTCATGGGGGCTACAGCCCGGAATGATGCACAAACTGAGGCATTTCAGCCGCTCTGGCTGCCGTTTGACCATCCGCTGTGGATTGTGTATTCCAGCGGCACCACCGGCTTGCCCAAGCCGATCGTGCACGGCCACGGCGGCATGGTGCTGGTAGCGCTGGCACTGAAAGGTTTGCACAACGATGTCGGCTGCAGCTACGACCCCAACTCGCTGGGCGAGCGCTTCCACTGGTACAGCTCCACCGGCTGGGTGATGTGGAACGCGCAGCTCAGCGGCCTGCTCAGCGGCACCACCTGCTGTCTTTTTGACGGCAACCCGGGTGGCCGCACGGTCGACGCCGCCGGCCACAAGGTGGCGCCCGACTGGACCACGCTGTGGCGTTTTGCCGCCGAACTGGACGTCACCTTTTTTGGCGCCGGTGCCGCCTTTTATGCCAACTGCCAGAAGGCCGGTGTCGACTTGGGCGCCTGTGGCGACCTGTCCCACGTCCGGGCGCTCGGCAGCACCGGCTCGCCGCTGAGCGCCGAGGCGCAGGCCTGGGGTACTGATCAGTTTCGAAAACTGCAAAACGTGGGCGAGCGTGGGGGCGACATCTGGTGGTGCAACATTTCCGGCGGCACCGACTTCTGTGGCGCCTTCCTCGGCGGCAACCGCGAGTTGCCCCAGGTGCCGGGCGAGATGCAGTGCCGCTTGCTGGGTTGCGCCGTCGAGGCCTGGAACGAGCAGGGCCAGCCGGTGCTGGACGAAGTGGGCGAGTTGGTCTGCACCCAGCCGATCCCCAGCATGCCCTTGTATTTTTGGGGCGACGCGGGCAACCAGCGTTACCTGGCCAGCTACTTCGACACCTACCCTGGCGTCTGGCGCCATGGCGACTGGCTCAAGATCGGGGCGAACGGCGGCTGCATCATCTATGGCCGCAGTGACGCCACCATCAACCGGCACGGCCTGCGCATGGGCACCAGCGAGCTCTACAGCGCGGTCGAAGCCTTGCCCGAGGTACTGGACTCGCTGGTGGTTGATCTCGAATACCTCGGGCGCGAGAGCTATATGCCGCTGTTTGTGGTGCTGCGCGACGGTCTGACGCTGGATGACACCGTGCGCCGCAACCTTAACGAGGCGATCAAAACCGCGCTGTCGCCGCGCTTTGTGCCGAACGAGATTTTTCAGGTGGCGGAGATTCCGCGCACCCTGTCGGGCAAAAAACAGGAACTGCCGATCAAGAAGCTGCTGCTGGGCCAGCCGCTGGAAAAGGTGCTCAACCGCGATGCCATGGCCAACCCGGGTTGCCTGGACTGGTATGTCGCGTTGGCACAGGCGCGACAGTGAGCTGCATCGGTCACACTTGGACGGCATAATCTGAACGATGAAGTGCGTCAGCCCGGCGCCGATAGGATCTATGACTGCCCGCCAACGCGTGACCAAGACCGAGTCCCCCTCGTTGGAACCAACGGACAACCTGGCGCAAGCGCTGCAAACCCGGATGGCGGACCTGTCACGCCTCAACAACGACCTGAACCACCTGCTGGAGGACGCCGGCATCGGCGCCATCTTTGTCGACCCGCACATGCGCATCCTGCGCTTCACTGCCACCGCGTCCCAGCTGATCAACCTGATTCCGAGCGACGTCGGGCGGACCCTGGATGACATCGTCACCAATCTGATGGGCAGCGACCACCTGGTGGTTGACGTGCAGGCCGTGCTGGACACACAGACACCCCGGAACGTGCAAGTGCAGACGGCGGCCGGTTTATGGTTTGAAGCGCGCATCCGGCCCTACCGCACGCTGGAAAAAGTCATCGAAGGGGCCGTGATCACGTTTGTGGACATCACCGAACTCAAGCGCATGGAGCAGGCGCTGAGGAAGGGCGAAGAACACTATCGCGCCATGGTGGAGTGGTCGCCCGAAGCAATCAATGTGGTGCGGGATGGTCTATTTGTCTATGTCAATCCGGCGGCCATTCAGATGTACGGCGCCAGCACGGCGCAGGATCTATTAGGAACTCCGACGCGCGACCGGGTGCACCCGGACGATTACCAAGTTGCGCTCGGGCGCTTGAAGTTGCTGACCCACCAGCATGTCAGTGCACCCTTGGTCGAGATGAGATTTCTCAAGCTGGATGGCACGGTGATTGAGGTGCAAGCCCAGGCCAAAGAAATTGACTACGATGGCGCACCGGCCATCCACGTTGCCTGGCGCGACATCGCGGAACGCAAGCGGGCGCAAACCGCCCTGCGAGACAGCGAAGCACGCATGCAAATGGCCGACCAGGTGCTGCATCTGGCGTTCTATGACGCGCTGACCAACCTGCCGAATCGGCGTGTGCTGAATGACCGCTTGAACCAGACCATGATCACCAGCAAGCGCAATGGTTGTTATGGTGCCCTGATGTTTCTGGACCTCGATAATTTCAAATCACTCAACGACACGCATGGGCATGAAGCGGGCGACTTGCTGCTGATCGAGGTGGCGCAACGACTGAAAAATTGTGTGCGCGAGATGGACACCGTGGCGCGTTTTGGCGGCGATGAATTTGTCGTGATGCTCAGCAAATTAAGTGCGGACAAAACCGATTCCATATCGCAAGCCAAGAGCGTGGCTGAAAAAATAAGTGTTGCGCTATCCGACCCCTACCAGCTGAGCATCAAGCAGGTCGGCAAAGTCGATACCGCCGTCGAGCATCGTTGCACGGCAAGTATCGGCGTGGCCTTGTTCATCAACAATGAAGCGAGCCATGTCGACATTCTTAAATGGGCGGACACCGCCATGTACCTCGCCAAAAAGGCGGGGCGCAATTTAATCCGGTTTCATGACGGCGACTGAGGCATGAAAAATCAGTAGCGCTGCGCGACGCCGTTTTCAATCCGCACCCGATCACCCACCCGAATATTGGGGTTGGTGGTTTGCGTCAAGGTTTGATAGGAACCATCGTTCATGCGGATGGTGAATTTGTAGGCGTCTGAAGTTTGCTGGTTGCGTTTTTCCAATTCGTGACCGGCATAGGCCCCGCCTGCCGCGCCAAGCACCGTCGCGGCCGTGTTGCCCTGGCCCTGCCCCACTTGGTGGCCAACGATGCCACCGATCACAGCGCCTGCGATGGTGCCCGCGCCTACGCCGCTACCACCAATGCCGCGGTTGTCCACCCGGACCAATTCAATCGCCTGCACGACGCCGTAACTCGCATACGCGCCGCTTTGATTGGTGGATTGCGGATACGACGATCCCGAGTAATTCGGGTTGCCGTTGTTGTTCATGTCCGCGCACGCACCCAAGGTGAGGACGGCCGCCAAGCCCATCACGGGGCCAATGATATTCAGAGGTTTCATCATCACTATCTCCTTCAAATGTGGCTAATCGCAAGAGCACAAGTACGCGCCTCAATACAGGCTCAAGGGCGGATGACGATCTCGTTCTTGACCGCTTTCACACCCTTCACGTCGCGCGCAATTTTTTCGGCGGTGTTGCGTTCCATGCTGCTTTTGGCGAAGCCGGACAGCAAGACGGTGCCATTGAGCGTTTCGACCCGGATACTGCTGGCGGCCACATCGGTGTTGTCAACAAAGCGTGCTTTGATGGAGGTGGTGATCGCGGTGTCGTCAACGTAGGCGCCCACGGTTTCCTGGCCGCGGGTGACCGCACAGCCGGTCGCGGTAAGCAGCGTAACAGCCATCACGGCAACAGCAAGAGTGGTACGAATGTTCATGGTAAATCTCCGGTAGCAGTTGATGTGTGTTCGGGTTCAACCCACTGGTACGGGGCCAATCCCTACTGAACCGAAATGTAGTACGAAGCATCGACGATAGCAAGTCAATCCCGTAAGTTTGTAGGTTTTTTCTATCGCGCTTTAAGCGTCGGCCCACAGCGTTGTCAGCCGTTGGATAGATGCGCCGAGCGTCCGCATGACCGTCTGCATTTCATCGAACAAGACCGGCATCATGGCGGCTTGGCCGTCCAACAGGGTCGTCTCTGTTTTGGCCGCCAGGCGAGCCAGTTCCGTGGCCTGCAGAATGCTGGCCACGCCACTCAGGCCATGAATAAGATCGCGCGCGCCTTTGAGGTCAGCCGCATGGAACAGACGACGGGCTTGCTCGACGTCACCGCCGTGTTGCACGATGAACTTGTTCAGGATATCCCGATACCGCTTCTCGTCCCCCCCAAAGGCATTCAGGGCGGCCGCAATGTCCAGCCCCGGCAGCTGGAGCGCCGGAGCCCTGGCTGGCAAGGCAGGGTCGGGTCTGACGGGTGCTGACGCCAGCGGACCCCGGCGCTCCTTGGCCACCAGGTCGAGCAAATCCTCCACATCCAGCGGTTTGACAATGTGTCCCACCATGCCCGCCAGTCGGGATTTTTCACGGTCCTCGGGTCGGGCAAAGGCGGTCACCGCGATGATGGGCAGATCAAGTAGGCCCAGCTCCTCGCGGATGATCCGGGTCGCGCTATAGCCGTCCAGGACCGGCATCTGAATGTCCATCAGGACCGCATCAAAATGCGCACCGGGCACCTGCAGTGCCTTGACGGCGACGAGTCCGTTGGCCGCGATCACCACTTGGGCGCCCGCGCGGGTCAGGATCTGCTCAATCACCTCCTGGTTGAGCTCGTTGTCCTCGGCCACCAGCAGGCGCATACCAGCCAGGCGCCGATCGGTCTTGCCGGGTGGCGGCAGGAGGGAGTTCAATTCGCCTGAGTACGCCCGCGTAACGGCTTCCAGCAGGCTGGCGGGTGTCATCGGTTTGGCCGCAATGCCATCGAGGTCGAGGTCATCACTGGCCGCTACCGCTTGCTCCAGCTCAAATATGGAGGCCATCAAGACCACGAGCGGCAGACCGATATCGGGTGAGTCATACGCTTGCCGGAGCATCGCCAGCCCATCCAAGCCGGGCATGTGCCAGTCGAGCAACATCAGGTCGTAGTCGCGGCCTTCAGCCACACTGCGCCGCAACTCGTTCAGGCCGGCGGCGCCAGAATCAACGGCGGTCGCCTGCCAGTCGAAGGCGGCGCAGGTCTGCGTCAAAATGTCCCGCGCCAGCGGATGGTCATCAATGATCAGGATGCTCAGGCCGGCCGGAATATTGCTGGAGACAGACACAGGCACGTTCACCCCGAGCGCCAATGGCACGCTGAAGTGAAACTCGCTACCCGACCCCACGACGCTGTTCACCCCGATCTGGCCACCCATCAAACGCGCGAGCCGGGCACTGATGGCCAACCCCAGGCCCGAGCCGCCATAAAGGCGGCTGGTTGACGCGTCCGCTTGGGTGAACCCTTCAAAAATAACGCCCAATTGGTCGCTCGGAATGCCGATGCCCGAATCGCGGACAGTAAATTGCAGCGTCACCCGTGTGGCTTCGCGGGCGAGACAGCGCACCGAAAGCACAATCTCGCCCGTCTCGGTAAATTTGACGGCATTGCTGGTCAGATTCAGCAGGACCTGCTGCAAACGCAAGGCATCCCCGATCAGCGCATCGGGGATGTCCGGCGCCACCTCAAACAAGGCTTCAATGGGTTTGTCGCGCAGGCTAACGCCGACCACCGCCGCCGTGGTGCGCAGGAGGGCGTTCAGCGACAAGGGCGCCTGTTCCAGTCGCAATTTCCCGGCCTCGATTTTGGAAAAGTCCAGGATGTTGTCGATAAGCGCGCGCAAGGCCTGGGCCGATAACAGAATCTTGTCCGCGTAATCTCGTTGGCGGCGGCCCAGTGGTGAGTCAGCCAGCAGTCCTGTCAGGCCGACTACGGCATTGAGGGGTGTGCGCAGTTCATGGCTCATGGTGGCCAGGAAGGCGCCTTTCGCCAGGCTGGCCGCCTCGGCGTCCCGGACTTTTTCGGTCAGTTCGGCATTGAGTTCGGCGATCTCCTGTGTCCGTTCTTTGACCAGTTTTTCCAGTTGCTGCTGGTAGCGTGCCAGTTGGCTGCGGGCGCGCAGCGACTGCAGGCCAAAGGCCATGTCGTTGGCCAGTTCTTCCAGCGACTGCACTTCATTCATGCCAAACGCATCGGGCTCGGCTGAATACAGGGTCAAGGCCCCCAGCACCTGCTTGTCAATGATAAGCGGCAGCGCCACGCTCGATTGGTAGCCTCGGTTAAGAGCGGCCTCGCGCCAGGGCGCCATTTTCGGATTGCTCAGGCAATTCTGATTGATCTGGGCAGTGCCGGTCCGGATGGCCGTGCCCGTCGGCCCGCAACCAATGGCTTGCTCACTGTCCCATGAGACCTGAATGCATTCCAGATAACCCTCTTCGAAGCCGGACTGCGCGACCGGCCGTACTGATTTTTCAGCGTTCTGTTCGGCTATTCCGACCCACCCCATCAGGTAGCTGCCAGATTCCACTACCAACTGGCACAACTCGTCGAGCAGTTGGCCTTCATCCTTGGCGTGGACCAGCGCGATGTTGCAGTCACTGAGCAGGCGCAGGGCGTTGATGAGGCGCTTCTGTTCGGCCTCGGCATCGGAAAGTTCGGCCGTGCGTTCGGCGACCAGTTCTTCCAGATGGTCACGGTACAGATCCAGGGTGAGCTCGGCCTGCTTGCGCTGGGTGATATCGATGCCAATTCCGCGGTACCAGATCACCCGGCCATCTTTTTCCGGCACTGGGCGGGAGCGGGCCATCAGCCAGCGCGGGGCCGCGCCCGGGGGTAACTTGACCTGCCATTCGATTTCAAATTCTTTCTTTTGGGCTATTGCCGTCTTAACGATGTGCTCGGCTTGTTCCAGATCATCGGGATGCACGGTCTGCCGCCAGGTCTCGAAACACGCAGGGACAGAGTTCAATTCCAACCCGAAAAGCGCCCAGAGTTCGTCCGACCAGATATCCACTCCGGTGTCGAGGTTCCACTCGCAGCAACCAGCGCCCGCCCCCTCCAAGGCCATCTTTAAACTCGTTTCGCTATCGCGTAACTTGACGTCAATCTGCCGTTGCTCTGTGATGTCTTTGACGGCACCCATCATCGACTGCGCCGTCCCGCTTTCATCAAAAGAGAACTCCCCGGTCTCCACGACCAGCCGCTCACTGCCGTCTGCCCATCTAAGACGGAATTCAGTTTGCCAAGTGGCTTTGTTGGCCAACGCTTGCAAGGCCATGTCCATGACGCGCTGACGGTCGTCCGGATGCACCCGTGCAAAAAAAACATCCGGGGTCAGGACCGGTATGTCCTCCGGCCTGTAATCCATCAGCCGGTACATCTCGGCGGACCAGGTGACCGGATTATGGTTGAAGTTCTCCAGGTCAAGCAGTTCGATCGACCAGGCGCCGAGCTGGGTAATGCGTGCGGCCTGATTCAAGGTCAACTGGCTGCGTTGCAGCAGCGCCTCGGTGCGTTGGTGCTCCTGAATCTCGACTTGCAGACGTTCTTTCGATGCCGTGCTGACCTCCAGGGTGGTGGTCAGTTCGGCGGTGCGCTGCGCGACGCGCTGCTCCAGGCTGGTATTGAGTTCAAGCAGCGCCTCCTCCGCCTGCTTGCGCGCAGTGATGTCACGGATGATGCCGATGAAGTGGGTCAAGCGGCCATGCTCGTTGCACACGGGTGAGATGCTCAGGTCGTTGCAGAACAGTGTGCCATCCTTGCGGTAATTAAGGATCTCGCCCGTGAATTCGGTCCTGTTTTCCATGGCCCGGCGAATCGATGCCCGCATCCGTGGATCAGTGAGAGGGCCTTGCACAAAACTGCATGTCTGGCCCAGGACTTCTGCCGCGCTGTAGCCGGTGATCGACAAAAAGGCATCATTCGCCGAGAGGATGCACCCGTCGGCACTGCTGATGAGGACGCCTTGCGAAATCGCCTTCAGGGCGAGGTCGCTCACCCGCAGCTTCTCGCTTGACTGTATGCGCGCGGAATTGTCGGTGCCGATCAGCAGGTAGCCGATGATGGTGTTTTGAACGTCACGCAACGCCGTGACCGACACCACTGCCGGAAAGCGGCTGCCATCCTTGCGGATGTAGGTCAACTCGTAGATGTCCTCGATGCCGCGCGAGGCTTTGAATACCAGGGCCTCGAAGCCCGGCTCAATTTGGGTTCCCAATTCGGCGGTCAGGGCCTTGGCGCGCGCAATCACTTCTTGCGGGTCAGAGATGTCGGCCGGGGTGATCTTGTTCATCACGTCAGCAGCGTCGTAGCCCAGCATGTGTTCCGCGCCAACGTTGAAAATCTGGATCACGCCCTGGACGTCGGTGGCGATGCTGGAGAAATTGGCGCTGTTAAAAATCGCGCGCTGCAAGGCGCCGGCCTTGAGCAGCGCGGCCTCCGCTTGCTTGCGCGCGGTGATGTCTTGCACCATGCCGTGGAGTTCGACCACCGTGCCGTTGGCATCGTAGGTGGCTTCACCGCGGGCGGTGATCCAGCGGTGAGTGCCATCGGCGCGCACCATCTCGGCCTCGCATTCGTAAGGCGTGCCGTGTGACCGGGCCGTCTCCGAAACCTCTTCAAAGCGAGCCCAACTGTCAGGCGTGTAATACGCTTGAATTGCTGAATAAGGCAGGGGCGGCAAGCTGGGGTCGATGCCGTAAAGGCGATAAATTTCCTCTGACCAGACACGTTGGTCGGTCCGCAGGTCCCAGCTCCAGCTACCCAGAGCCGCCATCTGCTGCGCCGCCCTCAATGCGAGCTCTTTGCTCTGGAGCGCGGCCTCTACTTCTTTGCGACGCTGGATGTCTTCGATCACCGAGATGAAGTAGTCGGGGCTGCCGTCAGGGTGCCGCGCCAGCGCGACGGTGAGGTGAACCCAGATGCTGGTGCCGTCCTGGCGCAGGTAACGCTTCTCCATCGAATAGGTTTCGAAGGCACCCGCCAACAGCTGCTCGGCCAAGATGAGATCGGCTTGAAGGTCGTCCGGGTGCGTGATGTCCTGGAAGGTTTTTTCCATCAGTTCGGCTTGCGTGAAGCCGGTGATGTCGCACAGTTTTTGGTTCACCTGCAGCAAACGCCCCGCCGGGGCGACCAGCGAGATGCCCACCGCCGCCTGCTCAAAGGTGGCGCGAAAGCGTTGCTCACTGTCGCGCCGGGCTGCTTCGGCTTGGTTGCGTTCCGCAAGCGACTGGTCCAACAGGCGGCGTACGACGGCGATTTCAGTGATGTACGGGACCGGTGCCTTCGGATTTGTGGTGTTTCCCAGCAGCGTCACTGATTTGGCGAGCCGGCGGCCGGCCAGTTTGCCACCGAGAACCCCGGCCAGGGTGGCGCCCAGAATGGCGAGCGCCAGTTGGGTGGCGGCCTCAAGTAGCGGTGCGAAATAGATATGGCGCGGAATTTCAAGCACCACGGACCATGGCGAAGTTTGAGAATGAACGACGAATCGCCCGGGGGTATCGCTTGCCGGGACCGTCTTTTCCCCCGGTGGTCCGCGGCGGGCAAGGGTCTCGCCGGCACCGTCCAACAGGGCGACGGACCATTCCTCAGGCAGTTCCAACTGCTCCAGGCGCTGCTGGAACTGGCGAGCCCCGGCAGGGGTGATCACGAGGAAGGCGATCTTGCCTTTGCGCTGGCCCGGCACCGCGATGCCGACCAGCGGCTCCTTGGAGTTCGGGCCAAAAAAGAGATCGCCAACGGCGGGCATGCCCGTTTGCATGGCGGTCAGTGCCGCGCTATGGCCCTGCGGCAGCATCGGCAGCATCGGCAGAGGCGTGCCGAACGGTTCGCGCGTGTTGAACAGCATGTGTTTTTGCAGGTCGGCGAGGATGACGTGGCTGCCGAAAGCCTGGTGAAAGCCCAGTGCCTCCTGGTAAAGCGCTTTGTGCTGCGAGGGCTGGTCCGCGAGCGGCGACGCAGCCAGAATATGCAGGGCATCAATGCGCGCTTTCAGGTCATGGTCCACCGCCTGGGCAAGGCTCTGGGCAAGGTGTTGGGCATCGACGTTGAGCTCTTTCTGGACATGATTGACATGGACAAAAGCCAAATAGGCGGCCAACAGGACCAGTGGCAAGACGCATAGCCAGATCAGCCGCGTCAGGAATTTATTCAGCGACATGCGGGACTCAGCCGGCGGCCGGATGGGAAGCGATGTTGTTCATGACGATGGCCCTGTGTGATGAGCTCATGCAGGCGATTGCGCTGCGAGAGAAAACTTCTGATGCGGGTTGGCGACTTTGCCCCGTGCCATTTAATCACCTGAGGGGCATCATGGCATACCAAGCTTGGCGATAGCTTGCCAACATAGCAGGCCGGTGGCGCTCAAGGGGGCGAGGGCGGTAAATACCCTGATGATATTTGTGGCACGAAACTGGCATGCATCGATAGAATAAGTTGACCAACTGGTTAACTTTCAGTCTGTTTCGCTTCGTTGTGGTGCAGCCAACTTACTTTTTTGCGTGTCAATGAATACTTCTGAAGTGCCACCCCTGCCAGTTGCCAGTCCCTTGGTCAGCGCGCGGCTGGCCGTTCAAGTCCGCAACGCCAGCGTCATCTACCAGGCAACTGATTCACCGGTGCACGCGCTGGCGGGGATTGACCTGGACATACACGAGGGTGAATTCGTCGCGCTGATTGGCCCTTCGGGTTGCGGCAAGACCACCTTGATGCGTGTCATTGCCGACCTGGAAAAGACCAGCGCGGGCCAGGTGCTGGTCAATGGCGTCACGCCGCACGAAGCCCGGCTGGCACGCGCTTACGGCTATGTCTTCCAGGCGCCGGCCTTGTTCCCATGGCGCACGGTGCTGGCCAACGTCACCTTGCCGCTGCAAATCCAGGGCCGCACCAAAACGGACAGCAAAGCCATTGCCCTGGCGCATCTGGCGCGGGTCGGGCTGACCGGCTTTGAGGGCAAGTACCCGTGGCAGTTGTCCGGCGGCATGCAGCAGCGCGTGTCGATTGCCCGCGCCTTGTCGTTTGAGCCCCGCATTTTGATGATGGACGAGCCTTTTGGGGCGCTGGATGAAATCACGCGCGACCGGCTTAACGAGCAGCTGCAGCAGCTGTGGCAGCGGGAACGCCGCACGGTGGTGTTTGTCACGCACTCGATTGCCGAGGCGGTGTATCTGGCGACCCGCATCGTGGTGATGTCGCCGCGCCCGGGGCGCATCGTCAAGGTCATTGACTCCCCGCTGCCGGATGAGCGTTATTTGGGGCTGCGCGACACCCCGGCCTTCATTGAAGTCGCCCATGCGGTGCGCGAAGCACTGGCGGTGGGTCACCATGACTGACACCTTTAGGACCAGCCGCGTGACGCGCTTCCAGCGGCAGGGCTTGCCGGTGGCGGTGATGTTGCTGGCGGTCTTGCTGGTCTGGTACGGCGCCGCCTGGGCGCTCAATGCGCC
This sequence comes from Rhodoferax sp., assembly GCF_012927445.1. Classification (GTDB taxonomy): domain Bacteria; phylum Pseudomonadota; class Gammaproteobacteria; order Burkholderiales; family Burkholderiaceae_C; genus Rhodoferax. Next base: position 347,235 of record NZ_JABBPD010000007.1, read on the forward strand.
GGGTGCGATCGAACGTGTGCTGCCCGCCGACGGGGCCTGGACCTGGCAAGAGTTGTTGCGCGCCACCATGGCCATGCAGCGTCCAGTGCTGCCCGCACCGCATCAGGTGGCGCTGGATTTTTGGTCCAGCCTGGTGGACTGGCCGCTGGATTCGCCGCGCAACCTGCTGTTCCACGTCGCGGTCACGGCGGAGTCCACGCTCTGGGGCTTTGTGCTGGGCACCGCGCTGGGGCTGTTTCTGTCGGTCTGCATTGTTCATTCGCGCACGCTGGACCGGGCCTTGCTGCCGTGGATCGTGGCGTCGCAAACCGTGCCGGTGCTGGCGATTGCGCCCATCGTGCTGGTGATTCTGGGCAGTCTCGGTTTTGCCGGGGTCGCGCCGAAAGCGGTGATCGCCATGTACCTGTGCTTTTTCCCGGTAACGGTGGCCATGGTGCAGGGCCTGCGCTCGCCGCAACGCATCGAAACCGAAATGTTGCACACCTATGCCGCCACGCGTTGGCAGACCCTGTGGCTGCTGCGCCTGCCGGCTGCCTTGCCTTTCTTGTTTCCGGCGCTGCGGGTCGGCATTGCCGCCGGCCTGGTGGGCGCCATGGTGGCCGAGCTGCCCACCGGTGCGGTGGCCGGCCTGGGCGCACGGTTGCTGACCGGCTCGTATTACGGCAACACCATTCAAATCTGGTCGGCGCTGGTGATGTCGGCGCTGCTGGGCTTGACGCTGACCACGGTGGTGGCCGGGGTTGAGCGTCTGGTGCTGCGGAACCGGCCCCAGTCATGAAGCGCACCCTCCAAATCAGCGCCCTGTTTGCCTTGGCCTGTCTGGCCGGCGGCGCGCTGTTGCTGCAATGGCTGGCAGCCATCGGCGAGGCCCCGCCGCCACTGCTGTTCTGGCTGGCCACCGGCATGCTGGCGTTGCTGGCTGTGCAGTCGATCCGGTTTTTGGCCGCGCTGGAGGGCGCCCGCCTGTTGACGGCGGCTTTGTTCGGCGTGTGGGTGCTTTACTTCTGGCAGTTGCTGGTGCTGGCGTTGGCGGTACCCAAGGTTTTGTTGCCGCCACCCAGCCTGATTGCGCAATCGATTGCCCTGCACTGGCCCACGCTGTGGGACGACTTTGTGCAAACCGTGCTCAAGGCGGTGCTGATCGGTTGGGCGCTGGGCTCGGGGCTGGGATTTGCGGTGGCGGTGGCAATTGACCGCCTGCCATTTTTACAACGCGGCTTGTTGCCGCTGGCCTCCCTCAGCAGCACCATCCCGCTGGTGGCCGTGGCGCCGATCGCCGTGATGTGGTTTGGTTTTGACTGGCAGTCCAAAGCCGCGGTGGTGGTGTTGATGACGTTTTCCCCGATGTTGGTGTCCACGCTGGCCGGGCTCAAAGCGGCCGGCCAACTGGAGCGCGAGTTGATGCACAGCTACGCCGCCAGCTACGGCCGCACCCTGCTGGCCCTGCGCTTGCCGGCCGCGTTGCCCTTCATGTTTGGTGCGCTCAAGGTCAACGCGACGCTGGCCTTGATTGGCGCCATCGTGGCCGAGTTTTTTGGTTCACCCACGCAGGGCCTGGGCTTTCGGATTTCAACCGAAGCCGCCCGCATGAACATGCCGCTGGTGTGGGCTGCCATCGCCGTGGCGGCGGTCACCGGTTCGGTGGCGTATGCCGTGCTGGTCCAGCTGGAGCGACGTGCCGCGTTCTGGCACCCGTCGGTGCGGGAGGGATGACGCTGCGCCGCCGTTATTGACTGAAGTTTTTTTCCCTAACCCAAGGAGTTTTCCATGATTCTTCGTTCTTGCAAGATCACCCAGAGCCTGCTGGCGGCGCTGCTGGCCGTAGGTGGCGTGACCGTCGGCGTCAACGCCAGTGCGGCGGACAAGGTCACGGTGCAACTCAAATGGCTGCCGCAAGCGCAGTTTGCCGGCTACTACGTGGCACAAAGCAAGGGCTACTACAAGACCGAAGGGCTGGACGTGACCATCAAGCCCGGTGGCCCGGACATCTCGCCGGTGCAGGTGATTGCCGGCAATGGCGCCGACGTGGTGGTGAACTGGATGCCCGATGCCCTGGCCGCGCGTGAAGCCGGGGTGCCGCTGGTCAACATTGCGCAGGTCTTCAACAAATCGGGGCTGATGCTGACCTGCAAAAAGTCCAGCGGCATCGCCAGTCCCAAAGACCTCAAGGGCAAAACCCTGGGTGTCTGGTACGGCGGCAACGAGTACCCGTTCCTGAACTGGATGGCCAAGCTGGGTTACAAAACCAACGCTGACATCAAGATTCTCAAGCAGGGTTTCAACGTCGACCCGTTGCTGCAAAACCAGGCCGCCTGTATTTCCACCATGATCTACAACGAGTATTGGCAGCTGGTGGATGCCGGCATCAAGGAGAGCGACCTGATCACCTTCTTCTATGAAAAAGAAGGCGTTGCTTCGCTGGAAGACGGCTTGTATGTGCTGGAGTCCAAGCTCAAAGACCCGGCCTTTGTGGCACGCATGGGTAAGTTTCTCAAGGCCAGCTTCAAGGGCTGGAACGACGCCGTGAAGAACCCGGCCGAGGCGGCCCGGATCGTGGTGGCGGCGGACATGTCGGGCAGCGCGACCGAGCAAGTGCAAAAACGCCAGATGGAAAACGTGGCCAAACTCATCACCACCGCCGGTACGCCGAAAATCGGCTACCTGGAGCCGGCCGCCTATGAACGCACCGTCAAGGTGTTGCTGGCCGCGGGCAGCTCACCGGTGATCAAGAAGGATCCGGGCAAAGCGGCCTACTCGCATGTGGTGTGGGAAGCGGCTGCCAAATAAGTGACATGCCAGCGCTTGCCAGAAGCCCGCTCACGGACGCCAGCGATGCCGCATCCAAAGGCCAGATTCGCCAAGCCAATGAGGCCGTGATTCTGGCCGCCGCCGAGCGCGTGTTTGCCGGTGCCGGCTTTGGCGGGGCCACCATGGCCGCGATCGCCAAAGCCGCCGGCCTGCCCAAGGCCAACCTGCATTACTACTTTGGCAGCAAGCAGGAGCTCTACCGCACCGTGCTGGCGCGCACCTTGAAAGACTGGCTGCTCCCCGCGCTCAACATCACGGCCCAAGCGGACCCCAGGGCGGCGATTGAAAGCTACATTCGCGCCAAAATGGCCCTGTCGGCACTGCGGCCGCACGCCTCCAAGGTGTTTGCCAACGAACTGTTGCATGGCGCCCCGGTGGTCAAGGGTTTGCTGGCCACCGAACTGCGCGAGATGGTGCGGACCAAGGCGGCCGTGATCGACGGCTGGATTGCCTCCGGCCGCATGGCAGCGGTGGACCCGGTGCACCTGTTCTTCACCATCTGGGCCGCAACCCAGACCTATGCCGACTTTGATGTGCAGGTGTGCGCCGTGCTGGGGCAGCCCGAGTTGACGCCGCAGGATCATGCGCGCGCCACCGAGCATGTGGTGGCGCTGATTTTGCGCGGCTGTGGGTTGTTGAGCTAAACAGGCCTCTAGCCCCCGTATCTATTGCGTAGGAAGCTATTAAAAATAGAGCAGTTGTTTTGGTGAATTACGGCTCATGCAGGTACCGCCGCCAGTGAGCGCGCCGGAGCGTGTCTGCATAATCGTTCCTTCTCAACTCCGTGCACGAAAGTAGATCCATGCGCAAAATCTCGGCGGCCATGTTCCTGGCTTTGAACTTTTCAATGGCAACCCAGGCGGCCCAGTTGGTTGACCTTGTGCAAGTCGCACCGGTCATCCCCTACGCGACAGGGGCTGAGTCGGCCGCGCCGGCGGTGAACCATGACTGCCACTGGAATACGCAAGTCGTTCAGGCCCTGATCAAGGAGTCCAAAGGTCGGGTCCAGCTGGCTGCGCAAGATCTGGGTGCCTTTGAAGGGCGCAAGCTTATCTTGTTTGCCAGCAGCAGTGCTGAAGCTGGCACCGCAAGCGAGACGGCGCCCAAGTGGCTGGCGGTGACAGGTCAGTTGCTGGACAAAAACACGCTCATCGGGGACTTCAAGTTACGTCAGGAGATCACCAAAGGATCACTGCAGGATAGCAAAATCCTGAAGGAGATGAGCGGTGATTTGGGCGATGGCATGGCGCAATGGCTCGAAGAGCCGATGCGTGGCGTCAGCGTTGCGCCCGCTATGCCTGCTTTGAACAAGGATTCGGTTGACGATGAGGTGCTCAAAAACTGCCCATGGAATACTTTTATTCCCAAATATCTGGCGGAGAACACCCGTGGCCAAGTGAACATTGGGGCGCGAGATATCCACAATTTAAACGAGCGCAAATTACTGCTGACCGTGGTTGAAAGCCGCATCGCGGGGGGTGGGGTTTATTCGGGTGGCAAGTGGATAGACCTCACGGGTCAGCTGATTGAAAACGGCAACGACATTGGCAGCTTTGAAGCGAGTCGACACACCATCAAAGGCTGGAGCGGTTGCGGTGCGGCGAAAAATTTGAGTGAAGAGATTGGTGAGGACATTGCGAAATGGTTGAAAAAACCCAGCATGAACGCCAAGCTGGGCGATGCCAGCTGAGCGTCAACCTCCTGGGCATTGAGTAGACATCGGGGCCAGATTGCACTGGCCGATCGTCATGGCACTGACATGAGTCTTTTAAAAAATCATCGCATTTTTCTCGCCACCAGCCGTGCTGAAGGTGGCGCTGCAAGCGAAACAGCGCCCAAGTGCCAATGCTTGACGGGGCGTTGCGTTGTTTTATTTGCCAGGCACTTCACCCCATTGACATTTATCAAACGCTTTGTCATCAACGGGTTCAGGATTTGATTTGGTAGGACGTGCAAAAAAGGATGGGGCAATGTCAGATACCAATACGGGCAAGCTTTATAGAACTACATGTGCGTTTGCTCATGTTTTTGATGATCGTATGGCTGATGCATTCCACCGCGGCGCGCGGTCTACATTACGTTAAATCGCCATGATGCCAACCAAATTTCTACCCTCATTGTTCGCGTCGATTGCTGTTTCCAGCCTTTTGCTAGGTTGCCAACTCCCTGCGCAACACACCGATAGGCCGCCGCCCTTCGGCTCCTTGGCGCAAATCACTTCTATCTCACCTGACACCCTCCAAGTCTTTAATTCTGGTGCACAAGTAAAACTGAAGGTGGATGTCAGTTATGTCCTGACCACAGAATCAGGAACGATGACGCTGGTCGTTCTCGCTGCGGACAATTCGGGCATTGCCCACGATTTCAAGGTGATCAGCAAGGGTAGCGGGACAGCCACTCTGGAGGCTGAATTCACGGTCCCCCGCACCACGGTCATTCGCGTGTTTACGCCGCTTGTGGTTCAAGGCCAGAACTCAACATCGGTAGCCGATGGCAGAGAATTCAAGGTGCTTCCCAATTGAGGGTAGACCTAACATCCCAATCCAGCGGACCGGCAGCAACCACCAGGAGGCGGTGAGCACGATCAGGTTCATGGCTTGACCTTACTTCCACTGCGTATCACCATGGTTCAGTTAGGCACGCACAAAGCGCGTGCGGGAACGCGTCATGTCGGCATCAAATTTTCTGCACAAAGGTTTGGTTGATGAATGAATCACAAGGTTCCGGGTTCGCTGTGAGGGTCGGTTGCTGACGCAGCGACACCTTGAATCTGGCGGTGCTTTAGCCGGTATGCCAATTGCGGTCGGGTCATGCCCAGCAAGCGTGCGGCCTCCGACAGATTGCCACGTGCGCGCGCCACAGCGTGGTCCAGCACGAGTGCGTCGATATCTTCCAGTGAGCTGCCGCTGTCCAGAATCCGTGCACACAAGTCGTCATCTTGCGCACTGGGCAATTTGGCGAGATGGCCATGCGCGTCCAGGCTGGTCTGTACGGAATCAGGCTGGTTCGGAAACAGGTGCGCCACTTCGACCATGCCGGCCTGGGGCGCAAGGATGACGCCACGCTCCACCAGGTTTTCCAGTTCGCGGACGTTGCCCGGCCAGTCGTGCTGCAGCAGCGCCTGCAGCGCCCGCTCTTCAAAGCCCAGCACCCGCTTGCCGTGCAGTGCGCAAAAACGAGCGAGCATGGCTTGGGCCAGTGGCTCAATGTCGGTTTTGCGCTCGCGCAAAGGAGGAATGCAAATCGGGTAAACATTAAGGCGGTAGAGCAAGTCAGCCCGGAAACGCCCGGCCAGCACGGCCTTTTGCAGATCGACATTGGTGGCCGCGACCAGGCGCACATTGACCTTGCGCGTGGTCTCCCCGCCCACCCGCTCGATCTCGCCTTCCTGCAAGACGCGCAGCAGTTTGGCCTGGGCGGCCAAGGGCAACTCGCCCACTTCATCGAGGAGCAGGGTGCCGCCATCGGCGCGCTCAAAACGACCCATACGCAGCGCATGTGCACCGGTGTAAGCGCCCTTTTCAACGCCAAACAATTCGGCCTCTACCAGCTCGGCGGGCAAGGCTGCGCAATTCACTGCCACAAAGGGCTTGTCGGAACGGCTGGAGAGCTCGTGCAGGGCACGCGCAAAGCGTTCCTTGCCGACGCCGGTTTCACCGGTCAACAGCACCGTAGCCTGCGTCTGCGCCACCTTTTGCATCAAGGTGTAGGCCTTGCGAAAGGCGGTCGAGTTACCAATCAGCTGGCCGCCCTGGCTAGCGGGCGCAAGCGTCGACTTCAATGCATCGACCTGCGATTGCAGGGCCTCCATCTTTTCCATCAGGGAATCGTCGTTGAAGTAGACGCGATGGGCTTCGCCATCAGGCCATTCTTCGATAGGGCGCCCGACGATCTGGCAATGTTCAGCACCACAGGCGGCGCACATGGTTTCCTTGTAAAGGATCAGGCGCCCCATGAACGCGCTGGTGTAGCCGCTGGCATAGCCCAGCAGTGTCCAACAGGCCGGGTCTGTATCCAAACCATACTTTTGCTGGTGCGCATAGGCCTCCCAGGAATGGTCCCAACTGAATTCGCCGTAAAACTGGCCCGCCGCAATGTCGAAGCTGAGCTTGACGGGGGTGACATGGGCCGCCCCTTCGAGCATGAACAGTTGCGGGCCCACCATGAAACATTCATTCAATGTCATGTCGGGCCGCGTCTTTCTGGCGTACTCCGCATCACACATGCCCGCGGCGTAACCCATGCGCGTCAGAATGCGCCGCGCATGCTCGGCCCCGATAGAAGTGATCAGGTCCTGGCGCAATGCGGTCAAAGCCATGGTGTGCATCAGCACCATGCGCCGGTCGCCCAACCAGATCGCGCCGCTGTCCGGCTCAAAGCGAAGCAGGCGTCGCAAATCCTCATTGGGTGGATATTTGAAGCTCATAAACCTATGTCTGATAGTTGCGTCAACTAACGGTTTTCTCGATATTTATCTATGAACCATTGCCAGGGCGATATTTTTCGGACTTCTGCCAGGATTTGATCATCCAAGCAAAAGTAGCGCTTATCACTTTATCGGATGGTAAATATAACCGAGGAAGACCGACAGTTGAGCCAAGGGAAAGCCCTATTGCGCTGAAGTAAAAAAGCCAAATTGGGCTAAAAAGCACCTCGAATGATTAGGGGTTATCCCTATAAATCTCGAGATTAATGCCGGCCTAGGCAAAGTTGGCAAGGACCTTGCAAAGTCACTCAGGCAGGACCTGCCATTTCATAGCCAAGGAAAACCGGCGTGCCACATCACCGGTATCCGCGCCAAAGACATGGCTAGAAGAATTCTTTTGTTGCATGCACCAAGGCACTTTCGCCACATCTAAAAAGAGGAGATTTGTAATGGCTTTGCTGAATCGAATGGACTGGTATGACATCGCCAGGGCAACCAACTGGTCGCCGAAATATGTGACAGAGCTGGAGCTCTTTCCGGCAGACATGGCCGGTGACTATGGGCTGCCCCAGGAAGCGTGGGAAAAATACGATGAGCCTTACAAGCAAACCTATCCTGAATATGTGAAGGTTCAGCGCGAGAAGGACGCGGGGGCCTACTCGGTCAAGGCCGCGCTGGAGCGTTCCCAAATCTTCGAAAACTCGGACCCGGGCTGGAAGTCGGTGATCAAGTCCCACTATGGGGCGCTGGCGCGACTTGAATATGCGGCGGCCAGTGCCGAAGCGCGCATGATGCGTTTCTCCAAGGCGCCTGGCATGCGCAATATGGCGACGCTCGGCTGTCTGGACGAGATGCGTCACGGGCAGATACAGCTCTATTTCCCGCACGAGCATGTGTCGAAAGATCGCCAGATGGATTGGGCGCACAAGGCCATTGACACGAATCAGTGGGCCATGATTGCAGCGCGCCACTTCTTTGACGACATCATGATGACGCGCGATGCCATCAGCGTGTCCATCATGCTGACCTTCAGCTTTGAAACAGGCTTTACCAACATGCAGTTTCTGGGTTTGGCGGCGGACGCGGCTGAAGCCGGGGACCACACGTTTGCCAGCCTGATCTCCAGCATCCAGACCGACGAATCGCGCCATGCACAGATCGGCGGCCCGGCGCTGCAGGTGCTGATTGAAAACGGCAAGAAGGCCGAAGCCCAGAAAAAGGTAGACATCGCTTTCTGGCGTGCCTGGAAGCTCTTCTCCGTTTTGACCGGCCCGGTGATGGATTACTACACGCCCCTCGAACACCGCAAGCAGTCGTTCAAGGAGTTCATGGAGGAGTGGATCGTTGCCCAGTTTGAGCGCGCCCTGACCGACCTCGGTCTTGACCTGCCATGGTACTGGGACCACTTTCTGGAGCAACTCAGCGAGCAACACCACGGCATGCATCTCGGCTCCTACTTCTGGCGGCCTACCATGTTCTGGAATCCGGCAGCGGGCGTGACGCCGGCCGAACGCGAGTGGCTCGAAGAAAAGTACCCGGGCTGGAACGACACCTGGGGCGAGTGCTGGGACGTGATCATCGACAACGTGGTCGACGGCAACATGGCCATGACCTATCCCGAGACACTGCCCATGGTCTGCAACATGTGCAACCTGCCAATCAACTACACGCCGGGCAAGAAGTGGAACGTCAAGGACTTTCCGCTCGAGTACAAGGGCCGCCTGTACCACTTTGGCTCTGAACAGGATCGCTGGTGTTTCGAGCAGGAACCCGAACGCTATGCCGGGCACTTGAGCCTGGTGGATCGCTTTCTCGCCGGGATGATCCAACCGATGGATCTGGGTGGCGCGCTCAACTACATGGGGCTGGCGCCGGGCGAGATTGGTGACGATGCGCACAACTATGCGTGGGCCGAGATTTACAAGGCTATGCGTGCCGAGAAAAAAGCCAGCTAAACCCCACTGACAGACCAAGTCGCCGGCCACCAGCGCTGGCGCAATGAATAACCCGATACAGGAGACCCCCATGGCCTTATTTCCTTTGAGTTCAAATTTTGAAGGCGACTTCGTGCTGCAACTGCTGCCGGTCGATACCGAAAACACCATGGACGAAGTGGCTGCGGCCGCCGCCCATCACTCGGTGGGGCGGCGCGTGCGTGCCCGTCCAGGCCAGATCCTGCGCATTCGCCGCCAAGGCAGTGAAGAACTCTTGCCACGCACCATGAAGGTGGCGGAGGCGGGCTTCAAGCCGACAGAAACGATTGAGATCATCTGGGAAGCCCCCAGCCACTGATCAGGAGACGCAAACATGACATTTAAAAAAGTGTGCACCCTCGATGACCTGTGGGAAGGTGACATGGAATCATTCGAGGTGGAGGGCCAGGACATTTTGCTGGTCTGTGCCGAGGGTGGCGTGATCAAGGCCTTCCAGGGAATGTGTCCACACCAGGACATCCCCTTGTCGGAAGGCAAATTTGATGGAAAAACAGTGATCTGCCGGGCGCATCTTTGGCAGTTCGATGCCTGCTCCGGCAAGGGCATCAATCCATCCGACTGCGCATTGGCCGAGTACCCGGTAAGGATCGAGGGCGAGGATGTGCTGGTCAAAACCGGGGGCATCACACCCCTGTTTGCGCACACATGAATTCGGTAGAAAAAAACAAGGAGACAAAAATGAGCAATGCAAATGTAGTTGTCAACAAGCACAGCAACAACCGGGTGGGCCCGGTGATGCGTGCGGGTGAGTTGGCCATGGCCGTGGCAGAGGCCGCGCGTGAAGACAACCCGGGGCGGGTGATACGGGTGGATGACAAACGCGCCTACCTGCGCATCGATACCGATGACGAATTGATTCTGCGGCGCGAGACGATTGAAAACGCGCTGGGACGTCCGTTCAAGATGAATGATCTGGAGGTTGATCTCAGTTCCTTTTCCGGACGGATTGAGACACTGCCTGACCAGGTGCGTTTCTATTTCGCCACTCATCTTTGAAGTAAACATCCGTGCCGCCCCCTGTCCGGAAACTAGTAATCCAATAGGAAACAGATCATGTCAGAAGTTCAAGTATTAAAGCCGCTCAAGACCTGGAGTCACCTGGCCGCACGCCGCCGTAAACCCAGCGAATACGAAATCGTCAGCGCCAACCTGCACTACAACAACCGCGATGCCAACGCGCCGTATGAGCTGGACCCCGAATTGGCCATGAACAAGTGGTACAAGAAAAACACCTTTGGCAGTCCGCTTCAACATGACGACTGGAATGCCTTTCGTGATCCAGAGGAAGTGGTCTACCGTAGCTACAACATGATGCAGGACGGTCAGGAGAACTATGTCTCAGGCCTGTTTGACCAGTTCAACACGCGTGAACACGACAAGTCCCTTGACCCCCGTTGGGCCGGCACGCTGGCGCGACTCTACACGCCGGCACGTTACCTCTTTCACACCTTGCAGATGGCCTCTGCCTACGTGGGACAAGTGGCGCCAGCCAGCACCATCACCAACTGCCATTATTTTCAGATGGCAGATTCCTTCCGGTGGCTGAGTCATACCGCCTACCGCACCAAAGAACTCTCGCTGGCATTTGCGGACAAGGGTTTTGCGACCGATGAGCGCCATTATTGGGAAACTGATATCGCATGGCAGGGCTTTCGCGAGTTGATGGAAAAGGTTCTGGTGACCTGGGATTGGGCCGAGGCCTTTGTGGCCCTGAACCTGGTCGCCAAGCCGGCCATCGACGAGGCTGTGTTGCGCAAGCTGGGCGAGTCAGCGCGCCACAACGGTGACATGTTGCTGGGCTTGCTGAACGACGCCCAACTGATTGATGCCGCACGCCATCGCCGCTGGGCGACTGCGCTGGTGAAGATGGCGCTTGAAAAGCCGGGTAATTTAGAAGTTATCAAAGGCTGGATTGCCAAGTGGGAGCCCTTGGCCGACAAGGCGATCGAGGCCTATTGTGGCGCGCTGGCCGATGTGCCTGACGCAGCCTCATCGGCAAAGCAGGCCACCCGCGACTTCCGCCATTCATTGGGGTTGTAAGTTCGTTCCTGGCGTACCGCAGGCACCAGCTAGGCGCCTGCGGTGCAGCCAAAAACCCATTAATTGGAATTGTTTATGACCCAAGCCAGAATAACGACTGAAGGCGAAGAAAGTACCTTTGACCAAGTGGGCGGAGACACCGTCTTGCGTGCTGCCTTGCGCGCAGGTGTTGGTTTCCCTTACGAATGCAACTCAGGTGGTTGTGGTAGTTGCAAGTTCGAAGTGCTTGAAGGGGACGTTGAGAATCTTTGGCCGGAGGCGCCGGGCCTTACCGAGCGAGACCGACGAAAAGGGCGCCTGCTGGCCTGTCAATGTCGGGCCCGCACCGACCTGCGCATCAAGGTACGGATCGCACCAGAATGTTTGCACGTCATCACGCCCAAGCGTCTTCGCGCGAGATTCGTTGCCATGCGCGAGATCACGCATGACATTCGCGAGTTCCGATTTGTCTCTGAAGGCAGCGCTGATTTTCTGCCTGGTCAGTACGCGATGCTTGCAATTCCTGGGGTCAGCACGCCCCGTGCTTATTCCATGTCAAATGTCGGCAACAACGAAGGTGAATGGCACTTTCAGATTCGCCGTGTTGCCAATGGTGTGGCCACTGACAAACTATTTCATCATCTTCACGCCGGAGACGAGATCGAGATAGATGGCCCTTACGGCCTCGCCTATTTGAGAACAGAGGTCGCACGCGACATCGTCTGCGTGGCGGGGGGGTCCGGCTTGGCGCCCATGGTTTCGATTGCCCGAAAGGCAGCGCAATCCGGCATGCTGAAGACGCGTCAGCTCCACTTTTTTTATGGCGGCAGAACACCAAGCGATATCTGTGGTGAAACCTTTCTGCGCGAGCTACCCGGCTATGGTGATCGCATTCATTTTCATCCGGTAGTTTCGCTGCCCCATGATGATTCTGGCGCACATTGGAGCGGTGAAACAGGTTTTGTCCATGAACTGGTGAGACGTGTTTTTGGGGATGCCTTGCCCAACTTTGAGTTTTACTTTGCCGGTCCACCGCCGATGACGCAGACCTTGCAGGAAATGTTGATGGTGGGTTACCAGGTCCCTTTCGAACAAATTCACTTCGATCGTTTCTATTGAATCCGAAGATCGTGGGCTTCAGTCCGCAATTTAAGGTTCTTATTCATTGGCAATAAAAATTTACTCAAAAAAATTGAGGAGACAAACAAATGAAATCAAAAATCAATACGCTTAGCGTCATCGCCGTGGCGTGTCTGGCCGCAACATCTCAAATGGCCCATGCCACAGAAGTCTTCCGACTTGAGGGTTACGGACCAATTTCGCGTGCCATGGGCGGGACGGCCACGGCATTCAATGTAGGCGCCGCTGGCATGATGGCCAACCCGGCAACCTTGTCGTTGATGGCCCCAGGTTCTGAGTTTTATCTTGGACTGGATCTGATAAGCACCGACATTAAGGTAACGAACCAGGTAACGGGAGAAAGTATCTCGTCTAATACTCACTCCAGTAACAGAGGCCCCTATCTTGCGCCAGAGCTTGCTTTTACGCACCGAAATGGTGAACTGACATTGGGTGTTGGCGCCTTTGCCCAAGGTGGATTGGGGACTGAATATGGCAATAGCAGCTTTCTTTCCCGTGCGGCTGGTGGGTTGAACACCGGGCTCGAAAACTCAAGCCGTCTGTTGGTATTGAACATTCCGTTTGTAGCGAGTTACCAAGTCAACGACAAGCTGACTGTTGGGGGGAGCATTGATGCGATGTGGCAAGGCTTGAACCTCAATCTATTGCTTGGCGCTGGCCAAGTTGGCTCGTTGATCGGATCAGGACGAGTGCAAGGAAGCCTGTTGCCGGTGCTGGGTGGTCTACCGGACATGCGCGGCGCCCATTTCAGCATGACCAAGAACGAGCCCCTGGCCAGTGGTGTTGAATCCTGGGGCTTTGGTGGGCGTATCGGGATGACATACAAGGTGTCAAATGAGACCATGTTCGGGCTCGACTACGCCATGGAAAGCCAGATGAATGACATGGAAGGGCGAGCCACACTCACAGCGATTGATGGCATTGCGGGGCAAATCCCTTTGCAAGGCGCGATCAAGCTGCGGAATTTCCAGATGCCCGCTAAGCTAGACCTCGGCTTGAGCCACCGCTTTAATGATCAGTGGATGATGGCAGTCGACGTGTCACAAGTATTCTGGGAGCACGCGATGAAAGATATCAGTGTTGGGTTTGTGACAGACAGCGGGCAAACCCTCGATATCCAATTGCCACAAAACTACAAGGATCAAACCATCTTGGCTTTTGGTGTTGCGTACCAGACCGGCAATTGGACGCTGCGTAGTGGGGCGCGGCTGGCGACCCAGGCGCTTCGCTCAGAAACGCTTTTGGCCGTGATTCCTGCAACCCCAAGAAAACATATTTCCGCCGGGTTTTCTTACGCTTTCTCCAAGGATGACAGCGTTGATTTTGCATATTTTCACGCCTTTGAAGAGTCTATGAGTAACGCAAGCTTGCCAAATACTGCGGATCCGATACAGACGACGCATTCGCAAAACAATGCGACTATCGGTTATACGCACAGGTTCTAACAGGCTTCTGAAATACCCTCAGCCAGCTCACACCGACTGAGCCTCAAGCGTTTACTTGAGATCAGTTATCAGTAGTGTTTCAACGTTCTTCTCTGAAGAATGTTGGGCACTAATGATATTTTTTCTTGAGAAATGCAATTTTTAGTGGGTCGCGGAATGACTAACCCACAGCACAAAATATGCCAAGAAGACGCTACACAAATATTCAAAAATGAGAGAAGAACAAGCTTCAATTTTCTAAAGAAAAGATGCTTGAAGCCTACTTACTCCTATAAAACGCGAACCCCCATGTATAAAAATATTCGTATCACCCATCGCATGTTGTCGGTATTGGTGATTTACTGGATTACTTTCTTGATCACGGTAGCCGTTGGCTGGACAGGTCTTCACTTAGCCAGTGAAAGCCTCAAAAGTGTGCATGAAATCCGTATGGGGTCGACACTGAAATTAAATAAAATTTCTAATCTTCTGGATCAAAACAAAAGTCAAATTTTGTTGGCGTTTCAGCATGACCCCGCTAGCCCACTCGCCTCAATGCATGACCATCCTTTGGCTACTCACCTGGAGGTCATCAGCAAAAACAGTGAGGTCATTGAGAAGCTTTGGCGAGACTACTTGACCAATCCCCACTCGCCTGAAGAAGCCGTCTTAGCTAAAGAGGTTGAGATAAAGCGTGCTGCTTGGTTAGATAAATTTACGCAGACGGTTATCGCCCTAAATAATCAAGACTTCTCTTCGGCGACCATGGCCAAGTTTTTACTGGCCGCGCGAACTGAAGGCCAAGCGAATGTTGATGCCACGAGTGCCCTCATCGATCAGCAGACCCAAATGGCGAAAGAAGAAGTTGCAAAGGCTGAGCTGAACTACCACCGCATCTTGGTTGTATTTTTACTGGGTGCCGTGCTGGGTGGCCTGCCGGCGTCCGTCATCATGACTACTGCGTTACGCCGCTTGAGCACAGGATTTGCGTTGGTGACGACGACTGCAGGCGCCATTGCGCAGGGTGATCTGTCCCAATCCGTCGCCGCTGACGGCCGTGATGAAATTGGACAGATGCTGAGTCAGTTGGCGCAGATGCAGGAAAACCTGGCGAAAGTTGTCGCCGACGTACGCATCGGCTCGGAGAGCGTGGCCACCGCCAGTTCGCAGATTGCCTCCGGCAACCACGACCTCTCGGCCCGCACCGAACAACAGGCCAGCGCCCTGGAAGAAACCGCCGCTTCCATGGAAGAGCTCAGCGCCACCGTCAAACAAAACGCCGACAGTGCCCGCCAAGCCAACCAGCTGGCCCTGAGCGCCAGCACCACCGCCATCCAGGGTGGCGAGGTCGTCAACCAGGTGGTCGACACCATGAAGCACATCAACGACAGCTCCAACCGGATCGCCGACATCATCAGTGTGATTGACGGCATTGCCTTCCAGACCAATATTCTGGCTTTGAATGCCGCGGTGGAAGCCGCCCGTGCGGGCGAGCAGGGCCGCGGCTTTGCGGTGGTGGCCAGCGAGGTGCGCAGTTTGGCCGGGCGCTCGGCGGAAGCCGCCAAGGAGATCAAGGGCTTGATCAATGCCAGCGTGGAGCGGGTCGAGCAAGGTTGCGTTCTGGTCGATCAGGCCGGCACCACCATGACGGAAGTCGTGAGCTCCATCAAACGCGTGACCGACCTCATGGGCGAGATCAGTGCCGCCAGCAACGAGCAAAGCCAGGGCGTGTCGCAAGTGGGCGAGGCGGTCATGCAAATGGACCAGGTGACGCAGCAAAACGCCGCCTTGGTCGAAGAAATGGCGGCGGCGGCCAGCAGCCTGAAGTCGCAGGCGCAAGAACTGGTCGGCACGGTGGCGGTGTTCAAACTGAGCTCGGGCACGGTCCCCGTTCGCGCGACCAGTCCGCAAAAACAGGCCTTTAAAGGCGTCGAGAAACGGAGCAACCGACCGGCCCGACTGACCCCGCCGCGTGTGGCCCTGCCACCCGGAAAATCAACATCGACCCAAAACAACACGGAATGGGAAAGCTTTTAAGCACCGTGAGAACCAACCTACCCGTCACCGAGCGCGAATACCAGTTCCCTGGTAGGGAGACCTTGCTCTCTGACACTGACAAGACCAGTCACATTTCGTATGCCAATGCGGCGTTTATCTGGACCAGTGGCTACGCCCCTTGCGAGTTGATGGCGCAAAGCGCTACCGCTGCCAGCAGCATGGCCAACCAGCAAAGTGGAGGCGATGCTCATCCGAGCTGGGTCTGGCGTTTGACGATGTCGTGCGTCAAACGCACATGGGCCTCCAGGGCCAGGGCAGCACGCGCTTCCTGATGGTCAAGGGTGGCGCGAAAAATATCTTCGTGTTCGCGGTGCACATCGCGCCCGCTGGCGTGGGCCGCGGTCAGGCGCCAGTTGATGTTGCGGTAGCGCTCGGCGTGGCGGTACAGGATCGACAGCAGGTACTTGCTCCAGGTCGAATCGAAGCCGGCAATCAGTGCCTCATGAAAGGCCTTGTTGCGCCGCTCCCAGCGGTCTGAGCCGGACTCTGCGAGATCCACTTCGGTCTTGGTCAGCAGTTCGTAACTTTGAACCAGCGCGGCTTCCCATTGCGCATCGCCATGGCGGATGGACTGGCGCAAGGCCTCGGTTTCCAGCATCACGCGCGTGTTGGTCACGTCTTCTAGATCGGCCAGTGAGATCGGTGTCACCCGAAAACCGCGCTGCCCCTCGGAGGTGACCAACGCGTCAGACACCAGCAGGGACAAGGCCTCGCGCAATGTCCCGGCACCGACCTCGTACTGGTCCTTCAGGTGCTCTACGCGCAGTCGCTCGCCGGGGGCGAGCTTGCCGCACACCACGTCATGGCGCAGGCTTAAGTAAGCGCGTTCGACCAGGGTGCGGGGCACCACCGTGTCAGGGTCCGGGTCGGTCCCCAGTTTTTTTTGAATGGTTGACATCAAATTGCTCCGGGTTCGCGGTTGAGTTCGGTTGTAGACGCGCCGCGATTCTGGCGCTGCTTTTGCCGGTAGGCCATTTGCGGACGGGTCAGACCCAGCAGGCGTGCCGCCTCCGACAAGTTGCCCCGGGCGCGCGCCATCGCATGGTCCAGCACGCGTGCCTCAATCTCTTCCAGTGAGCTGCCGCTGTCCAGAATGCGCGTGCTCAAGTCGTCGTCCTGCGCCGTTGGCAAGGGGACGAGATGGCCGTGCGCGTCCAGACTGGTCTGCGCCGCGTCAGGCTGGTTGGGAAAGAGATGTTCGACTTCGACCATGCCGGACTGGCTCGCAAGGATCACGCCACGCTCGACCAGGTTTTCCAGTTCGCGCACATTGCCCGGCCAGTCGTGCTGCAGCAGCGCCTGCAGCGCGCGCTCTTCAAAGCCCAGCACGCGCTTGCTGTGCAACACGCAAAAGCGGGCGAGCATGCCCTGGGCCAAGAGCTCGATGTCGGACTTGCGCTCGCGCAGCGGTGGAATACAGATGGGATAGATATTGAGGCGGTACATCAGGTCGCGCCGGAAACGCCCGGCCTCAACGGCTTTTTCCAGGTCGACATTGGTGGCCGCCACCAGGCGCACATTGACCTTGCGCGTGGTCTCTCCGCCCACCCGCTCGATCTCGCCTTCCTGCAAGACGCGCAGCAGTTTGGCTTGGGCTGCCAGCGGCATTTCTCCGACCTCGTCGAGCAGCAGGGTGCCGCCATCGGCGCGCTCAAAGCGGCCCGCACGCGCCGCGTGCGCGCCGGTGTAAGCGCCTTTTTCCACGCCAAACAGTTCGGCCTCAATCAGTTCGGCAGGCAGGGCCGCGCAATTCACCGCCACAAAAGGTCCACCGGCGCGGCTGGAGAGTTCGTGCAGGGCGCGCGCAAAACGCTCCTTGCCGACGCCAGTTTCTCCGGTCAACAACACGGTGGCCTGGGTTGGCGCCACCTTCTGCATCAAGGTGTAGGCCTTGCGAAAGGCGGTGGATTTGCCAATCAACTGGCCGCCCTGGCTGGCAGGCTCCAACGTGGATTTCAGGGCCTCCACCTGCGATTGCAGGGCTTCCATCTTTTCCATCAGGGAGTCGTCGGTGAAATACACGCGATGCGCCTCGCCGTCCGGCCATTCCTCAATCGGTCGGCCGATGATCTGACAATGGTCCGCGCCACAGGCGGCGCACTCGGTCTCCTTGAACAGGATCAGCCGGCCCATGAAGGCACTGGTATAGCCGCTGGCATAGCCCTGCAATGTCCAGCAGGCAGGCTCGTCCACCAGGCCGAACTTCTGCCGGTGGGCGTAGGCCTCCCAGGAATGGTCCCAGCGGAAGTCACCATAAAACTGGCCCGCCGCAATGTCGAAGCTGAGATTGACGGGGGTGACACGTGCTGCGCCTTCGAGCATGTGCAGCTGGGGTCCGACCATGAAACTGTCTTGCAAGGTCTCGCCGGGGCGCATCTTTTTGGCGTATTCGGCATCGGACAGGCCTGAGGCGTAGCCCATGCGCGTCAGGATGCGCCGCGCATGCTCAGCGCCGACCGAGCTCATCAGGTCCTGGCGCAAAGCGGCCAGTGCGTTGGTGTGCATCAGCACCATGCGCCGGTCACCCAGCCAGATCGCGCCACTGTCCGGCTCGAAGCGCAACAGGCGCCGCAAGTCACTGTCCGGGGGGTATTTGAGGCTCATGTGCAGATCATCTCGCGGTAGGGCTAAAAGGCCATTTTCTCGATATTTTGAATCCGTGACCAAACAGTCAGATTGCCTGATCGACTTCCTCAAATTGATCATTTGGTGAATTTTATCTGTTTTGAATGCATCAAATGCCGAAGTTTCCCTAATATGGCTGAATTATTGGTCTACGGGTAAGCCCTATCTCAGGCCAAATTCGACCCCGTTTCTTTGCGTGAGGTGGCCGGATTTGTAGGGGTTATCCCTTGAAATATCGAGATTTCAAGGGGTTTGCCATTTTTTGGCAAGGTCCTTGCAAAGTCATCACGGTAATACCCACCAAACCATGAACATGACATTCGCCCCATCAACAGCCCCGACCTCAGGGACCAACGCGCCGTGCAACGGTAGCCAGGAGTTCTCGCCTGTGCCCGCTGCTGCCGATGGACTCCGCTGCGATGTCACGCGCAAGTTTGTCCGCATCAAGCAAGTTCGTGCCGACGGTCTGGTGTGTTTTGAGTTCGCCATTGGCTGGCCTGAGTTGTTTGTTGACTTGATGTTGCCTCAAGCTGCCTTTGACGATTTTTGCGTCCAGCAGCACGTGCAACGTTTAAGCGATTGATTCCCAGCGCAGTTTCTTTTCTAAAAAGGATAGTTCACATGTCAGTAGATCTTCACACCCGTGAAATTAAGCCGTTACGCAACACTTATACGCAGACAGCGAAATACGTTGGCAATGACAAACCTGCCTCGCGCTACCAGGAGGCGACTTTGGGTACGCAGCCGACGGCCAATTTCCATTACCGCCCCACCTGGGACCCGGCGCACGAAATCTTTGATGCCTCCCGCTCGGCCATCAAGCTGCTCGACTGGAATGCCCTGCGCGACCCGCGGCAGTACTACTACGCCACCTGGACCATGGCCCGTGCACGCCAGCAGGATGCCATTGAGGCGAGTTACGAGTTCGTGGACTCCCGTGGCCTGCTCGCCAAGCTGCCCGACGCCGTGCGTTCCAAGGTGTGCCAGGTGCTGATGCCGCTGCGCCACGTGGCCTGGGGTGGCAATATGAACAACAGCTCGATTGGCGCTTATGGTTACGGCACGCCGTTTACGGCACCGGCCATGTTCCACGCCATGGACCAACTGGGCGCTGCGCAATTCATCACCCGCCTGGGCCTGGCGCTGGATGAGCCCGGTGTGTTGCAAGCCGGCAAGAACGACTGGCTGAAAGACGCCCGCTGGCAAGAGCTGCGCCACTACGTGGAAGACACACTGGTGTTGCAGGACCCGTTTGAACTCTTTATTGCCCAGAACTTTGCCCTGGACGGCCAGCTCTACCCGCTGATGTTCGGCAGCTTTGTGGACGATCACATCGTGCCGCAGGGTGGCACCGCGGTGGCCATGCTCACCGCCTTCATGCCCGAGTGGCACAGCGAGAGCGCGCGCTGGATTGATGCGGTACTCAAAGTCGCTGCCGCCGAATCGGCGGACAACAAGCAATTGATTGCTGGCTGGGTCAAGACCTGGGCCGATCGCGCCCAGATGGCGCTCGCTCCGGTGGCCGAACTCGCCCTGGGCGCTGAAGGCCAGCAGGCACTCCAGGAGGCACGCGCCAGCCTGGACCAGCGCGGCAAAAAGGCCGGCATCGCAGCCGCCTGAGCATCACAAAAAAATAAAAGGAGACACCCCCATGTCCAATGTATTCATTGCCTTCCAGGACAACGAAGATTCGCGTCCCATCATCGAAGCCATCCTGGCCGACAACGCCACGGCAGAGGCCAGCTACCCGACCGGTCTGGTGAGGATTGTTGCGCCCGACAGCCTGGTGATACGTCGCTCAACCATTGAAGAGCTGATTGGACGCTCCTTCAATCTGCAACAGATCCACGTCAACCTGGTGACTCTCTCAGGCCACATTGACGAAGACGACGACCAGCTCTCGCTGAGCTGGACGCACTGAACCCGAACACCCTCAGGAGACAAAAAATGGACACCCCTGTCATCAAGAAAAAGCTCGGTCTGAAGGACCGCTACGCCGCCATGACCCGCGACCTCGCCTGGGACACCACCTACCAGCCGATGGACAAGGTCTTCCCCTATGACAAATACGAGGGCATCAAGATCCACGACTGGGACAAATGGGAAGACCCGTTCCGCCTGACCATGGACGCCTACTGGAAGTACCAGGGCGAAAAAGAGAAGAAGCTGTATGCGGTGATTGAGGCTTTTGCCCAGAACAACGGCCAGCTCGGCATCACCGATGCGCGCTATGTCAATGCGCTCAAGCTGTTCCTGACCGGTGTCACGCCGCTGGAGTATTACGCCTACCGTGGCTTCGCCCATGCCGGGCGCCAGTTCACCGGCGCCGGTGCCCGCGTGGCCTGCCAGATGCAGTCGATTGACGAGTTGCGCCACTACCAGACCGAGACGCACGCCCTCAGTCACTACAACAAGTACTTCAACGGTCTGCACAGCCCGCAGCACATGTTTGACCGTGTGTGGTACCTGTCAGTGCCCAAGTCCTTCTTTGAAGATGCCTACAGCGGCGGACCCTTCGAGTTTCTCACCGCTGTCAGCTTCTCGTTTGAATACGTGCTGACCAACCTGTTGTTCGTGCCCTTTATGTCGGGTGCCGCGCACAACGGCGACATGTCCACCGTGACCTTTGGTTTCAGCGCGCAGTCGGATGAGTCGCGCCACATGACGCTGGGCATTGAGTGCATCAAGTTCATGCTGGAGCAGGACCCTGACAACGTGCCCATCGTGCAGGGCTGGATCGACAAATGGTTCTGGCGTGGTTACCGCCTGCTCAGCATCGTGGCCATGATGCAGGACTACATGTTGCCCAAGCGCGTGATGAGCTGGCGCGAAAGCTGGGAAATGTATGTGGAAGATAACGGCGAAGCCCTGTTCAAGGACCTGGCCCGCTATGGCATCCGCAAACCCAAGGGCTGGATACAGGCTTGCGAAGGCAAGGACCACATCAGCCACCAGACCTTCGCGGTGTTCTACAACTACAACGCCGCGGCGGCCATCCACACCTGGATTCCTGACGAGGGAGAAATGGCCTGGCTGTCGGAGAAGTACCCCGAGACTTTCGATTCGGTCTACAAACCGCGCTGGGACTACTGGCGTGAGCAGGCCGCGAAGGGCAACCGCTTCTACCAGAAGACCCTGCCCATGCTGTGCCAGACCTGCCAGATCCCCATGATCTTCACCGAGCCGGGCGATGCCACCAAGATCGCTTACCGCGAGTCCGACTACCTGGGCAACAAGTACCACTGCTGCAGCGACCACTGCAAGGAAATCTTTGACAACGAGCCCGAGAAGTATGTGCAGGCCTGGTTGCCACCGCATCAGATTTACCAGGGCAACTGCTTCAAGCCCGATGTCGATCCGACCAAGGAAGGCTTTGATCCGTTGCTGGCGGTGCTGGACTACTACAACATGAAGGTCGGCAGCGACAACTTCGACTTTGACGGTTCAGAAGACCAGAAGAACTTTGCCGCCTGGCGCGGCGATACCAACGAAGGAGCAAAAAAATGAGCGTCATCGCCCTCAAACCCTACAGCTTTCCTGCCAAGGACGTGCGGGAAAACTTCCCCGCACCGCTGCTCTTCATCGGCTGGGAAGACCACCTGATGTTTGGCACACCGATTGCCTTGCCCCTGCCACCGGACACGCCGTTTGGCGCACTAGGCGCGGCGGTGCTGCCCGGCACCTATGGCTACCACCCGGACTTTGCCAAGATCGATTGGAGCAAGGTCGAGTGGTTGAAGTCGGGCCAACCCTGGTCGCCCGATCCGGCCAAGTCGCTGGCTGAAAACGGCTTGAAGCACAAGGACGTAATCCGCTTTCGCACCCCCGGACTCTCGGGCCTGAACGGCTCCTGCAATTAAGCGCCACTGGACCGACCATGAGCTACCAACTGACCATTGAACCGCTAGGCGCCATCATCGAGGTGGAGGAGGGACAGACCCTGCTGGATGCCGCCTTGCGCCAGGGCATCTACATTCCACACGCTTGTGGCCACGGTCTGTGCGGTACCTGCAAGGTTCAGGTCAGTGACGGTGACGTGGACCATGGCCACGCCAACCCGTTTGCCTTGATGGACTTTGAGCGTGACGCCGGCAAGACCCTCGCCTGCTGTGCAACGCTGCAAAGCGATGCCTGCATCGAGGCGGACATTGACGAAGACCCGGACGCGCAGGTGATCCCGGTGCGCGACTTTCACACCACGGTGTCGCGCATTGAGACCCTGACGCCCACCATCAAGGCGATCTATCTCAAGCTCGATAGCCCGGTGCATTTTCAGGCCGGGCAGTATGTGCAGGTGGTGATTCCCGGCATCGAAGGCAGTCGCGCGTTCTCCATTGCCAACTCGCCGGCGCAGGTGCAGGCCACGGGTGAAATTGAACTCAATGTGCGCATGGTTCCCGGCGGCGCGGGCACCACCTGGCTGCACCAGAGCCTGAAGGCGGGCGACAGCCTGCAGATCTCCGGACCCTATGGACGCTTCCTGGTGCGCAAGTCGGCCAAGCTGCCGCTGGTGTTCATGGCGGGCGGATCGGGCTTGTCAAGTCCACGCTCCATGATCCATGACCTGCTGGAAGAGCAGAGCCAGCAGCCCATGACCCTGGTCTACGGTCAGCGCACGCGCGAAGAGCTGTACTACGACGATGCGTTTCGTGAACTTGCCGCCCAGTACCCGCACTTCACGTATGTGCCGACGCTGTCCGGGGAACCTGAAGGATCAGATTGGGCGGGGGCGCGAGGCTATGTCCATGATGTGGCCAAGGCGCACTTTGGTGGCACCTTTGCAGGCCACCAGGCCTATCTGTGCGGACCACCGGTGATGATTGAAGCCTGCATTTCGACCCTGATGCAGGGACGGTTGTATGAGCGTGATATCTACACCGAAAAGTTTCTTTCAGCGGCCGATACCAACCAGCAGCGCAGTCCGTTGTTCAAGCGAGTTTGAGGAGCCATCACCATGTTGTTCGACACCCGCCCCAAGGTCAGCGTGCACGTCGCGCAAACCAACGAAACCTATCTGTGTGCGAATGATGAAAGTCTGTTGCAAGGCATGCTGCGCCTGGGTCGCAAAGGCATCCCGGTGGGCTGCGTCAACGGCGGTTGTGGTGTCTGCAAGGTCCACGTTCTCGAGGGGCAATGCCGCCCCTTGGGCCCCATCAGCCGCGCGCATGTCAGTGCCGCAGAGGAAGCACACGGTTTTACCCTGGCCTGCCGTGTCGCACCCATCACTCCTGTTCAGTTGGAGGTGGTTGGTAAATTTGAAAAGCCGTTTCGCAGAGGGTTTACCACCGCGGTAAATCCCTGATTATTTTTACAACGAGGAGACATCAATGGGTATCTTACGTATCGGTCACGTCAGCCTTCGGGTGATGGACATGGCAGCCGCGCTCAAGCACTATGAAAACGTGCTGGGCATGAAAAAAACCATGGAGGACAAGCACGGTAACGTGTACCTCAAGTGCTGGGACGAGTGGGACAAATACTCGCTGGTGCTGACCCCGTCCGACCAGGCTGGCATGAACCACGTCGCCTACAAGGTCGAGAGCGATGCCGACCTGGACGATCTGCAACAGAAGGTCGAAGCCTACGGTATTCCTACCACGGTACTGCCAGAAGGCACGCTGCCGTCGACCGGTCGCATGCTGCAGTTCAACCTGCCCAGCGGCCACGAGATGCGGCTCTATGCGATGAAAGAATACGTCGGCACCGAGGTCGGCACCGAGAATCCGGACCCGTGGCCCGACAACATCAAAGGCGCTGGCGCGCACTGGCTGGATCACTGTCTGTTGATGTGCGAGCTCAACCCGGAAACCGGCGTCAACAAGGTGGCCGAGAACACCAAGTTTGTGATGGAGGTGCTCGACTTCTTCCTCACGGAACAGATCCTGGTCGGCCCCACCGGTGACATGCAGGCCGCCACCTGGCTGGCGCGCTCCACCACGCCGCACGACATCGCCTTTGTCGGCGGCCCGCGTATGGGTCTGCATCACATCGCGTATTTCCTGGATTCGTGGAACGACATCCTGAAGGCCGCCGACATCATGGGAAAAACGAAGACCAAGATCGACGTCGCCCCCACGCGCCACGGCATCACACGCGGCGAGACGATCTATTTCTTTGACCCGAGCGGCAACCGCAACGAAACCTTCGCCGGCCTGGGTTACCTGGCACAGCGCGACCGGCCTGTGACCACCTGGTCGGAAGACCATTTGGGCAGCGGCATCTTCTTTCACACGGGGGAGATGGTGTCGTCGTTCACAGAGGTGTACACCTGATCTATCCCATGAACCCTTTGCACAGGCAAGCCCTGGTGCGAAGGGTTAACGCTGAAGAGAATGAGAACGCATGAAAAAAACCATCATTGCCATGGCTGTATTTTCAGTTGTGAATGACTTTGGGGGCGCTTAAGCCTATGAGCAGCACGACGACCAAATTCGCACTTCAGTGCAGGGGAGATGCGCAGTCTCTCAGCGTGCCATTGCGGACCATTGACTGGCACGCGGCCTACCAAGCCATCGGTGCGGCAGTGCAAGCCGCCGAGGCCCTGGGCGTGCGCGTCAATGTGGCGGTGGTGGACGCTTCCGGCGTGCTGGCGGCTTTTTTGCGCATGCCGGGTGCGCCGCTGCATTCGGTCGACATCGCCATTGACAAGGCCTACACCGCCGCCAGCTTTGGCCTGGCGACCAGCCAGTGGACCGATGCCTTGCAGCAGCACTCCAGCGCCGTGCGGGAAGGCCTGGTGCTCCGACCGCGCTTCGTCGCTTTTGGCGGCGGCCTGCCGGTGCTGGAAAACGGTCAACGCATTGGCGGCATCGGCGTCTCTGGTGGCTCGGAGCAGGAGGATGAAGCCTGCGCCCGCGCCGGACTGACGGCCATCGGATTGAACAACTAAGGGCGAAGAGCCAAGCACCATTTCACGAGAGAAAAATATGAAAGACTTCAAGAACTTCATCAACGGCGACTACGTCACCAATGTCAGCGGCAGAACCTACGAGAAGCGCAATCCGGTCGACAATTCGCTGATCGGCCTCGTTCATGAGGCTGGCCAACCCGAAGTCAATGCCGCCGTCGCCGCCGCCAAGGCCGCATTGCATGGCCCCTGGGGTCAGCTGTCGGTGGTGGACCGGGTCGCCATGCTGGACGCGGTGGCCAACGAGATCAACCGTCGTTTTGATGACTTCTTGCAAGCCGAAATTGCCGACACCGGCAAACCGCTTAGTCTGGCCTCGCACATCGACATCCCGCGCGGTGCCGCCAACTTCAAGATTTTTGCCGACACCATCAAAAACGCCTCGACCGAATCGTTCGAGATGCGCACCCCCGATGGCAAGACCGCGCGCAGCTACGGCGTGCGCACCCCGCGCGGCGTCATCGCCGTGGTCTGCCCGTGGAACCTGCCGCTGCTGCTGATGACCTGGAAGGTCGGCCCGGCGCTGGCTTGCGGCAACACCGTGGTCGTCAAGCCCTCCGAATGCACGCCGGGCACCGCCACCCTGCTGGGCGAGGTGATGAACAAGGTCGGCGTGCCACCTGGCGTCTACAACGTGGTGAACGGCTTTGGCGTCGATTCCGCTGGCGCCTTCCTCACCGCGCATCCGGATGTGAACGGCATCACCTTCACCGGCGAAACCAAGACCGGCACCGCCATCATGAAAGCCGGCGCCGACGGCATCCGTCCGGTGTCGCTGGAGCTGGGTGGCAAGAACGCCGCCGTCGTGTTTGCCGACTGCGATTTCGAGAACGCCGTCAACACCGTCACCCGTTCGGCCTTTGAGAACTGTGGCCAGGTTTGCCTGGGCACCGAGCGCGTGTACGTCGAGCGCCCGATCTTTGACAAGTTCGTGGCCGCGCTCAAACTCAAGGCCGAGGGCATGAAGCCGGGCCGCCCGTTCGATGCCGACACCAAGATCGGCCCGCTGGTCAGCAAGATTCACCAGAAGAAGGTGCTGTCCTACTACGCCAAGGCCAAGGCCGAAGGTGCCACCATTGTCTTTGGCGGCGGCGTGCCCGACATGCCGGACGAGCTGAAGGACGGCTGCTGGGTGCAACCCACCATCTGGACCGGCCTGCCGGAAACCGCCTCCGTCGTGCGCGAAGAAATCTTCGGCCCCTGCTGCCACATCCAGCCCTTCGACACCGAAGAAGAAGCGGTGCGTTTGGCGAACGACACCAAGTACGGTTTGGCGACTTCGATCTACACGCAGGACATCAGCCGCGCCAGCCGTCTGGCGACGCAGATCGAAGTGGGTCTGTGCTGGATCAACAGCTGGTTTTTGCGCGACCTGCGCACCTCGTTCGGCGGCTCCAAGCAGTCCGGCATCGGGCGTGAAGGCGGCGTCCATTCGCTCGAGTTCTACACCGAGCTGCGCAACGTGATGATCAAGTATTGAAAGTCCATTCATGAGTCATAACCCTGAAATCAGCAAGTCCATCGTTGCCAACGGCATCGTTACCAACTACCACGACATCGGCTCCGGTTTTCCGGTGCTGTTGATCCACGGTTCCGGTCCCGGCGTCAGTGCCTGGGCCAACTGGCGCCTGACGATTCCGGCGTTGGCCGGGCAGCGCCGGGTGATTGCGCCGGACATGGTCGGCTTCGGCTTCAGCGAGAGGCCCGCCGGGATCCGCTACAACCTGGATACCTGGGTGGCCCAGGCGATTGGCCTGCTCGACGCGCTGGAGATCGACTGCGCCGACCTCGTGGGCAACTCGTTCGGCGGCGGGTTGGCACTGGCGCTGGCGATTCGCCATCCAACACGGGTCCGGCGGCTGGTGCTGATGGGCGCTGCCGGCGTGTCGTTCCCGATCACGCCCGGTCTGGATGCGGTCTGGGGTTATCAGCCGTCGATTGCGAACATGCGCAAGCTGCTCGACGTCTTTGCCTTTGACCGCACGCTGATGACCGATGAACTGGCCGAGTTGCGGTACAAGGCCAGCATCCAGCCCGGTTTTCAGGAAGCGTTCGAGACGATGTTCCCGGCGCCGCGGCAAAACGGTGTGGACGCGCTGGCCAGCCGGGAAGAAGACATCCGTGCGCTGCCGCACGAGACGCTGGTGGTCCACGGTCGCGAGGACAAGGTGCTTCCGCTGTCCAACTCGCTGACCCTGGCGCAATGGATTTCTCGCTCGCAATTACATGTCTATGGTCGCTGCGGCCACTGGACCCAAATCGAACACGCCGCACGCTTTAACCAGCTGGTCGAGAATTTTTTATCCGAAGCGGATACGCTGAAGGCCTGAGCCCACTTTCAATTTACTATTGTTTTAATAGCTGTCTGCGCTTATTGCATAAGGGCTAGAGGCCTAAAACATATAAAAAATTATTCTTCCATTCAACCGACAGGACTTATTTACCTATGGACGCCAAACTGATCGAAACCCTGGGCGACGAGCTGTTCCACGCCATGAGCACGCAAACCGTGGTCGAGCCGTTGACCAACCGCCACCCCGACATCACCATCGAGCACGCGTACCACATCCAGCAGCGCATGCTGTCACGCCGCTTGAGCGCAGGCGAGCGCATCGTCGGCAAAAAAATCGGCGTCACCTCGGCGGCGGTGATGAACATGCTGGGCGTGTACCAGCCCGACTTCGGCTATCTGCTCGACGGCATGATCTACAACGAAGGCCAGTCCATCGATGCCAGCACGCTGATCCAGCCCAAGGCCGAGGGCGAGATTGCCTTCATTCTGAAAAAAGACCTGATGGGCCCCGGCATCAGCAACGCCGACGTGCTGGCCGCCACCGAGTGTGTGATGCCGTGCTTCGAGATCGTCGATTCGCGCATCCGCGACTGGAAGATCAAGATCCAGGACACCGTGGCCGACAACGCCTCTTGCGGCGTGTTCGTGCTGGGCGACTGCGCGGTGGACCCGCGCCGCATCGACCTCTCCACCTGCGGCATGGTGCTGGAAAAAAACGGCGAGATCATTGGCACCGGCGCCGGCGCTGCCGCGCTGGGCTCGCCGGTGAATGCGGTGGCCTGGCTGGCCAACACGCTCGGTCGCCTGGGCATCGGCCTGAAGGCCGGTGAGGTCATCCTGTCAGGCGCGCTGGCGGCCATGTCACCGGCCAAGACCGGCGACAACTTCCGCGTGTCGATCGGCGGCATGGGCAGCTGCTCGGTGCGCTTTCACTAGGGTTGGAGACAGCCATGTCAATCGCGAACCTCGACAAACCCTCTGGCGCGGTCACGGTGCTGGTCACGCGCCGCGTCAAGGTCGGGCACGAGGCCGCGTTCGAGCAGGCCTCCAGCGACATGACGGCCGCCGCCAGCGCGTTCCCGGGTTACCTCGGCGGCCAGCTGGTGCATCCCGACGAAGAGGGGAGCGGCGACGAGCCTCATCTCTACCATGTGGTGTTCGCGTTTGACAACGCGGAACATCTGCAGGGCTGGCAACAGTCGCCGACCCGCTCGCTAGGGCTGGCGGCGATTGCGCCGCATATCGAAGGCCAGACGGTGCGTCAGGTCAGCGGCCTCGGCCACTGGTTTGCCGCGCCGGTCGGCCCCAAGCAGAATCCGCCACCGCGCTGGAAAGTAGCGGTCGTCACTTGGCTCGGCATCTGCCCCACGGTGTTCGTGTTGTTCTTGCTGCTGGGGCCGCTGCTGGCGCCGTGGCCTTTGTTGCCCCGGGTGATGCTGCTGACCGCGCTGGTGGTACTCGCCATGACCTGGCTGGTGGCACCCCAACTCACTCAACTGCTCAAGCCCTGGCTGTACCCGGCCACGCGCAGCACCACTTGACAAGGAATCGGGATGGATCTTCAACTCAAAGGCAAGCGCGCGTTGGTCACCGGCTCCACCTCCGGCATCGGCTGGGCCACGGCGCGTGAGCTGGCGGCCGAGGGTGCGCACGTCATCGTCAACGGGCGTGACCCGGTCCGGCTGGCCCATGCCGTCGAACGCATTCAGGCCGACGTGCCGGGCGCCACTATTGACGGCGTGCAGGCTGATCTGTCCAGCGCCGCCGGCTGCCAGCGCCTGCTGGACGCGGCAGGCGAGGCGGATATTTTGGTCAACAACCTCGGCATCTTCGAGCCCAAGGTGTTTGAGCAGATTAGCGACGAAGAGTGGCAGCGCTTCTTCGAAGTCAACGTGCTGAGTGGTGTGCGCTTGAGCCGCCACCACCTGCCGCGCATGAAGGCGCGCGGCTGGGGCCGCATTGTTTTTATCTCCAGCGAATCGGGCATTTGCCCGCCCGCTGACATGGTGCATTACGGCATGACGAAATCGGCCCAGCTGTCGGTGTCGCGCGGGCTGGCGGAGACCTGTATCGGCACCGGCGTCACGGTCAATGCCGTGCTGCCCGGCCCCACGCGCACCGAAGGCGTGGGCGCGTTCTTTGCCACGCTGGCGCGTGAGGCGGGCCAGACGCTGGCCGAGGCGGAGCGTGACTTTTTTAAATTTGACCGTCCGACTTCGCTCTTGCAGCGCTTCATTGAGCCCACCGAAGTCGCGGCCATGGTGACCTATGTTTGCAGCCCGCGTGCGGCCGCCACCAACGGCGCAGCGCTGCGCGTTGAAGGCGGCGTCGTGCGTTCCATTATCTAAATTTATACCTACGGAGACCTTATGAAAAAAATCAAATGCGCCCTGATCGGGCCCGGCAATATCGGCACCGACCTGCTGGCCAAACTGCAACGCAGCAAGGTCTTGGAGCCGGTCTGGATGGTGGGGATTGACCCCGAATCGGACGGCCTGAAACGCGCCCGCGAGATGGGCATCAAAACCACCGCCGACGGTGTCGACGGCTTGCTGCCTCATGTGCTGGCCGATGGCGTGCAGATCGCCTTTGACGCCACCAGCGCCTACGTGCACGCCGAGAACTCGCGCAAGCTCAACGCCCTGGGCGTGATGATGATCGACCTGACGCCGGCCGCCATCGGCCCGTTTTGCGTGCCACCGGTGAACCTGATGGAACACCTGGGCAAGGGCGAGATGAACGTCAACATGGTGACCTGCGGCGGCCAGGCGACCATCCCGATGGTGGCCGCGGTCAGCCGCGTGCAACCGGTGGCCTATGGCGAAATCGTCGCCACCGTGTCGAGCCGCTCGGTCGGCCCCGGCACCCGCAAGAACATCGACGAGTTCACCCGCACCACGTCCGGCGCGGTCGAGAAAGTGGGCGGTGCCAAACAAGGCAAGGCCATCATCATCATCAACCCGGCCGAGCCGCCGCTGATGATGCGCGACACCGTGCACTGCCTGACCGAAACCACGCCGGATCAAGCCAAGATCACGGCCTCGATTCACCAGATGCTGGCCGAGGTGCAAAAGTACGTACCGGGCTACCGCCTGGTCAACGGCCCGGTGTTTGAAGGCAACCGCGTCTCGGTCTACATGGAGGTCGAAGGCCTGGGCGACTACCTGCCCAAATACGCCGGCAACCTCGACATCATGACGGCCGCCGCTGCCCGCACGGCAGAGATGTTCGCCGAAGAAATCCTCGCCGGCCGCCTCACGCTCAAGGCCACTGCTGCGCCCGCAGATGCACCCGTCTCTACCCCGGCGTTTGCCTGAACCATCAAAGAGAAACACCATGAAATTACAAGGTAAAAAAGTCACCGTGCACGACATGACGCTGCGTGACGGCATGCACCCCAAGCGCCACCTGATGACGCTGGAGCAGATGAAAAGCATCGCCTGCGGACTCGACGCCGCCGGCGTGCCGCTGATCGAAGTCACGCACGGCGACGGCCTCGGCGGCTCTTCCGTCAACTACGGTTTTCCGGCCCACACCGATGAAGAATATTTAGGCGCCGTGATTCCGCTGATGAAGCGCGCCAAAGTGTCGGCCCTGCTGATCCCCGGCATCGGCACCGTCGAGCACCTGCTGATGGCCAAGGATTTGGGCGTCAATACCATTCGCGTCGCCACCCACTGCACCGAGGCCGATGTGTCGGAGCAGCACATCACCAAGTCGCGTGAACTGGGCCTGGACACCGTCGGTTTCTTGATGATGGCGCACATGGCCAGCCCGGAAAAGTTGGTCAGTCAGGCGCTGCTGATGCAAGGCTATGGCGCCAACTGCATTTACGTCACCGACTCGGCCGGCTACATGCTGCCGGATGACGTGAAGGTGCGTTTGAGCGCCGTGCGCGCCGCCCTCAAACCCGAGACCGAGCTGGGCTTTCACGGCCACCACAACATGGCCATGGGCGTCGCCAACTCGATCGCTGCGATTGAGGCCGGTGCCAATCGCATCGACGCCGCCGCCGCTGGACTGGGTGCTGGCGCCGGCAACACGCCGATGGAAGTGTTCATCGCCGTCTGCGCGCGCATGGGGATTGAGACCGGTGTCGATGTGTTCAAGATTCAGGACGTGGCCGAAGACCTGGTGGTGCCGATGATGGACCACATCATCCGCATCGACCGCGACTCGCTGACACTGGGTTACGCCGGGGTCTACTCCAGCTTCCTGCTGTTTGCCAAGCGCGCGAGTGTGAAGTACGGCGTGCCAGCGCGCGATATCCTGGTCGAACTGGGCCGTCGCGGCATGGTCGGCGGGCAAGAGGACATGATCGAAGACACTGCCATGACCATGGCGCGTGAACGCAAAAACTTAACCAAGGTAGCCGCATGAAACTCGACGCCAAAACCATTGCCGCGCTGGCCGAACGCCTGGAAAACTGCCAGCTGCAGCAGCAAGACACGACCAAGATCACCGAAGAGTATCCCGACATGGATTGGGATGATGCCTACGCCATTCAGGACGAAATCAAGCGCCGCAAAATCGCGCGCGGCGGCCGCATCATCGGCCTCAAAGCGGGCCTGACCTCGCACGCCAAGATGAAGCAGATGGGCGTGACGACGCCGGTGTTCGGCTTCATGGCCGACGACTATGCCGTGCCCGATGGCGGCGAGTGCAAAGTGAGCGAGCTGATCCACCCCAAGGTCGAGCCCGAGATTGCTTTTGTCACCAAGACCGAGTTGCGCGGCCCCGGTTGCCACATCGGCGCCGTGCTGGCCGCCACCGACTTTGTGATGCCCGGCATCGAGGTTATTGACAGCCGCTACCGCGACTTCAAGTTCGACCTGAAAAGCGTGGTGGCCGACAACACCTCGGCCGCGCGTTTCGTGGTCGGAGGCCAGCCCATGGCCGTGTCCGGCGTGGACCTGCGTACCGTCGGCATCGTGCTAGAGAAAAACGGCCAGGCCGTCGCCTTTGGCGCCGGCGCCGCCGTGCTGGGCCACCCGGCTGCGGCCATTGCCATGCTGGCCAATCACCTGGCGGAACGCGGCGAGTGCATTCCGGCCGGCAGCCTGATTTTGTCGGGCGGCATCACCGAAGCCGTGTCGGTAGAGGCGGGTGACAACGTCACCTTGCGGGTGCAAGGCATGGGCAGCACCAGCATCCGTTTTGTTTAAATACGGTCACCATCAAACCCCAATAACTTGTTTGGAGAATTTCTATGCCATTTGCGCAGATCTACATGATTGAAGGCCGCACCGAAGAACAGAAGCGCGCCGTCATCGAAAAAGTCAGCGCCGCCTTGGTCGAAGCCACCGGCACCCCCATCGCCAACGTGCGCGTCTGGATTCAAGACGTTCCCAAGGAAAACTGGGGGATTGCGGGGGTGAGTGCGAAGGACTTGGGGCGGTGAATTCTTTGAGTCAAATCGGGCTGTAGCTCTCGTCAATGCTGCGTGAGCAGCTATTGAAAGGGGAGCGGTTGGTGATGGTGCCGATGCCACTTACCCGATGGCATCGGTCTGGCGCTTGGGCTGTTCGCGCTGTTGCATCGTTCGGGGGTAAATGCCTCTGGCTTCTAGCATGGTCCCATGCAATTTTCTCGCGCCTTCCTCATCGCAACAGCGTCACTTGTCTTCGTCTCGACGCAGGCCTGCTCACAGAAACTCTCGCCGATGTCGAGGTATGTTTTCAAGTGCGAGGTGGTCTGGCTTGCAC
The DNA here is from genome assembly GCF_012927445.1 of Rhodoferax sp. GTDB lineage: Bacteria > Pseudomonadota > Gammaproteobacteria > Burkholderiales > Burkholderiaceae_C > Rhodoferax. Next base: position 380,634 of record NZ_JABBPD010000007.1, read on the forward strand.
CGAAACTTCTAAACCTGAACGTTGCACCGCACACTTGAACTCACGCAAAAATTAACTGCGCTTGTAAAAAAATGTGTCCACCGTCAACGCAAGTGAACACCCCACGTTGTAGATACAAGCCGGAAAAAACTCTGGCTCGCTCATAACAGTCGGAGCTCATACGACTGTTGCTTTAAGAGTGAGTGTTAACAATGTTGAATATCAAAACCCTGATCGCTACGGCCCTTCTTTCCAGTGTTGCTGCTGCGTCATTTGCTCAGGCTCCGGCGGCTCCAGTCGTTAAGCCTGCCACCCCAGCGGTCGTGAAAGCAGAAGCAAAGGCGGATCAAGCTAATGCCAAAGCCGTAGCAGCAGAAGCCAAAGTTGACGTCAAGGCAGACGCCAAAGTTGAAGAGTCCAAAGTGAGCGCCACCAAGGCCAAATCCAAAGCACACACCAAGGCAATCAAAACCAAAACGAAAGCTCATGCCAAGGCACAAGAAGCCAATGCAAAGGATAAGGCAGTCGCTGAGACCAATGCCCAAAAAATCGATGTGAAGGCCGATGCCAAAGCTGACAAGGCTGTTGTGAAAGCCAATACCAAGACCAACGAAGTCAAGGTGGACGCAACTGCAGACAAAGCAAATGCCAAGATCGAAACCACAGCGGTCAAGGCAGAAGGCAAGGCTGATGTGAAAGCCGCAGCCAGCAAGTAATTAACTGATTGTTTTCCTTTCGAAAGACAGGCTTTGCCTGTCTTTTTTTATTGGTGCACCTGTTCAGGTGTGCGCTCCTACAGTGCAAATATTGTCCTGCCGTTGATCGCGTCGAGACAATGCGCAATTGAACGCGAGTGACAAGATACCTGGCTGTTGGGTCTTTCAGCAGTCCGACGGTCAGGTAAGGGTGCTACGAATATCGCGAACGGCTCTGAGGGGTCTTAAGCAGGTATAGCCTTCTGTACGCCCGTTGCGCGAAAAACTCCGCCCAATTGGCCTCCCGGCAGCCGGTGCCGCGTTCCGGAATTTCCTCGACGCGTAGCTCGGCGTCGCCAGGATCACTGCTGAATCAAGTTCGTAAATCGAACCCAATGGTTTTCAAATGCAAGCATGAATAGTCGCCCTGGCTTCTTGACACCTCTAGCGGAAATCAAATCACTATCCAGTCCTCGTCATCATTGTGTGAGCAGCTATTAAAAGTGGAGTGACTGGAGACCTGCTTGCCGAATCGCCGCGTCCAGCAAATGTTGCATGCGTTGCCAGTGCGAGCCTTCCCAATAGACGCGATCACAGCGCGTGCAGTGGGTGAAGTGTTCATGGCTGGTTTGAACGATGGGGGGTAACCGTGGGAGCACCAGTGACTTGCCGATGGCCTGCAAGGGCGCGTTGCATTCCAGGCAACGCGAGAAGGGATGAACGGTGCTTGTGAGCGCCAGCCGGGCCATGATCTCGACGAGTTGTTGTTCCGGCCTGAGTGCATGGACGTAACAGCCGTGAATGATGTCGCGCAGCATGAGCAGGTCGCGGTCGCGCGTCAGCACGATGCGATGCTCGCGCAGGGCGATGTCGGCAATCTCGCGATCTCTCAAGTCATTGCGGTAAAGGGTATCGAAACCAGCCATTCGTAGCAGGCGGGCGAGCCCACCGAGATGGGCGTCGGCGATGAAGCGCTTTTCCTGCGCGGTGTCCGGCAAGCCGGCCTGGGGGTAAACGGCGACGTGATCCCCGTCTTGCAGCCGCTGCTCCAACCCCGCCACTTGGCCTTGTACCGTGATCAACCCGACCTCGGTATGCGGCACGCCGAGGGCCTCGATCATGTGCTTGGTCGTCGCCTGGCGCGCGCACGGCACACTGAACTCACACGCGCGCCGCTGGGGTGACAGGAAGTCGTTGAGTGCCTGATGAAAACGAAATGTGGCAGTCACCATCGATATTCACCTCTCTGCTCGTCTGTCGTGTGGGCCTCAGTCCACCTGGCCTCATGGACCGTGCGCAGGTAACTCGGCCTACATGCCCAGCGACTTCATGAGTTCCTCGTGGTCCAGGGCCTCTACCGATGCCGCTGGGGCACTGGCCTTCTGCTCGGCGTGGGTCTGGGCGATCAACTCGTCCGGGTTGGTCACTTCGTTGACCTCAAAGTCATGCAGCTTGATGAACTCGGTGCGGTCGATCGCCAGCTCAAGGTAAAAAATGTTGTTTTTGCCGGTGTAGAAGGTCACGCGCCGTGCTTCCGGCTTGTCCAGGTGGGTGTCCACACTCAAGGCCACCTGTTTGTTGAGCACCAGCATCTTGGGCTGGTTCTGCGTGATGTGGGTTTGCAGTTCACGCCGCACCTTGCCGGTGAAATCGCCCACGATCTGGTTCATCAGTTCGCCCATGATGTTCGCCACTTCGTCCGAGGTGTGGGACGTGGCCAGTTCGCTCTTGGGCATGCCCATGTTGAGCATGTAGCTCTCGTAGAGCTCCATGGCGGTTTGCGCCGAAAAATTGATGACCACCAGGCCAGAAAAACCGCCGTCAAACAGCACAAAGCAGCCAATGTCCGGCTTCAGGCAGGTTTTGGTGATGCGCTGAACCATGCCGGAATAGTGAATCTGGCATTGGGTCGCCACGTTCAGCACGCGGGTGACCGAATTGCACAGGCTGGTCAGCAGGTCTTCGGTGCCGTACACCACTTCGGATTCTTGTCCCTTGTTGGCCATGTCAAATCTCTTTAATGAAAGCAGGGACTGTACAACACCCTCTCTTGGGCTATCAGCGGCCGCGCTGGCGGCTGAAATTGGAGGCGACCAGTTGATATATCAATTTCAACTCAGTCTGGATTTCGGCACAGCTCCACCTCACTCTGCCCCCTGCGCCAGCACGGGCTGGCGGCTGCGTGGTCGGGGTGCGGGATGCCATCGTCGTTGATCTGCGCCACCCGGGTATCGAAACTGCGCACGCCCTGTTTGTCCAACTGCAGGCGCAGCACCCAGCCGACGCGCTGATTCGCATTGTCGGTTTCCTTCATCACAAAATTGCCGACGCTGTAGATGATGGGTTTGCCCTGGTAGTGCGCAATCTCTTGGGTGACATGCGGGTGGCCGCCAATCACCGCATCGGCGCCAGCGTCGATCATGGTCCGGGCCAGCTGGCGCTGGCGGATGTCCGAGGTCGCTTCGTTCTCCCAGCCCCAGTGCATGACGGGGATCACCAGATCCGCCTTGTAAACAGTACGCGCTTTCTGGATGTCCGCCACGACCTGTTCATCTTCACTCCAGGCGACGCCGGGTGCGTTGTAGTCGGCTTCAAAACTGCGGGGCATGAATTCGCTGTAGCCCAGCAGCGCAATACGGATTCCTTTGCGTTCGATGATGAACGGCGTGTGGGCTTCTGAGAGGTTATGGCCGCCGCCAAAATGGCCAAGCCCAGCTTGTTTCAACAGGCCCAGCATTTCCGCAAAAGCGGGGCGGCCAAAATCGCCTGAATGGTTGTTGGCCAGCGCCAGCGCATCAAAGTGCTGCTTCAGGACCGGCAGCGTGCGGGGATGGGCACGGAAGGTGAAGTTTTTGTCACCCGCCGAGCCGGTGGTGGCGATCACGCATTCCAGGTTGCCAATGCGGATATCCGCATCGTGGAAAACGGACGCAAAGCCGGCAAAGGGATCCTCGCCCCGGCGGATCATCTCGCCCGCCGCATCGTCGAGCACGATATCGCCGGCAAAGACCAGGCTGACCGGGGTCGCGACGTCGGCGGCAAAACCCAGCGGACACCAGACCAGGGTCAGGGCGCTGAGCAAATGACACAAAGCAGTTTTCATGGCTGGACTCCTTCCAGCGTGCAGCTGTAGATCAGCTCGCGCTCCGCCGGGCCGGCATAAAGATGCTGCTCGCCGGTGAGCACAACGGGCGCTGCCGTGGCTTTAAAGGGCGGCAGGTATTTGGCTTCCTGAATCAGCAGCGGCTGGCGGCGGGCATCCAGGTAGGTGTAGAGCTTGATGTAATCCACATGCGCCGCGTCCCCCACCATGACCGCCTTGAAACGAAAGCGGCCACCGATCTCCACCGAGGCAACCGGATAAGGGTCGGCCACGGGACGGGCTTCGATCGTTTGGGTGCTGCCGGCATACGTCACATGGCACCGCAAAAGCGGCGCGGCGAACACGGCGTGATTGAGCAAGAGACCCGCAAGTGCGAGGGTTGCCAAGTGGTGAAGGCGTCGGTGATCCATGGCGCATATTCTGCATGATCCAGAGGCCACCCAGCCTCGTTCGTCGGGGTGTTAACCCTCGGCCACAAACACCCGCGCCTTGCGCGGCGTCAGCACCAGGGTTTCGCCCGTTTGCAAATCAAGTTCCTGGAACAGTTGCGCCGGCAGATGGGCTTCGATGATGTCGCCGTTGCCGGCGGAGGCGTCCAGCGGCAGCAACTCCAGCCGCGCAATCGGTCCCACCACAATGGCGCGCGTCAGCTTGGCGACGATGCCGCGCGGTTGATCCGCCGCACTCAAGCCGGGCGTGTAGCGCTGCACCGTCAGATCGTGCGGGCGCACGTAGGCAAAGGCCTTGGCATCCTGCGCATCGCCATGCTCGGGCGTGGCCAGCCGCAGGCCATGCTGGTCGGCGCCGATCAGCATTTCGCCTTCATGGGCGCGGCCGTGGAACAGGTTGACGTCGCCCAAAAAGCCATAGACAAACGGACTGGCCGGGTGGTCCCAGACGTGCTGCGGTGAGCCGACCTGCTCGACCTGACCAGCGTTCATCAGCACCACGCGGTCGGCCACTTCCAGCGCTTCTTCCTGGTCATGGGTGACAAAGATGCTGGTGACGTGCAAATCGTCATGCAGGCGGCGCAGCCAGCGGCGCAGCTCCTTGCGCACCTTGGCGTCGAGCGCGCCAAAGGGTTCGTCCAGCAGCAGCACCTTGGGTTCCACCGCCAGGGCGCGCGCCAACGCGATGCGCTGGCGCTGGCCGCCAGACAGTTGTGCCGGGTAGCGGTCGGACAACCAGTCCAGTTGCACCAGGCCCAGCAGTTCATGCACTTTTTGCTTGATGACGGACTCCGAAGGCCGGCTGGCGCGTGGTTTCATGCGCAGGCCAAAGGCGACGTTGTCGAACACGCTCATGTGGCGAAACAAGGCGTAGTGCTGAAACACAAAACCGACGTTGCGCTCGCGCACGTCCACGTCGGTGGTGTCTTCGCCGCTGAAAAGAATGCTGCCGGTGTCGGCCGTTTCCAGGCCGGCGATGATGCGCAGCAGGGTGGTCTTGCCGCAGCCGGACGGCCCCAGCAGCGCGACCAGTTCGCCCGAGTTGATGTCCAGGCTCACATCGCGCAGGGCGTGGAAGTTGCCAAAGTCTTTGCTGACGTTGCGAATTTCGATGCTCATATTTTTCTCAATCAGTTCGGTTCAGTTCAGACCACGGGCCGTTCCGGCGGCAAGTCGGCGGCGGCTTTCTGCTCGCGTTCAAACTGCCACTCCACGCCCGACTTGATCAGCAGCGTGACGACCGCCAGCAGCGAGGCCACGGCAAAGGCGGCGACCGACTGGTATTCGTTGTACAAAATCTCGACATGCAGCGGCATGGTGTTGGTCTGGCCCCGGATGTGGCCCGACACCACCGACACCGCGCCGAACTCGCCCATGGCGCGGGCGTTGCACAAAATCACGCCATAGATCAAGCCCCACTTGATGTTGGGCAGCGTCACATGCCAGAAGGTCTGCCAGCCGGTGGCGCCCAGCACCATCGCCGCCTGTTCTTCCTCGGTGCCTTGCGCCTGCATCAGCGGGATCAGTTCGCGGGCGATGAACGGGAAGGTGACGAACACCGTGGCCAGCACGATGCCCGGCACGGCGAACACGATTTTGATGTCATGCGCCTGCAGCCACGGGCCAAACCAGCCGTGGGCACCAAACATCAGCACATAGACCAGACCCGCCACCACCGGCGACACCGAGAACGGCAGGTCCACCAGCGTGGTCAAAAACGCCTTGCCGCGGAACTCGTGCTTGGCAATCGCCCAGGCCGCCGCCACGCCAAACACCAGGTTCAGTGGCACGGCAATCGCGGCGGTGATGAGGGTCAGGCGGATGGCGGTCCAGGCATCGGGTTCCTGCAGCGCTTCCAGATAGGCACCAATGCCCTTGCGCAGCGCCTCGGTGAACACGGCCGCCAGCGGCAGCACCAGAAACAGAAAGATAAAACCGAGCGCGATGCCGATCAGCGTCCAGCGTACCCAGGTTGGTTCGGTGGTGCCGGCTTGCGCCCGTCTGACGGTTCTTGCACTCATGATGCGGCTCCCGAGCGGCGGCGTTGCCAGGCTTGCAGCGCGTTGATGACCAACAACAAGATGAACGAGAAGCCGAGCATCACCACCGCCACGGCGGTGGCGCCGGCGTAGTCGTATTGCTCCAGCTTGCCGATGATGATGAGCGGGGTGATTTCCGAGACCATCGGCATGTTGCCGGCGATGAAAATCACCGAGCCGTATTCACCAATGGCGCGGGCAAAGGCCATGGCAAAACCGGTCAGCAGCGCCGGTGCGATGGTCGGGAAAATGACGTGGCGAAAGGTTTGCCAGCGCGTGGCACCGAGGCAGGTGGCGGCTTCTTCCAGTTCTTTTTCGCAGTCTTCCAGCACCGGCTGCACCGTGCGCACCACAAACGGCAGGCCGATGAAGATCAGCGCAATCACGATGCCGTTGCGGTTGAACGCCAGCTGGACGCCATACGGCGCCAGCACTTGGCCGACCCAGCCGTTGTCCGCCAGCAGCGCGGTGAGCGCGATGCCGGCCACGGCGGTGGGCAGTGCAAACGGCAGGTCCACCAGCGCGTCAATGATTTTCTTGCCGGGGAACTGGTAACGCACCAGCACCCAGGCCACCAGCAGCCCAAACACCACGTTGACCAGCGCCGCAATGAAGGAGGCGCCAAAGGTCAGCTGGTAGGAGGCGACGACGCGCGGGCTGGCCACCGCCGTCCAGAATTGCTCCCAGGTCAGGGTGAAGGTCTTGAACACCAGCGCCGACAGCGGAATCAGCACGATCAGGCTCAGGTACAACACGGTGTAACCGAGCGTCAAGTTGAAGCCCGGCAGCACGCGCCGGCTGGGCCGCTTGCGCACCGGCTGATCCGCCGCAGAGCGCGGCAAAGGAAGAGTGGCTGCCGTCATTTACTTGACCGTGTAGAGCTTGTCGAACTGGCCGCCGTCGTTGAAGTGCACTTTCTGCGCCTCGGCCAGCGAACCAAAATACTGGTTGACGGTGAAGAACTGGATCGGCTTGAACGTCGCGGCGTATTTTTTCAGCACGGCCGGGGCGCGCGGACGCAGCCCATGCTGCGCGGCAATCTCCTGCGCTTCGTCCGAATACAGGTAGTTCAAATAGGCCTTGGCCAGTTCGCCGGTGCCTTTTTTGGCCACGGTGCGCTCCACCACGGCCACCGGGTTCTCGGCCACGATGCTGACCGAAGGATGCACGGCATCGACCTTGCCGGCGCCAAATTCGCGGTCCACCGACACCACTTCGGACTCAAACGTTACCAGCACGTCGCCGATGTTGCGCTGCAGGAAGATGGTGGTGGCGTCGCGTCCGCCCTTGGCCAGCACTGGCACGTTCTTGTAGAGCTTGCCGACAAACTCGGCGGCCTGCGCATCGGTGCCGCCTTTGTGGCGCACGTAACCCCAGGCCGCCAGGTAGGCCATGCGGCCGTTGCCGCCGGTTTTGGGGTTAACCACAATCACTTTGACGCCCGGTTTGACCAGATCGTCCCAGTCCTTGATGCCCTTGGGGTTGCCGTTGCGCACCAGAAACAGCATGGTGGAGGAGGTCGGCGAGGCGTTGCCGGGAAAGCGCTTGGCCCAGTCCTTGGCCACCACGCCGGTGCTGGCCAGAAAGTCAATGTCGGTGGTGGTGTTCATGGTCACCACATCGGCCTCCAGCCCGTCGTTGACGGCGCGCGCCTGGGCGCTGGAGCCGCCATGCGCCTGGTCAATCTTGACGTCTTTGCCGGTGGTCTTTTTGTAATGCGCCACAAAGGCGCCGTTGTAGTCCTTGTAGAACTCGCGCGCCACGTCATAGGAAGCGTTCAGCAGCGTGCTTTGCGCCGCTACTAAATTAGTAGCTGTCAGTGCAACACTGACGAGGGCTAGAGTCACTTTTTGTTTAAATTTCATGCGGATTCCAAGGCGGAGGTTGAAGAGGGAGGCGGGACGAACGCGGCGGTGGCGGAATAGCTGTCGCCGGTGAGAGACTGCAGCAGCGCCAGCCCGAGCGGCCAGGCGCCGAAACCGGCCTCGATGTTGATATGGCCGGCTTTTTGCAGTCGCACAAATTCGCTGCCCCAGGCCCGGGCGTAGGCGCCAGCGGTGCGGACCGGGCAATAGGGGTCGTTGCTGCTGGCCACGATGATGCTGCGGTAGGGCAGCGGCTGGTACGGCACCGGCGCAAAGTCGGCCAGGATGCTGCGGCGTTCCGGGTCGGCCGGGGCCACCAGCAGCGCGCCCTGAATGCGGGCGGCCGCTTCCGGCGGCAAATGGGTGGTGGCGATGCTGCCCAGGCTGTGCGCCGCGATCACCACCGGGCCGGGTTGTTCCAGGATGGTGCGGGTGATGGAGGCGACCCAGGCGCTGCGCGAGGGCGTGATCCAGTCATCCTGCTGCACCCGCACCGCGTCGGGCAACTGCGTCGCCCACAGGCTTTGCCAGTGGCCAGGGCCGGAATCACGCCAGCCGGGAACGATGATGATGCTGACCATGAGGATAAGGAGTGGGTGTTGGTTGGGTTGGCAGGGGGGCTGGCGGATTGTGGGCGGACACCGTTAAAACTCAAACGACTTATTTCCCATTTGTTTATCGCAAAATGGGCATAACGATTTTTGCGATCATTACCCCATGAACTCTGCTACCCCGGCGCTGCCCGCTTCTGTTCTCGTTGTTTGCCTGTGTGCCGAGTGGTGCGGCGTCTGTCGCGACTACCGCGGCCGCTTCGAGGCGGTGCAGGCCAAATTCCCGCAAGCGCAATTTCTTTGGATTGATGTGGAAGACGAGGCCGACCTGCTTGACCCGCTGGACGTGGAAGACTTTCCGACGCTGCTGCTGGCCGTGGGCGATGCGCCCCGCTTTTTTGGCCCGGTGACGCCGCAGCTGGAAATGCTGGAGCGCCTGGTCCGCGCGCAGATCGAGCACCCGGAGGCGCCGGCGCTGGCCAACCCGGCCATTGTCGCGCTGGTGGCCCGCATTCGGGCCGAGAAAAAGACGCCCTAGCGTTGCGCTCTGTGTATTTCGGCCGTCTAATTTAGGTTCATAACATCTAGGAGCAAGCCATGAAGAATTTGTCTCAACTGTCAGCCGCAGTTGTCACTGCTTTTTTATCGCTGAACGCTGGCGCACAGACCGCCGCTGAGTTCAAGGTGCCGCCAGATTCCAGTATTCCTTCCGGTCCCCGAGGCCTCGCCATCCAGGAGGGTAAAAAGCTTCTGACCGAGACGCACCAACGGCTGCCGAAGAATGTGGGCAATGGCCTTAACTGCACCAACTGCCATTTAGCCGGTGGCACTGTCGCCAACTCATCCCCGTGGGTTGGCATCTGGGGCGTCTTTCCTGAATACCGTTCGCGCAGCGCGAAAATCAATTCCCTGCAGGAGCGGGTGAACGACTGCTTCGAGCGTTCGATGAACGGAAAAGCACTGCCCTACAACTCGCCGGAGATGAACAACATCCTGGCCTACATGCAATGGTTGTCGTCGGGCGTGCCCACGGGTGTGAGCGTGAAAGGCCGCGGCTTTGGCGCCATCGACCAAAAGCTCAAGCCGGACGCCAGCCATGGCAAACTGGTGTACGCCGCCAAATGTGCCAGCTGCCACGGCGCGGACGGCCTGGGGGTGAAGAATCCGGCCGGTGGCTATGCCTTCCCGCCGGTTTGGGGTAAGGCGTCGTTCAACGATGGTGCCGGGATGGCCCGCACCTTTACGGCAGCGGCCTTCGTCAAACACAATATGCCCTTGGGACAAGGTGGCACGCTGACCGACCAGGAGGCGGTGGATGTGGCGGAGTTCTTCACCCACCAGCCTCGGCCGGTCTATCCTGGTAAAGCCAAAGACTGGCCGAAAGGCGACAAGCCGAAGGATGCGCGTAGCTGAACGGCGTCAAGCGTCGCCAGCCGGATCAGCGCGGCCCCAGAATTCGATTCAGCATCTCTGCCGATGGCGCCCCTTTCATGCTTTTCAGGTAGCCGTCTTCGTCTTTATAAAGAATCGCCGGGGTGGCTGCAAAGCCCAGTTGCTGCATCAACTGGGCGTTGGCCTCAAGTTGGGCGCTGATCTTGGGTGCAATCTGCGCCAGCGGTTTCATGCCGCCGCTGCGTTGTTGTTGCTCGTGTTGGGCCAATGCCGCCTGCGGGTCCGGGGCCGCAAGCAGCGCGGCCGCTTTCCCGGCACTGGTCGGTGTGAGGATGGCCACCATGATGTGGCGCAGCTGTACCTTGCCGGCCTGGACCCAGGGCCGGGCATCGTTCCAGAACTTGTTGCAGTACGGGCAATTTGGATCGGTGAAGGTGTAAATGACACGCGGGGCACTCTTGGCGCCATCGGCAATCCAGGTGCTGCCTTCCAGCTGCTTCCAGGTTTTCGCGGTCAGGGGTTTGTTCACCAGGCGGTTCAACGGTTCTTCGCTCAACTCCACCCCTTTGCCGTCGATCATGGTGCCGATGATGGCTTGCTTGCCGTCCGGGGTGACGTAGATGGCCAGCGGTTGCTGCCGGATCAGGCCGGCATAGCCGGTCAGTCCGCCGGGCGCTTCAAAAGTGCCCATCACCTCGACGCCCTGGGCTTCGAGGGCCTTGATCGGGGCCGGCCAGTCTTTGGCTTGAGCGCCCAGGGCGAGGCCGAGCGCGGCCAGTAAAACGGCAAGCTGGGTCGTTGGTTTTTTCATCATGGTCGTTATTCCTTGGTTAAGGGGTCGGTGCGCGTGCGCAATTGGTTTAATTTGCTGGCCAGCGAAGCGGCCGACAGTTCACCCAGGTGGGTATCGACCAGCTGGCCGCTGGCGTCGTAGAACAGTGTGGTGGGGAGGGCGGTCGAGCCGATGGCGCGGCCCAGCGCGGTCCCCGGGTCAAGCAGGACGTTGGCCAGATTCAGCTGGCCGGCGCTCAGGTAGCGCAGGGCGGCGGCGCTGTCTTCACCCTGGTTGGCGAAGACAAACGTGACTTGTGTTTCTTGCTGCTGTGCCGCCGCCAGCACGGGCATTTCTCGGCGGCAAGGGGGGCACCAACTGGCCCACAGATTGACCAACATCGGCTTGCCCTTGGCCAGCGCGGCGAGCTGGGTCGGCTCGCCGGCCAGCGTCGTTAATGCCACCGTGGGCAGGCCCGGTTTGGCGGCCTTGTCCACGGCCCCCATCACGCCAAACATCGCGCCCCAGGCCAGCAGCCCTGCCGTCATTCCCCAGATCAGCGGCTGGCGCATCAGTGGCCGTCGCCAGCCGCGCCAGATCGCCACGCTTAACGCCGCCACCAGCCCTGCCCACGGGGTAAAGCCGCCATCGCGGATGTCCAGCATCGACCACGGTGCGTTCCGGTACAGCTCAAACCAGGTTGCAATAAAGGCCAGCCGTGCCGCCAGCAAGGCCGCCCACAACATGTCGATCAGGCTGTTGCCGATGCCGATTTGCTGACGCCGACCGACCAGGTGGCCAACGCCGGTGGCGACCAGCAAGGCGGCCAGCAACAGCAAATGACTGACCTGCAAGGCAAAGGGACCCAGGTTAACGTTCAGCATGTTCAATTTCCTTGTTTTGCCTGTGCCAGGCGGGCGAGAAATTCGTCGGCACTGAGCTCTCCGATGATGCGCTCGGCACGGCGCTCTTTGCCATCGGGACCGATCAGCAGCATGGTGGGCGGGCCGAGAATCTGGTGGGTGCGCATCAGGGTCTGGTCATCGGCATTGTTGGCGGTGACGTCCGGGCGCAACAATTGCATGTCGCTTAAAGCTTGCTGCACACGCGGGTCGGCAAACACCTCGCGTTCGATCACGCCGCACGACACGCACCAGTCGGCGTAGAAATCCACCAGCGTCCACTGGCCGCGTTGGCCCGCTGCGGCGACCTGTGCATCGAGCGCTTGCGTTGTCTTGACCGGTTCGAAGCGGCTCATAAAATTATTTTTGGCGGACGCCGGGGCGAGCGTGCTGGCACTGGCGCCGATGTTCAGTGGCTGCAGGGGGTCATGGGCGCCACCGGCCGCACCGATCACCATAGAGCCGCCCCACAGCCCCAGCAGCAAGGCCAGGAAGCGAGAGAACAAGCGCCCCCTGTCGGTACCGAGTTTGTGAACCAGTGCCAGCAAACTGAGGGCCATCGCCAGCAGCCAGGCGCCCCACAGGCCCAGCGTCAGTGCCGCTGGCAAGACGCGCGCCACAAAAAAGATGGCAGTGCCCAGCAGGATGAAACCGAACAGCGCCTTAACCCGGTTCATCCAGTCGCCGGGGCGCGGCAGCAGCCGGGCCCCGAGGGTCCCGACCAGCAACAGGGGCACCCCCATGCCCAGCCCCATGGCAAATAGGACCAGGGCGCCGGTCAGCACATCGCCGGTATTGCCGATATAAAGCAGGGCGCCGGCCAGCGGCGCGGTCATGCAGGGGCCGACCAGCAGCGCCGACAGCACGCCCATCGTCGCGGCGCCGGTAACGGTGCCGCCGCGCTGGCCCTGGCTGGCATGGTTCAGGCGGTTGCGCAGCACGGCGGGCAGTTGCAGTTCGTAAAAACCAAACATGGACAGGGCCAGCCCGACAAAGACCAGACCGAAGCTGCCGAGCACCCACCGGTTTTGCAACACGGCCTGCAGATTGGCGCCAGCCAGCGCCGCCGCCGCGCCGACCCCGGCATAGACCAGCGCCATCGGCAGCACGAAGGCCAGCGACAGCATCAAGCCGCGTTTCGGACTCGCGCCGCTGCCCGCGATCAGGCTGGAGAGAATCGGCACCATTGGCAAAACACAGGGTGTGAACGTCATCAGCAAGCCCAGTCCGAAGAACACCAGCAACATCCAGCCCAGGTTGAGGCGTGACAGCCGCTCGGCCAGGTCCTGATCCTCGCCCAAAGTGCTGCTCCCGGTTTGCGGCACCTTGGCCGTGGTCATGCTCGCCTCAACCGCGGGTGTCGCGGCGACATCGGCCAAAGCCACGCGCCGGGTTTGCGGCGGGTAGCACAGACCGGCCTCGGCGCACCCCTGCCAGCCGATCGTCAGGGTCTGGGCCTGCGGTGCCGTGAGTAGAACCGCGACTTTGTCGTGGTAGACCTCGCTCTCGCCGTAGGTCTCATCGGTCTTGAGGGTGCCGGCTGGCCACTCGACTTTGAGCGGACTGCCGACGGGGTCCACGGCGACCTTCATTTGCTGGCGATAGAGGTAATAGCCGGGGCTGATGTCCCAGTTCAGACGCAGTTGGCCATCGGCCTGCTTGCTGACGCTCAGCTGAAAAGCCTCTTCTGGCTGCAGAAAATCCGGTTGGGCCTGCGCTGGCAGCGCCCACAAGAAGGTCAAAACGACCGACCACAACAAACGCAGCATAAGCGCCTCATAAATCAAATGAAGCGCCCATCTTTGCGTTGCCAGATTAAGGCAACGTTAACGGTTGATGCGGTGAGCTATAGGGAAAATCATCTAGTCGACTGACCTATGACCCCAATAGCAGCCGGGTCATTCCGCCCCTAAGCTGACAGCAACCCTTGAACCAAGGAAAGTTGTCATGAAAATAGAAGCTATCAGCCCCACCGACCCGCTTGAGTCTTCCTCGAGACGGTCGTTTTTGCGTGGGATTCCCGTCGTCACCATGGGGGCCGTGAGCGTGCCAAGCGCCGCCTTTGCCGCGCAGTCCGGCCCGCATTGGGGCATGCTCATCGACATCCGCAAGTGCATCGGCTGCCAGGCCTGCACCATGGCCTGCATTAACGAAAACGAGGTGCCCGAAGGCAGCTTTCGCACCATCGTCTCCACCTACAGCGTCAAACAGAGCGATCAGGCCGCGCAGCCGGCGGGCACCTACGTCCTGCCGCGTTTGTGCAATCACTGCGACAACCCGCCGTGCATCCCGGTGTGTCCGGTCGGCGCCACCTTCAAGCGGGAGGACGGTCTGGTACTGGTCGACGGCGACCGCTGCGTCGGCTGCGCCTACTGCGTTCAGGCCTGTCCCTATGACGCCCGCTTTATCAATCACCACACTGGCAAAGCGGACAAATGCACCTTCTGCGGCCACCGACTGGAGGCCGGTTTGCTGCCGGCCTGCGTTGAAACCTGCGTCGGCGGCGCGCGGATTTTCGGTGATCTGAACGATCCCAACGGCGAGTTGCGGTTGCGCATGAACACCGCCAGTGATCAATTGAAGGTGCTCAAGCCCGAACTCGGCACCAAGCCCCGCGTCTACTACATCGGCCTGGACGAACGCTTTCAGGGCAAGGTGGAGGGTCAGGGCGCACTGTGGAAACCTGCAACCCATGGAGACGAATCATGAACCCGACCATTGTTGAAACCGTCAATGTTGTCCGCGAAGTCGCCTGGCTGCCGTGGGCCGTCCAGTATTTCTTTCTCATTGGCCTGTCGTATGGCGCATTCCTGGTCTCGTTGCCGGGCATCGTCTGGCGGCGTACCGGCTGGATCGGGATTTCACGGGTTGCCTTGCTCGCCGCGCTGCTCTGCGGCCTGACGGCGCCGGTGGCGCTGCTGGCCGACCTGCACCAACCGGGTCGCTTTTATCACTTTTACCTGTACTTCACTCCTTCCTCATGGATGTCCTGGGGTGCGTTCTTCATCCCGATCTATCTGGGCGGGCTGATCCTGTTCGCCTGGCTGGCTTTCCGACCATTGCTGGCGCAACAGGCGGCGGATGACGCCCTGTCGCCGCGCCTGGCCCGTCTTTGCCGACTGATGGCCTATGGTGGATTCGAAAGCCGGGGTGCGCTGCTCGCCGCCGCCGCCCTGGCCTTCGTTGGTGCCTCGCTGGTTGCGGTGTATACCGGCATGGAGGTGATGGTGGTGCGAGCACGTCCACTTTGGGATACCCCGTTCCTGCCGGTGCAGTTCGTGGTCACCGCGCTGGCGGGTGGCATCGGCCTCACGCTGATCCTCCAGCGCTTTGCTGGGCAGCCGGCGTCCTCAGACGATACCAAACGCCTGTCCAAAGCATTGGCGATAACGCAGGGACTGGCCCTGCTGATTGGTGCGGTCTGGTTGCTGCTCGGCCTCACGGGCTTGTCGCCGAGTCATGCCCAGGCACTGGCCCAAGTGGCGCCTTCCGCGTCCTGGCGGTTGACCGCGGTCTGGGCCGCTGGCAGCACCGCATTGACGCTGTGGCTCGCGCTGCGCCGCCCGGGCAGCGGATGGCTGATCGGCCTGCTCGCCTTGCACAGCGCCTGGATGATGCGCTGGACCATCTTCATCGGCGGCCAGGAAGTACCCAAGACCGGGGCCGGCTTTTACCAGTATCAACTGCCGCTGGGCTACGACGGCCTGCTTGGCATCGTTGGCACCTTTGGCTTGTGGATTGCGCTGTTTATCGCGCTCACGACGCTGTTGCCGGTCGACCGTCTGACCGCCAAGAGCGCGTAAGCGAAAGGAAATCACCATGAAAAATACACGTCGCCAACTCATCGCCGCAGGCGGTCTCACCGCCTTTGCCGTCGGTTTCTCGCAAACCCTGGGCCGCATCGCCGACAAGGTGATGGGCAAGGATGCGCCCAAGCACAACGTCTGGGGCAATGCCGCTGCGCCCGAGTTCACGGTTGATCCCATCACTGGCAAGCTGCAGCCCAACCCCGCGCAGCAGGTCAGCTACACGGCCTGCCTGGGCTGCACCACCCAGTGCGGTGTGCGGGTGCGCATCGACAAGGCTTCGGGCCGCATCATCCGCGTGGCGGGCAATCCCTACAGTCCACTCTCGACCGAGCCCCACCTGCCGATGAAGGCCTCCGTCAAGGAAAGCCTGATCGCCATGTCGCGTTTTCAGGATAAAGGACTCGTCGGTCGCTCGACCGCCTGCGGCCGTGGCAACGCGGTGCTCTCGCAGATCACCTCGCCCTTTCGCGTGTTGACGCCGCTGAAACGTGTCGGCCCGCGCAACTCCGGCAAATGGGAGCCCATCGCCTTCGACCAAATGGTCCGGGAAGTGACTGAAGGCGGCAACCTGTTCGGGGAGGGGCCGGTCACCGGCCTCAAGGCCCTGCGCGACCTGAGCACGCCCATTGACCCGGCGCAGCCCGAACTCGGCGCCAAGGTCAATCAGGTGGCGCTGCTCTCCAGCGTCAATGATGGCCGTGAGCCGTTCGCCCGGCGCTTCTGGAATAAATCCTACGGCACCCTCAATTTTGTGGGCCACGGCTCCTACTGCGGTGGTGCCTACCGCTCCGGCTCGGGCGCCCTGTTCGGTGACATGAAAAAAATGCCGCACGGCAAGCCTGATCTGGCCAACAGCGAATTCGTCATCTTCATCGGCACAGCGCCGGGTAATGCTGGCAACCCGTTCAAGCGTACTGGCGCCATGCTGGCCAAGGGTCGCAGTGATGGCAAATTGAACTATGTCGTGGTCGACCCGGTATTGACCAACGCCGACAACCGCGCCGCCGCTGATCGTGGGCGCTGGATTCCGATCCGTCCCGGCACTGATAGCGCACTGGCGCTCGGCATGATGCGCTGGATGCTCGACCATGAGCGCATCAACATGGCTTATTTAGCCAACCCCAACCTCGCGGTGGCCGAACAACTAGGCGAGCCGTCTTTCTCCAGCGCAACCTGGCTGGTTATCACCGAAGCCGGTCATCCGCGCCAAGGGCGTTTCTTGCGCGGCTCAGACCTAGGGCAGCCAGTCACCCCTGAGGAACGCTACAAAGAAAGCGACCCTTACTTGATCCTTGGCGCCGACGGCAAACTCACTCCGGCCAGCAGTCAGGCCAGTGGCCCGGCAGCGCTTGACGCCCAGGCCAGTCTGACCGTCGACGACAAACCGCTGGCCGTGCAAACCGCCTGGCTACTGCTCAAGGCTTCGATTGAACATCAGACGATTGAACAATGCGCCGAGGCCTGCGGCATCCCGGTCGCCACCATCACCGCCTTGGCCGACGAATTCACGCGCCACGGCCGCAAGGCCGCTGTCATCGCCCACGGCGGCATGATGTCCGGTGCCGGCTTTTACAACGCCTTCTCGGTGCTGACCCTCAACCTGTTGATCGGCAACCTGAACTGGAAGGGCGGCCTGGTGATGAATGGCGGCAGCTTCAAGGAAGACGGGACGGGGCCGCGCTACGATCTCGAGAATTTCCCTGGGGCGATCACGCCCAAAGGGACGCCGTTGGGTCGCAATATGCCGTATGAAAAGAGCAGCGAATTCGCGCGCAAAAAAGCCGAAGGCAAACCTTACCCGGCACAGTCGCCGTGGTTCCCCAACGCCACGGGGCTGGCCACCGAATGGTTCACCGGCGCCCTGAATGGCTACCCCTATGGCATTCAGGCCCTGATTTTGTGGAGCTCCAACCCGTTCTATGGCGTCCCAGGACTGCGTGCACAAATTCAAAAAGACATCGCTGATCCAAAGAAGATTCCGCTGATCATCTCGGTCGATCCGCTGATCAACGAAAGCAACGCCTATGCCGACTACATCGTGCCGGATTCGCTGATGTATGAAAGCTGGGGCTGGACGGCACCGTGGAACGGCGTCCCCACCAAGGCCTGCACGGCGCGCTGGCCGGTGGTCGAACCCAAGGCGGCGAAGACGCCGGACGGCCAGGCGATTGGGATGGAAACCTTCTTCATCGCGCTGGCCAAAGCCATGGCGCTACCCGGTTTCGGGCCGGAAGCCATGAGCGACACGGACGGTAAACCGCTGCCGTTGGAACGGCCGGAACACTGGTACTTGCGCGGGGGTGCCAACATCGCCTGGCTCGGCAAGGAGCCGGTGCCTGACGCCACCGACGAGGATCTGGCGCTGTCCGGTGTGGATCGTTTGCGGCCGATGCTGGAGGCCAACCTGAAAGCAGAAGAATGGCGCAAGGTGGCCTTTTTGTTCACCCGTGGCGGCCGTTACCAGCCGGCCAAGGATGCACAGGACGAGAGCAACCCCGAATGGCAGACCAACCGCTTTAAAAATCCCCTCTGGCTCTGGAGCGACATGGTGGGGGGCAGTAAAAACAGCATCACCGGCAAGCGCTTCACGGGTTGTGCCAGCTGGCAGGTGCCGGCTTTTGTTGATGGCACGCCGATGCGCAAGATTTACAGCGAGGCGCAGTGGCCGCTGCAGGTGGTCAGCTTCAAGTCGGCGTTGCAAAACTCCTACAGCATCGGGGCCACCCGACTGACCGGCATCCATGCCAACAATCCGCTCCTTGTGCACCCGGCTGACGCAGCCAAGGCCGGCCTGAACAGCGGTGACATCGCCACGCTCAGTACGCCGGGCGGCGCCGTCAAAACGACCGTGATCGTGCATGCGGGCGTGATGCAGGGCGTCGTCGCGATTGAGCATGGATTTGGGCATCGTGAACTCGGCGCCCGCGCCCACCGCATTGGCAAGGAGCAGCAGCCGGACAAGCCGGCACTGCGCGCCGGCATCAACCTGAATGACCTCGGGCTCGCTGACCCCACCCGGTCCGGCAAATCAGTGTGGGTCGACGCCATCGCCGGCACTGCGGTACGTAATGGTCTGCCCGCCCGACTGGGGAGAGTCTGAATTCGGGCTGTTGGTTTCAGTCCAGCGCGCGCGGGTCAACCCGCAGCATCAGGCGCGCCAGTTCGGCGGCACTGCCAACCTCGACCTTTTCCATGACGTGTTGGCGATGCACATGCACCGTCTTTTCACTGATGTCGAGGTCGCGTGCCACCTGCTTGTTCGGATGGCCGCAGGCGACGAGACGGGCGACTTCGCGTTCACGCGGTGTCAGTCGAGCCAGCAAGGTCTGCGCCTGTTCGCGTAGTTGACTTGCGATCCGTTGGGTGTCGCCGTGGCGCACGGCGGCGGCAACGGCATCCAGCAAGGCCTGATCGCGAAACGGTTTTTCAAGAAAGTCAAAGGCACCCTGCTTCATCGCCTGCACGGCCAGTTCGACATCACCGTGCCCGGTCATGAACACCACGGCCGGCGTCCAGCCCCGCGCGCGCAGGGTTTGTTGCAGTTCCAGTCCATTCATGCCGGGCATGCGGATATCCAGTACCAGACAGCCGAAATCTGTCGGTGGTCTGGGGCAGGCGGTGAGAAAGTCGGCGGCTGAGGCGTGTGCAAGCACCGACCAGCCGAGTGATTCAAGTAGAAAAACAAGCGACCGGCGAAACGCCGCGTCATCGTCCACGACATGGATCACCGGGTTGTTAGAACAATCAGTCATGAATGGGGAGCGTAAAAGTGAAGACCAGCCCTGGCCCTTCGGCCGGTGGTTGGGCTGAAAGGTGGCCGCCGTGCGCTTCAATGATGGTCGTGCAGATCGACAGGCCGAGCCCCAGACCGTCTGGCTTGGTGGTAAAGAATGGCTCAAACAGATGTTCCCGCGCTTCCGGGGCGAGGCCGCGCCCGTAATCGCGAACCGCAATGTGCAGCGTGCCTTTGTCGGGTCGCAGCAAAATGTCCAGGCGGCGCTGATCGTCAGGCAAATCCTGCATCGCGTCCAGCCCGTTTTTCAGCAGGTTCAGCATGATTTGCTGGATCTGCAGGGGATCAACTTCAACCGCACAATTTGCTGCCGTGCCCTCATCGACCCGAATCTCGGGCCGGTTTGAAAGCATCCCCAAAAACAGCACCACCGTCTCGCGCACCAGCTCGGCCAGGACACGGCGTTCACGCACGGTCGCCCGTTTTCGGGAAAAGCCGCGAATGCGACTCAGGATGCCCGCCGCCCGCGCGGCCTGGCCGGCAATCTCGAGGCTAGCCTCACGAACGGCGGCATCGGTCACGCGGCCGTTGTCCACGCGCAGCACCAGGCTCTGCGCATAGTTGCCGATGCTGGCGAGAGGCTGATTGATTTCATGCGCCAGCGTGCCGGACAGCTCGCCGAGGATCGAGAGGCGTGACAAGTGCTCGACCTGTTCCTGATGCACGCGCATGCGTTCTTCAATCGCCTTGCGTTCGTCCAGCGCCTGTCGCAGAGCGGTGGTCCTCGCCTGCACCAGATACTCCACCCGCACGGTGTAGATAATCCAGGCGACCATCAGCGTCGCCAGCATGAGCACCAGCGGCCAGTAGCGGACCACCGCCGCACGCAGCGTACTTTCCTTGAGGTAGCTGTACGGCCCCGTTTGCAATTCACGAAACAGCTCATGGACCGCTTGGTAATCGGCCGGCACCGTCCACGACATGCCTTCCACTGTCACCGGCATGGCGAGTAACGCGGTGGCAACGGACTTCGCCAGGGCCGGCGGCGTGCTTCGCAGCGTGGCAATTGGCCAGTCGGGATAAAGCCGGGTCGATGTCTGACAGGGAAAATCCGGCTCGCGACGTGGCGACAACACGCGAAAACCAGACGAGAGGCGTGCCGGCAGACTTTCAATGGTGCAGGCCCGAACGATCCCGGCATCGGCACGGCCTGCGGTGACCGCATCGGTCACCTTGTGCATTGGCAAGCCGACGAAGTCGAGTTGCGCGAAGTCCGTGAAGGGGTCAATGCCCAGTTGCACAAACTCTCGCCACGCCACCTGGAAACCACCAAAAGCATTTTCTCCAACGGCGATCACGCGCTTGCCCGCGAGATCGGCCAGCGAGCGCAAATCCTGGCGGTCGGCCCGCACAATCACGGCGGAACCCACCGCGCGCACCGGTGATGGGGCCTGCGCGGTATCCAGCGTGGCGATCCGGCTGATGCCGAATTCCATTTCAAGCGCGACATAGTTGCCGGGGTTGGTGATGACGAAATCGACGGATTGGGTCGTTACCGCTGCCTGCAGCGCCGCCTGGTCGAGCTGTACCAGAACCGGGGTGTAACCCGGGAGTGCGGTGGCGAGGTGGGCAAGCAGCGGGGCCCATTGGCTGTCCATGGTCTCGGTATCAAGAAAGGCCAGCACGGCGATGCGCACGGTGCGCGGTTCGGCAGAAGCTGACAGGATCGGGCCGAAGAAAAACATCAGCGCAAGAACAAGGTAGCGGGGGGAAAAGGACATATCTAGGGAGGGGAAACTCAGCCAACGCAGCCTTGCCATCTTACCTTGGGTGGGGCTTGTCGAAGCACCGCATTGACGACCTAAGATGGTGTTGCAGGTGACCGATGGGATGCAATTTATTAGGGTTGAATCAGACACACGCGCTGCGATAACGGCCGGTCGTGAACAATGCCTACTTTTAACTGAAAGCGACAGAACCTCTCATGCGCGTGTTGCTGATAGAAGATGATGAACTGATTGCCCACGGCATCCTGGCCGGCTTGTGGGCGCACGGGTTGACGGTCGATGGGGTGCACACCGCGGCGCAGGCCGAGGCCGCGTTGTCGGCCGTGCATTGTGATGTGGTGATTCTCGATCTCGGCCTGCCCGACGAGGACGGCATGAGTCTGCTGCGCCGCTTGCGGGCGAGCGGCATGGCACTGCCGGTGCTGATCTTGAGTGCGCGTGACACGGTACAAGATCGCGTTGCCGGCTTGCGTGCCGGCGCCGACGACTACCTGCTCAAGCCCTTCGATCTGGATGAACTGGTGGCCCGGCTGCATGCCTTGCTGCGCCGCGCCGCCGGCCGCAGCGTCGATGTCATGGAGCATGGCCCGTTGCGTCTTGATCCGGCCAGCGGGGAGGTCACTCTGCACGGACAGCCGGTTGTTTTATCGCGCCGCGAACTGGCGTTGCTGGCCGCCCTGCTGCAGGCGCGTGGCCGCATCCTGAGTCCCGACCAGCTCAAAGACAGTCTCTACGATTTCAGTGAAGAAATCGAAAGCAATGCACTCAGTGTGCACATCCATCATCTGCGTCGAAAACTGGGGGCCGACTTGATCGAGACGGTCCGTGGCGTGGGTTACCGGTGCAGCAAGGTCAGCGTATGACGCTTCGACTGCGCTTGCTGCTGCTGATCGGCGTCTCGATGCTGCTGCTCTGGGGTGGGGTGGCGATCTGGATGCTGCACGATCTGGAGCAGGAAATGCAGCGCACCCTGGACCAGCGCCTTGAAATGTCGGCCCATATGGTGGCCGGCCTGATGTCGCAGAACCCGGCCGCGTGGGATGGCCGTGCCGGCAAAGCCGGCGCCTCCACCTTGAACGTACCGGAAACGGTGAAAGGTTTGGCGTGTCAGGTCTCGCTGCGCGGCGAGGTGATCGCGCGCACTCCGGGTGCGGCACCGGAGGCCATTGACCTCGCCGCACCCGGGTTTTCTGATCGAAAAATCAAGGGCGAACACTGGCGCAGCTACACCCTGGATAAACTGGGTTTGCGTGTCACCACGGCCGATCGGCTGAGCGAGCGCAACACCCTGTTGCGCAATGTCATGGTGGCAGCGGTGGTGCCTTTTGTCGTTGCCCTGCTGGGCAGCCTGTTGGTGTTGTGGTTCGGTGTTGGCAGCGGGTTGCGGCCACTGGAGCGCCTGCGTCAGATCCTGGCCAGCCGCACGCCCGATGCCTTGACCCCGATTGAAAATGCGCCGCTGGCGCCCGACTTGCAGCCCTTGGTCAACACCCTGAATCACCTGCTGGCGCGAATGAACGAGACCGTCAACCGCGAACGCCGTTTTACCAGCGATGCAGCCCACGAATTGCGCACGCCGCTCACCGCCATCAAGACCCATCTTCAGGTCGTCCGCATCACGCACGGCCAGGAGGCCGCCGTGGCCATGGCTTACGCCGAAGAGGGGGTGGCGCGGCTGCAGCACTCGCTCTCGCAGTTGCTGACACTGTCACAAGTGGAGGGGGCTTTTGTCTGGGAAGACGGGCACCTCGTAGATGCCAACGAAGTCGCCCTCCTTGCCATGCGCGATGCGGCGCCCGATGCGCCGGAACGCATCGAACTCGACAGTGACGCCAGCGGGGCCGAACTGGCACTGCCGCAAGCGCTCGCCGTGACCGCACTGCGTAACTTGTTGGAGAACGCCTTGCGGCATTCCCCTGCCAAAAATAGCGTCCTGCTGGAAATCCGGCGTGGGCCGGACACGGTTCGTTTCAGTGTCTGTGATCAAGGACCCGGGCTCAGCGAGGAGGCGCTGGTCCTGGCGAAGCAACGTTTCTGGCGGCGCGGTTCGGATCGCGGTAGCGGACTGGGCTTGTCCATTGTTGTCGCCATCGCCGAACGCTTTGGTGGCTCGTTTGAATTGCTGCAGCGACCCGAGGGCGGGCTGGAAGCCAGATTGATCTTGCCGAAAATTTGATTATGAAATGAAAGTTTTCAAACTGGGGGCGTCGATGCTCGGCCGGTTGTAGGTGCGCTCGGCCTAGTTTGACTTCCAAGGTTTTTTGACTCCAGACATGCCCAGCTTTGCGTTTTCTCAATTTGTAATCTCCATTCTCTGAATTTAATATGCATCCTTGGGTTGCGCTTTTCGGGGGGCAAGACCCTGGTGTTGGCGCACACGCAAGGACAGAGCGAAAGCCCCGCTTTCTCTATGACAGTCAATCGAAAAGGAATCCCATGAACCCGCATTTCAATCTCAAGGCTTCATTCGTGGTCGCTGCCATGCTGGTGTTGCCAGTAGCGCAGGCCGCGACCATGACCAAAGCCGACTACAACACCGAAAAGACCCGCATTAGCGCAGACTACAAGACCGACAAGGCCGCCTGCGCCTCGTTCGCTGGCAATGCCAAGGACATCTGTAGGGAAGAAGCCAAGGCCAAGGAAAAAATCGCACGCGCCGAACTGGAATACAGCTACAGCGGCAAGGCCAGCGACCAGACCAAGCTGCTGGAGGTGAAGGCCAAATCAGCCTATGCGGTTGCCAAGGAAAAGTGCGACGACAAGGCGGGCAACGAGAAGGACGTTTGCGTCAAGGAGGCCAAGGCCATCGAGGCCAAGGCGCTAGCCGAGGCCAAGATGGGCAAACAGATTGGTGAGGCCAGGAAGGACGCCGCTGTAGAAACAAGCGACGCCGACTACAAGGTCGCCGTGGAGAAGTGCGACGCAATGGCGGGCGATGCCAAGGCCAGTTGCATGGCAGCCGCCAAGGCCAAGTTCGGCAAGAACTGAGCGCTGCGCGATGACCTGAAAAACCGACTTTTCATCTGATAGTTGGTTATCGAAGGATAGAAATTTCGCACTGTCCATCGTTCAGGTCTGTGCACAGGGGCAAGATAGAAATTTATTAACTTTAGGAGAAGTAGCATGAATAAAAACCAAGTCAAGGGCGCGGTCAAAGATGCCGCCGGTAAAGTTCAAGAGGAAGCTGGAAAGTTAGTTGGAAGTAAAGAACAGCAAGCGAAGGGTTTGCAAAAACAGGTCGAGGGCAAAGCGGAGAAGAAGTTGGGGGATGTCAAAGAAGTCGTCAAGGATGCCAAAGAAGCGATCAAGGATGCAGGCAAAAAACTCTAGCCTCGGTATTGCCACCGATCTCGGCAGAGAGGTAAAGATTAATCTTGTTGCGCACCCTGCCACCATTTTTTACTTTAAAAGGATAGCCGCCATGAACCGTTCCATACTAATTTCGGCGCTGCTCGCCACACTGGCCCTTGCTGCTTGTGACAAGCGCACGGTCGTCAATGTTCCCGCGACACCTGCGGCACCCGTCGTGGTGCCCGGACCCCAAGGTCCGCAGGGCACAACCGGCAGTCAGGGTAACGAGGGCAGCCCAGGCGCCACCGGCAAGCCTGGCGAAAGCAGTACCGTGATCGTGATGCCCCCGGCTTCAGCGCCAGCGAACTAAATCTGCTTATCTAAAATTTCAGGGAGAACGCCATGAGCTTGGGAACCATACTGTTGATCGTTTTAATCCTTATGCTGATTGGCGTCATGCCGACTTGGCCGCACAGCAGGAGCTGGGGCTATGGACCAAGTGGTGGAGTAGGACTGGTCGTGATCATCATCATCGTGTTGCTCTTGATGGGGCGGCTGTAACGGAGTAGTTAAACCGCCACCAAGGCCGAACGCTTCGGTGTAGATCACGCGTTTGAAGCGGGCCTTGTGCTCGGCCCACGAGAACTTGCCGGAGTCGACGATTGCGCCGCCAATTAAGGTGCCATGGCCGACCAAAAACGTGGTCAGTAATGCACCACGATGTCGGCGCCATGCTCGTTCGGTCGTAGCAGGTACGGCGTAGCCACCGTGTTATCGACGATCAGGGGGAACCAAACGTTTTTCCAACGTGCGGCTAGCTTTTTGTGCCAAGGCATGGCCGGTGGCACCGGGCGCAGCGCATAGTCCAGAGCCCGCATGTGGTCTGGGCTGCCACCGGTGGCCAGCGGCAGCACGGTTTTGCCTTGCAGTGCGTTCTGTGGCAACAGGTCCAGAAACACTTTGAGAACCCCGCTGTAAGCCGCCTTGTAAACCGGGGTCGCCACCACCACGACCTCGGCGTCGGCCACCCGCCGGATCGCGTGGCTGATGGTGCGGTGGCTGAAATCCGCCAGGATCAGCGCCTGCGGCGACAGGTCGCGGATCTGCAGCCGCTCCACATGGGCGCCGCGCTGGTGCAGCCGCTGCTGGACGCCGTCCAGCAAGGCGGCCGAGCGCGATTTTTCAGAGGGGCTCCCGGCAATCAACAAAACAGTCATTATTTTTCTCCTTGATCAGTGCGTGTGTGACAGCGTTGGTGCTTACTTTTTCAGGTAGATCTGGTCAAAGCTGCCGCCATCGGCAAAGTGCGCTTTGTCTGCCTTGGCCCAGCCGCCAAAGGCCTGCTCAATGGTGAACAGGTTGAGCTTGGGCAACTGTTTCAGGTACTTGGCCTGCGCCTTGGGCGAGATGGGCCGGTAGAAGTTTTTGCCGGCGATGTCCTGGCCTTCGTCGGTGTAGAGATATTCCAGGTAGGCCTGTGCCACGGCGCGGGTGCCCTTGCGGTCCACGTTCTTGTCCACCACCGCCACCGGCGGCTCGGCCAGGATGCTCAACGACGGGTAAATGATGTCGACCTTGCCGCCAAATTCCTTCTCCAGCAGATGCGCTTCGTTTTCCCAGGAGATGAAAACGTCACCCTGGTTGCGCTGGGCAAAGGTGATGGAAGAGCCACGGGCTCCGGTGTCGAGCACCGGCACGTTCTTGTACAAGGCCTGCACGAACTCCTTGGCCTTGAGTTCACCGTCGTTTTTGCCGCCAAATTTACGTTTGGCAAACTCCCAGGCCGCCAGGTAGTTCCAGCGCGCGCCGCCGGAGGTCTTCGGGTTGGGGGTGATGACGCTGATGCCGGGTTTGATCAGGTCGTCCCAGTCGCGGATCGCCTTGGGGTTGCCCTGGCGCACCACCAGCACGATGGTCGAGGTGTAGGGGGCCGAGTTGTGCGGCAGGCGTTTTTGCCAGTCAGCGGGCAGCCATTGGCCGTTCCTGGACAAAGCGTCCACATCACCGGCCAGCGCCAGCGTCACCACGTCGGCGTCCAGCCCGTCGATCACCGAGCGCGCCTGCTTGCCCGAGCCGCCATGCGACTGCTTGATGGTGACGTCCTGGCCGGTTTGGGCTTTCCAGTGTTTGGCAAAGGCGGCGTTGAACTCGACATACAGCTCACGCGTCGGGTCGTAAGACACATTCAGCAGCGAAACAGGGGCTTGGGCGCTGGCGCCCAACGCGGCGCTCGCCAAAAAAGCGGCCAGGGTGAAATTGAAAATCCGACGACGTGTGCGCATGGTGGCTCCAAAAAAATTGCATTGCAAAACTGCGATGGAATGGATTCTGGGAGTCAATGCTTAAAACTGGAACTAGTGTTTATTTGGTTCTAAATAACTTAAACATCTGTAGTAGCGAGCGCGCGGTCCTTTAGCCCCGTCAGCGCAGCGGTCTCGACCACAACCACTTCCCCTTCTTCACGGTCTTTGCGTATGCTTGTCGGGTACGGATCGCGGAAGGATCATCCTGGCCATTCCCGGGTCCGTGCATTTGGAATCAACATGTACCCCTTGCCTGCCACCTCGCCATGACGCTGTCTCGTTCGCTTAAATGGATCGCCGGCGTGTTGTTGGTGCCCACCGTGCTGGCACTGTTGTTCATCGCCTTCTTTGACTGGAACTGGCTGCGCGGCCCGATCGAACGCATGGCGACGGAGAAAACCGGCCGGGCGCTGGCCATTCAGGGCGACCTTCAGGTGAAGTTCGGCTGGCCGTGGCCGCGCATTTATGCCAACGGTGTGACGTTCGCCAATCCGGCCTGGGCCAAAGAGAAGCAGATGGTCAGTGCCGACGCGGTGGAGATCACGGTCGACTTGCCGCAACTGCTGCGCCAAAAACTCGTATTCCCCGACGTGCATTTGACGCGGCCGGTGGTCTTTTTGGAGCAAGGCAGCCTCGGGCGCAAGAGTTGGCTGCTGGACCTGAACCAGCAGGACGAAGGTGCGCGCATCCAGATCGACCGCCTGCGGCTTGATCACGGCACGCTCGGTTACGACGATGCCGCCAACAAGACCAGCCTCCGGGCCGAGCTCTCGACCACCCAACGGCCCGCCGGCGACACGAACGAGGTCGGGGTCGCCTTCAGTGCCTCGGGACAGTACAAGGGTCTTCCTTTGAAGGCGCAGGGCCGTGGCGGGCCGGTGCTGGCGATCCGCGATGAAAGCACGCCGTATGCGCTGACCATCGATGCGACCATTGGCCACACCGGCGTCAAGGCGCAGGGCAGCATCACCAGCTTGCTCAAATTTTCCGCCATCGACATGCGGCTGGCCCTGAAGGGCGGCAGTCTGGAACAGCTCTTTCCCTTGCTCGGCATCGCGTTGCCGGCAACGCGTGCTTATGCGACCGAGGGGCATCTGCGGCACAGCGGCACGCTGTGGCGCTACGAGGAATTTGCGGGCCGGGTGGGCGACAGCGATCTGGCTGGCACGGTGGAGGTCCATACCAACGGCAAACGCCCGACGCTGACGGCCGATCTGGTGTCCAAGTTGCTTGATCTGGAGGACCTCGGGCCGATGATTGGCTCGCGGCCCGGCAGCGTGGCCAAAGCCACCAGCCCGGTGGCGACGCGCACGCCCGGCCGCGTGCTGCCGGATCTGCCTTTCAAGACCGATCGCTGGAATACCGTGGACGCCGAGGTGAGCTTGCGCGCCAAAACCATTCGGCGTGCCAAGGAATTGCCGCTGGAAGACCTGGTGGCCCATCTGAGCCTGCGCGATGCCGTGCTGAAGCTCGAACCACTCAATTTTGGCCTGGCCGGTGGCAAGCTCACGGCGGTGATTTCGCTGGACGGGCGGCAAGACCCGATCCAGGCGCGGGCCCAGGTGAAGGCCCGCAAAATTCAACTCGGCCAGCTGTTTCCAACCTTCGACATGAGCAAGACCAGCATCGGTCAGGTCAACGGGGAGTTTGATCTGACCGGGCAAGGCAACTCGGTCGGGCGCATGCTGGCCAGTTCCCACGGCAAGGTCGGGCTGGTGGTCGCGGGCGGCATGATCAGCAAGCTGATGATGGAACAAGTCGGCTTGCACCTGTGGGAAATCCTGGCGCTGAAAGCGACCGGCGACAAACAGGTCAAGCTGCGCTGCGCGGTGGCTGATTTCGAGGTGCGCCAAGGCGTCATGAACGCCGACGCGCTGATTTTCGACACCGAGGTCACCACCCTCATCGGGACCGGCACGATCGACCTGGGCCAGGAGCGCTTGAACCTGACGCTCAACCAGAAGACCAAAAACACCAGTCCCCTGGCCCTGCGCAGTCCAATCTATGTGCGCGGCAGCTTTGGCCAGCCCGATGTCCAGGTTGACAAGACGCGCGTCGCGGCGCGTGCGCTGGGCGCGGTGGCCCTGGGCATGATCAATCCGCTGCTCACGCTGCTGCCGCTGATCGACGCCGGTCCGGGACAGGACAGTGATTGCCGGCAACTGGTGCACGAAGCCCGGGCGTTGCCGCATGTCGATAGAAAGAAAACAGGTGCCCGCCAATGACCCCGATCTTCATGCGCACCGTCAGGCAGACGGCGACGATAGTGTGCTGTCTGCTGGCCGCGTCCGGCTGCGCGACCTTGCCGGATACCGAAGAACTCATCAAGCGGCACACCGGACAGGCCGCCCGGTTCGAGACAGCACGCGGTGCGCTGTCGACGCAAAAAAACGCGGCCATCCTCGCCGCGCTGCAGCGCAAATCCGGGGACATCGATATTCTGGAAAAACAGATCGTGCTGGAGCAGGCGATCATCGGCAGTCCGCTCATCCTGGGCAACAAAGTCGCCCTGCTGCAGGATGGTGCGGCGACTTATGCGGCCATGTTTGCGGCCATCCGCAATGCCCGGGACCATATCAACATGGAAACCTACATCATGGAGGACGACGAGATCGGCCGGCAGTTTGCGGACCTGTTGCTGGCGCAGCAAAGCCGCGGCGTGCAGGTCAACCTGATCTATGACAGCGTCGGCGCCTTGAGCACGCCGAAAGCTTTTTTCGAGCGACTGAAACAGGGTGGCATCAAGGTGCTTGAGTTCAACCCGGTCAACCCGTTCGACACCCGGACGCCCTGGCTGATCAATAACCGCGATCACCGCAAACTGCTGGTGGTCGACGGGCGCATCGCCTTCATCGGCGGTATCAATATCAGCAGTGTTTACGCGTCGGGCTCGTTCGTGCGACGCAGCAAAAAAGCGGCCACCAGCACGTCGGCCTGGCGCGACACCGACCTGCAGCTTGAAGGGCCGGTGGTCGGTGAGTTGCAGAAGTTGTTCCTGCAAACCTGGGACAAACAGCGCGGCCAGCCGCTGGCCGCGAAGAACTACTATCCCGCCTTGCAGGCGCAGGGCAAAGACATCGTGCGCGCCGTCGGCAGTACGCCCGACGACCCCTACAGCCTGATCTACCTGACCCTGATTTCGGCGATCGGCAACGCGGAAAAGCAGGTGTCGTTAACCAATGCCTACTTCGTTCCCGACCCCCAGTTGCTGAAGGCCCTGACCGAGGCGGCCGGGCGCGGCGTGGCGGTGCAGCTGATCTTGCCGAGCTACTCGGATTCGGCCCTGGTGTTTCACGCCGGGCGGGCGCATTACACCCGTCTGCTCCAAGGCGGCGTCAAGATTTACGAGCGCGCTGGCGCGCTTCTGCATGCCAAGACCGCCGTGATTGACGGCGTCTGGTCCACCGTGGGCTCGACCAATCTGGATTGGCGCAGCTTCCTCGACAACGATGAAATCAATGCCGTGATCCTCGGGCACGAATTTGCCCAGCAAGTGCAGGCCATGTTTGCCGATGACCTCGCCGCCTCGCAGCCGATCCATCTGGCGCACTGGGAAAACCGGCCCCTGCATTTTCGTGTCAAGGAATGGCTCGCGACCCTGTGGGCGCGCTTGCTGTAAAAGCGAAGCGCTGACCGGGTCCGGGTGACGCTTATTTGCGGGCGATGACCAGCAGGAACACGCCGAGGACGATGGCACCGGCGCTGACGATCAGCGGCACATTGACGCGTTGCTTCTCTTCAACCTTGAGTTCCAGCGGGCCCAGTTTCAGTCCGGTGGTTTCTTTGGTGTAACTGAAGCCGCCGTACGCCAGGCCCAGGCCACCGCCCGCAATCAGAATGATGCCGATAAGTTTTGTCATATTCATGCGTCTGTCTCCTAATCATCAAGAAAAAATATAGCCAATGTAACCACGCGGGTTCATTGCGGCCACCCATCGCGTGATGGTGCGCGCCAGGGGGCAGTGTGGCATAGATGAAAAATGGCGCGTATCAGCCTTTGCTGCCAAGTCCTGGCAGGTGCAACTGGCTTGTGGCTGCGAATCGCCCCGGCGGGCGCCACCGAGCGAGGCACCGGGCCGCACGAGGCGTTTTTGCAGCACGGACAGGGCCTCGTTCGCTACCGCAAGACTATTTGCCGTGATTCGGCCATAATTTGAACAGAGGTCGCGCAACGCGACGTATTGAACTGCTAAAAAGCGCCCCTTCATGAAAAAGAAACCGACTTCCAAATTGCCTGAAGGCACCCAGCCAGCCAAGTCTTTGTCTCAAGTGTTGAAAGAGAGCGAGCTGGTCAGGGGCATGGTCAAAGAGTCTGCGGATGAATTGGCGTCGGTCAACTTGGTCCTCCAAGAAGAGTTTTCGAGTCGGAACCGTCTGCCTGAATTGGAAATGGCCCTTGAAAAAAGCGAAGCCGTTGAAATCAAAGTGCAAGAAGCGTCGGAAAAACTGTCAGGGGTGAATCAAGCGCTGGAAAAAGAGGTTAAGGAACGTCACGTCATTGAACAGGAGCTGGCCAAGGTCATGGACGAGCAAAAGCAGACCCTTCATGCCGCCCTCCATGATGCTTTAACTGGTTTACCCAATCGCGTGCTCTTTAATGATCGGCTGGAACATGGAATGGAGCAAGCCAAACGGCATGGCTGGACTTTGGCCGTGATGTTCATGGACCTTGATAAATTCAAAACTATCAATGACTCCTATGGCCACGACGCAGGCGATGCTGTTCTGCTGACGATTGCCAAGCGACTTAAAGAAACCACACGCACCGACGATACGGTCAGCCGCCATGGAGGCGACGAATTTTTGTATCTGCTCATGGAAATAAATGGCGATCAGGACGCAGCCATCATTGCGAAAAAAATCATCAAAGCAGTTCAAGTGCCGTGTGATGTCAGCGTCGGTGAACTGACGGTCAGCACCAGTATTGGTATATCGATCTTTCCGAGAGATGGCACCACGGTAGACGCCTTGATCAAAAGTGCCGACGCGGCAATGTACCGGGCCAAGCAAAGCAAGTCCGGCTATTCCTTTGCGAGTGACGACCCTACGCCGCCAGTCTGAACGTACTGTGCTGGTGGGGTTGCCTAAATCATCGCTACATTGCTGACCGTCGGCCTGTCAATGCCAACGTCAGGTCTGGAGAAAGTTCTGAACCCGGTTTGCAGTGCGGATTCAACCGGTGAGTGCAACCGATTGGCTGAATCTTTCAGCTGGTTTCACGGCTGTGAAAAGTCGACAGCATCCGGCCGTCCCGCCAACTGCAAGCTCGCTACCACCTCCGGTGTCTGCGCCAGCAGCTTCCCCTTCTTCCACACCTTCAGCCGATTTGCCCGTAGCCGAATCGCCTCCACCGGGTCCCGCGCCTGCAGCAGCACAAAGCTCGCATCGCAGCCCACCGCCAGCCCGTAGCCCTGCAGCAGCATCACCTTGGCCGCGTTGGTCGTCACCGCGTCGAAGCACTGGCGCATGGCGGCCTGGCTCGTCATCTGCGCCACATGCAGCCCCATGTGGGCCACCTCCAGCATGTCGCCACTGCCCAGCGAATACCAGGGGTCCATCACGCAGTCGTGGCCAAAGGCGACGTTGATGCCGGCGGCCAGCAGTTCGGGCACGCGCGTCATGCCGCGGCGCTTCGGGTAGGTGTCGTGGCGGCCCTGCAGGGTGATGTTGATGAGCGGATTGGCCACCACTTGCAGCTGCGCATCAAGCATCAAGGGCAGCAGCTTGCTCACGTAGTAGTTGTCCATGCTGTGCATGGAGGTCAGGTGCGAGCCGGTGACGCGGCCGTGCAGCCCGAGACGCTGGGTCTCGAAGGACAGTGTCTCAACGTGGCGCGACAGCGGGTCGTCGGACTCGTCGCAGTGCATGTCCACCGGTTTGCCCAGTTCGGCGGCCAGTTCGCACAGCAGCTTGATGCTCAATGCCCCATCCGCCATGGTGCGCTCGAAATGCGGAATGCCGCCGACCACGTCCACGCCCATGGCGAGCGCGCGCGTCAGGTTGTCCATGTGCTGGTCCGGTCCCAGCGGGCCGCGCAGCACGCCCATCTGCGGAAACGCCACCAGCTGCAAATCCAGATACGGTGCCACCCGGCGTTTGACTTCCAGCAAGGCCTCCACCGCCAGCAGGCGCGGGTCGCAGACGTCGACATGGGTGCGAATCGCCAGCAGGCCTTTGGCCACCGCCCAGTCGCAGTAGGTGAGGGCGCGTTCCATCAGCGCTTCCTGCGTCAGCAGCGGCTTGAGTTCGCCCCACAGCGCAATGCCTTCCAGCAAGGTGCCGGACTGGTTGACGCGCGGCAGGCCGTAGCTGAGCGTGGCGTCCATGTGAAAGTGGGCGTCGACAAATGGCGCGCTGAGCAAAAAGCCCTGGGCGTCGATGACTTCGCGCGCTGCCACATGGAGCCCGGCGCTGACTTCAATAATTTTGCCATCGCGCACCGCAAGGGACATGCCGACGCGACCATCCGGCAGCGTGGCGTTTTGGAGCAGCAAGTCAAGCATCAGATGGACCCGGAAAGGTGAAATATGCTACTAAATTAGTAGCTTCTTGCGCATATTCTACGGGGGCTAGAGGTGGATTTTGTACATAAAAATTGTGTTTCAGGTACCCGCCCGCTCCAGCATCGCGTGCAGCAGCACATTGCAGCCGGCGGTGATGTGTTCGGGTTTGGCATCTTCGATCTCGTTGTGGCTGATGCCGTCCTTGCACGGGATGAAGATCATGCCGCTGGGCGCCAGTTGCGCCATGTAAACCGCGTCGTGCCCGGCGCCGGAGACGGCCGGCATGTTGGAGTAACCGAGCTTGTTCGCCGCACGTGCCACGGCGTCGATGCAGTCGGCATGAAAGACCTGCGCCGGGTAGCTCGACACCAGTTCAATCTGAATTGCCAGGCCCGATTTTTTGGCGAGCTGGGCGGCGTAGGCCTTGACCTCGTCCACCATGGTGTCGACCAGCGCATCGGTGGCGTTGCGCAAATCAATCGAGAACTTGACCGAGCCCGGAATCACATTGCGGCTGTTCGGGTGCACCTGCACCATGCCGACGGTGCCGCGGCCGTGCGGCGCATGGCGCAGGGCCGTGGCCACCACTTCCTGCATCAGATGGGTGGCGACTTGCAGCGCGTCGCGGCGCAGCGCCATCGGCGTCGGCCCGGCGTGCGCCTCCATGCCGGTGACGGTGCAGTCAAACCAGCGGATGCCGAGCACGCCTTGCACCACGCCAATGGTGGTGTCGTTGTCTTCCAGCACCGGGCCTTGCTCGATGTGGGTCTCAAAATAGGCGCCAACCGGATGGTCGCCCGGTTCCTGCGCGCCGACGTAGCCGATGCGGGTCAGTTCGTCTTTCACCGACTTGCCGTCCACGTCTTTCGCGGCGTAGGCGTGCGCCAGCGTGAAGGCCTTGGCGAACACGCCCGAACCCATCATCACCGGCACAAAGCGCGAGCCTTCTTCGTTGGTCCAGAAGGCGACTTCGATCGGGGCTTCGGTCTCAATGGCGTGCTCGTTCAGCGTGCGCACCACCTCAATGCCGGCCAGCACGCCGTAATTGCCATCGAACTTGCCGCCGGTCGGCTGCGTGTCGATGTGGCTGCCGGTCATGATCGGCGGCAGCGCGTTGTTGCGCCCGGCGCGGCGCATGAAGGCGTTGCCGATCTTGTCGATGGTGATGGTCAGGTCGGCCTGCTTCGCCCACGCCAGCACCAGGTCGCGGCCTTGTCGGTCCAGGTCGGTCAGCGTCAGGCGACAGACGCCGCCTTTCGGCGTGGCGCCAATCTTGGCCAGCTCCATCAGGGTGTCCCACAGACGGGGACCGTTGATGCGCAGCTTGTCGAGATCGAGGGGTTTTGAAGTGCTCATGAATGCCTCCTGAAAATGAAGAATGGACCGCGTTTTTTAGTACGCGTACAACAACGCAACTTGTCGCCGGAGCGGGGATGGCCGGGGGCCGATTTGCTGGCCAGCAGGACTGATGAGGCCCCCGGCCATCCCCGCTCCGGCAGGCCCGCGACCCATCAGCGATGAACAGCAACAGGTGCCAGCGTTTCAGCACGCAGTTTGTTCGCCACAAAATTTGGACCAAATGCCGGCCGCTTGATATAGCGCCCCTTGCCCAGCACCGCCCGCAACTCGCCCTGCACAAACACCAGTTCACCCTGACTCACCGTGTGGCTCGGAATGCCGCGCACGGTGCGGCCCTCAAAGATATTGAAGTCGCCCTTGCTGTGCTGCGTCTTGGCCGACAGCGTTTTTGTGCCCGCCGGGTCCCACACCACCAGATCCGCATCCGCCCCGACCGCCACACAGCCCTTTTGCGGATAAATGTTGAACAGCTTGGCCGCGTTGGCCGAGGTGATGGCGACAAACTCGGAGGGCGTCAGGCGCCCGCTGTTGACGCCGGCATCCCAGATCACCGCCAGCCGTTCTTCCACGCCGCCGGTGCCGTTCGGGATTTTGGAAAAATCATCTTTGCCAGCCGCTTTTTGCGCCGCGCAAAAGGTGCAGTGATCGGTCGCCGTGGTGTGCAGATTGCCCGACTGCAGCCCGCGCCACAACGCTTCCTGATGGCCCTTGGGCCGAAACGGCGGGCTCATCACATGGGCGGCGGCGGTGGCAAAGTCCGGGTGGCGGTAGACACTGTCGTCCAGCACCAGATGGCCGGCCAGCACCTCGCCGTAAACGCGCTGGCCGCGCGCCCGGGCGCGGGCAATCGCGTCCGCCGCTTCCATGCAGGAGACATGCACCACGTAGATCGGCACGCCCAGCACCTCGGCAATGGCGATGGCGCGGTTGGCGGCCTCGCCTTCCACCGGCGGCGGGCGCGACAACGGATGCCCTTCCGGCCCGCTGATGCCCATCGCCGCCACTTCCTTTTGCAGCAAAAACACCAGCTCGCCGTTCTCGGCATGCACGGTCGGCATGGCGCCGAGTTCAAGCGAACGCTGGAAGCTGTTCACCAGCATTTCGTCGTCGCACATGATGGCGTTCTTGTAGGCCATGAAATGCTTGAAGCTGTTGATGCCTTCCTGCTGCACCAGCGTGCCCATGTCGCGTTTCACCGTTTCATCCCACCAGGTGATGGCCATGTGAAATGAATAATCGGACGCCGACTTGCGCGCCCATTCGCGCCAGATCTGGTAGGCCTCGATCAGCGACTGTTGCGGGTTCGGGATGACGAAATCGATGATGCTGGTGGTGCCGCCCGCCAGGCCAGCCGCCGTGCCGCTGAAGAAATCATCCATGGTGGTGGTGCCCATGAAGGGCAGTTGCATGTGGGTGTGCGGGTCGATGCCGCCCGGCATCACATACTGGCCGCCAGCGTCCACCACGGTGGCGCCGGCCGGGGTTGGCAGGTTCTCGCCCACGGCGATGATCTGGCCGTCCTGGGTCAGCACATCGGCCCGGTAAGCGCGGTCGGCGTTCACCACGGTGCCGCCTTGGATCAAAATATGGCGCATGAGTACTCCTCAATTAATAGCTGGTTACGCAATAAGCGCGGGGGCTAGAGGCTGTTTTCATATAAATTCAGAACGCTTGGGCGATGCGCAGCGGATTGTTCGGGTGTGTCGTCCAGTCCGCCTGTTGATCGCTGACCACCCGATTGGTGCGCAAGTCTTTTTCACCGGGCTTGAGATCGCGCAAACTAATGCACTCCGGCACCGGGCACACCAGCACGCACAGGTTGCAGCCGACGCAGTCCTCCTCCTTCACCTCGAAATGCCGTTGGCCGTCCTTCACGGCGGTGATGGCCTGGTGCGAGGTGTCTTCGCAGGCAATGTGGCAGCGCCCGCACTGGATGCAGCTGTCCTGGTCAATGACGGCTTTGCTGACATGGTTCAGATTCAGGTAACGCCAGTCGGTCACGCTGGGCAGGGCCTGGCCGCGAATAGCGTCAAGCGAGCGGAAGCCCATCTCGTCCATGTAGTTGGACAGGCCGTCGCTCATCTCCTGCACGATTTTGAAGCCGTAGACCATGGCGGCGGTGCAGACCTGCACGTTGCCGGCGCCGAGCGCGATGAAGTCCAGCGCGTCGCGCCAGTTGCCGACGCCGCCTATGCCCGAGATCGGCAGGCCGGCGGTGAGCGGGTCGCGCGCAATCTCGGCCACCATGTTCAGCGCAATCGGCTTCACCGCCGGGCCGCAGTAGCCGCCGTGCGAGCCCCGGCCAGCCGTGGCCGGGCTCATGGTCAGGGTGTAGGGGTCCACGCCCATGATGGAGTTGAGGGTGTTGATGAGCGACACGGCGTCGGCACCGCCTTTTTTGGCGGCGCGGGCCGGCAGGCGCACATCGGTGATGTTGGGCGTCAGCTTCACGATCACCGGCAACTTGCTGTACTGCTTGCACCAGGCGGTCACCATTTCGATGTACGCCGGCACCTGGCCGACCGCCGCGCCCATGCCGCGCTCGCTCATGCCATGCGGGCAGCCAAAGTTGAGCTCGATGCCGTCGGCGCCGGTGTCTGCCACGCGCGGCAGGATCGCTTTCCAGGATGCCTCTTCACACGGCACCATCAGCGACACCACCATGGCGCGGTCCGGCCAGTTGCGCTTGACCTCGGTGATTTCGCGCAGGTTCAGTTCCAGGTCACGGTCGGTGATCAGTTCGATGTTGTTGAAACCCAGCAAGCGGCGGTCTGGCGTCAGCAGGGCGCCATAACGCGGGCCGTTGACGTTGACCACCGGCGGCCCGGCCTCCCCCAGCGTTTTCCAGACCACGCCGCCCCAGCCGGCTTCAAAAGCGCGGTTCACGTTGTAGGCCTTGTCGGTCGGCGGCGCCGAGGCCAGCCAGAACGGGTTGGGGCTGCGGATGCCGGCAAAAGTGGTGTGCAGGTTGGCCATGGGGTTCTCCAGATCTTGGGGATGGGGTGCGCGCGGGGGCGAGGCGTGGCGCGGGTTCAGGCGCCGGTGAGCTGGGCGTGAATGGCCAGCGCCGACTGCTTGCCGTGTTCCACCGCTTCCACCGTCAGGTCCAGCCCGCCGGCACGGCAGTCGCCACCGGCCCAGACGCCGCGCAGGTTGGTGGCGCCTGTTGCGTCGGTGGCGATGCGGCCGCCGTCGAGCGTCAAACCGGCTTGCGCCAGCACCGGGTTGCCGAGTTGCTGGCCGATGGCTTTCAGCACCATGTCGGCGGGCATGACTTCGATTTCGCCGGTGGCGGTGAGCTTGCCTGCCACCAGGGATTGCCGGGCAAAGCGCACGGCGCTGGCGTGACCGCTGTGGTCTGGATGCGCAAGAATGTCGACCGGCGCCAGCCAGTGGTGAATCGTGACGCCGTGGGTTTGTGCCCACGCCTGCTCCGCGACCGAGGCCGACATCGCCGCCGGCCCGCGCCGGTAAACGAGGTGAACGCTTTCCGCCCCCAGCAGTTTGGACTGCACGGCGGCGTCCACCGCCGTCATGCCGCCGCCAATCACCACCACGCGGCGGCCCACGGGCAGGGTGGCCAGGTCCTTGGTCTGGCGCAGCGTGGCGATGAAGGCAATCGCATCCATCACGCCGTCCAAATCTTCGCTGGGCACGCCGAGCTGGTGCGTGCTGCGCAGGCCCATGCCCAGGAACAGGGCGTCGTAGCCCTGACGCAGTGCATTGAGCTGGGCCACGCTTTCCAGCGTCCAGTTGGTGCGGATCTCGATGCCGCCGATGTCCAGCAGCCACTGCACCTCGCGTTGGGCAAAGTTGTCCGGCGTCTTGTAACGGGCCAGACCGTATTCATTGAGGCCGCCGGCTTTGGCGTGGGCGTCGAACACCACCACGTCATGGCCGAGGCGCGCCAGCGTGTGGGCGCAGGCCAGCCCGGCTGGGCCGGCGCCCAGCACCGCCACCTTTTTGCCGGTGGTGGTGGCGCGGGTGAACAGTTGCGGGCGCGCGCTTTCCAGCAGCGCGTCCACCGCGTGGCGCTGCAGGCGGCCAATGGCGACCGGCGTGCCCTCTTGCGTATGGCGCACGCACACCGCCTCGCACAGGTTCTCGGTCGGGCAGACCCGCGCGCACATGCCGCCCAGCGGGTTGGCTTCCAGAATGGCGCGGGCCGCGCCGCGCAGGTTGCCGTCGGCGATGCGCTTGATGAACGACGGCACCTCGATGTGGGTCGGGCAGGCGGTGGCGCAGGGCGCATCAAAGCAGTACAGGCAGCGCTCGGCTTCCAGCACCGCTTGTGCCGGGGTCAGACGTGGCGACGCATCGGCAAAGTGTTGGGCGTACGCCAGGGCCGGCAGACGGCCGGGACGAACATCGGGCGAGGGGGGAAGAGACACGGGACTGGACACGCTGGCAACTCCTTGCGTAGGGGGCTGGTAACAGCCCGAAGCCTGAAAGCTGACCGTTTAGTCAGCTTATAAAATGCATGCTAGCAATACATATGCCACGCTGTAACTAGGGGTTTGTCCTCACCCTGGTGTGGCGTTGGCGCAACTTTGCATCGATTCGTATCTGAATGCTGATGCTTCGCAAGGGCGACTTTATTGCGCCGCATAATTTCAACCTTTCAGGGGATGACGGCGTTGCCGCCTTGTCCGATTAACGAGCCAACAATGAGATTCAGGCTGATGCGTATGTGGAAAAAGTTGGTTTCATGGTTGTTCTGGTTGCGGTTTAAGTTGGCCGTTGCGGGGCTGGTTTTGCTGGTGGTGGCCGGCTTGGTGATCGTCCAGGAGATGCGCTCGTCGGCCTATCAGGCACGGTTCTTTGCCGATCTGGCCAGCAAGGCGACCTATACGATGGGTGCCGGGCCGAGTCCGTCCATTCGTTTTCCCCAGAGTGCGCCGTATGACGACCGTTTGGGTTATGCGCAGCTGCCGGTGTTTCTGGCGACGCTCAAAACCCGGGATTTCGAAATCGACCAGCAGGCGCGGTTCTCAACCGGGCTGGCGAAGATCGTCGACGACGGTTATTTCGCGCCCTACCTGGAAAAGACCCAGGGCGGGCTGCGCATCCTGGACTGCCACAACGAGAGCCTGTTTCAGGAGCGTTATCCGAAGCGGGTGTTTGAACGTTTTGACGACATCGCGCCGATGCTGGTGCAAAGTTTGCTGTTCATCGAGAACCGCGAATTGCTCGATGCGACCCATCCGCAGCGCAACCCGGCGGTGGAATGGGACCGGTTGGCCAATGCAGTGCTGATCAAGGGCAAAAACAGCCTCACCGGCGACAGCCGTTCCCCCGGCGGCAGCACGCTGGCGACCCAGATCGAAAAATACCGCCATTCCCCCGAAGGCCGCACCTCCTCGATTCAGGAAAAACTGCAGCAAATGGTGTCGGCCGCCTTGCGTGCCTACCAGCAGGGGGAGGACACCAGCGCGGTGCGGCGCCAGATCGTGCTGAGTTACATGAACACCATGCCGCTGTCGGCCAAGGCCGGTTTTGGCGAAGTGCACGGCCTGGGCGACGGGCTGTGGGCCTGGTACGGCCGTGATTTCACGCAGGTCAACCGCATCCTGCAGACCCCGGCCGCCGCCGTTGGCGAGCTCGACGCGCAGGCGCTGCTGTACAAACAGTCGCTCAGCCTGCTGATCTCGCAGCGCCGGCCGTCCTATTATTTCGACACCAAGGAAGCCGAACTGGAACAAGTCACCGACAGCCATCTGCGTTTGCTCGGCAGCGCCGGCGTGATCACGCCGGCGCTGCGCGATGCGGCGCTCAAGGCCAAGCTGAATCGGCGGACCAGCAAGGTGCCGCTCACCGCGGTTTCATTTGTCTCGCAAAAGGCGGCCAATGCGGTGCGCACCCATCTGGCGGGCCTGTTCGGTGGCAGCCGCTTGTACGATCTGGATCGCCTCGATCTCACGGTCGCCAGCACGCTGGATGCGCCGGCGCAGACCGCCGTGACCACCCTGTTGCGCGAGTTGCGCGACCCGGCCAGTGCCAAGGCGGCCGGCCTCAACGCCCGCCAGTTGCTGGAGCGCGGCGACCCGTCCAAGGTGGTGTACAGCTTCACTCTCTATGAACGCGGCGCGGACACCAATTACCTGCGGGTGCAAACCGACAATTTTGACCAGCCGCTCAACATCAACGAGGGCACCAAGCTCGACCTCGGCTCGACCGCCAAACTGCGCACGCTGGTGACGTACCTCGACATCATGGACAAGCTGCATCAACGGCTCTCCACGCTGGATGCCGCCCAATTGCGCGCGCTGGAAATTGATCGCAAAGACGTGCTGACGCGCTGGGCCGCCGACTACCTGGCGAAGGCCGAAGACAAGAGCCTGAGCGCCATGCTGGATGCGGCGCTGGAGCGGCGTTATTCTGCCAGCCCGGGTGAGGGCTTCATGACCGGCGGCGGCCTGCACCACTTTGACAATTTCACCCACGATGACGACAGCCGGGTGATGTCGGTGCGCGACGGCCTGCGCAACTCGGTCAATCTGGTGTTCATCCGGCTGATGCGCGACATCGTGCACCACTACATGTTCCTGACCCCCGGCTCCTCGGCCAAGCTGCTGCAGGATGCCGACGACCCGCGCCGTGCCGACTATCTGGCACGTTTCGCCGACCGCGAAGGGCAGGTCTTCATGCGCCGCTTCCTGGTGAAATACCAGGGCAAGACGGCGGAAGAAGCGCAGGAGTTGCTGCTGGGCAATGTGCGGCCAACCACCACGCGGCTGGCGGCCATCTTCCGCACGCTGATGCCGCAAGCCTCGCTGGCGGAGTTCTCGGCCTTGGTCAAGGACAACTTGCCGGACGGTATCGATCCGGCCGAACCCAAGCTGGCCCGACTCTACGAGCAGGACGCACCCGAAACGATGTCGCTGGCCGATCGGGGCTATCTGGCGGGTGTGCATCCGCTGGAGTTGTGGCTGGTCGGCTACCTGCGCAACCATCCGGGCGCCAGCCAGACGCAGGTGATGCAGGCCAGCGTCGCCGAGCGGCAGGCGGTTTATGCCTGGCTGTTTTCCACCCACCGCAAGCAGGCGCAGGACAAGCGGATTCTGGGCCTGCTCGAAGGCGAAGGTTTTCTGGAAATTCATCGCCAATGGGCGCAGATGGGTTACCCCTTTGATTCGCTGGTGCCCTCCTATGCCACCGCGCTCGGCGCCTCGGCGGACCGGCCGGCCGCCTTGGCCGAACTGATGGGCATTCTGGTCAATGATGGCGTGCGCAAACCGAACACGCGCATCCAGTCGCTGCACTTTGCCGACGCCACGCCCTATGAAACCCAGCTGCACTACAAGGCCGGCAAGGCAGAGCGCGTGCTGGCGCCCGAAGTGGCGCAAGCCATGCGCGGCGCCATCCGGCGGGTGGTGGACGAAGGTACCGCCAAGCGCGTCAAGCAGGCCTTTGTGCGGCCGGACGGCAGCATCATTCCGGTGGGCGGCAAGACCGGCACCGGCGACCAGCGCTTCGATACCTATGGGGCCGGTGGCCGCCTGGTGTCATCACGGGTGGTGAACCGGTCCGCCACTTTTGTGTTCAATATTGACGAGCGTTTCTTCGGCACCCTGATTGCCTACGTACCGGGCGGCCAGGCCGCCAACTACGACTTCACCAGCGGCTTGCCGGTGCAATTGTTGAAGGTGCTGGCGCCCAAGCTGATGCCACTGATCAATGGTGCGGCCGGCGACGCGGCAGCGCCCGGCGGCTGTGTGCTTTAGAAATGGTAGCGCGCCGACAAGCTGGTGACGCCGACGCGGTCAGTGCGGTCGCCGGCAAATTTCATGTCTTGAGATTCGTATTGCAGTACGGCTGACCATTGCGGCGAGAACAGGTATTCAGCACCAATGCCGTAGGACAGGCCAAAGTCGTTCTTGGAACCCGCCACGATGCCGGAGGCCGGATTGGACGACACGTCGGTGCGGCTGTAAGTGGTGCCGACCTTGCCCAGCAGATTGAAGCTGGGGTTGAGCGGCAGCTTGCCGACCAGACTGAGGTTGAGCCCATTGGCCTTCGTCGTACCACCCGCGCGGTTGATGGAGCCAAAGTCCGTGTAGCCCAATTCCAGGCCCAAGTTGTTGTTGAAATAGGTGCCGCCGCGGACACTGTACGCGGTGTTGCCCTGGTCAGAGCCAAACACGCCAATGCCATTGCCCAGCGAGTAATCAGATTGACCCAAGCCCAGCTCAACATAGGAGTTGCCGGCTGCAGGGAAGTTGGACACGCTGCTTTGGGCTTGTGCACCCAGGGCAACCGTGCAAACTGCTGCAGCGATGAGCAGGCGGGTGAGGGTGGGAGAGGTTTTTTTCATGGTGAGTTTTTACCTTGATTTGATTTCGGGAGTGACTAACACGCTATTTACGCGCTATCTCAGCTTAATCAGCGCTTGCGTAACTGTCTGTGTGATTGCGTAAGCAAGATGCA
Organism: Rhodoferax sp.; assembly: GCF_012927445.1. Lineage (GTDB taxonomy): Bacteria > Pseudomonadota > Gammaproteobacteria > Burkholderiales > Burkholderiaceae_C > Rhodoferax. The sequence goes on from NZ_JABBPD010000007.1 coordinate 423,593, forward strand.
ACATGTCTGTTTGAGGAAGTTGGCGCAGACGGCGCCATACTTGGCGCTTCTTCAACCTTTTGGCCCATCTATGTCCGGCGTCTTTTTTTACCTGCGGGGAGCAGCATGAGCCATGCGGTTGCCCGCCTGCGCGCGGTGCGCATGGCGCGTCTTGACAAGCCCTTTGTCGCCCGCGGTTCGCGTGCGCCGCGCTGCCCTGGTTGCCGGGTGATGTTCAGCCACTGTCTGTGTGCCTTGCGCCCCCAGGTGCCGACCCGGGCCGGCATGTGCCTGATCATGTGCGACATCGAGCCGCTCAAACCCAGCAATACCGGCTGGTTGATTGCCGATGTGGTGCAAGACACCGCCGCCTTTGGCTGGGCGCGCACCGAGGTGGACCCTGCCTTACTAACGCTGCTGGCCGACCCGCAGTGGGCGCCTTATCTGGTGTTTCCCGGCGAGTTTGTCGATGCCGAGCGTGTCGTCACCGAGGTGCCGGTGATCCCCGGCAAACGGCCGCTGTTTGTCTTGCTCGACGCCACCTGGCCGGAGGCGCGCAAGATGTTTCGCAAGAGCCCCTATCTCAACCACTTGCCGGTGCTCAGCCTGCAGCCCGAACAACTCTCGCGCTACCGCCTGCGCCGCTCGACCCGCGATGACCACCTGTGCACCTCGGAGGTGGCCGCCCTGTGCCTGGCCCTGGCGGGTGAGCCGCAGGCGGCCGAGACCCTGGAGACCTATTTGGATGTCTTCACCAACCATTACCTGAATGCCAAACAGTCCGTGCCGCCGGATCTGGAAGACGCCGCGCATCAGCGTTTACGGGCGCTCGGTATGCCTGCGCAGTTTGGGTAGTTGAAGTCAGTCTGTTGCCGTCGGTGACTGGGGAATGGAGGACTTTCGGCATTAATCGACTCTTGGAGACCCAATCCGGACAAACAATATTCCCATCTGATTGCTCCAGACCGGCCATTCAATCTCGACGCTCGGCGGCCAGCACTGTGTCGCCTACCTCCAAAATGGGCCCCGCCGTTCATTACTCATCCTAAATAGCCCAAATCAAAATTGGTTTTACTGATATCCGCAATAATGAAGCCCAACAAACATCGTTGGATACTCGTGTGAACAAAAATAGAAAAATCTCAAACGTTCTTGCAAGAAACAACGTCAAAGTTCTAGCGGGTGACGGCCCCGTGTTGCTTTATGCCCATGGATTTGGGTGCAATCAAAACATGTGGGATCGCGTGACACCCGCGTTTGAATCATCCCATAAACAGGTCTTGTTCGACTATGTGGGCAGCGGGCGATCCGACATTGCCGCCTTCGATCTCGATAAATACGCCAGTCTCAGTGGCTATGCCCAAGATGTCCTTGATATTTGCGACGCTCTGGATTTGAAAAGTGGTGTCATTTTTATTGGTCATTCAGTCAGTTGCAGCGTAGGACTTCTCGCATTGATTGCCCGCCCCGGACTCTTCGCCAAGTTAGTATTGATCGGTCCCAACCCATGCTTCGTCAACCATGCGCCTGAGTACATCGGTGGTTTTGAGAAAGAAGACCTGGAAGGGCTTCTGGCGTTAATGGACCAAAACTACATTGGATGGGCGAATTATCTTGCGCCAGTGGTTTCGGCACAGGGCGAATCGGGTGCAGTGACAGCGGAACTCTCAGACAGCTTTTGCTCGACCGATCCACAGGCTGCAAAAGTCTTTGCACGAACTGCGTTTTTCTCTGATAACAGGGCTGATCTGCCCAAGGTCACTTTGCCTTGCCTGATTCTTCAGCACCGCACCGACACCCTCGCTCCAGTCAGCGTTGGCGAGTACGTGCATGCCCATTTAGCGGGTAGCACATTGAAAGTGCTGGAAGTGCAAGGCCACTGCGCCCACATGAGCGAACCAGCTCTGGTAATTGATGCAATGCGTGAGTTTCTTGCTTCATCCATTTAGTCAGCAACGTAATCGTGCCAACTTTTGACCAGCTACCTTGCCCCGTTTTGGTGACCGACCGGGGGGGCGTTGTTCAATCGGTCAATCAAAGCTTGCTGGACCTTGTGGGCGGCGTCAAAGGCAGTTGGCTCACAAAGCCGATGGACCTCATGTTTCCCATGGCAAGCAGAATATTCCTGCAGACTCACGTCTGGCCGATGCTGTTGCGTGAAAGTCGAGTCCGTGAAATTCGCTTACAGATTTTGGGTGACGCGGGAACGCGGGTTCCTGTATTTGTGAACTGCCAGGAGACAACGCTTGACGCAAATGATCGCTTCACCTGGGTATTTTTTGTAACGATTGAGCGCAGTCGTTATGAGCAGGAGTTGCTGGAAGCCAGGCAAAGGGCTGAAACGATGTCCGCCGACCTCGCCAAAAGCGAGCGATTCATCCGCACGGTTGCTGATGCAATGCCAAGCATGATCGCCTATTGGGACACACAGTTGCAGTGTCATTTTGCAAACAAGACTTACGAAGATTGGTTTGGACGAACACGTCAGGAAATGATGGGGTTGCCGATATCGACCCTCTTAGGCGCCAGTTTGTATGAAAAGAATTTGCCCTATATACAAGGTGCTTTGGCAGGTGAGCCTCAGGAGTTTGAGCGTGCCATTCTGAGACCTGATGGTTCTGTTGGATACGCACTGGCTAATTACATTCCCGACATTAATTCGAATGGAAGCATCCAAGGATTCTTTGCGCTCGAGACCAACATCAGCCGCCTGAGGGAAGCAGATGCGGCGATTCGACTTTCGGCAAGCGTGTTTGAAGCCACTATGGAAGGCATCTTGGTGACGGATACAGCCGCGATGATTATTTCAGTTAACCCCGCATTCACTGCGCTCACAGGTTACACCTCCGAAGAAGTTGTTGGACAGAATGCACGCATCCTGAAATCCGGACGCCATGATGCGACTTTTTTCGGCGCCATGTTTCAACAATTGCAGGCGACCAAATTGTGGAAGGGCGAAGTCTGGAACAATCGAAAGGACGGCTCGATTTATCTGGAACGACTCTCCATTTCTGCAATATGCAACGAAGCCGGCGAAGTCAGTCGCTATGTCGGGGTATGTGCTGATGTAACCCAACAATGGGACAAGGAACAGCTAGTGCTGCACATGGCTTTGCACGATGGTTTAACGGGTTTGCCGAACCGCTCACTCTTAATGGAACGCGTTGGTCAGCTGATCGCCTTGTCTACCCGTGAACCACGTCACATTGCATTATTGTTTCTCGATTTGGATGGATTCAAATTGGTCAATGACACTTGGGGCCATGAGTTCGGTGATCGTGTGCTAAAGGCCGTTTCCACGCGTCTTTTGGGTTTACTCCGACCGTCTGACACCGTTGCACGCCTTGGGGGAGATGAATTCGTCATTTTGCTGAACAACCCTGAAAGCCGCGACAACGTCGCCATGATTGCCTCGCGTGTCATCGAAGAAGTTAATGCCCCAATGAGTTTTGACGGAAAAACGGCCCATGTGGGTACGTCAATTGGGATAGCTTTTTTTACGAAAGAAGTTACATCGCCAGATGATTTACTCAAAAACGCCGACGATGCCATGTATGAAGCCAAAGCAGCGGGGAAGAATACTTACCGTTTCTCGGATTGATTTATGTAAGCGCCAATTACATGTCCGAGAAGGTTGGAACGGGATACTGATGTTTGTTCGCAAATCGGACTTCCTGAATGCTGCCCTTCGCGAATACCCGCAAACGCTGCATTTCATCCCTTCAATAATCCCGTCACTTGCGCCAACCAGTCCCGAAAAATGGTCACCACTGGCCGCTCGTCCGCGCGCTCGGGCGTGACCAGGTAATAGGCCCGTTCGCTGGGCAGGGGTTGCTGGCAGGCCACCACCAACTCACCACGCGCCAACTCGGTCTCGATCAGCAGTCGCGGCACCAGTGCCAGCCCCATGCCGTGGGCGGCCGCCGCCGCGGTCATTGAAAACAACTCGTAGCGTGGACCCGACAAGGCCTGCGGCGCGCTCACGCCCATGGCGTCAAACCACTGCCGCCAGCCTTCCGGCCGGGTGCTTTGTTGCAACAGGGGGAGCTGGGCGATGGCCTGCGGCGTGAGGGCGGTTTGCGCGCCCAGCAAGGCCGGGCTGCAGACCGGCACCACTTCTTCGGCCAGCAGCCGCACGGCGCGGGTGCCGGCCCAGCGGCGCACCTGCTCGACCGTGCCGGCGTAGAGCGCCGCGTCAAACGCCGTGTCGGTAAACATGAAGGGCCGGGTGCTGGTCTCGATGTGGACCGTGAGTTCGGGATGCTGCGCGGCCAGCAAGGGCAGGCGCGGAATCAGCCAGCGCGTGGCAAAGGTGGGCACCGCCGCCAGATGCAGGCTGCCACTGCGGCCCTGCGGCGACATGACGTCCAGCGTGTCGCGCTCCAGCCCCTGCAGGCGCGGCGCCACCTGCAGCGCGTAGTCGGCGCCGCGCTCGGTCAGCGCCACGCCATGCCGGGTGCGGCGAAACAGGGCAACGCCGAGGAACGACTCCAACGCCGTGATCTGCCGCGACACCGCGCCTTGCGTCAGCGCCAGTTCTTGCGCGGCGCGGGTGTAGCTCTCGTGGCGGGCGGCGGCGTCAAAGCAGGTCAGCGCCTGCAGGGAGGGAATTTTTCTGCGCATGATGTGCGTAATATACATAATTAATTTTCAACAGGGGCTTGCGATTGCTCATTAATTAATAGCGTCTTACGCAGATAGCAAGGAGGCTACTGGCTAAAACTATCCATATGTTCAAACGGTCTGAACGACGGCTCGACCAGTTAGATATGCGTTAAACGCACGAATAGATGACGATAAGTCGTTTGCCCGCGCGCCAGGCGTCCGCTACCATGCGTTAGCCGCTGCCGAGACAGCCCTGATTGATTCAACTTTTCACCCGGAGACTTCCATGGCCCACGCAAGCTTCAACTGGCAAGACCCCTTCTTGCTCGACCAGCAACTCACTGACGACGAACGCATGGTGCGCGATGCTGCCGCCGCCTATTGCCAGGACAAGCTGCAGCCGCGCGTGATCGAGGCCTTCCGCAAAGAACAAACCGATGTCGCCATCTTTCGTGAAATGGGCGCACTCGGCCTGCTCGGCCCGACCATTCCCGAGGCCTACGGCGGCCCTGGCCTGAACTACGTCGCCTACGGCCTGATCGCCCGTGAAGTGGAACGCGTTGACTCCGGCTACCGCTCCATGATGAGCGTGCAAAGCTCGTTGGTGATGGTGCCGATTTTTGAATTTGGCACCGAAGGCCAGCGCCAGAAATACCTGCCGAAACTGGCCAGCGGGGAATGGATTGGCTGCTTCGGCCTGACCGAACCGGATCACGGCTCCGACCCCGGCTCCATGGCCACCCGCGCCCACAAGGTGGCTGGCGGCTACAAACTGTCCGGCAGCAAGATGTGGATCTCCAACAGCCCGATCGCCGACGTCTTCGTCGTCTGGGCCAAAGAGGTGAGCGCGAGCGGCCAGGTCGGACCGATTCGCGGCTTCGTGCTGGAAAAAGGCATGGCTGGTTTGACGGCGCCGGTCATCCACGGCAAGGTTGGCTTGCGTGCCTCGATTACCGGTGAAATCGTGATGGACGGCGTGTTTTGCCCGGAGGAAAACGCCTTCCCCGAGGTGCAGGGTCTGAAGGGCCCGTTCACCTGTCTCAACAGCGCCCGCTACGGCATCGCCTGGGGCGCCTTGGGTGCGGCGGAAGACTGCTGGTTCCGCTCGCGCCAGTACGTGATGGACCGCAAACAGTTTGGCCGCCCGCTGGCGGCCAACCAGCTGATCCAGAAAAAGCTGGCCGACATGCAAACCGAGATTGCGTTGGGGCTGCAGGGCTGTCTGCGGCTGGGCCGCATGAAGGACGAGGGCACGGATTCGGTTGAAATCACGTCGCTGCTCAAACGCAATTCCTGCGGCAAGTCACTCGACATTGCCCGGCTGGCGCGCGACATGATGGGTGGCAACGGTATTTCGGATGAGTTTGGGGTGGCGCGGCATCTGGTGAATCTGGAGGTGGTGAACACCTATGAAGGCACGCACGATATTCATGCGCTGATTTTGGGGCGGGCGCAGACGGGGATTGCGGCGTTTGGTGGGTGATTTTTGGCTTTGTTGGTTTTTTGTTGGGCCTGTATTCCCCCCCTATCCCCCAACCCCTTTCCACCCCCGCCGGGGCGGAAAGGGGGGCTAACTGCCACATTTGGCCTTGTGTTTGAAGGTGAGACGTACACGCGCTGATTTGCGTTGACGCGGAACGCGGCGTTACGGTTTTAAAGTGAATCGTAAAAAACGCCAACGGTCCAAACCGTCAAGTTGAACGTGCCACCTTCAAACACGCGGCCAAATGAGGCTCCCCTCTTTCGCCCGGCGGGGCGAGAGAGGGGCTGGGGGAGTGAGTGGGGGAAACCCCCCGAAAAATACATCCCTAAAAAAAGCCAAAGCCCCACCCCCCAATAAACCCAACTTGAAACCCAAACCAAGAACCGCCATGACCCCAGAAAATCCCCAAACAACGACGCAACCAGGCGCCCTGTCCCACCTCAAGGTACTCGACCTGTCCCGCGTCCTGGCCGGCCCCTGGTGCACCCAGATGCTGGCCGACCTCGGCGCCGACGTGATCAAGGTCGAACGCCCCGGCGCCGGTGACGACACCCGCCACTGGGGCCCGCCATTCCTGAAAGACGCACAAGGAAACGACACCGATCAGGCCAGCTATTTCACCGCCTGCAACCGCAACAAACGCGCCATCACGCTCGACATCGCCCAGCCCGAAGGCCAGGCGCTGATCCGCCAGATGGCGGCGCAAAGCGATATCCTGGTGGAGAACTTCAAGGTCGGCGGCCTGGCGCATTACGGGCTGGATTACGCCAGCCTGCAGGCCCTCAACCCGCGCCTGATTTACTGCTCGGTCACCGGTTTTGGCCAGACCGGGCCCTATGCCGAGCGCGCCGGCTATGACCTGATGATCCAGGCCATGAGCGGCATGATGAGCATCACCGGCCGCCCGGACGAGGTGCCCGGCGGCGGCCCGTTGCGCGTCGGCGTGGCGCTGACGGATATCTTCACCGGTGTCTACGCCTGCAGCGCCATCCTGGCGGCCATCGAGGTGCGCCACCGCACCGGCGCCGGCCAGCACATCGACATGGCCCTGCTCGACGTTGGCATGGCGATTCTGGGCAACCAGGCGGCGGGCTTTTTGAACACCGGCCAGGTGCCGCAGCGCCAAGGCAACAGCCACCCCAGCCTGGCGCCGTACCAGGACTTTCCGACGCTGGACGGCGCCATGCTGCTGGCGATTGGCAATGATGGCCAGTTCCGCCGCTTCTGCAACGCCGCAGGCAGGCCGGAATGGGCGGAGGATGCGCGCTTTGTCGGCATGGCCGGGCGCGTCACCCACCGCAGTGCGCTGATCCCGGCGATGGAAGCCCTTACCCGCACCCGCAGCACCGCGCAGTGGATTGCCCTGCTGGAAGACAAGGCGGTGCCCTGCGGCCCCATCAACGACATCGGACAAGCGTTTGCCGATGACCAGGTGAAAGCCCGTTGTTTAGTGATAAATCAACCGCTAGCCCCCGCTGTTGCTGCGCAATCAGCTATTAAATCTATAGCAAGTGTCGCTAGCCCGCTGCGCCTGATGGCGACGCCGCCGGTGCTGCACCGGGCGCCACCGGCGCTGGGTGAGCACACCGATGAAGTGCTGGCCGAACTGGGGCTGGATGCGGCGCAAATTGCCGCGCTGCGGCAGGGCGGAGTGGTGTAATCGAGCTCTTTGACCGGTGGCTTGATGATGAAACGCAAATTCCAGTATTTACTTGGGCTGTTGGCCGTCCTGGCGGGGGTGGCCAGCGCCCAGCCCGTTTCCTTCGGCCTCTTTGGCGACACGCCGTACAGCCACTGGGAGCGCGAGCACCTGCCCGAGCTGATCAGCGAGATGGACCGTGAAAATCTGGCCTTTGTGGTACATGACGGCGACATTAAAAATGGCGGCAGCGTGTGCAGCGATGAAGTGCTGCGCGACATCCTGGGGGTCTTTCAGGCCTCAAAGACCCCGCTGGTGTATGTGCCGGGCGACAACGAGTGGACCGATTGCCATCGCAAAAGCAATGGCGGCTACGACCCGCTGGAGCGCTTGGCCAAGCTGCGTGAACTGTTCTTTGGCGGGGAAACCACGCTCGGCCAGCGCACACTGGCCCTGGAGCGGCAAAGCCGTGACCCGGCGTTTGCCAGCTACCGCGAAAACGTGCGCTGGGAAGCGGGCGGTGCCCTGTTCGTCGGCCTGAACCTGCCCGGCAGCGAGAATAATTACCACGGCACTACCTTCAAGGGCGGTCCGGTGCCGGAGTTTGTGGCGCGCAGTGCGGCCAACCGGGTCTGGCTGGCGCAGGCCTTTGCCCAGGCTCGTGCCAAAAAACTGGCCGGTATTTTGATCGTGATTCAGGCCGATCCTGAATTTGAAAACGCCAACGTCGGCCACCCCCAGCCGGGTTACCGGGAGTTTTTGACCCAGCTGCAGCAAGAGACGCAGGCCTTTGCCGGGCGCGTCGTGCTGGTGCATGGCGATACCCACTTGCAGCAGATCAACCAGCCGATGCGCGACCCGGTGAGCCAGCAAGTGGTGGGCAACTTTACGCGGGTGGAAACCTTTGGCTACCCCTTTTTCGGCTGGGTCAAGGCCACCGTGGATGTGACCGATCCGCAGGTCTTCCGCTTTTCGCCCCGCCCCTGGCGCACGTCCGCGCCTTAGCCCGGGAAAAATTCCGGGTGGGCCTGGATGATTTTCTTCAGGTGGGCGAAGCAGGTTGCATCAATCGCGGTGCCGACCGTGTCGGCCATGATTGCCAGTGTTTTTTCCACCGGCACGGCACTGCGGTAGGGCCGCTCGGCCGTGATGGCGTCAAAAATATCGGCGGTGGTGATGATGCGGGTTTCCAGCGTGATGTCCGCCGCCTGGAGGCCACGCGGATAACCGCCGCCATCCAGCCGCTCGTGGTGCGCCGCCGACACGCGTGCCAGCTCATCGAAGCTCTGGATGCGCCCCAGGATGGACTCGGTGTAAACCGCATGGCGTCGGACCGCCGCCCACTCGGCCTCGTCCAGTTTGCCGGGCTTGTCGAGAATGGCGTTGCTGACGCCGAGCTTGCCGACGTCGTGCAGCAGGGCACCGCGTTTCAGCCAGCGCCGGCGTGCTTCCGGAATCTCCATTGATTCCCCCAGCAGGGCCGTGTAGAGCCCCACCCGGGCGCTGTGGCCGGCCGTAAAAGGGCTTTTGGCGTCCACCACCTGGCCAAAGGCTTCGGCAATGTCGTCGAGGTAGTCTTCGTCCAGCACCGCTTCATGGCCGCCCGGCTCCATGGCGAAGACTTGTGTCTCCAGGTCGGCCGCGTTCAAGGTGGCCCAGAACGGGGCGGCGCTGGCCACGGCCAGAAACGCATCGACCAGTTCGGGGTCAAACCATTTGCCGCGCCGGTGTTGCACCTCCGCCGCCGCCGCGGCCGGGCCGGTGTGGCGCAGCACAAACCGCAACACTTGCGGCAAACTGCCGTCCACCCATTTGAAATCACGCTTGAAGGAAAGGTCATCGGTCAGGTACAGCTCGCAAATGCGCGAGGCGTTGCTGCTGCAGCCCAAATCCTTCAGCAGCAGGGTGTAATAAAGCTCCCACAGCTGCTCGGTCGGCAGGCCCAGCTGCTGGCCGATGTGCATGCCGATCCAGCAGCAGCGCACGCAATGCCCCTCGGGCTGGCCCTCCGTGATGTCGAGCGCATGGCTGAGCGCCCCCATCAGTTCTGACAGTTTCAAGGCCTGCATCAATGCCTACAAAGGGTGCTCGGTGTAAAACTTGCCACCGTGGTACAGCAGCGGAGAAGCACCGACGCGGTGTGAGCAGCGCTCCACTTCACCGACAAAAATAACGTGGTCGCCCTCGGAATAGCGGCTGCGGTTAAAGCATTCAAACGTGGCCGCCGCGCCGGCCAGCAGCGGCGCGCCGCCGACGCCTTCCAGAAAGGCGACATCGGCAAAACGGTCCACCCCCTTGGTGGCAAAACGTTTGGCCAGTTCTTTCTGGTCCGCCGCCAGGATGTTGATGGCGTAGTGCGAGCCGGTGCTGAAGGCAGGCATGGACGCCGCCGCCCGGGCCAGACTCCACAGCACCAGTGGCGGGTTGAGCGATACCGAGTTGAACGAGTTGGCGGTCAGTCCAACGAACTCACCTTCGGCGGTGCGGGCGGTCACGATGGTGACGCCCGTGGCAAACATGCCCAGGGCGGCTCTAAACTCGGGCGCGGAAAAATTGGGGGCGTGAGCCTTGAGGCTCAAATCAGACAAAGACATGGCTTAAATTTACCCGAAAATTCCGCCAGGCCGGAAAACGCGCGGCATACCCTTCGATTCAACGCCCCGTGGTCGCATCGCCAGGCGAATAAAATCAGGCCATGCGTTCTTGCCATTCCCTGTTTGTTATTCTTGCTACTTTTTTTATAGCGTCCCGCGTTTCTGCTGCAGGACTGTGCGACGATTTTTATGCCCGCTTGCCGAATGTGCAGCGCTCCCTGTGCGAAGACGCCAAGCTCCAGGCCAACGCGGCCCGCAGCGTCAAGGGTCGCGCCCTTTACACGCGGGACATTCGTCCGGATGACGCTCGCCTGCGGGTGCTGGTGATTGGCGGTATCCATGGCGACGAGTTGTCGTCCGCGTCGGTGGCCCTGCACTGGATTGGGCTGGCACAAGCCGCACCATCGCAAACGCACTGGCGTTTCATTCCCGCACTCAACCCGGATGGGCTGTTCAGCCGCCCGTCGCGCCGCGTCAACGCCAATGGCGTGGATCTGAACCGCAATTTTCCAACGCCCAACTGGAAGCGCGAGGCCCCGTTTTATTGGGCCAAACAAACGCGCAAAGACCCGCGCCGCTGGCCGGGCAAGCTGCCGCTGAGCGAGCCGGAGTCCAAGTTCATCGTGGAAGAAATGCAACGCTTCAAGCCCAACCTCATTGTCAGTATTCATGCGCCCTATGGCCTGCTGGACTTTGATGGCCCGCTGGCGCCGCCCGTGCGCCTGGGCCGCCTGTATCTGGATCAGGTGGGCATTTACCCCGGCTCGCTGGGCAATTACGGCGGCGTCCACAAGGGCATGCCGGTGGTCACGATTGAACTGCCGAGCGCGCTCAAAACGCCGTCGGATGCCGAGATGCAGCGGATGTGGCTCGACCTGAGGCGCTGGATGGGCGAACGCATGGGGCCGAGCACCACCGTCTTGGCGCCTGTTCCTGCGGCGCGGAAGTAGGCTGCGCCCAAGCGGCGCAGCCTTGTTTCAGTCGCGGCCCGCGACCGCCTGTTGCATGGCACCCAGCAACGTGGCGGGGTCGTGCGCGCCAGAGACGGTCACCTTCTGGTTGAAGATGAAAAATGGCACACCGCTGATGCCCAGACTCCGGATGTGGGCGTCGGCCTGGGCCACCTCTTCCAAATGCTCGGGATCGGTCACAAAGGCGCGGGCGTCTTCGCCGTTGAGACCGGCTTCTTCGGCAATGTTGGCCAGCACATCCAGGTTGCCAATGAAGCGGTTTTCGACAAAATAAGCCCGGAACAAGCGCTCCTGGATGTCGCTGCCGTCGGCATCACCCAGCTGGGCAAAGGCAATCAGGGCGTGCGCCGCCAGCGTGTTGGGTTGGCGTGCGATGCCGTCGATATTCAGCGTCAGCCCGACCGCCTGGCCGGCGGCGCGAATCCGCTCGTAGATCTCGGCGGCGCGCTCCGGCCCGCCAAACTTGTCTTCCAGGTACGCCTGGCGCGACACGCCTTCGACCGGCAAGTCCGGGTTGAGTTGAAACGGGTGCCAGCGGATGACGACATTCGGCAGGTGATAGGCCTCGGGCAAGGCCAGGGCGGCTTCAAGCTTGCGCTTGCCGATGTAGCACCAGGGGCAGACGACGTCGGACACCACGTCGATGGTGAGGGTAGGGCTGTTCATGGCTAAATTGTAGGCGGCGCGTTCAGTGCGGCAGCGGCAGCCGGCGCCGTTGCCGGTAGCGCAATCGGCGGAACTGGCTTGTTCTGCACGCCGATGAACGTTTCCAGCGCGTTGAACAGGTCGTCAAAAATTTCTTTGCCGAACGCCTGTTCGATCTGTTGGTACTGCAAATCGATCAAGGGCGCCATGTCGTTCACCAGTTGATCCCCTTTGGGCGCCAAACGAACCACCACCCGGCGCTGATCGCCTGCAACGCGACTGCGTTGAACCAGCGCCAGCTCTTCCATGCGCCCCAGCACGCCCGTCATGCTGGCACTGTGAATCTGGCACAGGCTGCAAATTTCACGTGGCTCCAGCTGCGAATATTCATCCAGCGCACGCAGGATGCGCCACTGCTGGTCGGTCAGACCAAAGTGTTTCAGGATCGGGCGGAAGTGCGCCATCAGGCTCTCCCTGGCCTTTAAAAAAAGTTGCGGCAGGTTGCGGTAGGTAATGCGGGGCGTCAAGTTGGGTGCCATTTCTAGTGTTGCTTCGGGATCAAAGACGTTTTGGCAGGCAAAAAACGCGCATTTAATCGCTAATATATTAGCGATTAAAATACTAATATATTTGTGAATTTCTTTGAAAATCGGTCCCTAAAGGGAATTTAGACATGATTGTCAGAAGCCGGCCATCCGGGCTCAAGATGTTCTTGCTGCTTCGCGGCTCCATCTTGCCGCGGATTTTGCCATCGTTGATCGCCACCACGGTGATCGCCACCGGGGTCACGCTGACCCATGGCGACCTGTTTGCGCTCAAGATAACCCTGACCACGATTCCCTTCACCTTGATCGGCTTGCCGCTGGCGATTTTCTTGGGCTTTCGCAACAACGTGGCCTATGACCGCTTTTGGGAAGCGCGCAAGCTATGGGGCGAACTGGTCCATAAAAGCCGGAGCCTGTCGCGCCAGTGCCAAAGCTTGATTGCCTATGCCGAGTCGGCCCAGGCCAGTCGCGGTTTAGTGGATCTACGGGTCCGCATGATTTACCGCGCCATTGCGTTCGCGCACGCTTTGCGCCACCAGCTGCGCGACACCGACGCACAGCCGGAATTGAAAGGCCTGCTCCTGGAGTCGGAGTGGCAACAACTGCAAAAGGCATCCAACAAGCCGGATTTCCTGATGCTGAAAATGGGTCAGGATCTGGCGCAGAGCCTGAAAGAGGGGCGGATTGACAGCTGCCTGGCGGCCGGCATTGACAGCACCCTGTCCGCCATGACCGCCGCTGCGGGCGGGTGCGAGCGCATCAAAAGCACACCGATCCCGTTTTCCTACACGCTGCTGTTGCACCGGACCGCGTACTTGTATTGCTTTTTGCTGCCGTTCGGGCTGGTCGACTCCATCGGCTTCATGACCCCGTTTGTGGTGGCCATCGTGGCCTACACTTTTTTCGGCCTGGATGCGCTGGGCGATGAGATCGAAGAGCCGTTTGGCATGGACGCCAATGACCTGCCTTTGAATGCCATCTGCCGCACCATTGAAATCAACCTGCGGGAATCCCTGGGCGACGAAGACAGTCCCGCGCCGCTGGCGCCCGTCAACTATTGCTTGACGTAAATGCAGCTACCCCCGTCACATCGCCAAGCCCTCTGTTGGTCGCTGCGCTCTTCAACTTTATAGACATCAAAGGAATTCAAAAAATGCAAGATAAGCATCAGGACCGTATCCGTTTGCCCTTATTGAGAGCGCGTGTGACCAGCGCCGCCAAGGCGGCGGAGTGGATACAAGACGGCATGACCATTGGCATGAGCGGCTTTACCCGCGCGGGCGACGCCAAGGTGGTGCCGATGGCGCTGGCCGAACGGGCCCGCAACGAAAAACTGAAAATCACGCTGATGACCGGCGCCTCGCTGGGCAGCGATGTCGACAAGACACTGACCGAAGCCGGCGTGCTGGCACGCCGTATTCCGTTCCAGGCCGATCCGGTGTTGCGCGCCGCCATCAATCGGGGCGAGGTGATGTATGTGGACCAGCACCTGTCCGAAACAGTCGAGCTGTTGCGGACCCGGCAGATGGCACCGATCGACATTGCCATCATTGAGGCCATCGCCATCACCGAGACCGGCGCCATCATCCCGACCACGTCGGTCGGCAACAGCGCCAGCTTTGCAATTCTGGCCGACAAGGTGATCGTCGAAATCAACATCACCCAGTCGCTGGAACTCGAAGGCCTGCACGACATCTTTATTCCCAAGCACCGTCCGCAACGCGAACCGATGCCGTTGATGACGCCGCATGACCGCATCGGCACCACGGCGATCGAGATCCCGGCCGACAAAATCGTTGCCATTGTTTTCACTGAAAAGCTGGACAGCTCCTCGACCATCCTGCCGCCAGACACTGAGACCGCGGCCATCGCCGCGCATCTGGTCGACTTCTTCAAGGACGAAGTGGCACAAGGGCGCCTGACCGAGAGCCTGCTGCCCATGCAGGCTGGCATTGGCACCATCGCCAACGCCGTGATGGGCGGCTTCATTGACAGTCCGTTCCAGCACCTGACGATGTATTCCGAGGTGCTGCAGGATTCGACCTTCGACTTGTTCGACGCTGGCAAGCTGGATTTCGCCTCCGGTTCCTCGATCACCCTGTCGTCGCAGAAAAGCAAGGAAGTCTTCGGCCATATCGGCAAATACAAGGACCGTCTGGTGCTGCGCCCGCAAGAAGTCAGCAACCACCCGGAAATCATCCGGCGTCTGGGCATCATCGCCATCAACACCGCGCTGGAAGCCGACATCTACGGCAACGTCAATTCAACCCACGTGCTGGGCACGCACATGATGAATGGCATCGGCGGCTCGGGTGACTTTGCGCGCAACGCTTACTTGTCCGTTTTTGCCACCAAATCGATTGCCAAAGGCGGCAAAATATCGAGCATCGTGCCGATGGTGTCGCACGTCGACCACACCGAACATGACGTGGACATCATCGTCACCGAAGTCGGCTTGGCTGACTTGCGCGGACTGGCGCCGCGCGAGCGGGCCGAGGTCATCATCAACAACTGCGTCGCCGAACCCTATCGGCAAATGCTGCACGACTATGTGACGGAAGCCCAGCTGCGCGGCGGACACACGCCCCATATGCTGGAAAAAGCGCTGTCATGGCACACGCGTTACCGGGATACGGGCTCCATGCTGACCCACGAGAAAGAAGCGGAAATTCTGGCGCAAGAAGCCATCAGTCTGGCCAACGCCTAGGATCGCTCCGTCACTGCGTCGTCTGCATGCGCAGACGGCGCGCCGCGTCCTCGGCGCGGGCATCGTCAATCTCGCGCATCAAGCCACCGACATCGACGGCCCCGGCCTTGCGCTCGAAATGACCTGTCAGCACCACCGCCGGGTCGAGCACCCCGCGTTGGTACAGGTCCCAGATCTCGGGGCCAAAGTCGGTCTGCAGCAGCTCCGGTGCAAACTGGCCGAAGAAGTTGCGCAGGTTGGCTACATCGCGCAGCAGCATGCGTTGGGCGTGGTTGTTGCCGGCGGCGTCCACCGCCTGCGGCAGATCGATGATCACCGGGCCGTCCTCTGCCAGCAAAATATTGAACTCCGACAGGTCGCCGTGCACCACACCGGCGCACAGCATCCGCATGACCTCGATCAACAAGGCCGCATGATGCGCCCGCGCCTGCTCGGGCGTGAGCGCCACGTCGTTCAGCCGCGGCGCCGCGTCGCCGTGCTCATCGGTCACCAGCTCCATCAGCAGCACGCCATCGCAAAAATTGTGCGGCTTGGGCACGCGCACGCCGGCATCGGCCAGGCGGTACAGCGCGTCGACCTCGGCGCTCTGCCAGGCGGCCTCTTGCTTTTCGCGGCCAAAGCGGGTGCCCTTGGCCATGGCGCGCGCTTCGCGCGAGTTTTTGACCTTGCGGTTTTCGGTGTAGTCCACCGCTTGGCGGAAGCTGCGCTGCGTGGCCTCTTTGTAGATTTTGGCGCAGCGGGTCTCGTCGCCACAGCGCACCACGTAGACCATGGCCTCTTTGCCGCTCATGAGCTGGCGCACGACCGTGTCAATCAGGCCTTCTTCAACTAACGACTGCAGTCTCGGGGGTGTTTTCATGGACGCTATTTTGCACTGCGCGCGCCTGAGCGGACACACGTCGTCTGTATACGCATCATGCAGGGCAAACTGACCACGCGGACACCGATCCACGTGGTAATTCTGGAAAAACCAGAATTACCCTTGCCACACTGGCGACTGTTCTGGTCAGCCTCGGGTCGCTGGCGTTTTATGCCAGCCAGATGCTGCGCGACGATATGCAACGCCTGTTGAGCGAGCAACAATTCGCAACGGCTTCTTTCACGGCCGCCCAAGTCAACCAGGAGCTGGACGACCGGTTTAACTTGCTGGGAAAAGTCGCCAAGATTGTGGGCCCCGCCATTCTGGGCAATACGACGTCCTTGCAAGCCATGCTGGAAAACCGCCCGGCGCTACAGGAGTTTTTCAACGGCGGTTACATTGCCTACCGGCTTGATGGCACCGCGCTGGCCGCAGCCGCTGCACGAGTTCGAGGCCTTGGCGAAGCGGGTTTGACGCTTGAGGAATATCAAGCTGCTGCAAACGCACGGTCCTACAGTGGATTTTTTCTGCTGTTGCGGCCCAGGTGGAGATGCGATGACAAAACTGCAGGTGGCGGTGATTGGTTTGGGCCGCTTGGGCCGGGCGTGTGCCGAGGCGCTGATCGACGACAGTGAGCTTGGGTTGGCGGGGGTTGTGCGCCATCCCGACGCGCCAGGCACCTTGCCTGGCCGCCTGCAGCGCTTTGCCGTCGCTTCGCATGTCAGAGAGCTGGCGGACGTCAAGGCGGCACTGGTGTGCGTGCCGGCTGATGCGGTGCTGGGCGTGGCGCGCGAACTTTTTCAGGCACGCATTCCAATTGTTGAATGTGCCTGTTTCGAGGGAAAGGCCATGGAGGCGCATCATGCCGCGCTTGACGAGGCGGCGGACAACCATCATGTGGCGGCGGTGGTCGCGGCCGGCTGGGAGCCTGGTGTCCTGCCCTTGCTGCGCAGCGCCTTCGAGATGCTGATTCCGCGCGGCCAGACCCTGTTTCACCGGCACCCTGGTCTGAACCTGCACCACACCACGGTCGCCGCGGGCATTCGGGGTGTCAAGGACGCGCTTGCCGGTGAATATCCTGGCGAGAATGGCTCGACACAGCATTATGTATATGTCGAACTGGCGCAGGGCGTGGCGCTTGCGCAGGTTCAGGCGGCCATTGCCGCCGACCCCCTGTTTGCCGGTGACGTTACCCAGGTATTTCAGGTGGAGTGCCTGTCCGAGCTGGAAGGCGAGGAAGGGCTCGGCGTCGTGTTGGACCGCCGCGGCAGCGCCACCCACGGCCCGCACGAGAGCCTGCTCCTGGAAGCGCGCTTCGATCACACCTCTTTTTCGGCCCGCGTCATGCTTGACGCCGCGCGCAAGCTCCCCCGCTTGCGCCGGGGTGCGCACCGTTACGCGCTGGGACTTTGAGCGGCAAGCGGGCGTGGACCAGCTATTCAAAAAAAATGAACTTAAACTTCAATTCAATTGAACTTGTTTAAATACATTGACCTCTAAACTTTGATCCGTTCACAGGCTACGCCTTGTGAAATCAATTTTAGGAAGTCTGACGTGACCGTATCTCCCTCCTCTGGCCCGACGCAGGTTGTGGCCCGCTACACGCTGTTGGCCATCGCGCTGCACTGGCTGCTGGCGCTGGTCATTCTGGCCATGTTCGCGGTTGGCCTCTACATGGCCGACCTGCCGTTTTCGCCCTTGCGCCTGAAACTCTACAACTGGCACAAATGGGCGGGTGTGACTTTTCTGGCACTGACCGTCTTGCGTCTGCTGTGGCGCGTGACCCATCGGCCACCGGCCTTGCCACCAGCCGTCACCAAGGCCATGCCGGGTTGGCAAACGCGCGCTTACCATGCCACCCATTACCTTTTATACCTGCTGTTTTTTGCCGTGCCGCTGATTGGCTGGGCCTACAGTTCGGCGGCAGGGTTCCCGATTGTCTGGTTTGGCCAGCTTCCGCTGCCGGACCTGCTGTTAAAGAACAAGGAACTGGCCGACATGATCAAACCATTGCACGAACTTTCGGCCTATGCCTTGGTGGGCCTGGCGGGCCTGCACCTCGCTGCCGCCCTCAAGCACCACTGGGTGGACCGCGACGGTTTGCTGTCCCGCATGTTGCCCGGCCGAAGCTGAAACTTTTTTACAAAGCACCCCTCATGAAATCGACTTCTCTCCTTCTCTCTTTGACAGCTTCTTTGTTGCTGGCCAGCGCGTTGCCGGTGGCGGCGCAGCAAAAAAATGCGCCGCAAAAACTGATTCCGGCGCAAAGCGACATTGGTTTTGTTTTTAAGCAAATGGGCGTGCCGGTAGAAGGCCATTTCAAAAAGTTTGAGGGACAAATCAACTTTGACGCGGCCAAATCAGCCACCAGCAAAGTGGCCTTTACGGTCGATATCGCCAGCGCCACGCTGGGCTCACCCGAGACCGATGCCGAGTTGCCCAAGGCGGTCTGGTTCAACACGGCCAAATTTCCGCAAGCCACGTTTGCCTCATCTGGATTCAAGGCTTTGGGGGTTGGCAAATATGAAGTGACCGGCAAGCTCAGCATCAAAGGTCAATCGCGCGATGTGGTGGTGCCCGTCACCATGACCCAGGCCGGCGCGGTGACGACCGCCGTTGGCGTATTCCCGATCAAACGCCTCGGCTTCAAGATTGGCGAAAACGAATGGGCTGACACCTCGATGGTGGCAGATGACGTCCAGGTCAAATTCAAGCTGGCTTTGAACGGTGTCGGCAAGCTCTAAGCTATTTCCACGGTTCTCTTTTTTCAATTTCTTCTTCAACCCCTACTTCTGGAGCTATTCAATGCGTTTCTCTCTTCTGTCTGTCGCCGCTGCTGCCACCCTGCTGGCGGGTGCGACCCAAGTTCAAGCGGCCAACTACGCCATTGATCCCAGCCACACGTTTGTGACGTTTGAGATTGGGCATTTCAGCACCTCCACCAACCGGGGTCGCTTTGACAAAAAAGAAGGCACCGTCCAGTTTGACCGCGCGGCTAAAACCGGCAAGGTCGAGATCGTGATTGACACCGCGTCCATCAACACCGGCACGGCACCGTTCAACAAGCACCTGCAAAGCGCTGAGCTGTTTGACTCGGCCAAGTTCCCTACTGCGACATTCGCCGCCGATAAATTCAGCTTCAGTGGTGACAAGGTGTCGGAAGTGACGGGCACCTTGACTCTGCTCGGCAAGACCCAGCCGGTGACGCTCAAGGCGAATAACTTCAATTGCTACGACAGCCCCATGGTCAAACGTGAAGTGTGCGGTGGCGATTTTGAAACGACGATCGATCGCACCCAGTTCGGCATGAACTACGGCATCGATTGGGGCTTCCCCAAGAATGTGCGTCTGCTGATCCAGATCGAAGCCATCAAGCAGTAAATCCGTGCAGCTTGGCCAAATTGGCCGGCTTATTTGCACAGACCCAGAATCCGTTCCTGCTGCGAGCACAGCTTGGCTGGGCGTGCTTTCGTTAGCTGGCCCCGCATTGGTTCGCCAGCGATGCAGGAGCGGAGTTCACGCGCCGTTGCGGGAAAGTAAAACCAGCCGCGCCCGAGCTCGGGCAAAGCAAGGTCAACCTCGCGCCACTTCGGGTGTCCTTTTTCCTGCAAGGTCGAGAAGTTCTGGCAGAGCGAACGCGCAAACTGCCGCAGGTGGCGCTCGGTGTCCTTCAACTGGAAATCGTAGGTGACCAGAAAAGCCTTGACCGCCACGCCGGGAAGGTCCGCCGTCAGCAGGTTGGGGTAATTGCTGGCCCGTACTGTCGCTGGAAAATAGGTCTTGAGCACCGCCTGACTAGAGGGGTGGCTAGGATCAAACTTGAGCAGTTTGATCAGTTTGCGGGACTCGGGTTTCATGTCGACGAGCAGTTTGGCCGGCTGGCCGGCGACAACGGCCACCACGTCAATCGACTTGTCCGTGACCAATTTGGCCAGTGCCTCTTCGTTTGACAGGTAGCTGGTGTTCGCGTCCGCCATGGGTTCGTCATACATCAGGCGGTAGAGCGTCGCCGAGGTCAGCGCGGTGCCGCTGCCTAACTCGCCGGCATTGATCTTCGCATTCTGGATCTCGTGGATGTAATTTCGATCCGAGTCAGCGCGCACGATAAAGTAGATTTCCTCGTTATACAGCGGCATGATCACGCGCAGCGGCCGAATCATGGCGCCTGCCGCTGCATTGCCATTCGCGGCCATGTCGAGGAATGACTGGTAGACGTCCGACTGCACCAACGCCAGTTTCATGCCCTGTTCGTAGCGGAGCCGTCGAACGTTTTCTGCCGAGCCGGCCGACGGCACGGACTCGAGCTGGATGTCGGCGGCAGGCGCGACATACTGGGCGAGATCACGCCCGATCTTGATATAGGTTCCCCGCTCGGACGCGGTCGCGATCTTGTATTCGACAGCAGCGATTGCCGCCGGACCCTGACACAGCATTGCTGCCAGCAGCGTGTATAAGACCATTTTTTTCATGCTATTGCTCCTCGTTTTTTGAACTTGAACTGCAGATACCGAGCGCTGCGACGCTGTCCGGGCATTCCTTGAGTAACGTTGGCTCTCGGCGCTTGATAGCGGTCGCTTGGTTCGCCGCGGATGTCCGCACACTCAGCATGGCGCCAGCCGCCGCTGGCGCAGGCGACTCCGGTTCGGTGGAGGTGGCCGTGACGGCTGCGGGTTTGGGCGTCGTGTCTGGGCGCGCTGGCGCTTCTTCCACCAGCGTCGCTACCGGTGGCGGTGGGACGGTGGTCGCCATCGGGAGGCCGGACACGCGTGGGGCAAACGGTATGACGCCTTGTGTCTTCGTGAACTCAGCCGACTGCTCGGAGTAGTACTCACCCGACATCACAATTGCCACGAACAAGAGCGTCAGTGCGGCCAACTGCAAGGTGCGTCGCGACAGCCTCGCCGGCTTGTTCTGCGTTGCGGCGACGACCTGTCCCGGTGGAAGATTGGCGGGCTCCGCCTCATTGAGCGCTGGCACGGCGGCGTTGCGCCCGGATGCTGCCGGCAGGGTGAAGCTCGCGCCGCATTTATGGCAGCCTTTTTCGGTTCGTTTGTTGAGCGCACCACATCGGTCGCAGGGCTGCAGGTGCAGCTCCGAGCCACAGTTATTGCAGAAGCTGGCCCCAGCTGGATTGAGATGGTTGCAGAAAAGGCACTGAAGATAGGGTAGCGGCGACATCTCGAACATGTGACCTGGTTGGGTAGGCAAAGGCGCGTTCATGCCATGGTGAATCCTGATCAGCAAGTCCCGCGTCAGGACTGAATGAGCGCAACGGTTTCTTCGGTATCCAGACGGCAAAAACGGGGGTACCAATGTTGATCGTGCCGCCGCTCAACATATTCCCGAGTGCTTGATTTAATCCAGAGGTTGGCGCCTGGTACTTGCGAAAACTCAAAAAGAAGCAAACCCGAGACCCCGTTGATCGGGTGCGCGCCAACAAAAAACACCCGCTGACGCCAGCGCGTCAAGCGGGTGTTTCAGGGTGCGAGTCGGGTTAACGGTTGCTCGGAAAACTAAACGCGGTTCCCTCCCGCACCCCGGCCGAGGGCCAACGCTGGGTGATGGTTTTACGCTTGGTGTAAAAGCGCACGGCGTCCGGACCGTAAGCGCCAAGGTCACCAAACAGCGAGCGCTTCCAGCCGCCAAACGAGTGGTAGGCCACCGGTACCGGCAGCGGTACGTTCACGCCCACCATGCCGACCAGAATGTTATCGCTGAAGTAGCGCGCGGCTTCGCCGTCGCGGGTGAAGATGCAGGTGCCGTTGCCGTACTCGTGGGCGTCAATCAAGTCCATCGCTTCCTGCAGGGTGTTGACCCGCATCACCCCCAGCACCGGGCCAAAGATTTCTTCCTGGTAAATCGTCATGCCCGGTTTGACATGGTCGAACAGACAGGCGCCCAGGAAGTAACCACGTTCATGGCCGGGCACCGTGATGGAGCGACCATCGACCACCAGCGTGGCACCCTCGGCCACGCCTTGATCGACAAAGCCTTTGACCTTGTCGAAGTGCACTTGGGTCACCAGTGGGCCCATGTCATTGCTGGCATCGGTGCCGGGGCCCACTTTCATCTTGGCAATTTCGACCCGCAGGCCGGCCACCACCGCGTCGGCAACGGCATCACCCACCGCCACCACCAGCGGAATCGCCATGCAGCGCTCGCCGCACGAGCCGTAAGCCGCGCCCATCAAGGCGCTCACGGCGTTGGCGACGTCGGCATCGGGCATCACCACGGCGTGGTTCTTGGCCCCGCCCAGCGCCTGCACGCGCTTGCCATTGGCACAGCCGGTGGCATAAATGGTTTCGGCAATCGGGGTCGAGCCGACAAAGCTGATGGCCTGCACGCGCTTGTCCGCCAGCAGCGTGTCCACCGCCTCCTTGTCGCCATTCACCACGTTGAGGACACCCGGTGGCAGGCCGGCCTGCAACGCCAGTTGCGCCACCAGCAGCGCACTGCTGGGGTCGCGCTCGGACGGTTTCAGCACAAAGGTGTTGCCGCAGGCGATGGCCATCGGCCACATCCACAGCGGCACCATGACCGGGAAGTTGAACGGCGTGATGCCGGCCGTGACGCCCAAGGGTTGAAACTCGCTCCACGAGTCCACCCCGGTGCCGACGTTTTTGCTGTGCTCGCCCTTGAGCAACTCCGGCGCGTAGCTGGCGTACTCGACGTTTTCAATGCCGCGTTGCAACTCGCCCATGGCGTCGCCCACCACCTTGCCGTGTTCGGCGGTGAGCAGGGCGCAGATTTGTTCGGCGTTTTCTTCCAATAAAACTTTGAGCCGGCTCATGACCCGCGCCCGCTTGAGCGGCGGGGTGGCGCGCCAGGCCGGGTAGGCGGCGTGGGCGCTGGCAATGGCTTGCTCGACTGTGGCCTTGTCGGCCAGCAGCAGGCGCTTTTCAGCCTGGCCGGTGGCCGGGTTGAAGACGTCTTGTGAACGGCTGCCGCCGGCGACCAGCTGGCCGTCAATCAGGTGTTGAATCAGGGGAAGGTTTTGCATAGAGGGCGTGAGTTCAGGCGGTTTGGTTGATGGACTCGCCCAGCGCATTGATCAGGCTGTCGATCTGCGCCGGGGTGGAGATGAAGGGCGGTGCCAACTGGATGGTGTCGCCGCCGTAGCGCACGTAAAAACCCTTGTCCAACATGGCCATGGCGATCTCAAAGGGCCGGCGCGCCGGCTCACCCGGCGCGGCATCGATGGTGATGCCGGCGGCCAGGCCGTAGTTGCGGATGTCGGTGATGTGCTTGGTGCCCTTGAGGTTGTGCACCGCGCCTTCGAAATACGGCGCCATCGCTTTCACCTGTCCCACCATGTTCTCCTTCTCCAGCAAGTCCAGCGTCGCCAGGCCGACGGCGCAGGCGACTGGGTGCGCCGAGTAGGTGTAGCCGTGCGCGAATTCGAGCATGTAGTCAGGCCCGCCCTGCGCCATGAAGGTGTCGTAGATGTCTTTTTTGACCAGCACGGCGCCCAGCGGTTGCGAGCCGTTGGTGATCTGCTTGGCCACATTCATGATGTCGGGCGTGACGCCAAAGGCCTCGGCGCCGGTCCAGGCACCGCAGCGGCCAAAGCCGGTGATCACTTCGTCAAAAATCAGCAAAATATTGTTGGCCGTGCAGATGTCGCGCAGGCGCTGCAGGTAGCCCTGCGGCGGGATCACCACGCCGGCCGAACCGGAAAACGGCTCGACGATGACCGCCGCAATGTTGCTGGCGTCATGCAGCGTGATGAGGCGCAGCAGGTCGTCGGCCAGCTCGGCGCCCTGGCTCGGCATGCCGCGCGAAAAAGCGTTGCTCGCCAGTTGCGTGTGCGGCAGGTGGTCGGCGGCGATGCCCTGGCCGAACATCTTGCGGTTGGCCGCGATGCCACCGACCGAGATGCCGCCAAAGTTGACGCCGTGGTAGCCCTTTTCGCGTCCGATCAGCAGCGTTTTGCTGGCCTGCCCCTTGGTGCGCCAGTAGGCGCGCGCCATCTTGAGCGAGGTGTCAGCCGACTCGGAACCGGAACCGGTGAAGAACACATGGTCCAGCCCGGTGGGCGTCAACTCTTTCAACTTGTTGGCCAGCGCGAACGACAGCGGGTGGCCAAACTGGAAGGCAGGCGAATAGTCCAGCGTCGCCATCTGGCGCGTCACCGCTTCGGTAATCTCCGTGCGGCCATGGCCCAAGCCGCTGCACCACAGGCCGGACAGACCGTCAAAAATCTGTTTGCCGTGCTGGTCGGTGTAGTAGCAGCCCTTGGCACTCACCATCATGCGCGGGTTGGCCTTGAAGTTTCGGTTGCCGGTGTAGGGCATCCAATGCGCCTCTAACCAGGCGGCATCCGTGCGGAGGGGGGCGAGGGCGTTGGCTTCGGTCATGTTCATGGCGGTTCCAGAATGAAGGGGTGAATGGGCGATTCTGATTGGCTCTGTTACTCTTATAAATGTATAAATATCACTATTAAGTTATCAATTTATGAAAGTAAAGCGTCATGCCGCCTTGGGTCAGGTGAGCGACATGGACATTCGCTTGCTGCGGGTGTTTAAAAGTGTGGTCGAGTGCGGCGGCATGGCGGCGGCTGAGTTGGAGTTGAACATTGGCATCTCCACCGTCAGCCGCCATATCAAGGACCTGGAAACCCGGCTCGGGCTGACCCTGTGTCGCCGGGGCCGGGCCGGTTTTGCCCTGACGACCGAGGGCCAACAGATATATGCCGAGACCTTGCGTCTGCTGGCCGGGGCCGATGCCTTTCGCAGCCGTGTGGACGAGATTCACCAACGTATGGGCGGGCAGCTCAATATTGCGGTGTTTGACAAAACCGCCAGCAACCCGGCCGCGCATCTGGGCGAAGCCATCGCGCTGTTTTCCGAGCGGGCGCCCGATGTGAGTCTGCACTTGCATGTGGCGCCCCTCAACGCGATTGAACGCGGGGTGATGGACGGGCAGTTTCAGGTCGGGGTGATTCCGGGCCATCGCAGCTCGGATTCTCTGGCTTACGACGAACTGTTCAGCGAGACCATGTTCTTGTACTGTGGCGCGCAGCATGGTCTGTTCCAGGCCGCGCCGCGGGCGATGACCTGGGACGAGTTGCGTACGCAGCCTTTCGCTGGCCTGGGCTACCACTCGCCCAATATGGAAATCAGCCAGCAGGTGCGCCTGACACGCCAGGCCACCGGCTACGACCAGGAGTCGATTGCCACGCTGATTCTGTCCGGCAAGTACCTGGGATTTTTGCCTGACCATTACGCACAAGCCTTTGTGCGCAGCGGCCAGATGCGCGCCATCCAGCCGGACTTGTTTCGCTACGCCTGCAGTTTTTTCAGCATCGTGCGGCGCTCGCCGTTGCCGTCCCGGGTGACCCGCGCGTTTCAGGATTGCCTGCTGAAAGCGCATGCAGCGGCGACTTTCGATTGATTTCAGCACCGTTGTTGTTGTCCCGAGGGATGGGCCGGGAAAACCCTGGGCTATACTTTTAAAGTAACTGACTAGCCAGTCAATAACATCGATAAAAACCACCATGACGCGCACCCTCTCCACCAAGCAGAAGCTCTTTATCGTGATCGTGCTGCTGGCCGCCCTCGGCGCCGGCTTGGCCGCCTGGTTGCTGCGGGCGCCCGAGCTGGCGACCGGCATTGCGTTCGGCAATGGGCGGCTGGAGGCGCTTGAAGTCGATGTGGCGACCAAGATCGCGGGCCGGCTGGCCAGCCTGACGCCGCGCGAAGGTGAACGGGTGGAAAAAGGGCAGGTGGTGGCCACGCTGGATGCCGAGGACATCGCCGCGCAATTGCGTGCCGCCGAGGCGCAAGTGCGCCAAGCACAGGAAATGACGCGCGAGGCCAAGGAAGGCGTGCGCCGGGCCGGGACTGATGTGACGCTGGCGCTCAAAACAATGCAACGCTCGCAGGAACTGGTGCAAAAAGGCTTCATCACCGGCGACAAGTTGGACCGCGACCGCAGTGCGCAACAAAGCGCCGAGTCCGGCCTGGCCGCGGCACGCGTGCGGGTGGCCGAGTCCGATGCGGCGGTAGAAGCGGCAGTGGCCAGGGGCCAGAGCCTGAGCGCCACGGTCAATGACACCGCGCTCAAGGCGCCGATCAGCGGGCGTGTGCTCTACCGTTTGGCCGAACCGGGCGAAGTGGTGGGCGCCGGCGGCAAGGTGCTGACGCTGCTCGACCTGTCCGACGTCTACATGACCATTTTTCTGCCCACCGCCGAGGCCGGCAAGGTCCGGATCGGCAGCGCGGCGCGCATTGTGCTCGATGCGCTGCCGGACCAAGTGCTGCCGGCCACGGTCAGCTTCGTGGCGCCACGGGCCCAGTTCACACCGAAAGAGGTGGAAACGCGCAGTGAGCGCGAGAAGCTGATGTTCCGCGTCAAGGTCAAGGTGGATGCCGCCTGGCTGGTGCAGCATCAGGACATCACCAAAGGCGGCATGCCGGGCATGGCCTATGTGCGCACCGATGGCGGCCAGGAGTGGCCGGCCAAGCTGCAGACGCGGTAGTCCGCCGTGACGGCCGATCCCGCCCGCCCCGTCGTTGCCCGCCTGCAGGGCATCACCCAGCGCTACGGCGCCGTGCTGGCGCTTGACCAGATCAACCTGAATATTCCCGCCGGCGCCATGGTCGGGCTGATCGGGCCGGACGGCGTCGGCAAGTCGACGCTGCTGGCGCTGATTGCCGGGGCGCGCCAGATCCAGAGCGGGCAGGTCGAGGTGCTCGGCAGCGACCTGGCCGACCGGCGCCAGCGCAACCTGACCCAGCCGCGCATTGCCTACATGCCGCAGGGCCTCGGCAAGAACCTGTACCCGACGCTGTCGGTGTTTGAAAACGTCGACTTCTTTGGGCGCCTGTTCGGGCAGAGCTCCCAGGAACGCCAGTCACGCATTGCTGAACTGCTCGCCAGCACCGGCCTGTCGCCGTTTCGCGAGCGGCCAGCGGCCAAGCTCTCGGGCGGCATGAAACAAAAGCTCGGTCTGTGCTGCGCGCTGATCCACGATCCCGATCTCTTGATCCTCGACGAGCCAACCACCGGCGTCGATCCGCTCTCGCGCCGCCAGTTCTGGGAACTGATCGACAGCATCCGTGCCCGCCGCCCCGGCATGAGCGTGATCGTCGCCACCGCCTATATGGAGGAAGCGGCGCGCTTCGACTGGCTGGTGGCGATGGACGCCGGGCGCGTGCTTGGCACTGGTACGCCAGCCGAACTGCTGGCGCGCACCGGCGAGACCACGCTGGAAGGCGCGTTCATCGGCCTGTTGCCGCCAGAGCGGCAGCGCGCGCACCACGAGCTGGTCATCCCGCCGCGCCAGCGCGATGGCGCACTGCCGGCGATTGAGGCCAGCCATTTGACGCAGCGTTTCGGCGACTTCACCGCCGTTGATGACGTCAGTTTTCGCATTGAGCGCGGCGAGATTTTCGGCTTTCTCGGCTCCAACGGCTGCGGCAAGACCACCACCATGAAGATGCTCACCGGCCTGCTGCCGCCGACCGAAGGGCAGGCTGCGCTGTTTGGCAAGCCGGTCAACGCGCGTGATCTGGCAACGCGCAAGCAGGTTGGTTACATGTCGCAGTCCTTCTCGCTCTATGGCGAACTGACCGTGTTGCAAAACCTGGACCTGCACGCGCGACTCTTCCATTTGCCGTCCGAGCGCATCGCGCCGCGCATGACTGAGCTGATCGAGCGCTTCAGCCTGGCGGCCTTTCTCGATGCGCCGGCGGCCGAACTGCCGCTCGGCATTCGCCAGCGCCTGTCGCTCGCGGTGGCGGTGGTGCACGAGCCGAAACTGCTGATCCTGGACGAGCCCACCTCGGGCGTGGACCCGATCGCGCGCGACGAGTTCTGGGCCCTGCTGGTCGAGTTATCGCGTGGCCAAGGCGTCACCATCTTCATCTCGACCCACTTCATGAACGAGGCCGAACGCTGCGACCGCATCTCGCTGATGCACGCCGGGCGGGTGCTGGCCAGCGATACGCCGACCGGTTTGCGGCTGGCGCGCGGCGCCACCACGCTGGAAGACGCCTTCATTTCCTATCTGGAAGAGGCCAGCGGCATCGCGCCCGCGACACCCGTGCCGGCGCCCGCGGTGGAGAAAAAAACCGCCGAACCGGCCACGCCACGGAAGGCCGGACCGCATGCGGCCTTCAGTCTGCGCCGCCTGCTGGGCTACGCCTACCGCGAAACGCTCGAACTGCGGCGCGACCCGATCCGCCTGGTTTTCGCGCTGCTGGGTTCGGTGCTGCTGATGTTTGTGCTGGGCTACGGTATCTCGATGGATGTCGAGGGCCTGCGCTTTGCCGTGCTCGACCGCGACCAGACGCCGGAAAGCCGCGCCTATGTGCAAAACATTGCCGGCTCGCGCTACTTCATCGAGCGTGCGCCGCTCACCAGCAGCGACGACATTGACCGTCGCATGCGGCGGGACGAGTTGTCGCTGGCGATTGAGCTGCCCGTCGGCTTCGGGCGTGACCTGCGGCTCGGACGCCAGCCCGAGGTCGGTGTCTGGGTCGATGGCGCCATGCCCTACCGCGGCGAGACGGTACGCGGCTACGTTGAAGGCCTGCACCGCCAATATGTGAGCGAACTGATCGTTGAAGCCACCGGCGCCCAAGCCGTCCAGGCCGCGACGCTGGAGGCACGTTACCGTTACAACCAGGACTTCAAGAGCCTCTATGCCATGGTGCCGGCGGTGATTCCGCTGCTGCTGATCTTCATCCCGGCGATTCTGATGGCGCTCGGCGTGGTGCGTGAAAAAGAACTCGGCTCCATCACCAACCTGTATGTGACGCCGGTCACGCGCCTTGAATTTCTGATCGGCAAGCAGTTGCCCTACATCGCCATGTCGATGCTCAGCTTCTTTCTGCTCTTGCTGCAGGCCGTGTTCGTCTTTGGCGTGCCGGTCAAGGGCAGCCTGCTCGCGCTGTCCTTCGGCGCCCTGCTCTATGTCACGGCCACCACCGGCATCGGCCTGCTGATCTCGACCTTCACCCGCACCCAGATCGCGGCGCTGTTTGGCACCGCCCTCCTGACCATGCTGCCGACCGTGCAGTTCGCCGGTCTGACGACGCCGGTTAGCTCGCTGGAAGGCGTGGGCTACTGGATCGGGCAATTTTTCCCGGCCACCTATTTCCTGATCATCAGCCGCGGCGTCTTCACCAAGGCGCTCAACCTCACGGATCTCGCCAGCCAGTTCTTGGCGCTGGCCGCCTTCATCCCGGTCCTCACCTTGCTGAGCCTGGCGCTGCTGCGCAAGCAGGAGAAATAGGCATGCAGAATAATCGTTTGCTCACCAGCCTGTCCAACATCTACCGCCTCGGCCTGAAGGAACTGCGCAGTCTGACGGCGGACAAAGTGCTGCTGGTGCTGATCGTCTGGGCCTTTTCCGGCGGCATCTACGTGGCCTCCACGGCAACCTCGACCGAGCTGCACAACGCGCCGGTGGCGGTGGTGGACGAAGACCAGTCGCCCCTGTCGCGGCGTCTGGTCGATGCGCTTTATCCGCCGTATTTCAAGGCGCCGGTGCTGATTGCATTGAAGGACATTGATCCGGTGATGGACAAGGGAATTTACTCTTTCACCATCGTTATTCCGGCCAATTTCCAGCGCGACCTGGTGGCCGGCCGGCACCCCGAAGTGCAGCTCAACATCGACGCGACCAACATGAGCCAGTCCTTCATTGGCGCGAGCTACATCCAGGCCATTGCGGCCGGTGAGATCAGCGAATTCCTGACCGGCACGCGCGACACGGCGACGCTGCCGATCCAGCTGGCCACCCGCGTGCGCTTCAACCCGAACCTGACCGGCGCCTGGTTCGGCGGTGTCATGGAAGTGATCTCCAACATCACCATGCTGACCATCATCCTGGTCGGTGCCGCGCTGATCCGCGAGCGTGAGCACGGCACCATCGAGCATTTACTGGTCATGCCGCTGGCACCGTTCGAGATCATGCTGGCCAAAATCTGGGCCAACGGACTGACCGTGCTGCTCGGCGCGACGTTCGCGCTGACGGTGGTCATCCAGCAGGTGTTGCGGGTGCCGATTGCCGGTTCGGTGCCGCTTTTTGTCGGCGCCGCCGCGCTCTACCTCTTTGCGGCCGCGTCCATCGGCATCTTCCTCGGCACGCTGGCGCGCTCCATGCCGCAGTTCGGTCTGTTGATCATCCTGACCATCGTCCCGCTGCAACTGCTGTCGGGCGGCGTGACGCCGCGCGAAAGCATGCCAGCTCTGGTGCAAAACATCATGCTGCTGGCCCCGACCACCTATTTTGTGCGGCTGGCGCAGGCCATTCTGTACCGCGGTGCGGGCGCCAGCGTGGTGTGGGCCGACCTGCTGGCCATGCTCGGCGTCGGCAGCATTTTCTTCACCCTGGCGCTGGCGCGCTTTCGCAAGTCGGTGACGCAGACCCAGGTGTAGACCGTCTGTTCGGCCTGTGGCGCAAGAATATAGGCTGAATCGGCCTCTAGCCCTCGTCCTATATGCGTAAGCAGCTATGAAAATAGTAGTGATTTGGTCGGGCGCAAGCAGCCGACGCAGCAGGCACCGGGCTGGAAGCTGGCAAAAATGAGCCAAGTCCTCGTGCGATAGGGATCGACAATTGTCTGCCGTTCGCTGGGCCTCGCTCTTCACACGGGAGACAGCGTGCAATTCAACAGGCGTTCCACGCCGCAACCTGGGGAGGCGGGTGGACGCTGAATAAATGGAATCTTCACCATGCTGGATCATGTCTTCCTCTCCGTCACCAACCTGAAGCGATCCATCGACTTTTACGAAAGAATCCTGGCCCCGCTGGGCATCAGCCATGTCATCGACTATGACGGGGCCCATGGTCCAGCCGGACACCCGGACTTGAAGGGATTCGGACGGGACGGCCGCGTCGCTTTCTGGCTGCGTCTGGGCAACGCGGATGCCGGCGCCGCCCATATTGGTTTCGTTGCCAACAGCATTGAAGAAGTTGACGCTTTTTACAAAGAAGCAATCGCGGCAGGCGCCACTGACCAAGGTGCGCCGGGTGCGCGTCTTCACTACGACCCCCGCTACTACGCGGCCAACGTACTTGATCCCGACGGCTACAGTCTGGAAGCCGTTTATAAAAGTTGGCAGCATCCACAACCCTAGCGGGTAAAACCCGGCCAGACGAAAAAAAGCGTCCGCCAACCGGGGCTTAACCCCAAGTTGGCGGACGCTGGACAGGCCGAGCGGCTTTGCTTACGCTCTTTTGGCGACCGCCACGGGCACTTGCAGTGGCAGTTTACGTTTGCCACCGGTCAGCAGCTTGATCGCGAACCAGGCCAGAAACAGGGTGCCGATGGTGAAGACGATATCGCCCGGCACCCGCATCCAGACCAGGGTTTCCATGAACGGCGAGTGAATCACTTCCGGTGAACGGGCAAACCACATGCCCTTGGTGATGCTGGCCCAGGCCTGGTAAATACCGGCTGGCACCAGCGAGATGAACACCATCATGGCCAGGCCAATATTGAGCGACCAGAACATCGGGGCCAGCAGCTTGTCCGACCAGGCGGCGCGGCTTGAAAGACCGCGCAGACAGAACAGCAACAAGCCGATACCCAACATGCCATAGACACCGAACAGCGCGGCATGGCCGTGGGCGGCGGTCATGTTCAGGCCTTGCATGTAATACAGGGCGATCGGTGTATTGATCGAGAACCCGAGCAAACCGGCCCCGACCACGTTCCAGAAACCGACCGCCATGAAACACAGAATCGACCACTTGTAGCTTTGCACCCAAGGTGCCGCTTTGGAGCGTTGGTAGTTGCGATAGGCTTCGACACCGATCATGGCCAACGGGACGACTTCCAACGCGGAGAACATGGCGCCGATGGCGATCACGAAGGTTGGCGTGCCGGTGAAGTACAGGTGGTGCAAGGTGCCCAGAATGCCGCCGAACAGGAACACGATGGTTTCCAGCACGATGGCGCTGTTGGCGGTGCTGGCGCGGATCAGGCCGAGACGGGTGAACAGCAGGGCAATCACGGCGGTAGCGAACACTTCAAAGAAGCCTTCCACCCACAGGTGGACCAACCACCAGCGCCAGTACTCGATCATCGAGTAATGGGTGTGCGGACCCCAGGTCAGTGACGTGGCGTAGAAGCCGCCGATGCACAGCGCCGCCAGGAACACCATGGCAATCAGGCCACGGCTCTCGGACGGTGTCTTCAGGGCAGGCCAAAGCCCACGGCCCAGCAGTGTGACCCAGAACAACAGGCCGATGAACAACAGCACTTGCCAGACGCGGCCCATGCTGGTGAATTCCAGCCCCTGGTTACCGATCCAGAACGAGAAGTCATTGCCCAGATGCTGCAAGCTGCCGAGCCAGCCGAAGGCGGTGGAGCCAACCACGATGAACAGCAGGGCGTAGAACAGCACGTCAACGCCGAGTTTCTGGTATTTGGGTTCGTGGCCGGAGATTGCCGGGGCGATGTACAGACCGGTCGCCAGCCAGGCGGTGGCAATCCACAAGACCGCAAACTGGGTGTGGATGGTGCGGCTCACGGTAAACGGCAGGATCTGCGCCAGCGGGAAGCCAAAGAAGCTCTGGCCCTCGACCGCGTAGTGCGCGGTGATCACGCCCATGCCGACTTGTGCCAGGATCAGGCCGATCACGACATAGAAGTACTTGCGCGTCGCCTTCATCGAGGGCGTCGGCTTCAGATCGAACAGCGGATCGGTCTTGGGCGGGGTGGGGTCGCCCTCTTCTTTGCTGATCGAGTGGTAGAAAATCATGCCCGCAATGGCGGCGATCATGAAAATGATGCTGGCGATCGACCAGATGCCAGCGCCAGAGGTCGGGGTGTTGTCGACCAGCGGTTCGTGCGGCCAGTTGCTGGTGTAGCTCAGGTCGGTTTCACCGGGACGGTCGGTGGCGGCCGACCAGGCCGACCAGAACATGAAGGCGGGCAGCGCTTGCAAATCCTGCGGGTCGGGCAGGGAGCCGGCGTTCATTGCATATTGTTCGCGCAGTTTGTCCAGCGAGGGGTCGCTGCCAAACAGGCTGACGTAGTGCTGCACGACCTGGCCCACCGCTTCGGCGCGTTCCGGCGACAGTGTGATGGTGTCGGTCTTGGCGTCATAGGTGTTGCGCCGCATCTCTACCTTGAGACGCGCATTGAGTTCGCCTTGCTGACCGACACTCAATTGATCAAACGGCTTGCTGAATTCGCGCTGCGCCCAGACGGCACGCAGTGCCAGCGCTTCGCGATGCAGCCAATCGGCCGACCAATCGGGCGCCACATAGCTGCCATGGCCCCAAACGGAGCCCAGTTGCTGGCCGCCGGCCGACAGCCAGGCTTCCTGG
This sequence comes from Rhodoferax sp., assembly GCF_012927445.1. Lineage (GTDB taxonomy): Bacteria > Pseudomonadota > Gammaproteobacteria > Burkholderiales > Burkholderiaceae_C > Rhodoferax. Next base: position 456,910 of record NZ_JABBPD010000007.1, read on the forward strand.
CCGCGCTGTACCTGGCCTTCGGAGAACAGGACGTCGCCCTTGGTACTGATGACTTGTTTGGGAATTGGCGGCGCCGTCAGGTAAATCTCGGTGCCGACCCAGCCGAGAACGGCAAAAGACAGTACACAGATGACGGCGAGCCAGGTCCAGAGTTTGCGTGTGGCATGCATGGCAAAGATTCCTTATTGGTGATTTGAAAATTTCAGTGAACAGAGCGTGAACCCGGCAGCACTTAAGAGGCATTCTAAATGCATCTATCGCTAAGATGCAATTTAAATGCTTCTTTTAAAAAGAAATTTCGCAACCTTGCGCCGGTCCATCCCCTGGCGCGGGATCAAAGCCCCTGCCGGGGTCAGGGTGCCCGGTCGAAGGTCGCATAATGAGCCGGTAAAAAGGCCTGTCCGCCAGCGGCAGGCCCTGAAAAAATTATTGACAGGTCATCCCATGAACACTTTGCCAGACATCGAATTTTCCGAAGAACTGATCCGCCGCTTTGACAAACTCGGCCCGCGCTACACCTCGTACCCGACGGCCGATCGGTTTCATGAGCAATTTACCGAGCAAACCTACATCCCGTACCTGGCGCAGCGCAACACGGCGGGACGCACCAATCCGCCGTTGTCGATTTACGTCCATTTGCCGTTCTGCGAGTCGTTGTGCTACTTTTGCGCCTGCAACAAAATCATCACCCAGGACCACAGCCGCGTCACCGAGTATCTGCGTTACCTGTCAAAAGAGATGGCGATGGTGGCCGCCCAGTTGGGCCCGGACCGGCGCACGGCGCAGCTGCATTTTGGCGGCGGCACCCCGACTTTTCTGAGCCCGGACGAGTTGCGCGAACTGATGGCGATGCTGCGCAGCCACTTTGAGTTCTTGCCCGACGCCGAACTCGGCATTGAAATCGACCCGCGCACCGTCAGCGATGACACCATGGCGATGCTGGGCGAACTGGGCTTTAACCGCACCAGCTTTGGGGTGCAGGACTTCGACCCCGATGTGCAGCAGGCCGTGAACCGGGTGCAGCCGTTCGAGATGGTCGAGAAAGCCGTCACCGCCAGCCGCAAGGCGGGCTTTGAGTCGATCAACGCCGATCTGATTTACGGTTTGCCGAAACAATCGATGGAGAGCTTCAACCGCACGCTGGACCGCGTGATCGAGCTGGCGCCCGAGCGCATCGCGCTGTACAACTACGCCCATCTGCCGAGCCGCTTCAAGGCGCAGCGCCTGATTGTGGAAGCCGATTTGCCGTCCGCCGAACTGCGCTTGCAGATTTTCCTGATGTCGGTGCGCCGCTTGCTCAATGCCGGCTACATCTACATCGGGCTTGATCATTTTGCCAAGCCGGAGGACGAGTTGAACCGGGCGCGGCTGGACAAGAGCCTGCACCGCAATTTCCAGGGTTACACCACCCGTGCCGACTGTGACCTGATTGGCTTCGGCGTTTCCGCCATTGGCAAAGTGGGCAACTCCTACAGCCAGTCGGTGCGCACCGTGAAGGGCTATTACACGTTTCTGGATTCCAATCGGCTGCCGATTGAGAAGGGCTTTTCACTCAGCGCGGACGATGTGTTGCGCCGCCAGGTGATCATGGAACTGATGTGCAGCGGGCCGGTTGATTTTGCGGCGATCAACAAGGCGCACGGCATCAACTTTGGTCTCTACTTTGCCGAGGAGCTGTCACAACTGAAGCTCTATGAAGAGGCCGAGTTGATCAAGGTTGATGCCCACAGCATTCAGGTCACGCCCAAGGGCCGGATGTTTGTGCGCGCAGTGGCCATGGTGTTTGACAAATACCTGATGCAGCAAACCAGCGCCAAGTACTCCAAACTGATCTGAGCACCAGCAATCCAGTCCCATGCCGGGGCTGGATTGCGATGAATTTAGGTCAAATAAGCCTCTAGCCCCCGTCCTGCTTGCGCAGGCAGCTATTAAAACAATAGCTAGTGCGCCGGCCGGACGCGCGTCACCAATTTGCCGTGCGGCAGGGTGGCCAGCCGGCTGAACATGCGGCGGCAGTAGCCGGTGATGCGCAGACATTTGTTGATCTCGTCGACCGGCAGCGGGCCGGACACCACCACGATGTCATTGGCGCTGTCCAGTGAGCCCGCGGCCCGCAGCCGGCGGCGCGCTGTGGTGGCCCAGGAGTGGATGCGGCTCGGGCTGCCATGCTCATGCAGCATGCCGGTGCTGACATTGAACGCAATGGCGACATTGTCTGTTTTCAAGCGCAGACGGTGTTCCCCGGTGACCACGCTGGCAGGCGTACTCATGTCGTACAAATGGTAGCTGCCCTCTTTGAGCTGGTACTGCAATGCCATGGACTCTCCTCGTTGAAGCGTATTGTGGGTTGCCGCCAGTGTAAGTAAAGTCAAAGAAGCGGCTGAAAACCAAGCCTGTTCGCTGGGATGGCGCGCTAGTGAGGCGTGGCGCTGGCCGGGACCGCCGGGCTGTCGTCCGTCAACCAGTTGGGCGGGTAGAGGCTGAAGGCGGCCGAGGTGGCGGCCACCACCAAGCCTGCGGCGACCAGTATCAGGATCAGTTTTTTGCGTGTCATGTTCATCCCCTTGAAAAAGGCAGGTGCGATGCCCATACCTTGAGCCTGCATGCTAGGGAGCCCGACTGTGCTGCATTTGAGAAATATCAACGCCTGTCGCGCCGCAAGTTTTAGAGTGCAGGGGTGTCCGGGCAAATGCTTGATTCAAATGTCTGTCCACAAAAATGTGGGTTTCCCTTAAGTGGGAAAGTTCCTGGTGTCTCCGACACTGGGAAGGATGAAGGCATCCTCAGACTGACCGAGCGGTCAAGCGCTTGGTTGGGGACCTTCACCGGGCCCGCCAATTCGCAAGGATTGGCGGGTTTTTATTTTCGCCACGCACATCAGGAGTTCAAACATCAGCACCTTAACCAAAATGGCCCTGGGATTGATCGGCCAGCTCAAGCCGCAACCCGCCGCTGGCGCTGCCGCCAGCACGATGTCCCTGCCGCCGGCCAGCACCAGCGGTGGTGTGCCGCTGATGCAGGCGCTGGCGCAGCGCCAGTCGCTGCGTGTGTTCGACCCGGCGCCGCTCCCTGAGCAAACCCTGTCCGATTTATTGTGGGCGGCCGCTGGCGTCAACCGCCCCGAGCTGGACGGCCGCACCGCCCCCAGCGCGATGAATGCGCAGGAAGTGGATGTTTACGTGGCCTTGCCCAATGGGCTGTTCCGCTATGTGGCCCCGACCCATACGCTGCATCTGGTGACGGCGTCCGACGTGCGCCGTGTCACCGGCTATCAGGATTTTGTGGACACGGCGCCGCTGGACCTGGTGTTTGTGGCCGACTTTTCCCGCATGAAGCTGGTGCCCGCCACGCAGCGCGAGTCGTATGCTTCCGTGGCGGCCGGCGCCATGGCGCAAAACGTCTATTTGTATTGCGCTTCGGCCGGGCTCTCGACGGTGATCCGCGCCTGGATCGACCGCGGCGCGCTGGCGCAGGCGCTGGGCTTGAATAACGACCAGCAGGTGCTGCTGGCGCAGACCGTCGGGCGGCCCGGCAAGGCAGACGCGCCTTAAGCCAGTCGGGTTTGCAGGTAGTCCAGCACGTCGTTGAGGGAGATCAGCCGGGCATAGTCCGCTTCGGCAATCTCGACGCCCAGGCGTTCATGCAGGCTCACCAGAAAATTGAGCCAGTCCATGGAATCCAGATCCACCTGCTGGCGCAAAGGCCGGGTCAGTTCCAGCGTCTCGGGTTCCAGTTCCGGCGCAATCGAATGCAACGCGGTTAAAACCGTGTTCAGCAGGGTCTGGCGGTCGGTTGTCATGGGGGGCTTCCTGGGTTGATACCCGCGTTCTGGCCGGTCTCCGCCAGCGCTTGTGGCCGCTGCAGCCACTCGCGCAGCTCGGCCAGAAACAAGGCACCCCGGTGGCCGTCCGAGGCCCGGTGATCGGCGGCCAGGGTGGCGCACAGCAGCGGTTGTGCGCGCAGCTCGCCAGCCTGCACCCAGGGCCGCACGGCCACGCGGCCAAAGCCCACCAACGCCACCTGCGGCGGATAGATCACGCCGAACACCGACTCCACGCCCTGGTCGCCCAGATTGGTGACGGTGAGGGTCGGGTCGCTCATCTCGGAGCTGCGCAGCGAGCCGGCCCGGGCGCGCTTGACCAGATCGGCCAGTTCAGGCATCAGCTGCGTCAGCGGTTTATCCCCTACATCGTGCAGCGCCGGGGCCACCAGACCGCCGCCGCGCAGCGAAATCGCCACGCCGGCATGCACGGCCGCACTGGCCTGAAACTGCCCGTCGCGGTAAAAACCATTGAGCTCGGGTGTGCGTTTGAGCGCCATGGCCACCGCTTTGAGCAGCAGCACGGCAGGCAAAATGCGCTCGGTGATCGGCAGGCCTTCGTTGCGCTGTAGTAACCAGGCCAGCGCGTTGGCCATCGGAATCGTCTCCGACAGGTAGTAGTGCGGAATCTCGCGCTTGGAGCGGCTCATGGCGGCAGCGATTGCTTTGCGCATTTCCTTCTGGCGATCCGGCATGGCGGGTGCGGCTGCGGCAACCCCCGTCGCGGCATCGCGCGCCCGCGCTGCGGCCTCTATGTCGGCCAGCGTGACCGAGCCCTGCGCGCCGGTGCCGGGCACGCTGTCGGGGTCAATACCGAGTTCCTTGGCCCGCTTGCGCGCCGAGGGCGACACCGCATGCCGGGTTGCCACAGGCACTTTTGCGGGCTCCGGCACGCGCTGCGGAGCAGATACCTGCGCGGTGGCGGGGACTGCTCTGGCCACTGCTTCAGGTGCCACCGCTGGCGCGGGCGCCACTTCGCCCGTCGCCAGCAGCGTCGCCAGTACCGCGCCCACCGGCACCTTCTCGCCAGGTTGCACTAGCAACTCATGCACCACGCCGTCGTGCCAGATTTCGACATCCACCGCCGCTTTTGACGTGTCCACCACCGCCACCACCTGGCCGCGCTTGACGGCCTCGCCCGGTTTGACCTGCCAGGTCAGCAGCGTGCCTTCGTCCATGTCGGCGCCGAGCGAGGGTAATTTGAATTCGATCATGCCGCGCTTCCCAGCAAGGACCGCACCGCGGCGATGATTTTTGGCACCTGCGGCAGCGCCGCCTCTTCCAGGTGGCGGGCATACGGAATCGGCACCTCCTCGCTGCACACCCGCGCCAGCGGCGCATCGAGGTCAAAGAAGGCTTGCTCGTTGATGCGGGCCATCACTTCGGCGGCCAGGCTGCCGGAACGCCAACCCTCGTCAATCACCACGGCGCGCCGGCACTTGCGCACCGAGGCCATGACGGTGGCGTCGTCGAGCGGACGCAGCACCCGTAGATCGATCACCTCGGCGGCAATCCCTTCGGTCGCCAGTTCCTCCGCCGCGCGCAAGGCTTTCGGCAGGCTGCCACCAAAGGTGATCAGGCTGACATCGGTGCCGGCGCGGCGCACGCGGGCGCTCTGGATGTCCACCGGACGCGACTCATCGTCCGGCAGTTCGCCCTCCATGTTGTAGAGCTGCGCATGCTCGAAGATCAGCACCGGGTCCGGGTCGGCCAGCGCCGGTGCCAGCATGCCGCGTGCATCTTCGACCGTGGCGGGCACCAGCACGCGCAGGCCCGGCACATGGGCATACCAGCCCTCAAAACTGTTCGAATGCTGGGCCGCCACCTGGCGCCCGGCGCCGGTGGCCATGCAGATCACCAGCGGCACCGAAAACTGGCCTCCCGACATGTGGTGCAACATGGCCGCCGTGTTGACAATCGGGTCGAGCGCCAGCAGGCTGAAATTGACCGTCATGATTTCGACAATCGGCCGCATGCCGCCCAGCGCGGCACCGATGCCGGCGCCGACAAAACCCAGTTCGGACAGCGGCGTATCGAGGATGCGCTCCGGGCCGAACTCGTCGAGCAGACCCTTGGACACCGCGTAGGTGCCGCCGTAGCGACCGACGTCCTCGCCCATCAAAAAGACCCGTGGGTCGGCCTGCAGCGCGTCACGCAACGCTTCGCGCAACGCCTCGCGGTAAGTGATGCGCCGGCCCATCAGAGGCTCGCCTCCTGCCGGGTATGAACGTCGCGCAGCAGGTCTTCCACCGGCTCCCAGGTGCCGGCTTCGGCGAAGGCCACGGCGGTATCGACCTCGGCCTGGACGGCCGCATCCAGCGCCAGAAATTCGTCTTCCGAGAGAACGCCCTGCGCTTTCAGGCGGGCGCTGTAGGTGTGGATCGGACCGCGCGTTTTCCAGGCTTCCACCTCTTTTTTGTCGCGGTACAGCTCCGGGTCGAACATCGAGTGGGCGCGAAAGCGGTAGGTCTGCAGCTCGACAAATACCGGACCGTTCCCCTGTCGCACCTGTTGCGCGGCGCGCTGCACGGCTTCATACACGGCCACCACGTCCATGCCATCAACCCGCACCGTGGCCACGCCATAGGACGCCGCCTTCAGGCGCAGATCCGTCTGCGATTCGGAACGCGCCAGCGCCGTGCCCATCGCATAGCGGTTGTTCTCGCAGCAGAACAGCACCGGCAGTTGCCACAGGGCGCTCAGGTTCATGGCCTCGTGAAAAGCGCCCTCGGCGATCGCACCTTCCCCGAAAAAGCAGGCCGTCAGCGCCACGCGCTGGGCCATTTTGTCGGCCAGCGCGAGACCGGCCGCCAGGGGCAGACCACCGCCGACGATGGCCTGGCCGCCAAAGAAGCGGCGGGCGCGGTCAAACAGGTGCATGGAGCCACCGCGCCCGCGCGAACAGCCCTCTTGCTTGCCATACATCTCGGCCATGATCGGGCCCATGCCAACGCCGCGCAGCAACGCGTGGCCGTGCTCGCGGTAGGTGGCCACGAGGTTGTCTTCCGGTAGGAGCGCGCGCAGGGCGCCGGCGGCCACCGCTTCCTCGCCGATGTACAGGTGCAAAAACCCGCGAATCTTCTGCTGGCCATACAGTTCGGCCGCCTTTTCCTCCATGCGGCGGATGCGCAGCAGGTCGGACAACAGGGCCAATGCAAATGGCTTGTCCCAGGGGACCGGGCCAGTCGGCGGTGGCGGCACTTCAAAATCAGTCACGCGCCGCCCTCCAGGGTCGAGGTATCGCCTTCCGGCAGACCGAGTTCGCGCGCCTTGAGCAGGCGGCGCATGATCTTGCCGCTGCGGGTGCGCGGCAAGGTTGGCAGAAAGGCAATTTCTTTCGGTGCCACGGCGGCCCCGAGGCGCTTGCGCGCATGCGCCATGATGTCCAGGCGCAAGGCCTCGTCGGGTGCATAACCGTCCTTCAGCGAAACAAAGGCTTTGACCACTTCGCCCACCATCGGGTCGGGCTTGCCGATGACGCCGGCTTCGGCCACCGCCGGGTGCTCCATCAGCACGCTTTCGACTTCGAACTGGCCAATCAGGTGGCCAGCCGACTTGATGACATCGTCAGCCCGGCCAACGAACCAGTAATAGCCATCGGCATCGCGCTTGGCCAGATCGCCCGTCAGATAGAGGTCGCCATCAAAGCACTTGCGGTAGCGGGCCTCGTTGTTCAGGTAGCCGCGAAACATGGAGGGCCAGCCACTCCGCAACGCGAGTTCACCTTCCACATCGGGGGTGTCGATGAGGCGCACCCGTGGCGGCTCGCCCTCGGCCTCCAGGTGCTCGACGATGCAGGCCTCGATGCCGGGCAACGGCCGGCCCATCGATCCCGGCTTGATGTCAAAGGCCGGCGTGTTGGCAATCATGATGCCGCCGGTTTCGGTTTGCCACCAGTTGTCGTGGATCGGCAGTCCCAGTACCTCCTTGCCCCACCAGACGGCCTCCGGGTTCAGCGGCTCGCCGACACTGGCGACAAAACGCAGAGCGGGCCAGCGGTGCTGGTCCGCCAGCGCCGCGCCGGCTTTCATCAGCATGCGGATGGCGGTGGGCGCGGTGTACCAGACGCTGATGCGCTCCTGCTCCAGCAGGCTGTACCAGCGCTCGGCATCAAATTCTTCGCGGTCGATCAGCGAGGTGACGCCGTGCAGCAGTGGCGCGATGATGCCGTAGGAGGTGCCGGTGACCCAGCCGGGATCGGCGGTGCACCAGTAGCGGTCTTCGGGGTGCAGGTCGAGCGCATAGCGCCCGGTGGCATAGTGGGTGACGACCGCACCGTGCACATGCTGCGCCCCTTTGGGCGTACCGGTGGTGCCGCTGGTGAAATGCAGCAGCGCGGGGTCGTCCGGCTGCGTCGCCACCGCGCTGAATTCATCCGACGCGTTACGCATGAGCGTGGCCAGGTCCAGCGTGCCCGGCGCATGGGTGCTGCCGCCGTCCTCGGCCACCAGCAGCACATGGCGCAGCGAGGGCATCTGCTCGCGCAATGACTTGAGCTTGCGTTGGTAGAGCACGTCGGTGGTCACCAGCACCTGGCCGGCACCGAGGTTGATGCGGGTGGCAATGGGCTCGGGGCCGAAGGCGGAAAACAGCGGCGTCACCACCGTGCCGTTCTTCAGCGCGCCCAGTACCGCCACGTACAGCTCGGGAATGCGCCCGGCCAGCACAAACAGCCGGTCGCCTTTGCCCATCCCCAAGCCTTGCAATACGTTGGCAAAGCGATTTGTTTGCCGCGCCAGTTCGCTGTAGCTCAGGTCCAGCGCAGGCGCCTGGCGTGCGACAAAACGCAGTGCAATGTGATCCCGCAGCGCGCCGCTGGCATGGCGGTCCACCGCTTCAAACCCCATATTCAAGCCACCGCCGGGCAAACCTTGCAACGCCTGTCGGGCAAGCTCCCAGGAGAACGCACGGCGTTCACCCTCGTAGTCAGTCCAATTGGGGGACGGGCGTTGGTCCGACGCGGTTTTGTGGATGACTGATGCTCTCTCCATGCTCCTCCCTGTGTGAGCAAGCTGGGTTTTTGCCCGGCTGCATGAGCTCTCGCTTTAACTTCTCTCGGTCAGCTCCCGATCCCGGGCGCCGGCCAGTCCTTCGGCGAGATTCGCCAACTCACGGGTCAACAGTTCAAGCACGTCCTCCATCGTCACGATGCCAACCAGCCGGCCGGCATCGTCCACAATCACCAGTCGGCGCAGCCGGTGCAACTTCATCAGTTGGACCGCATCCATCGCATCCATTTCGGGGTTGGCCACCACAAGGTCAACCGACATGATGTCGCCGGCGGTAAAAACGGCCGGGTCCAGGCCCTCGGCCATCAACTCCAGCACCAGGTCGCGATCCGTCACGATGCCCACCGGCTTGTTTTCCTCCCCCGCCTCGACCACCACCAAGGCCCCAATGTGATGCTTGCGCATGAGTTGCGCCACCACCAGCGCTGTGGTCTCATGTTGCACCACGGCGACCACCGAGGTCGCAAAGTCCTTCAGTTGAGTTGCCATTTGCGTACTCCCAAGGGGTCGTCAGAACAGAAAAAAGCTAAAAAAAGCAGAAGGCTCGCTACTCCTCAATCGTCAGCTGGTTGTTGACGCGACTCACGCCAGGAGCCGACCAAGTCGCCCCCTCGGCGGCACTTCTTTCCGCCCAGGAGTGAACGTGCCCCCGCAGGGTCACCACGCTGCCGTCCATCGAAATTTCAATCCGGCGCGCTTCGCGCATCGCCTGGCGGGTCAGCGCATCCTGAATCCGGTTGGACAGATTGACCGGGATCGGCAGCGCCTTGAGCCGGATGTTGTCGGTGATTCCCACCACGCCCTTGAGCGGGCGGACCATGCGCTCCACCGCGCGCCGCTGAAAATTCCAGTCGAGCTCACCGCTCAGGGTGACCCAGCCTTTTTCGACCGTCACTTTGACCCGGTCCTGCGGCACCGAGGTGTTCCAGCCTAAAGCATGTTCCACCGCGGTGGCGATCTCGGTGTCGCTGCGTTGGTGAATGCCCATCGGTACCACGTCCACTTCGACCGCAATCGCCTTCACGCCGGACACCCGCTCCACCGCGCGTCTGGCCGCCACCTTCTCGGCATAGGTGTCCAAATGGCCGGTCAAGGTCACCACCCCGTCGTTGACCGCGACCCCGACCCGGGCTTCCGGAACCAGCGGGTCCCACGATAGCTCGGTCAATACGTCTTTTTTCAAATCTGAATCAGTCTTCATGGTGACTCCTGGTTTGCACAACAACACAACACCCGATGGATCACTTCAGAATAATCCTGGCCGGATGCGGCACTTTGAGAAAAATCAAATCCCCAACGGTGCAACCCCGCAGACTGCCACCATGTTTCGAGATCGCAATGAAGCGGCCACGCGCCTGGCCGATAAACTCAAAGCCTACCGCGGCCAAAATCCGCTGGTCCTGGCCATTCCACGGGGTGCCGTGCCCATGGCCAAAATCATTGCGGACAAGCTGGAGGGTGACTTTGATGTGGTGCTGGTGCGCAAGCTGCGTGCGCCCCACCAGCCGGAACTGGCCATTGGTTCGGTCAACGAAAGCGGCTGGACCTACAAATCCAATTTCGCCGAACTCTATGGCGCCAACAAAGACTACATCGAAGCCGAAAAACGCCTGCAGATGGAAACCATTCGCCAGCGGCGCGCGCAGTACACGCCGATCCGCCCACCGCTCGACCCGGCGGGCCGTATCGTCATCGTGATCGACGATGGCCTGGCCACCGGGGCCACCATGATCTCGGCGCTGCACGGCTTGCGGGCCAGCAAACCGGCCAAGCTGGTGTGCGCGGTGCCGGTCGCGCCACCGGATACGCTGGTCAAAGTGGCTGATATGGCGGACGAGCTGGTGTGTCTGGAAGCGCCCGAATTTTTTCAGGCGGTGGGGCAGTTTTATCAGCACTTCCCGCAGGTGGACGACGCCGAAGTGATCGAGATCCTGAAAGGGTCCTGAAGCCGCCGGCAACTCACTTGCCGCCGCAAGACCTCAGGTTTTTAAATACTGGCTGAACCAGGTCGCGGCTTGGCGTGCCACTTCTTCCAGCGTGCCCGCTTCTTCAAATAAATGGGTCGCGCCTGGAATGATGACCAATTCTTTGGTGCAGGGCAGCCGCGCATAGGCGTCCCGGTTGAGCTCAATCACTTCCTCATCCCGGCCGCCGACCAGCAGCAGGGTGGGGGACTTGACCTTGGTTAAATCATGGTTTCCCGCCAGGTCCGGCCGACCGCCGCGCGAGACCACGGCACGAATATCGGCGCCCAATCCCGCCGCTGCCTGCAACGCGGCGGCGGCACCGGTGCTGGCGCCAAAGTAGGCAATCGGCAGCTGTCGGGTCGACGGGTGCAGTTTGACCCAGCAGGTGGCGACCAGCAGCCGGTGTGTCAACAGGGCAATGTCAAAGCGGGTCAGATAGTCCAGGTCTTCAGCGAGTGTGAGCAGGTCCAGCAGCAAGGTGCCGACCCCGTGTTCGCGCAGCACCCGGGCCACATAATTGTTGCGCGGACTGTGGCGGCTGCTGCCGCTGCCATGGGCAAACAGCACGATGCCCTGGGCGTTGGCCGGCAACTCCAGCATGCCCTCCATGTGGACGTCGTCCACCGGGATTTGGACCAGTTCTTCAAGCGCTGGATGCATGGGATCGCCTTTTTGCCGCTCAGGCAGCCATCGAAATCGGAATGCGTTTTCTGCCAAATTTGCCGCTCTGCGTGCCAAAACGTCCGGCCACGGCCGTACCGCAGTTCGGGCAATGGCCATCCGGCGTGAGCTTGTATTGTTTGATCTGGTACCAGTCGCGCACGATGAGCGGCGCCTGGCAGTCCGGGCAGAAAGTGGTATCGCCTTCGGCGTGATGCACATTGCCGGTGTAGACATAGTGCAAGCCCGCTTTGAGGGCGATGTTGCGGGCGCGAATCAGCGTGGCCGGGGGTGTCGCTGGCACGTCCGGCATCTTGTGGTCGGGATGAAAAGCCGAGAAGTGCAGCGGGACATCCGGCCCCAGTTCTTTCAAAATCCAGTCGCACATCGCGCTGATTTCCGCGTCCGAGTCGTTGTGGCCGGGGATGAGCAAGGTGGTGATCTCGAACCAGACCTGGGTCTCCTGTTTGAGGTAGATCAGGGTGTCGAGCACCGGCTGCAGGTGGGAGCCGGTGAGCTTGAAATAGAAGTCGTCGGTGAAGGCCTTCAGGTCGACATTGGCCGCGTCCATCTTGGCGTAAAAATCACGCCGTGGCTGGTCGTGCATGTAGCCGGCCGTCACGGCCACCGCCTGTACGCCGTGCGCATGGCAGGCATCAGCGACGTCCATCGCGTACTCGGCAAAAATCACCGGATCGTTGTAGGTAAAGGCCACACTCTTGCAGCCATATTTGAGCGCCTCTGAGGCGATAGTTTCCGGCGAGGCCTGGTCCATCAGGCGGTCCATGTCGCGCGACTTGCTGATGTCCCAGTTCTGGCAAAACTTGCAGGCCAGATTGCAGCCAGCAGTGCCAAACGACAGCACGCTGCTGCCGGGGTAGAAATGGTTCAGCGGCTTTTTTTCGATCGGGTCGATGCAGAAGCCCGACGAGCGACCGTAGGTGGTGAGGATTATCTGGTCGCCCTGACGGGCGCGCACAAAACAGGCGCCGCGCTGCCCCTCATGCAGCTTGCAGTCGCGCGGGCACAGGTCACACTGGATGCGGCCGTCTTGAAGCGCGTGCCACCAACGGCCTGGATAGCTGGATTCTTGCATCATGAGCCCTCGGTTTCTTTCCATTTGCGCACGGTGTAGCGCTGCAGTCGCATCCCTTCGGCCCAAAAATCAGGTGGCAGCCCGGCCTTGTATTTGAGGTGGGCGATGAACTCGGGGGCGCTGGGCAATTGCTCCCACACCTGCGGTAAAAAGGTGCTGCGGTAACGGCCAAATTCAAGCACCACCCCATCTATGCCGGGTTGCAACTGGGCCAGTGCCTGGGCCTCCGTGTCAAAGCGCATCGGTTGCATGGCAGACAGCAAAGACACTTCAATGTCCGTCTGGTCCAGCTCAGTGACCGTCAGCGCTGAAAAGCGGGTGTCCTGCAGGGCGGCGGCCACGGCATTCGATTTGACATCGGCGAGCAGGGTGCGGCGTGCTTCCAGCGTGCCAATGCAGCCCCGCAGTTGCCCGCCCTGGGTCAGCGTGACAAAACAGGCGCCCATCTCCTGCAACCAGACCGCATCTTCGGCAACCTCAAGGGTGCGACCCAGGGCCACCGAGATGGCGGCACGGGCAATCGGCAGCAAGGTCTTGCCGCGCTCCGCAGCGTTGGCGTCAGTGGATGTCATGGGTGCCTTCCGTGAACGCAAAGGAGGCGTAGCCAACGACACGGCCCTTGTCGCCCGCCGTGTCGCCGGAGTTGCACAGGCCCAGCAGACGCGGCTGCAAGCCATGCTGGCTGGCGGCCAGCAGCAGGCCGTTGACCGGTGTGCCACCGCAGGCCTGCTCATGCGTGAGGGCGCCGCTGAGGTTCAGGATGTTGTGCGTGGTCTCCAGGTCCACCGCCTGGGCGGTGCGGTAGGGCAGAAAATGCGACAGATCAGAACTGATCACGATCAGCGTCTCCGGTCCGCCCCAGAGCGCTTCCAGCACCTGGGCCACCTCCACCGGCGTTGCATCGCCCACCGCCAGCGGTACCAGTTTGAAGTTGTCCAGCACCGATTGCAAAAATGGCAGTTGCACTTCCAGTGAATGCTCCTGCTCATGGGCCGCCCGGCTCACCACGACTTGGCGCAGCGGCGTGATGGCCGCAAGGGCGTCTTGATCGATCTCGATATTGCCCAACGGGGTGGCAAATGAATCGACGCCCGGCAGAGCCAAACCCCGCACGGGCACCCGGTGCACGGGACCCAGCAAGACCACGCGCCGGATGGTGGTGCGGCCTGCCGCCAATTGCGCATAGGCCAGCGCAGCCGTCGCGCCAGAGTAGATGTAGCCGGCATGGGGCACGATGAGGGCCTTGGGCACCCTGCTGGCCGTGTCGGTGGTCAGCCTCGCCTTGGCCAGCAAGGCGGTCACGTCGTTTGACAAAGTGGACCCCTGCCCAGGGTAAAAGGCGCCAGCGACAGCGGGTGGTCGGACTTGGTACATGGGAATCCCTTCCAAAAGAAGCTTATTCCGCCAAAGATCGGGGTGACTTGCTACTTATCAAGTCAAATGCGGCTTTCCGTGTGGTCACACAAGTCAAAGGCTGGCCTGAATATATCGCTCATGCGACAGGGCTGCAACCTTCGTGCAAAAGCAGGCTTGGCGCCAGTCTGGTTTCTGAATTTGCCTAAGGCCTCGCTTCGGGCTCCAGGCGCCGCTAGGCCGGTGGCGGTGATTTACCGTCGCGTAAATGGCGATAAACCGTGGTTCGCGAAATAGCCAGGTTGCGCGAGGTGAGGCTGATGTTATGGCCCGTCCGTTCAAACTCCCTCAGCACCAACTCGGTCGCACTCAGGCGCAGAGACGGTGCACCGGAGAGGCCGGCACCATTGCCAACCGGCAGGTGGGGGCGCAGGTCGGTCGCCTCCAGCGCGGCTTCGGTGGCGCCCCGGGCCAGCAGGGCGCGGGTCAGGACCGCGCGCAGTTCACGGAAGTTGCCCGGCCAGTGATGGCTGGCCAGCAGATTGATCGCGGCCGGGGTGATGCTGGCGCCGGGGGCCAGGCCGGTCAGCACATGCCATACCGCATCGCTAAAATCGTGTCGCTCGCGCAGGGGTGGCAAGACCACGCACACGGTGTTGAGCCGGTACATCAGATCGGCGCGAAAGCGGCCGGCCGCCACGGCGGCCTCCAGGTCGGCATGGCAGGCGGCCACAATCTGCACGTCGACCTTGCGGCTTTGGGTGCCACCCACGGGGCGCACCAACTGGTCGTCCAAAAAGCGCAGCAAGGCAGGCTGCAAGGCCAGCGGCAGTTCGCGCAGTTCGTCCAGCAGCAAGGTGCCCCCATCTGCGCTGGCCAGCAAGCCTGGGTTGTCTTCCCGGCGTGCACCGGTGAATGCGCCGCCCTTGTGCCCAAACAATTCCGACTCGAACAGTTCCGCAGGCAGCGCACCGCAGTTGACGGCCACAAAGGCGCCTTTGCGCCCGCTCGCCTCATGCGCGTGGCGTGCCAGTTGTTCTTTACCTGTGCCGGTTTCCCCATGGATCAGCACCGGCACATTCATGCGCACGGCCGCGGCCACCGTGCGCAAGGCGGTTTCCACGCCCGGGTCAGCGGCCAGGTAATGCCGCCCAGCGATGCTGATGTTGTGGGTCCTGGCGGGCGCCTTGTGCGCGCTAACGGGACGGCTTTCATGTGCGATGCAGGACGACGCACTTGTCGTCGACGCGGCCCCATGCGCGCGGGTCACGAGCGTGCTGCCCATGGCATCGTTCAGGTTCACGGTGCCATCCTTGTGAAGACGCTGCAGGGTGGCCTCAAACGGGGCGTCGAACAGTGTCTCGAACAAGGTGCCCGGTGCCAGGGACAGGCCGGTTAGCAGCGCGTGCGCGCGCGCATTCACGGCCCGCAGCGCGCCCGATTGGTCAAACGCAATGACCCCTGCGCTGAGCGTGCCGAGGAATTCGGCACGGGGGTGAATGGCCAGCACCACAGCGTCGCGCATTTGGTGGGTCAGGAGCAGGTTTTCAATTTGCGTGGTAGCCATTCTCACCAGGGCCTCGGTGTGACGCTGGCGCGACTCGAAGTACGACGATGCGTCCAGCACGCCGACCACCTGACCCCAGGCATCGCGGATGGGGGAGGCCGTGCAGGAAATGTCGCCGAAATGGAAAAAGTAGTGATCCGGTCCATTCACTGAAATGGCCCGGCCCGTGGCCAGTGCGGTGCCCACGCCATTGGTCCCGCAAAGGTTTTCTGTCCATTGGCTGCCCGCTACGATGCCCGCGCCCGAGGTGCTGGTGGCGAAGCGGTGGTCTTCGAATAAATCCAGCAGGACACCGTCCTGATCGCCAAAAGCGAGCAGGAAATTGGAGCCGGCGATTTGCTGCGAAAGCGTCTCAATCTCGGCCAGCGCCAAATGCCGCAACAGGCCGGCCGCGTCACGTCGGCGGCTCAAATCGGCCCCGCTGACCATGAGGGTCTCGGGCACGAAATCTACCTGGAGACCCGCTTCGCCGCAGCGCCCCCAGCTGTCCAATATCTCAGGCGCTGGCAACCCCCCTGGGGGTCGGGTCAATCCGCGGGAACGCACGGAACGGGCGTGAGCCTGCAGCCGCTCTTGGGGTGCTGGAATCAAGATGAGTCTCCGTTCGGGCACATCAAAACTGTGTGCCCTGTTTTATAGATGGGCCATGCTAGCAGGCGGTTGGCGCAGAGACAACTGTGCAGAAAGTGAACAGTGATATGACCAGGGCGTTCGAATCTGGACAGGCCAGCCCAAGGTCGATGCAAGCTGCTGTCCAGCAGAGCCCACTGCCGTATTCACTGGCACGCCAATTGCTATCGCTGTGTCGGTCCTCCGCACTTCTGTGAGGGCCACAGCCCATCCACAAAATAAGGAGACCTCACCTATGCCCACCACCCTGCCCACGAACGCGTTGCGGCTAACGGCGGCTGCCGCCCTTGTCTTCGCCGCCAGCCTGCCGGCGCAAGCACAAAATATCGAAAAACTCAAACAGATGCGGGTGGCGACCACCGACCTGAACATCCCGCTGGTGCCGCAAACCGGCAAAAATGCGGACCAGTTGCGTGAGAATCTAAAGCGCGTGAAGTTGCCGCCGGGTTTCAAGATTGATCTGTACGCGGTGGTCCCGGATGCGCGCCACATGGCAATTGCACCTTCGACCAACATGCTGTTCGTCGGCACCCGCAAAACAACGGTGTGGGCGGTGACCAACCGCAATTCGGGCGACATGGCGACTGAAGTCAAGTCCTTCGCGCCCTCCCTGAAATTCAGCAACCCCAACGGCGTGTGCTGGACCAAGGATGGCTTTCTGATCGTGGCCGAGCACAACCGCATACTCAATTTCCCCGCCGCTGAATTCTTCTATGAAGGCCCGGACGTGGCGGTGATGGAAGTCGTGGGTCAGGGCAAGCTGGTCCCCGAGGAAGAAGAGAGTTACAACCATGGCGCACGCACCTGCCGCGTGGGTCCTGATGGTCTGCTCTACGTCACGCTGGGTCAGCCGCACAACGTGCAGCCACGCAACAAGGTCGATCTGTACAACAAGGTCGGCCTCGGTGGCATCGTGCGCATGAACGCCTTTGATGGCAGCAAGCGCGAGGTGTTTGCCACCGGTATCCGCAATTCCGTGGGCCAGGACTTCAACCCCAAGGACGGCAGCCTCTGGTTCACGGACAACCAGACCGATGGCATGGGCGACGACATCCCGGCCGGCGAGATCAACCGGGCCAACAAACCTGGCATGTTCTTCGGTTACCCGTATATCCAGGGCAAGACGCGCATCACCGAATTCGGTTACGACAAGGACCCGATCCCGGCCAACACCACCAGCGCCGAGGTGTTCATGGAAGCGCATGCCGCCGACCTTGGCATGACTTTCTACACGGGCAAGAAGTTCCCGGCCAAGTACCAGGGTGCGATTTTCTCGGCCCAGCATGGCTCCTGGAATAGAACCAAGCCGATTGGCGCACGCGTGATGGTGACCTACCTGAAACCCGACGGCCACGCTGACAAGACCGAGGTCTTCGCCGACGGCTGGCTGGACAGCGAAACCGGCACCTACCGTGGGCGTCCGGTGGACGTGGCGGTGATGAAAGACGGCTCCATGCTGGTCTCTGACGACTACGCCGGCGCACTCTACCGCATCAGCTACGTGGGCCTGTGAAGCCGATGCAGGTCTGCGTCAGATGGGTTGGCAGCGTGCTGCTGGTGGCCGGATCTGCATTGGCACAGGACGGCGCCAATGGGCCCCGTCCTGTGCCGCAGTGCATCATGTGCCATGGCCTGTTGGGCCACAGCAATACGCCGGATGCCCCCCACTTGGCCGGCCAGCCCCGCATGTACCTGATAACACAATTGAAAGCCTTTCGCAGCGGTAGCCGTCAACATGCGGTGATGAACGTCATCGCCAAGCCTTTGACGGATGATGACATTGCCGCTGCTGCCGGGTGGTACAACGCGGTAGCGCTGGACGTGTGCAAGCCTTGATTGGTCTAAGCCGTCTGGGCCCGACGCTTTGACGCGTCGGGCCTCTTTTTTGTGCGTTTATTCCTGCGCCTTGAAACCTAAGAATTCATCAAGAAAAAATAGATATGAAGTACGCAAGACAAAAAAAGGGAGGCGCGTTGTTCGTCAAGACTGCCTTGGCCCTGACGGTGACCTTCCTGTACGGTTCCTTGGCGAAGGCGCAAACACTGGAGGAGATGGTGGTGTCGGCCTCACGCGCCGAGCAACGCAGCTTTGATGCGCCCGCCGCCATCCAGTCGGTAGACCGTGCGACGATAGAAAATGCCGGTCCGCAAGTCAACCTGTCGGAGTCACTGAACCGGGTGCCCGGCCTGACGATCCTGAACCGGCAGAACTATGCGCAGGATCTGCAGGTGTCCATTCGTGGCTTTGGCGCGCGCTCAGCCTTTGGCATCCGCGGTATCCGCCTGCTGGTCGACGGCATTCCGGCCACCACGCCGGACGGCCAGGGCCAGGGATCGTCGATCAGCCTGACCTCCACCGACCGCATCGAAGTGTTGCGTGGGCCGCTGGCGCAGCTGTATGGCAATTCGGCGGGCGGCGTGATCCAGGCCTTTACCCGCGAGGCGCCCGAACAGCCCGAATTCGGGGCGCAGTATTACCTTGGTTCCTACGGCATGCACCGCTCGGACTGGCAATACGCCGGCCGCGTCGGCGACTATGGCCTGGTGGCCGACTACAGCACGTTTGACACCAATGGCTACCGCGACAACAGCAAGACCGAGCGCAAGCAGTTCAATGGCAAACTGAGTTTCAACGCCAGTGAGAAGACGCAGGTGAATGTGGTGTTCAACCAGTTCGACATGCCGCTGGCGCAAGATCCGCTCGGACTGACCGCCGCCCAACTGGCCGCCAACCCGGCACAGGCCGGCAGCAATGCGGTCAGCCGGGGCATTCGCAAAGTCGTGCTCCAGAATCAGCTGGGAAGCTCGCTGATCCACACCATCGATGCCGACCGTTCCGTCACGGCGCGCCTGTATTACGGCACGCGGGACAATTTGCAATTCCAGACCGCTGGCGTCACCGGTGGCTGGGTTGGGTTGAACCGGGATTACTACGGCACCGGCCTGCAGTACAACGCCCAAACGACGATGGCCGGCCGGCCGGTGGCTTGGGTCATGGGGTACGAGTTTGATCGTTCTCAGGAGTTGCGTCAGGGCGGTGCGGCCGCACTGGGCGTCAAAACAAGCAATACGCGCAACGAAGACAACCAGGCCGAAAACAGTGATCTGTTTGTCCAGGCGAGCTCGCTGGTTTCGGACAAAGTGTCGCTGGTCGCGGGTTTGCGCTACAGCACGGTCCGCTTGACGAGTGCGGACAACTACCTGAGCGATGGCAATGGTTCCGGTTCGGTCAGCTACCAGGCGAGCAGCCCGGTGCTGGGGCTGACCTACCACGTCACTGACAGCCTCAATCTGTATGCCAACTATGGCAAGGGCTTCGAAAGTCCCACACTGGCCGAGGTGGCCTACAGCGGTGCCGGTGTGCCGGCCTTCAATACGTCGGTCAATGCCGCCAGCAGTCAGCACTACGAAGTGGGGGCCAAGTGGGCACCGACGCCACAGTCCCGCCTGGATTTCACGGTCTACCAGATCGACTCCGCGGACGAGATCGTGGTTGCCAGCAACAACGGCGGCAGCTCCACCTACAAGAACGCGCCCGGGACCACGCGCACCGGCTGGGAACTCTCCGGCAGCACGCTGCTCACGCCGCACCTGCGTGCCACCTTGGCCGCCTCCCAGATCGATGCGACGTTTTCAAGAACGTTCACCAGCGGGGCTTCGACCGTGCTGGCCGGTAACCAGCTTCCCGGCATTCCCCAGCGCTTTCTCTATTCCGAACTACTTTGGGCCAGTCAAACCATGAGCAGCAGCAAAAAGGGTGCTGGCCTGGGCGCTCAGGCTGGCATTGAGCTGACACAGGCCGGCCGGCTGTATGCCAACGACACGAACACCGCATCGGCCGATGGTTACACCACCCTGAGTTTGAAAGCCAGTCACGGCTGGGCCATGGGTGCGGGCAGCCTGACGGCCTATGGCCGTATCGACAACCTGACCGACGAGCGCTATGTGGGCTCGGTCATTGTCAATCAGGCCCTGTCCCAGTTTTATGAGCCGGCCCCCGGCCGAAACTGGACGCTGGGACTGCGCCTGGTCTTGCCGCTTTGAATCGCTTTGAATTCGTTTTATCAGGACAATCCGCTGGGTTGGACGCGGCATGGGCGACGGGCTCAACCCGCTAGCGGGACCGATGTCAGGTCGGTTTGGCGCGCCGCGGCGAAGCCGTGAAAACCAAACGCCAAGTCCGGCTGCTGGCCGCTGATGAGCTCGGCCAGGGCTTTGCCGGAACCGGCGCCATGCGTCCAGCCCAGCGTGCCGTGGCCGGCATTGATCCACAGTTTGCCCACCCGGGTTTTGCCAATGTAGGGAATGTTGGTCGGCGTGGCGGGGCGCAGGCCGGCCCAGTAATTTGGCGTGCCACCCTGGGCTTCGTTGCGCGTGTCGCAGACGCCGGGCAGCACGGCCTCGATGCGGTCGGACAGCATCTGGCAGCGGGCGCGTGCCACCGGCGAATCAAGCGTCAGGTCATAACCGCCGATTTCAATCGTGCCGGCCACGCGCAGCTGGTCGCCCAGGCGGCTGATGGCGATTTTCTTTTCGTCGTCGATGGTGGAGACCAGCGGCGCCGCCTCGGGCCGCAAGATGGGAAAGGTGGCGCTGTAGCCCTTGCCGGGGTAGATCGGCAGGTCCACGCCGACGGTGCGCAACAGCGGCGCCGTGTAAGAGCCGCAGGCCGCCACAAACTGGTCGGCTTTCAGTAGGCGCTGTTTCTTTGAATCATTTTGGCCACCAGCCCCCGTGTTGTTTGCGCAGACAGCTATTGAATCTATAGCGTCACCCACTTTGTTCAGGCGCACCACATCGTGGCTGTACAAAAACTCGGCACCGCGTGCGATGCAACGCGCCGCCAGCGCCTGGGTGAAGACGCGGGCGTCACCGGACTCATCGCTGGCGGTGAAGGTGCCGCCCACGATGCGGTGCGCAAAGGGCTGGAACGCAGGCTCGATGCGCAGCAACTCGTCGCGGCTGACCACCCGGCGCGAGACGCCGTACTTGCGCATCAACGCGGCGGCATCGCTGGCGGTGTCGAATGATTTCTGGTCGGTGTAATAGTGGGCAATGCCACGCTCCAGCCGCGAATAGGCGATGTCGGTGGCGCGCACCACGTCTTTCAGCGCGGCGTGGCTGTAGGCGCCCAGCGCCACCAGCTGCTGCACATTACGTTCAAACGCGGCATCGTTGCACTGGCTCAAAAACTGCAGGCTCCAGCGCCATTGTTGCCAGTCCAGTTTCGGGCGAAACAGCAGCGGGGCATCGTTGCGAAACATCCACTTCAGCGCCTTCAGCGGCGCATCGCGGTTGGCCCAAGGCTCGCAGTAACTGACCGAGATTTGCGCCGCGTTGGCAAAACTGGTTTCCAGCGCCGCATCCGGCTGCCGCTCCACCACCGTGACCTCATGGCCCCGCTCCAGAAGATGCCAGGCGGTGCTCACGCCAATGATGCCCGCGCCAAGAATGATGATTTTCATGAGGCGCAGTGTGGCGGAAGTCCAGCCATAACAAAAGCAGGATTAAACTTTATTGGAAAACATTAGTTTTACTTATCGAGGTGACTGGCATGAGTACTTTTGACCCCAACGCGCTGGAATGTCTGGCGGCGATCGTGGAAGAGGGCGGTTTTGAGCGGGCGGCCGTGCGCCTCTCGATCACCCAGTCCGCCGTGTCGCAGCGCCTGCGCTCGCTCGAAGTCCAGGTCGGCACGGTCCTGATCGTGCGCAGCCGCCCGCTGAAACCGACCGCGGCGGGCCGGCTGTTGCTCAAGCACGCCATGCAGATGCGGCTGCTGCGGGCCGATCTGGAGCGCGATCTGAAAGACCTGGCGCCGGGGGCCGCTGGCAGCGGGCGGGCGGAGGAGCGCATCTCGATTGCCATCAACGCTGACAGCATTGCCACCTGGGCCCTGCCGGCTTTGAGCGCGCTGGCACGCCAGGGTCTCGGTCTGGAGATCATCACGGATGACCAGGATTTCACCCATGACTGGCTGCGCGAGGGCCAGGTACTGGGTTGTGTGACCACCCTCAAACAGGCCTTGCGCAGCTGCAAGGTGGTGCCGCTGGGCGCCATGCGCTACGTGGCGGTGGCCGAAGCCAGCTATGCCGCCGTGCATTGCCCCGCTGGTTTGACGCCACACAACTTTCGCGCTGTGCCCTTTGTTGCCTTTAACCGCAAGGATGACCTGCAGGCCGACTTCATCGGGCGGGCGCTGGGGCTCAAGCAGGTGGCCTTGAGCCAGCTGTACGTGCCCAGTTCGGAGGGCCAGGTGCGTGCTGTGCTGGCCGGCTGGGGCGCCAGTGTGCTGCCGGAGCTGCAGGTGCGCGACCATCTGCAGAGCGGTCGCCTGCTGGACATCGCCCCCGGCCACGCCTTGCCGGTCGCCTTGTACTGGCACTGCTGGAATCTGGACTCGGCCGTGCTGGACGCCCTGACCAGCGCCCTGACGGCCGCCGCGGCGGTGGCGCTTGACCATGGTGACGAATGAGTCATAAAACAGCCGGGGCACTCAAATTTTGACGCCCATGGCTAAAATTCGGGCATGAAACCCACCTGCGTCGTCAAAATCTCCTTCAAACAGCAAATGCTCAAGGCGCGTGAAGAGGCCATCGTGCAAACGGTCAACCGGCTGCTGGCCGAAAAGGGTTTTGAAGCCATGACGGTGGACGAAGTCGCAGCGCAAGTGGGCATCGCCAAAGCCAGCCTCTACAAGCACTTTGCCAGCAAAGAAGAATTGGCCGCTGCCGCCATGGTGCGTGTGATGCGCCGGGCGCAGGACTTTATCAGCGCGCTGCCGGCCGAGGGTACGCCGCTGGACAAGCTGCGCAGCGTGGTGCGCTGGACGCTGGAAGTCAAGCTGGCGGGCGACATGCCGTCGCTGCCGAGCCAGAACTCCAGCCTGCGCGCCACGTTGATCGGCAACAAGGACTACATGGATGGCTTGATGGACGTGAGCGACCGGCTGGGCGCGTGGATTGAAGCCGCCCAGGCGGCGGGGGAACTCAACCCCGATTTGCCGGCGATTGCCATTTTGTACACCTTCTTTGCCCGCGCCTGCGATCCGGTGCTGGAGTTCCTGAAGATGGGTGGTCTGTACCAGGACGAACAAATTGTGGCGCTGGTGCTCAGCACCTGTTTTGACGGACTGAATGCCCGCTGACCCGCCTGTCATGGGGTTATGAGAAGAAAGCATGGATCGCCGCTGTCCATTTCGGGTGGGCGCCGATACCATCAGGCACCTCCGATGGGAGGCGATTTCTCACAATCACAATAGTTACAGGAGCATCTCCATGCGCGTTCATTTCAAAATCAGGCAGTTCATGGCAGGGTTCGCTTTGGCGGTCCTGGCCACGCTGGTCCCCTTGGCCCAGGCCCAGGTCGCCAAGCCCAACATCGTGGTGCTGGCCACCGGCGGCACCATTGCCGGCGCCGGTGCTTCCGCCGTCAACAGCGCCACCTACGCCGCCGCCAAAGTGCCGGTCGACAAATTGCTGGCGGGCCTGCCAGAATTGGCCAACGTGGCCAACGTCAAGGGTGAACAGGTGTTCCAGATTGCCTCGGAGAGCTTTACCAACACCCAGCTCATGACCTTGGGCAAACGGGTGTCGGCGCTGGTCAAGCAAGCGGATGTGGACGGCGTGGTCATCACCCACGGTACCGACACGCTGGAAGAAACCGCCTTTTTCCTGAACCTGGTGGTGCACACCGACAAGCCGATCGTGGTGGTCGGTTCGATGCGTCCCGGAACCGCCCTGTCGGCGGACGGCGCGCTGAACTTGCTGGACGCCGTCACGGTGGCGGCCAGCAAAGACGCGGCTGGCAAGGGTGTGCTGGTGACGATGAACGACAGCATCCAAAGTGGCCGCGACGTGGTCAAGTCCGTCAACCTCAAGGTGGAAGCCTTCCGCAGCCAATGGGGCGCGCTGGGCCTGGTGATCGAGGGCAAGAACTACTGGTTCCGCGCCCCGGTCAAACGCCACACGGCGCAGTCCGAGTTCAACATCGACAGCATCAGCGAACTGGCCCCGGTCGAGATCATTTACAGCTACGGCAACGTGCCCCGCACCGGCTTTGATGCGCTGGCCAAGACCGGCATCAAGGCCGTGATCCATGGCGGCCCCGGCAACGGCTCGGTGGCGGACCGCATCGTGCCCGCGCTGCAAGCCATGCGCAGCGCCGGCATCCAGGTGATTCGCTCGTCCCGCGTGCCCGAAGGCTTTGTGCTGCGCAATGCCGAGCAACCCGACGACAAGTACGACTGGGTGGTAGCGCATGATTTGAATCCGCAAAAAGCCCGGATCCTGGCGGCGGTGGCGCTGACCCAGACCAATGACAGCAAAGAGCTGCAGCGCATCTTCTGGGAATATTGAGGAGGGTGAAGGGGCCCGACGGCGCTTGCAGGAAGCGGCCGTCGTGGGGCCTTGGCTTAAGAGTTAAATAGCCCGCTAGCCCCCGTCACATAAGCGCAACTAGCTATAAAAATAATAGCGATGTAGTTTGCGCTGGCTGGCTTTAGCGCACCAGCAGCACCGGCACCTTGCAATGCGCCAGCACTTCGGTGGCCACCGAGCCCATCACCAGATTGACCAACGTGCCGTGGCCGTGGGAGCCCATGACGAGCAGGTCGAACTTGCCGCTGTCGGCGAATTTGGCAACCGTTTCGCCCGCATGGCCGGTCTTCCAGCTGCTCTTGGCGTCGATGCCATGGCGCAACAGAAACTTGGACACTGGCGCCAGGATCTTCTCAGCCTCGTCGGTATAGTATTTATCCACAATTTCCTTGCCAACGGCGGCGCGGGCACGCGGTGGCAGCACCGGCTGCACCGTGAACACGGTGTATTCGTTGCCTTGGGTGAACAAATCATGCGTGGTCAGGTAGGCCAGCATTTTTTTGGTGTACGGACTGCCATCGACGGCGAGAAGAATTTTCATTGTGGGGCTCCGCTTTAAAAACTGCAGTGTAGCTAAGGGCCGCAGTGGCGCTCACAGTTCGATACAAAAAGCCTCACGAAACGCTGATTGTTCGTTTTTGCGGGCGTAACCCAAGGGGTTGGCGATGACGTGGCAGCCGCTTTTAACGTAGTCATTCGGCGCATGCAGGTGACCGTGCAACCACAGCTGCGCGTGCGGCAGCAAGTGGTCCAGCGCATTGCAAAAGCCGGCGGTGCCGGGTGTCAGTCCGTAGCGCGGGTCGGCGCTCAGCAGGCTGGGCGCAAAGTGGGTCACCACCACCGTCGTGCCGGCAAACGGCTCGGCCAGGGCTTTGGTCAACCAGTCCTGGCACAGCAGGGCTTGTGCGCGTACCGCCTCGGCCAGCATCGCTTGGCCGTGCCGGGTGCTGCCCGTCTTCTTCAGGTAGTAGTTGGCAGCGCGAAACGCCTTGTCACGGGTTTTGAGTTGCTGGTTGAGCAGGCCGGCGGTGGCAGTTTCCGTCTCGGACGCCGGTGGACCGAGCGCATCGAAATCGGTCCACAGCGTGGTGCCGATAAAACGCACGGCTTTCCCCGGCGCGGCCGACCAGCGGATGACTTCCCGCTCCAGCCAGGTGATGCCCAGCCGCGCGCAGGTCTCGCGCAGGCGCGCATGCGCCACATCAAAATCCATGCCGTCGTACTCATGGTTGCCGGGCACAAACAGCACCGGTGTGGGCCAGCCGTGGTGCGGAGAAAAGCGGGCCAGGCCAAAGTCGCTGTCCAGCAGCAGCGAGCCGGGCTGGTAAGAACCGATGTCGCCGGCCAGCACCAGCAGGTCGGCACCCGGCGCCGGCGTGGGCACCCAGGCCGGGTGAACTTCGAGGTGCAGGTCGGACAGGAGTTGAATCTTCATCCGGCCATTGTCCGTGCTGGCGGGCGCGCTGGCGTTCCGCGTCAACTGGTAAAGGCCGACTTGGCCACCGTGGCGATGGTGGCGCGCAGCCATTCATGGGCACTGATGCGGTGGAGCCGGTGGTGCCAGAGGGCGTCGATCTGCACCGTTGGCACCGGGTAGGGCAACGCCCGCAACACCAGTTGCTCCGCGAACCCCGTGACGCTCACAAAGTGGCGCGGCAGGACGGTCAGCAGGTTGGAGTGGGCCACCACCTTGCCGGCGGTAAAGAACTGATTGACCGTGAGGACAATGCGGCGTTCGCGCCCCAGCAGCGCCAATGCTTCGTCCACAAAGCCAAAGGGGCGACCGGAAAAGCTCACCAGCAGGTGCCGCGCCGCGCAATAGCGGTTGAGCGTGAAGGGGCCTTTGGCCAGCGGGTGGTCACGGCGCATGACGCAAACGTATTCACCGCTGTACAGCCGTTGCTGCGCGAACGCCACCGCCTCGCCGGCCTGCGCCCGCGCCGTCAGGTCGGCGAACACGGCGGGAAAGTAGCCAATCGCCAGATCGACAGCTTCCAGGTCAAGCAGGCGGCGCGGGTCGCGTGTGGTGAGCGGCACCACCCGGATCGAGATGCCCGGCGCATCGCGGTCCATGATCTCAACCAGGCCCGGCATCAGTTTTGCGGCGGTGGCGTCCGCCATGGCCAGCACAAAGGTGGTAGTGGCCTGTTCCGGGACAAAGTGGCTGGGCGTGATGACCTCCTGCAACTGGCGCAGTGCTTCGCGCACGGCGGGCCACAACGCCAGCGCCCGCGGTGTTGGCGCCATCACCTGGCCGCTGCGTTTGATCAGTTCGTCCCCCATCGCCTCCCGGAACCGGCGCAGCGCGTTGCTCACCGCCGGTTGCGTGATGGAGAGCTTGAGCGCGGCCCGGGTCAGGCTGCGTTCGGTCATGACTTCGTCGAAAACACGGAGCAGGTTCAGGTCGAGTGTCTTGAAATTGGTGGTATCCATGGGTCTATTAAATCACTGATATGAATAGACGCCATTATGCAAATAAACTTGCGAAATATCAGGGCTAACCCTAATATCAGCACTCGTTTCTACCCATCCGGTAAAACATTAAGGAATATTTCACCATGGTCAGCTTTACACAATCCCGTTTTCCTGCGCAACATGCCGGCGTTGCCCGCCATGCAGCGGTGGCTGGTGCGACGAGCGCGACGCATCGTGGCTTCGACAGCACCAAGGGCCTGAGCGCCATGTTGCTGACCGCCATGGTCTCGGCCCTGGTGGTGGTGGCGGACCAGCTGATTGACACATGGGCTGACGGTCACCTGATGGTGGCCTGGGTCGCTTTGTGGGTGGTCGGCTTTTCGGCCCTGGCGCTGTTTGCGGGTGCTGCACGTAAGTTGGCGGTCACTGTCGTGAATTCGCTGGATGCTTGGTCGGTGCGGGTGGCCAAAACCCGGGCTGACAAGCGCCTGTGGGCCATTGCCAAGACCGATCCGCGCGTGATGTCGGAACTGACCGCCGCCAAGACGCGTAACGAACGCTGATCAGCTAAATTTTTTGCGGCGTGCGCCGCAGATGTAAAAAAGCCACCGGGTTCGGTGGCTTTTTTTTGTCCGGGATGTTGACCCGGGGCTTCTCTGACAAAGTGCAGATCATGCACTTTGTCAGTTATTCAGGCTGACCGCTTCAGGCTATCAAACGCTTTTCGATTTGCGCCTTGGTCGCTGTCAATTCTTTCGGCAGATGGTAGGCCAGTTGCTCAAACAGCGCGGTGTGCAGCTTGAGCTCTTCGGTCCAGGCCGCTTTGTCAATGCTGGTCACGGTGTTGAACTGTTCAGCCGTGAAGTCGAGGCCGGTCCAGGTGATTTCGTCATAGGTCGGGCTGATGCCAAACAAATTGTCTTTACCGGGTGCCTGGCCTTCAAGGCGGTCGATCATCCACTTCAGCACGCGCATGTTCTCGCCGTAGCCAGGCCAGACAAACTTGCCATCGTCGCCCTTGCGGAACCAGTTGACACAGTAGATGCTGGGCAAAGTGCCGCCGGACGCTTCGAGCTTGTGCTCCATGTCGAGCCAATGCTGGAAGTAATCGCTCATGTTGTAGCCGCAGAACGGCAGCATGGCGAACGGGTCGCGGCGCACCACGCCCATTTGGCCGACGGCAGCTGCGGTGGTCTCGGAACCCATGGTGGCGGCCATGTAAACGCCTTCCATCCAGGTGCGGGCTTCGGTCACCAGCGGCACGGTGGTGGAGCGACGGCCACCGAAGATGAAGGCATCAATTGCCACACCAGCCGGGTTGTCCCATTCCGGATCGAGCGCCGGGTTGTTGCCGGCCGCGACGGTGAACCGTGAGTTCGGGTGGGCCGCCTTGGCGCCGGTTTGCTTGGCGATCTCGGGGGTCCAGTCGTTGCCTTGCCAGTCGATCAGGTGTGCGGGCACGCCGCCACCGTCTTTTTCCATGCCTTCCCAC
The DNA here is from genome assembly GCF_012927445.1 of Rhodoferax sp. Lineage (GTDB taxonomy): Bacteria > Pseudomonadota > Gammaproteobacteria > Burkholderiales > Burkholderiaceae_C > Rhodoferax. The sequence continues at coordinate 485,296 of NZ_JABBPD010000007.1, forward strand.
CAGACGTCGCCGTCATCGGTCAGGGCCACGTTGGTGAAAATCACGTCTTTGTCCAGGCTGGCCATGCAGTTGGGGTTGGTGTGGTAGTTGGTGCCGGGGGCGACGCCAAAGTAACCGGCTTCCGGGTTGATGGCGTACATCTTGCCGTCGGCGTGCGGTTTGATCCAGGCGATGTCGTCACCAATGGTGGTCACGCTCCAGCCGTCAAAACCAGCCGGTGGCACCAGCATGGAGAAGTTGGTCTTGCCGCAAGCGCTCGGGAAAGCGGCTGCCACATGGTATTTTTTGCCCTTGGGCGATGTCACACCCAAAATCAGCATGTGCTCGGCCAACCAACCCTGGTCGCGTCCCATGTTGGAGGCGATGCGCAGGGCAAAACACTTCTTGCCCAGCAAGGCATTGCCGCCGTAACCGGAGCCATAGCTCCAGATTTCACGGGTTTCTGGGTAATGAACAATGTATTTGTTCTTGTTGCAAGGCCACGACACGTCAGCCTGACCGGCTTCCAGCGGTGCCGCCACGGTGTGCATGCAGGGGACGAAATCACCATCGGTACCCAGCACGTCGTACACGGCTTTGCCCATGCGCGTCATGATTTTCTGGTTAACGGCGACATAAGCGCTGTCGGTCAATTCAATGCCGATGTGGGCAATGTGCGAGCCCAGCGGACCCATGGAGAACGGCACCACGTACATCGTGCGGCCCTTCATGCAGCCGTCAAACAGGGCTTTGGTCTCGCCAGCGCCTTGTTGCAGCAGGGCGCGCATTTCGGCGGGCGCCATCCAGTTGTTGGTCGGGCCGGCGTTTTCCTTTTTCTCGGAGCAGATAAAGGTGCGGTCTTCGACGCGCGCTACGTCGCTCGGGTCGGAGCAGGCCAGGAAGCTGTTCGGGCGCTTGGCTTCATTGAGCTTTTTGAAGGTGCCGGCAGTGACCAGCAGCTGGCACAGGCGGGCGTATTCTTCGTCGGAGCCATCGCACCAGTAAATGCTGGCGGGTTTGGTGAGGGCGACCATGTCGGCAACCCAGGCGATCAGTTTCGCGTTTTTGACAAAACTCGGGGCGTTGAGGTTCAAGCCTTGCATCACAGGTGTGTTCATGAATGTGCTCCAGAATAAAAAATCATTTTTTCAAAAGGAACGGACCAAGGGGTTCAATTTCCCCCAACCATTCATTTTGAAAAAGCGATTTTTCTAAACGGACTCTTGCTGCGGCTGTCAACGAAAGCCTGTGACGGGGTGCTTCACAAACGTCAAGTCGTCGCGGCGAACGCTGGAAGGTCGATTTTATGAACTTGAATGTCGGTTACCAACCGATTACCTCGAAAAGATATGCAAAACTTGCATGACTTTATGCGGGTAATGGCAACGAGATTGCGGTAGTCCGCGCCACGTCGTGGCGAGGGCCGCTGGAGGGCAGAATTTGGCAGGCTGCTGCCATTGTCAGGGCGGTCGTGTGACGCCCGGGACTTCACGATTGCCGCAAGGGACAACCGGGTAGTGCGCTGCATATTTTGTAGCGCACTACTTAATTTCGGTAAGGGCTGTGTGCCGATCAGGCCATTGAAACGGCGATGAAGGCCAACAAAAACATCAGTACGGCACCGACCAGCGGCAACACCAGCGGCATGGAAGATACGACGGATTCGACCGCGTCAGGTTGATGGGCGTCGCGGGCAGGTGTGGGGCTGGACATGGTGGTTCCTTGAATTAGCAGAGTCGCAAAAGCTGAATTTTACCCATGCGTCCCGCCATCAGCCCGGGGGTATATCCGCATGGCGCTCATTTCAGCCGTTCCGTCGTCACGGAATCCGCTTGGACAGGGCGGCCAGCTGGGCCGACAGGTCGCGCACCGATTCGGTCAGCGCCAGCAGTTCGCGCTCCTTCATGAAGTCGATCTTTTCGTGCAGCAACTCAATTTCCAGCTCGGCCTTGACGTTGATTTCATAGTCGTTCTCGGCATGCCGGCGGTCCAGCTCGGACTGGCGGTTCTGGCTCATCATGATGGCGGGCGCCGTGTAGGCGGCCTGAAATGACAGCAACAGGTTCAGCAAAATGAAGGGGTAGGGATCCCAGGCGTTGCGTCCGGCCAGGACGTTGCCGGTGATCCACAGCACGATGGCGGTGCTCTGGATGATGATGAAGCGCCACGAGCCGATGGTGGCCGCCACCGCATCCGCCAGCCGCTGGCCCCGGGTCGGCGCGCTTGGCAAAAAGTGCTCGGGTGCGGCCAGCGGTCGCGGGGGCTGTTTTTGCCGGTGGGCGCGGCGGTGCGCGCGCAGGAGTCGGAGTTGCTGCTGGTCGACGGGCGCCAAAGACGCCGTGCGCTCGCCGGGAGGGGTATCGCTCATAAAGACTTTCGTTAATGAATCAACTGCGCCGCCAGCCCGGCTTGCAGCAACTGGGCCAGCACTTCCTGGATGTGCTGCGGCCCGCGCGTCTGGATGACCAGCTCGACCTCGACATTCTGGGCTGCCAGCGCGGTGAAGGCGCGCTGGTGATGCACCTCGTCGATGTTGGCGCCGGCCCCGGCCACGGTGGCGGTGATTTTGGCCAGTGAGCCGGGGATGTCGCGGGCACTGACGCGAATCCGTGCCAAGCGGCCAGCGCGCACCATGCCGCGTTCGATGATGGCAGCCAGCAACAGCGGGTCGATATTGCCGCCGCTCAGCACCAGGCCGACCCGTTTGCCCTTGAAGCGCTCCGGGTATTTGAGCAACGCCGCCAGGCTGGCGGCCCCGGCGCCTTCGACCAGCGTTTTTTCCACTTCCAGCAGCATGACGATAGCCTGCTCAATATCACCTTCGTCCACCAGCACCAGGTCATCCACCAGGCGCGCAATGATGGCTTGCGGAATCTGGCCGGGGGTGCCGACCGCAATGCCTTCGGCAATGCTGCTGTTGCCCTGCGGGTGGTGCGTGCCCTTGATGGCATTGACCATGGCCGGGAAAGACGCGGTTTGCACGCCAATGATGTCGATGCCGGGTTTGAGCGCTTTGGCGGCGGTGGCCATGCCGGCAATCAGCCCGCCGCCGCCGACCGCCACCACCAGCGTGTCCAGCTCGGGCACGTCCTGCAGCATTTCCAGCCCGACCGTGCCCTGACCGGCCACGATGTCGGCATCGTCGTACGGGTGGACAAAGACCAGTTGCTGTTGTTCTGCCAACACCAAAGCGTGGGCTCGCGCTTCGTCCAGCGTGTCGCCGTGCAGCACAATTTCGGCGCCAAAACCCCGCGTGCGCTCTACTTTGACGCCCGGGGTGAAGCGCGGCATCACGATCACGGCCCGCAGCCCCAGCCGCTGGGCGTGGTAAGCCACACCCTGCGCGTGGTTGCCGGCGCTCATGGCGATGACGCCGCGTTGGCGCTCCTGCGGTGTCAGTTGCGCCAGCTTGTTGCAGGCGCCGCGCTCCTTGAAGGAGGCGGTGAACTGCAGGTTTTCGAATTTGAGAAAAACCTGCGCCCCGGTGATGTCAGACAGGGTGCGCGACGCGATGCAGGGCGTGCGCAGCAACTGGCCCTGCAAGCGCGCGGCGGCGGCTTCGATGTCGGAAAGTTGGATCATGGAAACATTGTGCGATGGAATCGAGCCTCCGCGGTGGATCGAAAACTTGATTCACCCCAAACTACGGCAACGGGATGTGGCCGATACTCCCCGGACTATATTTTTATCAAAGACACACCATGAGCACTTTTGATCACACCGGCTTGATTCAAAACATCAACGAATCACTGGCCCCGTTGCGCAAAGCCCAGCCCGAGGCCATGCAGGGCTTTGGTCAGCTGGCGCGCGCCGCCATGGCGGAAGGCGCCGTCAGCGCCAAACACAAAGAGTTGATGGCGCTGGCCATCGGCATCACGCAGCACTGCTCGGGCTGTATCGGGTTTCACGTCAAAGCGCTGCTCAAGCTGGACTGCACCCGCGCCGAGCTGGAAGAGATGTTGAGCGTGTGCGTCTACATGGGCGGCGGCCCGGCCCTGATGTACGCCGCCGAGGCCATCAAAGCCTGGGATGTCATGGCGCCCAGCCCGGAAAATCTGCGTGCAAAAGAAAAGGGAGCCGAGTAACCCCGGCCCCCTTTTCTCAGAAATCAGTCCGCTTATTTGGCAGCAGGTGTAGCTGGCGTGGCTGGTGTTGCAGGCGTAGCCGCGTCAGCCTTCTTGGCTGGCGTAGTTTTGTGCGTTTTCTTCACCGTGTGCGCTGGCTTTGAAGCCGCCTTGGCTGGGGTTGCCGCCACAGCTGCCGTCACTGCGGCAGGGACTGCCGGAGTGGCCGCTTTCGGCGCAACAGGCGCCTGGGCAAACGAAACAGCAGCAACGCTGGAAAACAACACGGTAGCGATCAGGTTTTTGATATTCGACATGTTTGATACTCACTCATAAAGCGACAGTCGCATGAGCTCCGACTGTCATAAGCGAGCCAGAATTTCGTTCGGGCTTGTACCTACAACGTCGGGTTGATGCCGACGTTGACAGCGGATACTTTTCTTTACAAAGCGCCCTGGCGGCTAGATTGGTGTGCCGTCCCGTTGGGCGTGCGGGGTGACGACAACATGACACGCCAAGGTGTGACGGTTCAGTTGTGGCAACAGATTCATATAGAAAATTGAGCTGTAGCGCTCGTAGCATAAGCACAAGGCGCTATTAAATAAGTAGCGACTTCAGTAGCTCCGTCAGATCGCCCTCGCTGTACAGCTGCTGCCGTTCTCATACAACTGACCATTGGGACCCGAGCAAGTAAGTGTCTTGACCTTGCCTGCTGAACTCCTTACACTATCAAATAATGTAAGGAGTTCAACATGTCAGAAGCGACACTCACCAGCAAGGGCCAAATCACCATCCCTGCCGACATCCGGCGGTCTATGGCTATCAGTCCGAAGGACCGGCTCACGTTCACGCCTATGCCCGACGGCACCGTGGTGATGCGAGCCAAGACCAAGTCCTTGCTGGCACTCAAGGGCATGCTCAAGCCGTCACCTGGCACGGCAGTTTCCATTGCTGAAATGAGCTTGGGTTCAGCTTCTTAATGGCGGCGCTTGACACCAACGTCCTGGTTCGCTGGCTGACGGACGACGACGCAAAACAGAGCGTGATCGTTGCAGGTTTGTTTGAGTCCAGCGCAAAAAAGGAGGAGAGGCTGTTTGTCACGGTGACCGTCATGCTTGAAACCGAGTGGGTGCTGCGGTCTCGTTATCGTTTTGACAAGCCTTCCGTCACGGCCGCCCTGGACGCACTCCTGAGCGTGACTGAACTTGAGTTTCAGACCGAACCTGTCTTGGAGCAGGCTCTGTGGCTCTTCAAACAAGCCGGCTCACCAGATTTCGCCGACTGCCTGCACGTTGCACTGGTCAGTCAGGCTGGACAGGGGCCTTTGCTGACCTTTGACGAGCGCGCATCCAAGCTTGAAGGCGCCCAACTGCTTTGCGACTGAACTCGTACCTGCCAACCCAGGTTGATGCGGAAAAGCGCATGGACCAGTTGCTGCCGTTCTCACTGGATGAGTTGCAACAGGGGCAGGTGCCCATCGTGGGTCTGACCGATCTGAGGTGGCGCGGCCTGCACAAATGGACCCGCCTTGCCGGGGCTGCCGCTTCACCCGCCGGTGCTGGTTGATGGCGGTGACGACAACATGACCCGCCAAGGGGTGACGGTTCAGTCGTGAAGGCAGATTTGCATGCCAAATTGCCCCGTAGCTCTTATGAGGTATGCGCAAGCAGCTATTAAAAGCATAGCATGTCGATCAACTTAAAATCCACTCATTCAACAGGGAACACGGTGAAAAATCTAATAATCAAACGCAGCGCAGCCTGCACGTCGGCCCTTCAATCCAGCCAAGCTATTGCACCGTGAGCCTGTATACCCAACTGCAATCCGCCAAGAGCGAAGAGGACGTTAAAGACGCCTACATCAAAGCCCTGGGCCTCAAGGGCTACACCAAGGGCTTGATTGATATCCAGACCAAGGAAGTCTGGTTTGAAGCCAAAGACACCGGCAAGTGCTCCAGCTACGCCATGTTCACGCAACTGCTGCATTACGTGCAGGTCGCGCTGGACAAGGGTGAAACCGTGCCGCCCTTCCTGGCCGTGATCGACACCGAAAAAGCCGCGCTGATGAAAAGCACCGACGTGCTGCCCTTTCTCAGCAAGAAGACCATCAAGTGGGGCAAGTCCGCCAGCCAGTACACGACTGACGCGCTGGACGAAATATCGGCCCACATCGGCACGCACTTTGTCTCTTTCAAAATCTCAACGCACGAAGACGAGTTTTTAAGCACCGTCAAAATCGCCATCAAATCTGGCGACATCATCCGCACGCAAATCACCCCGGACAACCTGAAACAGGTGTTTGACAAATGGGTCGCCATGGTGGGGCGAGAAATCCTCGGTATCAAGCAAGAAGACTACGCCCTGCTGTTTTTCGCCGACATCATGCACGACGGCACCGTGTCCACCCATGCCAACCTGCCCGCCGAGCTGCTGCACAAGAACGGCGCACCGGTGTTCAGCTTGGCCGGGAAAATGTACGAGCTGGGCAACAAGGAAGGGTATCGCCAGTTCTGGGCGATCTACCACAAGCCGCCCAAATCCGAATACCGCGACTACCTGCTGGAACGCCGCGACAGCCTGATTCCGCTGGACGAACGCAGCTTCAAGGGCGCGTATTACACGCCGCTGCATGTGGTCGATAAAGCCTACGACAAGCTGACCGAGGTGCTGGGCAATAACTGGCAAAAAGACTACCTCGTGTGGGACATGTGCTGTGGCGTGGGCAACCTGGAAGTAAAGCACAGCAACCCGCGCAACATCTACATGTCCACGCTGGACCAGCCCGACATCGACGTGATGAAGGCCACCAAAACCTGCGTGGCGGCGCAGCGCTTTCAGTATGACTATTTGAACGACGACGTCACTCTTGAGGGCCAGATTGATTACAGCCTGAGCAACAAGGTGCCTGCCCCTTTGCGGGCGGCGATAGCGGCTGGCAGGAAGATTTTGGTGCTGATCAATCCGCCGTATGCGGAGGTGGGCACGCGGGGGAACACTGAGACCAAATTGGGCACTGAAAATAAGTCGGGAGTGGCCACCACGCGGGTCGGTGACAGCATGACGCACTACGGCTACGCCTCTCGTGAACTGTTTGCGCAGTTCCTGGCACGCATTGGCATCGAGATGCCTACCGCAACCGTTGCGATGTTCAGCACGATGAAATACATCAATGCGCCAAATTTTGAAAAATTCAGGCTGGCATGGAATGCCCAGTATCAGGGTGGTTTTGTCGTTCACAACCAGGCGTTTGATGGCCTGAGCGGAAAATTTCCCATTGGCTTTTTAATATGGAAAACGGACCAAACCGCAGCGACAAAGACACCGATTGTGGAAATATCGGTGGACGTATTGGACAGAAACGCGCAAGCCATTGGCGAGAAGATGTACTACAACTTACCAAATTCGCAGTTGCTGACGAACTGGATGGGCAGGCAAAAATCCAATGAAGTAGATGCGCTGCCGTTAATCAATGCCACCACGCCAACGACCAAAACTACTGGCGTGCGACGCACCAAGTGGGCGGATGGCGCAATTGGTCACATGCTGTGCGATAGCAACGACTTACAAAACGCGGAACAGCGGACGGCAGTGTTTTCGTCTGTTCACAGCATCGGACATGGCGGCGGGTTTTTCATCACCCCCGAAAACTTGCTCCAAGCCGTCGCTGTTTTCTCCGTGCGAAAACTCATCCGGCCCACTTGGCTCAATGACCGCGACCAGTTTTTGCAGCCCACGTCACCACTCTCCGACGAATTCAAAACCGACTGCCTGATCTGGACACTGTTCAACCGTGGCAACCTCACCGCCGGTGCCAACGATCTCGAATGGAACGGCAAAACATGGTCGCTGGTCAACCACTTCATCCCTTTCACAGAAGCAGAAGTGGGCGCGCCGGATCGCTTTGAGTCCGACTTCATGGTGCAGTACTTGGTCGATAAAACCTTGTCTGCGGAGGCGCTGGCCGTGCTGGACGGTGGGCGTGGTTTGTGGCAAGCCTACTTCGCCCACACCGACGTGCGCACGGTACGCGATCAATACAAGCTCAACAGGTCCGACGTGGGCTGGTATCAAATTCGCAATGCCTTGAAAGCCCGTAACGCCAGTGGCGACACTGCGCCGGTCAACCATGGCCCGTTTGAACTGGCCTATCAAGCATTGACCGACAAATTGCGGCCCCAGGTTTTTAGCCTGGGTTTTTTGCGCTAACCCTTGCCTCCATCAGGCCGGCTGATTCGACCGCTTTTATATAAAGAATTGACTTGTAACCCTCGTGGAATAAGCGCAGGCGGCTATCAAATCAAGAGCGATTTTGTTGCGGGGATGCCGCTGATCCGTCGGACAACGGGAAGAAGATGCGCAGGCGCGACCCCGATTTGAGCCTGGACAGCCAAGGAGGGGGACAAATTGACCCCCCTTGCATTACCGTTTGACACTGCGGGTGGGCGGCAGAAACTCCAGTGCTGGAATACGCAGGGCATTTTTCGCTTGATCCAGTCCATCCCCAGCCCCAAAGCCGAGCGCTTTAAAGCGCTGGCTGGCCAAGGCGACCACCATCAAGCTACACCGCGACCGGGATTCGGTTGGCATGGTGCCGCTCAAGCAGGATACTGCAGCAACACCTAATTGATCTGAGGCCACCGCTGAATCGACTGTTGAAGTTTGCTTTTCTACTCGTCGCTTGAGGCCAGGAGCTCCTCCACCTGGTCGAGGAACGCGGCGAGCTCGCCCTGCTTGCCGGCACCCTCAGACCGCCATTCGCTCATCGGCCTGACCATCGCAAGCTCGCTGGTGTCCCGCAGCAGATCTTCCATCTCGCGGTTGGTCATGCCGCGCTCGCGCAAGTAGTACTGACCCCATCGGGTAAAGGTCAGGATCCACATCGAGACCACCAGAGCGCCGTCCCACCGGGTCCAGTCCGAAGTGCTGGCGAGGGGCTGTTGCACGATCCGCCTCTGCCGCTTTAGGATCGCCTGTATCGACTTCAGGCTGGCCTGCTGTCGCTCGGAGTTGCTATAGGCGAAGAGGAACGCGGTGATGTTGGTCGTCTGGCCCTCTCGCGCTCGGTCAAACAGCAGCGACTGGTCCTTCAGTTGCGGTTCCAGCATGCCGGCCAGCTCCTGCATCCAAATTTCGCAGGCCTCGTCGGTGTTGGCGCGATCATTCTGCAACAAGGGAAAGACCACATCCTGGAACAGCCACGGCTCGGTCCAGGCCAGTTGCTGCATATGCCCGCGCATGGAGTCGACCAGACGCCTCAGCTCTTCAGCGGGGATGGTCGCCGGCAGTGCCTCGTGCAGCGCCGCTACCAGGCCTTTGTAGATCTCGGCCTTCTTTGGATTCCCTGCCGCGTGATGAACCATCCAGCCCAGGGCACGCACCCGCTCCGGGTAGGCAAAGGCGGTCACCAACTGCAGCACTATGGCGAGTCCTTCCGGCTTTTCCAGCTGCATCTCAATCGCATTCAGTCCCATCCATTGCAGCAGACCATTGCCGCTGCGAACGAGCCGGTCCCGCTGTCCCTCGCTGATGTCGAACTGCACCGACAACGCAATCTCGCTGACGATCTGGCTCAACAGGGACAGTCGCACCGCGTCCGGACCTTGGGGCTCCATTGGTACGCTGGCCATCTGGGCTTCGGCGATCGCCAGCAGAGCGTCTGGGGCATACCACCACAGAAACTTGATGGTGAAGTACTCCGGCCAGGTCAGGGCTGCATACTTTATCGCATGGAACAAGTGATGCGGGTGATAGGAGCTGTGTAGCAAGGTCTCGACCGGTTCCCGAAAGAGCCGGGCCTCCACCACGGCCAATTCCTTGTCTACCTCGTCATGCGGGCGGTTGAACGATGCCTCGAGAAACCGCTCCTGGAATTCCAGAAAGGCAGGCTCGGATTCAAGCTCGCGAAAGCGGCTGTCCCCGAAGCGTGAATGTGCGAGCACCTCGCCGAGCACATCCCAGGTCGCCGTGAAGTCCGCGTAGTTGTCCGCCTGCTGATCCAGAAAATTGCGTAGGCCTGACGTCTCGGGCAGCGCGAGCGAGTCATCCTTGAGTAGCTCTAGCGCCGCCATCCGCTCCTTCAACGGATCGCCGCTCAAGCCTTGTAGCGACAGCTCGCCTGTCCATACGCTCAGCACGGCGCCTGCCTTGGCCTTCTCGAGGAAGCGTAGTGGCTCGTAGCGTCGCGGCACCGTCGGTGTCGCCGTGGAGTCGAACAGAAGCCGCATGGCGGGATTCTCAGTCTCGCCTTCGGGCTGCGCGGCCTGCGCCTCCTGCACCAGCCCGAACTTGTATTGCTCGACCTTTAGCAAGACATCCGAAGGTATCGGGGTGACCAGCAAGGGATAGTTTTCGGCAGCTTTCTGAAGCGAGTTGGACAGGTTGAAACCTGCGACCGGGAGCCCGTCTGGACTCATGATTACGATGTAGCGATCATGCAGCCGACCTTCCTTCAGGCCGTAGATGCGCAGCTTGATGCTTTTCAGTAGTTGGCGGTTGTGTTCACAACTCGCCATCAGGTTGTTAATCCGGCTAGGTGATGGCATGTCGCTTTCACACGGCACGACGTCGCTCCGCTTTGGCTTAGGTAGGGACGTAAAGACGATGTAGTCCGCCTCCGGCGCCGCACAAAGTAGTAACAAACCCAACCCGGCATCCTCGAAATAGGGATCGAAAACGACCATCTGATGCTGCTGGTACTTGGCTAGCAGCTCCCTGAACCACTCCACGAATTGCAGCCGCCCCTCGCCCTTGTGCTGGAAGAACCACCCATCCGACTTCGGCGGATGGAGTCGCGCAAAAAGGGATGCGAAATCGCGGTTGGCCGGGACCCAAGGGTCTGCCTCTCGCCCGCCGATGTGATTGGCGAATCCCAGATTGCCGCGAGTGATCGTCAGTGCTGCTTTCACCCTAGCCGACTCGGACGGCTGAGTGGCATTTCCCAGCCAGTCGAATTTGACCGGGCTGGCCCCGTGGCCCGCTACATGACTCTGCAGATGAATTTCTCGGATGTACCCGATTCGCCACCTGCAACACAGCGTACCCTCGCGGGATTGGTCACCATGGAAGCCGAAGATCTCCAGTTCGGTGCTATCGGTTATCTCACGCACTTGGTTGCCCAACTCGAACTTGCACTCGAATACGCCTTCTGCATTGCGTTCTGCTGTGGCGATGCCCGAGTAGACGATTTGGCCGTCGTTGGCGACGCTCAGGCGGAACTGGAAGCCGCTGAAGTGCGGTACCTGCGTCGGCTTGAAGCGTGCAACGAACGCGTGTGGAGCATCGGCCCAGCTCACGACCAACAAGGGGCGTTCCAGTTCGTCCAGCGTAGGGAAGACCAGCAGCTCGAGGTCGCCAAAGCGGGCGGTGTCGGTGCCACCGAAGTCCAGGCCTGTATCCGCGTTAAGACGCTTGACCACCGATGCGGTCAAGGCAACGTCGTAGTCCTGACCCAGGCGGAACAGCGCCCCCTTGTCGGTCTGGGTGATCGAAGCGCTGAAGGCTCCAGCTCCGCCATGCGAGCTAGAGGGCGAACTCCGGTCATTCGCATCGCGGTTGAGCAGGTAGGCGACGGGGCGGTAGACCAGATCACCGGCGGCGAGCGTGGTTGTCCCGAAACGTGCTTTCAAATTGTTCGGCAACCCGAGCTTCAGCTCTTCGCTGATTGCTGAGATGGTCTGGCCTGCGCTGAATAACCGTAAGAGGCCCGCGCAGTGGGTGCTTTTGATGTCCAAGTTGATTCGGGTAACCTGTGTCTTGAATTGCCCGAAGGTATCGAATTTATCGTTGTTGCTGAAGTGCCAGCGGTCGTTGGAATGGCTGTAGGGGAGCAGGCGACCGTAGACGACGCGATTTTCAATCGATTGCTTGGACTTGATCTGCAATATCCACAGTTGTAGCGCGCAGTGGCGGGCATCCTTCGAGAACAGCCGTGCCAGCCGGCCGTCGTTCAGCAGGTCATCAAGTACAGGGGCCATCGATTTCTTTTGAGCAACTTTACGCATTTTCACTGTCCGCATTGCCGGGTGGCGCTGATTCCTTCTTCATCAGAAGATCAAGAGCACGAGTACGGAGTGTGTTCTTGTTCAGCAGCTAGACGATAAAAGCCGCAATACCGGCAGCGCAGGCCGAGGCCACAGCGGATACGACCGTGCCATTTTTGAAAATTGCAATCGGTTTTCATTTGACTAACCCCCTTTGTTATTGGGCCATTGTGGTGCAGCGTGTTTCACACGCTGAATCTCAACGGTACCTTGCGAATGTTCGGCAGGATTGATTGCAAGCGAATCGTATCAAACTGGCTCCTCGTCGTAAGCGCCGCTTGCGCTGCTCAAGAACCGTCTACGGCTAAATTCTGATTTTTCGTATCGAGCGACCGCTTTGTTGAAGTTGACTCGGGGAAGGGCTGCTTTGGTGCGATCTGATCGAAAAGTTGTGTGACAGCAGTCAGTCTTTTACGGTCGTAATCTAGTCAAGTTTTATCGTTGAAACTAGGGTCAACGTTATTCGCTGGCGCAACAAACTCTTTTGTTTTTCGGCTCAGTCATTTGGTATCCCAAGGATTGAGCACCGGCACACCGCACGGCTCAAAATCGGCAACGTTGCGGGTGACGACGGTCATGCCATGCACAAGGGCGGTTGCCGCGATCAGGCAATCCCGAACAGGGCGCGGATCGGGGACGTGAAGCTTGGCGCTGCGCTGTGCGACAGCCGTATCAACGGGCAGGATACGGCCGGCAAATGCGGGTAAAACATGGTGGTCGAACCACGCCCGAAACACCGCGCCTTGCGCCGGGTCGCGACGTTCTGCGAGTAAGACACCGATTTCCAGCTCCTGAACCGTGATGCAAGACAAGTACAGGTCAGCCGATTCCACGCTGTCAGCCCACTGCGCCACACGCGCATCAGCTCGTCCAAGGCGAATTTTGCGCAGCTCAGACACGACGTTGGTATCAAGAATAAACATCAGGAAAGGTCCGCCGGCCGTGCGAGGTCACGCAGGCGGGGAATTTCAAGTTCAATATCCTCAATGCCCGGCATCGCCAACAAGTCGGCGATCTTCTGACGGCTGCCCGTGAGGCGCTGATACAGCGCCATGCTCATCAGCACATGGGCGGGTCGGCCCCGGTCTGTGATGAACACAGGCCCCTCGTTGGCTGCCTTTTTTGCCTCGCTCGCAGCCTGGTTGAATTCTCTGCTTGAGATGGTGGTGATGGTCATGACAGTGCCCTTCTGATTGAAGTAGTCATGTTACTACATCAGCCGGGCAAAGGCAAAGGCAATTGATCTATTTCATACATAAAATCAGCCGCTAGCCCCCGTGTTACCTTCGCAACCAGCTATCAAATAGATAGTGGTTTCAGCAGCTCAGCCAGATCACCTTCGCTGAACAGAGGCTCCTTGCGTCCAACCGACCCGCTGTACATGCTCTCGCTCAGCGCCGCCTTGCGCTCCTGCAGCGCCAGAATGCGTTCTTCAATCGTGCCTTGCGCCACCATCTTGTAGACAAACACGCTTTGCGTCTGGCCGATGCGGTGGGCGCGGTCGGTGGCCTGCGCCTCGACCGCCGGGTTCCACCATGGGTCGTAGTGAATCACGGTGTCGGCTTGCGGCAGGTTCAGGCCGACGCCACCGGCTTTCAGGCTGATCAGGAACAGCGGCACCTGGCCGCTGGTGAACTGCTCGATCAGCGCGTCGCGCTTCTGGCTCTGGCCGGTCAGCTTGACCCAGGGAATTTTGCATTTTTTCAGCTCGGCCTCGATCAAGGTCAGCATGCTGGTGAACTGTGAGAACAGCAGGATGCGGCGTCCTTCCGCCAGCATTTCGGGCAGCATCTCCATCAGTTGCTCCAGCTTGGCCGAGGTTTTGACCTTTTGCGCCGCTTCCATTTTGAGCAGTTTCGGGTCGCAGCAGACCTGGCGCAACTTGAGCAGCGCGTCCAGGATGGTGATTTGCGACTTGGCCAAGCCCTTGCTGGTGAGCGCCTCGCGCACGGTTTTTTCCATGCCGAGGCGGATGGTTTCGTACAGGTCGGCCTGTTGGCCGGACAGCTCGACGCGCATCACGGTTTCCACCTTGGGCGGCAGTTCGTTCGCCACCACCGCCTTGGTGCGGCGCAGCATGAAGGGTGTGATGCGGGCGCGCAGTTGGTGCAGGCGCTCCGGGTCGCCTTGTTTTTCAATCGGGTTGCGGAACAATTCCTTGAAACGCGCCTGGCTGCCGAGAAAGCCGGGCATCAAAAAGTGGAACAGGCTCCAGATTTCGCCCAGGTGGTTTTCCATCGGCGTGCCGGACAGGCACAGGCGGTGCCGGGTTTGCAACAGGCCGGCCACTTGCGCCGCGTTGGTGCTGGCGTTCTTGATGTTTTGCGCCTCGTCCAGCACCACCAGATGCCACTGTGCCTCCAGCCAGCGTTCGCGGTCGCGTTGCAGGAGCGAGTAGGGCGCAATCACGACATCAAACTGGTCCATCGTGTCGGCCACGGCGTGCCGTTCTTTGCCGTGCAGCACCAGGCAGCGCAGCTGCGGGCAGAAGCGTTCGGTCTCGCGCTGCCAGTTGCCCATCAGGCTGACCGGCGCAATGATCAGGGCCGGGTGGCTCAAGCGGCCGGCGTCTTTTTCGATCTGGATGTGGACCAGCGTTTGCAGGGTTTTGCCCAGGCCCATGTCGTCGGCCAGAATGCCGCCGAGACGGTGCTGGCGCAAAAACTGCAGCCAGTTCACGCCTTGCTGCTGGTACGGCCGCAGGCTGGCCTGCACGCTGGCGGGCACCGGCACTTGGGGTAATTCGGACTGGCCGCTGAGTTGCTGCACCATGTCGCGCAGCGTCTGGGCACCGTCCCACACCGCGCCTTCGCCCAATGCCGCGCCGGTGCGCAGCGCGTCCAGGCGCGACAGTTTGAGGCTGGCGCCGGTGAAGTCGTGGTCGCGGTCGTTCACCAGTTCCAGCAGCGCCGCCATCCAGGGTTTGAGCGTGTCGGTCGGCAGGCGGATGAAGCCTTGGCTGTTGGGCGACGGCAGGTAGACAAAGGGCGGAATGTTCGGCAGGCCGGTCTCCGGGTCGAGCGGGCTGGCAGCAGCGGCGGCAATCAAATCGGGGAGCCAGGGCAGGATGTTGTGGCGCTGGCCGTTGATCTCCATGCCGAGCGACAGGTCAAACCAGGGTGAGGTGGCTTCTTCCTCGCCCTCGGGCTGCAACTGCACCTCCAGCGTGTCGGCGTGGGTGATCCAGTGGTTCAGGGCCGCGTCCAGCGTCACCTCAAAGCCGGCGTCGCGCAGCACCGAGAAACCGTTGTCGGCCCAGTGCAGCCAGTCTTGCTGCGGGCCGTCGCCCGGAATGCCAAACAAGCCTTTCTCGGCCGACATCAGGCCCAGGTCATAGAGGCGGGTGATGGCGTCGAGTTCGGCTTCGGCATCGCGCTGCAGCAGCACGCGACCCGCAGCGCTCTCGATCAGCACGGTGCTGCCCTGGCCGGCCCACCAGCCGCGGTGGCCGGCGTAGTCAAAGCGCAGTTGCGCCTGGATCAGGCCCGCGGAGGGCGCGTTTTCTGGCGGCGTGAGCGCTAGGTGCAGGCAGGCGCTGGGCGTGATGCCTTGCAGCGTGGTGAGTTGTTGCAGCACCGGTGGCAGCGGCAGCTTGCCCAGGCGTTGCATCAGCGCCACCTGGTGTTTTTGCAGCGCCGACGGTTTCAGTGGCGGCGCTTTCAGCAGCACGTCAAGCTGGGCGGTCGGGATGCCTTCGGCCTGCACCGGGCCGCACAGGCCGAGCGCGGCGTCCAGATACAGCGGCGGGCTGTTCAGGCACAGTTTGGCGTGGCTGTCGGCCAGTTGGCCGCGCAGGGTCCAGCTGGGCTCGAGAGCTTGCGGGTTGGGGACTTCTTGCCAGTGCCAGCTTAAGCGTTGGGGCGGGCCCCACTGGAGGGGCAGACCCGCGCCGCCCTTGCCATCGTCCAGCAACAGTCGCCCGGTGCTGGCGGCCTGTTGCAACGCGATCAGGCCGGCCTGGCCGCTGGGCAGGGCGCTGGAGTTGAAGTTGTAGGAGAAGCGGCTGCTGTCGGGCATGGCGCGCATCAGTTGCAGCACTTGGTGGTCGGCGTCGCTGGCCTGGTCGTACACCGCCTGGCCTTTGTAGGGGGCGGACTTGATGGCCTTGGGTTTGGCCCAGCCGCCAGTGACTTTGGGGTACGAC
The DNA here is from genome assembly GCF_012927445.1 of Rhodoferax sp. GTDB lineage: Bacteria > Pseudomonadota > Gammaproteobacteria > Burkholderiales > Burkholderiaceae_C > Rhodoferax. Next base: position 501,521 of record NZ_JABBPD010000007.1, read on the forward strand.
ACCACCGCTTCCATCTGCAGCCGGGGCGTCGGGCTGTGCGCCCCCACCACCGTCAGCAGGTACAGGAATTGCTCGGGCCGGATGTCCTCGCGGGCACCGTGAATTGCCGGATCCCCGTGAGCCGCCTTGGTGGCGGCCCCGCTGGCCCGGTCCAGCTCCTGCAGCCAGCGCAGCAATTGGGCCTCGGCCTCCAGCCGGGCACTTTCCTGGGCCCGGGCCAGATTCGCCAGGCGTTGGGTTTCGACCTGTTCCGGGCTGGGTGGGCTGAGCATGGGGTAGGGCGCGTTGCCGCCCAACAGCTGCAGGCCCTGGTAGGCAGCTTTCAGCATCAAGGCGACGCCGTGTTTGCACTGGCTGCCGACCGGGCATTCGCATTCGCTGTCCCAGTAGTCCACCTGGCCGTCCGGCATCAGCGCCATTTCGATCGAGACTTCATACGGTTCGCGCTGGCTGCCTTGCACCTCACCCAACAGCAGCCAGTGGTCCTGCATCGGCTCGATGTCGAGGCCCAACACCTTTTGGCTGCGGTAGAGCATCAAGCCGCGCGTCCAGGCCCCGGCGTCGGCCATCGGCTGCAGTGACTGGGGTTTGAACCAGAGTCCGGGACTCAAGGGTGAATTTTGAATCAAATCAGGCTCCAGCCCTTGTTTTGCCTGCGCAAGCAGCTATTGAAAACGTAGCGAATTCAGGCGGTCGGGCTACCCAGCGCGTGACCGGCCTGCTGGTCGGCGTGGTAGCTGGAACGCACCATGGCGCCGACGGCGGCGTGCTTGAAGCCCATGGCATAGGCTTCCGTTTCAAACATCTTGAAGGTGTCCGGGTGCACGTAGCGTTTGACCGTGAGGTGCGAGGTGCTGGGCGCCAGGTACTGGCCGATGGTCAGCATCTCGATGCCGTGGGCGCGCATGTCGCGCATCACTTGCAGAATCTCTTCGTCGGTTTCGCCCAGGCCGACCATGATGCCGCTCTTGGTCGGGACGTGCGGGAACAGGGCCTTGAACTTTTTCAGCAGGTTCAAGGAAAACTGGTAATCGCTGCCGGGGCGCGCTTCTTTGTACAGGCGCGGTGCGGTTTCCAGGTTGTGGTTCATCACGTCCGGCGGCGCCGCTTTCAAAATTTCGAGCGCGCGGTCGTCGCGGCCGCGGAAGTCCGGCACCAGCACCTCGATCTGGGTCTGCGGTGACAGTTCGCGAATTTTCTGGATGCACGCTGCAAAGTGGCCGGCGCCACCGTCGCGCAGATCGTCACGGTCGACGCTGGTGATCACCACGTATTTGAGCTTGAGCTGGGCGATCGTTTTGGCCAGGTTGTCGGGCTCGTTCACGTCCAGCGGGTCGGGCCGGCCATGGCCGACATCGCAAAACGGACACCGGCGCGTGCATTTGTCGCCCATGATCATGAAGGTGGCGGTGCCCTTGCCGAAACATTCACCGATGTTGGGGCAGCTGGCCTCTTCGCACACGGTCACCAGTTTGTTCTGGCGCAGCACGTCCTTGATTTCATAAAAGCGGGTGCTCGGCGAGCCGGCCTTGACGCGAATCCAGTCCGGCTTTTTCAAGACCTCGCCCTGCACCACCTTGACCGGGATGCGCGACAACTTGGCCGCCGCCTTTTGCTTGGCCGACGGGTCGTAGTTGGCTTGCGACTGGGCGTCGCGAACCGTGGGAGTGGAAACGAGGTCGTCGTGGCTGTGGCTCATGGTGGGTAATGCGGTTTGGAGCGGCGTCAGGGCGCCAAGTAGGTTGCGAGCTTGTGGCCCAGGACATCGGCCGCTTCAGCCCAACCGACGGAGACACCAATTGTAGAAAGGTCCACCGTTTGCAGACCCACGTAGCCACAAGGGTTGATACGCGAGAAGGGTTCCAGGTCCATCGCCACATTGAGCGCCACGCCGTGGTAGGTGCAATTGCGGCTGACCTTGATGCCGAGGGCGCCGATTTTGCCGAGGCCGGTGAAATCGGGCCCGAGGGCGGCGAGGTTGGCTTGGGTGGGGCGCTGCGGCAGCACCGCGTGTGACCCCGGGTCCGCCAGCCGGACATAAATACCCGGCGCGCCTGCCACCCGGTGTCCGGTGACGCCAAAGTGCGCCAGCGTGCGAATCACCGCTTCTTCAATCCGGTAGACATATTCCTTGACGAAATAACCAGCCCGCTTGAGGTCGAGCAGCGGATACGCCACCACTTGGCCGGGGCCGTGGTAAGTGACCTGACCGCCCCGGTTGGTTTGCACCACCGGAATGTCGGCCGGATTAAAAATATGTTCAGCTTTGCCCGCCAGCCCCTGCGTATATACCGGGTCATGTTCACAAATCCACAGCGCATCGGGCGTCTCGGCCGTGCGCGTGGCAGTGAAGGCCTGCATGGCGTCGTAGGTGGGTCGGTAGTCGACCCGGCCGAGTTGTTGGGGTGACATGGTCACAGCGGGTTACAGCACCACTTTGACCATCGGATGGGTCGACAGCGTCCGGTACAACTCATCCAGTTGCTCGCGGCTGGTGGCGGTCACGGTGATGGTCACCCCCAGGTATTTGCCGCCCTTGCTTTCGCGCAGTTCAATGGTCGAGGCATCAAAGGCCGGGTCAAACTGGTGGGCGATCAGGGTGATGGCGTGCACCAGCCCCTCCACTTTGACGCCCATGACTTTGATGGGGAAAAGCGACGGGTACTCAATGAGCGACTCGTTGGGGGGAATGTCGGGGTTGATCGGTGTGGACACGGCGTTCAATATAGTGAGACTGTCGGTTTCAATGTTGGGTCCCCATAGCGTTGAGGGGCGGCTGCGGGGGGCAAAGTGCGCATGAATCAATTATCGCCGCGGCAAGGCACCCAAGGCAGGGGTTTCTACGTATAATCTAAGGCTTTGCGGCAACTGTCGCGTGTACCTTACCTGTAACCTGCGTGTAATTTGAGATGTCGATAATTACGCCTGATTCCAGATACGACTCAGATGAGTCCGAAGAGTTGGAGTTCAAGCGGCTAACCGCCGAAGAAGCGCAAGCTTTACGTGAACTTCATCCCTCGGTTTCGCCTTGGTTGATCGTGGGCATGCAAGTTTTAGTGGGTTTGCTGGTGGCGTTGGCTGCCTGGGGCTTCACTGGAAAGTCGAGTGCGGGTTGGTCGGCGGCTTATGGTGCGCTGGCGGTGATAGTGCCTGCTGTGGTGTTTGCGCGAGGTCTGACGAGTCAGTTCTCGTCCCTGAATGCAGCAACCGCTTGGCTGGGGTTTTTTGTGTGGGAGGCAATCAAGATTGCTGTAAGTGTGGGGATGCTTTTTGCTGCCCCGCGCCTGGTTGTAGATCTGGACTGGTTGGTAATGCTGATTGGCCTGATCGTGACCATGAAAGTCTATTGGGTGGCGCTGTTAATGCGTCCGAAACGAAAAACAAAGTAAAGAGTTAACAATGTCCGTAGAACAAAACGCTCCGACAGCAAGTGACTATATTGTTCACCACCTGACGCATTGGCAAAACAAGCCGCAGACGGAAATCGTCGATTTCTCCGTCTTCAATATCGACTCATTGTTTTTCTCAATCCTGCTTGGGGTTGTGGGTTGTTTTTTCCTCTGGAAAGCAGCACGCACCGCAACCTCGGGTGTGCCCGGTCGCTTTCAGGCTGCCGTTGAAATCCTGATGGAAATGGTCGATGGCCAAGCCAAGGCGATTGTTCACAACGCGAAAAGCCGCAAGTTGGTGGCGCCGTTGGCGCTGACTGTTTTTGTGTGGATTTTCCTGCTCAACGCGATGGATTTGTTGCCATTGGATCTGTTGCCCACCATTTGGGGTTGGATTTATGGTGCTGCTGGGCATGATCCGCATCACGCCTATCTGCGTGTGGTGCCGACCGCTGACCTTTCTGTGACTATGGGTCTGTCGGTTTCTGTTTTGTTCATCTGCCTTTTTTACAACATCAAGATCAAGGGTGTTGGCGGTTGGGCGCATGAGTTGGTTTCGGCGCCATTCGGTACCAGCAAGAATCCAATTTTTGCCGTGATTCTGGGTGTGATCAATATTGCTGAGCAGTTGATCTCCTTTGTGGCCAAAACGGTTTCGCACGGTATGCGACTGTTTGGCAATATGTATGCGGGCGAATTGGTATTTATGCTGATTGCTTTGCTGGGTGGTTCGTGGGCTTTCTCTGCAGAGCCGGCGAGTCTGATGCTTTTGTTACTGCACGTGGTGGCGGGTTGGGCGTGGGCAGTGTTCCACATCATCATCATCTTGTTGCAGGCCTTTGTGTTCATGATGTTGACCTTGGTCTACATTGGACAAGCGCACGACGCGCATTAATTCTCGGTCTGTTTTTGTTTTGTTTTTTTTATAGTTAATTAGGAGTGAATCATGGAAGTTATTAGTTTTGCTGCGCTGGCTGCTGGTTTGATCATTGGTCTGGGCGCTTTGGGTGCTTGTATCGGTATCGGCATCATGGGTAGCAAGTACCTTGAAGCAGCTGCACGTCAACCTGAACTCATGGGCGAACTCCAAACCAAGATGTTCGTGTTGGCTGGTCTGATCGATGCTGCGTTCATTATCGGTACCGGTATTGCGCTGTGGTTCGCTACTGCCAACCCGTTCCTGGCTCAAATCGCACGTTTGGTCAAGTAAGGCCTGTCCTGCAACACCTTGTTGAAGGAGATTTACTGTGAACATTAATGGAACACTGGTAGCGCAAGCTATCGTCTTCGCATTGCTGGTGCTGTTCACGATGAAGTTCGTGTGGCCGCCCATCGCGACTGCATTGGACGAACGTGCCAGCAAAATCGCCGACGGCCTTGCAGCTGCCGATAAAGCCAAGTCAGAGCTCTCCTCCGCCAACAAGCGTGTGGAAGCCGAATTGGCCAAGTCGCGTACTGAAACCACTGCAAGCCTGGCTGATGCCGAGCGCCGTGGTCAGGCCATCGTGGAAGAAGCCAAGTCAAAAGCAACCGAGGAAGGCAACAAGATCATTGCTGCTGCCAAGGTTGAAGCGGAACAGCAAACTGTCAAGGCGCGTGAGACTCTGCGTGAGCAAGTCGCTGCACTGGCAGTCAAGGGTGCCGAGCAGATTCTCCGCAAGGAAGTCGATGCCGGTGTCCATGCTGATTTGCTTGGCCGTCTGAAGACTGAGCTGTAAGAGGATAACCATGGCTGAACTTGCCACCATTGCCCGCCCTTACGCCGAAGCCTTGTTCAAGGCGACGGCATCAGACTTGAATGGTGCCGCTGTCTGGGTTGAAGCGTTGAAGGAAATTGCGAAAAACTCGCAACTCCAGCAACTTGCAGACAATCCAAACTTCACAGCTGCCCAGGTGTTTGAGTTGTTTGATGGCATTTCCGCATCGGCCAAAGTGGCTTTGCCGGAAATGGCTAAAAACTTCTTGCGCACCGTGATTGAAAACGGTCGCTTGAATGCTTTGCCTGAAATTGCAGAGCAGTTTCGTGTCTTGAAGAACGCCCAAAGCGGTTCGGCTGACGCGGTTGTCTACAGCGCCTTCGCTATTGACAACGCGGCCCTGGCTGATTTGGCGATCACGCTCGAAAAACGATTCGCTCGCAAGCTGAACGTGTCCGTCGAATTGCAGCCCGAGTTGATCGGTGGCATTCGTGTGGTGGTGGGTGATGAGGTTCTTGACTCTTCTGTCAAAGCCCGTCTTGAACAAATGAAAATGGCCTTGACAGCTTGAGGCGTAAGCCCCAAGTTGCCAGCCCAATTAACGAAAGAAGGAAAGAGTCATGCAACTCAATCCCGCAGAAATTTCTGAACTGATCAAGAGCCGTATTGAAGGCCTGTCAGCCAGCGCTAACATTCGCAATCAGGGTACGGTTGTGTCCGTGACTGACGGTATTTGCCGTATTCATGGCCTGTCGGACGTGATGCAGGGCGAAATGCTCGAATTCCCAGCCGATGCTGAGGGTCAACCCAGCTACGGCTTGGCCTTGAATCTGGAACGTGACTCGGTCGGTTCCGTGATTTTGGGTGCTTACGAGCACATTTCCGAAGGCGATATCGTCAAATGCACGGGTCGTATTCTGGAAGTACCGGTCGGTCCCGAGCTCAAAGGCCGCGTGGTCAATGCGCTGGGTCAGCCGATTGACGGCAAAGGTCCGATCAATGCCAAGATGACCGACGTGATTGAAAAAGTCGCGCCTGGTGTGATTGCCCGTAAATCGGTGAGCCAACCGATGCAGACCGGCTTGAAGTCAATCGACTCCATGGTGCCGGTGGGTCGCGGTCAACGCGAACTGATCATTGGTGACCGTCAGACCGGCAAAACTGCCGTGGCCATTGACGCGATCATCAACCAAAAGGGTCAGGATGTAACCTGCGTTTATGTCGCAATTGGCCAAAAAGCCTCTTCCGTCAAGAACGTGGTGCGCGCACTGGAACAAGCCGGTGCGATGGAGTACACGATCGTGGTGGCTGCCACCGCTTCCGAGTCGGCCGCCATGCAATACGTCAGCGCCTATTCAGGTTGCACGATGGGCGAATACTTCCGCGATCGCGGTGAAGATGCGCTGATTGTGTATGACGATCTGTCCAAACAAGCCGTGGCTTACCGTCAGGTATCCCTGCTGTTGCGTCGCCCACCAGGCCGCGAAGCCTACCCTGGCGATGTGTTCTATCTCCACAGCCGTTTGCTGGAGCGTGCCGCTCGTGTGAACGAGAAGTATGTTGAAGACTTCACCAAAGGCGCTATCAAGGGCAAGACCGGTTCTTTGACCGCTCTGCCGATCATTGAAACGCAAGCGGGTGACGTGTCGGCCTTCGTGCCAACCAACGTGATTTCGATTACCGATGGCCAGATTTTCTTGGAAACCTCGCTGTTCAACGCCGGTATCCGTCCTGCGATTAACGCCGGTATCTCGGTGTCTCGCGTCGGTGGCGCAGCCCAGACCAAGCTGATCAAGAATCTGTCCGGCGGTATCCGTACCGATTTGGCCCAGTACCGTGAGTTGGCTGCGTTCGCGCAGTTCGCCTCCGATCTGGACGAAGCCACCCGCAAGCAGCTCGATCGCGGCGCCCGGGTGACCGAGTTGCTCAAGCAGGCTCAATACAGCCCGCTGCCTATCAGTTTGATGGGTGCCACGTTGTTTGCTGTGAACAAAGGTTTCATGGACGACATCGAAGTCAAGAAGGTATTGGCGTTCGAGCACGGTCTGCATGCTTATCTCAAGGATAAACACGCTGCCCTGCTGGCCAAACTGGAAGCTGACAAGGCCATGGACAAAGATGCTGAGGCTGAAATGACGGCAGCAGCAACGGCGTTCAAGAAGTCGTTTGCTTGATTCGCATCTGACGGCACAAGGAGTCATTCATGGCAGCAGGTAAGGAAATTCGCGGCAAGATCAAATCGGTGGAGAACACCAAGAAGATCACCAAGGCCATGGAAATGGTGGCGGCCAGCAAAATGCGCAAGGCGCAGGAGCGCATGCGCGCCGCCCGCCCTTACAGCGAAAAGATCCGCAACATTGCGGCCAATCTCGGTCACGCCAACCCTGAGTACGTTCACGCCTTCATGAAATCCAACGACGCTAAGTCGGCGGGCATGATTGTGGTGACGACGGACAAAGGGCTGTGCGGCGGCATGAACACCAACGTGTTGCGCGGTGTCACCACCAAGCTGCGCGAGTCACAGGCGGCGGGTATTTCTACCCAAGCCGTGGCGATTGGCAATAAAGGTTTGGGATTTTTGACCCGAATCGGTGCCAAGGTCGTGTCACATGCCACGCAATTGGGTGACACCCCACACCTGGACAAGTTGATTGGCCCGGTCAAGGTGCTGCTTGATGCCTATGCCAAAGGTGAGGTGAATTCGGTGTACCTGTGTTACACCCGCTTCATCAACACCATGAAGCAGGAACCCGTTGTGCAGCAGTTGTTGCCTCTGTCGGCCAGCGTCATGCAGGCCGAAATGCAAGCCAGCGAAGCCACTACAGGTGCCAAGCATGGCTGGGATTACATCTATGAGCCTGATGCGCAGACCGTGATCGACGATTTGTTGGTCCGCTACGTAGAAGCGCTTGTGTACCAGGCGGTGGCAGAAAACATGGCATCCGAGCAATCGGCGCGCATGGTGGCCATGAAGTCAGCGACAGATAACGCCGGCAGCGTGATTGCCGAGCTTAAGCTGATCTACAACAAAACGCGTCAAGCAGCGATTACGAAAGAACTTTCGGAAATCGTTGCGGGTGCAGCGGCCGTTTAAACGTATTTATTTTTGGAGCAAAAAATGGCTCAAGTCCAAGGCAAGATTGTTCAGTGTATCGGTGCGGTGGTCGACGTGGAATTTCCACGTGACAAGATGCCCAAGATTTATGACGCGCTCAAGATGGATGGCTCCACTTTGACCCTCGAAGTGCAGCAGCAGTTGGGTGACGGCATCGTGCGTACTATTGCGCTCGGTTCTTCCGACGGCCTGCGTCGCGGCATGATCGTGCAAAACACGGCGGAAACCATCATGGTGCCAGTGGGCAAAGCCACCTTGGGTCGCATCATGGACGTGCTGGGCGCGCCGATTGACGAACGTGGTCCAGTGACGGCGACGAAAACCGCTTCCATTCACCGTAAAGCACCTTCTTACGACGAATTGAATCCTTCACAAGAGTTGCTGGAAACCGGCATCAAAGTGATTGACTTGATTTGCCCGTTCGCCAAGGGCGGCAAGGTGGGTCTGTTCGGCGGCGCTGGCGTTGGCAAGACCGTGAACATGATGGAACTCATCAACAACATCGCCAAGGCGCACAGCGGCTTGTCCGTGTTCGCTGGTGTGGGTGAGCGTACCCGTGAAGGTAACGACTTCTATCACGAGATGGCCGACTCCGGCGTTGTGAACCTCGAGAACCTCGAAGAGTCCAAAGTTGCCATGGTCTACGGTCAGATGAACGAGCCCCCGGGCAACCGTCTGCGCGTCGCCCTGACCGGTTTGACCATTGCTGAATCCTTCCGTGACGAAGGTAAAGACGTGCTGTTCTTTGTGGACAACATCTACCGCTTTACCTTGGCCGGTACCGAAGTGTCCGCCCTGTTGGGTCGTATGCCTTCCGCTGTGGGCTATCAGCCTACGCTGGCTGAAGAAATGGGCCGTTTGCAAGAACGTATCACTTCGACCAAAGTCGGTTCCATCACGTCCATCCAGGCCGTTTACGTCCCTGCGGATGACTTGACCGATCCATCGCCTGCCACCACCTTTGCCCACTTGGATTCCACTGTGGTGCTGAGCCGTGACATTGCTTCGCTGGGTATTTACCCCGCGGTGGATCCTCTGGACTCCACCAGCCGTCAGCTGGATCCGCTGGTGGTCGGTCAAGACCACTACGAAACTGCCCGTGCTGTGCAAGGTACGCTGCAACGCTACAAAGAATTGCGCGACATTATTGCGATTTTGGGCATGGACGAGTTGGCGCCAGAAGACAAACTGGCTGTGGCACGTGCCCGCAAGATCCAGCGTTTCCTGTCCCAGCCATTCCACGTGGCTGAAGTGTTCACCGGCTCGCCTGGTAAGTACGTCAGCTTGGCCGAGACGATTCGCGGCTTCAAGATGATTGTGGCTGGCGAGTGTGATCACCTGCCAGAGCAGGCGTTCTACATGGTTGGCACGATCGACGAAGCGTTCGAAAAAGCCAAGAAGATCTAAGGATCGTCAAGATGAACACCATCCACGTTGATGTGGTCAGTGCCGAAGAGTCCATCTTCTCAGGCGAGGCGCGTTTTGTGTCTCTGCCCGGTGAAGCTGGCGAGTTGGGCATTTTTCCGCGCCACACACCACTGATCACGCGCATCAAGGCGGGTTCGGTGCGCATTGAAAAAGCAGACGGCAGCGAAGAGTTTGTCTTTGTTGCTGGTGGCATTCTTGAAGTTCAGCCCCATTGCGTCACGGTGTTGTCTGACACCGCCATTCGCGGCAAGGACCTGGACGACGAGAAAGCCAATGCTGCCAAAGCACTTGCTGAAGAAGCACTCAAGAACGCCAAAGGCGAGCTTGATATCGCCCGTGCGCAATCTGAGCTGCTCGTGATGGCGGCGCAAATTGCAGCGCTGCGCAAGTTTCGCCAGAAAAAGTAATTGAAATTGACGGCCTTGGCGCCGTTCGATTATTCAGTGCACTTGAAAGCCCTGATCTCTCCAGATCAGGGCTTTTGTCATTGAGGGGTCGTTGGCTTCAATACGGCGGCGACCTCAATTCAGTACGGGGGCGTTCGGCAGTTCGTTTGGATTGCGTGCTCCTGCTGCGAGCGGGTAATGTTGTACCAGCAGGGCGGACACCTCTTCCAGTGCCTGCGTCAGACCGTTCTCAAACTGCCCCTGCTGGAAGGCGTTGCGCATGCGTGACACCACGGCCTGCCAAATCTGCGGCGCGACCACCTCGTTGAGTCCGCGATCCGCCACCAGTTCAATCGAGTGCTCGGCCAGCAGCAGGTAAATCAGAACGCCGTTGTTGTTGGCGGTGTCCCAGACGTGCAGCTTGCTGAACATGGCCAGGGCCCGCTGACGGGTAATGTCGCGGGTTGAGGCATCACGCCAAAGGTAACTCAGCGGCAGGCTGGCTTCGACATAAATTCGGATTTCGCCTGAGTGGCGTTGCTCGCTCGCCGCCACCCGTTGTTGCAGGCGTTGCAGCATGTCGGGCGGAATGGCCCGGTGCGTGGCATTGTCATCCAGCCAGCGATGTTTCAGAATTCTTTTGATCCGGCTCAGCATTACCAGTCTCCCGAGGCGCCACCGCCCCCAAAGTCACCGCCCCCAAAGTCACCGCCACCACCGGAGCTAAAGCCACCACCGCCACCTCTGCCGCCAAAGCCACCGCCCCAGCCGCCACCTGGTCCCCGTCCGGAGCCGAAGCCCGAGCCGACACTGTGCGCGACGTTCGAGAACAGGGAGAATACAAGGGCCACGAAAGCGGCCATGCTGGCAATCAACAGGCTGGAGGTGAGCAGCATGGCCAACAAACCCACGGCGCCACCGGTGGCCAATGAACCCAGTTTCGGGCCCAGGACCTTGCGTGCCACGCCCGCCACCACGGGTACAGCGATAAAGGCAAAAACAAGGAGATTCATCCAATCAAAGCCAGCGTTGGCTGGCTTTGACTCTGCGGCCGGTGCCGGCAAGGCCTCGCCCGAGATGAGTTTCATGACCAGATCAACGCCGGCTTCCAGCCCGCCCGCAAAGTCGCCCTGCTTGAAGCGGGGGGTAATGGCCTGCTCAATGATGCGTTTGGCCGCAAGGTCGGGGATGGCCCCTTCCAGCGTTTTGGCCACTTCGATGCGGACTTTGCGGTCGTCCTTGGCCACCACCAGCAGCAAACCGTCCCCGACCTCCTTGCGACCAATTTTCCAGGCGTTGGCAACCCGGTTGGCGTAACTGCTGATGTCCTCGGGTTGCGTGGTCGGTACCAGCAACACCACCACTTGTGCGCCACTGCTTTGCTCAAACGCACTGAGCTTGCTCTCCAACTGCTGCACCTGCTCGGCGCTGAGTGTCCCTGTGCTGTCAACGACGTGCGCGGTGAGCGCTGGGACCGCCAGTTGCGCCAAAGCCGGTGTGAGCGCCAACAGCAGGCCGCAAAGCAGCCCTGCCAGCTCGAAGCGCCAACTCGACAGCCGCCATAAATAGCGAAGCGACCGTCGAGGCATCAGCGTCATGAAAATCACCAGACTTGCAAACGGGAGAACTTATTTCTTGTTGAAATCAACCACCGGAGGGGTAGAGATGGTCGCTTCGTTCTGGACCGCGAAGGTGGGCTTGGGCTGGTAGCTGAACATCATGGCGGTCAGGTTGCTGGGGAAACTGCGCGTCAACACGTTGTAGGCCTGCACGGCCTGGATGTAGCGGTTGCGCGCCACTGTCACCCGGTTCTCGGTGCCTTCCAGCTGCACGCGCAGGTCAGAAAAACCTTGGTTGGCTTTCAGGCTCGGGTATTGTTCCGACACCGCCATCAAGCGGCTCAGGGCTGAGCCGAGTTCGCCTTGCGCGGCCTGAAATTTCTGGAAGGCTTCCGGATTGTTCAGCGTTTCCGGCGTCACCTGAATTGAAGTGGCTTTGGCGCGCGCCTCAATCACCTTGGTCAGCGTTTCCTGCTCGAAAGCGGCCTCGCCTTTGACCGTGGCCACAATATTGGGCACCAGGTCGGCACGGCGCTGATACTGGTTGAGCACTTCACTCCAAGCCGACTTGGTTTGTTCATCAAGCCGTTGAAAATCGTTATAGCCGCAACCCGACAGTCCGACGGCCGTCAAAAGAATTAGAAACCAGCGTGTCATAAAAATTCTCCAACTTGTTGCATGTAACAGTAGCATAAACCTGAGCCATCAATTGTGAGTTGACGACCGCCAAGCTGTCGATTGACAAGAACGTTGACAGAAAGCACGGCAAAATCAAGCCAAACGCTCACCCCACATACCACCATGCCCAAAGCAAGAAAACAGGCTGCCATCGTCGGTGGTACGGCCGACGATATTGAAGCTGCCTTTTATGACGCCCTGCAGAACGCCGACCTGGAGAAGCTTATGGCGTGCTGGGCGGACGAGGATGAGGTGGTCTGCGTCCACCCGGGTGGGCCCCGTTTGATTGGGATCGGTGCGATTCGGGTCGCTTTCGACGCCATGTTTGCCAACGGCAGCATCCGGGCTTGGCCGGAAGGGGTGCGCAAGATCGAGTCGCTGGCCAGCAGCGTGCACAACGTGCGGGAACGGATTGAGGTCTTGACCGAGGAGGGGCCGCGTGAAGCCTATGTCATTGCCACCAACGTTTATCACAAGACCGCGCAGGGCTGGCGCATGGTGGCGCACCATGCCAGTCCGGGTTCCGAGCGGGAGGCGCTGGAAATCAGTGAGTCACCCCATGTTCTGCATTGAGGAAATAGGCCTCCAGCCCTTGATTTATATGTGTATCCAGCTATGAATTATGTAGCGCCTTCCTGGCTGCCCGGCGGAAATTTGCAAACCATCTGGCCGGCCTTGTATTCACGCCGTGTGTTGGGCCCGCGTCCGCAATACCGGCGCGAACGCTGGACCACCCCGGATCAGGATTTCATTGACGTCGACTGGTTGCAGGCGCCAGCGAGCAGCACCTTGCTGGTGATGTTTCATGGGCTGGAGGGTTCGTCAGCCAGCTACTATGCCGAGGCTTTTGCGGACTTTGCCCGCATACGTGGTTTTGCCTTTGTGGTGCCCCATTTTCGGGGTTGCAGTGGCGAGCTGAACCATGGTCCACGGGCTTACCACTCGGGTGACTTTGAGGAGATCGGCTGGATTTTGGCGCGCTTGCGCCAGCAGCATCAGGGCGCCATGCTCGCGGTGGGCATTTCGCTCGGTGGCAATGCCCTTCTGCGCTGGGCCGAAGAAATGGGCGCGCAGGCGGCGCAGGTGCTGGATGCCGTGGCGAGCGTGTCGTCACCGATTGACCTGGCCGCCAGTGGCTGGGCGATCGGACGCGGCTTTAACCGGCTGGTCTACACCCGCCGGTTTTTGGCCACCATGAAACCGAAGGCGCTGCAAAAACTGGCGCAGCATCCGGGGCTGTTCAAGGCTGAAGCCTTGCGCGCCGCCCGCGATCTGTATGCATTTGACAATGTGTTCACGGCGCCTTTGCATGGTTACAAGAGCACGGAAGACTATTGGTCACGCGCCTCCGCCAAGCCGCATTTGCACCAGATCCGCTTGCCGGCGCTGGTGGTGAATGCCCGGAACGACCCGTTTGTGCCCGCTTGGAGCCTGCCGCGTCAGCGCGATGTGGGCAACCGGGTTACCCTGTGGCAACCGGCGCACGGTGGACATGTCGGTTTTCCCAAAGGACCGATCCCCGGTCATGTGCGCTCGATGCCCGAGGCCGTGGGCGGCTGGCTGGCGGCACACCGCAACACCCCCTGATAAAAGAAAGACATGGATGGATGACATTGTTAAGCAAGCCTTGGCCAAATGGCCCAATGTGCCGGCTTGCTACGGCTGGCTGGGCCTGGATGCCCGCGGTAACTGGTACATGCGCGACGACCGCGTGCAAGCGCAGGGGCCGTTCGCCGACGGCACCTTGCAGAGCAAGGGCTCGCAGTTAAAGCACGAGAAGTTGATCGAGTTCATTCAGCGCAACTACGAGCCGGATGAACTGGGGCAGTGGTTTTTCCAGAATGGACCGCAGCGCGTTTACGTGGAACTGGAAGCCACCCCGCTGATCTGGCGTGTGCAGGACGACTTCTCAATCCAGGACCACACCGGCAGGGCAGCACGCGTGCAGCGCTGTCTGCTGGACGAGCAGGGGCGCGTGTACCTGGAAGCGGACACTGGTTTTGGTCTGGTGCACAGCATGGACATGAGCCATGTGGCGGACGCCGTCGAGCAGGGCTTATGGGTGCCGCAGGAGGTGCTTGCCGCCGCTTTGCCAAAGCAGTTTCACTATGTCGGCAGCCCGCAGATGCTACAAAAACAATAGCTTCTCACGCTGTATGGACGGGGGCTAGCGGCCTAAAAGATATAAAAAAAGCCGGTCCATGACCGGCTTTGGTAGGGGGCCTGAACCCTGGCCTTATTTGGCCGCTTCAGCGGGTGCGGTCGGCGCTTGGGGTTCGTCGAACTTGGCACCTGCGGCGTTGGCCATGTAGACCACGGCACGGCCGATTTCCAATGTTTCAAAATCACCACCGCCCTGGGCGCCCATGGCATTCTTGCCTTTGACTGCCGAGTTCAACAGTGCCTCGTAACCCGTTTTGATGCGGGGCGCCCACGCGGCGACGTCACCAAACTTGGGTGCGCCGACGACGCCCGCCGTATGGCAACTCGTGCACTGGGCCTTGAAGACTTCTTCGCCAGTCTTGAGTTGGCGGTTGGCATCACGAATCTCGATGCTGCCAATTTTCTGGATTCGGGCCGCGATGGCTTTTTCAAGATCGACGGCGCCAGCTTCCGGTTTTTTGGCGGCAGTGACGTATAAAACCAGACCAATAATGACGAATATGGGAACCACAAACGAAAAGAAAACGGTCAGCAGCAATTGCTTGGGGTTCTTGACGGGGCCAGTGTGGGCCTCTTCGTGAACGGGAGTGTTGTTGTTATCGCTCATGGTGTCCTCTAAAAATCGGGGGCGTTGGAAGCAGCCTGCAATTATAGCGGGCGCGTCTTTGAAAACACCTACAATGGACCCTTCGGTTTGCGGCTGTAGCTCAGTGGATAGAGTATTGGCCTCCGAAGCCAAGGGTCGTGGGTTCGATCCCCGCCAGCCGCACCAATTAGTCGTTTCATAGCGTCTCAAGAAATACCAAAACCTGCTCCGGCTATAGCTAGAGTGGGTTTTTTTATGCCTCAAGCTGTCTCAGGGGGTAACATGCCATCACGGTACTTTTACGGTACTTTTAACGGTGCTTGAAAATACCGTCAAAAAAAGTACCGTTACAAGGGGCAAAGATGGCATTAACAGACACATTCGTTAAGCAGGTTAAGCACACCGGAAAACCTACCGGAGACAAACATACCGATGGCGGTGGCATGTATCTTCTGGTGAAAGCAAGCGGCAAATACTGGCGAATGGACTACACGCACAACAGCAAGCGAAAAACCTTAGCGCTGGGTGTCTATCCTGCGATTTCCCTTGCTGCAGCAAGAAAGCGTCGGGAGAAAGCCCGAGAGCAGTTGGCGCATGAAGTAGATCCTGGCGTAGCTAAGCGCGAAGACAAGCAGGCCCAAGCAGACGCGGCTGCGAGCACCTTTGAGGTGGTGGCGCGCAATTGGCTTTCAAAAACGGCGGTCAAACGTAAAGTTGTGACTCAAGATCGAATCACGACCCTGCTGGAACACGACGTTTTCCCATTCATTGGCAAGCTTCCCATCCACTCCATAGGGCCACGTGACGTATTGGACAAGGCTGTCCGCAAAATTGAAGCACGGGGGTCCATCGATACAGCTCACCGGGCCAAGCAAATCTGTGGGCAGGTATTCCGGTATGCGGTGGCCATTGGACTTGCAGAGCGAGACGTAACCGCAGACCTGCGTGGCGCTTTGGCGGAAATTCCAAGGTCACACTTTTCTGCCATCACGGAGCCAAAGCAGGCTGGTGAATTGATGCGCTCAATATTTGACTACACCGGTCACCCAACAACCGTTGCAGCGCTCAAACTTTCACCACTGGTGTTTGTCAGACCAGGGGAGCTTCGGACCGCTGAGTGGGCTGAAATTGACTTGGACGGAGCAGAGTGGCGCATTCCAGGCGCCAAGATGAAAATGAAAATGGATCACATCGTTCCGCTGTCCACGCAAGCGGTTGAGCTGCTGCGCAGTGTTAAGCCGATCTCTGGGCATGGCCGCTATGTATTCCCCAGTTTGCGGACTGGTGAGCGGCCTATGAGTGATAACACGATCAACGCAGCTTTACGCGGCTTGGGGTATAGCAAGGATGTTCACACGGCGCATGGGTTCAGGGCCATGGCTCGTACCATCATGGATGAAGTCCTGAATCAACGGGTTGATCTGATTGAGCACCAATTGGCCCACGCTGTGAATGATGCCAACGGACGTGCTTACAACCGTACGTCCCACCTTCCAGCGCGCAAGGTAATGATGCAGACGTGGGCCGATTACC
Organism: Rhodoferax sp.; assembly: GCF_012927445.1. GTDB lineage: Bacteria > Pseudomonadota > Gammaproteobacteria > Burkholderiales > Burkholderiaceae_C > Rhodoferax. The sequence goes on from NZ_JABBPD010000007.1 coordinate 518,055, forward strand.
TGGAAAAACTGCGCACTGGTGCCCACACCTGATTATTTGCCGTCTGATAGTGGTGAAGTGCGATTCACATCCTTAAAGGTCGATGTGGAAATGATGAATGCGGCCCTTATTGACCGCAAACTAGCTTAAAACTTCAACACCAATGTTGCACTTTTCCATTACCTAAGCCAGTATCTAAGCAACGGTAGGTAGGTAAGAATTCCGCCTTGGTTATTCATTTTTAATCCAAACCAGCCCGTCTAAACCATTCCGGTAAAGCGGCAATTTGGAAAATTCAAATGAACTACACCCCAAGCGCAAACCAATGCGCAATTCCCCTCCTTCTTAGCGGATTTGACCAGCTGCCCGACTCAGCACACGTCCCAATCAAGACCGTTTGCGCGCTTTTCGGTTGCTCACCAGCGACCGCATGGCGTCGTGTTCTATCTGGGCACCTTGTGCAGCCGGTTCGATTTGGCGCTCGTTCCACACGGTGGTGTGTGGGCGATCTGCGTCGTTCGATGTTGTCGTTGACTAACGCGAAGGCAACAAAATGAACTTCCTTCCCAAAAAACAAAATTCACAGGCGATGCCTCGGCACGGCTCGATTTTCACTAACGGCATCCATCTTGTGCCTGCCGCAAGCATCCAGCCGGAATCCATCACGTGGCTGCTTGAGGGGTGGTTGGCAGCAGGCAAATTCCATCTGTTGGCAGGCCCACCCGGAACAGGGAAAACCACGATTGCTACAGCTATTATGGCGAGCTTCTCATCGGGGAGTACCGGCGGTTGTGGCTGGCCTGGCAATTCTTCCTTCCGCAGCGGAGATGTCATTTTTTGGAGCAGTGAGGACGGCATTGAAGACACCGTCGTGCCACGCCTCATCGCTGCTGGTGCGGATTTGACTCGTATTCACATCATTCGAGGGACCATCGTCAATGGTCGTATGCGCCCATTTGGCGCTGCAGATATACCCAGGTTGAGTCAGGAAATTGAACGTATTGGCTCTGTCTGTCTGATCGTGATTGATCCCATTCTCCAAGTCGTTGTTGGGGATTCAAACAAAAATGCCGAAGTACGCCGCGCACTGGCACCTTTACTTGAACTCGCAGAGCTTTACAACTGCGCCGTCTTGGGGATTACCCATATAAATAAATCTTCCAAAGGAAAAGAGCCTCTTGATCGCATCAATGGTAGTGTGGCGTATGGGGCCGTTGCGAGATTAGTCATGATGACGGCTAGGGTCGAAAGCGGCGATTCTGCAGATGGGCCGGGTTCTTCTGTCATTGTGCGGGCCAAGTCCAATATCGGTACCAGCGACGGTGGATATGAATATCGGATCGAGCCGTTTACATTCAGTGCAAATGGGAAAATCATCAATACGTCTCGCATTGCTTGGAGTCCAACTCCGCTGACGGGTTCGGCCAAGGAAATTTTGAAATCTGCCGAAAATGCTGGTTCAGGTGAGTCCACCAAAGTTGTTGATCAGGCCGCTCAGTTTTTAAAAGACATCTTGGCCAACGGTGGTCGTTCATTTCCGGAAATTGAGCAGCTTTCGCAAGATGCCGGCATTTCAATCGGCTCTATCAAGCGCGCCAAACTTACCCTTGGTATCACTTCGAAAAAGCAGACCGGTATGGGACAGGTCAGCCCGTATTTTTGGTACCTGCCTGAACAATCCAACCAACAGATGCCCCAACCGGGATTTATGAATCAGAATGCCCAACTTGGTCATGCTCACCAGGCCGATCCGTTCAACATTGGGCAGCCGTATCTGCAACAAAATGCATTTCAGAGCGGAATGCAATTCCAGCAGAGGGAAGTTCCATTGACAAACTTACCCTATCAACCGGTGATGCAAATGTCTGCACCGTTGTTCGAAGGTGTCGGTTACCCCCAACCACCTGCACCACCTGCACCACCTGCACCACCTGCACCAGCTGCATCACCTGCATCACCTGCATCACCTGCATCACCTGCATCACCTGCATTTTTTGCCGAAAACAATACAGTGGGATCTGAGGTCAACATTAATCCAAAGCTTTTGGCGTGGATGGTTACCCAGTGCAAACAGCTTCTTTCGGAATACCATAGCGACCCCACAGCTTCCGACGAAGATCAATATGATGACCGTCAGGATCGAATCATCAGTATTGAATACGAAACTGTGGATTCGGGTCTTGAGTGCCTTTCGGAGGACGAAATTGACCGTAGTGAGCGGCCCTACCGAAAGGCTTTAAGCGGCACAAATTGGTGGGTCGGCTAATAATTTCCGCGTTCGGCTCAAATGTCGTCGTTTACTTCCGCAGGATACCGCCTCCATGTTTTAAAACATCGCAAGCGGCCAGCTTCAGTGTTGGCATCCTGAGATTTAAACGCGACATAGTTGGTGTTCGCGTTCCGGCCTCGCCCCCGTCAAGCTACGCATGTCTGTCCTTTCCCTGCACGGATCTTGGCTATTGAATGTGCGTTACCAGCCAAGAGTTGACCTTAAATCGACGCATCACAGTTAAATCAGTGTCAAAAGCTGATTCAAGAAAATTTCAGTGACATATAACTTCACTGCAATGGAAATACACATCAGTCAAGCTGCATCCAGCAACTGCGACTAAGCGATCCAAGTTTTCTCTTTTGTAAATCCGCACATCCCGACATGCGGATTTAAGTGCGTGCTGCTTGCTGACTCTTGCCTCAAGTGGTCTGCAGAAATTCTTCAATCAATAAATCTCGATGTTCAACAAATACCAGCCAGCGGGTTGGTATTTATGCCGCCGTTCCACGGCACATCAATACAAGCGTCTGCTTTTTTCTCAAACCCATTCACAACCAACAGAAGGAACACCAATTGATGATCAATAGCAACTCACCCCTTGAATACCTCAGCGCATTTGCCATCGTTTTTGTGATCGGTGCCATGTCTGTCGTTGGCATTGCCAGCTACATCGAACGCGCCAGCCGCCATCGAACTCAATCAACTCATTCGAATGAAACGTGACCCACCTTTACCCAACCCTTTTTATGGAGAATAAAAATGACATTAAGTTGCCCACGTTGCGGATCTGACCGCATCGGTATCAAAAACCTCGCCCGAAAAACAGGTGGCACCATCGGCACCATGGCCGGCGCTGCCAGTGGTGCTGCGGGAGCACTTAGCGGTGCCGAATTTGGCGCAACAGCTGGAATCGTTGCTGGACCTGTTGGTTCAGCTCTTGGCTCCATTGCAGGTGCCATATTGGGTGGGCTGATCGGTGGTGCCGCTGGTTGTGCCGTCGGTACGATATTGGGGGAAGTGGTGGACGACACAATTTTGGACAATTGTTTTTGCCTGACGTGTCGGTTCCGGTTCAGCAAAAAACGTTTCTGAATAGGCGTCTGAATCGCGATTAGCCAAAGCGGAATCACCCGCATGGACTCAATCACAAGTCCCACTGTGCAGTAAATCCTGCTCAATCTGGTGACCATCACCATACCGACATAAATACCAGCGTCGGCACCCTTCTCGTAGTTTTCCCTAATTAACTAAGTACGTGTTTCAGTTTGCTGTATCAACCCAGCGGCATTGTCACGTCCTTACACATCTGAAAGAAAAAAATGGCACACCTTATTCAAACCATGGCCTATACCGGCGAAACACCTTGGCATCAGTTGGGCAATCAACTGCCTGCCAAACAATCCATTGACGTCTGGGCCAAAGAAGCAGGCATGGACTGGAATATTTGCGAAACCCCAGTTCGTTATTTGGCTGACCAGATTGGCTCCCTCGGCTCCATCATGTCGTTCAACGACCAAAAAGTGCTTTATCGCAGCGACACCAAGGCGGCCTTGTCAGTCGTCAGTGGCCGTTACCAAGTCGTACAGCCCAAAGCCGTCCTTGAGTTCTATCGTGATCTGACCGAGATTTCCGGTTTCGAACTCGAAACCGCTGGCGTGCTGAAAGAAGGCAAGAAGTTCTGGGCACTGGCTAAAACTGGCAAGGAAGCCACCCTCAAAGGCAACGATGTCGTGAAAGGCTACATTTTGCTGGCGACAAGCTGTGACGGCACGTTGGCCACCACGGCAACGCCGACCACGGTGCGCGTGGTCTGCAACAACACGTTGGCGATTGCCTTGAATGGTGCCAGCAGCGCCATCAAGGTGCCGCACAGCACCAGCTTTGATCCACAAGCGGTGAAGAAGCAACTCGGTATTGCGGTCTCGCAGTGGGACAGCTTCATGTACCGCATGAAAACGCTGTCTGAGCGCAAAGTCAAAAGTCACGAATCGATGAACTACTTTCTGAAAGTCCTGTGCCAGACCGACAGTCATGTCGATCCAGCGCTGGGTTTGATGAATGAGCGTGCCTTAAAGAAAGTACAGGCTTTGTACGAAGGACAAGGTCATGGTTCAGAACTGGATTCGGCATCCGGTACGGCTTGGGGTTTACTCAATGCTGTCACCGAATATGTTGATCACGAAAAGCGTGCTCGCAGCCATGAGTACCGCATGGATTCAGCCTGGTTCGGCCAAGGGGCAAGTCTGAAACAACGGGCTCTGGACTATGCGCTGCAACTGGCAGCGTGACTCGGCAGTAATTACCACCCCTCCAACCGTCATACCAAACGACGGCATATAGCCCTGATCCATCTTGCGTGGCTCAGGGCTTTTCCATTTGTAGCAACGAAATAACCAATTGAAGGAATCATTATGTCCATCGCACAAATCGCATTCAAGGCAGATAGACCTACACGGTCAGCACCCGCCCTGAAGCTGGTCAAAACCAATGACCTCAGTCGGGACCAATGGCTCACTGTCAGAAAAAGTGGCATCGGCAGCTCAGACGCCGCAGCAGCCGTTGGATTAAATCCATATCGCAGCCAATTGGAGCTTTGGATGGAGAAAACTGGTCGTGATGCGGGTCTGCCCAAAGTCGATCCGAAAGACCAAAGCAGTCCAATGTACTGGGGCACTTTATTGGAAAGCATAGTGGCAGCGCACTACACCATGCGCAGTGGTCACAAGGTCCGGCGCATCAATGCCGTGCTGCAGCACCCCACTGAACCGTGGATGCTGGCGAACCTGGATCGTGAAGTCTTGGGTACAACGGAAGTCCAGATATTGGAGTGTAAAACTGCCGGAATTAATGGCGCCCGACTGTGGAAAGAAGGGGTGCCGGAATACATAACCCTACAGGTAATGCACCAGCTCGCAGTTACTGGCAAGCAGACAGCTGACGTGGCGGTATTGATCTGTGGTCAGGATCTGCAGATTCACCGCATTGAACGCGATGACACCATGATCGCCAAACTGATCGAACTGGAACGTCAGTTCTGGCATTACGTCGAAACCGATACCGCACCTCCAGCGGACGGCTCGGATTCAGCCGATGTCGCTTTGCGGTGTCTGTACCCGAAAGACAGCGGAGCCACTCTCGATTTGTCGCAAGACCTCGAAATGTCGGCGGCGTTCTCGGACCTATTGGCGGTTCGCGAGACGCTGACCACCAACGTATTACTGGAAGCTCAACTCAAGCAGCGTATCCAGCAACGCATGGCTGACGCCACCAAAGTCGTATTCGAAACGGGAGACGTGACATTCAAACGCAGTAAGGACGGGACAGGACTTGATGTCGTGACCCTGCTCAAAGACCAACCTGAGTTGGCACAACGATATGCCCTGGTCAAACCTGGCTCACGGCGTTTTCTTGTGAATTTGTAAACCGACACACCCTGCTTGGGCGGGGTGTAGTTGTCGTTCGCATCTATCAATTGACCTGCCTTTATTCAGTTGAATTGGGCGGGCATTTTTTCAATCAACAAAAGGAATCATCATGCTCAAAGGTTTAGCACTCACCCCACCTGTCATTGGCCGGATTTCCATTGGCAAAGTGGTCGAAAAGAACGGCAAACGTTTGCCAGAGAAAGACGATGAATTTACCGTGACCAGCCAGGTGCAAATGAAAGACGGTTGGGTTAATCACCCGGTGGACGAAACCCTTCGCAAAACACCCACTTCCAAGCTACGCAACATTCCGGTGCGGCTGCTGTTTGATGACCCGGATCTGAATCTGCGTGCCAACTACAGCCTGTTTGACCGACAGTCTGGCCGGCCGCTGTGTGTTGGCAACGGCGAGACCTGCAGGCGGTCACTGGCAGCCGGAGTGCAAACACTGACCTGCCCTTCACCTGAGTCTTGCGACCTCGCCAAGGGTGGCTATTGCAAGCCCTATGGTCGGTTGAATGTGCGCATTGGGGATGACGATGAATTGGGCAGCTTTGTTTTTCGTACTACGGGTTTCAACAGCATCAGAACCTTGTCGGCACGACTGAAATACTTCCATGCTGTATCTGGAGGGCAGTTGTCCACCTTGCCACTGGAGCTGCGCTTGCGGGGTAAATCAACCACCCAGTCACACCGGGCACCCATTTACTACGTGGACTTGACGGTAAAGACCGGCATGACGATGGCGGAAGCGATTGCCAGTGCCAGGTCAGAAGGTGAGATTCGCAAGGCTTCGGGTTTTGATCAAGCCGCATTGGACGACGCCGCCAGACAAGGCTTTGCCGAGGGTGCGTTCGAGGAGTCGGAAGAAGATGGTGCCGCCGTGGTGGAAGAGTTCTTTCCAGATGAGTTTGATGCCGGATCACCTGTCAATTCGATAGGCGCGGGAATCAAGGTCGGACTGACTGACAAGCTCAATCACAAAGTGGAAAAACTCAATGGCGCTGGTGCCACTGGCCATAGAGCTATGACTAATTGACTGTGCTGATTTCTGGCGCTTATGACGCGCTCACCACCAAGCCCTGCAAGTCAGGGCTTTTTTGTGCTCTGTTGAAAACAGTATTTTGCAAAAAACCCAATCAGGGAGCTACTATGAAAAAATCAAGAAAGATCGAGATCGTCATTCCCACATGGGAAGGTCGTTCAGGCCCCAGTTATTGGGGTGACACCGACTACAGCAGTCATGACAAACAGTCCACATCGTTCTGGCTGTCATTGCGGGGTGTTGTGCCGAGTGTCGGCTATTTCAACGGTGATTGCCGCGCCATTGGCGCTATCGGCCTGTACGTATGGATTGATTTGCACGACACCGTCAGTATCGACCTGCGTTTGCATGAGGTGGGTTCAGTCAGCTTGTATGAAGGGGTGCAGCTGATCAATTTACTGAAACGGCTTTGTGCCAAAGGGAAGGCGTATCCGTTCAGCAATTTTCAGCGAAGGACGACGGTACATACTGAGTTGACGAAGGCCCTTGATGCACTGGGTATCAAGCGTGCCTTGGTTTACCACCGCATCACCACAAATGAGAGCTATGAGCTAGTGGGTATGATCATCAAACGGATTTCAGTCACAGTTGATGAGCGGCTCGAAGAAATGAAGCAACGCCACGCAGCTTGACCTCTCTAGGGTGCTGCACCTTGATACGGTGTGGTACCGAAAAGACCATCATTTTTTTTGGTTTATTGTCAACATCAACAGTGCCTGAGTGGTGGGTTTTAAAAATCGTAGGTCTGGTTAAGGTCGGTGCAGTACGAAGGCTGCGGGCAGAATGTTCACCACCACGTTGGTCTACGGTCTGTCGGGATTTGGCTTTTTGCCCAGACATGCAACTTGAAGCAGCAGATTTTTCTACCAGGAATCGTCGATACTGTCGCTTTCATTACAACAAAAATCAAAGGGGGGCTTATGAAACTTGCCGCTGTGATTATCGAAAACTTCCGTGGGTACTCTCAGAGCACTCGGATCGAGATTGGCGACCTAACAGCGTTTATTGGTAAGAATGATGCGGGCAAGTCAACAATCTTGGAGGCACTTGAAATTTTCTTCAACGACGGCAAGCCGGAGCGCGGTGATGTGTGCGTGTTTGGCACTCAAACCACTATCCGTATCGGCTGTGCCTTCAATAGCCTGCCTGTCGAGATGATCCTTGATGCGGCTGCTCGTACATCTCTCGCGGCCGAACATTTATTGAATGAAAAGGGGGAGTTGGAAATTATCAAAGAGTGGGACTCTTCGACCAAAACACCGAAGGAACTAGTTTTTGCGGCGGCTCTGCACCCCACTAACGCCGATGCTACCGACCTACTCACGCTCAAGAATGTCGAATTGAAAGCTAGGGTCAAAAAGCTTGGAATCGACGAGGCTACTGTGAACCTGACAATAAATGGGAGCATGCGCCAAGCCATTCGCGACGCTTGTCAGCCGCTAACACTTGAGCGCAAGCAACTCCAGCTTGACAAGGAAGACGCTAAAAAAGTCTGGGAGCAGATTAAGCTACAGCTTCCGATGTACGCGCTCTTTCGTTCGGACCGACCAAGCCAGGATGGCGATGAAGAGGTTCAGAGTCCGCTAAAGTTCGCGATCACGCAAGCACTGAAGGAAATGGCCGACGATCTGAAAAAGATAGAGGATGCAGTGAGACTGCGGGCTGAGGACGTTGCGAATCGAACGCTGGCAAAACTGAATGAGATGGACAGCCGCCTGGCAAGCGAGTTAAAGCCGTTCTTCAAAGCCGATCCTAAATGGGATGTTTTTAAATTCGGACTAATGGGGGATAACGATATTCCCATCAATAAGCGAGGGAGCGGTGTTCGCCGCCTTATTCTGTTGAACTTCTTTAGAGCCGAAGCTGAGCGGCGGCGAACAGAGAAAGGGGCGTTGAGTGTGATCTACGCTATCGAGGAACCGGAAACCTCGCAACATCCTGACAACCAGCGATTGCTAGTTCAGGCGCTCAAAGAACTCGCCGTAGATGAAAACACGCAAGTGCTGGTCACCTCTCATACACCAGGCTTGGCTGGTCTGCTACCAAGTGACAGTTTGCGATGTGTACGAAAACTGGCAGACAGCACAGCTGCAGTCACACATTGCGGCGAGGATGACTTAGCGGTTATTGCGAATGAACTTGGCGTATTGCCCGACGGGCGAGTACAAGCTTTAGTTTTCGTTGAAGGTACGAACGATATCGAATTTTTTGAACGTGTCAGTGCTATTCTTAAACTTGAAAATCCCGAAATCGTAGATTTCACCAGTGACAACCGCGTGGCTCTTGTGCCACTCGGTGGTGGCACTCTGAAACAATGGGTTGCCAAGCACTACCTGAGAAATCTGAATCTTCCAGAAGTTCACATATACGACCGCGACGACGCAACGCCGCCCCAGTACCAACCGCAATGCGATGTGGTCAATGCCCGTGCAGACGGGTCTTGGGCGGTCATAACGAAAAAGCGCGAGCTTGAGAACTATTTGCACACAGATGCGATTGCGGAAGGTCTGAACGGCATTGTGGTGACATTTGCCGATACGTGTGATGTTCCTCTGATCGTTGCGAAATCTGTTCATGAATCGTCTGGCAGCCCTAAACCTTGGTCTGACGTCTTGGCCGACGCAAAGGAACTTTCGGACAAGATCAGCCGGGCCAAGAAGCGACTCAACCGCGATGCTGCCGATAAGATGACATTTGCCAGACTAGCGCAAAGCGATGGCAATGGAGAGGTTCTGGGCTGGTTAAAAAAAGTCCACTCCATGCTTGTGTGATCGCCCGCCGCATGGGGGCGATAGGTATGGCTATTCATCGACATCACTGAACGTTGATCGTCCCCTCGGCGTAGCAGCAATCTTTGCTGGAGATACATCTGGCCAGCTTCCATGCTCCTCATCGGGCGATTTCTTTTTCGATACTTCAGTTACGGCTTCTTCGATTTCCTGACCCAACGAATGCAATGTGCTTTGAATTGATTCATCGTCCACAAAGGACTCACGCAACTGATCGATGAAGGTCTTGACTTGGTCAAATTGATCCGGCACGTCCTGGTCTGGATCAGCATCTTCAGCGATCGCTGCGATGCGGTCCGAAATGACATCATTGACTATGCCAACAAGTCGTATCCCCAGGCTAAGTAAGCTCGCAGGTTGGAATAGCCCGAGAACATCTTTCACATCTAGAAAGGACACGTCCATATTTTCAATCGCAGCGCGTGTGAGTTCGATTTCTGCTTCTGCTCGAACTTCATCGGGTAGGCGGTGGAGCTTGTGAACACGTGCCATAAATCGAATACGCTGATCATCCCAAATCTTCCAGTGGCTTCTTGCCTCACGAAGAAGTACGGTGGAGTCTGCGTCGAGGACTGCATGGATCACTCTGTCAGAGGCGCGAACGGTCAAGAACCCAAACAATAAACGGTTCAGATCCAGGATATTTGGGGCTTCGAGTAATCGCCGAACCAAGTGCCCTGACGCAGAGGCCGGGATGACCACTGCATCTTGAATTGATGTCGCGTCTTCGCATACGGTGTCCGTTAACAGTGTTTCAAGCTTGGCTCCTTGGACGTACAGCTCAACAAGATCGGGGCGTCTGCTCAGCATGCTGCTGATCGCATCGGTGAACGTCGGATGCACAAACCCCCAAATTTGTTGTCCTGCTTCCTGGCGGACCGATAAAAATGATTGCTCAAGTTGCGGTAGCGCCTCGGCAATTGCTCGTGGCGTCACGTCGTATTTCTCTGCGACCAGTTTGGTCGCATCACCAGTGAGCTCATGGGCCGGAAGTTTCCCTTGTCGCAAGAAAACCAAAGTCATTGCAGCTTGATGCGCATCGTCTAGCTCTAATATCGTTTGAACTAAGAACTCGGCAGGTTCCGCTACAAACTTGATCAGGTCCGCGGGAATCGCCTTCAATGCCCTTGTGAAGCTGCTATTACCCAGACGTCGAGCGATCTCAGGTAGCAGCCTTGAATTATTTGCAAGTTCTGGCAAATGCCTCTTGATTTGCTTCTTCCATTGAATAGTTTGATTTCCTGCTTTGATGTGGTTATAAATGATTTGCTCGCGTTCCTCGGGACTAAGCGTACCGAGGTCAACTACAGCCTTGTTATCCGCCAGAGCAGGCAGATTCCGAGTCCCTAGCTTGGGTTTTGCGCCAAACCAGATGTGGCTGCGCGAAGTCAGGATGAAGCGGTTGCCAAGCTCCATGGCGGCCTTGACCTTTGGCATGGCGCTTATCCAGCCATCTACGAAGTCGGGGCGTAACTGATTGGGACCAAATGCATCGTCGATCCAATACAGCCGATTCTTTTCGTAAGGATTCCAGTGGGCGGCAAGTTCAAGTGGGCCATCGCACTTTAAACACTCATGGCCCTCGCCATCCAAAGCTGTTGTCGCCAATATCGCAGCCAACATTGACTTCCCGGTCGCTGGTGCTCCAAGCAAAAGTACGATTCTCTGCTCTGAGAGTATACGAACGGCGCTCCGATGAGCTGCCGTAGGAACATATACGCGTAGGCTTGGTCGGAGGTGCCCAAGAAGTGCCTGCGTTTGTTGTGCGCACCGTTCGTCAAGGATCGTAGAAAGGTCGCCCAGACCGTATACCCGGGGCACGAGTGCTCTGAGGCGCGCACTGCCGCGAATCTGCTGCGTGAGCCATTCCCGGCCCAATACATGAGGTTCGACGACCCCTGCTTCCATCAGCTTGTCACGAATGGCTGCGGCCACCGGTGCATCGACACCTTGGCTTGTAATCAGGTAATAGATCGTTGCTCTTCCCGAAACCACAAGTTCTCGTACAGTACCCAACTCTGAATCAATATCGCAGGCTCGAAGTCGTATTTCAGCCTTGCTGCTGAACTTGCACTGAACAGTTGTCTCAGTTGTAGCTCCGCTCTTCCGCGTGAGGAAAACGGCATCCTGACCTCCGTCTTGAGCTTCTCTGTAGACGGAAACCGTGATGCCCCAAGTCTCAGCGCAAACCTGAGCACAGAGGTCCTGAAACGCCTTCCATCCCAAGGTGTGAATTGCGAGATCAGCCACTGATCCTTGAGCTTGCGGTGCAGATTTCGCCATGACGTTCATTACGAATTTCGAAAATAACTCAGCTTGCCAAACAAGAGTGAGTGGTTGCGCGGTACAAGCTGAGTTTTATCGATCATCAGCGGCCTCGCGATTTGGTCACTATGCTGAGGAGCTTGGCTTTGCGTGTATTGAATCACCTGTTCACCTACTGTCACATCACCAAATCCATCAACTTCCCATAACCATCCACCACGTCATACTTCACCTGATCTGACGTGATCTTGGCGAAGAATTTGCGGGCGCATTCGATCTTGCTTTCCTCAATCTTTCGCAAGTCCATGCTGGACATGGAGCCCTTGGTTTCGGCGACAAAGTACACATGCTTGACCTTGCCTTGCTGGAATGCAATGGCCCAATCAGGGTTGTAGTTGCCCACTGGGGTCGGAATGAAGAAGCCACGAGGCAGCTTGGCATACACCACCACTTCGGTGCTGGCATCCAGTTCTTTCACGAAATCGCGCTCATTTTTGGAGTCGGTGAACACGTAGTCGTAAATGTGATGGTTCGCTTTGACCGCCTTGCTGAAGTCTTCCTTCGGCTTATCCTGCGTGAAGATGTCCATGTCATAGGCATCACCGGTCGGATCGTAGGCAATGTGCTCAACGATCACGGTGGCCTTTTGCTCGTTCATCAACCGAGCCGCTTTCTGCATGAAGTCTTCCGGGTTGGTTCTGTACTGGCTGAAAACGGCTTTGTTGATGCCCTGCAACACCGCCGCTACAGTCACCCGCGTAAGTTGTGTTTCACCGGCCAGGCGACCGATCAAGTCGTACTTCACTGCCGAATGGGCTGATGCACGGTGGAAATCAGTTTTTGACTCTGTCACTTTGAACGACTCACCCTGTTTGAGCGCATCGTAAGTGGCATCGTCAGTTTGCTCACCGATCACCACGGTGTATTGCAGCGGGCTGACTTTAAGTTCCTTTTCAAGCGCCTTCACACACTTGGTCACCAGCTCTGGGGTCTCAAAATGGACCGTGTAGGCCGCCTTGCGATTGATACGGTTCCAGAGTTCCTTGAATTCCTGCTTTTTGAAATTGTCATTTAGCGGGTTGGTTTTAGCTTTGCGGTCATCACTGATGTCGGGCAGCTGGGCATCACTGAACACGCTGTCGATCAAGCTCAGCACCTGTTCGGCGTAAGGCGCCAATTCAGGTGGCAGATCCGCCAGTTGGCCTGTTTTCTTGGCTTCGTGATAGGCCGGTGAAATCTTGTCGCTGTTGTCGGTGTAGTCGTTTTTTGCCAGGTAACGGTAAATTAGCTTCGCCAGTTGCGGTGTCACCGCCACATCACCCGCCGCCGTTTTCAGAACCTTGCCTGCGAAATAAGCTTCGTCCGCAATGCGTGGCCGCTCTGACAAACCATCGCTAATGTCACGTTGCAACGCCGTCACAAAGTCTTTGTAGCTCTCACTGGCCACCACCGTCAGCACGTTGACCTGGTGTACCGTGGCCGGGTTATCCATGCGGTCACCGTTCTGGTTCACCGACAAACGCAAGCCACGTCCCACTTCCTGACGACGGCTGACCGTGTTGTCACTGTGCTTGAGGGTACAGATCACAAACACGTTGGGGTTGTCCCAGCCTTCACGCAGTGCCGAGTGTGAAAAGATGAAGCGAACCGGCTCCTCAAACGACAGCAACCGTTCCTTGTCCTTCAAGATCAAGTCATACGCATCAACATCGTCCGTTTCCGTTGATTTCTTACCCGTTTCCGGGTCCACCATGCGTTTGGTTTTCTTGTCGATGGAGAAGTAGCCGTTGTGCGTTTTCGTGGTGGCAATGCCCTTTAGATAGCGGTTGTAAGGCGTGTCTTCCAGTGTCAGCACCTCATTGAGTTGCTGGTTGTACTCTTCCTCAAACATTTGGGCGTACTCACCCGGCTTTTCACCCGCTTCGTCATAACTGCGGTATTTGGCGACCGCATCAATGAAGAACAACGACAGCACCTTGATACCCTGGTTAAACAGAGCCAGTTCTTTCTCAAAGTGCGCCTTGATCGCCTCACGAATCTGAATACGCCGCAGGGCGGATTCACTGACATCCCCTGTGGCTTCACCGGCAATCAGCTCATGCCCATTGGTAAAGCTCACCGTATTGGTCAGGGCGTTGATGTCGGCCACCACAAAGCCTCTGTACTGGTCAAGCCCTTGGGACACATCAAACAAATTGTCATTGCGAGAGAGCTTGCGCAGCACGCGCTTGATGCCTGTGTTTTGTTTGATTTCCAGCTCTACGCGTGCCACCGGGGCACTGGTGGAGATTTCAATCGACTCCAAATACAAATAGGCATTGGTGCCGGTCAGGCCCTTAACCGAGATGCCGCGCACATTGATTTTTTTGACCAGCTTCTGATTGAATGCATCCAGTGCGTCTAGGCGGTGAATTTTGTTGTGTGTCGTTTTGTGGGTGGCTGAATAGCGCAGCACCGCCAAGGGCTTGAAGTTGACCAAAGAATCCAGCGTTTTGCCGCCTTCCATCTTTTGCGGCTCGTCCAGGATCAATACCGGACGGTTGGCACTGATGACGTCAATGGGCCTGCGCGACTGAAAATCGTCCAGCTCTTCGTAAATGCGTCGTGCATCCTTGCCTGTGGCATTAAAGGCCTGCACATTGATCACCATCACATTGATGCCTGCGTCGCTTGAATAGCTCTCCAGGTTGTGCAACTGGCGGGAGTTGTAAATGAAGCAACGAACACGCTTTTTGTAGTCATCCAAAAAGTGCTCTGCTGTGATTTCCAGCGACTTGAACACCCCTTCACGAATGGCAATGCTGGGCACCACCACAATAAACTTGGTCCAGCCAAAGCGCGCATTCAGCTCAAACATGGTTTTGACGTAGCAGTACGTCTTCCCGGTGCCGGTTTCCATCTCCACATCAAGGTTGAATTTGCACACTTTAGTGGTGACCAAGGCGGTAGAGAGTGGCAGATTTTGTCTGCGCTGCACCGCATGGATGTTTTCCAGCACCTGACCGGGCGTCAAGGCAATGTCAGAGTTCTTGAAGCCACCGGTCTCAAGTGCAGCCATTACTTGACCTCGGGCGTCTTCAGTGCGACCGGGATCAATGCGGTATTCAATGCCGGTGAATTTGGGTTGTCCGGCAAAACAATCAGCTACGGCCTCAACGGCATTGGTCTGATAGGCCTGTTTTTTAAATTTCAGTTTCATGTGGGTTTTAAAGACGTTATGGCCTATGCCTGCAGCAAGCGTTGTGCTTCTGCGACGCAGCGTCTTGCAGCGGTCACCAGGGCCGGTACAAAAGCGTGTCCGCTACGCAGCGCACTGGCCAACACCGCTAAGTCTTCAATGTATTCATGCACCATCTGGTTTCTGAGTCGGCGCATTTCCATCCAGCCATCGGCGGACTCAATGAAACCAAACTTTTCTGCTTTGTCCAGGTTGTCAATGGCAGGACCGGTTTTCTCTGCCAAAGCGGTCAGCAAGGCTGGCAGCAGCTTGTCGCCTACGGTGTCTTGCAAACGTCCAAAACGTGACACAAACGCATCCAGCCGTTCCGCCAGAATCGGGTCAGCTTCAATTTTTTGAGCATCTTCAATCGTGAACAGGTTGCCAAACAAACGACCATCGGTATCGAGCAAGTGCTGGCACTCTTTGTCGGTCACACGGGCCAGGAATTCGAGGCGAGCTGTCAGTGAGGGTGTGATTTTCATAAACGAATGCCTTCAGCAAGTGCGATGGAATGAATGGGTAAGTGCATCAGGTTGGGCGCTTTAATCAGCACGTCCACCTTGCGGCCATACATGGCACGTGACACCTGAGCAGCTAAACGGGCAGAGAGTTGAGCCGGTTCAGTTACTGGTGCGTCCAGTTCCAGCAGCAAGTCCACATCGCCCCCCTTGGCATCGTCACGGACACGTGAGCCAAACAGCCAGACCCGCGCCGAAAGACCGGCAAGCTGGGTTGCGCTGGTGCGAATGGCAGAAATTTGTGTAGAGCTGAGGCGCATAGGGCTAGATCGTTTTGACTTCGGTGCTGGGCGACATGAGCTTGAATATTTGCTCGACGTTGATTTTGACGCTGTCACTGGAAAAACCAGCATCACGGAACACCGCTCGCAGAGGCGAACGTTTAGCCAGCAGCTTGACAAAGTCTTCGTTGATATCTGTCTCAAAGCAAGCTGCCAGTGCGTTGCCATCGACAAAGAACACCGGTTTGCCTGCAATGGTTTCCTGTGCAATCGGTAGCGCCAAGTCAACACCCCAATCCAGCAGCACCTGGAACAGCAGGTCTTCAGAGGTTCGATCTGCGCGTATGTTGTCAACCATCCCAGCCAATTGATCTTGCGATATAGCGTCAGGCGTGTAGTACACCTCGTTCATGTTCGAGTTGTCAATCTTTAGGACGCGGAAACCAATATCTAATGATGCCAGTGCCATTTGACCACTGGGGTCGTTAACAATTGCAGAGCCTGATAAACGGAGCCTTTCTTTACTAATTTCACAAATATTTAGTGAAAGGGCTTTACTGTTGAGATAATCAATTGCATTTTTTACTACCTTCTTGCTCAGTCCAGTTGCCACCTTGTAAGTTGAATTCAAATCTTCTGGAAGTTGAATCAATATAAATCTACAGTTGCTATTCTGAGACATATTTAGATTAAGAACAGAATGTCCTGTCGTAGCCGAGCCTGCAAAAAAATCAATAACTAAGTCGTCATTTTTGATGCCTACAGCCTTCATCAGTTCGGTCAATACCGATTCATCTTTTGGATTTGTAAATATATTTAATCCAAACAGAGATTTCAGTCGTTTAGAGGCAGCGCGACCATCTTTAAAGAGAATGCTTGTTAAGCTCTTATATTCAGTTTCTTTAAGATGAATCTTCAGGCATGGGACCGTTGTCTCATCGTCACCAAAATGGACAAGTTTTTTACTAATTAAATCTAACAAATTTTCTTTTGGACAAAACCAACCACGAGATGGCGGCTTTACCGTTTTCTTCGTTATTGGATGTTCAATATCGTAGACGTATTGTCCAACGTTCGGTCCGGAAATATCTGCAGGAAAATAAACACCTTTTCCATCCATCCATGAGTAATGTTTACTGGAGTAGATCGGGTTAGATTCTGGAAATTTTTTATACCAACTCAAAGCCTCACTATGAATTTCTCTCCAATTATCCCCGTGCTTAATCTTAAATCCTTCAAAGGCTTTATAAATTTCATCTATTCCCTCCTTCTTTTCCTCCCATTTCCCTAGATTTCTTGATTTTGTTTTTACAAAAAATAGCAAATATTCATGTTGAATTGAAATATATGCTTGGTCATTCTTGCTGCTATTTTTCCAAATTATTTCGCCTGCGAAATTTTCTTCTCCAAATATTTCCTCGCCCATTCTCCGTAAGTTATGCACTTCATTTTCATCAATAGAAATGATGATTAATCCATCATCACGGAGAAGATTTCTTGCCAGCTTCAATCTTGAATACATCATGCTCAACCAGTCGGAATGACGGCGACCATTAGTCTCTGAGCTAGCAACTAATCGATTACCAGCGTGATCTTTCTGATTGGATTTTCGGAAATAGTCTTCGGAGTCTTCTGCAAAATCATCCGCATATATAAAGTCATTCCCTGTGTTGTAGGGTGGGTCGATGTAGATCAGCTTGACCTTATTCAGATAGGTTTCCTGCAACAGCTTGAGCGCGTCCAGGTTATCGCCTTCAATAAACAGATTTTTCGTGGTGTCAAAGTCCACACTTTCCGCACGGCAAGGACGTAAGGTCTTGGCAATGGGTGCATTGGCCGTCAGCAACGCCTCACGCTTACCGGGCCAATTGAGTTGGTAACGTTCCTGTGGGCCCTCCACAATGCTGGAGGACAGTTCCTGACGCAGTTGGTCAAAGTCAACGCTGCGGCTCAACTGGCCTTCTGAATCCAGTGATTCGGTGACGCAGTTGGGAAACATGTCAGCGATTGCAGCCAGCTTGTCGATATTGGCTTGCGTAATGTCAGGGCTGTGAAGTTTGAGTTTTTGCATGGCGAACGGTTGTCTTTGACGAATAGGCACTAAAAAGGCTTCTAGTCCTTATGGATAGTGCGTAAGAAGCTATTGAAAATATAGCTGCATCTTGAAGCTGATGGAGACATTTTCATGCAGCCAACGAATCAATGGTTTGTTGCAGATCGCGCAGTTCGGCGTTTAAGGCGACTTTGCGGTTGAACTGCTTTTCTTGGGCTAAGCGGGTGGCTATTTTTTGGGCTTCAAGTTGCTTGGTGGACAGTGCGGACAGTCGATCCAATTGCTCCCGCAATGATTCATCCTTACGAGCAGGCACAGCCAAATGCTGGCGGATCAATTGCTCGTACAAACCTTGCAAGTCCAGCGCCATTGGCAAACCGGGTCGAGCCAGGCTGTCGATTTGCCACGGTGTCGCATGGTAGTCGCCTACCACCCACTGACCGGGGTTGGCTTCACTAGGGCGCTTGAATGCCGCGACAGCTTGTGTGCGGCCTTCAAAGCGTAGATTGAACAGCATGGGCCGAGGCATGGCTTTGTCAACGCAACGCAACACGGCATGGTTGAGTTCTGGGGTTTTCAGCGTCAGCTCGAACACGTCGATTTCTGGCACAGATGGTCTGGAGGGTAAGTTGATGGTTTCAGGGGCGAGCTTGTAGGCCCAGGTGATTTGCTCCACCTGCGCAACAAACAGGGCACGCAAAGCAGCGGTCGGCTGGGTGTGTGCGTAGATCTTGTTCTTTGGCACGGGTCGGTTGACCGCTGCCTGCAGTGGCCATGCAAATAGAGCGCTTGCCTGACTCATGCCCGTTCCTGAATCACCAAAAAGCTGACCAACTCGAAATCATTCAGTCCCGCAATGGTCTTTGTCAGGGCCGTGGTCTTTCCGGGTGAAAACAGGCTGTCAAGCTCTTGGTCTTGTTCCCGCTCGATCATGGAGTGAATCGCCTGATCCAGCAGGTTGGAATACACCTGCATGTTGCGACCATCATCCGTGGCTGCGTTGAACGGCACACAAGCATCCACAACAGGTGAGCTGCGCCCTTTACAGGCGCTTCGTGCCAAGTCCAGCAGGCGTTTGACTTCAGTGTGCTGCGTGATGATGTTGCCGTTATGCCCGATATAGACCAAATAGAACGGGTGCAGTCGGTTGTGCTGCGGTGTGCTGGCACCGGATTGAATGCCGCTGTTGACCCCAAGCTGGCGGTTTTTCAGGGTAAAGATGACGCCAGGCAGCAAGCCTTTGTCGACATCGGCTGGGACAACGGCATGAAGCCCATTGGGCAGACGGGACAGGTCACCATTGGTTTTGACGTAGTTCAGCAGGTCCATGCGAAAGTCATTCAAGCCAAGGTCGGTGATGGACACCCCGGTTTTCAGGTCTTCCATTTCAATGACTTCTTCTTGCAAACGACGCAATTGTTCTTTGCGGTAGGCCACGTCGTTGGCTTGGGCTGACAAAACGTTGTCATCGCCCGTGGCGGTCACGTCGGCAATCATCATGCGGCTTTCGACCCGCTCTTTCAGCTTGATGTATTCGTCAAGGGAGATGTCAGGCCAGTAGTTGACCAACTGAATACGAGCGTTGGGTGACCCAATGCGATCCACACGACCAAACCGCTGAATGATACGCACGGGGTTCCAGTGAATGTCGTAGTTAATGACGGTGTCGCAGTCCTGCAGATTTTGGCCTTCTGAAATGCAGTCGGTGCCAATCAACACATCAATCTCACCCGGTTCGTTGGGCAGGATGGCTGCCTTTTCTTTGGCACGAGGTGCAAACAGCGTGAGCATGGTTTGAAAGTCGATGCCCTGACGTGGGTTCACCGCCAGCTTCAATGTGGTTTTGGGTGTGTCTGAGCCTGTCACTTTGCCTGTATGCAAGCCATGTTTTTGAAACAAGCCGTCTGCCAGGTTGTCGTACAGGTAGTTGGCTGTGTCGGAAAATGCCGTGAATATCAGCAGCTTGCGGTTGCCGGGATTGATTGGGTTGGCAAGCTTGTGCTCAATCTGTGCTTTCAGGTGCTGGAGCTTGGCGTCTTCAGCAGGGGTAATTTTTGCCATCTCTTTGAGCATGGCTTCAATCACGTCCAGATCATTTTGCAGGTCATAGCCCCATGACGGCAGGTCCATGTCACCCAAGTTAATTTGGACTTTGCCACCCGTGCTGTGCTCACCGGCATCATCCAGGTCGGGCAGGTTTTCGTCATCAAAGTCAGCGTCTTCATAGGCGCTTAGCGTGTCGTCAATGGTGGCGGCCTTGCCGCTTTGCTTGAAGCTGGCAATTTTGGCTAGTGCTTTTTGGTGGTTTTTTTGCAGGCTTTGTAAGGTCAACCGGAATGATTCAACCGAGCTTTCCAGACGTTTGAGCAGATTCACGGTCATCAACGCTTGCAGGCTTTTCTCACGGTCGGCCTGCTTGAGCTTGCCGCCACCGCCGCCCACACTGGTGTCGTACATGTCTTCGTATTTTTTGATGCGGCTGGGCAGGATGTAACTGACCGGTGCATACACCGCCAACTTCAACATGGAGAGGCGGTTAAAAATTTCATTGAAGCCAATGACATCTGTGCGGTGTGTCAGTGGGCAGTGAAATGACAGTGGCTTCAAACGTTCAGGAAAATTGCCAATGTCCTTGGTGTCATAAAAGGTTTCGATGTGCTTGCGTGAGCGGGCAATGGTGACGCTGTCCAGCAGCTCGAAAAAGTCAAAGTCCAACGTTCGCAAAATGGCGTCGGCCGTGCGTTCATCCGGTGGCAGCTTGGCCCAATTGTTGAAGACGGTCTGCGCTCGACGGAATATCTCGTCAACATCTTTTTCTGTGCGCAGCTTGCCGCCCAACTGTGACGCATTGCCCTCATACGCCAAGGCCAGCTGGTTGCGCAGGTCGTTAAAGCGGTTGTTGACCGGCGTGGCCGAGAGCATCAATACCTTGGTTTTGACCCCTTGCTTGATGACGGAGTTCATCAGCTTCTGGTAGCGCGTTTCCTTGTCTTTGTACGTGTCGTTGTTGCGGAAGTTGTGCGACTCGTCAATCACCACCAGGTCGTAATTGCCCCAGTTGACCCGATTCAGCGGCATGCCAAATGATTCGCCTGTCGTGCGCTGGAGGTCGGTGTGACACAGCACGTCATAGTTAAACCGGTCTTTGGCGAAGATGTTGGTTTTGAGGTTGCGGTTGTAGGTAAGCCAGTTGTCGGCCAGCTTCTTGGGGCACAACACCAGCACAGAGCGGTTACGCAACTCGTAATACTTGATGACAGCCAGGGCAGTGAAGGTTTTGCCCAAGCCCACACTGTCGGCCAGAATGCAGCCGTTAAACGTCTCCAACTTGTTGATGATGCCGGTGGCGGCATCGCGTTGGAAGTTAAAGAGCTTTTGCCAAACCAGTGTGTCTTGGTAGCCGGTACGGTCGTTGGGCAGTACGTCTTCAGTGAGGTCTTCCAGAAACTCATTGAAGATGTTGTAGAGCATCAGAAAGTAGATGCGTTCAGGCGAGTTTTCTTGGTACACCGAGGCGATGTGGTCGCAGACACGGGTGGTGACGTCTTCCAGCTTGGACGGATCGCTCCAAATTTGGTCAAACAGACTCAGGAAAATGCCGGTGTGTGCGGGTTCATCAAACTTGTTGACGATGTTGGAGACGGCATCACCATGCTGGTAACCCAAGTCCACTGCCGTGAAGCCATGCAAAGGCATGTAAACGGCTGATTCCGACTGTTGTTGCACCGCCGCGAACTGTTGCATGGGTGCGGTGCCACGGTTGCTACGGAAGCTGGCTTTACGACGCATCCAGTCAGCACACTCTTTGGCAATGGCCCTTTGGGTCATCTTGTTTTTGAGCTGGATTTCAAATTCAGTGCCGTACAGATCACGTTCCCGGTCAGTCTTGGGAATGTGGAACTCGCGTCGTTCCTTCTTGGCGGCATCCGTGACGGCATCTGCGGCGAAGGTGGGGGCTGTGAAAATGAAGTCAAACGATTCAACCGTTTCCAGCTCACGCTTGAGGGCTTCGAAGGCGTAGATGGAAAAGCAAGAGGCAGCAACTTTCAGGCGTGCGCCAGGCTTGATCGACTTTTTGAAGTCATCACCCAGCAACTCATTGATGTTGTCGATTAATTTCATTTTTCTAAGACTCCCTGACCACCGGTCATTGAGGCATCTTAACCAGCAAAGTTGCCTTACTTTGGACTCAAACGAGCGCTCTCCAGCAGCCTGAGCATGCTTGGCTGTGAAAACCAATATGCAACATGGACTGGCTGAGCACTTAGCCCACGTCGGCAGCTGCGTTCAGGATAGGTGGAAACACTTCATAAGCCATTTTTCTGAGGCCATATATCGGCCTGAAGGATGGACTTCTCTACGGTTATAGGTCACGAAAATGAAGTAAATATCTGAGCAGATGATTTCATAATCCTGGAGACTGTTTTATTGGTGTCAATATCTTTAATTGCTAGCGCTGAAGTGTTATTTCATTGCTTTTGCATTGAAGAGGTTTTGTTTTATTATTGGTTTGAAGGTATTCTTATTATAGTAGGCTGGTATTGCATGTTTTATGGTATTGAGTTCATATAAGAATCGTCTAAAACTTCTAGGAGTGAGATGGTTGCTGTGCTGGTGTTAGCTCTACTATCGGATACTGTAATGCGTTCAATGGTAAGAAGTTGTTCAATGTAAAAAATACTGAACTGTCCAATTATTTGCAAAGATAGAAGTCGATGCATTTATAAACAAATCAGGAAATTAAATCATGAACACAAACAGGCAGCATTACGATTTCAGTAATTTTGAATTTGATACAACAGCTTACGATCATCGTACGCTTGACGAATTACTTTATCGTGCTAAAAGAAATATGTCAGAGCTAGCGAAGTTGATTAATCGACTGTTTGAACGTCATTCAAGAATACTGGTAGTGAGGATTGATTTAGGATACAAAAAAGAGGTTGCTGAATCAGTTCCACTTGAAATCGTGCAGATGCATCGTGAGCAATTACTTACAGACAGGAGGAATCATCCAGAAGTCTTTGAAGGCCTGCTAGGGTACGCCTGGTGTCTTGAGTATGGAGAGCAAGGAGGTGGATATCACTATCATCTACTTGCGCTATATAACGGCGCTGTTCGTCGTGATGATGTCGGCCTTGGCATGGCCATACGTGATTTATGGAATACGATTGCCAACGGTCATGGACATTGCTATATCAGCAACTTCGATAAGGTTAAATTGGAAGGTCAAGGTAACCTGGGCATTGGCATGATTCATCGTGACAATGTATTACTTCGCATTAACCTGATTGAAAAGGTTGCGACTTACATAGCCAAAAAATGCACTGTATTTGACATGCAGTCTGGCAGGACAGACTCAGGGGATTTCCGTACTTTTGGTAAGAGCTGGATGCCCAAACCTTTAGATCAGAATGCTCCTCGTCGAGGACGTCCACCTCAATCGAATGGTTCGACTTGGTAGTTTCGACAAGACTTGATTGTTGGTTTACTAAGATGGTCCTTACTTATTGACTCTACTTTTCCTCCACGCTCTTAATGCTGTGCCGCAACCACCGAGTGTGTACGGCTTATATACGGATTTATCAGTAAACCACTCCACACCCTTATGAAGCTTTTTGTGCAGGAATTCGCTATGCTTTCCCTCATCTGCAAATTTCTGCAAAATAGCAATTACTTCTTTTGGTTTTGCAAATCTTTTGGTTTCTTGTTCAATATCCCAAGCAATGCTAATTGCTAGTTTCCCAATGCTGATGTTTGGTATCAAGCCTGGTATGCCTGGCTTGATATCTTTATCTAAGTCGTCAAAATTGGATTCAATTTTTTGACTTTCACAGAACTTTATTAAATCAGATTTGTATAGTGTTGAGCGACTTATCCAGTAGTCGATATCATCATATTGGCGCTGATATCTGGCTGTCCGATGCAGAGGTGAATAGATACTTTGATTTTTAGGTTTGTCTTTGAATGCTTGCACAAATGAGCCATCCAGAATGGAAGCTGTGTGCTCCTCAATTTTTTTCAAAGCATACTCTACGGATACTGGTTCAGGAGATTTTACTTTTGGTTTTAGTCCAAGATCAGTACTCGATAGATCTATTACTTTTGTAGCATCAACATTCCAGAATTCAATTTCATGATTTAAAACTGATTTAATCATGCGATCCATGAAGTAGTAGTTTTGATCGCGCAACTCTTCTTCGTGATAAATATCTTTTACTGTGCTGTGGTAGGCTAACCATGGCTCTGTAGTGGAATCTACGTTTTGCACTTTGACGATGGAATCGATCTCACTCTCCGACTTCTCCAATAGTCCCAGGTGTATTGCAATATCCATTTTATCTGGCATATTGCATAGCTGATGGAGGACGGTTGCTTCGCTTATTATTTTTACAACGTCTTCTGCTGAGTAATAAATTGCATCGCAAAAAGATATGGAGAAATTATATTCAGAGGCTTTCATTTATGATGATTCCAATATGGTTTATTCAATAACGCTTGGGAAATATGCCTGAATACAGTTCCTGTGACTCGCATCCATCGAGTAAGCACATAGTCAAAATCTTGCCTGAATGGACGGTAAGCTCGGTCATCCCTCATTAGGCGGGCAATCGCACCCAATCTAACAGAGTTGCGCAGCAGCGAACTCTGACGGGAATCGGCCAAGTACATCAGACAAGTGTGCACAATCGGAGGGTCGATGGTGCAACCCGTTGTGGGGTTAACAACTAAGCCAGGTTGCGCACGGCATTAGATGAGCAACATTTAGGCACTTTTCTTTTCGACGGTACTTTTAACGGTACTTTAATAAGCAAATACCAAGAAAGCTAGTGTTCATGCGGGTTTCAGCCTCATTTACCATCCCCGCCAGCCGCACCAAATGTATTTAAGTCCTTGATTTTCAAGGACTTTTTGCATTCTGCGTCGCTTGCTACAAAGGCGTATGTTTTATGAGCCGTCATATTGTCCGACGTGGTGGCATGGGGTGAGTGCGACTTGCCGTGCCTAAACACCTGCGCAAGCTTGCAGCGAGGCGCGAATTCTCACCGTCAACCGGAACGCATGAGCTACATATTGCCAAGCCGGTTTCACCGGTGCTGCTGGCTGGCGTCGCCCCAAGTGCCTGGCTAGGTTCAGCCCTTGAATTGTTTTGATTCTTTTGCGACGCACCCCGCTCGCAGGTTTACAGCGAAAGTGGCAACCGACGTGGCAGGTGGACAAGATTGCAATATTGATCTCGCCGTGCCATGCGCACATCTTCCAGATCTGTCTCCGTCGACGTCAATGCCGCAATACGTGGCTAGAAAATAGTGGCGACGCTAACGTAGTCTCAAAGGTTGTACATCTGTGGAAAAGAAAACCCCGCTGCAGCGGGGTTCTGATTGACAGGATATTGGAACAACTCAGTGCCTGCGTCTGCGCACTGAAAGCAGACCAAGCAAGCCAACACCGAGCAGCGCAAGCGAGTCAGGTTCTGGCACCCTGTTTGTTGGTGCGATCGTGCATTCGCTGCAAATCCACAACTGTTCATACCCAGCGTTATTGCCAAAATAACGCACATCCACCGACATGAAATAACCTGCATTCGCCCATGTCTGCAAATTATTATTCAGGTAAGAACTGAATACGGCATATTCAGCATTAGAGGTGCTCAGGTTGTCATTGACATAATAATCACCGGCACTACAGTCACTCGATTGCGCGGTACCAATTGCATAGGAGGCCCCGGTAACGCTATTCACGCAGTAATTCCCAACTGCGGGTACGTAGGACGCCAGAGATGGTGGCAAACTGCTGCAACCGCTCCCCAGACTGAACTGGACGCAATCCTGGCTCACTCCGGCCGCATTCGTGATGTTGACTTGGCCCCAGATGGAAATTGCCTGGTTAACAGCGCCACCTTGCTGATTGTTATCAAACAAGAAGACGAGGCCATGCCCGTTCAAATAAGTCACCAGGTCAGATAGCTTTACCTCCCACGATCCAGGCTTGTCACCGGTAAACGTATTGACTGGCTCATTCGCGCCACTCATGACAAATGAAGTGCTCGTAGCGCCGTTCGGGGTCTCAAAAGGGTTGTCCACACTGGAGCCGTTCGGAAACGGACTGGGCATGTTGTTCACTTGAGGGTTAACGACGCCGCTCAGGACAATAGCCTGGTCGTAAATCTGACCTGGAGAGGATTGCACCGGGTAGGGGCCGCTCGGCAGGCATCGTGCATCTCCGGCGGCGGAACACTGCTGGTTCAAATCCAGGGACTGAATTTGAAAGCCGTTATAGGTGGTCGTTGTTAGCGTGTTGATTGGCGCTAACTGCAAGACGGTGGCTTGGACCATGCCCGTACTCAATGCTGCGGACACCATAATTAGTGCGGCTTTAAATATCTTGAAATTTGATCTCTTGAACATGACAGGCTCCAAGTTAACTGTAGACAGCCTGAAGTGCAAGATTGAGGCCAACATACTCAGCCTGTTGATTCATATAGCATTTGTTACTGATTTAACGATAGGTCCATGCGTCTCTGTAAAAAAATCCGACAGTTTTTGGGCTAATGTAAATAAATGCCGGAAGTATTTCATTCGCCGGATCTGCAGCGACTGAACGGGGGCGGTCCGATCATGAGCAAAGTCAGCGAGGTTCATGTCCACGAGTACCAGAGACACTCTGCTAATCCAACCGGGTGGAAGCCTGTTAGCAACTGTCAATGACTAGCACGCGCTCAAAACGAGGGCTTCAACTTTAGGTGATGTACAGGGGAAAGAGCACTGGGTTCAATCCCCGCCAGCCAGCAGCTTTTGGCCCCCCGTCATTTGTGAAGCTGATGTTCCAAGCCTGCTAAATTGACAGGCAGCACGGCAAGGTGTTGCCTGTCTTTTTTGACTGGCCGATGCCAGTCCTTCACTATCCTCCGGCATCTGACGACGATTCAGGCCCTCTTCAACCATCTGCACCAGCTCGGCTTAAACCTCTTTCAGACCCAGGGCTAATTCGTAGAGGGCATTGCGGGGTTCGCCGGTGATATCGGCGGCCAGCTTGACGGCAGTTTTGAGTGGCAGCTGCTCTAGCAGCAGCTTTAGAACGCGGGTGTCTGGCCCGCTGTGTGCTTCTGTCGGCGCCGGGTGCAGCACCAAGACAAATTCGCCGCGCAGGCGGTTGGCGTCCTGGCTCAACCAGGCCGGAAAACCTTCTGCGCTCAGGGTGGTGATTTCCTCGAATTGTTTGGTCAACTCGCGCCCAATGGTGAGGGCGCGGGTTCCCAGCGCGGCCAGTGCGCTGGCCAGTGCTTCAATCCGGTGCGGCGCCTCCAGCAGGACCACGGCACGCGCCTCGCCACGCAGGGCCTCCACCGCCGTCGCACGCTCGGTGGCTTTGGAGGACAAGAAGCCGACAAAGACAAAGGCGCCATGCTGCGCGCCGTCATCTGCGATGCCGGCCACACTCAAGGCGGCGGTCACGCTGCTGGCACCCGGCAGCGGCACCACCGGCAAGCTCGCCAAGCGCACGGCAGCCACCAGCCGCGCTCCAGGGTCGCTGATGGCGGGGGTGCCGGCGTCGCTGGCGTAGGCTACCCGCTGGCCTTGGCGCAGGCGGTCAATCACGGTCTGCGCTGCTTCGGCCTCGTTATGTTGGTGCACGGCGAGCAGTTGGGCGCTGGACTTGTCAATGCCATAGGCGCGCAACAGGGCCTGGGTGTGACGCGTGTCCTCGCAGGCGATCGTGTCGGCCAAGCCCAGCACATGCAGGGCCCGCAGCGTGATGTCGGCCAGGTTGCCAATGGGTGTGGCCACCACGTAGAGTGCGCCGGGCGGATAATTCTGATGACCCGCCGCTTCAAACGCGGCACGTAAGGCAGATGAATAGGCTGAGGCAAAAGTAGAAGTCAATGGTATTTCCTCAAATCAAGGCCAAGGTCGGCACGACCAAACAGGTAGGCGATGCAGCCGAAGATGCTGCGCTGCATTATTTGCAGCAGTCCGGTCTGCGCCTTGTGGAGCGCAATTATCGGACGCCCGGGCGCGGCGGTGGCGAAATTGACCTGATCATGTGCGCGCCTGACGGCACTTGCGTTTTTGTCGAGGTGCGGCAACGCAAGAGCGCCAGCCATGGCGGGGCGGCCGCCAGTGTCAATCACCCGAAGCAGCGCCGCATTATTTTTGCGGCGCGGCATTACCTGATGCGGTTGCGCGAACCACCCCCCTGTCGCTTTGATGTGGTGCTGCTGGAGTCGGGTGGCATCGAGTGGCTGCAGGCGGCGTTTGACGCGTCCTGAGCGGGCAGCCTACAGTTTGATACATCTGACGCAGGTATCATCGGCCCCATGCTAGAGCAACGAATTCAACAACACTTTATTGACAGCGCCGATCTGAAATACCAGTCCGCGCAATCCCTAAGCAAACCCATTGCGGCCGCCGTACAGGCCATGCTGACCTGCGTCACCAGCGGTGGCAAAGTGCTGGCCTGCGGTAACGGTGGTTCCGCCGCTGACGCGCAGCACTTTTCTGCCGAATTTGTGGGGCGCTATGAACGGGAGCGGCCGGAGTTGGCGGCCATTTCGCTCACCACCGACAGTTCCATCATCACGGCCATTGCCAACGACTACGATTTCAACGCCATTTTTTCACGCCAGGTGCGTGCCCTCGGGCAACCCGGCGACGTGTTGCTGGCCATTTCGACCAGTGGCAATTCCGGCAATGTGCTGGCCGCGATTGAGGCCGCCCACGAACGCGAAATGGTGGTTGTGGGCCTGACCGGGCGCGGTGGCGGCAAGATGACCCATGCCCTGCGCGATACGGATGTGCACATTTGTGTGCCCCATGAGCGAACTGCCCGCATTCAGGAGGTCCATATTCTGGCGCTGCACTGTATTTGCGATGCCGTGGACGCTCAGTTACTTGGAGATCAGGAAATATGAAATTTGCAACTCGAAAACTCGTGACGGTATTGGCTCTGACCGCCTGTCTCGGTGGCAGCCTCGTTGCTTGTGCGCCGATCATCGTCGGTGGCGCCGTGATGGGTTCGCTGATAGCAACCGACCGCCGGACCCCGGGCACCCAGATTGAAGACGAAGGGATTGAGCTGCACGCTGCCAGCGGCGTGCGCGCCAATCTGGGCGATCGCGTTCACGTCAACGTCACCAGTTACAACCGCCAGGTGCTGTTGACGGGTGAAGTGCCGAGTGCCCAGGACAAGCAGTTGGTGGAGCAGGTGGTCACCAAGGTTGAAAACGTACGCGCCGTCGTCAACGAGCTCAAAATTCTGGGCAACGCCACGCTGACCCAGCGCGCGTCGGATGCGCTGGTGACCGGCCGGGTCAAGGCCTCGATGGTGGATGCCAAAGATTTGTATGCCAATTCTTTTAAAGTCGTGACCGAGAGCGGCACCACCTATTTGATGGGTCGGGTGACCCAGCGCGAAGCGAACCGGGCAACCGATATTGCACGCGGCACCGACGGTGTCCAGAAAGTGGTTCGTGTGCTGGAACTCATCAGCGAAGATGAGTTGGCGAACATGCTGCCCAAACCGGATCCCGTCGAAACTAAAAAATAATCACGGTACCTGGCAATTTTCCGCCGGGCCGTCCGCCGGAAAATCAGCCCGTTGGGGGGCAGCGCCATACCGGCGGCTGCCCATCCTGGGGCGGATTACCTTAGCCGCTTGATCAGGCTGGAGGTATCCCAGCGCTGACCACCCATGTGCTGCACATCGGCATAAAACTGGTCCACCAGCGCGGTGACCGGCAGGCGCGCCCCGTTGCGCTTGGCTTCGTCCAGTACCAGTCCGAGGTCTTTGCGCATCCAGTCCACCGCAAAGCCGAAATCAAATTTGTCGGCCACCATGGTTTTACCGCGGTTGTCGAGCTGCCAGCTCTGCGCCGCGCCCTTGCCAATCACCTCCAGCACCTGGTTCATGTCGAGCCCGGCTTGCTGGCCAAAGGCAATCGCTTCGCTCAGGCCCTGCACCAGCCCGGCAATGCAAATCTGGTTCACCATCTTGGCCAATTGGCCGGCACCGCTCTCGCCGACCCGGGTGAAGGCTTTGGAGAACGCCATGCCGACGGGCTGCGCGGCATCGAACGCGGCCTGGTCGCCGCCGCACATCACGGTCAGCTGGCCGTTTTGTGCCCCGGCCTGGCCGCCCGACACCGGTGCGTCGACAAAGCGCAGGCCCAGGTTTTTAGCGGCGGTGTACAGCTCGCGGGCTACGCTGGCGGAGGCGGTGGTGTGGTCCACAAACACGGCACCCGGCTGCATGCCGGCAAAGGCGCCATCCGCGCCCAAGGTGACACTGCGCAAATCGTCGTCGTTGCCGACACAGCAAAAAATGAGGTCGGCCTGTTGCGCCGCGAGTCTCGGTGTTTCTGCATGTTTTGGGCTGTTAGCGCCCGCAAACTCTGCGCACCATGCTATTGATTTGGAAGCGGTTCGGTTGTACACCGTGACTTGGTGGCCGGCCCGCGCCAAGTGCCCGGCCATGGGGTAGCCCATCACACCCAGGCCCAGAAAGGCAACGTGACGGGCTGGCGTGGCTTCGTAAGTTTTGTTGGCAATATTTGTCATGGTGATGGTGAGTGGGTTGTTCAAACGATGGCGAAATTTTCGGTGCCGGCGCTCAGGTCTTGCGCCCGGCCGCGCTGGCTGTTGAGTTTGATCTGCAGGCGCAGATCGTTGACCGAATCGGCGTTGCGCAGGGCGTCTTCATAGGTGATCAGGTTGGCCTCAAACGCGTCAAACAGGGCCTGGTCAAAGGTCTGCATGCCCAGGTTGCGGCTTTTCTTCATGACCTCCTTGATCTCGGAGACTTCACCCTTGAAAATCATGTCGGTAATCAGGGGCGTGTTGAGCATGATCTCGACCACCGCGGTGCGGCCTTTGCCGTCCTGTTTCGGGATTAGGCGCTGTGACACCATGCCTTTGAGGTTGAGCGACAAGTCCATCAGCAACTGCGAGCGCCGTTCTTCGGGAAAGAAGTTGATGATGCGGTCCAGCGCCTGGTTGGCGTTGTTGGCGTGCAGGGTGGCCAGGCACAAATGGCCGGTTTCCGAGAAGGCGACCGCGTGTTCCATGGTTTCACGGTCACGAATCTCGCCCATCAGAATCACGTCGGGCGCCTGGCGCAGGGTGTTTTTCAGGGCCGCACCCCAGCTGTCGGTGTCTTGCCCGACTTCACGCTGCGTCACCACACAGTTTTTATGCGGGTGCACAAACTCGATCGGATCTTCAATCGTGATGATGTGGCCGTACGAATTTTCGTTGCGCCAGTCCACCATCGCCGCCAGCGTGGTCGATTTGCCGGAGCCGGTGGCACCGACCAGAATGCACAGGCCGCGCTTGGCCAGTGCCACATCCTTGAGCACCTGCGGCACGCCCAGGCCATCAATGGTCGGCACGCTCAGCGGAATGACCCGCAACACCATGCCGACTTTGCCCTGCTGGATAAAGGCGTTAACGCGAAAGCGTCCGATGCCGGGTGGCGCGATGGCAAAGTTGCATTCTTTGGTGCGCTCAAACTCGGCCACCTGCCGGTCGTTCATGACCGAGCGCGCCAGCGACAGGGTATGGGCGGCGGTGAGCGGCTGGGGCGAAACCTTGGTGATCTTGCCATCCACCTTGACGGCGGGCGGAAAATCGGCCGTGATGAACAAATCGCTGCCGTTGCGACTGCTCATCAGTTTGAGCAGGTCATTGACGAATTTACTGGCTTGATCACGTTCCATGGGGTGTTCTGCTTTCGGAAATCATTTGTTGTCGCTGAGCCGGGCGCTGACGACGCGCAGCCGCAGCGATAATTTGCGGGCCAGCAGGGCAATGAGGTTGGCGGCCAGCGCCGGGTCGGCGCTCAGCATTTCATCCATGGCGTCAGCACTGAGCACAGCGATGTCGCACGTGCCCAGCGTGGTGCAAGCTGAAAACCGCATGCCGCTGTCGAGCAATGACATTTCACCCAGAATCTCGCCGGGGGTGGCTTCGGCCAGGCGCAGACGCTCGCCCCACGGCTGGACGCGATCAACGGCAATGCTGCCACTCAGCACTACCACCATGAAATTGCCGTACTCATTCTGCCGAATGATGTCACGGTCGGCCGCTACCGTGGCGAAGGCAAAGAAACGTTCCAGCCGTCCAATCGCGTCCTGGTCCAGCAAGTGCATGTACTTGTCTTTGGCCCACAGGCCCTGCAGCAGTTTGGTGCCACGGCTGGGGCTCAATCGGGTGGCCCCGACCTCGACGGCACGCGCCTCCCAAGGCACCAGCAAGTTGGCGTCCAGGCCGAGCCCGGCAAAAGCCGTGGTGAACAGCATGGAGTCGGGTTGATCGTCCCTGGACTCGATCTTGTTTTTTTTAAGGAGGAATCCGAAGAGTCCTTTCATGGCGCGCTCCAAAAGGTTGGCGGGGGTCTGCCGGCTGGGTGTTAGCCGGGAAAGTTCTCGGGAATCTTGGCTTTAGAGCGAGCTTCGGTCGGGCTGATGATATTGCGTTTGACCAGATCGGACAGGTTCTGGTCCAGCGTTTGCATGCCGACGCTGTTGCCGGTCTGGATGCTGGAGTACATCTGGGCTACTTTGGCTTCGCGGATCAGGTTGCGGATGGCGCTGGTGCCGAGCATGATTTCGTGCGCCGCTACCCGGCCCTGGCCGTCCTTGGTTTTGCACAGGGTCTGCGAGATCACCGCCTGCAAGGACTCGGACAGCATGGCGCGGATCATCTCTTTTTCTTCACCCGGAAACACGTCAATGATCCGGTCAATGGTCTTGGCCGCGCTCGACGTGTGCAGCGTGCCGAACACCAGATGCCCGGTTTCGGCCGCCGTCATGGCCAGGCGGATGGTTTCCAGGTCGCGCATTTCGCCGACCAGAATGGCGTCCGGATCTTCCCGCAGCGCCGAGCGCAGGGCGGCGGCAAAGCTCAGCGTGTGGGGCCCGACCTCGCGCTGGCTGACCAGGCATTTTTTCGACTCATGCACAAACTCGATCGGGTCTTCCACGGTCAGGATGTGGCCAAATTCGGTCTCGTTGAGGTAGTTGACCATGGCGGCCAGCGTGGTGGACTTGCCCGAACCGGTGGGGCCGGTCACCAGCACCATGCCGCGTGGCTTCAGGGCCAGGTCGGAGAAAATCTTGGGTGCGTTCAGCTGCTCCAGCGTCAGGATTTTGCTGGGAATGGTCCGGAACACGGCGCCAGCGCCCCGCTGCTGGTTGAAGGCATTGACCCGAAAGCGCGCCAAGCCGTCAATCTCAAACGAAAAGTCGATCTCCAGGAACTCCTCGTAGGTTTTTCGCTGGGTGTCGTTCATGATGTCGTACACCATGGCGTGCACCATCTTGTGGTCCAGCGGCTCGACGTTGATGCGCCGGACATCGCCATGCACGCGAATCATGGGCGGCAGGCCGGCCGAAAGGTGCAGGTCGGAGGCTTTGTTCTTGACGCTGAAGGCCAGTAGTTGGGTAATGTCCACGAAGTGCCTTGTCCTTTGTTACGCTTGGCTGTAATTATGACCATGATTCAGACCCAACTCCAAACCGTTCGCGACCGCATAACCGCCGCCTGTCTTGCCGCTGGCCGGGCGCCCGATGCCGTCGCGTTGCTGGCGGTTTCCAAGACCTTTGACGCGCCGGCGGTGGCCGAAGCCCATGCCGCCGGCCAGACCGCGTTTGGCGAGAACTACATCCAGGAAGCGCTGCAGAAAATCACCGCGCTGCGCCATTTGCCGCTGCAGTGGCACTGCATTGGCCCGATCCAGAGCAACAAAACACGGCTGGTGGCCGAGCACTTTGACTGGGTGCACACGGTGGACCGGCTCAAGGTGGCGCAGCGCCTGAGCGAGCAACGCCCCGCTGGCCTGCCGCCGCTGCAGGTGTGCCTTCAGGTCAACGTCGATGGCGGCGACACCAAATCGGGCGTGCCGCCCGAGGCGGCGCTGGCGCTGGCACGGCACGTCGCCGCCTTGCCGCACCTGCAACTGCGCGGGATCATGAGCATTCCCGAGCCTGCTCCTGATTTTGTAGCTGCTTGCGTCCTGTTTGCGAGGGTTAAGGCCGTATTTGATGCTTTAAATGCAGCAGGTCTGGCGCTCGATACGCTGTCGATGGGCATGAGTGCCGATATGGAAGCCGCCATTCACGCCGGCAGCACCCTGGTGCGGGTCGGCACCGCCATCTTTGGTGGCCGGCCCCGGCCCGTCTGAAGCCAGCGGCGTTACTTTTTGGGCGGGCTGAGCGGCTTGATGTGGCCGCACTCGCTGGCCAGGAACCTGGCCGAGGCATCCAGTTTCATTTTTTCGGGTTTGCCCGTGGCCGTGGTGTTGAGCGCCATTTGCAGGGTGTACGCCACCGGACTCAGAAACGTCACCAGACCCTCGCCGCTGGACGGTGGCTGGGTGCAGACAAACGAGAACTTCATGGTGTTGCCGCTGCGGGCTGCGGTGGTCTGCTGGCAGTCACCTTGCTGCGTGGCGATGTCGTTGCGTGTCACCATCTCCGGGGTCATGCAAATCTTGACGGCGGTGGTGCCGGCGCCAGCGCCCAGGCCGACCCCTTGTTGGGCCATCATGTCTTCCATCCTCTTGCGCTGATCCGGCGGCATGCCGGCGAGCTGCTTTTGCGCCTCCGCCATGACTTTTTCCAGTTCCCCCGAACTGCTGGTCATGGTGTTGTGGATTTCCCAGAGGCCGGGCTTCAGGGTCTGCGCGGTGGCGCCCCACGCGCCGCTGGCCAAGGCGGCAGCGAGCAGGATCGGATGCAATTTTTTCATACAAACCCCTTTCAAACTAAACGTTGATTGTCACCAAAGAGGCGCGAAAGAAATGGGCGCCTCAGCGCCCATTTCAGCAGGGTTGGGTTCGACTCAGAACTTGACGGTGACGCCGACGTAGATCGACCGACCCATGCCGGGGACCGCGATGCCAGAGACAGCGCCCGTTCCCATGCCGTTGCCTTCGCCAACATAGGTGCCGCCCAGTGGCGACGCGTAGAACTTGTCCAGCGCATTTTCAATGCCGATATCCAGGCGCACCTTGTTCCATTCGTAGCTGCTGCGCAGATTCAGCAAGCCATAACCTGCCGTCTTGATCTCATTACGGATTTGCGAGACATCGGTCTTGGCCGCCACCAGGTGGGCTTCAACGGTGTTGCTCCAGCGACCGGCCCGCTGTGTGACCGCCAGTTTGGCGTTCAGCGGCATGATGTTGTAGAGCCCGCTGTCGGTGGCGGTGTTTTTTCCTTTGACGTAACTCAGCAGACCGGTTGCCATGAAGCTGCCGTAATCCTCGGTTTGGGCCAGAAGCGTGTGACCCGAAATATCCAGGCCGTAGAGGCGAGCATTCTGGTTGGCGAAGCTGAGGTTGACAAAGCCATCGGTTCGAGGCGGGCAGGTCTTGCCCACCGCCGCACAGGCCACGGCATCGATGTAGTCCTGGATGTAGGTGTAGTACGGCGTCACTTGCAGGCCCCATTGCTGGCGCCCGGCATCATGCCAGTCGGCGGTGGCGCTGAGCGTGTTGGCAACTTCGGGCTTCAGGTTGAGATTGCCGACATAGCCATTGCCATCGCCCACCCAGTTGATCATGTTCATGACCATGGTGTTGTTGGTGGACCAGACGTAGCGCTCGTACAGGTTGGGCGAACGGGTCTTGCGTGCAAAACCGGCCTCGAATGTTTTTTCGGCATCCGGCGTGTAGCGGGCCAGCGCCGACAGATCCAGGTTGTTGTCGGTTTTGCTGCGATCAGCCGCATTAAAAGCAGCATACGTTGCAACGGGATAGTTGCTGGTGTTGTAGCCATTCACCACGCCGGTGTTCATGGTCACGGTGCTGCTGCGCACCCCAAGTTGCGAGAGCCATTGCGGGTTCCAGCGCGCTTCCCATTCGCCAAAAATGTCAAAACGGTCGCGCTGGCCGTCATTGATGTTCCTGAAGGGGCCGGGGCCTTTCATGCCCAGCATCATGCCGCCGGGGACATACGGCCCAATCGCGTCCCACCAGTCATTCAAGCGATAGTGCTGCACCTCGCTGCCCAGCTTGAGCGTGTCGCGCTCAGACACAACAATATCCGCTTTCACCAGTGCGCCGGTGTTTTTACCTTCCGTGTCCATCGGCATCCCCGCCGGGTTGCCGGTTTGCAGTTTGTTATCCAGAAAGTTCATCTTGTGCCGCGTGTTTTCGTTATAAACACGCGCCTCCAGAGTGCCCCACAGGTACTGACCGGTGTAGCGCAGGTTGACTTGCTCGCTCTGGTTACGGGTCATGTCCATGCGCTGATTCGGAAACCCCTGGTAGGGAATGTCCTGAAAGCCAAGCTTCAGTTCCAGCAGATGGTCCTCATGGCGCAGGGCCAAACCGAGCGACTGGTTTTCAGTCTTGTAAAGCGAAGAACCCACTTCGCTGGCCCCTGGTTTCTTGACGGTGGTGGCCAGCTGACTGGGCTTCATGGTCGCTTTGAAATCCTGGGCCGCCTCGTAGTTGCCCGACTCCGCCGTCGAGCCGCTGTAAGTCAAACTCACCTTGTCGCTTGCCACCGTGGCCGACACATTGCCGCCTTTGCCGTTGCCATTGCTGCGGTAAAAAGCACCAGCCTGACCTTTGAGTAAAGTGCCTTCGCCGGGCTTGGCAAACTCGGGCGCCGCCGAATTGACCACGATGGCGCCGCCAAGGCTGTCACCGCCTACGCTTACCGGCGTGATGCCGGAGTACACCTGGATGCTGCCGACGTTGCTGGGGTCGATGTAGGACAGCGGCGGGTTCATGTGGTTGGCGCAGGCCGAGATCAGGTCCATGCCATCGACCTTGATGCGCAGCCGGTCATCGGCCAAACCGTGAATGACCGGCAGGCTGGAGACGCCGCCGGCGCCATACAGTTGAACGCCGGGCACATCGCCTAGAAGACCTGCGGTGTCACTGGTGGCTGAGAGCTTGTGTGGCAGGCTGTCTTTGTCGATCAAGGTGGCGCCCACCGGTTGGGTGTCGACTTTGGACTCGCTGACGGTAACGAGGGGCAGCGTGGCGACGGGCGCATCGGCCGCGATCGACTGGCTGCAGAGCAGGGAGAGGGCGGGCAACGCCAGCGCCAGCGACCAGGGCAGGGCGCGGATTTTCAGATGAGACATGGAGATCACTTGGGTTGTTGGGTTTTTTCGCCAGGCAGGCGGTGCCGATTGACCACAAGTCAACCGGACTGAGGCAGACAACGCCGCCAATTCACGGCGTCTCTGCGCTGGCCGTCATGTGGACGGCCAGAAACCAGCCTGGCAGCGGCTCAGCGAAGAGGTGGCGCCAGGGTCAGTGGGGAATTAGATCGATGAAGGCGGGCCGCGTGGCGGCAGCGGTGCGCCCGTTTTGGCAGCGAGGCGTGCGGCCGGCAGGCGGCCCAGTGCAAAAGCGAGTGGCTGGTGAGGCTCAACCAACACCACCTGCGGTGCGGGCGGCGGCGCCACTGCCACGCACAGCGAACAATCCATCAGGTGCAAGGTGGGCGCTTCAGAGCCGTCGGCGCTGCTGGTCACCAGTTTCATGGTGCCGCTGGCCGAGCACACCAGTTGCATGGACTGCGGCTGCACCAGTGGCGCTGCCACCGCCGCCCCCAGCGACAGCACAAACCACACCAGCACCAGACGGGCAAGGAGGTGAGCGTGGCGCAGGGTTTGCATGGAGGCTGATTATGGACGGCGGGTCAGTCCATTTTCCTGACCTGCATCAAACGTCTCGGTTATGAGCTAAATCAGCCTCTAGCCCCCGTCCTTATTGCGAAAGTAGCTATGTAATCGATAGCGAGTCTGATTTCGTCCCGGCAACAAACAGTTGGGGGCACGACCACCTGCGCAGTCGTGCCCCCAAGCAGCCCGTCAAACAGACTGCGCTACATCATGCCCAGCAACTTGGGGAACCAGGTGGACATGGCGGGCCAGTAAGTCACCAGGCCCAGGAAGCACAGCATCGACAGCAACCACGGCCACACCGCCACGGTCAACTCGGTGATGCCCATCTTGGTGATGCCCGACGCCACGTACAGGTTCAGCCCCACCGGCGGATGGCACATGCCCACTTCCATGTTCACCACCATGATGATGCCGAAGTGCACCGGGTCAATGCCCAGCTTCATCGCCACCGGGAACAGGATGGGCGCGAAGATCAGCACAATGCTTGAGGGCTCCATGAAGTTGCCGGCCAGCAGCAAGATGACGTTGACCGCCAGCAGGAAGCTGATCATGCCCAGCCCATGGCCCAGCATCCAGTCGGCCAGCGCCTGCGGAATGTTCTCGTTGGTCATGATGAAGGAGAACAGCACCGCGTTGGTGATGATGTACAGCAGCATGGCCGACATGTTGGCCGAGTTGAGCAGCACTTTCGGCACGTCTTTGAGCTTCATGTCCTTGTAGACAAACACCGCCACAAAGAAGGCATACACCGCACTCATTGCTGCCGCTTCCGTCGGGGTGAACAGGCCGCTGTAAATGCCGCCCATCACGATCACGATCAGCAACAGGCCCCAGGCGGAAGCGCGAAAGGCCGTCAGGCGTTCGGCCCAAGTCGCTTTCGGCAGGCGCGGATAGCCAAACTTCTTGGCGCGGTACCAGGTGACACCGCCCAGCACACCGGCCAGCGCGATGCCCGGCACCACGCCGGCCATGAACAAGGCGCCGACCGACGTATTGGTCGCCACCGAGTACATCACCATCACGATGCTGGGCGGAATCAGGATGCCCAGGGCGCCCGAGGTGGTGATGACACCCGCACCGAAGCTTTTCGGAAAGCCGGCCTTGGTCATGGCCGGCAGCAAGATCGAGCCAATCGCCACCACGGTCGCCGGGCTAGAGCCCGACACGGCGGCAAACAGGGCGCAACCCAAAACACCGGCCAAGCCCAGACCACCGTACCAATGGCCAACCATGCTGGAGGCAAAGTTGATCATGCGCCGTGCCACACCACCGTGGGTCAGGAAATTGCCGGCCAGGATGAAGAACGGAATCGCCATGATTTCGAACTTCTCGATGCCGGTGAACAGCTTGAGCGCCACCGACTCCAGCGGCACCTCGGTAAAGCCAAACAGGAAGGTCAGCACGGTGAGGCCGAGCGAGATCGAGATCGGCATGCCCGTGAGCATGAGCGTCAGCAGCAGGATGAAGATGATGGCGGCGTTCATTTGGCGCTCCCATCCCGGTTCCGTGCGGTACTGGGGTGCAGGTTGTCATTCATGGCAAAGGGGTTGTGGTCAATGGGCGGTGTTTCTTCGTCCAGACCTTCCACATGACCGTGGTCGTGGTGGGGCAGTTCGCCGGTCTTGAGAAAGTTCACCATCACCTGCAGAAAGCGAAAACACATCAGGCTGGTGCCCAGCGGAATCGCGCTGTAGACCATCCAGGTCGGCCATTCCAGGTCCGGCGTGGTCGGCCCCTCAGGGATGCCGTCCAGTGGCATGCCCAGAAAATGGAGAAACGCATAGTGCGCGCCGTTCTCCCAGACAAAGCGGGCACCCAGCGTGGCGACGATGCCGGTAAAGAGGGCGCCGGCACACAGGCCAAAGACGATGAATTTGCTTTTCATCTTGTCGTTCAGCCGGTTGATCAGCACATCGACCCCGACGTGGATGCCGGTGCGCACGCCATAGGCGGCGCCAAACTTGGCCATCCAGACAAACATGATGATGGTGAGCTCCTGCGCCCAACTTAAGGAGAGCGACAACAGCCAGTCCTGCAGGCCGGGTATCGCCAGCCCGGCCGCATAGCGGTGAACCACCGCCACAAAGATGATCAGCGTCGCAGCGCCCATGAGGAAGGTGACAATCCACTCTTCCAGGTGATCAAGAAATTTCATGAGTTGAACTCCAACAGTGCGTCATCAAAGTAGCGGGGGTGCATCAGATCCGCTTAGAGCTTGGCTGGATCGAACCCGGTTTCCTTGTAGATCGTTTGCAGGGTTTCCTTGCCGACGCGATCGGCCATCTTGGTATGCACCGAAACCATGGCCTTTTTCAGCGCCAGGCGCTCTTCCGGCGTGGGCTGGTAAACAATCGTCTTGCCGCTCTTCTTCACGCCAGCCAAGGCGTTGTCGTTTTCTTCCTGGGCAATTTTGTTGGCATAGACGGTGGCTTCCTTCATGGCCTGTTCCAACTGGCCGCGCACGTCAGCCGGCAGACCATCCCAGAACTTCTTGTTCACGATGACCGCGTAGCCGAGGTAGCCATGGTTGGTGAGCGAGAGGTGCTTTTGCACTTCGTGCATCTTCTGGGTGTAAAAGTTGGAGATCGGGTTCTCGGTGCCGTCCACCACGCCGGTTTGCAGCGCCTGATAGACCTCGGAGAACGCCATCACCTGGGCAATCCCGCCCACGGAGCGAATCTCTTCTTCCAGCACTTTGGAGGACTGGATGCGGAACTTTTTGCCCTTGAAGTCAGCGACGTTCTTGAGCGGGGTGTTGGCCGAGAAAGACTTGAAGCCGTTGTCCCAGTAAGCCAGGCCCTTGATGCCCTTGGGCTCCAGCTTGGCCAGCAGGCTGGCGCCGACCGCACCTTGGGTGATCTTGTGCAAATCAGCCGTGTTGTCAAAAATGAAGGGCAGGTCAAACGCTTCGAACTCTTTCACACCCAAGGGGCCAAACTTGGCCAATGAGGGGGCCAGCATCTGCACGGCGCCGATTTGCAGCGCTTCGATTTCTTCTTTGTCCTTGTACAAGGCGCTGTTGGCATAGACCTCGACCTTGACTTTGCCCTTGGTCAGCTCGGCGGCCTTCTTGGCAAAAAATTCGGAAGCCTTGCCTTTGGGTGTGTCGGCCGCCACCACATGGCTGAATTTGATGATGGTCTGGGCACTGGCGCTCAAGGCCGCGCAGCTGACCAGCATGGCCAGTAACAATTGTGAAATTTTCATTCGATGTCTCCTAGTTGTGACGTAAGTAATTCCCTGCGGAACGTTTGTCCGCTTGAGGGGGGACTGTAGAGGCGAAATATCAACTCCGCTATTGTGGAAAACCACAATGCCGGCGCAGTCGCTGGAGGCCGGTTCTGAGCCCGCCAACGCAATTTTTGCGGTGTGGGCAGGGCCGTCGCCAATGAATCATTTCGTTACGGATTTTGCAAAACCAGTGGAGACTTGCAAAAGCGTGGCTCGTACCATGAGCTTTTGAAGGAATCAATATGGCCATTTCACCCAACTTTTTCAACAAACGCGTCCCTGAAACCACACCTCCACGCCATGTCGTGCCCACGCCAAGCGCCAGTACCTACGGTGCATCGGTTGCGCCCAGTGCCCCTGCGGTCGCCGCCACTCCGGTGGCCAGCGTGGCCAAGGCCAGTGCGCCCGTGGTGGAAGGCGGCAGCAAGCTGACAGTGGGACCCAACATCAAGCTCAAAGGGGTGGAAATCACCGATTGCGACACGCTGCTGGTTGAAGGCATGGTGGAGGCGACCATGGATTCACGGGTGATCCAGATTTCTGAGCGCGGCGCCTTTAAAGGCTCGGCAGAAATCGATATTGCCGAGATTCACGGCCAGTTCGATGGCAACCTGACTGTGCGCGAAAAATTGACGATCTATGCCACGGGTAAAGTCACTGGCAAAGTGCATTACGGCAAGCTGGTGATCGAAGAGGGCGGACAGCTCACGGGCGAGATCCAGTTTGGTTCCATGTCGGGCGCCAGGTCCAGCAGCATGGAGAAATCAGGCATCTCGCTGGCCAGCTAATACTTGCGCATCAGGGTGCTCTTGCCAAAGAGCGACCCGATCAAATCGACGGCCAGTTCAGCCGTGCGGTTGCGGACATCAAAGGCCGGGTTGAGTTCCATCACGTCGAGTGAGGCGAGTTGCCCGGTGTCGGCAATCATTTCCATGCACAGCTGCGCTTCACGGTAAGTGGGGCCACCGCGCACCGTGGTACCGACGCCGGGGGCAATGTCCGGGTCCAGAAAATCCACATCAAAGCTCACATGCAGGTGCGTGTTGCCGTCCACCAGGGCGAGGGCCATTTCAACCGCGGCGCGCATGCCCATCTCATCGATGTAGCGCATGTCAAACACCTCCAGTCCGGCTTCATGCACCAGGCGTTTTTCACCGTCATCGACACTGCGAATGCCAATCTGGCGTACCCATTTGGGGTTGATGGCGGGCGTTTGGCCGCCCAGTTCGATCAAGGCCTGGGGGCCATGGCCACACAGACAAGCCAGTGGCATGCCGTGCAGGTTGCCGCTGGGAGTGAGCGTGTGGGTGTTGAAGTCGGCATGGGCATCCAGCCACAGCACGCGCAGTTTTTTGCCGGTCTCGCGGCAATGGCGGGCCACGGCGCTGATGGAGCCGATGGCCAGGCAGTGGTCACCGCCCAGCAGGATAGGCAGGCGGCCCTGACCGAGTTCGGCATATACCGCGTCATGCACGACGGTGTTCCAGGCCACCACTTCGTCGAGGTGGCGATAGCCATTCACCGGCGGCAGCCACGGGTTGACGGGACCGCTCAGGTTGCCCCGGTCGAGCACCTGCAAGCCCCGGTTTTGCAGCACCGGCACGATATCGGCCACACGCAGGGCTTCCGGCCCCATGCTGGCGCCGCGACTGCCCGCGCCAATGTCGGTGGGGGCGCCAATGAGACTGATGTTGTGGTTCATGCTGCGCTTCGCCTCGCGGGAAAAAATGCAGTGTATTTCTTCCCGCGAGCCATGGCCAGCCTGCGGGGGGGGTCAGCTGGTTTTCGGGCCGCTAACGATTTGATTCCGGCCATTCTGTTTGGCTTGGTACATGCGCTGGTCGGCGAGATCCACCAGCATTTTCCAGTCGGTGATCCGATCGGCGCTGCGTTCGGCAATCCCGATGCTGGCGGTCAGCGGCGTGTTGTCAGGGCGGGTGCCAAAACCTGTGCTGCGCATGCGCAAGAGCGCAGCCTGTGCCTGCGCCATATCGGTGTTGGGCATGATCAGCAAAAATTCTTCGCCGCCCCAGCGTGCCAGCAGATCGCCACGCCGTTGATTGCTGTGGACGATGGCCGTCATGTCGAGCAGCGCCCTGTCGCCGGCTTCGTGGCCGAACTTGTCGTTGATGCCTTTAAAGTGGTCGAGATCGAGAAAAGCGATCGCCAGCGTGGCATCGCTGCGGCTGGCGATGGTGAACTGAAGTTCCAGCACTTCCTCGCCGGTGGAACGCGAAAAGATCCCCGTCAACGGGTCGCGGATGGCCTGGCGCACCAGCGCGATCATGAATGCCAGCTGGCTCATGCTGGCCAGCGTCGAGACGCTGGTGATCAGCACCAGCAGCCAGAAAGCGCCAGCGAACGATGGCCAGTCCAATGTGGACCAACGCATGGAGCCGGCGATGCCTTGTGCGATCAGGATCGGGCTGGCGATCACCAGGTTTTCCAGCAAGGTGAGCGGAAAAACGGCCAGCCCGGCCAGCAGCACGAACGGCAAAAAAGCATAACCAGCGCCGATGGCGGCCGAGACACCGGTCAATTGGTAGTGGCTGAGCAGCGTGTAGGAGGCGACATAAAAAACGGTCGGGATGGCAAACAGCAGTGCCATGGCGCGATAGGCATCGAACAGGTTGCCGCTGGGCCGGTAATGCAGCAACAGGCTGGTGAAGGCCGCACAGGCCAGTAAGCGCATCAGGGCCAGGTTGAGCCACAGCGGAAAAGGGAAGACGACCAGATCGACCAAGCTCCAAAGCGGCGTCAGCACCGCGAACAGGAAGGCGACCAGGCGCACCCGGTTGACGATCATGGTCGCACGCCGGCGCGTCAGCAAGCTCATATGCTGATGGGGCGATGCCAGCCAGACCAGTTCGGCCGGTTTGAGTTCTCCCGACATCAGGGTGGACAGTCGTTGCCATCCGGCGTCTGCCAAGCGGTGTATGTTCATTGAGTGGTTCGTGGTGGGGTGGCTTGCATTCGCTGGACTAACTGTGCGTCGGCGAAGCACGCATCAGTTCGGTCAGGTCTTTGGCCGCCATCGCTTTGGCATACAGCCAGCCTTGGTACGCCTCGCAACCGTGCTGGCGTAAAAAGCCCCGCTGGGCATCGGTTTCAACGCCTTCGGCCACCAATTGCATCCCCAGACTGTGTGCCAACGCAATGATCGCCTTGACAATGGCGACGTCATTGGCGTCGTGCGGAATGCCGTCCATGAAGCTCTTGTCAATTTTGAGTTTGCTCACCGGCAAGACCTTGAGATAGGCAAGCGATGAATAGCCGGTGCCAAAGTCATCCAATGCGACACGGCAGCCCAGTGCCACCAAGGC
This sequence comes from Rhodoferax sp., assembly GCF_012927445.1. GTDB lineage: Bacteria > Pseudomonadota > Gammaproteobacteria > Burkholderiales > Burkholderiaceae_C > Rhodoferax. Next base: position 562,039 of record NZ_JABBPD010000007.1, read on the forward strand.
ATTGAGTTGTTCGCGTGCCTGCTCGGGATGGGTCATGGCCACCGACTCGGTGATTTCGATGTCCAGCCATTGGGCTTGTGCCCCTGTGCGGGCCAGGGTTGCGCGCACTTTCTCGGGCAGATCGTGCTGGCGAAATTGCTGTGCCGAAACATTGACGGCCACCCGCAAGGGCATACCGGCTTGCGCCCAGTCGGCAATCTGTAGGCATGCCGTCTCCAGCACCCAGTCCGACAAAGGCAAAATCAGACCGGTGGCCTCGGCCACCGGAATAAAGCGTGCAGGCGACACCGGGCCCAGCACTGGGTCGTTCCAGCGGAGCAAGGCTTCAGCGCCGACCACCAGGCCACTTTGTACGTCAACTTGCGGCTGGTAATGCAACTGCAAAATCCCTTGCGCCATGGCTTCTTTCAAGCGGGTGTGCAGCTGCATGTTTTCATGCACTTTCCGGTCCAAGTCTTGGGAATAGCAGGCATAGCCGCCGCGACCGGCCTGTTTCGCCTGGTACATGGCCATGTCCGCGTAGCGCAGCAAGTTGTCATTGTCCTTGGCATCATCCGGGTAAAAAGCCAGACCCAGGCTGGCACCGGAATAGACATCCTGGTCTTGAAGCCGGTACGCGGCCTGCAGCGACATCAAGAGCTGGGTGGCCACATTCACCGCTTCATTCACATCCGCCAGTTCGGTCAGCAAAATGGCAAATTCATCACCCCCCATGCGCGCCAGCATGTCGTTTTCACGCAAGACGCCGCGAATGCGCTCGCTAATTTGCACCAGCAAGGCGTCGCCAGTGGCATGGCCAAAACTGTCATTGACGGTCTGGAAATAGTCCAGATCAAGAATCAAAACGGCCACGCGCAGGCCGGACCGCTCGGCCCGGACCAAGGCTTGGCTCAGTTGCAGCCGAAACAACCAGCGATTCGCAAGACCGGTGAGTTCATCATGGGTGGCTTGGTATCGCAGCGATTCTTCAAACTTTTTGAACTCGGTTAAATCGCGGACATAGGCAATGGCGTGGCTGGCGCCCTCGTCTTCCCAGTGCCCCAACGAGATGTCCACAGGCACCAGTTGGCCATCGCGACGCAGTAACTTCAAAGCCATGGAACCCATGGCGCGGGAATGCGGGTCCATGAAATAACCGCGCATCGATTGCGCGTGGCGAGCCCGCAAATGTTCGGGCAAGAAAATATCCACGTTTTGCCCCATCAACTCGCTCGCCGGGTAGCCCGTGAGCGTCTCCATGGCCGGGTTAACCATCAAAATACGTCCGTCGTGGTCGACCCACAAAATGCCATCGGGCGCCGCATTGAGCGTTACTTTCTCGCGCAGATGTTGCACCTCCATGCGCTCCAGAGGACGGCGCAGGGCCTCGTTAAAGGTGGCGTGAAATAAATACAGATAGGCAGCCACCTTGTAGAGGTGCCCAAGCACATTGGCGCCATCTTTGTCGACGACCCCCAACATCGTGAAAAACAGTTCGGAGACGGCTGACAAGGCAATGGCAAAGCCAAGGGCCATGACACATTCCTGAATCAATTCCTCGCGGCGACGCCACAGCACGGCCAGCGTCACCAAATTGACGGTGATGATCAACCATTCGAGGCCGATCTTCAGTGGCGTCAGGCCCTGCCCATTAATAAATAGCGCCGGCACGCGGTCTGGCCACAGCAGCCCGATACTCGCCAGCACGCCGACCAGTGCCAGCATCACAGCCAGAGAGAGCCGTTTTTTCAGCGTGGTGACGTCTGCGATCGTGGGCAGCAGCGTGTACAACAGCAACGCAGTTGCTGCCAGCATGCGGGCAGCGAGCCAGAAGAAAATAGATTTTTGCGACGAGTTGGGGGTGATGGCGTCCGGCATGCCGGCATAGTCCAAGGTGTGCAGAAAGTCGAGCAGCGCCACGCCCAAAAAAGCCACCCCCAGCAGTACTACGGCCCCTTTGCGCGCCGACAAAATGGCGCGGTAGCCGGTGACAAATACCAGCAGGGCCACCACCACGGCGAACATTTCCACGGCCGTGTGCCAAAAAACGAACTGCATCGGCTCGATCACGATTTGACGGGATGGGTGTGAAACCCACCACAGCAGTGGTATCGCCAGCGCCAGCAAGGTCCAGCCTGCCGTGCTTTGAAAGGGGTGCGTGTGTTTGTTGTGCATGGTTACGAACGGGTTGTTCTGGGTAATCCACCGAAGAGCGGCGAAAGCGTCACCCGCGGTGGACGCTTTCTATCAAGTTTTTGCGAATGCTCAACTGTAGCGCTGCGCTAATTGGATCCAAACTGACGATTATTCAGCATAAGCGATAACTTGACCAAATGGTCACATCCTGTAACGTAACGCCTCGGGGGAAGAAAAATGTGCTTGAAAGTGTCTTAAACCGAAAACACCTTCACGGCCTCGACCAGACGTTGGGCCTGATCGCCCATGCTGATGGCGGCCGCACTGCTTTGCTCCACCATGGCGGCGTTTTGCTGCGTCATCTCGTCGAGCTGGGTCACAGCGTGGCCAACCTGTGAAATGCCAAGATTTTGTTCCTTAGATGCCGAGGTGATTTCAGCCAGTAAATCATTAACGCGTCGGACCTGACTCACGACTTCGGTCATGGTCTGGCCGGCATCGGCCACCAACCGGGACCCGTTTCCGACCTTTTCGACAGAGTCATCAATCAGAACCTTGATTTCCTTGGCGGCCGCCGCAGAGCGGCCGGCCAGACTGCGCACCTCGCTGGCCACTACCGCGAAACCGCGACCCTGCTCCCCTGCGCGGGCGGCCTCGACCGCGGCGTTCAGCGCCAGAATATTGGTCTGGAAGGCAATGCCGTCAATCACACTGATGATGTCGGCTATTTTTCGGCTCGAATCCGAAATCAGCGCCATGGTGGACACCACATCGGTCATTGCATCGCCTCCTTTGGCTGCAACTTCCGTTGCTGCTTGCGCCAGTTGGCTGGCCTGCTGTGCCGTATCGGCGTTTTGGCGCACGGAGGCCGTTTGCTGCTCCATAGCGGCCGCTGTCTGCTCCAGATTGGATGCGGTTTGTTCGGTCCGGCTCGACAAGTCATTGGTGGCAGCGGCAATCTCCATGCTAGCCACCTGCACGCCGGAGGCCTGCTCGAACACGTCGGCCACCAGCGAATGCAGGTTGAGCCCGGCCTGGTTGATGGCGCGTGCGATCAGTCCAATGTCATCACAGCGGTTGAGGCGCAAGTCCACGGCGGCCTCGCCGCTGGCCACCTGTTCGGCCAAAACCAGAATTTTTTCCAGGGGCGAGGTCACCTGTTTTTCAATAAACCAGCCCGCCAGCAGCAGGCTGCCCGCGACCGTCGCCCCGATGGCCGCCAAGGCCGCACCCCCCAAGTCCGAAAAAGACAGGGCGATGCCCACCATGGAGCCGGCCAACAGCAGCGGTAGGCGAACCCGCCAAGCCGTGGGCAGCAGTTGCAGCGCACTGGCCCAGCGCATGAGGCCGGTACGCACAATCAGTCCCCGATGGAAGGCAAGCCCTGACGCTTGCCCCTCCTTGAAACGCGCATACAGTTTTTCAGTGGCTGCTACTTCAGCGCGCGAGGGCTTGGTGCGCACCGAGATGAACCCCGCCACCTGGCCATTGCGCCGCATCGGCGCGGCATTGGCGCGCACCCAATAGTGGTCGCCGTCCCTGCGGCGGTTTTTGATCAGCGCCGTCCAGGACCGACCCTCTTTCAGGCTGCGCCACATATCGGCAAAGGTTTCCGTGGGCATGTCGGGGTGGCGGACCAGATGGTGGGGCTGCCCAATTAACTCTTCGGTGGAAAAGCCACTGGTACGAATGAATGCCGCGTTGGCGTAGGTAATGTGGCTAGAAACATCGGTCGTAGACAGCAGGGTTTCATTGCCTGGAAACTGGTACTCGCGTTGCGTCACCGGTAGGTTTGTTTTCATTGATATCTCTTTTTAGTTGGTGTTTGCGTGATGTTTTTAGAAACTGGCCCATTCACCCGCGTCCTTCGCCGGGCTCTGGGTCAAGGCTTTGGGTGCGTAGGCTTGCGGCAGGGCTCTGGGTTTGCTGGCCGCAGGCTTGGCGATGCGAGGGGTCGACAGGGCTTGCGCGCGTGAAACGCCGGGCGTCAACTTGAACACCGCCACGGTGCCGACCAGTTCTTGCGCCTGTGACTTCAAACTGCTGGCCGCCGCCGCCATTTCTTCGACCAGCGCGGCGTTTTGCTGCGTCACCTGGTCCATTTGCATGACCGCCTCGCCCACTTGTGACACCCCCTGGCTTTGCTCGTTGCTGGCGGCACTGATCTCGCCCATGAGGTCGGTCACGCGTTTGATGGAGCTAACGACTTCCGTCATGGTGGTGCCGGCCTGATCGACCAGCACGCAACCTTGCTCGACCCGCTCCACGCTGGCATTGATCAATCCCTTGATCTCCTTGGCGGCTTCGGCAGACCGCCCGGCCAAACTGCGCACCTCGCTGGCCACCACGGCAAAGCCGCGGCCCTGCTCACCGGCCCGGGCGGCTTCCACAGCGGCATTCAAGGCCAGGATGTTGGTCTGGAAGGCGATGCCGTCAATCACGCTGATGATGTCGGAGATTCTTTTGGAACTGTCATTGATGTGTTTCATGGTGTTCACCACCTGGGTTACGACCTCACCGCCCTGGATGGCGGTGGTGCTGGCACTCAGGGCCAGTTGGTTCGCTTGACGGGCACTGTCGGCGTTTTGTTTGACGGTCGAATTGAGCTCTTCCATGGAGGCGGCGGTTTGCTCCAGCGCGCTGGCTTGCTGTTCGGTGCGGGCCGAGAGGTCGTGGTTGCCGGAGGCAATTTGCGAACTGGCGGTGGCCACGCTCTCCGAGCCGATGCGCACGTCGGAAACGACCTTGGCCAGGTTCTCCTGCATGGCCGACAGCGCCTGGAGCAGTTGGGTCACTTCATCCTGGCCGTCCACATGGATGGTTTGGCTCAGGTCGCCTTGGGCGATGGCATGGGCGATGTCCACGGCATGATGGAGCGAGCGCGAGATGCCGCGAATCAGGGCCACCCCAAAAAGCACTGCAATCAGCAGGCCGGAGAGGATGGCGCCAATGGCCAGCCAACGAATGTTGTTGTAACGGGCCGAGGCCGCATCGAACTCCGCCTTGGCCACGTCCAGCTGGAGCTGCATCAGGACAACAATACCCGCACTGACGGGAACATACAGCGGGCGATTTTTTTCAAAAACGATGCGCTTGGCTTCTTCCAAATTATGGGCACGCAAGGCAGCCACAGATGGACGCAAGCCCTCTCTCAAAAAATGTTCGTTGTCCGAGGCGAATTTCTTGGCGATCGTTGCTTCCTCATCGGTCAGTGTGGTCGCCACGTAATCGGCCCAGGCTTTCTCAATGGCAGCGATGTTGGCATCGACCCCGGTGGTGTCTTGGGCGATTTCTTCGGGCGTTGGATCAAGCAAGCTTCCGGCAATCAGCAGTCGGTTTTTCAGGTTCAACTCGTTGATCTTGGCAATCAGTCCCATCGGCACCGTGCGGTCTTCGTACACGGTTTTCAGCGCGTCGTTTGATTTGCTGATGCCCGACAAGCCGATGGCGCCGATGACAACGAGCAGTGCAGACAGAAGGCCGATCAGGATGACCAGGCGGGTGGAGATTTTCAGGTTGTTCAAGCGATGTTTCTCGTAAAAATGCTAGTTAACTTCGGTGGCGGTGACCTGCAGGGCCAGCGCTTCAAATTCATGCAAGGGCATGGGCCGGCCGTACAGGTAGCCCTGGTAAGAAGTGCAGCCAAAGCGCTCAAGGCAGGCGCGCTGCTCCTGCGTTTCCACGCCTTCGGCAATCAAGCGCAGCCCCAGGTTGTGGGCCATGCCAATGATGGTTTGCACGACGACGGCGTCGTTGTGGTTAGTGTCAATGTTGCTGACAAAACTCCTGTCAAGTTTGAGTTGCTGAATGGGCAAGCGCGTCAGCTGCGACAAGGAGGAATAACCGGTGCCAAAGTCATCCATTGAAAAGTGGACGCCCTGCTGGTTCAAGGCCTTCATCTTGTCGATGGTGTCAACAATGTTGTGCAGTACCAGGCTCTCGGTCAGTTCCAGCTTGAGCTTGTCCGGGTTGATGCCGGTTTGCGCCATTATCTGGCACACCATGGCGACGAAATCAGGCTGACGAAACTGGCGGGCACTGACGTTGACCGCGAGCACAAATTTTTCTGTCGCCGGGTCAGTCGCCCAGACCTTGAGTTGCTCACACGCCGTGCGCAATACCCATTCGCCCATCGGCAGGATGAGCCCTGATTCTTCAGCCATTGGAATAAACTGGTCGGGTAACACCAGGCCGTGTTTAGGGTGCTGCCAACGCAGCAACACTTCGGCGCCCAGGACACCCTGCGTGTTGTCCACCTGTATCTGGTAGTACAGCTGGAACTGATTGTTGGGCAGGGCGTTACGCAGTTCGGACTCCAGTGCCATGCGTGTTTCCAGTGAGGCCTGTATTTGCGGGTCGTAAAAGCACAGGGCGTTGCGCCCGCTGCTCTTGGCCTGGTACATGGCGCTGTCAGCGCGTTTGAGCAGCTCATCGAGGGTGGCGTTTTGACCCGGAAACAGGCACAGCCCCATGCTGGTGGAACCGTGGTGAAGCTGGTTTGCCAGCATGCAAGGCTGGTTGATGGCGGCTCTAATTTTTTCACCGACTCTCTCCGCCTGCAGTGCGGCCTGCGCTTCATCCGCGCTCAAATCAGTCAGCACGACGATGAACTCGTCACCCCCCAGACGGGCGACCGTGTCGGTCTCGCGAACGCAGGACTGGATACGCCGTGCAACTTCTGTCAGCAGGCGGTCGCCAACATCATGCCCACGGGTATCGTTGATGCGCTTGAAATTATCCAGATCAAGCATCAGCACGGCGCCATGGAGATGGTCGCGCGTGCTCACTGACAGCGCCTGTTGCAACCGGTCATACAGCAGTCGCCGGTTGGGCAGGCCGGTCAGGTGATCATAAAAGGCGAGTTGCTCAATATGACCCGCCTGGGCTTTAAGCTCGGTGATGTCCTCCACGACTACCAGCAATTCTTCTTCTTCTTCTTCTTCTTCTTCTGCAAGCCGGATTCCAGTGATGGTGAGGCGCAGCCATTTTTCGCCCTGCGCGATGTCAATGCCGCGCAAGGTCATCCCGCTGGCGAGGACGGCTTGCGCCTGTTGGCGCAGATCGGGTAGCGGCAGGAGGTCTTCGAGTTCGCGCCCGAAAACGTCTTCTCCGTTTTCAAGTCTGAACATCTCGCGGAAGGAGCGGTTGACACTGCGCACCTTGAGGGTGCCGTTCACCACGATCAGCCCGGCGGGCAGGCTCGCAATGATGTCATCGGCGTATTTCTTGAGCCCGAGGATGGCACGCCGGTCGGCCTGAATATAGGTGTCGAGGGCAAGCCCCATGTCCAGGAACGCGATCTTCTGCAGCGCGTGGTAGGTGGCGAGAAATTTGTCCGGGTCGTCGCCAAGCAAGCGCCACAGCTCGGGCAGCAGCCCAACGAGGTACTTGCTGTAGGCGCCGATGTACCACTTGGGTTCGAGCCCGATGTGCTGGTGGACGACGCCTACGCGCAGGCGCTGGAGAGCGTAGTCGGGGCCGTAGTCGCCCGCGGTCAGGCTGTTGAAGTAGTCCGTCTGAGTCCGCTTCAGGCGCTCAAGGGATGGTGCATCCGGGATGAAGCGGCGGGTTTCCTCGAACTTGATGAGATGGGTGTAAAAGTCGTTTACGAAGTGCTGCGACACATCCTGCAGACGCGCGTGCAACTCCGTGAGCAAGCTGACATCGGTTTCGTCGAACTCCAGGAATGCCTTGCGCCGGGTGATCTCTTGCGCGTCGATCCCGATCTTACGGGCCAGCGCGGCGACGGCCTCGTCCGAGAGATTCTTCATCGTCCGGCTCCCGCTATGGGGCCGTAGACGACGGGGGGGAGGTCAGGCTTGCTTGCTTGCTTGCTTGCTTGCGCAATATTTGTTCCACGATAGACCCCAACCTTTATTTATTCTGGTTCACATTTTGCGCCAGACTCTGGTGCGCCCCAATTACCACTCTCTAACTCTTACGGGCTCATTCGATTGCACAACGGCGGCGTGCCGAAGGTTTCGCAAAATACCCGATACAGATCCCGCTCCGCCCAGCGCCAGCCTTCGTTGATCAGGCGGAATCGCACCCGCGCGGCACCGTCTGCGAGGTGCTTGTAAAGTAGCACATTATCACTACTGCCCCGCAGGTGATCCCCCAGACGCTTGCGCAAATCCCCGGTCGAGCCTATATACACGACGCTGTGCGGCCCCGGAGGCGCGCTTTTCTCAAGCCATCCCTCTTTTGCTTCACTCACGGGCGAGCCCAAAGCCGCCCGGATTTCGTACACTCCCGGTTGGGCCGGAACTGCAGTCCGCAGTGCTTGCGGGGTCAACGGTACCAATGTGGAAAACCCCTCGGTCGCCGCCAGATAATTCATCCGCTGGCTGCGACTCCGGCAATCGGGAATCGCCAGGTCGTGCCGGATGTTGGCCACCGTGCGCCGCGACAAGCGAATGCCGTGTTCGCGCTTGAGGATGGCAGCGATGGCTTCGTCCGTCAGCGGCTCGCACAACACGCCTTGGAGCATCCATGCTTTTTCCCTTTTGATCACGTGGTCCACAAAATGACAATGAACCTGCCGCGGCTTTGGAAAAAGTCCACCCAACGGCACCGCTTTACCGTTCGGCAGCGCGATGGACAATCCGCGCACCAACCGGGAGATCCGGCCCGGATCCGCCACCACGGAAAGATTCGACTCCGACCGCAGCCGGGCGGAAATCTCCGCTTGGGTCAGAGGCAAGAGCGCCAAGCCCTGCCCGGAACGCAGATACGCCGCTTGCGATGCCAGCACGGCCTGCATCAGCGCGTGGGTGAGCCGGTTCCGGGTATTGATGAGGCGCAACCTGCGCAATACACCCGCCTGTTCCCTGGGGAAGTCCGGGCCGGACATCAGGTGGTTTACACCCTCCTCATCGAATCGGTATTCCCGCGCGTAGCTGTCGCGGTGGTAGAGGAACATCAGACCCCGGCTCGCCTCGCGAATCTCCCCCAGTACCGGGGAGGCTTGGGTTTGAGGGGTGTCGGCCGCATCATGCGCCACCTGCGCGCCGTCCAATTGACCCACGGTCACCCAGGGGCGCAGGGCGGTAAACCCGGTGGCGGACTCCGTCCGGGACACGAGACGGTCGACAGCCCGCAGCGGCAATTCCAGAAAGCGAGCGAGCACGATTTTACCGAGCAGGTCGGCATCAATCTTATTGTTAGGGTGTTGCAATCGCTATTGTAAGCTACTGTATTCATAGCTTATAACGTAGCAGCGACGGGGGCTGGCGGCAGATTTTATCAATAGTTTGAGCAGATGATCCGTGCGGCGGCCGTGCCGGTGTCTCAGGGCGCCAGTGGCTGCAGCCACTGTTCAATTTCTTGCACAGCGGCATCGGCAGCCGCGGTCAGGGCGCGCACACCGCCAGCGGCATCGGTGCTGGTGGCTGGCCGTTTCACGATGACGCTGTGTTGCGCCACCCATTTTTCGCCGCTGGGGCTGGGCTGGGCCAGCGTGGCGCGCAGGCGCAGCAGACCCACGCTTTGGTTGGGCGCCTCGAACAGCTGGCTGAACTCTTCCAGCTCAATACGCAGCGTGTGGGTGGTGGCGATGTTGAGGGTGCTGTCGCCGGGATTGAGCAGGGCGCGGCTCTGGCCCAGGTAGGCACGCAGGCGTTGGCGCAGCAGTTGGGCCGGCGTCATGCTCCAGCGGGCCTGGGCGTAGGGCCGGAGTTGCTGGGCGTCGGCATAGGCCAGCCGGTACAGGATGGCGGTGCTGTCCAGTGCCGGGTTGGCTTCAATCTCGCCAATCACCAGCGGCCCCAACGGCGCCCGGGGGGCCGGTTGGCTGGCCGGGCTGCTCAGGCTGCCGGGGCCAAAGTCATAGACGGTGGCGCGAACCGGGGAGCGGGGCAGGGCGCAACCGGTCAAGCTTAATAAAATTATAAGAAATAGGCCTCTAGCCCCCGTTCTGTATGCGCAGTTAGCTACTGAATTCATAGCGTTTCTCATGGTTTGCCTGGGTTGGTGAAACCGGCTTCACCCGGGCCGGGTAGCAAGGGTCCGTTGCCATAGAGCAGGGACTGGGGGTTGTCGTTGATGGTGCCGGCGGCGCGGCTGAGCTGGCGCGCGGTGCGGGCGGCATCTTCCAGCGCATGGTTGACACGCGGCAGGGTCGCGGTGTTCAGGTTTTGCCCGGTGGCGGCCAGCGTGCTGACGCCCTGGGCCAGTTGGTCCAGCGTGCCGCCACTGGCGTTCATGCGCTCGGTGACGGTCCGAAAGGCGCGTGCCGATCGGCGCGCCTCATCGGCACTCTCGCCCACCCGCACCGAGGTGTCTTGCAGGCTGACGAGGGTGGTCTTGGCGTCTTGCATCAATTGGGGCAGCACTTGGTCGGTATGGGTGGTCAGCTTTTCCATGCTGGCCGCCGCCTGGCCGAGGTTGCCAATGGCGCTCATCAGGTTTTTCTGGTTGTCGGCGCTGAGCAGCAGGTTGGCGCGCCGCGTGGCTTCATCCAGTTGCGACAGAATGCTCAGCCCCCGGTCCGACAGCGTGGACAGCAGGCTGGGCCGCATGGGGATGCGGGCCGGCGAGCCGTCGCCCGCGGGCAGGGCGACCTTGGACTCGCCTTTGTCGTCCAGCTGCACAAAGGCCAGGCCGGTGACGCCCTGATAACCGAGGGTGCCAAACGTGGACTGGGTGATGGGTGCCTGCTCGTCCACCGCAATGCGGATCAGCACCTGGCCGGGCACTTGCGGGTCAAAGCCGATGGCCGTGACCTTGCCAATGTTGACGCCTTTAAAGCGCACCGCCGCCTGCGGCTGCAGGCCGGTCACCGCGTCTTTGCTGGACAGGTCGTACAGCCGCAGCGAACGGGAATCGCGGGTCAGCCAGACCGCCAGGGCCACCAACAGGGCCATGACCACCAGCACAAAGGTGCCGGCCGCCAGGGCGTGAGATTTGTTTTCCATAAGGTTCCGTTTCTACACTGCGTCGGGGTGTGTGCGCAACAAGGAAGAAGCGCGCTGCCCCCGGTCACCCAGAAAGAAGTCGTGAATAAAAGGGTGCGGGTAAGCAATGACCTCTGCCGGCGTGCCGCAGACGATGATGCGTTTGTCGGCCACCACGGCAATGCGGGTGCTGAGTTCAAACAGGGTGTCCAGGTCATGGGTGACCATGACCACGGTCAGCCCCAGTTCATGGTGCAGGGAGCGCAGCAGCGCACAAAAAGCGTCGGCACTGTCGGGGTCGAGCCCGGAGGTGGGCTCGTCCAGCAACAGCAGCGGCGGGTCCATGATCAGGGCCCGCGCCAGCGCCACGCGCTTGATCATGCCGCCCGACAAATCAGCCGGCATTTTGTGCGCCTGCGCGGGGTCCAGTCCGACCATCTGCAGCTTGACCATGGCGGCGTCGTGAATCAGGGATTTGGGCAGGGTGCGCAGTTCGCGCAGCGGAAAAGCAATGTTTTCCAGCACGGTAAAGGCGGAAAACAGGGCGCCGTGCTGGAACAACATGCCAACCCGGCTGGCGGCGCCGTCCGAGCCCAGTTGCGCGGCCGGTTTGTCCAGCACCGTCACGCGGCCGCGGGTCGGCTGCTCCAGCCCCAGCATCTGGCGCAGCAGTACGGTCTTGCCGCTGCCGGAGCCGCCGACGATGGACAACACTTCGCCCGCCTCAATGCGGAGGTCGAGGTCCTGGTGCACCACGACGTCCAGCCCTTCGGCGCGAAACACCGACCAGAGCTTGTCAATCTCGACCACGGTCTGGTTCATATGCCGATGTCCTTGAAGACCACGGCAAACAGCGCATCGACCAGGATCACGATGGTGATGGAGGTCACCACCGAGGACGTGGTGCCTTGCCCCAGGCTCTCGGTGTTGGGTTTGACGCGCAGCCCGAAGTGGCAGCCGATCAACGCAATCAGCAGGCCGAACACCACCGATTTGCCCATCGCCAGTGTCAGGTTGGAGGCTTGCACGGCGTCGGGCAGGGCGGCAAAAAAGTAAGCGGGCGTGACGCCCATCGTCAGGTCGGACGCCAGCATGCCACCGGCCAGCGCCGCCAGCGTGGTCCAGACCGTCAGCAAGGGCATGGCCAGCGCCATGGCCATGGCGCGCGGCAACACCAGCCGGTAGCCTTGTTCGATGCCCATCACCCGCATGGCGTCCAGTTCTTCGGTCACCCGCATGACGCCGATTTGCGCGGTGATGGCCGAGCCCGAGCGACCGGCGATCAGGATGGCGGCCAGCACCGGCCCGAGTTCGCGGATAAGCGAGATGCCCAGGATGTTGACGATGAAGGCATCGGCGCCAAACTGGCGCAGCTGCTGCGACATCAGGTAAGCCAGCACCACGCCAATCAGAAAGCCGACCAGTGCCGTGATAGGCAGGGCCGTGGCGCCGATATGGAACAGGTGGCCCGAGACATCGCGCCACGGGCCTTTGTGGGGTTGGCGCAGCAGTTTGAGGCCATCCAGCAGCAGCTGGCCCATCAGGCGAATGAAACCCCTGACGTGGTCAATCAGCAGCCAGACCCGGCTGCCGAAAAATAGAAAAACCTGCCACGCTGAGAGGCGGGTGGTTGCCGGTGGCGGGCCCGAATACTGGGCCACCCGGGAAAGCATGGTGCGTTGGGCGTCCGGTATGGACAGCTCGGCGGGCCATTGGTGGCCCCAGGCGTTCCACAGCACTTGGGCGCCGGTGTGGTCAAGCCGTTCCAGCTCGCGCAAATCCCAGCGCCCGCCGGCTGCCGTGCCCGCGCGCAGCCCGGACTGAATCTGCGGCCAGGTGGCGGGCTCGGCCAGCCGCGCCGCGGTCCAGCAACCAGACAGCACGATTCCCGGCTTGTCAGGCGTGGTGAGTGGCGTGATACGTGGGGTGTTTTCCTCCATGGAGGGGCGCTAGCTCAAAAAGATACAGAGTTCGCATCGTACCGCCAAAGAGGACCTGATCGCCAACCTCACACCGCCCCGTGTGCCGGGGCTTGTTCCGTGCCGACGGGGGCGTGCCACGCCAGCCGGTGATCCGTCGTTCCGCCCGCTTCAGGCCGCCCGGCGGCGGTGCGCCACGAGCAGCACCAGCAAGGCCAGCCCGACCAGCGCCAGGCTGTCGGGTTCCGGCACGCCCAGCACGGCCAGCGCCGCACTCGCGATCAGGGCGTGCGCATAAGCGGACGGGTGCAGGACATCCGCAAACAGCGAGGCGGCACAGCTGGCGCCCGCTGAAAATTCAAAACCATCACACGGCAAGCTGGTGTTGGTGATGCCAAAGCTCAGGGGGTTGGCCAGAATGGAATCAAACAGGCCGGCCATGTCCAGCAGGTACATGTGCAGACCCAGTGCGGCCCCGCCGCTCATCAGGGCGCTCTGGATCAGGGTATTGAAGCGTACCGATGCATCCGATGAGGCCGCCTGCAGGTTCAAAAAATTCGCCTCGGGCGATGCGCCCAGATTCGGCAGCGTGGAGATCAGGATGTTCTTGGCGCCCATGCTTGCCAGGTAACCGATCGTGTTCGCCAGGTTGCCGATGGCGGCCGCCGCCGCCGCTGCGCGCCCGGTCACATCTGCCGGTGTCATACCGGTGTAGAGTGAGCGCGCATCACGCATGTCGTTGCCACCGCCCACCACGACATACAGGGCATTCGGATCCGCCGACAGATGGGGCGTGAGTCCCCAAGGGGCGTAGCCGGGGCCCCACAGGCCGACCGCCTGCGCCAGCACACCGGGTGGGCTGCCGATCACGCCGGTACGGGCGCCAGCGAAGGCGTAGTTGTTGCCGCCCTGCAAAGCCGGGGCGGCTTCACTGGCCAGCCCCAGTCCGGTGGCCAGTGATTCAATCCAGACCGGACCGTTGGAGAGGCGACTGTCCTGATAGTACGGACCGTTGAAGCCGACCCCGATGGGCGGCAGGGTGGGCACCGGCAAGCTGTTAGCGACGGCATTGGCCGTGGCCAGGTTGCCGGTGTCCGACAGGCTGTCGCCGAACACCACTAGGCTGGAGAAGGGCCCAGCCAGCACGCTCAAGGGCAGGCTCATCGCCAGAGGCAGCAGGATGGAACGCAGGCGTTTGAATAACATCTTGTCTCCCGGGACGTTGTTGAGCTGAAAGTCAGCAGCCCCTGTTTGGGGTGGGCCAACTAAAAAAGCTGGCAAGTTTCACGCCAAAGTGGAAAAGATATTTAAAAACAAGGGCTTGCCTCCGCCGTTCGCGATAGGCAATGAAAAAAACGGGTGAAGTGTCAACTTTATCGACAGTCCGGTTTGCCTGGTGGCCCGCCTTGACCCGCGGCCAACCGGCTCGCGCGTTGCGGCAAAATGACCTCAACAGGAGACCTACCGTGAACAACCCCCCATTTGTATCGACCCCCGAGTTAAGCGTGGAACAACGCGGCCCGGTGCTGTGGCTGACCATCACCCGCGAAGAGCGGCGCAACGCCATGAGCCACGGTGTGCTGGCTGGCATGACACAAGCCATCCTGGCGGCCCAGGGCCAGCGCGACCTCCGCGCCATCGTCATCACCGGGGCCGGTGTCAAGGCCTTTTGCGCCGGCGCTGATTTGCAGTCGGCCAAGGCCTTCACCACCGACTATTCCGAGCCGCATGGCCATCTGGCGCAACTGCTGCGCGCCGCGCGGGCCAGCTATGTGCCGCTGATTGCGCGTGTCAACGGCGCCTGCATGGCCGGTGGCATGGGGCTGATGTCGATGTGCGACATGGCGGTGGCGGCGCGCCATGCGGTGTTTGGTCTGCCGGAGGTCAAGGTCGGCGTGTTTCCGGCCCAGGTGCTGAGCGTGTTGCAGCATCTGATTCCGCGCCGCACCCTGAACGAAATGTGCCTGACCGGCGAGCCCATCACCTCGGCGCAGGCGCTGGAGGTGGGGCTGGTGAATTATGTGGATGACGATGTGGACGCCAAACTGCAGTGGCTGCTGGACCGCATGCTGGACAAATCACCGGCCGCCATCCGGCGTGGTCTGTACACCCTGAAGAAGGTGGAAGCGATGGCGTTTGAAGAGTCCATGTCCTTCACCGAAAGCCAGATTGCCCTGTTCACCTTGACCGAAGATGCCAAGGAAGGACAAAAGGCGTTTCAGGAAAAGCGCAAGCCGAACTGGGTCGGGCACTAGCGCCAGACCCGGTCCAGCGCCGTCCAGGCACTGGCCACCACCGGGTCGGCCAGGCGGGTCTGCAGGCAGGTGAAACTCAAATTGCAGTCCAGGCTGACGCGGTCGGCAATCACCAGGCCGCGCGCCTGCGCTTCCCGAATGGCAATGGAATCACGCACCAGGCTCAGGCCGACGCCCGACCGGACCAGATCGAGCATGGAGGCCTCCTGGTCCACCAGCGCCACCCGGCGCGGCTCGACCCCGAGCGGGCCAAAGACACTGGCCAGCAAGCGGTGGTGGGCCGACGCCGCCGGGGTGGCCAGCCAGGGCAGGGCGGCGAGCGCCTTCCAGTCCCGGCCCAGCACCTGCTCGCCCCAGCCGGCCGGCGCCAGCACCCGGTAGGTGAAGTGCGACAGAATTTTTGCTTCAAAAACAGGAGCAGTGTTCGCCCGGTTGACGGAGGCTTGAGGCGATTCTGAGGGTGCATCGCCGGGCAGGCTCAGGTAAAAGCCGACATCCAGTTCGCCCCGCGCCACTTGGGCCAGCACATCGCCGCTCATGCCCTGCCGCAACTCGGTCTCGATCTGCGGGGCCGACTCCACCAGCTCTTTCAGGAACGCGCCCAGCCGCGTGAACTCGGGGTCGAGCACGGTGCCGATGCGCAGGCGGCCGCGCACCGTGCTGTGCAGACGGCGCGCCGCCTGGTTGAAATCGGCCAGTGACAGCAGGGCTTTTTCTGCCTGCGGCAGCAAGGCTGCGCCATCGCGGGTGAGCACCAGACCATGCGGCGTGCGCGTGAACAGCACCAACCCCGTGTTTTCCGCCAGACTTTTGAGTTGCAAACTCACCGCCGGCTGGCTCAGGTGCAGCCGCACCGCCGCCCGCGACACATTGCCTTCGCGCGCCACGGCGACGAAGGCGCGCAGGGTGTGGAGATCGGCAACGGTTGTCATATTGGATAAATTTATATCACGGTTTTACCGAAATCATTGGTAAAGGGCCTCGCTTTTAGCGACACTCGCACCTTAATTTCAGGAATTCATCATGAGCAACGCAAATATTGATCATTACATCGGTGGCCGTGTCGTCGCGGGCACCTCCGGCCGGGCGCAAGATGTGTTCAACCCGGCGACTGGGGCGGTGACCGGCCAGGTGGCGCTGGCCAACGTGGCCGAGGTGAATGCAGCGGTGGTGGCGGCGCAAGCGGCGTTCCCGGCTTGGTCCGACACGCCGCCGATCCGGCGTGCCCGCGTGCTGTTCAAGTTTCTGGAACTGCTCAACCGCAACAAGGACGAGCTGGCGCGTTTGATCACCGCCGAGCACGGCAAGGTGTTCACCGATGCGCAGGGCGAAGTGGCGCGCGGCATCGACATCGTCGAGTTTTCCTGCGGCATCCCGCAGTTGCTCAAAGGTGACTTCACCGACCAGGTCAGCACCGGCATCGACAACTGGACGCTGCGCCAGCCCTTGGGCGTGGTGGCCGGCATCACGCCGTTCAACTTTCCGGTCATGGTGCCGATGTGGATGTTCCCGGTGGCGATCGCCGCCGGCAATACCTTCATCCTCAAGCCGAGCCCGATCGACCCCAGCGCCAGCCTGTTCATGGCCGACTTGCTGAAACAAGCCGGGTTGCCGGACGGCGTGTTCAACGTGGTGCAAGGCGACAAGGAGGCGGTCGATGCCTTGCTGGTGCACCCCGACGTGAAAGCGGTGAGCTTTGTCGGCTCAACCCCGATTGCCAACTACATCTACGAAACCGGCGCCCACCACGGCAAGCGCGTGCAGGCGCTGGGCGGTGCCAAGAACCACATGGTGGTGATGCCCGATGCCGACATCGACCAGGTGGTGGATGCGCTGATTGGCGCCGGTTACGGCTCGGCCGGCGAGCGCTGCATGGCGATCTCGGTGGCGGTGCTGGTCGGCGACGTGGCGGACAAGGTGCTGCCCAAGCTGATTGAGCGCACCAAGTCGCTCAAGGTCCTCAACGGCACCAACCTGGCCGCCGAAATGGGTCCGATCGTCACTCCGGCGGCGCATGCGCGCATCACCGGCTACATCGAGCAGGGCATCAAGGAAGGCGCCCAGTTGCTGGTGGATGGTCGCGGTTTCACCGGGGCGACCGCTGGTGACGGTTGCGAGCAGGGTTTCTGGATGGGCGGCACGCTGTTTGACCACGTCACGCCCGACATGCGCATCTACAAGGAAGAGATTTTTGGCCCGGTGCTGGGTTGTGTCCGGGTGCCGGACTTTGCCACCGCAGTCAAGCTCGTCAACGACCACGAATTCGGCAATGGCGTGGCCTGCTTCACCCGCGACGGCAACGTGGCGCGTGAATTCAGCCGCCGCATCCAGGTCGGCATGGTCGGCATCAACGTGCCGATTCCGGTGCCGATGGCGTGGCACGGTTTTGGCGGCTGGAAGCGCTCGCTGTTCGGCGACATGCATGCTTATGGCGAGGAAGGCGTGCGTTTTTACACCAAACAAAAGTCCATCATGCAGCGCTGGCCCGAGAGCACGCCCAAAGGTGCTGAGTTTGTGATGCCGACGGCCAAGTAATCTACCCCCCACGCTTGTCACTGCGTGTACGGCGCTGCCCCCCAAGGGGGCTGTTTCGCCTTGGGGCGGTCCGGCGCCGAAACTAACCCCCACGCTGCGCACTCCGTGTCGTCACTGCCCCCAAGGGGGTCGTAGTCGGCTTGGGGCGGCCCGGCGTCAACTAAGCTATCGATATGAGCACCCAATTCGACTACATCATCATCGGCGCCGGCACCGCCGGTTGCCTGCTGGCCAATCGACTCTCGGCGGACGCGACCAAGCGCGTCTTGCTGATCGAAGCCGGCCGCCGCGACGACTACCACTGGATTCACATTCCGGTCGGTTACCTGTA
Source organism: Rhodoferax sp. (assembly GCF_012927445.1). Classification (GTDB taxonomy): domain Bacteria; phylum Pseudomonadota; class Gammaproteobacteria; order Burkholderiales; family Burkholderiaceae_C; genus Rhodoferax. The sequence continues at coordinate 580,088 of NZ_JABBPD010000007.1, forward strand.
CTGCATTGGCAACCCGCGTACCGACTGGCTGTACAACACGGAGCCGGACACCGGCCTCAACGGCCGGTCGTTGCGTTACCCGCGTGGCAAAACGTTGGGCGGCTGCAGCAGCATCAACGGCATGATTTACATGCGCGGTCAGGCGCGTGACTACGACCAGTGGGCGCAAATCACCGGCGACGAGGCCTGGACCTGGGACAACGCCCTGCCGTATTTCAAGCTGCATGAAGACCATTACAAAGGCGCTAGCGCGGCGCACGGGGCGCGCGGTGTTGCGCCCGAACTGATGCGCGACGATGCCACGCCCTACCGCCAGGTGCTGCGGCACCGCAATGCCGGCGGCGAATGGCGGGTCGAGAAGCAGCGCCTGCGCTGGGAGGTGCTGGACGCGTTTTCACAAGCCGCGCAGCAAGCCGGCATTCCGGCCAGCGATGACTTCAACCAGGGCGACAACGAGGGCGTGGGCTACTTTGAGGTCAACCAGAAAGAAGGCTGGCGCTGGAACACGGCCAAGGCCTTTTTGCGGCCCACCTGCTACGGCCGACCGAATTTCGAGATGTGGACCTCGGCCCAGGTGGCCAAGCTGCTGCTGGAAACCCAGGCCGACGGCAGCCAGCGCTGCACCGGCGTGCAGGTGTGGGCCAATGATGAACTGATCACCGCCACGGCATCTGGCGAAGTCATCTTGAGTGCCGGCAGCATCGCCTCGCCCCAACTCCTGCAACTCTCCGGCATTGGCCCGGCGGCGCTGCTGCAGCAACACGGCATCGCCGTGGTGCATGACGCGCCGGGGGTCGGCTCCAATCTGCAGGATCACCTGCAAATCAGGTCGGTCTACAAGGTGGACGGTGTCAAGACGCTGAACACGCAGGCCAGCTCACTCTGGGGCAAAGCCATGATTGGGCTGGAGTACGCCTTCAAGCGCACCGGCCCCATGAGCATGGCGCCGTCACAGCTGGGCGCTTTTACCCGCAGCGACCCGGCCCAGCCCTATCCCAATATCGAGTACCACGTGCAGCCGCTCAGTCTGGACGCTTTTGGCGAACCGTTGCACAGCTTCAATGCGTTCACCGCCAGCGTCTGCAACCTGAATCCGACCAGCCGCGGCACCGTGCACATCAAGAGCAATCGTTTTGAAGAGGCACCGGCCATTGCCCCCAACTACCTGAGTACCGACAAGGACCGCAAGGTGGCGGCCGATTCGCTGCGCGTCACGCGCAAGATCGTGGCGCAATCGGCCCTGGCCAAGTACCAGCCGCAAGAATGGAAGCCCGGCACCCAGTACCAGACCGACGAGGATCTGGCCAAGCTGGCGGGCGACATTGCCACCACCATTTTTCATCCGGTTGGCACCACCAAGATGGGTGCGGCGCACGACCCGATGGCTGTGGTCGACTCGCGCCTGCGCGTGCGCGGCCCGGGTGGCCTGATTGCCGGTCTGCGCGTGGTCGATGCGGGCGTGATGCCCCTGATCACCAGCGGCAACACCAACTCCCCCATTTTGATGATTGCGGAGAAGGCGGCGCAATGGATTGTGGAAGATGCCGCGCAACGGGTCAAAGGGTAAATTCTTCAAGGGTTAGTCCTGATGTGGGGTTGTACGCCCTAATCCACGAAAATTTCAGAGGCACCGATTTTCTCAGCGACCCAGCATCTTTTGACCGTCTAGGCGCAGCGCGCCACCAGGGCCAAGATGCCGGTACAGGGTCTGGCGGGTGACCCCCAACTCCTTGCATAGTTCGCTCACGACCGTTTCCTTTTGACCCATCGCCGCCATGGCCAGGCGCAATTTCGCCGGCGTCATCTTGTATTGACCGCCTCCATTGCGTCCTCGTGCGCGGGCTGACGCCAAGCCCACCTTGGTGCGCTCTGAAATCAACGCCCGCTCAAACTCAGCCAGGGCAGCAAAGATGCCGAACACCAGTTGACCTTCAGGTGTTCTCGTATTGATGGAGGCGCCATGCCCTGTCAACACCTGGAAGCCGACACCTTTGCTTGTCAGATCGTGCACCGTGTTGATGAGGTGACGCAAATTGCGGCCGAGACGATCAAGTTTCCACACCAGCAGCGTGTCGCCTGCTCGCAGGGCTTTCAGACAGCTGATCAGTCCAGGCCGTGCGTCCAGGCTTCCTGATGCCAGATCTTCATACACGTGCTCAGCATCAATGCCGGCGGCCAGCAATGCATCTCTTTGCATATCCAAGACCTGGGAGCCATCCGCCTTGGAAACGCGCATGTAGCCGATCAGCATGGTGTCACCTGAACGAACGTTTGCGTGACAGACGATAGATGGGACGATTGAACACAAAAATATGTCACTTTGCTAGTCACTCAGTCAGTGTATCGTGAATAATTGAAGATTTTGACTATATTACATGCCCATGCCCATGCCCATGCCCATGCCAAACCATATCCTCTTGAATGTCCCACATGCGCGGTGACCCCAATGCGCGACTGACCATCCTTTCAGAGGTCGAAAAAACCGCCCTCTACGGCATTCCAAATTTCGACGACTTCCAACGCATTGAATTCTTTGCCATGACCGATGCGGAACGTTCCCTCGCATTGGGGCGCAAAAGCGTTTTGGCACAGGTCTATTGCCTTCTGCAAATTGGGTACTTCAAAGCCAAGCAAGCCTTCTTTCAATTCTCTCTTGACGACGTGCAACACGAGGACATTGCCTTCCTTTTGCAGCGATATTTTCCGGGTCAGACGCTGGTCAATGCACCGTTGCACACCAGCGAATACTACGTGCAGCGCAATAAAGTTGCCAAATTGTTTGGCTACCGCATGTGCTCAGACGACGATCTGCCGGCGTTGCGGGCCAAGGCAACACTGCTGGCACGCACGGACGTGACCCCCACCTTCTTGCTGGGTGAACTGATGGTATTCCTGATTGGCCAGCGTATCGTGCGACCAGGCTACACCACGTTGCAAGACCTGATCACGCATGCACTATCAGTCGAACGTGACCGCCTGGAAAAACTTGTCGAAAAAGACCTGACCGCTACAGCACGCAAAGCGCTGCAACAACTGCTGGAAAGTGATGATGCCCTGTCTGAATTGGCAGCCCTCAAGCAGGACGCCAAGAGCTTTCGCTACCTCCAGATGGGCATGGAGCGCCAAAAGCGCCTCACCCTGGCGCCCCTGTACACCATCGCCAAAACCCTGCTGCCAAGCCTTGATATCTCGCAGCTCAACATCGCCTACTACGCCAGTCTGGCCAACTTTTACACCATCTACGATTTACGGCGATTCAAGCCCGGCCAGACCAACCTCTATTTGCTGTGCTACGCCTGGCAGCGGTACCGGCAACTCACCGACAACATCGTGGAAGCCTTTGGCTACCACGCCCGTCATCTTGAAGACAGCACCAAGGCCGTCGCCAACCAGCAAGCCGCACAAATACACAATGAACGCCAGCAAGCCACGCCACGGGTTGGTGAGCTACTCTTGCTGTACGTGGATGACTCGCTCACCGACGTGACCCCTTTCGGCACGGTACGCGGCAAGGCCTTTCGCATCATGCCCGAGGAGAAGCTGCGCTCGACTGGCAAGCTACTGACGGAGACTCCTGTCAGTCAGATGGATTTGCGTTGGCAAGCGGTGGACAAGCAGAGTGGGCTTTGCACGAAAAATCTACGCCCCCTTGCCACGGCCCTGGATTTCGCAAGCAGTAGTGCCAGTGGCAAGGTCTGGCTGGCGGCCTTGCAATGGATGAACGAGGTCTTTGCCGGCCACAAGCGGCTTGCCACGCAGCAGTTGGAGGACATTCCGCAGCGCACGATACCCACCCGGTTGCGCAATTTCTTGCTCAGCTTTGACGAGGAGGGCAAGCCCGTTGGTCTGCGCGCCGACCGCTACGAGTTTTGGGTGTACAGGCAACTGCGCAAGCGCCTTGATGCGGGGGACATTTACCTCGACGACAGTGTGCAGCACCGGCGTTTTGCCGATGACCTGGTGTCCATGGAGGCCAAGGCCGAAGCCCTCAAGGCACTGGACATCCCATGGTTGCGACAGCCGGCCGACCAAACGCTTGATGCCTTGTTTGTTGAACTGGATAAGCAGTGGCGGGCGTTCGATTCGGAACTGCGCAGCGGCAAGCTCAAGCACCTGGAGTTTGATCCGGTCAAAAAGACGTTGACATGGCACCGGCCCAAGGCCGACAAGGACAAGCAACTGCAGCAAGGCTTCTACGGCAAGCTGCAGGCGCGCGACGTTGCCGACGTATTCCGGTTTGTGAACGAGCGGTGCAACTTTCTCTCAGCCATGACGCCCTTGCAGCCACGCTACGCCAAGAAAGTCGCCGACGCTGACAGCCTGATGGCCGTGATCATTGCCCAGGCCATGAACCATGGCAACTTCAAAATGGCGGAGACCTGCGACATCCCGTACCACGTCCTGGAGGCCACGCACCAGCAGCACCTGCGACCGGCCACGCTGATTGAGGCAAGCAACGTCCTCAGCAACTTCATCGCCAGCCTGCCCATCTTCCCGTATTACTCCATCGACATGGATGTGCTGTACGGCAGTGTGGATGGGCAAAAGTTTGCCACTGCCTCTCCGACGCTCAAGGCCCGCCATTCACGCAAGTATTTTGGTAAGGACCGTGGCGTTGTCGCCTATACCTTGCTGGCCAACCATGTGGCTCTGCAAACCCAGATGCTGGGTGCCAACCAGCATGAGAGCTACTGGGTGTTTGACATCTGCTACAACAACACGTCCGACATCAAGCCAACCACGATCACCGGCGACATGCACAGCATCAACATGGCCAACTTTGCCATCCTGCATTGGTTTGGCATGAACCTGGCACCACGCTTTACCAATTTGCATGCCCAGTTGAAGCACCTCTGCCGTGGCCCTGACCAGGAGGGTTATGCTGATTTTTTGATTCAGCCAGTGGGTCAGATTGACCGTCATCTGATTGCCGCTGAAAAATCCAATTTGGATCACATTGCCGCCACCTTGGGTCTCAAGGAAATGAGCCAAAGTGTGCTGGTGCGTAAAATTTGCACCCTGTCCGGACACCACCGCACGCGCAAGGCCCTCTTCGAGTATGACAAGCTGATCCGCACGATCTACACGCTGCGCTACTTGCGCGATCCCCAATTGCAGCGTGATGTCCACCGCTCGGAAAACCGCATTGAGTCCTACCACCAGCTGCGCTCCACCATCGCCCAGGTCAACGGAAAGAAGGAACTTACCGGGCGTACCGACCTGGAAGTGGACATCAGCAACCAGTGCGGCCGACTGATTGCCAATGTGGTGATCGCCTACAACTCGATGCTGCTGTCAGGGCTGCTTGGCCGGTGTCTGGCCGCGGGCAATGAAAAGGCGCTGGACTTGCTCAGGCGGATTTCACCAGCGGCGTGGCAGCATCTGCACTTCCTGGGGCACTATGCCTTCAGAGGCAAGCACAATCCGATCGATTTGGAGGCTGTTTTGGCGGGGATTGATTGGGACGCGGCAGGTTGATTTAGGTCATCGGGAAATTCCGAGGGTTCGGGCGTGGAACCCTGGATGCCGTGCAAAATCATCGCGCATCGTTGACGTGGGCGCATAGGGTAAACACGGGGGGGGGGCTGAAAAACCCTACTTCCTAGTAGACAATGATGATTTGGAAAACAAACCCGTGTCAGCGTTGACATGGGCTTACCGGGACCCAAGCTCTCCTATGAACAACCTCAAAATCTCAACCCGGCTGATCACGCTGATTGGCATCCTGTCCGCATTGCTCCTGGCTATCGGCACGCTTGGTTTGTATGGCGTTGGCCGGTCAAACGATGCGCTGAAGACGGTCTACGAAGACCGTGTCGTGGCCCTCGATCAACTCGGTGAAATCGGTTACTTGGTGCAGCGCAACCGCGTGCTGGTCATGGACATGATGCTACAGCCCGAGCCTGCCAATGTGCAAAAGCGCAACAAGGAGCTGCTTGGCAACGTCGAAAAAGTAACGAAGATTTGGGCTGCTTACATGGCCACCTATCTCACCCCGCAAGAAAAGACTTTGGCTGACACTTTTGCAGTGGCGCAAAAATCGTATGTGCAGGAAGGGATTCTGCCAACGGCGCAGGCCATGCTGGCCAACGATGCGACGACCGCTTCTGAGATATATAAAACAAAAATCAGCCTGCTGGCGCCCGCAACGCAGGAGGGTGTGGGAAAGCTGATGGAGTTACAACTCGATGTAGCCAAGGAGGAATACGTCGCCGCAGAGGCCCGCTATGCCATGCTGCGCATGCTTATGGTGGGGGCCATTGGTGCTGGCTTTTTGTTTGCCGTTGCTTTCGGCATGGCACTGGTGCGCGGCATAAGTCGCCAGCTCGGCGGCGAACCAGGCGAGGCAGCAGAGCTGGCCCGCAGCGTTGCCGCAGGCGACCTCACTTCGCGTATTGACCTCAAGGCAGGGGACACCACCAGCATGATGGCGCAGCTCAGCGCCATGCAAAAGAGTCTGTCCGAAGTCGTGAGCAGCGTGCGACAGGGCTCCGACGGTGTGGCTACTGCCAGTGCCGAGATTGCCCAGGGCAACAACGACCTGTCGGCCCGCACTGAATCGCAAGCCAGTGCACTGGAAGAAACTGCCGCCTCCATGGAGCAGCTCAGCGCCACGGTCAAGCAAAACGCCGACAGCGCCAGGCAGGCCAACCAGTTGGCGATGAACGCCAGCACGGTTGCCATCAAGGGCGGCGAGGTGGTAGCCCAGGTGGTGGGCACCATGAAGGACATCAACGACTCGTCGAAAAGAATTTCGGACATCATCAGCGTGATCGACGGCATCGCCTTCCAGACCAACATCCTGGCCCTCAATGCAGCGGTTGAAGCAGCCCGTGCCGGTGAGCAGGGCCGTGGCTTTGCCGTGGTGGCCAGTGAAGTGCGCAGCCTGGCCGGACGCAGCGCTGAGGCGGCCAAAGAAATCAAGAGCCTCATCAACGCCAGCGTAGCGCGGGTTGAGCAAGGTACTGCGTTGGTGGATCAGGCGGGGACAACCATGACCGAGGTGGTCAGCTCCATCAAGCGTGTGACCGATCTCATGGGCGAGATCAGCGCGGCCAGCAACGAGCAGGCCGCAGGCGTATCCCAAGTGGGTGAAGCCGTCCAGCAAATGGACCAGGTGACACAGCAAAATGCGGCGCTGGTGGAGGAAATGGCCGCAGCTGCAAGCAGCCTCAAATCGCAGGCCGAAGACCTGGTGGGAACGGTGGCGGTGTTCAAGCTCGGCGGCGATGACGAGCACCACAATGCGGCCCCACGCCCGGTTGCGGTGCGCGCGTCCGTATCCAGCGCCAAACCTCATAAAAGCCCAGATAGGCGTGCTTTGACAGCTCCCTCCAAACCCGCATCAAATCCAACTACTGTGAGAATTGCCACTAAGTCTCCTGCCAATACAGTAGCTTCGTCCGCCTCCAAGGGAGGAAATGACGAGTGGGAAACGTTCTGAGGCGCTGCGAGTATGACAACGCCAAATGCAACGCCACCGGATGTGGACATGGAGATACTGGCCTGTTTGTTGGCAGAGTTGCGCGATGCTCTGGTAGAGACAGCACTGGCTTTGCGAGACTATCAATTTACATTTGACTCTGATGCGCGGTGCCAGGCACGGGACCAGGCGGGCCAATGGATTGCGCGGGTTCAGGGCGGTGAAAGCCGAAGTCAAAACGGTCTGTTACGCCATCGGCCGTTTGATTGAACCCAGACGCAAGCTGTTACTTTGTAACGGTTCTGAAATTTTCGTGGATTTGGGCGTACAACCCCGATGTGCCAAGCGGTGTGGGTCGCGTACATTTATCTCAATCGACAACGGGCCACAGGCTTGCTGACGGTGAAAGGCCCCGGAGACAAGCCCGCACGGGCATATTAAAAATGACGCAGCCACAAGCAGACGCATCTGGAAAAAACACCGGTAATCCCGGTGTTTTTTTTTATCAAATTGGCCTGTAGACGCCGTATTTATTGCGCTATAAGCTATAAATACTGTAGCAATTGTGGCGCCATGGCGGGTGCGACAATCCTCTGATGGAATTATTGATTGTCTCGCTGGCCTCGCTTTTGGCCGGTTTTGTGGATTCGATTGTGGGTGGCGGCGGCCTGATTCTGGTGCCCGCCCTGTTTGCCACCTTCCCCGCCGCACCTCCGGCCACCCTGTTTGGTACCAACAAAGGGGCTTCGGTCTGGGGCACGGCATTTGCGACCTGGCAATTCAGCCGGCGGGTCGAGATGCGCTGGGCCGCCCTGTTGCCCGCCGCTGGGGCTGGTTTTGTTGCCGCTTTTGCCGGTGCCTGGCTGGTGACCGTGGTGTCGCCCGACTTTTTACGCAAGGTGCTACCGGCCGTCTTGCTGGTGGTGTTGATCTACACCCTGCTTAAAAAGGAGTTGGGCCGGACCCATGCGCCACGGTTTTCCGGCAGCAAAGAAAAGCTGCTGGCGGCGACGATCGGTGCCGTGATCGGGTTTTATGACGGGTTTTTCGGGCCGGGTACGGGCAGCTTTCTTGTCTTTTTGTTTGTGCGCCTGCTGGGCTACGATTTTCTCAGTGCCTCGGCCTCGGCCAAGCTGATCAACACCGCAACCAATGTGGCGGCGCTGATTCTGTTTGTGGGCAAAGGCCATATCTGGTGGCACTTTGTGGTCGTCATGGCGCTGGCGAATGTGGTGGGCAGTCTGCTGGGCACCCGCCTGGCGCTCATGCACGGCACAGGTTTTGTGCGCGTGGTTTTTATCGGGGTGGTAAGTGCACTGATATTGAAGACGGGGTATGACGCTTTTTGGCGTTGACTGCTGCCAGAATCAAGGCTTACGTTGGAGACCAACTTGCGGTACAAAGAATCAAAAGAACAAAGCGCTGAATTGCTGCGAACTGTGCTGGCGTTGATGGGGCAGCACGATGCTGCGTTCAATCCGGTGACGTTTACCGTCTGGTACGAGTTTGCGGCCGGCATGAATGCCCGCTTGACACAGGCCATTGAGAGCGCTCTTCAAAACGAGCCCCGGCTCGGTGACGACGCCTTGGATCGTCTCTATCAGGCCTACGTGGCTGAGGCCGATCCGGCGGCGATGCAACGCATCAGCGGTGAGTTGCAGCGCATGATGGCGAGCATGGCGGCCAGCGCCTTGCGCACGGGCGATCGGGCCGGTGTTTTTGGTGAGCAGCTCCGGGGTCTGACGGTGGCGCTCAATACGAATAATCCGACCGTTATGACGCCGCTGGTCACGCAGGCGCTGGCCGGCACGGTGGAGATGAGGAGTTCGGCGCAAGAGCTCGAGCAACAGGTCCTCGTCAGTTGCCGGGAAATTGAGCGTCTGCATGTGGATTTGATCCGCGCCCGCGACGAAGCCGTGCTGGACCCCCTCACGCGGGTTTTGAACCGCAAGGGGTTCGACCAGGAACTGGCGTCCATGTTGGCGCAACCGCCCGCGCCGGGCAGCACCCATGGCCTGATCATGCTCGACATCGATCATTTCAAGTTGGTCAATGACAGCCATGGCCATGTCATGGGCGATCGGGTCATCCAGGCGCTGGGCGAGGTCTTGCGCAGTTGCGTGACCGGCAAGGCGCATTCCGTGGCGCGCTATGGCGGCGAGGAATTTGCGATTTTGCTGCCCCACAGCACGCTGGACTTCAGCATGGCGCTGGCGGACACGGTGCGGCTGCGGACCCGGGCCATGAAGATTCGCGATCGCCGGACGCAGGAGGTGGTGTTGACGGTCACTATTTCAGCCGGGGTGGCGGCGATGCAGGCGGGCGATGATGCCCAGGGCTTGATCGAGCGCGCCGATGCGGCCCTGTACAAATCCAAGGAGTCAGGACGGGATTGCGTTACCTGCGCTTGAGGGGCGCGGCACTGGCTGCAGTTTCGGGCGGCTTGGCGACCTCGGGTGAGCCGGGTGGCCAGGGAAATTCGGCCGCCGTGCGGGGCTTGCCAATGGGCGTGGTCACCTGGGCTTTTTGCACGGCTTGAATATCCTCTTTGCTTGGGTATTGGTTAAGCAGCCAGTAATCAAGCACCCGGCGGGCAATGGGCGCCGCACTCTGGCCACCGAAGCCGGCGTTTTCCACAATGATGGCCAGTGCAATTTTGGGTTCGTCTGCCGGTGCAAACGCGGTGAACAGCGCATGGTCGCGAAAGCGCTCTTCCATTTTGGAGGCCACGTACTTTTCGTTTTGCTTGATTTGCACCACCTGGGCCGTGCCGGTCTTGCCGGCGCTGGTGTAGGGGGAGCCTCTGAAGCTGGCGGCAGAGGTGCCCTCAATGTTGACGCCCACCATGGCCTTCTTGATGACCGCAATATTGGCCGGTTTGGCAATCACTTCCCCCACTGATTCGTGTGTGGTGGTCGTGGGGGCGTGGGTCATGATGTCCATCACCTCCTTCACCAGGTGCGGCTTCATCTTGACGCCGTTGTTGGCGAGCGTGGCGGTGGCCGAGGCCAGCTGCAGCATGGTGAAATTGTTGTAGCCCTGGCCGATGCCCAGTGAAATGGTCTCGCCGGCGTACCATTTTTGCTGGTCGGCGCGCTTGTAGGCTTTGCGTTTCCATTCGGTGGATGGCAGCAGGCCGCGCACTTCGCCGTGGATGTCGATGCCGGTGAGTTCACCAAAACCAAAGCGTTGCAGCTGGTCATGGATGGTGTCGACCCCCATGTCGTTGGCCAGGATGTAATAGTAGGTGTCGCAGGACTGGACAATGGAGCTGTACATATTCACCATGCCGTGGCCACCCTCCTTGTCGTCCCGAAACCGGTGGTTGCCCAGCATGAAAAATCCGGGGTCGGCGATCGACTGTTCGGGTGTGCGCAGGCCGGTCTCCAGGGCTGCCAGCGCCATGAACGGCTTGTAGGTGGAGCCGGGCGGGTAGGTGCCGCGCAGCGCCCGGTTGAGCAGCGGTTTGTTGGGTGATTCGTTGAGCGCTTGCCAACTCTCGCTGTCAATGCCTTCGACAAACAGGTTGGGGTCAAAGGTGGGCTTGCTGACGAACGCCAGGACTTCACCGGTCTTGGGGTCCATGGCCACCAGCGCGCCACGGCGCTCGCCAAACAATTCTTCCACCAGGTGCTGCAGCTTGATGTCGATCGACAGCTTGACGGTGTTGCCCGGCACGGCGGGGCTGCTGGCCAGCCGGCGCATGGCGCGTCCGCCGGCCGAGGTCTCCATCGAATCCACGCCGGTGGTGCCGTGCAACTCGGCCTCAAAACTCTGCTCGACACCGAGTTTTCCGATGTAGTCCGTGCCGCGGTAGTTGGCCTGGTCGTCCGAGTCGTCAATCTTTTCTTTTTCGGACTGGTTGATGCGGCCGATGTAGCCAATGACATGGCTGGCCAGTTCGCCATAGGGGTAGTTGCGAAACAGCCGGGCCTTGATGTCGACACCTGGAAAACGATAGCGTTGTGCCGCAAATTTGGCCACTTCTTCGTCACTCAGACGGGTGCGCAGCGGCAGCGACTCGAAGCTTTTTGACTCGTCCTGAAGCTTCTTGAAGCGGCGGCGGTCCCGTGGTGTAATTTCCAGTACCAGGGACAAGGCTTCAATTGTTTGCTCCAGGTCGGCAACCTTGGACGGTGTGACTTCCAGTGTGTAGGCCGAGTAGTTGGAAGCCAGCACAATGCCGTTGCGGTCGAGGATGAGCCCCCGGTTTGGCACCACCGGCACAATGGCCGTGCGGTTGTTTTCCGCCTGCTCCAGCAGGTCCTCGTGGCGCACGATCTGCAGGTACATCAGCCGGGAGGCCAGCAGCACAAAGCACGCCACGACGACGATGCTGGCCACCAGCACCCGAGCCCGAAAACGGGACAGGTCGGCTTCAACATTGCGAAGTTCCATCATGATGGCAGCTCAGTCAAAGCGGGCGGTTCGCGTCGGGATTGGGGGTCCTTCTTTGCGGCAGCAGCAGGATCACACTGAAGACCGGCCACAGCAGCGATTCAATAACCGGTGCCAGCAGAATCCATAAGCTGGGGAAGGCGCTGCCCGACATCATGCGAACGGCCAGTTCAATGGCGTGGGACGCGGCAAACAGGGGCAAGACCTGGAACGCCTGAGACGGTACCGTGAACCACAGCAGGCGGCGGTGGATGGCAATGGCCAAAAAGCTCAGGACGGTATAGGCCATCGCATGCTGCCCCAGCATGGCGCCTTGGTGCACGTCGATTAACAGTCCAAAGACAAAAGCGACGCCAATACCCACCCGCTGCGGTTGATGAATACTCCAAAACACCAGGATCAGCGCCAAAACGTCCGGTATCCAGGCCGCGCGACCCCACAGGCCCATGTTCTGCAGCATGCTGAAGGCCAGTGTTGCCAGCAAGCTGCCCCAGATGAAGAGTGGATTGGCGGGCAGCAGCAGTTGATGCCCCGGACGCATGATCATTTTCTAGTCCCTTTTTTGACCGGCCCGGGAGGGGCTTCCACGGCGGGACGCGGAGCAATCTGGGTGGTCAGCGGTTTGAGGACCATCACATGCCCCACCCCGGAGACCAGGGCCAGTGGCACACAGGTAATCCGGGCGAAGGCCGAGTCCACCCGGCGTTCCACATTGGTCACCCGGGCCACGGGCAGGCCCGGCGGATAGACGCCGTCCACACCACTGGTGGTCAGCAGATCGCCGGTTTGCACATCCGCGTTGGCGGCCATGAACCGCAGTTCCAGTGAACTGGAACGCAACGTCGGGTCACCAAAGGCCACACCACGCGCGCCGGTGCGCGTATTGAGCACTGGAATCGCCTGGTCCCGATCGGTCACCAGGGTCACTTCGCTCACCAGTGGGTAGACCCGCGTCACTTGGCCCAACACCCCTGTTTCATCCAGCACCGGAGAGCCGGGCTCGATGCCCTTAAGCCCGCCGCGGTCAATGATGACTTTGCGGGTGTAGGGGTCAGCGGCGTCATACAGCACCTGCGCTGCCTGCGAGGGGGTTGCCACCCGTTCGCGCAAGGCCAGCAGTTGGCGCAGACGTGAATTTTCCAGGACCAGTTGCTCGACCTGATTGGCGCGCTGGGATTGCAGATCCAGTTTGCGGCGCGCTGCTTCTTCGCTGGCCTGAGAGGCGCTCAACGATTCAAAATATTTATTGCCGCCCTGCGCCCATACCACTGGGCGCAGGGCCAGCCATTGCACCGGGTACAGCACCGTCGCCAGCGTCGCACGCAGGGGTTGCGTGACATGGAGGCGTACATCGGCCACCATCAAAAACAGCGCCAGCGCGCTGAAAAATGTTAGTTTGGACAGGGCCGAGGGGCCCTGTCTGAAGAAAGGAGGGGGCGTGCCGTCCAGCGTACCAAGTGGCATCGCTGCACCTAATGATTATTCGCTGGTGAAAATGGAACCCAAACGGTCCATCCGCTCCAGCGCCATGCCACAACCCCGCACCACGCAGGTCAGAGGATCTTCCGCCACCAGGACGGGCAGGCCGGTTTCTTCGGCCAGCAGGCGGTCCAGGTCGCGCAAGAGTGCGCCACCGCCAGTGAGCATCATGCCGCGGTCGGCAATGTCGGCGCCCAACTCGGGCGGGGTTTGCTCCAGCGCATTTTTGACGGCCGACACGATGTTGTTGATCGGGTCGGTCAGGGCTTCCAGAATCTCGTTGCTGGAGATGGTGAAGCTGCGTGGCACGCCTTCCGACAGGTTACGGCCGCGGACTTCCATTTCCAGCACTTCGCTGCCTGGAAACGCCGAGCCGATTTTTTTCTTGATGGCTTCGGCGGTGGGCTCACCGATGAGCATGCCGTAGTTGCGGCGGATGTAGTTGATGATGGCGTCGTCAAAACGGTCACCGCCAACGCGCACACTGCCTTTGTAGACCATGCCGCCGAGCGAGATCACGCCCACTTCGGTGGTGCCGCCACCAATGTCCACCACCATGGAGCCACTGGCTTCACTGACGGGCAGACCGGCGCCAATGGCGGCTGCCATCGGTTCTTCAATCAGGTACACATCGCTGGCACCGGCACCGAGGGCCGACTCGCGAATGGCGCGACGTTCGACCTGGGTGGAGCCACACGGTACGCAGATGATGATGCGCGGGCTGGGGCGAAAGATGGAGCGCGGATGCACCATCTTGATGAACTGCTTGAGCATCTGCTCGGTGACGGTAAAGTCGGCAATCACGCCGTCTTTCATGGGGCGGATGGCCTCAATGTTGCCGGGGACTTTGCCCAGCATGGCCTTGGCTTCCTTGCCAACGGCTTGAATGGTTTTCTTGCCTTGGGGGCCACCTTCGTGGCGGATGGCAACGACCGAAGGTTCGTCCAGCACAATGCCCTTGTCACGTACGTAGATCAGGGTGTTGGCGGTGCCAAGGTCGATGGCCAGGTCAGTGGAGAAGTACTGACGGAATGCTCCAAACATTTAAAATCCTCTCGGGTATGGCGTGCACTTCGGCCTGCCATCACCCTGTTAGCTGGTTGAATATCGGGTTTTTCTGACAAAAAGCCGCAGTGCAGCAAGCCGGATGCCAAAGGCAGGATAATACCTTATCCCCTGTGAAAACTTTAGCCGGCGAGGCCTCTCGGGAGGCCTTTTACAACCGGTTTCGAATGAAAATACGTTATGTCCCTGACTTCTGCTGACATCGCCCGCATTGCCAATCTAGCCCGACTGGAGCTCAATCCAGTCGAGGGTGAGCGCATGCTGATCCAAATTAACGGGTTTTTCGACATGGTCGAAAAAATTCGAGCGGTGGATACCACCGGTATTGAACCCCTGGCGCATCCGGTGGCCGCGATCCAGGAAATTGCTTTGCGTCTGCGCGAGGATCGGGTGAGCGAGCCTGACAACCGCGAAGCCAATCAGCGCAATGCCCCGGCCGTTGAGCATGGGCTGTTTCTGGTCCCCAAGGTGATCGAATAACACGGCGACCCACAAAAGAAAAATATGACGCAAGACACATCTGCCCTCCATGACCTCACCGTGGCCCAACTGGCCATCCAGTTGCGTGAGCGCAAAATTTCTGCGGTCGAGACGGCCCAGTATTTTCTGGCCCGGGCCCAGGCGAACGCCACCTTGGGTGCCTTTCTCGACCTCAATGAAGAAGCCACACTGGCCCAGGCGCGTACGGCCGACCTGGCACTGGCTGCAGGCACGGCCAGCGCGCTGCAGGGTGTGCCGGTGGCGCATAAAGATATTTTTGTGACCCGGGATTTCGTCACCACGGCCGGCTCCAAAATGCTGACCGGTTATCGCTCCCCGTTTGACGCCACCGTGGTCGCCAACCTGGCCCAGCAGGGCGTGGTGACCTTGGGTAAGCTCAATTGCGATGAATTTGCCATGGGCTCGGCCAACGAGAACTCGGCTTTTGGCCCTGTCAAAAATCCGTGGGACACCACCCGCACCCCCGGTGGCTCGTCCGGCGGCAGCGCGGCGGCGGTGGCCGCCCGGTTGGCACCGGCGGCCACCGGCACGGACACGGGTGGCTCGATTCGCCAGCCTGCCTCGTTTTGCGGCATCACCGGTATCAAGCCCACCTATGGGCGCGCCTCCCGTTACGGCATGGTGGCGTTTGCCTCCAGTCTCGATCAGGCTGGACCGATGGCACGCACGGCGGAAGACTGTGCTTTGCTGCTCTCGGCCATGTGCGGACCGGACCCGGACCGTGATTCGACTTCACTCGATGTGCCGGCTGAAAATTTCAACCGTTCGCTGAACGAATCTATCGACGGTCTGCGCATTGGCGTGCCGGCTGAATTCTTTGGTGAAGGCCTGGCCCCTGACGTGCGCGCCGCCGTGGACGCCGCCTTGAAAGAGTATGAAAAGCTGGGCGCCAAGCTGGTCCCCATCACGCTGCCCCGCACTGAACTGTCGATCCCGGTCTATTACGTGATCGCTCCGGCCGAGGCCTCCAGCAACCTGAGCCGCTTTGACGGTGTCAAGTTTGGCCACCGGGCAGAAAAATACGTCGACCTGGTCGATATGTACAAAAAGACCCGTGCCGAAGGTTTTGGCGATGAGGTCAAGCGTCGCATCATGATTGGCGCCTATGTGCTGTCGCATGGCTATTACGACGCTTACTACCTGCAAGCGCAAAAAATCCGCCGCATGATTGCCGACGACTTCCAGCGGGCCTTTACGGAGTGCGATGTGATCGCCGGACCGGTGGCGCCCACGGTTGCCTGGAAACTGGGCGATAAAAGTGACGATCCAGTGGCCAGCTACCTGGCCGACATCTTCACCTTGCCGGGCTCACTGGCCGGCTTGCCCGGCATGAGCATTCCGGTCGGCTTTGGCGCTGGCCACATGCCGGTGGGCATGCAACTGATCGGCAATTATTTGCAAGAAGCCAAGCTGCTCAATGTGGCGCATCGCTTCCAGCAGGCCACTGACTGGCACGCCGCCAAGCCAAAGGGATTTTGAACATGAATGCATTTGTTGAAACCAGCAACCCGGCCCGTGCCGGAATCAAATCACCGCTGGTGATGGGCTACGAGGTGGTGATCGGGTTCGAGACCCACGCCCAGCTCTCGACTCAATCCAAAATTTTCAGCCGCGCCGCCACGGCGTTTGGCGCCGAACCCAACACGCAGGCCTGCGCGGTGGACTTGGCCTTGCCCGGCACCCTGCCGGTGATGAACAAGGGCGCGGTGGAGCGCGCCATTCAGTTTGGCTTGGCAATCGGTGCGCATGTGGCCCCAAAAAGTATTTTTGCCCGCAAGAACTACTTTTACCCGGATCTGCCCAAGGGCTACCAGATCAGCCAGTTTGAAATACCGGTGGTGCAGGGCGGCGAGATTGAATTCTTTTTGGGTGACCAGAAGATGTCGGTGCGCCTGGAACGGGCTCACTTGGAAGAAGACGCCGGCAAGTCACTGCACGAAGACTTTGTCGGCCAGACCGGCATTGACCTGAACCGGGCTGGCACGCCCTTGCTGGAGATCGTGACCCAGCCCGACATGCGCTCCAGCTTGGAGGCCGTGGCCTACGCCAAAGAGCTGCACAAGATCGTGACCTGGATCGGCATTAGCGACGGCAACATGCAGGAAGGCAGCTTCCGCTGCGACGCCAATGTGTCGGTGCGCAAACCGGGCGAGCCCTTGGGCACGCGCCGCGAGGTCAAGAACCTCAACAGTTTCAAGTTCATGCAGCAAGCCATTGACTATGAAGTGCGCTGGCAGATTGAGCAGATTGAAGACGGTCATGCCATTCAGCAGGCCACCGTGCTGTTCAACCCCGATACTGGCGAAACCCGTGCCATGCGCACCAAGGAAGACGCCGCCGATTACCGCTATTTTCCCGATCCAGATCTGCCGCCACTGGTGATTGCGGATGAATGGGTGGAGCGCGTGCGTTCCGAGATGACGGAATTGCCGCGTGTCATGGCGCAGCGGTTTGTGGCTGATTACGGCCTCTCGGACTATGACGCGAGCGCCTTGACGCAAAGTCGAGCGATGGCCGCTTATTTTGAAGCCGCCGCCAAGGCCTGCGGTCAGCCCAAGCTCGTTAGCAACTGGATCATGGGTGAAGTGTCACGACGGTTGAATCAAGATGGCGGCGCCATCGAAAACGCGCCAGTGACACCGGGGGCACTGGGATGGCTAATCAGCCGTATTAACGACGGGACGATCTCAAATAACAATGGGAAAGTAGCTTTTGACCACTTGTGGAAAGGAGCTAATGTTGCTGGTTCCAGTCTGAGCGCGCCGAGTTCAACCCTGCACGCCATGGGCACCGTTGGTGAACAAGTCGATCAAGTAATTGAGTCCCTTGGTCTTAAGCAGATGAACGACTCCGGTGAGCTGGAAAAAATCGTGGACGATGTGCTGGCTGCCAACCCGAAAAATGTCGAGGAATACAAAGCCGGCAACGGCAAGGCCCTTAACGCGCTGGTCGGCCAGATCATGAAGGGCAGCAAAGGCAAGGCCAACCCGCAGCAGGTGAACGACCTGC
The DNA here is from genome assembly GCF_012927445.1 of Rhodoferax sp. Lineage (GTDB taxonomy): Bacteria > Pseudomonadota > Gammaproteobacteria > Burkholderiales > Burkholderiaceae_C > Rhodoferax. The sequence continues at coordinate 597,963 of NZ_JABBPD010000007.1, forward strand.
TGCGCCAGAAACTGGACTGAGCCCGCCTCAGGCGGCCGCCAATTTGCGCGTTAGCGCGTTTTGTTGGCCGCGGCTGGGGGAGCCGGCGCATGCAGGGCCCAAAGCTGCTTCAGGCGCACCAGCTCTTCGTCAAAGTGGGCATTGACGCGCTTGATCTCAGTGTCCTGATCGGCAATGAAACGCTGCTGGATCGCCAGACTCTGGGCAACTTCCTCGACCTGGAGTCGCAGGGATGGCGGCGCTTTGCTGGGGTCGCGTTTGTAAAACTCCATCTCCTCCAGCACGGCCGCACGCTGGCGCTGTAGTTCTTCAATCCGGGTAGTGGCGGCCTGCCGCACCACCCCGATCTGGGCCAGTGCGGCGGCACGTTCCTTGTCATGGATGACCTTGTTGGGGTAGCGGATCAGCAGTGCCCGCTCGCGCCGTTTTTCTTCATTCAGGCGCGCCCGCTCTTCCTGTTCCGCTTTGTCTCTGGCCTCCAGATCAGCGCGCTCCTTGAGGGTCAGGGTGGGGCCCACCCGGGCTTTCAGGGTGCCACTGGGGTTGAGCAGCTTTTGCTCACGGTCGTTGCACTCGGCAATGGGTCGGTCAGAGGTCAGCTTGCGACCCCGGGCGTCGGTGCAGGTGTAGATACCCTGCGTTGTGTTCGCTTGTGTCTGCTGCGCCTGAATGGCTGGCACGCCGGATAGGCCCGCCAGCAACAAGGCCTTGACCACATGCCTCAAAGAAAATTCCGCGTCCCGAGTACACCTGAACATGTTTAGCCTTCTTCTACGCCATAACGTTGGCGGTAGATCAGAACGCGTTGATGGTCGATGGCCGAGCCACCTGCGCTGTGTTGTTCGAGATACTGCATCAAATCCGCCAGCTTCGCAATTGAACAAACCTGTAACCCGAGCTGATTTTTGACATATTGCACGGCGCTGTGCGCCACATCCAGGCCATCTTCCGTCGCTTTTTCCTGCCGGTCCAGCGCGATCACCACCGCGTGCGCCGTCGCCCCGGCGTTGCGGATGATGGCAATCGATTCGCGCACCGCCGTGCCGGCCGACATCACGTCGTCCACAATCAGCACGCGTCCTTTGAGCGGCGCGCCCACCAGCGTACCGCCCTCGCCATGGGCTTTGACTTCCTTGCGGTTGTAGGCAAACGGCACGTTGCGCCCGAGGCGCGCCAGTTCGACGGCCAGTGCCGCGCCGAGCGGAATGCCCTTGTAGGCCGGGCCAAAAATCATGTCAAATTCAATGCCGCTCTGCAGCAGGCGCTGCGCATAAAATTGCGCCAACCGCCCGAGTTTGGCGCCATCGTCAAACAGACCGGCGTTGAAAAAGTAGGGGCTGATACGGCCCGACTTGATCTTAAACTCGCCGAAACGCAAGACACCGCAATCCACCGCAAACTGCACAAAATCCTGGGCCAGCGCATCTTGCGGCGGGGTTGGTCCAGATTTTGTTGCGACACTTATCGACATGGGAAATTCCTTGTTTAAATTGACCAGCCTCAACCTCAACGGTATCCGCTCCGCCACCACCAAAGGCCTCGAAGCCTGGCTGACTAAAGTCAAACCTGATTGTATTTGTGTGCAAGAGGTCAAAGCGCAGGCGGCCGATGTGCAAGGCCGGTTTGAAGCGTTGGCCGGACTCCAGGGTCATTTCCACTTTGCCGAGAAAAAGGGTTATTCCGGCGTTGGCATCTACACCCGGCAGGAACCCAGCGACGTCATTGTTGGCCACGGCTCCCCTGAGTTTGACTCGGAGGGCCGCTATGTGGAGCTGCGTTTTGACACCCCGGGTGCCAAAAAATCGATCATCAGCTGTTATTTTCCCAGCGGTTCCTCCGGGGAAGAGCGCCAGCAGGCCAAGTTCCGCTTTCTGGCCGAGTTGTATCCGCACCTGACGCAGCTCAAGGCCGGGCGCGAGTTCATCCTGTGCGGTGACGTGAACATTGCGCACCAGGAGATCGACTTGAAAAACTGGAAAGGCAATCGCAAGAACTCCGGCTTTTTGCCCGAAGAGCGGGCCTGGATGACCCAGTTGCTGGGCGAGGCCGGCCTGGTCGACGTCTACCGCCAGTTGCAACCCACCGCCACCGATGCGGCCTACACATGGTGGAGCAACCGGGGCCAAGCCTATGCCAAGAACGTCGGCTGGCGGCTGGATTACCACCTGGCGACCCCCGCGCTGGCCGCCTCGGCGCGCCTGGAGTCGATCTACAAAGACGAGAAGTTTTCAGACCACGCGCCCATCACGATTGACTACGCTATGTAATTTATAGCTACTTGCGTAGGTTGGACGAGGGCTAGAGGCCTATTCGGCTTAATTTTTTGCTGGAAAAGCAAATGCCCTCCTGTCTACGCCCCACCAGTTCAGGCTTTCTTGAGCCACGCGGTGCACCAGCCCTTGGCGTTCACACGCTTGCCCGGGAATATCTTGCAGCCACCGGCTGGATCACCCGACTGGCCCAGGTAATTACCGCAGTTGCTGCAGCCGCTGCCCGCAACAAAATTCGGAAACTTGACCTTGTCGGCGCGAGCGGCGTCCTCGACATAGCCGAGCGCCAGGGCGGAAGCCTCTTTCTCGTCAAGCATCGGCAGGCTGCCGGTTGAGGCCGGTGCCGGCACTGCTGCTGGCGCCGGCGCGGTCACTGGCGGCGCCGGGGGTGTATTCGCTGGTGCAGGGGGTGGTGGCTCATTTTTGGGTGAGCAGGCGGCGAACAGCGCGACACCCGCCAAGGGCATGATTTCGATAAAGCGGCGACGCGTGGCTTGGGTAGGCATGGCGATTTCCTCCGTATAATGAATGGGATTTGGCTCCCCGGGTTGGGGTCACTTCAGTTTCATCAGTTCCAATATAGGTGGGACTCGCGCATTCGTCTTTGCGTTTACGCATAGTCGGATGCCGAACCTCTGTGCCTGGAGGCTGTCATGCAAAATGAGAAGTGCTTAGGCTGCGCGCCGATCCATCTTGTCTTTGCTATTTAATTGGTAGCTGTCTGCGAAATGTGGGCGTGGGCTAGAGCCTGAAAACTTATATATATGCTGCAGTATCAAATTATTCCCGTCACCGCCTTCCAGCAAAACTGCTCTATTGTCTGGTGCGATGAGACGATGCAGGCCGCTGTCATCGACCCCGGTGGCGATCTCGACCGTTTGCTCGCCGAGGCCCAGCGCCGGGGGCTGACGCTGACGCAGATCTGGCTAACCCATGCCCACATTGACCATGCCGGGGGCACCGCCGAGCTGGCGCAAGACCTCAAGTTGCCCATCATCGGGCCCCATCCAGCGGATCAGTTCTGGATTGATGGCCTGCCCGAGCAGAGCAAGATGTTTGGCTTTCCCCCTTCCGAGGCGTTCACCCCCACGCGCTGGCTGTTTGACGGGGATACGGTTACCGTCGGCCACTGCACGCTGAAGGTGCGCCACTGTCCCGGCCACACTCCCGGTCATGTGGTGTTTCATTCACGAGAAACAGGGCGCGCTTTTGTCGGTGATGTGCTGTTTGCCGGGTCGATTGGCCGTACCGATTTTCCGCAGGGCGACCAAGACACGCTGATTGCCAGCATCGTCCAGCGTCTGTGGCCCATGGGCGACGAGACGGTCTTCATTCCCGGTCATGGCCCGGAGAGCACGTTCGGGCAGGAACGCAAAACCAATCCTTATGTGCGCGGGACCTGAGGCGTCACCCGCGCGGCTCGAAATAAGACACTCCTGATACATTAGAAAGGTGTTTCAGGATGTATCAAAAAGATTGCCAGCCCGCTAGAACGCCTGTAACTTCAGGCCCGATGGGGTCGTCGGCCTTCAATTCTTCCCCTGCATTTAAAAATGCGTCGAGTCCCGTGCGGGTTCGGTTCCCCGAGAAACCTGTTTTATGCGTTCACACCTTGCGGAGTCCCTGAATTGAAAAGCTTGCTTGCGCTGCTGCTGTCTATGCTGGCGAGTTTCCCTGGCGCTGGAGCCTTGGCTGCGCCCGCTGGCCCGGCCATCGCCAGTCCGGCGGTGGCGTTTTATTACGGGGCCAATCCGCCGTGGAACGAACTGCAGGCCTTTGATCTCGTGGTGGTGGACCCCGACCACGTGCCCGACCCCAAACTGCCTGCGCTTCCCCATACCCGGCTGGCCGCCTATGTGGCCGTGGGAGAGGTGCAGCCGTCGCGCCCTTATGCCAGTGCCATTCCCAAGGCCTGGTTGCGCGGAGAAAACAAGGACTGGGGCAGCCGCCTGATTGATCAGTCCCGGCCAGAGTGGCCCCGGTTTTTCACGGACAGCATCATCACGCCGCTCTGGAACAGCGGCTACCGGACGTTCTTTCTGGACACGCTGGACTCCTACCAGCTGTTCGCCAAAACGCCCGCGGAAAGAGCGCTTCAGGAGGCCGGCATGGTCGCGGTGGTGGATGCCCTCAAGCAGCGCTACCCGCAGGCAAAACTGATTTTCAATCGGGGCTTCGAGATTTTGCCCCGCACCCATGCGCAGGTAGAGGCGGTGGTGGCCGAATCGCTCTTTCAGGGCTATGACGCAGGCAAAACCCGTTACACCACGGTGCCGGAAGCCGATCGAGAGTGGTTGTTGGGGCAATTGCAGCGGGCGCGGGACGAGTTTCACCTGCCGGTGATCGCGATTGATTACGTCCCGTCCGCCAAAAGAGAACTCGCCCGCGAGACCGCGCGCCGGATCACGGCGTTGGGCTTCATTCCCTGGGTCGCGACGCCGGATCTCACGACGCTGGGGGTGGGCGCGATCGAGGTCATGCCACGGCGGGTGCTGGTGGTGCACAGTCCGTTGCGAGATGAGTATGAGTTGCGGCTAGATGCGCCGTTACGTTTTGGTGCTTTGCCGCTTAACCACTTGGGTTATGTACCTGATTACGTGGATTCCAATCACCTGCCAGCGCAATCCTTGGCGGGCCGCTACGCCGGTGTGGTGGTCTGGTTGACCAAGGATACTGAGGCCCGCGAACGCCAGAAGCTGATTGCTTGGCTTGGGCGACAAGTGGAAGAATCGATCCCGCTCGCTCTGATCGAACCGCCAAATCCATTGATAGAGAGCTCACTCGGGAAAGTCCTGGGACTGACGGTTAAATTTCCCGCGGCTAATACGGTGCCGGTCGAAATCAGCCAGCAGAGCGCGTTGATGGGTTTCGAACGCCAGCCGCAGATGACGCCGGATAATTTCTATTCCTTGTCCATTGCGCAAGGTCGTTCGCTCTTAACCTTGAAACGGGGCGAGGGTCAGCAAGTTGCAGCGGCATTGATGCCCTGGGGTGGCTACGTCATCGCGCCTTACGGCGTCATCACGCTTCCGGGTGACAGCGGAAATCGATGGGTGATTGATCCCTTTGGCTTCTTGAAACAGGCTTTGCGGTTGCCGGAGATGCCGGTGCCGGACGTCACGACTGAAACGGGGCGGCGTCTGTTTATGGTGCATATGGATGGCGATGGCTTTGTCAGCCGATCGGAATTGCCGGGCAATCAGTTGGCGGGTGAAGTGGTGCGTGACCGGGTCGTCAACAAGTACCCCGTTCCGATGACCATCTCGGTAATTGAAGCGGAGCTTTCCCCCAAGGGCTTGTACCCGGGTTTGTCCAGCACCGCCGAGAAAGCCGCCCAGGATATTTTTCGTGCGCCTAACGTTGCCATCGCGTCCCACAGTTACTCGCATCCCTTTGTCTGGCGCAAGGCAAATGCCAGCGATGGAAATGAGGGCTACAACCTGCGCCTGCCAGGCTACCGCTTTGATCTTCAGCGAGAAATCGAAGGCTCGATACGCTACATCGAAGACCGACTCGCCCCCGTGGGCAAAAAGGTGGAGATGTTTTTTTGGACCGGCGACTGCATTCCCGGCAGTGACGCACTGGCCTTGACCCGGAAATTGGGGGTGCTCAACCTGAACGGCGGCGACACGGTGGCGACCCGCTCGGCGCCCACCGTCTCCCAGGTGGAAGGCCTGGGCGTGCCGCGTGAGGGTGGCTTTCAGGTATACGCGCCTAATCAAAACGAGAACGTCTACACCAATAACTGGCAAGGTCCGTTTTATGGTTTTGAGCGCGTGATTGAGACTTTCGAATTCACCGAAACACCGCGTCGCCTCAAGCCGATCGACATTTACTTCCACACTTACCTCACCACCAAACTTGCGGGTATGAAATCGCTGGACAAGGTGTTTGCCTATGCCATGGCGCAGGAAACCACGCCGGTGTTCGTGTCCGACTATGCGCGTCAGGTGCTTGACTTTCAGAGCATGGCCATCGCGCGAACCCCCAGCGGCTGGCGGGTGCGGGGTGCTTCAAATCTGCGCACGCTGAGGTTGCCGGTGTCGATGGGTTTTCCTGATGTGCAAAAAAGTCAGGCGATCGCCGGCTACCGCGCCGGGCCGGTCGATAGTTACGTTCACCTTGGCAACGATGCTGCCGAGTTGGTGTTGCGCGCCACCGAGTCCGTAACGCCCCGGCTGCTATCCGCCAACGCCAAGGTTGAAAGTTTTGAAGCCACACCGGAGGGCCAGCGATGGCATCTGGTGGGGAATGTGCCTCTCAAATTTACGCTGACCCATGCGGAAGCCTGTCGCGTACGCGCTGGCGGCCACGACCTGACGCCGACCCGGCGCGCGGCTAATTTGTCTTACTACGAACTCAAGTCCCATGTTGCCCGACCGCTCGAAGCGATATGCCGGTAACGACGGGGAGATCCCCCGTCTGGTGCTGGCTTCCAACTGGCAGTTGCTGTTGGTCGCGCTGCTGGTGCTGGCCTTGCTGGTGGTGATTTTTCCCCGCAAGGTCTTGGTTGAAAAACTGTATGAGCAGGAAACGCTGGACGAGCTGACGCTGTCCTACATTCAAAACCTGTACCGGGCCGATGCCAAGAACGCCGATGTCGCCATCCTGCTGGCCAAAGCGCAACAAAACGAGTTGAATATCAAAACGCTGGAATCAATGCTTCTGCCATTCGTTAACGCGGAAGATCCGCGTCAGCGCACCGAAGCCCGCATGGTGTTGGCCACGGCCTATGAGAAGGCTTGGGCGACCCAGCCGGACATCCGGGAGCGGGCGCGTTTAAGAGCCAAACTAACAGAGATGCTGCAAAAAGTTGTGGCAGAAAAAATACCGGAACGGCTCTCCAGGCTCTTTGCCGCCGCTGCGTTTGAACTGGATTTGCCGCGCCTGGGACTTGAGTTTCTTGAGCCAATCGAAGTTGGACATGCCGCTCAGACACTTGAGCAATATGGCCAAGAAGCGCTCGGCCAAGGCGAGTACGGCCTGGCCGCCGAGTATTTTTTGATGGCACGGGATCAGACCAGTGACCGTGATGAAGCCCGACGTCTATTCCAGAAGGGCGTTGGCACCCTCATGGCGGCTAGCCGGTTCAGGCAGGCCATGCTGGCCGCTGACCAGCATCTGGGCAATCTGGAAAACGATTCCGCGACGCTGCGTTACCTGGCGCGCACCGCACTGGCGGCGGGAGAGCCAGCCAAGGCCGCAAGCTATGTCCGCCGATTGGTATTCCAGGCGGATAAGGCTCCGGGCACACCATGAAAGTCAAGCTACTGCTGGCCTGCATGGCCTACGCCGGATTTTCATCGACACAGGCGAGTGAGCTACCCGCAACGGGAACGGACTACTACTCCTTGCAGATCGCCAGCGGCAAGGATGCCCAGGCACTGGAAAAACTCTATCGGCGCTACGCCGAATTGCCCTTTGTCCGGGTGGAACGGCGTGGTGCGCTGTATGTACTGCGTGCCGGTTTCTGGGCCGATCAACGAGCGGCTCGGCTCGCCGTGTCCAATGCCCGCGTGGACGCCCCATTTATCAGGGTTGCCGCTTTTCGCCCGGAGGCCATCGTCCAGCGCAACTGGCGTGACGACGAGGCCCTGGCGGCGGCACCTGTTGCGCCCTTGGCGCCCGCCCCCACCCGGCCAACGCCGCCGCCCACGGGGGCACTCACGCAGCCGGTGGCCCTGCGCAAAGTACCTGGCGTTGCAACGGACACCGAGGTGTTGTTGCCCTTCAATCAGGAAGATTTTGTGCTGGCCTACGATGTGCTGCTAGGCAGTGGCGACTTGGCGCGGGCGTTTCAGGTGGCACGGCAAGCCGTGCAGCAGGCGCCCCAGGACAGCACCTGGCGCCGAAAACTGGCTCAAGTTGCCGAATGGACGCAGCACCCGTTGGTGGCGGCCGAGCAGTGGCGGGCCTTGTTTCAGCAGGGGGATCATTCCCAGGAGACAGTGTTGGCCGTGATCCGTCTGGCGCTTTTGCTGGATGACCCTTCGATTGCGCTGCAGGCGTGGGCGGTGCGGGCGAAACAAACCACGCTGACCGCTGCGCAATGGGAAGATATTTTCGAACTCTATGAAAGCGCCGTAGAACCCGCGAAGGGTTCGCGTTTTTTTGAAGCGCAATTCAGGCAGAAGAAGATCCCGCTGCTGCTGGAGTACGCGGCACGCCTGGCCGAACATGCAGGAGACGATGAGCGGGCTGGGGCCTTGTTTACGCAACGAGCCCAACTCGATCCGTTTTCCATGGATGCCGTGTTGCGTGCGGTGGTGAGTTTGATTCGCCGTGATCACATGCGCGAGGCGCTCAGCCTGATGCAGACCCATGAAGACAAAGTGCCTGCGGATGCGTCAGAGTTCTGGCGCTTGTTGAGCCAGGTGGCCTGGGAGTTGCGTGACTACGAGGCCGCGCAGGGTGCTTATCAGCGCTTTGCCCAAACGCCGCAGGCCACGACGGCGGACTGGTCGCGGCTGGTTTTTCTGGTGCGGCAAAAACACCCGGCGCAGGCGGCCGGGTTGGCGCTGGACGCTTACCGTCGCTTCGGCGCTCTGGATCAACTGGTGCTGGGGTTGGGGCTCTACGCTGAAATGGGGGATTTTCAAGCGCAGGCTCGGGTCTTCAAGTCGCTTGACGCTGAAGCGCTGGCCGCAGCGGAACAGGAAGTGCGTTTTTTACTGATCCGTGCCCAGTATGAGCAGCGCCAGAAAAAGCCCGATCTCGCTTGGGTCGATTTACGCCGTGCGCTCCAGAAAAGCCCGGATGAGACGGAAGTCGTGCTGGCGTCGCTCTGGTTTCTCATCGACGAGGCCCGCGCGGACGATTTGGCGCTGGCACTGCGGCACTATGCTTCGCGGGCGGTCAATGACCCGGCTTACTGGCTCGCTTACGCCGCCGGCAATCAAGTGCTGGACCGCCACCGCGAAGCGGTCACCTGGTACGGCAAGGAGATTCGGCGCCATCCGGAAGATCCGTTGGTTCTGCTCAATTACGCCGACGCGTTGGAGCGCAGTCAGCGCGAAGGCATGGCGGAACGGGTGCGCCGTCATGCCTGGTTGACTTTGAAACAAAAATATCCGCATCCTGAAAACCTGCAGAACCTGGGCAAGAACCCGGATCTGCTGTCCCTGGTCCGGCTGGCGATCTTGAATCAGCCGGGCGATCCGGGCTTGCAACTGGTGCGCCAGTTGGCCCAGCAAATGAGAGGCTTGCCCACCGATCCGGCGGATGACGGGCAAACGATGGCGCTGGTACTGGGCTGGGCCATTGCCAAGGAGCAGTTTGCCAACGCCCGTGCCTGGATGTGGTTGCGCTACGCACGGCAAAGCCAAACAGCGCCACCGTTGTGGGGCGACTCGCAGGTGGCCTTGCAGCTGGGAGAGACGCAAACCATGGACCGTTTGCTGACGCGCAACAGCCAGGGCTTGCCCATTTACAACCGGTATGACACCGCCTATGCCCTGGGCCATGTGCCGCAGGCACTGGACATCGCGTTCAAGGGCATGACCCAGCAGGATGGCGATGAACCCCTGCATGACCGATTTCGCCAGCACGCGCCCTTGCACGCCAACTACATTCAGCTGAAAGCGGTCAGTGACGACCTGGGATCGCTGGAGCAGCAGAATGTTCGCTTGGGTTCGGTGGTGAGTCAAGGTCTTCAATGGGAGGCGCGCCTGGTGCCGCATCCCAAGTTGCACGTCATTCTGGGCTGGTCGCGCATGGGGCAATCCAGTGATGATGCGAGCGACGCAACCACGGCCAATCCCATCAACACGGTGGCCGCCCCAACGTCAGATCGTTTGAACAGCGTTGAGGCTCGTTGGTTGGGTGAACGCGGCGAGAGCAGCCTGACGCTGTTCCGCCGCAATGAACTGCAGGGCTACAACGGCTTGCGTCTGAGCCAGACCCTGCAGTGGGGTAGCCGAATCAATCTGGAAGCCGGGCTGGATTACCGCGCAGACTCGACCCTGAGCCTGCCGCTTCAGGTTTTTGGTTACGAAACCGGTTTGCACGCCAGCCTCAACTACACCTTGGGCAAGCGCGAATACCTGCGCATCGCCCCGCGGGTGACCCGCTACTACACCCAGTTTGGCGACTATCTGGGCAGCGGCCGCATCCTCGAGTTGGAAGCGGGTTATCGCATCCGGACCGAGTACCCGGACTGGCGCGTGCGAACCTTTGCGACCTATCAGCGTGCCTCGCATGAGGGCGGTGTCGGTGACGCTTTCAAAGCAACACTTTCGCCCAGTGTGCAGACAGCGATTGACAACGGAAGCTTCGACCCGGTGGCCTTCCTCATCCCGGAAGGCAATACCACCTGGGGTGCCTGCGTGAGCATGGGCGAAAACCTGGCGGGGCAAAACCTGCAGACGGTATACAGCCGCGCCTGGCGACCGTTCGTGGATTTTTGCCTCAGCCATAATACCGCCGGCAGCGAGGGCTACACCGGCATCCTGGGCATGGCCGGGTCACTGACCGGTGAAGACCATCTGTCCGTGCAGTTACAAAACAGCGAGGGTTACGTGTCTGGCGGCGGTATGACCCGCTCATTGGCGATCCGTTACCGACACTACTACTAGGAATTTCTGATCATGAAGAACATTAAAAACATACTGCTCTGCCTTGCGGCGCTCCTGATGGCGGGTTGTGCCACCAGCATCCAATCCACGGTCGACCCCGACGTGCTGGATACGCAGGCCAAGTGGGCCTTGCTGCCCATTGCCAACAACACGGACACGCCCCAGGCTGCCCTGTCGGCCGAGGCCATGCTGGAGCATCAGCTGCGCCGTCGCGGTATCACCACGCTGTTGCATTACCCGGCCATGCTGTCGCGTGACAGCCTGTTTGAACCGACGGAACGCAAAGTGAGCGAGGAGGCGCAGCAGTGGGCGATCGAGCAGGGTGCCCGCTTTGCCTTGACCGGGAGTGTGGAGGAATGGCGCTACAAAGTGGGGATAGATGGCGAGCCTGCCGTCGGTGTCACGCTCAAAGTGATTGATCTGACCAACGGGCGTGTGGTGTGGAGTGCCTCCGGGGCGAAAAGTGGCTGGAGCCGCCAAGCGCTTTCTGCCGTGGCGCAGGCCCTGCTCGCGGATTTGCTCGGCAGTTTGTAACTGCTCTCCGGCCAATCCAACTCGTAACAAGGCCACATGCCACGGTTTGATTTTTCAGGTTTTTTCAAGCGCATCACAGGCGGGAAGGCCCTTGCGCCGGAACAGGTGACGGGTTGGGCGCAGTGGCTGGAGGTGGCCCTCATTCCCTGGGTCGCGATTGGGCTGGCCTGGCTGGCCCGGCCAGATGACCCACTGCTGGCCGACACGCTGTTTCCCTGGTTGTGGTTTGCGCCCGTATTGATTGCCCTGCGCTATGGTGTGCTGCCGGGCCTGCTCGGCAGCCTGCCGATGTTGCTCAACTGGTTGTTGGCCGATCATTTTGGGGTAGTGCCGAAAGATTTTTCGCCTGAGTATTTTTTTGGCGGCGGCTTGCTGGTTCTGGTGTGCGGCGAGTTCAGTGATGTCTGGCGCGACCGGAATTTACGCATGGAGGAAACCTATCTTTATGTGACCGAGCGTTTGTCCCGGCTCACCAAGCGGCACCTGCTGCTGAACCTGTCGCACGATCGGCTGGAGCAGGAGATGCTGGCCCGTCCAGGCTCCTTGCGCGATGCCCTGGCTCGGCTGCGCTCCATCGCCATCGAGCGCAGCCAGGACCAGTTGCCCATGCCCGGTGCGGCCGGTTTGCTGCAACTGTTGTCCCAGTATGTGAACATCGAATCGGCGGCACTCTACACCGTGGAGGAGCGGGGTTCCAGTCTGGTGTTGGGGGCGCTGGTCACCCGCGTAGGGGATCCCGCCGCGCTGACCCCCAATGACGAATTGCTGCGCCTGGCACTGGAGTCGCGCAGTCTCGCCCATATTGCCAGCCAGGATGTCAGCCTGGAGAGCCAGAGCAAACAGTTGGTGGTCGCGCCCCTGGTGGCCGGTAACGACACACTGATTGGCGTTCTGGCGGTGACGCGCATGCCATTTTTCTCGCTCAATCTGGAAAACCTGCAAATGATGTCGGTCATTCTGGCCTACTACGCCGACAACATTCGTCATGCGCCTGACGTGCGCCGTGTTCAGGAGCGTCTGCCGACCATGCCGGCACTCTTCGCCGAAGAACTGGTCCGCATGATGCTGATGCAGAAAAAAGTCGGAATTCCAAGCCATATTGTGGTGATGTCGTTTGGCGGCACCCAGCGTGAAGAGATTCCGGCCGAGTTCTTGCGCATCAAACGCGGACTCGATCTCTATTGGCAGACCCAGGTCAAGGGCCAACCCGTGATCGCGGTGTTGATGCCGTTTGCATCACAAGCTTCCAAGGATGGGTTTTTGCAACGCATCGAAGACTGGCTCCTGAGCCGTTTTGGGGGCAACTTCGACTCACTTGGCATCCATTTGCGGCCCATCGATTTTGCCCTGGAAGATCCGCTGGAAGTTCTGGCGGAGCTCACCAAGGAGTAAGCACTGCATGACTTCAATTTATTGGGCCTGGGGTGCCGTTCTGGCTGAACTGGGCATTTTTTTGAGCCCGCTGGTCATTTCCAACAGCATCCCGGCTTTTGTGGGCGTCTTGACGGCGCATACCCTGGCCTGCGCGATTGTCGCCAGCAGCACCTATCTCATGTTGCCAGCGCGCTTTCAGCGACCGCGCGCGATGGTGTGGTTGCTGATGTTCGATTTCGCATTTGTTGCCCCGGTCGTTGGCGCGGTGGGCATGCTTTTTCTGGTGCGTTTCACGATGCGCCAGGCCGCTGACAAGTCACGTCTTGCGGTGCCTGTTTCCGTGGATTTGCCCGAATACGACGTCCAGGGTAAAGATGTCAATCGAAGTGGACAAGGCGCCATCCGCTCGCGCCTGGGGGCGAATGTGCCGGGAGAGATTCGCATGCAGTCGCTGCTGACGCTGCAAGCGGTGCCCAATCGGGTGTCCAACCCCATTCTCGAAGACCTGCTGGGCGACAGCACCGATGACGTTCGACTGGTCGCCTTCGGCATGCTGGATGCAGAAGAAAAAAAACTGTCCGTGCACATTCAACGCGAGCGCGCGACTTTGCTTGGTGAGCTGACGCTGGAGCAGCGCTACACCTGTTTGCGCCATCTGGCCGAGCTGCATTGGGAATTGATTTACGCGTCGCTGGCGCAAGGCGAACTGCGCAACCACATTCTGGGTCAGGCCCGTCAGTACCTGGATGCGGCACTCGCGGTGGGGGTGCCACCCAATTCGGGGCTCCTGTTCCTGAAAGGCCGCATCCTGTTGGCCCAAGGCGAGATAGAAAATGCCGAAGTCGCGCTTCAGAAGGCGGTGGCGTTGGGACAGCCCAAAACTTCTGCTTTACCGTATCTGGCCGAAATGGCCTTCAAGCGGCGCGAGTTTGGGCGGGTGAAACAGCTCATGCAGCAACTTGTTGACCTCAATGTGGCCTCCCGGACCCGGGCCATTGCCGATTTTTGGACCCAAAGCGATAACGTGAGCAATTTCAGTGACCGTCGATACCTGCCCCATATCTAAATCCACGTTGCCGCGCGCTGACAGCGTGGATGTTTTGCTCTTGCTTGAAGGAACCTTTCCTTTCGTGGCAGGCGGGGTCTCGAGCTGGGTCAATCAGATCATTCGAGGCTTTCCCGAGCTGCGCTTTGGCGCCATATTTTTGGGAAGCCGGCCAGAAGACTATGGCGACATGCGCTATGCCTTGCCAGACAACCTGGTTCATCTGGAGACCGCCTATCTGTTTGAAAAGCAGGAAAACCCGCCGGTCATGCCCGTCAAGCCCCCGGCCGACACCATGCCCATGGTGGAGCGCATGCACGGGTTGTTTGAAACGGATGCGAAGCACCCGGATTGCATGCGCCTTTTTTCCGGACTGATGGATGAGGCGGGCCCGGATGGCAAGATTAGCCATGAGGTGTTTCTTTACAGCAAAGCGGCGTGGGATTTCATCAAGAAAAGCTACCGCCGTCGCAGCACCGACCCCTCTTTTGTGGACTATTTCTGGACCATCCGCAATATCCACACGCCGTTTTGGCGCTTGCGGGCCGTTGCGCTTCGGTGTCCCGAGGCGCGTATTTATCACTCCGTTTCCACCGGTTATGCCGGCATTCTGGGTGTGTTGCTGAAGCATCGCAACAAAAAACCATTCATCCTCAGCGAGCATGGCATTTACGTCAAAGAACGCAAAATTGATTTGTACCAGGCCCAGTGGCTCAAGGACAACCGCAGCGTGTTTGAGCGCGACCCGTCCCGCGTCAGCTACTTTCGACAGTTGTGGATTCGGTTTTTTGAACACCTGGGTTATGTAACCTACCAGGCGGCCGACGACATCCTGGCGCTGTATGAGGCCAACCGCCAGCGCCAGTTGCTGGACGGCGCGCCGCCGGAGCGAACGGCCAACATTCCGAATGGTATCGACATTGCACGCTTTGCGCCCTTGCGTGCGTTACGACCAGCGACGCCGCCGCCGATCCTGTGCCTGATCGGGCGCGTGGTGCCGATCAAGGACATCAAGACCTTCATTCGCGCCATGCGCACGGTGGCCAATCATTTGCCTGAGGCCGAAGCCTGGATTGCCGGCCCGGAGGATGAATCGCCCGAATACGCCAGAGAATGCCGCGAGCTGGCAGCCCAGCTTGGGCTGGGGGACAAAGTGAAGTTCCTGGGCTTTCAGCAGCTCACCGAGTTGCTGCCCAAGGTCGGGCTGGTGGTGCTGAGTTCCATCAGCGAAGCCTTGCCGCTGGTGATCCTGGAAGGTTATGCGGCCGGCGTGCCCACGCTCGCCACCGACGTGGGTTCGTGCCGGCAGCTGGTGTTTGGCCTGCCCGGTGAGGATGAAGCGCTGGGAGCCGCCGGCCGGGTCGTGCGCATTGCCGACCCCGAGGCGCTGGCGCAAGCCGCGCTGGAATTGCTGACTGATCCGCAGGAATGGCAGCGCGCCAGCGCATCCGCCATCCAACGGGTTGAAAAATACTATTCCCAGCACATGATGTTTGACCGTTACCGTGCGTTGTACGAGAAGAATTTTCAATGGCAGGCATAGGCTTCGAATTACGCAAGCTACTGAAGAAACAGACCTACGCCGGCCTGATTCAGGCCTATGCTTTTGCCGGCATCATCAGCTCGGGCCCCTGGGTCTTGTCGATCATCGGCATCATGCTGATTGGCCTGTTCAGCATGGGCGTGGTCTTTCCCAAAGTCGCCATTGCGCAGTTTCAGGTGACGGTGACCTACCTGTTCCTGATGTCGCTGATCTCGACCGGCGTCGTCCAGTTGTCGTTCACGCGCTTTGTGGCCGACCGGACGTTTGCCAAGGACGAAGCGTCCATCCTGCCCAATTTCAATGGGCTGATTCTGGCCGCCATGAGCTTGAGCCTCGTGCTCGCCTTGCCGTTTGTGATTTTTTTGTTTCCGGAGCAGACGGTGCTGTACCGGCTTCTCTTTGTCATGGGGCTGGCGGTGATGTCGGCGATCTGGATCGCCACCGTGTTCCTGACGGGCATGAAACATTACCGTGCGATCGTGCTGATTTTCTTTCTGGGCTATGGCGCCACACTCGGACTGGCCATGCTTTTTCGGCGAACGCTGGGCATGGATGGACTGCTGCTGGGTTTTGTGCTGGGCCACTACCTGTTGCTGATGGGCATGATCTGGCTGGTGTACCGCCATTACCATTCCGATCGCTTCATCGCCTTTGACATCTGGAAGTCCGGCGCCATGTACCGCAGCCTGATGCTGGCCGGCTTTCTATTCAATCTGGGGGCCTGGATCGACAAACTGATGTTCTGGTACTTTCCCGCCACCGGCCAGCAGGTGATTGGCCCCTTGCACGCGTCGGTCATCTACGATTTCCCGATTTTTCTTTCTTACCTTTCGGTCATCCCGGGCATGGCCATCTTTCTGGTCCGGATTGAAACCGACTTTGTCGAGTACTACGTCAAGTTCTACGACGCCGTGCGCGAAGGTGCCACCCTGGATTTCATTGAGCGCATGCGCAACCACATGGTGTACCACGTGCAGCGGGGCCTGTTTGACATCGCCAAAATCCAGACGATTGCGGTGCTGATCACGTTCGCGCTGGGCGGCGTCTTGCTGGAGTGGCTCGGCATTTCAAAGCTGTACCTGCCGCTGCTGTACATCGACGTGGTCGGGGCCGCCTTGCAGGTGGTCTTGCTGGGGATCTTGAATGTGCTGTTTTATCTGGACCAGCGCCGCGCCGTGGTCTTGCTGACCGCCACGCTGCTGCTGGCCAATATTCTGTTCACGGCGATTTCACTGCAACTCGGTGCGGCTTGGTTTGGTTATGGCTTTGCCCTGGCCATGCTGGTCACGGTCTTGCTCGGCATTTGGATCTTGAACCGCAAACTCGAAGCGCTGGAGTACCAGACCTTCATGCTGCAATAGCCTGGGTGTTGCCTGTTTGCTATTAAATAGATAGCTACTTACGCAGGGTAGACGGGGGCTACGGGCCTAAAAAGCTTGAAGTCTGAAGGATTGCGGCGTGCTAGCCCTTTCTGGCCCGCTCATACAGCGGCATCACTTTGGGCAGGTTCATTTCAATCTCCGAGATGCGGGAATTGCCTGACGGGTGGGTGGACAGCCACTGCGGTGGCGCGCCGTTGCTGGCGGCCCCCATTTTTTGCCATAAAGTGATACCGGCCCGGGGGTTGTAGCCCGCGCGGGCGGCCAGCTCCATGCCCACCAGGTCGGCTTCGGATTCATCGGTGCGGCTGAACTGCAAGGTCAGCAACTGGGCGCCGTAGTTGGTCACCGTTTGCCCGAGCTGGCCGAAACCGAACACCTGGCTCAGCAGGCTGGCGCCGATGCCGGTGGCGGCGTTCTTGCCCATGCGCGCCCGGGCGTGTTCGCGCAGGGCATGGGCGATTTCATGGCCCATCACCATCGCCACTTCATCGTCGGTCAGCTTGAGCTGATCCAGAATCCCGCTGTAAAAGGCAATTTTGCCGCCCGGCATGCAAAACGCGTTGATTTGCTTGCTGCCAATCAGATTGACCTCCCAGCGCCAGTCCCGGGCGCGCGGGTTCCAGTCGACGGCGAAAGGGATGATCTTGCCGGCAATGGCGCGCAGGCGCACCACTTGAGGGTTGTTTTTCGCGCCCAGGGCGTTTTTGCTGGCGGCTTCTTGCAGCATTTGCGCATATTGCTGAACCGAAGCGCGCTCCACGTTGTCGGCCGGCACCAGCTGGCTGAACGCCGAGTTGCCGCCCACGTCCACGCCATCGCGGGCCACGGCCACGGAAATCGCCACGGGCGAAAAAACCAGCAACAGCGTCAAACTGCTCAGAACAAATCGTTGCGGCCAACGAAGCGAGAAAGGTGGTGGAAGGTTCATGCGCGGCTAAAAAAATGGACAAGGCTGGGCGTATTATTCCCGCATGACATCAAGTGCACCCGACGCCAGCCAAATCAAGCCCACCTGGCTTGCTACTTTTAAAGTTTACCTGGAGCCGCCCACGGTGCGGATGCTGCTGCTGGGGTTTTCGGCTGGACTGCCCCTGCTGCTGGTGCTGGGCACCTTGAGCTTTTGGCTGCGCGAGGCGGGCATTGACCGCACCACCATTGGCTACCTGAGCTGGGTCGGCCTGGCTTACGCCTTCAAATGGGTCTGGGCGCCGCTGGTGGACCGGATGCCTATTCCGCTGTTGACGCGCTGGCTCGGGCGCCGGCGCAGCTGGCTGTTGCTGGCACAACTGGCGGTGATGCTGGGCCTGATCGCCATGTCGTTCAATGACCCCAAGCTGGCGCTGCAACCGGTGGTGTGGGGCGCCCTGGCGGTGGCTTTTGGCTCGGCCACGCAAGACATTGCGCTGGATGCGTTTCGCATTGAATCCGCCGATGTCGACCGCCAGGCGGCGCTGGCCGCCGCGTACCAAACCGGCTACCGTCTTGCCATGATCTGGGCCGGGGCCGGGGTGTTGTGGCTGGCCGCGCGGGCTGAAGTGGCCGGGTTGACCAGCTACCAGCACGGGGCCTGGCAAACCGCCTACCTGGTCATGGCGGCCAGCATGTCGCTCGGCATGTTGACGGTGCTGCTGTCCCCCGAGCCGCTGCGGCGTCCGATGCCGGTGGCTAAAAATGCGGTGGAGTGGCTGCATGGCGCGTTGGTGGAGCCCTTTTCCGACTTCTTACATCGCTATGGCAAGCAGGCGCTGCTGATCCTGGCGTTAATCGCCATCTACCGCATCAGCGACGTGGTGATGGGCATCATGGCCAACCCGTTTTATGTCGACATGGGCTACACCAAGGACGAAGTGGCGGCCGTGACCAAGATTTACGGCGTCATCATGACCCTGGTGGGTGCTTTTGTGGGGGGCGTGCTGTCGATGCGCCTGGGCGTCATGCGGGTGCTGATGCTGGGCGCGGTCTTGAGCGCGGCCAGCAATCTACTGTTTGCCTGGCTGGGCAGCCAGGGGCACGATGTGACGGCGCTCATCTTCGTGATTTCGGCGGACAACCTCTCCAGCGGCATTGCCTCGGCGGCGTTCATTGCATACCTCTCCAGTTTGACAAACCTCAACTACTCGGCCACCCAATACGCGATATTCAGCTCTGTGATGCTACTTGCCCCCAAATTTCTGGCGGGCTATTCGGGCCGCTATGTTGACGCTTTTGGTTATCAAAATTTCTTTGTCGCGACGGCCATGCTGGGTGCGCCCGTGTTGCTGTTGGTATGGCTAGCTTCAAGGGTAAAACAACCTCTAGCCCTTGATGTACCTGCGTAAGAAGCTATTAAATTAATAGCTTCTTATGGTGGTTAGGTTCTTTGTTTGATGCGCTTTGTCTTCTGCAAGGGCTTGTGCTTCCCCACTCACAAAATTCAAAAAATGCATGTTTACCTAAATTTACCCCTGCTTTAACTACCGCGTACACGCGACGTCTTTGCCAAGGATAGACTGCCAGCATGAGCCAACACCTGCTGATGATAGAAGACGACGCCCGCCTGGCCCAGATGGTGAGCGAATACCTGGGGCAGTCCGGGTTTACTGTGAGCCATGCTGGCGATGGACAAGGCGGTCTGACTGCCTTGCAGGCCAGCCCGCCTGATCTGGTGATCCTGGACCTGATGCTGCCCGACATGGACGGCCTGGAAGTGTGCCGGCGCATCCGGACGTTGCCCGGCGCCGTGGCCCAGGTGCCGGTCTTGATGCTGACCGCCAAGGGCGATCCGATGGACCGCATCATCGGGCTGGAGATTGGGGCCGATGATTACCTGCCCAAACCGTTCGAACCCCGCGAACTGCTGGCGCGCATTCGCGCTATCTTGCGCCGCAGCGTTGAAGGCCCCGCTGAAGTCGGCCGCCAACTGCGCTTCGGCTCGCTGGAGATTGACCGCGATGCCCGCACCGTCTCCGTGGGGGCGCAGGTCTGCGATTTAACCTCTTACCAGTTTGATTTGTTGGTGGCCTTGGCCGAACGCGCCGGCCGGGTCCTGACCCGTGACCAGATCATGGAAGCCGTCCGGGGCCGTGAGCTTGATGCGTTTGATCGCTCGATTGACGTGCATATGGGGCGCATCCGCGCCGCGATCGAGCTGGACGCCAAGGCGCCCAAGCGTATTTTGACGGTGCGCGGCGTGGGCTACGTGTTTGCCCGCCAGCAAGACTGATCATGTTTTTTAAAAAACTGTATGTGCGGATCTGGCTGGCCGTGGTGCTGGCCGTGGCGGTGCTGACTTTGTTGGTCGGCTGGGCCTGGCGACTCGCCGCTGATCCACCCCTGCGGGATGTGGTCATCCGCAACGAGGCCGGGCAAATCATTGGCAATGGTCATTCGCGCATGATGCGTTCACCGGGTGGGCCGGAGGAGAGTGGGCCCCCGTTCGGCCCCACCCACCCGTATGGCAGCGGGCCCGAATTTTTGGTGCGCATGAATGACGGCCAAATCATTCACATGCATCTGCCGCGCCCGCCGCGCTCGCCCTGGACCCGCCCGCCGTTTGGGTTTTTCTGGACACTGGCCCTGGTCGGCATTGCCGTGGCGCTGGCCACCTACCCGATTATTCGCAAGCTCACGCGCCGCCTGGAGTCGCTGCAAAACGGGGTCGAAAAATGGGGTGAAGGCGACCTGTCCATTCGCTTTCCCGTGAACGGCAACGATGAGGTCGCCTTTCTGGCAAGTCGCTTCAATCACGCGGCCGAGCGCATTGAAACCCTGGTGAAGTCGCATGAATCGCTGCTGGCTTCGCAAAAATCATTGCTCGCCAATGCCTCGCACGAGCTGCGTTCGCCCCTCACCCGCATCCGCATGGGGCTGGAGCTGATGGGCGCGCCTTCTTCGCCGGCGTTCAAGAACGAAATCTCCCGCAACATTGCCGAGCTCGACCAGTTGATTGAAGAAATTTTGCTCGCCAGCCGGCTGGATGCCAGGGAGGCGGACCTGGGCACGATCGAGTCGGTTGACCTGATCGGGCTGGCGGCCGAGGAGTGTGCGCGGGTGGATGCCGAACTGGAGGTGCAACTGGTGGATGCTCCGGCCGGGGCGTCGGCTTTGCTGGTGCAAGGTGTGACCAAGTTGCTGCGCCGGGTGATGCGCAATCTGCTGGAAAATGCGCGCCGTCATGCGGCGGGCGACATCACGGTGACGCTGGGCACGACGGCGGGGCAGGCGGTGATCCGCGTCTGTGATCGGGGCCCCGGTGTACCGCCCGAACTGCGCGAGCGCATATTTGAGCCTTTTTATCGACTGCCCGGGGCGACCGAGCGGGATGGCGGCGTCGGGCTGGGTCTGGCGCTGGTCAAATCCATTGCGATTCGCCATGGCGGCAGCGTATTTTGCGAAAACCGGCCGGATGGCGGCGCCTGCTTTGTCGTTCAGTTGCCCTTGGCTGCCGGCACGAGTGTGTAAACGTTGCGAAAAATCACGGTTTCAAACAAATAAGCGATCCATATCCCCCAAATGGGGGATAGCGTTGCGGCTGGTTGAGCAGTAAAGTTGCTCCAACTGCTGTCACAGTAATCAAGTGCTGAAGTCCAATCGATCCATTCAATGGACGGGCCTTCAGACACACAAGGTTTCCAACGACGTCCCTTCGGGGACTTTTATAAAGCCACCTCCGGGTGGCTTTTTTTTATGTTGATTGGGGCTGTAGCCCCCGTTGTTTCTGCGTAAGTAGCTATATATTCAGTAGCACATCGGTGGCGGCGATGTCGACCAGACAGCGCGTATGTCCCAGCGGACATTCCCGTTCGAAACAGGGGGCGCAGTCCAGTGGGGGCTGGTAGCGCGGATCGTTCTTCAGCCACAGCACGGTGGCCCGCTCATTCAGGGGCGGTGTGTGCAGCGGGCTGCTGGAGCCAAAGATGGCGATTTGCGGCACGCCAAAAGCGGCCGCCACATGCATCAGCCCCGAATCGTTGCTCACTATTCTTTTGGTAGCGGCTATCGCACTGAATGCGTAGGCTAGCGATGTTTTTCCTGCCAAATTAAGACACTTGCCCGGCTGCTCGGCGTTCACTGGTGCGGCGATTTCGTTGCACAGGTCAAACTCCTTGGCGGAGCCCAGCAGCACCACGGGCAAATCAAGGCGTCGGGCCAGCTCGGCAAAGCGGGCCGCTGGCCAGCGTTTGGCCGGGCCGTATTCGGCGCCCGGTGCAAACACGTAATAAGCGCCGCGCTGCAAGCCCATGGCCGCCAGCGCCAGATCGACTTCGCTGGCGGCCATCTGCAATTGCGGCCGGTCGCTGGCGATGTCGGCCTCGCCACTCAGGGCCGAATAAAACGCGACCATCGGCGGTCGCTTGTCCTTGGGCGGGTTTTTCAAGCGGTGCGTCAGCAGGCCAATCCGCGCTTCGCCCAGGTAACCGACCCGCTTCGGGATGCTGGCCAGAAAGGGCAGCAGGGCGCTTTTCAGCGAGTTGGGGCAAATATAGGCGGTGTCAAACCGGCCATCGAGTTGTTTGGCCAGGCTGCGCCGCGCCTTGAACTGCAGGCCGCCATGGGCAAACGGAAATTCAATGACCTCGGCCACCTGCGGCATGGCCCGGTACACCGGCGCCACCCAGGGCAGTGCGCCAACCGTGAGGCGTTCGCCGCGAGCGCTCAGGCGGCGCATCAGTGGCTCGGTCATCACCGCATCCCCAATCCACTGGGGCGCGATGACGAGGGCGTTAGTGGTGGCCACCGAAATGTTCGCCGTCCTTCAATTTGTAGACGGTGCCGCAATAAGGGCATTTGGCCTCGCCGGTGAGGGCCACGTCCAGATACACCTTGGGGTGGCCATCCCAGATTTTCATGTTGGCCAGCGGGCTGGGGCAAAACACACCACCTTGGTGGTTGAGGTCTCTGGCCAGCAGTTCAATCACAGATTTACTCATAAATACCTTTGTTCAGTTGAGCTCAGACCTTCGCCAGCCAATGGGCGTATTTGGGGTTGCGGCCGTGGACGATGTCAAAGAACGCGCTCTGGATTTTTTCGGTGATCGGGCCGCGGCTGCCGACATAGTCGCCTTTGCCGAGCTCAATGCGGTCCAGTTCGCGGATAGGCGTCACTTCAGCAGCGGTGCCGGTGAAGAAGGCTTCGTCGGCGATATAGACCTCGTCGCGGGTGATGCGCTTTTGCACCACTTCCAGGCCCAGATCCTGGCAGATGTGGAACACGGTGTCGCGCGTGATGCCTTTGAGCGCACCGGCCGACAGGTCGGGCGTATAGACCACGCCGTCCTTGACGATGAATACGTTTTCGCCCGAACCTTCGGACACAAAGCCGGCGGTGTCGAGCAGCAGCGCTTCGTCGTAACCGTCGTCGGTGGCTTCGGTATTGGCCAGGATGGAGTTGGTGTAGTTGCTTACCGCCTTGGCTTGCGTCATGGTGATGTTGACGTGGTGGCGGGTGTAGCTGGAGGTCTTGACGCGGATGCCGCGCTTCATGCCGTCTTCACCCAGGTAGGCGCCCCAGGCCCAGGCGGCAACCATCAGGTGAATGTCGTTGCCTTTGGGCGAGACGCCCAGTTTCTTGTCGCCGATCCAGCTTAAGGGACGCAGGTAGCCGGACTCGAGATGGTTCTCGCGAATCACCGCGATTTGCGCTTCGTTCACCTGCTCCTGGGTGAACGGGATTTTCATGCGCAGAATTTTGGCGCTGTTGAACAGGCGTTGCGTGTGATCTTCGAGCCGGAATATGGCGGTGCCGCTATCGCCTTTGTAGGCACGGATGCCTTCAAAGACGCCGCAACCGTAGTGCAGCGTGTGGGTCAGCACATGGATTTTGGCGTCACGCCATTCCACCATCTGGCCGTCCATCCAGATTTTGCCGTCGCGGTCTGCCATGGAAGGGGGTAATGCTGACATGATGCTGATCCTTTGGTGAATGTAGGTGTCGAGAAAATAATTCTTGGACGGGAAGTTGCCCCGGCGGCCAGCCCGTGGGGCCGTGCAAAAACCCGAAACAATGATTTTACGGTGCGGGCGGCAGAGCGCCCCCGGCGGGCCTGAAAAGCACATGCTGCGCCAGCTTGCCGCCGACGAAGGTGCAGGTGACGTGCGAGTCGGTGCCGTCGGTCCAGCGGAACACCTCGGGCTGCACATCTTTTTCTGTCAGGCGCTTGCCCAGCGCACGGGTCATGGCCACCACATGCAACAACGTCATGCCGGGCTGGAGTTTGGCATTGAGCATGACGGCACTGCCGACATAGCCGATGGGCCGATTGGTCGTGCGTTTGAGCACCTGCATCATGCGGCTGAAGTGCAGCAACAGCCACATCACCAGCGCACTCACGGCGACCGCAACACCGGCCCAGCGGTAGAAATAGTAGGCGGCAATGACCAGCAGCAGGCTGCCCACCGGGACCAGGAATTTTTGAGAGGGCATGCCCTGATTTTGACTGATGTCACGGGTCAAGCATGCCGGGTTGGTACCTGTCTAATGCCCCGTTGATTTTCCCGTGGCTGGCGCCGGCCAGCGCACCGCAACCGCCAGCCCGCCCAGCAGGTCGGAGTGGCTCACCTGCACTTGGGCGCCAAAGAGATTAGCAATCCGTTTGACAATCGACCAGCCCAGGCCGCTGCCCGGTTGCTCATGACCCAGCACCCGGTAGAAACGCTCGCCCAGTCGGGCCATCTCCTCCTCGGTCATGCCCGGGCCACTGTCTTCGACCCACAGCGTCGGTTGCCCGGACTCGTCCGTCACACTGACGCAAATCCGCGCCCGATCCGGGCTGTAGCGCATGGCGTTATCGATCAAATTGCGCACCAGTACCCCAATCAGCATGTCGTCGCCCGCCACCGCGTGCGGGGCGTCGGCTTCAAGTTCCAGGGTTTGATGACGCGCCAGCGCCGTCGGGGCCAGGTCGGCGGCGACGCGCCGCGTCACCGCGCTCAAGTCCACGGGGGCAGACGCGGCGGTGGCTGCGACCGGCGCTGCTTCCAGGCGCGCCAGGGTCAGCAATTGTTCAACCAGCCGGGTGGCGCGGTCGCAGCCGATCAGGGTGGCCTGCAAGGCATGCTGGCGTTGCGCTTCATCGGCACCGGCCCCCATCGCCACCTGCGCCTGGGCGCGAATGCCGGCAATCGGCGTGCGCAGTTCATGGGCCGCATCCGCCGTGAAGCGGCGCTCGGACGCCACCATCAGTTCAATGCGCTCAAACAAGGCATTGAGCGCCTCCACCATCGGCTGCATTTCAGTCGGCAGGTCAGCCAGCACCACCTGCTTGAGCGCCTGTGGCCGCCGCTGGCCGATCACATGACTGAGCTGCCGCAAGGGCGCCAGTCCCTGGCGCACGACCCACCACCCCACCAGCGCCAGCAAGGGCAGGGCATATAAAAAGGGCAGCAGCACGCTATGGAGGATGGCCCAAAGAATCTCATTGCGTGATTCCTCCTTCTCCCCGACGTAGACCTGCACATCACGCTCAACCCCACTGGTCGAAAACACGCGCCAGCGTTCACCGTCGCCCAGGCGCACCGTTTCAAAGCCGTGGTCCTTGGGCGACATCGGTGCCAGGCCGGCATTGGCCGAGCGCATGGCTAATTTACCTTCGTGAAACACCTGAAATGCCACCAGGGGGGCATATTTGTGCAGCGACGGCGCGTCTGCCACGCCATCATCATCCGCTCTGGCCTGTTGCACCACCAGCAAGGCGGCGGCCTGGGCCAGATGGCCATCGAGCAGGTCATCAAGTTCTTCGCGTGCCTCAAACCAGGTCATGGTCGCAGCCGCCAGCCAAATCACGGTCACCAGTGCCAGCAGGGGCAGCAACAGACGTGCCTGCAAGGATTTCAAGGGACGTCGCACCGGCTTCATGTCAGGTCCTGACTGCGCAGCATGGTGTAGCCGACGCCGCGCACGGTCTGGATCACGTCCGGGTGCAATTTACGGCGCAGATGGTGAATGTGCACCTCGATCGCATTGCTTTCCACCTCATAGCCCCAGCTGTACAACTGCTGCTCCAGTTGCTCGCGCGACATGACGCGGTCCGCATTGAGCATCAGGACGTGAAGTAAATCGAATTCGCGCGTGGACAGCGCCACGCTCTCGCCATTCAGGCTGACCCGCCGGGCAGCCGGTTCAAGCAGCACCGCACCACATTGCAAAACGTCCTGCATCTGGCCATGCGAGCGGCGTACCAGGGAGCGCAGGCGGGCCCCCAGTTCATGCAGATCGACCGGCTTGACCACATAGTCGTCGGCGCCCAGGTCCAGGCCGCGGATGCGGTCCGGCACGGCGTCGCGCGCGGTCAGCACCAGCACCGGGGTGCTGACCTTGCGGGCCCGGAGCGCCTGCAACACGTCCAGCCCGTCCTTCAATGGCAGGCCGAGATCGAGCACCGCCGCCGTGTAGTCGCCCGACGCCAGCTCGCGCTCGGCGGCCACGCCGTCGCGCACCCAGTCCACCTGGAAACCCAGTTGACGCAAGCCGGCCCGCAGTCCGTCGCCCAGCATGGGATCATCTTCAGCCAGCAGGATGCGCATCCATAAACTCCAGGGTGATTCAGTGGTTCAGAGCAGGGTCGACGCTGCCAGCGCAGGGCTGTTAGTCATCGCCGCGGTCATGTGACTGTATTTTGCATTTTCCGAGGCCCCGGCCGTTCCGGCTGCCGCGTCTGCGGGGGCACTTTGCCATTGCAGCCACCAAAAGCCCAACACCGCCGCCAGGAGGACGAGCGCCAGCGGGCGCCAGGGCCAGCGGATGCCTTCCTCGGGGGTGCCCTCTTTTTTACCGGTCAGCATGGCGCGCACCAGATTTTCGCGGTGCAGCCAGCTGGCCAGCAGCACACCGGCCACGTGCACGCCCACCACCGCAAGCATGAAGTTGGCCGCGCCTTCGTGCAGATCTTCGAGGGCATTGCCGCCCACCTCGTTGTAGATCGCCCAGCCGCTGGCGACAGTGGCAATGCTCAACAACAACAGCAACACAATCGCCCAGGCCCCAGCCGGGTTATGCCCGACATGGTGCTCTGGCTTACCGCTCAAGAGGGCGCGCCCATACCGCATGACCGCTGCGGGGCCGCGCACAAAGCTGGCAAAGCGCGCATAGCGCGTTCCCACCAGACCCCACAAAATACGAAACGCCACCAGGCCACCCATTGTGTAGCCCAAACTCACATGCACCAGGCGCCAGCGTTCACTCTCCGCCGTGAGGTAAGCACCGGCAAAACTGAGCACCAGCAGCCAATGGAACACCCGCACCGGGGCATCCCACACCAGAATTTTGGTCTTTGTTGTTGAATTGGTCATGACGTTTTACTTCGGGATTCTGATGTCGCGTTCACTAAAACTGCCTTTGGCCGCGTTGGTGTGGCAGGCCGCGCAATTGGAGGCGCTGCCAACCGACGCACGTTTCCAGACGTTTGCCGGCACTTCCCCTTCGCGGTGTTTGCGTAAAAACCAGGCCGATTTCGTGATGCGGTCCTGCGGCGGCGCTTCGCTGACCCGCTTGTAGGTGCCAGCGTTGGCCTGGAGCCAGCCACTGATCTCGCGCACGCTGGCCTCGTCCAGCGAGGCATCGGTGCCATAGTGCTTGGTAAGGGACCCCATCATGTGCTGCCATGAGGCGGCCGGCAACATGCCGGCGGGGTAGGCGATATGGCAGGCGGCGCATTCCTGCTGGTATTTGGGCAAGGGCTGCACCATCGGCCCCTTGGCGCCATGATCGTCGGCCTGGGCGGCAGTCACCGTACCTGCCGCCAGCAGCAGCAGCCGCAGGATGCGCGAAATTTGTTTGAAGTTTGAACGGGACATGAGGTTCTTTCAGAGAAGTTGATCGGGCTTTAGCGTTTGAGCGTCAGCAGCCAGGACAACACATCGGCCTTTTCGCCGGCGGTGCATTCACGACCCATGACGTCATTGCAATTGCGGCGAAACCATTTCTCGGTCTTCGCCGTGGCGGTAAAACGTTCCGGGTTGAAGGCGGGCGCCATCGGGCCGATGACCTTGCCGGTGCTGGCATGTTTGCCGTCACCGGTTGGCGTGGCGGTATGGCACGAAGCGCAACTCCAGTCCTTGCCGTGTTTGCTGGTGAACAGCTGTTGCCCGCGCGCGGGTTGGGCGGGCGTACCCGCTTCGGCGGTGTAGGCGGCGAGCTGCTCGGCTGGGGTGACGGCGTAGGCTTGTGAACTCAGGCCACCCGCCAGGGCCGCGCAAACGAGGGAAAGGGAAGAAAACTTTTTCATGACGACTCCTTGATGAAGCCGACATTAACGCGGGCAGATTAAGCTTTTCTTAAGGGCACCGGGTCACCCCAGGCCGCGCACGATCTCCATGGCCTGCTCGACCCGCTCCACCGCATGGATGGTCAGGCCCTCGATCGGCTTTTTCGGCGCATTGGCTTTCGGTACCACCGCCACGCTAAAGCCGAGCTTGGCCGCCTCCCGCAAGCGCTCCTGACCGCGCGGTGCCGGCCGCACTTCGCCCGCCAGCCCAACCTCGCCAAAAGCAAAAAAGCCCTTGGGCAGCGGCTTGCCGCGCAAGGAGGAGGTGATGGCCAGCAGCACTGCCAAGTCAGCCGCAGGCTCGCTGATGCGCACACCACCGACGGCATTGACGAAGACGTCCTGGTCCATGCAGGCGACGCCGGCATGGCGGTGCAGCACCGCCAGCAACATCGCCAAGCGGTCTTTGTCCAGACCGACGCTCAGACGCCGGGGCGACGGACCGCCGCTGTCCACCAGTGCCTGAATTTCGACCAGCATCGGCCGCGTGCCTTCCAGTGTGACCATGACGCAACTGCCCGGCACCGGCTCGGCATGCTGGCTCAGAAAAATGGCGCTCGGGTTGGAGACACCTTTCAGGCCTTTTTCGGTCATGGCGAAGACGCCAATCTCGTTGACCGCGCCAAAACGGTTTTTGATGGCGCGCACCAAGCGAAAGCTGCTGTGCGTGTCGCCTTCAAAGTACAGCACCGTGTCCACCATGTGCTCCAGCACGCGTGGTCCGGCCAGCGTGCCTTCTTTGGTGACGTGGCCAACCAGCACAATGCAGACGCCACTGGCCTTGGCCGCGCGCGTCAGGTGCGCTGCGCATTCGCGCACCTGCGCCACCGAGCCGGGTGCGGAGGTGAGCTGGTCGGAGTACACCGTTTGAATCGAGTCGATGACCGCGATGTCGGGCCGCAGGGCGTGCAGCGTGGCCAGAATTTTGTCCAGTTGAATCTCGGCCAGCACCTTGACCTGTGAGTTGTCCAGCCCGAGGCGGCGCGAGCGCAGCGCCACTTGGGCGCCGCTTTCTTCGCCGGTGACGTACAAGGTGTTTTGTCCGCTGCGCTGCAGCGAATCCAGCGCCTGCAGCAGCAGGGTGGACTTGCCGATGCCGGGGTCGCCGCCAATCAGCACCACACCGCCTTCGACGATGCCGCCGCCCAGTACCCGGTCCAGTTCTTCATGGCCGGTCGGCGTGCGCGCCATGTCGACCGCGTCAATGTCGCCCAGGGTGACGACTTCGGCGGTTTTGGCCAGCGAGGCGAAGCGGTTTTTGGTCGGGGCTGTGCTCTCGGGGACGGATTCAATCAGCGTGTTCCACGCATTGCAGCTGGGGCATTTGCCCAGCCATTTGGGGCTGGTGCCACCACAGTCGGAACACACGTAAACAGTTTTTTCTTTGGCCATGCGGGGATGTTACGGGATGGAACCATCCATTTTAAAACCCCCGGCCGTTTCAGCGCTAATGACGGGAAAAGACCCACTGTCGACATTGGCTGCGCTCCGAAGCAGTCGTTACGTGAAAGTAAGGGCTGCGGCGTGCTTTTGCGCCGCCCCGTTTGAGCGTCGGGTTGGGTGCCGGGTCGCCCGATCGCTTCGGACAACCAGATGCCGAGTGTCACCACCTTGCACTCATGAAGCGGAACTCAAAGGCCTTTAGCCTTGACCATTGCGACATACTGCCGCATAGCCGAGCAGTAGTTTCGAATCGTGTTTTCCTTCCTCTTGCCGCTGATGCTTTTGGCAATGTTGTCCACGTCGCTATCGCTTCGTAATAGCGTTGGTGTGATGTCTCTGCCAATGAGCTTGGCTACGCTATTCAGGTAAGAGACGTACGAAGCGGTTGACGACGCGACAATATCTTTGGAGCCAACTCCTTTATGTGCGATGAAGTCTAGAAACAGGCTTTTGTGATCGATCAACATAATCTCACGGTGAACACCCAACGTTGGAGTGAGAGGGTGATCGGCCTTATCTGGAAGGTCCATTTGGACTGTCGGGCATACCTTGGAGAATAGCCGGACATAAAGATTTTCAATTGACGTAATTGCCGTAAAGCTGCTCTTTGGTAGAACTCGAATATTCCGACGCTCTGTTTTGACTCCGTCCTTGTTACCTTTTGTGTGCTTCGCAACCTTCCGATCCACCAGACTCGGCAATGGTTCCCCAGCTTCTGCGCCGAAATAGAGGAAGGGTCCAAGATGCAAAGTCTTTTCGTCAATGTATATCCAAACCACACAGCCACTCGGCTTGTCAGCGAGCTTGGTATGAATTTTCTGAACAGCCGTCTTGCCGCCAACAATAGACGTTTTGAGTTGCATGTGCCTGACAACACCCATTGCTTCCACGATTAGGTCATACCCAGAATTGTCCACCTCAGGCTTTGAAATTTCCAGAGCGCAGCAATGACGAAGCCAAGATAACTTCAACAACTCTGCGACAAAAAGATGCTCAATCAGCTTCTCTCGATATGAAGAATTTTCGGTATGTTGAGTCATTGCAGACTCCGAATTTTCATGGGACATAACGTAACGGTGAGCGGATGGCTGCGCACAAATTAAGAAGGAACTTAGTTATCGCATCGCGGCCAGTCCGATCGACCATCCTTAAATGCACGAAAACACAACCGTTGCCTTTGGATAGTTACCAAGAATATACGGACCAGGATTTTCAACTGCCGAAACTAGTTTGAGAGTCTTTTTCATCGCTGCGCATGTGGTCCCAGCCTCTGCCAGCGCTTCGGTCAACAGTGGTTCTCTGCCACTTGGAAAGGCCCCTGCTTGGCGTGAAACAACAAAAGTATCTGGACCAGCTGACACTGCACCAGTAGAAGTGGTTGCACAACCACTCAAAGCGATAAAAGGGACGGCCAGCAGTAATATTTTCATTGTTGCCTTGTAATGTTTAGTAGGACTGCGGTGGAAAACCGATTAGGGATTCATCGTGCTTTGCCGACCCGTCATGTCATGTCACATTACTATATCGCCAAGTAGACCATTCCCCGGAATGACCGCTTCCGCTCCATAAGAGTCCTCACTCCCTTGCTGTCGACCCATTCATCGGATCAACGGAGAGTTCAGCAAGCTCAGCCGCAGCGTGCTGGGTTTTGAGCTTTATTTGCTATTAATATAATAGCTGCTTATGCAGTATCTACGGCGGCTACAGGCCTAAAATGCTGATAGCCATTGGAGACCAGCCCAACTCAGAGTCTCGCCGCCGAGCACCAGTCAGTAACCGGCACCGTCCTTGCGCCGCGATGTCGGCGGTGGAAGCGTTAAGGTCCTCCAGCGACTGCTGGAACAGGTCGGTACGCATTTTTTACTCCTGGCCGCGAAACTGGCTTTGATTGGACTGGATTGCGTTCTGCTCAGTCTTGATGTGTATCAATATTTATTTGAATGACAAGGTGCATGCTGCTGTCCATGGCGCTGCTGAGTCAAAGTGGTAAACTTTTATTTGCTATTTAAATAATAGCAAATTGCGCTTATTAGACGGGGGCTACAGGTAAATATGGCTAATAAAAACTTGAATGGACTGAGCCGCGCTGAAGCGGCCGAGCGGCTCAAACAGTACGGTCCCAACCGCTTGCAGCCCGCCTTGCAACGGGCGGTGCTGCTGCAATTTCTCGCGCATTTCCGCAACCCGCTGGTGTTGGTGCTGCTGGCGGCCAGCGGCATTTCGGCCTTGACCGGCGACGTCACCGGGGCCCTCATCATTGGCCTGATTGTGGTGATGAGCGTCACGCTGGATTTTGTCCAGGCCTACCGGGCCGGTCAGGCGGCGGAGCGGCTGGCCTTGAAAGTGGCGGTGACGGCGACCGTCCTGCGCGACGGCCAGGCGGCTGAACTGCCTGTCATGCAGCTGGTGCCCGGCGACGTTGTGCTGCTGTCGGCGGGCAATCTGGTGCCGGCCGATGCGCACCTGATGGAAGCCAATGACTTTTTTGTCAACCAGGCGCAACTCACGGGCGAGCCTTATCCGGTGGAAAAACGGGCGTTGCCGTCCGACGAAGCGCGCAGTGCCGCCGCACCCGCGGATTGGGTGCTGGAGGCGGTGGACACGGTGTTCATGGGCAGTTCGGTGGTCAGCGGCTCGGCCCGCGTGTTGATCGGGCGCACCGGCAGCAGCACCGCCCTCGGGCAAATCGCGGTCAGCCTGGCCGACCAAGCGCCGCCCACCGCGTTTGAGATCGGGACCCGGCGCTTTGGCATGCTCATCATGCGGCTGACCGTGCTGCTGGTGCTGTTCACCTTGCTGGTCAACGTGGCCTTGCACCGCTCCTTGCTGGAGTCGTTTTTGTTTGCCGTGGCGCTGGCGGTCGGACTGACGCCCGAGTTGCTGCCGATGGTGGTGTCGGTCACGCTGACGCGCGGTGCCCTGCGCATGGCGACCTTGAAAGTGATCGTCAAACGGCCGTCCGCCATTCAGGACATGGGCGCGATGGACGTGCTGTGCACCGACAAGACCGGCACCCTGACCGAGGCCAAGATTCGGCTGGAACGCCATGTCGATGCCGGCGGACAGGACAACCCTCAGGTGCTGGCGCTGGCCTACCTCAACAGCTATTTTGAGAGCGGCTTGAAGAGTCCGCTGGACGATGCCATCCTGGCGCATGAAGACATTGATGTGTCCGGCTGGAGCAAGATCGACGAGGTGCCGTTTGATTTCGAACGCCGTCGCGTCTCGGTGCTGGTGCAGCGTGCCGGCGCCCGGCGGCTGGTGGTCAAGGGTGCACCCGAAGATGTGCTGCGGTTGTGCACGCATTACCAGGACCCGGCTGGCGGCACCGTGGCCCTGGATGGGGCCGCGCACCAACGCATTGAAGCCTTGTTCGACAGTTTGGGGGAAGAAGGTTTTCGGGTGCTGGGGATTGCCTGGCGCGATGTGCCGATTGATCACCCGCACGCCGTGATCTCAGACGAGAGTGAACTGGTGTTCGCCGGTTTTGCCGCCTTTCTCGACCCGCCGAAAGCCAGTGCCGGCGAGGCGCTCAAGGCGATGGCCGCCAGCGGCGTCGCCGTCAAAATCGTCACCGGCGATAACGAGCGTGTGACGCGCCATGTCTGCACCCAGCTTGGCGTGACCATTGAGGGCGTGCTGACGGGGAGCGAGGTGGCGGCCATGAACGACGACGCGTTGCGCGCCCGGGTCGAAGGGGTCAACCTGTTTTGCCGCGTCAACCCGGCGCAAAAAAACCGCATCATCCTGGCCTTGAAGGCGCGGGGCCATGTGGTCGGTTATCTGGGCGACGGCATCAATGACGCGCCTTCGCTGCACACGGCAGATGTCGGCATCTCGGTCGAGGGTGCGGTGGACGTGGCCAAACAGGCCGCCGCCATGATTCTGCTGGAGCGTGACCTGATGGTGCTGCACAAAGGCATTCTGGAAGGGCGGCGCACCTTTGGCAATGTGATGAAGTACATCATGATGGCCACCAGTTCCAACTTTGGCAACATGTTCAGCATGGCGGCCGCCACCTTGTTTTTGCCGTTTCTGCCGATGCTGCCGCTGCAGATTCTGCTCAACAACCTGATGTACGACGTGTCCGAAATCACGCTGCCGCTGGACAATGTGGACGCCGAAGACCTGGCGAGTCCGAAGCGCTGGGACATGACCTTCATCCGCAATTTCATGCTGACGATCGGGCCCATCAGCTCGCTGTTTGATTTCCTGACGTTCTACTTGTTGATCAGCCTGTTCAACGCGCACGAGTCGCTGTTTCGCACCGGCTGGTTTGTGGAATCGATCGCCACCCAGGTGCTGGTGATTTTTGTCATCCGCACGCGGCGCAATCCGCTGCGCAGTCACCCCAATCGTTGGCTGGTGCTGACGTCGCTGGGGGTGGTGCTGACGGCGATGCTGTTGCCGTTCACCCCGCTGGCGCCGTATTTGGGTTTTACGCCGCTACCGCTGTCATTTTTTGGCTTGCTGACCGTGTTGCTGATTTCTTATTTGGTCATGGTTGAAGGGGGTAAACAATGGTTTTACAAACGTCTGATGCGGGCGTGAGCGCCACGCACGACATCGACGAGGTCACTGATTCCAATGGCTTGACGGCAGCGCAGGCGGCGCAACGCCTGCTGGAAGACGGCCCCAACGCGCTGCCGGGCGATCAGCACCGCACGCTGTGGGGCATCATCAAAGAGACGCTGCAGGAGCCGATGTTCATGCTGCTGCTGGCGGCCGGCTCGCTTTATTTGGTGCTGGGTGACTTGCAGGAAGGCGTTGTTTTGTTTGGCCTGGTGCTGGTCGTGCTGGCCTTGACGCTGTACCAGGAGGGCAAGACCGAGCGCGCGCTGGAATCCTTGCGCGACCTCACCAGCCCGCGGGCGCTGGTGCTGCGCGACGGCCAGCCGCTGCGCATCGCCGGGTGCGAGGTGGTGCGCGGCGATATTTTGCTGCTGGCAGAAGGCGACCGGATTGCGGCGGACGCGGTCTTGATCAGCGGCCATGATGTGCAAGTGGATGAATCCTTGTTGACTGGCGAAGCGGTGCCGGTCAGCAAGGTGGCCGCCGTGCTGAGTGAGGTGAAGGCCGATGCACGCCCCGGGGGTGACCAGTTGCCTTATTTGTATTCCGGCACGCTGTTGGTCAACGGTCACGGCAGCGCCCGCGTCACCGCGACCGGTCCCCGCAGTGAAATCGGGCGCATCGGCACGGCGCTGGAAACGCTGACGCCGGAGCGCTCGCCGCTGAAAAAGCAGACCGCCCGCCTGGTGCAGGTGCTGGCGGTGATTGCCTTTAGCGCCAGTTTGCTGCTGGTGCTGGCCTATGGCCTGCTGCGGGGCGACTGGTTGGGGGCGCTGCTGGCCGGCATTGCGCTGGCGATGGCCCTGCTGCCGCAGGAGTTCACCGTGGTGTTGACGGTGCTGCCGGCGTTGGGCGCCTGGCGCTTGTCGAAGCAAAACGTGCTGACCCGGCGCATCGCCGCGATTGAAACGCTGGGCGCCGCCTCGGTGCTGTGCGTGGACAAGACCGGAACCCTGACCGAGAACCGCATGACGGTGGTGCAACTCTATGCACAAAATGGCCGCCCTGCTGAGGGCGAAAGTCTGACCATCGATTACGCCACCACGGACGAATTGCCCGAGACTTTTCATACCCTGGCGGAGTTTTCCATTCTGGCCAGCATGGCCGACCCGTTTGACCCGATGGAAAAAGCCTTCCACCGGCTGGGCCGGCATTACCTGAAGGACACCGAGCACCTGCACCGCGACTGGACCCTGATGCAGGAATACGGCCTGACGCCTGAGTTGCGCGCCATGTCGCATGTCTGGAAAGCGGTCGATGGTGCGGCGCATGTGGTGGCGGCCAAGGGTGCACCCGAGGCGATCATGGATTTGTGCCACCTGGACGCCAATGCGCAGGCCCGCATTGCGGCGGCCGTGGAAGCCATGGCGGCCACCGGTTTGCGCGTGCTGGGCGTGGCGCAAGCCCGCTTTGCCGGTGAGCAGTGGCCGGCTATCGAACATGATTTTGATTTTGAATTTGTTGGCTTGCTCGGGCTGGCCGACCCGCTGCGCGCCGAGATTGTCGAGGCGGTTGGCCAATGTCGCACTGCCGGCATCCGCGTCGTCATGATCACCGGTGACTACCCCGCCACCGCCCGCGCCATTGCCAGGCAGGCAGAACTGGCGTCGGGCGAGGTGCTGAGCGGCGACGCCATGGCGCTCCTGAGTGACGCCGAACTGCAGGTCGCCATGAACACGGTGAGCGTCTGCGCCCGCATTGCGCCGGAGCAAAAGCTGCGCATCGTGCAGGCGCTCAAAGCCAGTGGCGAGATCGTGGCCATGACCGGCGATGGCGTCAACGACGCGCCGGCGCTGAAGGCCGCCCACGTCGGCGTGGCGATGGGTGGGCGCGGCACCGATGTGGCGCGGGAAGCGGCGTCGCTGGTGCTGCTGGACGACAACTTTGCCTCCATCGTGCGCGCCGTGCGGCTGGGCCGGCGCATCTTCGACAACCTGCGCAAATCCATGTCCTACATCCTGGCGGTGCATGTGCCGATTGCCGGCATGGCGCTGCTGCCGGTGCTGCTGGGTTGGCCGGTGATGCTGTTCCCGCTGCACATCGCCTTTCTGGAGCTGGTCATCGACCCGGCGTGCTCCATGGTGTTCGAGAACGAGCCGACCGAGGCGGACGTGATGCAGCGCCCGCCGCGCGACGCCAATGCCCAGTTGTTTGGCGGCACCACCCTGCTGCTCGCGCTGCTGCAGGGCGTCGGCGTGCTGTTGGTGGTGATGGGGGCCGCTGCCTGGGGCGCCAGCTGGCTGACGGAAAAAGAGACCCGGGCCTTTGCCTTCGCCACGCTGGTGATGGGCAATGTGGCGCTGATTTTTTCCAATCGCTCCCGCACCGGGTCGCTGTGGGCCTCGCTGCGCGTGCCGAACCGGACGCTGTGGATCGTGACCGCTGTGACGCTCGGGTTTCTGGGGCTGGCGGTTTATCTGCCGTGGCTGGCGCGCCTGTTCTTTTTTGAGCCGCTGCCGCTGCCTGACCTGTTGACGGCGCTGGCCTTGGGGCTGGTCAGCGTGATCTGGTTCGAAGCCATCAAACTCAGTCGCCGCCTGTCGCCCCGGCCGACGTTGTGAGGCTGGCCCGCTGCGTCAAGCCGTGCGGTCTGGTCGCGCCTTCAGCACTTGTTCAAGGTTGACTTTGATCTTGATCTTTTCTGCATTAAAGGGCGAGCGGATGGCATATTTCGGGTTGTTGGTGTCCCGGAAGAGGCAGGGGTTCAGCGGCATGCCCCCCGGACTGACGATGCTCACCACCTGCGGGTGGCTGGCGCGAAGACCGCGCTTGACCGAAACCGCTTTTTCGCCGTTCACCAACTGCACGTAGGTGCCTGGTGGGTAAAAACCGAGGGCCGTCGTCATGGCCAATGCGAGCTTCGCTTGTTCTGCATCGGTACCCAGAAAAACGGACTGGGCCGCACTCAACGGTGACATGGCAAGCCTCGTCTTGCGTGCCGCCATCTTGGCCACAAAACCATCGGCCATCCGCAGGAGACGCCGACTTGCCAGGTTGCTGTTCATGCCGCAGGACTCATCGGGTTCATGATGCCAGCGCACGATGTCCAGCTGGTTGTCGTCCGTCACGCCCAAGCTCTGCAAAATTGCAAGGCTGTTTTCTGGGTGTTTGCGGATCAGCTTTCTCTGAACGTCGTTGAGGAGTGCGGTACTTTGCCGGGCCAGACTGTCCTGGTCCCGTGCCATGCCAATGTTCATGGTCAGCGCAGCGCGGAACAGCACACGGCGGTCTGTTTCTGCGGTTCCCAGCTTTTCGGCACTCAGTTCGCACACCACCGCCGACAGCAGGGCGTGGGTGGCGCAATAACCCAGCGACAGGTCAGCCAGTGCCTGGAATAAGATGACAAGGGACTCATCAGGGTCTCGCTTCAGCAAGTCAAGGGCTTCCTTTTCGATCGCCTCCAGTCGCGGCAACGGACTGATGGCGGCCGCGCCTTGGTAAAGCAGCGCCTGCAAAACGGCCTGCAAATCCCGCCAGCCGACGAGAATGTCGTTGTCAGACGAGGCGGGCGCTGTGTCCACCGCCACCCCTTCCTTGTGTATCGGTTGCATCATCTGTTCGTAACTTTTCTGCCAAGCCTTGGCATCACTGCTTTTCATGCAGGCCTGCTGGTCACTCAGCATTTCCTTGTGCTGGGGTGACCGGATGGTTTGCCCTTTTTGCAGCAGCAACTTGCCGTTTGCATCCCACACATCGATAGGCAGTGGTTTCCCGAGGTCCAGCATAGAAACGGGGAGGGGGACGTAATTCATCAAATGACTCTCAATGGCCGGCGAATAGGTGCGATTAGACCCTAATCGGTGACCAATACCGGCACGCGCGGGGCCAGGGCGCACATTAATTCGTAGCCCACGGTGCCCGCCGCTTGGGCCACCTCGTCAATTCCCAGTAGGCTGCCGTTGGCGGCGCGACCCCACAGCGTGACCTCACTGCCAAAGCCGGCCCCGGCAACGGGGGTGAGGTCGACGGCGAGCATGTCCATGCTGACCCGCCCGAGGGTGCGGGTGCGCACGCCGTTCACCAGAATCGGCGTGCCGGTGGGGCAAGCGCGCGGGTAGCCATCGGCATAACCACAGGCCACCACGCCGATGCGCATCGGCTGCTCGGCGACAAAGTTTGAGCCATATCCGACGCTAGCCCCCGTCGCTAGGTCTTGTGTTGCTATTATTTTAGAAGCGAGTGTCATGCCCGGCTGCAAGCGCCAGCTGGCCGCACTGTTTTCCGGGAAATCGGGCGCGCTGCCGTAAATCACGATGCCCGGGCGCACCCAGTCGGACGCGACGTAGACGTCGGGCGGCGGGTGGACGCCGGTGGCCGGCAGGCTGTGGCGCAGGATGGCGGCGCTGTTGCTCAAGGACCGTTCGCCGGGCAGGTCCTGGGTGACTGCGGCAAAGACCGCCATTTGCGCCGTCACGCCCCGCGCGCCATCCGCGTCGCTGAAATGGGTGATCAGGGAGATCTCATCGACCTGGGGCAGTGCATTCAGGCGGGTCCAGGCGGCGCGGTAACGCAGCGGTGTAAAGCCGAGCCGGTTCATGCCGGAATTCATCTTGAGGAAGACCCGGTGCGGCACGTTGGTCTTGTGGGTGGCGAGCATGTCAATCTGCTCGTCGCAGTGCACGGTGTGCCACAGACCGAGGCGGGAACAAAGTTCGAGGTCGCGCAACTCGAACACGCCTTCCAGCAACAGAATCGGGCCGCGCCAGCCCAGGGCGCGCACGCGCTGGGCTTCTTCCAGGTCCAGCAGCGCAAAACCGTCGGCACCGCGCAAGCCCTCGAACACGCGCTCAATGCCATGGCCGTAGGCATTGGCCTTGACGACGGCCCAAGTTCTCGCATCGGGTGCCGCCTCCCGGACACGCTCAAGATTGTGGCGAAGTGCTTCGGTATGGATGGTGGCTTGTATCGGGCGAGGCATGGCGCTGTAGGGGTGACGGACGAAAGCCTGCATTTTGCACCCCGGGGGCGTGCTATAACCCTTTACCGTTCGGACACATATTAAAAAAACCACCGTGTCAGCAACCCTGATGCGCGCTTGTAGACAATGAAACGCGGCTTTTTCACC
Source organism: Rhodoferax sp. (assembly GCF_012927445.1). Classification (GTDB taxonomy): domain Bacteria; phylum Pseudomonadota; class Gammaproteobacteria; order Burkholderiales; family Burkholderiaceae_C; genus Rhodoferax. Next base: position 637,004 of record NZ_JABBPD010000007.1, read on the forward strand.
ATCATGTCAGCGCAGTTTTTCAGCTCGCTGGCCGACAACGCGCTGTTTGTTGCAGCCGTCCAGTTACTGAGAAGCAGCAAGGCACCCGAGTGGCAACAAGCCGCCTTGGTGCCGATGTTTGCACTGTTTTATGTGGTGTTGGCGCCTTTTGTCGGCGCTTTTGCCGATTCCATGCCCAAAGGCCGGGTGATGCTGATCAGCAACTTCATCAAAGTGGTGGGGTGCCTGTTCATGTTGTTTGGCACGCATCCCCTGATGGCCTACGCCATTGTCGGGCTGGGCGCTGCCGCTTATTCGCCCGCCAAATACGGCATCCTCACCGAATTGCTGCCGGCTTCCCAGTTGGTCAAAGCCAATGGCTGGATCGAAGGCCTGACGATCGCCTCCATCATTCTGGGCGTTTTGCTGGGGGGGCAACTGGTCGGGCCGATGTTGTCACCGATGTTGTTGTCGTTCGACTTCCCATTCATCCGTACCAGCGTGGACACCCCGCCGGAGGCCGCCATCAGCGTGCTGATCTTTCTATATTTCCTGGCCGCCTGGTTCAACACCCATATTCCGCACACGGGGGTCGAAATGCGCCCCATGCCGAAGCGGATCACTTCCTTGCTGCCTGATTTCTGGACCTGCAATGCCCGGCTGTGGCGCGACAAACTGGGCCAGATATCACTCGCTGCCACCACGCTCATCTGGGGTGTGGCGGGTAATTTGCGTTTCATTGTGCTGGCCTGGGCCGCCGCGGCGCTCGGTTACTCGGTGACACAGGCCTCGGCCCTGCAAGGAGTGGTGGCCATTGGGATGGCGGTTGGCGCGGTGGTGGCTTCGATGCGCATGCGGCTGGAAGATGGCCCCCGGGTGATTACCCTGGGCATCTTCATGGGGCTGTTGATCATCATGCTCATCTTTATCACCAACGTCTGGGTCGCGGCGCCGTTTTTGATTCTGCTGGGTGCCTTGGGTGGCTTCCTGGTGGTGCCGATGAATGCGCTGCTGCAGCACCGTGGCCACAATTTGATGGGCGCCGGGCGCTCGATCGCGGTGCAGAACTTCAATGAGCAGGCCTGCATTCTGGCGCTGGGCGCGGCCTACAGCCTGTCCACCGGGCTGGGGTTGCCGACCTTTGCCGCCATCACCGTGTTTGGGGTGGTGATTGCCGGCTTCATGTGGTTCATCAAGCGTTGGCACGCCCGCAATTGCCTCCACCATCGCGCCGAGGTTGAGCATCTGCTGGGTATTGCCCGTAACGACAATATTCACGGCTGATGTCACATCGAGCGCTCGCGGCGGCGGCGCTGATCCTCAATGCCTTTGTTTGGGGGGTGGCGTGGTGGCCGTTTCGGGCACTGCAAGCGCACGGCCTGCATCCGCTGTGGGCCACCACCATCATTTTTGTTTTTTCCCTGCTGTGTTTGCTCGCTGTCCAGCCGCAGGCTTGGCGTGGTTTTTTGAAGCATCCGATGCTGTGGTGGTTGCTGCTGGCTTCCGGCTTGACCAATGTCGGATTCAACTGGGCGGTGACCGTCGGTGACGTGGTGCGCGTCGTCCTGTTGTTCTACCTGATGCCGGCCTGGGTGGTGCTGCTGGCCTGGCCGCTGCTGGGCGAAAAACCCACGGCGGGTTCTTTGCTGCGCCTGGCCCTGGCGCTCACCGGCGTCGTTATCGTCCTCAAAACGCCCGCCTCACCCTGGCCCATTCCCGAGAGTCTGGCCGATGGACTGGCCCTGATGGGCGGCTTCAGCTTTGCCCTGACCAACATCCTGCTGCGCAAGCTGAATGAGACGCCGAGCGCGTCGCGCACGCTGGCCATGTTTGGCGGCGGTGCCATGATGGCCCTGGGCGCCGCCGGGATCGGCATGGGGCTGGGCGTGGTCGCTGCGCTGCCCGCACCAAACTGGGCGTGGACCGGCCTGGCCCTGTTCATCAGCCTTGCCTTCCTGGCCGGCAACCTGGCCCTGCAATACGGCGCGGCGCATTTGAGCGCCAGCGCCACCTCGCTCATCATGCTGTCGGAAGTGGTTTTTGCCAGCGTGTCTTCGGTGGTGCTGGGCACCGGCGAGCTATCGACGCGCACCTTGCTGGGCGGGGGCTTGGTTCTTTTGGCCTCACTGCTGGCCGTGGTGTCGTATGACAAGCGTTGATTTTGGCGACAAAGTGCGACACTGACGCTTCCTTTTTTGACCGGGAGCGCGCCCATGAGCACTGTGTACGATTTTGAAGTCCTGCAAATCAATGGCCAGTCCGTCCCCTTGCGCCAGTTCAAGGGCAAAGTCATGTTGATCGTCAACACCGCCAGTGCTTGTGGTTTCACGCCCCAGTTTGCCGGGCTGGAGGCCTTGCATCAGACCTATGGCCCGCAAGGCCTGGTGGTATTGGGTTTTCCGTGTAACCAGTTTGGCGCCCAGGACGCCGGTAGCAATGCGGAGATCGCCGAGTTTTGCCAACTGAACTATGGCGTCAGCTTCCCCATGATGGCCAAAATTGAGGTTAATGGCGACGGCGCCCACCCGCTCTACCAGTGGCTCTGCGTCGAAGCCCCGGGGCTGCTGGGCAGCAAGTCGATCAAATGGAATTTCACCAAGTTTCTGGTTGGCAAGGATGGCGCCGTTCTCAAGCGCTATGCACCGACCGATACCCCCGCCAGCCTGAGCCACGACATTGCAGCCGCGCTGGCCGCCTGACTGGGCCGCCGCCGCTGGCAGCGCGGCGATGGCGCACGTCAGGGCAAACGGATCTGGGCCATGGTGGGCGAAGGGCGGGTGACCGTGGCGTCAAACGGGTGGGCGGGCGCGCCACCGACTGCCTTGAGTATCTTCTGCACATACGCCCGGGTTTCCAGGTACGGCGGCACGCCGCGGTAACGCTCGACCTTGCCTTCGCCGGCGTTGTAGGCGGCCGCCACCAGCGCCACATCCCCTTCAAAATAGGCCAGCAACCAGCGCAGATAGGTCAGGCCACCGCGGATGTTTTGCGCCGGGTCAAAGGCATTTTTGACCTTGAAGCGCTGGCTGGTTTCCGGGATCAGCTGCATCAGCCCCTGGGCGTTCTTGGGTGACAGCGCCAGGCTGTTGAAGTTGGATTCGGCCGCGATGATCGCCAGCGCCAATTGCGGCTCGACCTTGAACTGGGGCGCCAGTTGCATCACCAGCTCAAAAATTTTGCGCGGTGCAATCACCTCATAGTTCACGCTGGGCGGGCTGACAACCGCAGGCGGGGAGACTGCAGGCGGGCGCATACAGTCGGGCACTTCGGTGGTGCGGCCGCCAACGACTTGCAGCATGCGCCGCGCCGCCTCGAGACCCTGCTCGGCCGCGGCATGAAAAAAGAAAGCCGCCGCCACATCGTTGCGCGCAATGCCACGCCCGTTGGCGTGCATCCAGCCCAGGTTGTATTGCGACTGCGCGTCGCCCAGTCGGGCGCTCTGGCAGTACAGGGTGGCCGCCAGCACCGGGTCACGCGCCACGCCTTCGCCATGCTCGGCGGCGATGGCTTGCGTGCGCAGCTTAGTCGCGAGCGTACCGTCCGCCTCGCTCTTCTGCGCCTGTACGGCGAGCGAGGCCGCCGCACTGCAGAGCGCGAGCAACAGGCTTGACAGGGTTCGGACACTGGGGCACATGCCGCGCAGTGTCGGCGGCTTTTTGTGCGCGTGCCTTGCGGATTGTCAGCGTTGGAGAGTTCGCAGGCGGGCCGCTGCTTCGCGCAAACAAGCTGCGGTGCTGTCCCAGCCCATGCAGGCGTCGGTGATGGAGACGCCATAGCGCAGGTCTTGCAGCGCGCCCAGTTTTTGGTTGCCTTCGAACAGGTTGGACTCCAGCATCACGCCTTTGATGCTGCGGTTGCCGTCGGCCACCTGATGCACCACGTCTTTCAGCACCAAGGCTTGCAGGGCGTGATTTTTGCGCGAGTTACCGTGGCTGCAGTCAACCACGATGTTCAGCGGCAGCTTGGCCGCCGTCAGTTCCGCTTCGGCCTGGGCCACCGCCACGGAGTCGTAATTGGGGACCGCGCCGCCGCGCAGAATCAGGTGGCCGAAAGCGTTGCCGCGGGTTTTGGTGATGGCGACCTGGCCGTCACCGTTGATGCCCAGAAACGAATGCGGCTGGGCGGCGGACAGCATGGCGTTCAGCGCGACTTCCAGATTGCCGTCGGTGCCGTTCTTGAAGCCGACCGGGCTGGACAGGCCACTGGCCAGTTCGCGGTGGGTCTGGCTCTCGGTGGTGCGGGCGCCAATGGCGCTCCAGGCAATCAGGTCGCCCAGATATTGCGGCGTGTTCGGGTCCAGCGCCTCGGTGCCGCACGGCAGGCCCATGTCGTTCAGGTCGACCAGCAGGCGGCGCGCAATGTGCAGGCCTTCTTCGATGTGAAACGAATCGTCCATGCGCGGGTCGTTGACCAGCCCCTTCCAGCCGACCGTGGTGCGCGGCTTCTCGAAATACACCCGCATCACCAGGAACAGCTGGTCGGAGAGCTCGTCACTCAGCGCCTTCAGGCGCTGGGCGTACTCCATGGCGGCTTGGGTGTCGTGGATCGAGCACGGTCCGACCACCACAAACAGGCGCGGATCGCGTCCGCTCAAGATGTCGGCCAGGGTGTGGCGCGCGGCGCTGACGGTTTGGGTTGCCTGGGCGGTGGCCGGAATGTCGTCGTGCAACTGGCTGGGGGACAACAGGGTGTGTTGCGACACCACGTTCAGGTTTTCAAGTGCGGTAGGGAAAGTCATGGCGTGTTTCTGTTGGCAAAAGAGCAAACATTAAACCAGACCGCACCCCCGCGTGGCGCGCCGCCCGGTGCTGGCCGGTCGGCCGGTGGACCGCCAGCCGATGGCCGGCAGCACCGGTAGGACGCCAAATTTATAACAAATCAGCCTCTGGCCCTTGCCGTACCTGCGTAAGTAGCTATTGATTTGATAGTGATTTTTGCAGGGCCTCGTCCAGCACTTCAATCCAGTGCCGCACCGGCGTGGCGGTGCCGCTTTGCAGATGGGTGATGCAGCCGATGTTGGCCGACACGATCACGTCCGGTTTGGCCTCGCCAAAGGTCTCGTTCAGGTGCCCGAGCTTGCGGTCGCGCAACTGGTAGGACAAGACCGGGTTCAGCACCGAGTAGGTGCCGGCCGAGCCGCAACACAGGTGCGCTTCGCAGCCGGTCACCTTGACATTGAAGCCCAACTCGCCCAGGTATTGCTCGACGCCGCCGCGCAGTTTTTGGCCGTGTTGCAGCGTGCACGGGGGGTGGTAGGCGATGGTCGCGGTGTGGGCCTGGACCTGGTCGCGCAGCTTGACGCTGAGTTCGGGCAGCCATTCGCTCACATCTTTGGTCAGTGCGCTGATGCGCGCCGCCTTGGCTGCGTAGGCCGGGTCGTCCCGCAGAATGTGGCCGTAGTCCTTGACTGTGACGCCACAGCCGGAGGCGTTCATGAGGATGGCTTCAACACCAGCCGCACCCGGTTTGCCGGACTCGTCCTGCACATAGGGCCACCAGGCGTCGATGTTGGCGCGCATCTCGGACTTGCCGCCGTCCTGGTCGTTCAGGTGAAACTTGACGGCGCCGCAGCAACCGGCCTTCGGGGCGATGACGGTCTGGATGCCGGCGGCGTCGAACACGCGGGCGGTGGCGCGGTTGATGTTGGGGCTCATGGCCGGTTGCACGCAGCCGGCCAGCAGCAGCACCTGGCGCGCATGGCGGCGGGTCGGCCACTGGCCGGCCTCCTGTTTCGCCGGCACTTTGTTTTGCAGTGCGGGCGACAGCAGCGGGCGCACCAGTTGGCCCAGCTTCATGGCCGGGGCAAACAACGGCGACGGCAAACCCTCTTTCAGCGCCCAGCGCAGCGCCGTTTCGCCCAGCGGGCGCGGCACTTTGGCGTCCACCAGTTTGCGGCCGATGTCGAGCAAATGCGCGTAGTCCACGCCCGAGGGGCAGGTGGTTTCGCAGTTGCGGCAGGTCAGGCAGCGGTCCAGGTGGAGCTGTGTTTTGCGGGTCGGCGTTTCGCCTTCCAGCACCTGTTTCATCAGGTAGATGCGCCCGCGTGGCCCGTCCAGCTCGTCGCCCAGCAGTTGGTAGGTGGGGCAGGTCGCGGTGCAAAAACCGCAGTGCACGCATTTGCGCAGAATGGCTTCGGCCGCATCGCCATCGGCGGTGCCTTTGTATTCGGGAGCGAGATTGGTTTGCATCGAGGACAGTTAAAAATCAGGGTACAGGCGGCCACGGTTGAAGATGCCGGCCGGATCAAACTCGGCCTTGAGGCGCTGGTGAATGCGGTCCAGGGGTGGTTTTAAAGGGCTAAAACAAGCGCTAGTCCCCGTATTATCTGTGCGGTTAGCTATGAAAAGCGTAGCGGTTCCGCCGGCCTCAGCGGCGACCTGGCGCAGTTGTGCTTGTGCTGACAGCGGCGCCCACAACCAGCGCTGGCCACCATGCCACTCGATCAGTTGCGGCCAGGGCAGGGCCAGTGCGGGCGCAGTTTGCGGCAGACTCAGGCGCCACAAGGCCATCGGCTGCGCATCCTGGCTGGGCAAGTCCGAATTCCGTGCGCTGGCATTTTTAAAAAACGGCAGGCGCAAATCGCGGCAGGCGTTCCAGTCGGGCCCGGCCACCGCGTTGTCCGCGCGTGTGCCCGGCACCTCCTGCGTCATCTTGCGGCAGGCCGATTCGACCGCGGCGATGGCGCCGCGCAGCCGCACAAACAGCAGCTCCGGGCTGCCGGCCGCGGTGTTGTCCCGCACCCAGCAACTGGCGTTCAGGGGCAGCGGTTGCCCGCCCCAGCGGTGCAGTTGGGCCAAGGCCTGGGCCTGGTCCAGCCGGAACACCAGGGTCGCCTCGGCCGGGGCCACGGGCAGCACTTTGAGTGAAATTTCGGTCAGCACCCCGAGCGTGCCCATGGCGCCGACCATCAGACGCGACACGTCGTAACCCGCCACATTTTTCATGACCTGGCCGCCAAAGGTCAGTAACTCGCCTTTGCCGTTGATGAGGTTGACGCCGAGGACGAAGTCGCGCACCGAGCCGGCGCTGGCACGGGCCGGACCGCTCAGGCCGGCTGCCACCATGCCGCCGACGGTCGCGCCGGGGGCAAAGTGCGGTGGCTCGAACGCCAGGCATTGGCCTTTTTCCGCCAACACGGCTTCCAGTTCGGCCAGCGGTGTGCCGGCACGGGCCGTCACCACCAGTTCACTCGGCTCGTAGCTGGTGATGCCGGTCAGTGGCGTCAGGTCGAGCAACTCGCCTTGCAGTGACTGGCCATAAAAGTCTTTGGTACCCCCGCCGCGCAGGCGCAGTGGGGTGCGGTCGGCGGCGGCGGCTTGAATGCGGTCGGTGATCTGGCGTAGCGGGGAGTCGGTGGCGTACATGCCCCAGATGGTAAGGGGCGGCAGGCCCAGCCGGTTTGAATTTTTTGAAACCCTTGGGTTCAAAAATTTAGTCGGCAAAGAAGTTCACTGGTAGACCCGGTACCGCCACCCGCATGGAAAAGACGCAACCCGACTGGGGAAAGGCGTCGAGTTCGGCCGCTGCGCGGTGGTGGCGGGCGCTGGTGAGGTAGAGCGTGCGCAAGTCTTCGCCGCCGAAGCAGGGCATGGTGGGGCATTGTGCCGGTGTGGCCAACTCGGCCAGCAGCGTGCCATCCTGGGCAAACTGGCAGACCCGGCGTCCTTCGAACATCGCCACATAGTAGTTGCCCTGCACGTCCACGGCGGCGCCGTCGGGGCGGCCGCGATAACCCCGGTTGTCCGCGGCGGGGTCAAACTGCCAGCCTGCTGGCTTCGGCGCGAACTGGGCAAAGGTGCGGGGCGCCGTCAGGGTGTTGCGGCTGGGCTCGTAATCCCAGACGTGGACCGCGTGGCTGGGCGTGTCGGCCCAGTACAGGGTGCGGCCATCGGGACTCCAGGCCAGGCCGTTGGCGGTGGTGGCGGGGAAGGTGGCGGGATCCAGCTTGCGCTCAAGCTGCGGCGGGCGGCCGTCGCGGCAGTCCAGTGAATACAGCGCTGCGTTGCGCGCCACTTTGGTCTCGTCAATGGTGCCAATCCAGAAACGGCCGAGGGCGTCGCACTTGCCGTCGTTGGCGCGCAGGTGGGCCGGGTCGTAATCCAGGGTGGCCAGATGCTGCAGCGGCCCACCCCACTGGCGGGCGCGGAACACGCCGTGACGCAAGGCAATCACCAGACCCCCGCTGGCGGCCGGCGCCATGCAGCCGGGCTCCGAGGGCATGTCCCAGCTCTCCACCGTGCCCATGTAGACGTTGGCCCGCAGGATTTGCTTGCCGGAGATATCGACCCAATACAGCAGTTGCTCGTGCGGGTGCCAAAACGGCGATTCGCCCAGTTCGCAGGGCTGGGTGGTGAGGGTTTGCCAGTTCATGCAGATTCAGACAGGGTGGTTGATTTTGTGGACAAACGCCAGCGCCACGCGTGGCGCGGCATTGAGCAGAAGGGCGATGTCGTTGATGTCGTCGGGCAGGGCCGCATTGTCCCAGCTGTGCATGGTGTGCCTGGCCAGCCGCACGGCCAGCAGCACGTTGCGCACATTGGCGTGGGTCGGGTGCTTGCCGTCGCTGATGCGCACCAGCAGTTCGGGGAGCCGGTAGAGCTTCATCAAGGCATGGCGTAAATCATTGAGCTCGATGTTGTAGACAAAACGCTGCAGGCTGGCGGTTCGCAGCGTCGGGTTGGCGCGCTGCATGGCACGGATTTCAAGCTGGATGGTGGGGGCGTGGCACCACATCAGCATTTCGGCAAAGTCATGCAACACCGCCGCCAGGTGGATCACGCCGACGTCCAGGTCGCCCCGGTGCACCGCAAAGCCCACGGCGAATTGCCCGGCGCGCTCGGAGCGGGTGAGTAATTCGCGCAGGCCTTCCAGCGCCAGCGGCTGATTCGCGAGCTGGTCTTCCACCGTGGGCTGAAGGCCGAAGTTTCTGAAAAATGGCGCAATGCCCATCATCACCAGGGAGCTGGTGATGGACTCGGTCTCCGTGGTGTCGCCGGTGCGGCGGTTGGCCGACACATAAGCCAGGACTTTGAGCGTCATGAGCGGGTCGCTCTCAATCACCGCGCTCAGCATGCCCGCGTCCACATCGTCTTCGATGGCGCGCAAGGCTTCCAGTTTTTGGGCGGTGGCGGCCAGCACGGGAATCGCGGCCTCCCGAAAGTAGCGCGTCCAGGCGGCGAGATCGGGCAGTGGCTCGGTCAGGTAGGGCGTGGTGACCGGCACAGGGGCCGGTGTGGGTGGCGTTGCCACCATCTCATCAGGGCTGGTTGGGTCGGTCATGGTGATCAGATCGTTGCATGACAGGCAGTATCTGCGCAGCCCTGATGCAGGTCAAGGACCACTTGGCATCCGCATAAGAAAAGCCCACCGAAGCCAGTGGCTTGGGTGGGCTGATGTCTCAAGGAAGTTTTGCGGGTCAGGTTGCAGAACCCTCAGGTGCCGCAACCGTTCTCCGTGATCAGCGGTTGTAGGCGGTTTCGCCGTGGGAAGTGATGTCGAGGCCTTCGCGCTCGTCTTCTTCGCTGACCCGCAGACCAATTGTCAAATCAACCACCTTGAAGGCAACGAAGGAGACCACGCCTGACCAGACGATGGTGGTCAACACAGCCTTGGCCTGAATCCACACTTGAGAAGCGATGGAGTAGTCGGCCGCCGTGATGCCTGTTGCGGTGACCCAGTCAGCCACAAAGCCAGGGCCACCCAAGGAAGGCGAGTTGAACACGCCTGTCAACAGGGCACCGACGATGCCGCCAATGCCGTGCACGCCAAAGACGTCGAGTGAGTCATCTGCGCCCAGCATCTTCTTGAGGCCGTTAACGCCCCACAGGCAGGCAAAGCTGGCTACCGCACCAATGACCAGTGCCCCGCCAATGCCGACGTTACCGGCAGCTGGCGTGATCGCCACCAGACCGGCTACCGCACCGGAAGCCGCACCCAGCATGGACGCCTTGCCGCGCATCAGCGCTTCACCCAGGCACCAGGCCAACACAGCCGCAGCCGTTGCACCAAAGGTGTTGATGAAAGCCAGGGCTGCAAAGCCGTTGGCTTCCAGTGCCGAGCCGGCGTTGAAGCCGAACCAACCCACCCACAGCAGCGAAGCGCCGACCATGGTCAATGTCAGGCTGTGAGGCGCCATCGATTCCTTGCCGTAGCCGATCCGTTTGCCGACCATGAAGGCACCGACCAAGCCGGCCACAGCCGCGTTGATGTGCACCACGGTGCCGCCAGCAAAGTCAAGCGCGCCGGATTGCCAGACATAACCGGCTTTGGCATTCATGGCGTCAACCACTTCTTTGCTACCGTAGGCGTCAGGGCCCATCCAGAACCACACCATGTGGGCAATCGGGGCGTAGCTGAAAGTGAACCACAGCGCCGAGAACATCAGCACGGCGGAGAACTTCATGCGTTCGGCAAAGGCGCCGACGATCAGGGCGCAGGTGATACCGGCGAAGGTGGCCTGGAAGGCGGCAAACACGATCTCGGGAATCACAACACCCTTGCTGAAGGTGGCGGCGTTGGCAAAAGTGCCGGCCGTGTTGTCCCAGATGCCGCGCATGAACAGCCGGTCAAAACCACCGATGAAGGCATTGCCCTCCGTGAACGCCAGGCTGTAGCCATACAGGAACCACAGCACCACGATCAGCGAGAAGGTCACCATCACCTGCATCAGAACCGACAGCATGTTCTTGGAGCGGACCAGGCCGCCGTAAAACAGGGCCAGACCCGGCACGGTCATCAGGATCACCAGCACGGTGGACACCATCATCCAGGCGGTATCGCCCTTGTTGGGCACCGGTGCCGGTGTTGCGGCGGCCGAGGCCGCCGGGGCGGGTGCAGCAGCGGTTGCTGCGGCCGTCGCAGTTGGCGCTGCCGCAGGGGCAGCCGCGTCAGTGGGCTTGGCTTCGGCCGGGGCCGTGGCCACAGTCGGTGCCGCCGGGGCTTGCGCCAAGGCAGCTGCGCCACCAGCCAGCAGACTCAGACCCAGGGTAAGGGAGGCAAGTAGTTTTTTCATGTCAGTGTTCTCGTATCAATAGTGCGAGGGCGTTACAGCGCTTCCTTGCCGGTCTCGCCGGTGCGGATGCGAACGACTTGTTCGAGGTTGTAGACAAAGATCTTGCCGTCGCCGATCTTGCCGGTGCGGGCGGCGCCCTCGACCGCTTCGATGACGCGGTCCACCAGTTCGTCGGAAATGGCGGCTTCGATCTTCACCTTGGGCAAAAAGTCGACCACATACTCGGCACCCCGGTACAACTCGGTGTGGCCTTTTTGACGGCCAAAGCCTTTGACTTCGGTCACGGTGATGCCCTGCACACCGATGGCGGAAAGCGCTTCACGCACTTCATCCAGCTTGAAGGGTTTGATGATCGCGGTTACAAGTTTCATGAGTTCTCCTCAAATGGAATCGATGTTCAGAAGCTGTATTTCACGCCGACAACCAGAGCGTCATCACCCAGAAATTTATTCTTTGAGTCGGTATAAAACGTTTTATTGGCATTGGTTCCTACGGCTGCGAGGGATGCGCTCAGGCCGTTGCCAAAGTCTTTACCCAGTGTCAACGCGTAGTCGGTGTAATCACCAGCGTTATTGGTCACATTGGGGATCGTCTGGCGACCAACATGCGGTGTCAGCGTGAAGCCGCTGCCCAAGTCAAAGGTGGCAGCCACTTCAAAATAACGGCTATTGGAACTGTTGGCATTGGCAACGAAATTACCGGTGCTTTGGCTGTACTTGGCAGTCACGATGCTGTAAGTCAGGGCGCCATAAACTTCAGTGGTGTTGGCGTTCACAGCAGTTGCAGAAACGTTAGCGGCTGTATTGCCCGGATATTGGTAAGTGATGACGCCGAGGTCATACGTGAAATCTTTGCTGATTTCGCCTTTGTAGCCACCGTACAAGTCAACTTCCAGTGCGCCGTCAGTGGCAAGTGAGTAGTCACGAATCCAACTCACATTGGAACCCCAGACGCCCACATAAAACCCGCTCTTGTGCGCAAAGTCCACACCCGCTTGCAACGCTGGGTTAGTTGAAGTTTGTGCCATGCCGCGGAAGCGATAGTCGCTGGTGACGCCCACGTTGTATGACAAGGTGTAGTCAGGTGTAGGCGCTGTGGTTTGGGCCATGGCAGCGGTGCCAGCCAGCAGGGTGGTCAGGATCAGGGCGGCGGTTGATTTCAATTTCATGGAGTTCTCCAAAGAGGTTAAGGGATGTAACCGTTACGCACAGACCGTGCCAGCTATGTCGTTCGGCGCTGCCACGTCTCGGAGCACGGATTCAAAAGGTGTGCGGTAAGATATCTGTACAAAAATACAGTTCGCACCGTGCTGGTGCGTACACGCTTGGTGCCGGGACTTCAGCGCGCACCGTTTTGGAGAGGAATCCTCATGAGTTTGTCTTTGGTGCAAAGCCGGGCCCTGCTGGGTCTGGACGCGGCGGCGGTCACGGTGGAAGTGCACTTGGCCAATGGCCTGCCCAGCTTTACGCTGGTGGGCCTGGCCGATGTGGAGGTCAAGGAAGCCCGCGAGCGGGTGCGCTGCGCCATTCAAAACTCGGGGCTGGAGTTTCCGAACAACAAACGTATCACGGTCAATCTGGCCCCGGCCGATCTGCCCAAGGATTCCGGCCGTTTTGACCTGCCGATTGCCCTCGGCATTCTGGCCGCCAGCGGGCAGATCGATGGCGCCAGGCTGGCTGGTCATGAATTTGCCGGGGAGTTGTCGCTGTCCGGCGAGTTGCGACCGGTGCGCGGCGCGCTGGCCATGAGCCTGGCCTTGCATGCGGGCCGGGTGGTGACCCAACTGGTATTGCCCCCCGACAGTGCGGAAGAAGCCGCTCTGGTGCCCGATGCCCAGGTGTACCGGGCCAAGCATTTGCTGGACGTGGTGCAGCATTTTTTGCCGCTAGCAGCCGATGCACCGCCCCCGGAGCCTTCCCCCGGTTGGTGCCGTATCACCGCCAAGCCGCAAGGTAACGTGGTCCAGTACCCGGATCTGGCCGATGTGAAAGGACAACTCGGTGCGAAACGGGCGCTGGAAATTGCAGCGGCGGGCGGGCACAGCCTGTTGCTGATGGGGCCGCCCGGCTCGGGCAAGTCCATGCTGGCGCAACGTTTTGCCGGGCTGCTGCCGGCCATGACGACCGACGAAGCGCTGCAAAGTGCGGCCGTGGCCAGTTTGGGCGGTCGTTTTTCGCTGGACCGCTGGGCCCAGCGGCCGACCTGCAGCCCGCATCACACCGCCAGCGCGGTGGCACTGGTGGGCGGTGGTTCACCTCCCCGGCCGGGAGAAATTTCACTGGCGCACCATGGTGTTTTATTTTTGGATGAATTGCCGGAATTCCCCAGGGCCGCGCTGGAAGCGCTGCGTGAGCCGCTGGAGTCGGGCACCATCACGATTTCGCGGGCGGCCCGCCGCGCCGAGTTTCCGGCCCGCTTCCAGTTGATCGGCGCCATGAACCCGTGTCCGTGCGGCTATCTGGGCTCGGCGCAAAAAGCCTGCCGCTGCACGCCGGATCAGGTGTCGCGCTACCAGGGCAAGCTGAGTGGTCCGCTAATCGATCGGATTGACCTGCATGTCGAAGTGCCCGCCTTGTCGTCGGCGGACTTGATGCAAGCCCGACCGGGTGAGTCGACCGCCACCATTCGCGAGCGTTGCACGCTCGCGCGCGAGCGCGCCATGGCCCGCCAGGGCAAGGCCAACCAGGCTCTGCAAGGCCAGGAGATCGACGCCCATTTGTTGCTGGACGAGGCTGCCGTCAAGTTCCTCAACATTGCCGCCGCGCGCCTGGGCTGGTCCGCTCGCAGTACGCACCGGGCTCTGAAAGTGGCGCGCACCATCGCCGATCTGGCCGGTGCCCACCGTACCCAGGTCACGCATGTGGCCGAGGCCATGCAATACCGGCGCGCGCTGCGGGCCTAAACCAGCGTTTTGCGATTCATCAACACCGCAAACAGACTGCGGACATCCACCGACTGAATCAGCAAGCGTCCGCCATTGGCCTTGATGAAACGCTTGACCAGTGCGCCATCGGCCTGGCCCGCAAAGGGGGTGGACATGATTTGAGCCTCATTGAATTCCGGTACGCCATGGAGCGAATCGACCAGCAGGCCAATCGATTGGTCGCCGTAACGCACGATGATCACCTGGCTGCTCTTGTCGATCAGGGAGGCCCGGCCGTGCAGCAGATAGCCCAGGTCGAACACCCAGACCGAACCCTTGTTTTCCGCGTCACTCTGCAGCGCCAAGAGGCCGATACAGGCTTTGCGGTCAGCTCTCGACACGGAGGATATTCTGGACGCAGACAGTGCCTCCAGCACATGCTCGGCAGGCAGCGCAAACAAGGTGCCGTCGATAAAGAAGGTGGCGAATTCACTGCCACCCCGCTCGGTTAAATCCGATTTCAATATCGTCTCGATCCGGTGGCCGGCGCCCAGACGATCACGCACTTCACCAATCGACTCGAACACGATCGCCAGCACATCTTCGCGATAACCATCCGACACCTTGAATTCGCGGTAGCCGCTGGAGACGCTGCAGCCCATGATCGCGTAATGGCCGTCGTGCACCACGATGCGCGACGCACTGCTGCCGTTTGGCAGTGCCAGCAAGCTGGGGTCCATCTCCAATCTGGAACCCACCGGTCGCTGCCGGTCCGTGCTGGCAATCACCTTGCCCTGCCGATCCACAAACAAGGCATTCATTCGTGCCTTGGCCCCCAGTCCGCCCCTCAACATGGCCGAAAATTCGGGCGCGGAATCGAACACGATACCGATGCCGCCGACCACCACCCCATCGTCCTCGGGATCGCGAATGGCGGCGTGGTAGATGTAGGTGGACTGCCCCCCGTAGAGGGCGGTGGGCGCAAACGGGGTCACGTAGTAATCCTGTTCACTGCGCAGCGCATGAACCTGGGCCAGTGTCACCGGATCGATGGCTGACCCCAGCACCGTTTCACCATCCTGCTCGGGATGCGTGCTGGCCACAATGCACCCGCTGGCGTCATAGACGACGATGCGGGTGTAGACCGTGTACAGGCGGTTGATGTAGTCCAGAATAGGGGTGATGCGTTCGACCACCTCCGCATCGCGTTCCGGGGCCGCCAGCGCCACGCGCAACTCCGGCGTCAAGGCCCACCAGCGGCAATCGTCGGAGCGCTCATACAGGTTGCGGTCCAGCAGGTCCACCAGCAAGTGGGAGGCGAATTCCGAATCCCGCAAACTGGAGGCCAGCACGGTCTCATAGAGGTCGCCGATCGAGTTGGAAAACAGCTCGTTGCTGCGGGCGCCGGTTTCGCTGATCTGATCCAGAATCGTCTTCAGCTTCATCTGTTCACCGCGCTGGCCGCTCGTCATCACCTGGCCATTCCACACCACGCGTTGAATGGTTTCTGCCGCCGTCAAAATCTCGTACAGCGGTGGTGAAAATGATTGGGCGTGCGACAGCAAACCATCGGCCACGCTGGGGTCCAGCGACGCCAGGGTATTGCTGCCCCGGCCGCTGAACGCCACGTCAACCGGAATCATGACTTGGCCCTGCCAACCGAGCGGTCCCTGGTAGCCTTGGTAGCCCTCGGCCGAGAAGGTGCGCACCAGGTATTCGCGCCCGGCAAACATCATCAGTTGCGGGGCCGCGCCCTGGTTCACCGGGACGCTGGCCGCGAGTGGCGTCCACAAGGTATCCGCACTGGCAATCACCCGATTGTGGCCATCGAGCAGCATCATGTTGGAGCGTCCAGCCGGGTCGCGATGCGACTGGAAGATGCCCGCCATTTCCTGCTCGAAGTTGAAGCACAGGCACAGCACGCCAACGATGACACCGGTGTCCGGATGCAGCATGCGGCGCGAATAAATCAGCGCATGTTGTTTTGCCGGGCGCAAATCACTGGCGCGAAAGGTTTCAACAAAAGTAGCGCTGGCCAGGGTTTGTGCCAGCAGCGGATCCACACTGCCTTCCAGTGGTGTCGTCTCATCAATTTGCACCAGCACATTGCCGGCCACGTCCAGCAAAATGATTTCGTCATAGACCGTGTATTTGCTGCGGTAGGCCCGCAGCCGCTGGCGCACCGCCTCCTGGTTGTCATGCAGGCCCGCGACAAAGGCGCACAGTTCGTTATCGGTAGCGAGAAACCCGACATCAGCGGTGCGCTCGTACAGATTGCGCACAACGATGTCGATCACATACTGGGCTTTCGTGCCAATTTCATCGAGCACAGTGGCTACTTTTTCACTCACCAAATTGGCGACCAGATCCTGCTCAAGACGGTTGAAGCCTTCGCGTGTGGCCGTCATGGTCGGCAAAATAGTCTTGGCTTCGACCGGACAGTTCATCTTGGCGGCGGACTCGATCATGCGCCACATCAGGTTCAATTCGCGCAGCGATTGTTCGCAGCGAATCACGTCGCGCATGTAGGGCAAAAAAGTGTCGATTTGGAGTGGGGCGGCACTGTCGGTCATGATATTTTTCGGGTTTTAGGGGGTTGAAGTGCCATCAGATCGGACACTGTTTTTGGCCTGCTCAATAAAAACCCCTGAATGAGCGAGCAACCGAATTGGCGCAAAAAAATCAGCTGGGCATCGGTCTCGACGCCCTCGGCAATGACCTGCAGCTTCATGTGCCGTCCGAGATCCAGAATGGTCCGCACGATGGCCGCATCGCCGCGGTCGTGTGGCAAGCCACTGACGAAGGAGCGATCAATTTTCAAGGACGAGATCGGCAGCTTCTTCATGCGCGAGAGCGAGGAATGGCCCATGCCAAAATCATCCAGACTGATTTTGAAGCCCTGCTGGCGCAAGGCGGCCATGACCGGAATCACCTTGTCCGGCTGCTTCATCACCAGACCCTCGGTCAGCTCCAGGCAGAGGTGGCGCGGCGCGACACCACACGCCGCCATCACGGTCATCAGTTCGCCCGGCAGACTGGCATTGACAAACTCGGGCGCCGCCATGTTGACGTTGACTTGCAAGTCCGTGAAGCCAGCGCGGTGCAGCCGCGCTAAATCGTGACAAGCTTGCGTCACCACCCAGCGGCCGATCTGCACGATCAGGCGGCTTTGCTCCGCGACCGGAATGAAAACGTCAGGGCGCACCACTTCACCGTTGGGCTTGCGCCAGCGAATCAGCGCCTCGACCGCGCTCATGTGCTCCGCGTCCCGATCAAAAATCGGCTGGTACTCCAGAAAGAATTCATCGCTTACCAGGGCGCGGTGCAACTCGGCTTCCATCGTGAGTTGCCTGGCCAGTGCCGAACGCTGCTCCGCCAGAGTCTCGGCGGTGCCATTTGAGAAAAAGCTCACGCCATTGCGGCCGCCGTGTTTGCGCCGGTACATGGCCGCATCGGCGCTGCGCATCAGTTCGGAGCCGCTCCCGCCGTTGTCCGGGAAGATGCTGACACCGACACTGGCCGACACTGTCAGCTCCTGACTTTCATACAGGAACGGGCGACGTGCCGCCAGCAACACGCGCTCTCCCGTGGCCTGCAACTGCGCCAGCGAACAGTCTGGCGCCATCAGGATGGCAAACTCATCACCGCCCAGTCGACCGACCGCACAGCCGTCGAGTTCAAGTCCCTGCAAGCGTTGTGCAAACTCATGCAAGACCAGATTGCCGGCCTCGTGGCCGAAGGCATCGTTGATCAGCTTGAAGCGGTCAAGGTCGATATTCAGGATCGCGAACGATGAGCCCGATGCCGTGGCCCGCGTGCAGGCGGCATCCAGCAGATGGTGAAAATGCTTGCGATTGGTGAGTCCGGTCAGATCATCGACCTGTGCAAACTGGCGGATCAGTTCCTGCTGCTCGATGCGCTGTACCGTCTGCGCAATCAAGGCCCCGATCGTGATTGACAGACTGGGTAATTGCGCCTCGCGCTGGCGCGACAAGCGGCTGTAGAACTCCAGCACGCCATGGCTGTGGCGACGTCCATCGACCGTGACTTGCGACACCGGAAAGGCATAGCCTGATTTCAAGCCGCAGGCCTGGGCGCTCTGGCGCCGCAAAAAATCCTGGTCATTGAGCATGTCTTCAACCCAGGCGGGCCGCATGGCACTCCAGACATGGCCGACCAGCCCCTCGCCCGGCGCCAGGCTGAGTGCCGCCGTGTCGGCGATGAACGATGCCGGT
Organism: Rhodoferax sp.; assembly: GCF_012927445.1. Lineage (GTDB taxonomy): Bacteria > Pseudomonadota > Gammaproteobacteria > Burkholderiales > Burkholderiaceae_C > Rhodoferax. The sequence continues at coordinate 655,092 of NZ_JABBPD010000007.1, forward strand.
GAATCGTCCGGTTTATGCCACTCATATTGGCACGTCAGCCGATGGTTCCCCATCTGCTCCTGTTGCAGCGACCAGTAGGCGCCACACTCCCAGCCCAGGTTCTCACAGACCAGTTGAATCACCTTGGTCACCGCCTCGCCGAGCGTCGGGGTGCCGATCAGGAATTGCGTGGATTTAAAACAAAAGCGCTCGCGCATCGCGGCGAGCCGGGTGGGGGTGACGTCGACCAGCAGACCGGTCTGCACGGCGGGCTCCGGCAGGAGTTGGGGCGCCGACACCAGGCGCAACCAGCGCAAACCGGCCAATTCATGGATGGTGCGAAATTCAGCGTCAATGACATGGCCCGGTTCAAGAAGCGGGCCGAGGTCCGTCATCAGCGCCGGACCATCGTCCGGCACCACCTGCTCGAAGCAGCTGAGGGCGGTGCGGTGCAAGCCGGCGCTGACGTCCAGCAAGCGGGCCGCCCCGGTGGACAGCACCCACTGGCCGGTTTGCGTGTCGCACCACCAGCGACCGAACAGCCCCATTTCTTCCGCGGCGTCTGGCATGCTGGCCAGCACTTGGGCCAGTCTCAGTTTGGGTGTCGGGTCCGGGGCCTCTGCGGCCGTCGGAGCAGGACCGCACAACAACGAATGTTCACGCATAACAAGCTGTCTATCTTTTGAGTCAAAGTAGACTTGTTACGCAACATTGATGCCAGTTCCTGGATTCCTTCCGTGAGTGCTGGGGTTGGGCGGCTTTAACGGCCGGCGGCTTGCAGGCTATTGCCCTCAACGATCACTTTGGAGCCGACCGAGGCGGGGCTGCTTTGCTCCACCGTGCGCGTGCTGCCGTCTTCCATCTGCACCCGCACTTCGTAGGTGGTTTCTTTTTTCATCTTTTTCTCGACCGTGTTGCCGGCAAAACCGCCACCCAGCGCCCCCAGGATGGTGGCCAGGGTTTTGCCGTTGCCGGCGCCCACCTGGTTGCCGACCACAGCGCCCAACACCCCGCCGGCAATGGCGCCGCCGCCACTGCCGGTGCCGTCGCGCTGGATCGGTGTCACCGATTCAATCGTGCCGCAGTTGGCGCAAATCGGTTTGTGCACCGGGGCCATGGGGTGGTTCAGCGGGGCGCTCGTTCCGGCGGCTCGGTTGTTGTTGTTTGCTGCATATTTAGGAGCGGTTTGCGCATGTTTGACGGGGGCTACAGCCTTATTTGATGCTGAAGTCTTGCCGCCCTCCAGCGGTGCCGTGGCCGCTGGCGCAGGCACCGCAGCGCCGCTGGGCGTCGCGGCGGGGGCCGAGGCCGACAGTGCGGCGAGGCGGGGTTCGTCAGGGTGACTCTGGATGCGCAGCAGGGTGGCGCCCATGGCCACCACGGCCACCCCAAGGACGGCCACCGCGGCCCACAAAGGCTTGTTGACGGTCGAGGTGGACTTGGGGGTTTCTAAGGTAGCACTCATGAATTATTCCTTGGCAACGACCCACAAGGGATCTAAAAAAGTCGGCAGTCATTATTTAACTGTGGTTAGATAACGCCTGACCGCGCCAAAGGTAAACCGAATGCTGGCAAGCAGCCTGTTACGTGTGTAACAGGAGGTAATTACAAATTCGGTGCCAACAAACGCTGCAGCGCCTGTTCGTTCATGCGCCGGCGCGCCGCCAGGTCTTTCAACTGGTCGTCGCCGATTCGGCCGACACTGAAATAAGTGCTGTCGGGGTGTCCGATATAGAAGCCGCTGACGCTCGCCGCCGGCGTCATGGCCAGGCTCTCGGTGACGCCCATGCCGATGTCTTCGCAGTGCAGCAAGTCAAACATGTCTTTTTTGACGCTGTGATCGGGGCAGGCCGGGTAGCCGGGGGCGGGGCGAATGCCTTTGTACTTTTCTGCAATCAAGGCGTCCGGCGCCAGCGCCTCCTGCGCGGCGTAGCCCCACAGGTCGGTGCGCACGCGGTGGTGCAGGCACTCGGCAAAGGCTTCCGCCAACCGGTCGGCCAGCGACTTGAGCATGATGGCGGAGTAGTCGTCGTACGTGCTTTCAAACAACTTTTCGCGCTTGTCGACGCCGATGCCGGCCGTGACGGCGAACACGCCGGCGTAGTCGGCGGCCACCCCTTTGGGTGCCACAAAGTCGGCCAGGCAGCGGCTGGGCCGCATCACGCCGTCAATCACCTGTTTCTCGGCTTGCTGGCGCAGGCCGTACCAGGTCATGGCGACCTCGGTGCGCGTCTCATCGGTGTAGAACTCGATGTCGTCATCGTTCACTGAATTGGCCGGGTACAGACCGACCACGCCATTGGCCGTGAGCCAGCGGCCTTCAATCAGTTTTTTCAGCAGGGCCTGGCCATCGGCGTAGACCTTGGTGGCCTCGACCCCGACGACTTCGTCTTTCAGAATGGCGGGAAACGGCCCGGCCAGATCCCAGGTCTGGAAGAACGGACCCCAGTCGATGAACCTGGCAAGTTCGGTCAAATCGAAATTCTTGAACACGCGCCGACCCAGAAACTTCGGTTTGGTGGGGGTGAATTGCGCCCAGTCCACCGGCGTCTTGTTGGCGCGCGCTTTGGCCAGTGGCCACAACGGCGTCTGCTTTTTGTTGGCGTGCTGCTGGCGCACCCGTTCGTAGTCGGTGTTGATCTCGGCAACGTACTGCTCGGCTTGCTCGCCCAACAGGCCTTGCGCTACCCCGACGCCGCGCGAGGCATCGGGCACATAGACCACCGGGCCGTCGTAATGCGGCGCAATCTTGACGGCGGTATGCACGCGCGAGGTGGTGGCACCACCGATCATCAGCGGCATCTTGCGCAGGCGAAAGTAGTCGTCCTTTTGCATCTCGGCGGCCACATACTGCATCTCTTCCAGGCTGGGTGTGATCAAGCCGGACAGGCCAATGATGTCGGCCCCTTCGGCCTTGGCACGGGCCAGAATTTCATGCGCCGGCACCATCACCCCCATGTTGATGACGTCGTAGTTGTTGCACTGCAGGACGACGGTGACGATGTTCTTGCCAATGTCGTGCACATCGCCCTTGACGGTGGCAATGACGATCTTGCCTTTGGTGCGCACGTCACGTCCCGCCGCCTCGTCCAACCGCTTTTCTTCTTCAATATAGGGAACCAAATGGGCCACGGCTTGTTTCATGACCCGCGCGCTTTTGACCACTTGGGGCAGGAACATCTTGCCTTGACCAAACAGGTCTCCGACGACATTCATGCCGGCCATCAGCGGGCCTTCGATCACATGCAGTGGCCGGCCGCCCTTGGCCAGAATGGCCTGGTACGCTTCTTCGGTGTCTTCGGTGATGAAGTCGGTCACGCCGTGCACCATGGCGTGGCTCAGGCGTTGCTCCACCGTCGCGGGCTGTTCGGCCGTGCCGCGCCACTCCAGCTTTTTGCTCTCGTCCTTCGCTGCGCCCTTGGCGTTTTCGGCAATCTCGACCAGACGTTCCCCGGCGTCAGGGCGGCGGTTCAGCACCACGTCTTCAACCCGCTCGCGCAGTTCCGGTTCCAGGTCGTCATAGACGCCGACCATGCCGGCGTTGACGATGCCCATGTCCATGCCGGCCTGAATCGCGTGGTACAAAAACACGGTGTGAATCGCTTCGCGCACCGGGTCGTTACCGCGGAACGAGAAGCTCACGTTGGACACGCCGCCCGAGACCTTGGCGCCTGGCAGGTGCTGCTTGATCCAGCGCGTGGCGTTGATGAAATCGACCGCGTAGTTGTTGTGCTCTTCGATGCCGGTGGCGATGGCGAAGATGTTGGGGTCGAAGATGATGTCTTCCGGCGGAAAGCCCACCTCGTCCACCAGAATGCGGTAGGCGCGTTCGCAAATCTGAATCTTGCGTTCGTAGGTGTCGGCCTGCCCTTGTTCGTCAAACGCCATCACCACCGCCGCCGCGCCATAACGGCGCAGCAATTTGGCCTGGTGCTTGAAGGCGGCCACGCCTTCCTTCATGCTGATGGAGTTGACGATGCCCTTGCCCTGCACGCAGCGCAGCCCGGCCTCGATCACGCTCCACTTGCTGGAGTCAATCATGATCGGCACGCGGCAGATGTCGGGCTCCGAGGCGATCAGGTTCAAAAACCGGACCATGGCGGCCTGGCTGTCCAGCATGGCCTCGTCCATGTTGATGTCGATGATCTGCGCGCCGTTTTCCACCTGCTGGCGGGCCACCGCCAGCGCCTGTTCAAACTCGCCGTTCAGGATCATGCGGGCGAAGGCTTTGGAGCCGGTCACGTTGGTGCGTTCACCAATGTTGACAAACAGCGAGTCGGCGCCAATGCTCACCGGCTCCAGGCCGGACAATTTCATGGGGGGAACAACGATATCGGACATGCGTCTCACCTGTAAATGACAAAAAAGCAGGTGAGCGTGGTTGGGGGACATCCAAGCCTGACGGGGGCAAACCCGCTGCAACGCTCCTTGGATAGGTGCAATTTTAAGGGCTGGCCGATTCAGGCCACTTCTTTGTAGAAAATAGACTTCTGTAGCACGCGCCCTGGCAGCGGCGCCACCGCGTCGCGGATGGCGCCAATGTGTTCCGGTGTGGTGCCGCAGCAGCCGCCCACGATGTTGACCAGGCCCTCCAACGCAAATTCATGCAGCAGGCGGCTGGTGTCGGCTGGCGTTTCGTCAAAGCCGGTGTCGCTCATCGGGTTGGGCAAGCCGGCGTTGGGGTAGCAGCTGATGAAGGTGTCCGGCGCCACGCGCGCCAGTTCCTGGATGTAAGGGCGCATCAGCGCCGCACCGAGGGCGCAGTTCAGCCCGATGGCCAGCGGCTGGGCGTGGCGCACGCTGTACCAGAAGGCGGTGACGGTCTGGCCGCTCAGGATGCGGCCGGAGGCGTCGGTCACGGTGCCGCTGATGATGAGCGGCAGGCGTTCGCCCGAAGCTTCAAAGTACTCGTCAATCGCGAACAACGCGGCTTTGGCGTTCAGGGTGTCGAAAATGGTTTCCACCAGCAGCGCATCGGCGCCACCTTCCACCAGCGCCTCGACCTGTTCGTAATAGGCGGCGCGCAGTTGCTCGAAGCTGACGTTGCGGGCGCCGGGGTCGTTCACATCCGGGCTGATGCTGGCGGTTTTGGGTGTCGGGCCCAGGGCACCGAGCACAAAGCGCGGTTTGTCCGGGGTGGAAAACTTGTCGCAGGCGGCACGGGCCAGTTTGGCCGATTCGAGGTTCATCTCGCGCGCCAGTTCGGCCATGTCGTAATCGGCTTGCGCCACGCTGGTGGCACCGAAGGTGTTGGTCTCGATAAAGTCGGCCCCGGCCGCCAGATAACGTTCGTGGATGCTGGATATGACGTCCGGGCGCGTCAGCGACAGCAATTCGTTATTGCCTTTCACATCTTTGTGAAAGTCCTTGAAGCGCTCCCCGCGGTACTGTTCCTCATTGAGCTTGAAGCGCTGGATCATGGTGCCCATGGCGCCGTCCAGAATCATGATTCGTTGCGCCAGAATGTCTGGCAGGGCTTGGGCGCGGGTATATTGAAGTGGTTTCATAGCGGGTGCATTGTAGAAAAGATCGAATTCCTGCGTGTTCGGGCCGTGTTTGACCCGCCCTGCAAGCGCTGGTGAGGACTTGAAAGAAAACCAAATGAATTGTCTCAAGACGTGCTGCGCCCTGTGGTTGATCCCGCTGCTGTTGGCCGGCTGCCAGCCCAAAGTGGCGCCGGGCTGGTCGGGCTATGTGGAGGGCGACTACGTTTATGTGGCCTCGGCCCTCGGTGGCACCCTGTCGCAGCTGAACGTGCGCAGCGGCGATCAGGCCCGCCAGGACATGCCGCTGTTTGCACTGGAGGCCGAGAACGAGCAGGCCGCGCGGCTGGAGGCCGACGCCCGGTTGGCGCGCGCCAATGCCCAGCTGGCCAACGCCGCCAAGGGCAAGCGCAGTGACGAAATCGCCGTCATTCAGGCCCAGATCAGCCAGGCACGCGCCCAAGCCAGGCTGAACGCCGCGGCCCTGGCACGCGAGGAGCAGCTGGTGAAGCAGGGTTTTGTCTCCGCGGCACACCGGGACGAGCTGCTGGCCGCGCAGGCCCAGAGCGCCGCCCATCTGGACGAACTGCTCGCCCAGCTCAAGGTCGGGCGGCTGCCGGCACGGGTTGATGAACGCGCCGCCGCCGCCGCCGACACCGATGCCGCCCGGCAAGCGGTCCGGCAATTCGCCTGGCGCGAGGCGCAAAAAACACGCACTGCACCGGTCAGCGGGCTGGTGACGGACACCTTTTTTCGCGTCGGCGAGTCGGTACAGCCGGGTCAGCCGGTGTTGGCGCTGCTGCCGCCCGGTAACGTCAAAGCGCGCTTCTTTGTCCCCGAAGGCGTGGTCGGCCACCTCCAGATTGGGGCGGCCGTCCACATCGTGTGCGACGGCTGTGCGGCACCGATCGCGGCCCAAATTTCTTTCATCTCGAACCGGGCCGAGTACACGCCGCCCGTCATTTACTCCAATGTGCAGCGCGCCAAGCTGGTGTTCCTGGTGGAGGCGCGCCCCAGCCCGGCCGATGGCGCCCGGCTCAAACCCGGCCAGCCGGTCGATGTGGTGCCGGTGGCCGGGGCCGCGCCATGACACTGGCCGTTGACGTCACCGGCCTGAGCAAGCGCTATGGCGGGCGCGCCGTCGTCGACAACTTGTCGATCCAGCTGGAAACCGGGCGCATCTGCGGCTTTCTCGGCCCCAACGGCAGCGGCAAGACCACCACCCTGCGCATGCTGTGCGGGCTGCTGACGCCGGACAGCGGCGCCGGCACCTGTCTGGGGCTGGACCTCATCACGCAGGCGGCGCAGATCAAGCGCCAGGTTGGCTACATGACGCAGCGCTTTGGCCTGTACGAAGACTTGACGATTCGCGAAAACCTGGACTTTGTGGCACGCCTGTTCGAGTTGCCGCAGCGCAAGCGGGCGGTGGACCTGACGCTGGAGCGGCTGGAGTTGACGGCGCGCCAGCACCAGCTGGCCGGTGCCCTGTCCGGCGGCTGGAAACAACGCCTGGCGTTGGCGGCCTGCCTGTTGCACGAGCCGCGCCTGTTGCTGCTGGACGAGCCGACCGCTGGCGTCGACCCGAAAGCGCGGCGTGATTTCTGGGACGAAATCCACCGGCTGGCGGCGCAGGGCATCACGGTGCTGGTGTCGACCCACTACATGGACGAAGCGGCCCGCTGTCATGAATTGATGTACATCGCCAACGGCCAGGTGCTCACAAAAGGCAGCCAAGCCGACATCATCGCGCGGGCGGCGCTGGTCGTGTGGTCCATCGCGGGGGCCGATCTCGATACCTTGGTGGCGCCGATCAAGGCGCTGCCGGGCGTGCTCAGCGTCTCCGCTTTTGGCAATACCCTGCATGTGGCGGGCGAGGATCAGGCGCTGCTGCAGGCCTCGCTGGCGCCTTACCGGGCACGGCCTGACTTGCAACTGTCGTCGGCGCCGGCGGACCTGGAGGATGTTTTCATCAGCCTGATGGACAAAGCCAAAGACGCCTACCAAGGGGCGACGGCATGAGCGCCGCGTTTTCCTTCGGGCGGGTGGCGGCCATCATCATCAAGGAATTCCAGCAGATGCTGCGCGAGCGCCTGACCTTTGCCATGGCGATCGGGGTGCCAGTGATGCAGTTGATCCTGTTTGGCTACGCCATCAACAACGACCCCAAAGGCTTGCCGACCGCGCTGGTGGCGTACGACAACGGGCCGCTGGCGCGCAGCCTGGTGGCGGCCATCCAGAACACCGGTTACTTCCACATCGTGGCCCAGCCGGCCACCGAGGTCCAGGCGGAGCGCCTGCTGGAAACTGGCGAGGTCCAGTTCCTGCTGGCGATTCCGCCCGATTTCTCCAAGCGCGTGCTGCGCGGCGAAAAACCCGCCGTGCTGGTGGCGGTGGACGCGACCGACCCGTCCGCCGCCAGCAACGCGATTGCGGCGCTGGGGCAAATCACGCCGCTGGCGCTGGCCCACGACTTGACCGGGGCGCTGGCCGGGTTGCAGCCGGGTGAGCCGCCGTTCGAGCTGCGCATTCACCGTCGCTACAACCCCGAAGGCCTGACCCGCTACAACATCGTGCCGGGCCTGATCGGCACCATTCTGACCATGACCATGGTGATGCTGACCTCGCTGGCGATGACGCGTGAGCGCGAACGCGGCACCATGGAAAACCTGCTGGCGACGCCGGTGCGGCCGTTCGAGGTGATGGTCGGCAAGATCACGCCCTACATCATCATTGGCTATGTGCAATTAGCGGTCATCATTCTGGCGGCCCTCCTGCTGTTTGAGGTGCCGATTGTGGGCAGTCTGACCCTGCTGATGGGGGTGATTGGCTTGTTCATGCTGGCCAATCTGGGCGTGGGTTTCACCTTCTCGACCCTGGCGAGCAACCAGTTGCAGGCGATGCAGATGACGTTTTTCTTCTTTTTGCCCTCGATGCTGCTGTCCGGCTTCATGTTTCCGTTTCGCGGCATGCCGCCGTGGGCGCAGTGGCTGGGTGAGTTGCTGCCGCTCACGCACTTTTTGCGCGTGGTGCGCGCCATCATGCTGAAAGGCGCCACCTTCGGTGAAATCGTCCCCAATCTGTGGCCGATGGCGCTGTTTTTGGGGGTGGTCGGCGCCATCGCGCTCAAGCGCTATCGGCAGACGCTGGACTGACGCCGCAGAAATCGCCGGACAATAGGGGCATGCAACCCCTTCTCCCGCTAAAAACCTGGCCCCGCCAGTGCGGTCCAGCGCCATGGGCGAAAAATATAAGCAAAATTGGCCTCTGGCCCTTATGTAGTCTGCGCAAGCAGCTATTAAAACAATAGCGACAAATCTTGTCTATCCATCTCATTCTTCAAGAAGTCTTCGGCTACGGCGCGTTCCGTGGGCCGCAGCAAGCCATCATCGAGCACGTGGTGGCGGGCGGCGACGCGCTGGTGCTGATGCCCACTGGCGGCGGCAAATCGCTGTGTTACCAGATTCCGGCGATTGCGCGTGAGCAGGCCGGGCAGGGCATCACCGTGGTGATTTCGCCGCTGATCGCGCTGATGCACGACCAGGTTGGGGCTTTGGATGAAGCGGGGGTCAGCGCCGCCTTTCTCAATTCCACCTTGTCGTTTGAGGAAGCCGCGCAGGTGGAAAAACGCCTGCTGCGCGGCGACATCACCCTGCTGTATTGCGCGCCCGAGCGGGTGATGACACCGCGTTTTCTGGCGCAGCTCGATTCCCTGTACGAACGCGGCAAGTTAAGCCTGTTTGCCATTGACGAAGCGCATTGCGTCAGCCAGTGGGGCCACGACTTCCGGCCCGAATACCGCGCGCTCACCGTGTTGCACGAACGCTATGGCAACGTGCCGCGCATCGCGCTCACCGCCACCGCCGACACGCTGACCCGCGCCGACATCGTGGAGCGGTTGCAGTTGCAGGACGCGCGCCTGTTTTTAAGCAGCTTCGACCGCCCCAACATCAGCTACACCATCGTGGAAAAGACGCAGGCGACGCAGCAGTTGCTGCGCTTCATTTCCAACGAGCACCGGGGCGATGCCGGCATCGTCTACTGCCAGTCGCGTAAACGGGTGGAAGACATCGCCAATATGCTGTGTGACGAAGGCATCGCGGCGCTGCCGTACCACGCCGGGCTGGACACCAAGGTGCGACAGGCGAACCAGGACCAGTTTTTGCGCAGCGAAGGCATTGTGATGGTGGCGACCGTCGCCTTTGGCATGGGCATCGACAAGCCGGATGTGCGCTTTGTCGCGCACCTGGACATGCCGAAAAACATCGAAGGCTACTACCAGGAAACCGGCCGTGCCGGGCGCGATGGCGCCGCCGCCGATGCCTGGATGTGCTACGGCCTGCAAGACGTGGTGAACCAGCGCCGCATGATCGACGAGAGCCCGGCCGGGGAAGAATTCAAGCAAGGCCTGCGCGGCAAACTCGATGCACTGCTGGGCTTGGCCGAGGCCACCGATTGTCGCCGTGTCCGCTTGCTGCACTACTTTGGCGAGATGAGCCAACCGTGCGGCAATTGCGACAACTGCCTGCAGCCACCGGCGGTGTGGGACGGCACCGATGCGGCCCGCAAACTGCTCAGCACCATCTACCGCGTGCAGCAGATGGGTGGCAGCTATGGCGCGGTTCACATCATGGATATTTTGCGCGGCAAAGCCACCGAGAAGGTGACCCAGCGCGGGCATGAAACTCTGAGTACCTTCGGCATTGGCGCGGAGTTCAGTGAACAGCAGTTGCGCGGCGTGCTGCGCCAGTTGATTGCCATCGGCGCCGTCGCGGTCGATGCCCAGGCCTTCAACACCCTGCAACTCACCGAGGCCTCGCGCGCCGTGCTCAAAGGCGAGGTGCCGGTGCAACTGCGCGCCTCGGTTTCGACTCCGGCCGATCGCAAAGCCAAACGCGGCAGCACCGCCAGCGCCGTCGTCAAAGCACCGCCTTCACTGGACGCCGGCGGCCAAGCGCGCTACCTGGCCTTGAAAGCCTGGCGCGCCGAGGTCGCCACGGAACACAACCTGCCAGCCTACGTCATCTTTCACGACGCCACGCTGGTCGCTATCGCCGAGCGCGCGCCGCAATCGCTGGACGACCTGCAAGGTCTCAGCGGCATCGGCGCCAAGAAGCTGGAGGCCTACGGCGAAGAAGTGTTGCAGGTGATGGCGAGCGTTTGACCGCCCTCCACCCTGCAACTCAGTGTCAGTCGGCGCTTATTTTTTCTTCTTGGCCGGGGCCTGCTCGACCCAACCACCGGAGACATCGTCCCAGTGGTGTGTGCGCATGAAGTGCTGAGTCTCGCTACGCACCTGCTCGCGTGACATCGCGTTCAAATCGCGCGGTTGCGTTTTCAACGGCACCCAATCCGCGATGCGTGTGTCATAGCGATTGTTGCGCAGGAACTCGTCGCGTTCCGCCTTGATTTCAGCTCGCGACTTCATGCCAGCGGGTGGCTCGGAGCCCGAATTCAGCACCCAGTTCGACGAGACATCGTCATAGTGGTGCGTTTTAAGGAACTCGTCGCGTTCCATCTTGACCTGCGCACGCGTTGCCGTTTCGGCAGCGGTCTGTGCGCTGACCATACCGGCTGTAGAGGCCAAGAGAAGAGCCAGAAGAAGAGGAAGAGCTTGCATGCGTTTCATGGTATTTTTTCCAATCATAAATTGAGTAGCGGTTGTGAATCCTTGAGATATCGATGCGGGACGCCGGCCGCAACTTGGCGAGGGTCTCCACTCCGATTTACTGACAGGGCCAAGTTGCTTGGGAGTACCAGTTTCCATGTTTATCTTTCCATCTCGTTAAGGAAATTTGAGCGTACAAAGCATGCGCCAGCCGGTCTTTGCGAAATCGCAGTAAAAGCAAATCCAGCGGGCGATGTGTTCAATCCGCAACGCCGGGTGGCATCTGCATGCGCAGAACCTCACGCCGTTTCATCGTGAGGTAGGCGTCACGGTCGACTTCATGCAGTTGCCGGGAAAATTGCTCGGTGGCGTTAAACCAGCTTTGCAGGCGTTTTTCGAGTTGTGCCGCAGGCGGTGTCGACAGCGCACCGAGATAGGCGTCGATCGCGAGGTAGTAGCGCATGGTGTTGCGTTCCACCGCGCCGCGCACGCCACCAATATAGTCGGGCTGGCCATTGGATGGCTTGGCGGTGTGGGTGAATCCTACCTTGCCGCGCCCGAGGGTCGAGAGATAAGCCAGCATCGCCAACCGTCCTTGAAAATTGAAAGCATAGGAGTAGGTGAGGTGGAGAAAAGTTTTGCCGCCCGGCACCGAGACCGCCTCCAGCATGAGGAGGTAGTCGCTCGTGCCCAGCGGCCCGGTTTTTGCATTGAACAAAACGTTGAAATACTCAGGCGTCGTGGTGGCGATGCTGTGCACAAATTCGAACAGCTGGGCGTCATCAATCGCCTGGTAGGTCTTCTTGCCAATACTGACGGCGAGGATGTTGCTGGCGTTGTGCGTCGACGCGTGGCAGTATTTTGTATTGAGGTGCAGGATCAACACGTCGCACCAATGCGCCGGGCCAATCAGGGCTTCTTTGACGGTCGCAAAGGGGTAGTCAACCAGGGCGTAGATCTCCCCTTTGGAGCGGTTGGAGGATTCGGCCGAATTGAGGGCCAGCGGCCGGTTGAATTGATTGCTGCTGAGTTGCGGTTCCAGCGCGGCGAACTCGGCGCGCAGCCCGGCGGCAAGATGGCTGTCGGGCCCGGCGACATCGGCCTGCGCCAAGCTCGCACTGCCGATGCAGACGACAAGCCAGAGTGTTCGCCAACAAAAAAAACAGATTTGCCATAGGATGCTCATCGGACCGACCTTAGCCGAGAACCAGGCTGCGTTTAGCGCTTTCTCTTGCCTTGGCCTCACATCTGAGCCTGCACTTGCGAATTCGCAAACGACGCAAACGAAGTGTCAAAAATGCCGACGGTTATCGACCCAGCACCGGAAACAGTTTGATCAAGCCATCCGACATCACCTCGACCGCCAGCGCTGCCAATATCAAGCCCATCAGGCGCGTCATGACGTTGATGCCGGTTTTACCCAAGCCCCGGGCAATGGGCTGCGCCAGCGAAAAACACAGCGCGGTGGCGAGGCCGATAACCACGCCGTAGCCCACCAGCGTGGTCAACTCCCAGAAGGTCTTGGCCTTGTCGGCATAAATCACCACGGTCGACATGGTGGCGGGACCGGTCAGCAGGGGAATGGTGAGCGGCACCACGGCAATGCTGGCGCGGGCGGAGGCGTCATGTATTTCTTCCTCGTTGGATTTGGCCTCGGCCGGTTGCGCGTTCAACATGGCCAGCGCCGAGGTCAGCAGCAGCATGCCGCCGCCGACCTGAAAACTGGCCAGCGAGATGCCAAAAAATTCCAGAATATGCAGGCCCATCAGGGCACTGATGGCAATCACGACGAAGGCGCTGACGGACGAGATCCAGATCGTACGGCGCCGTTGGGCGATGCTGAAGTCGTGCGTGTAGTGAATGAAAAACGGCACGATCGCCAGCGGGTTGACAATGGCCAGCAGCGTGACGAGGGGTTTGAAATCCATGGGAATTCTTTCGGGTGTTTCGTCAAAGGGGGGCGACTTTAATGCAAGGTGCCCGTCGTAAAGGGCTTCGGTGCGGTGTCGAGCGCCTCCATCGCCAGACGCTCGTATTCGGAAATCACCTGCGCGCCCAGCAGCAGCAGGGTCGCCGCCACCTCAAAACTCAACAGCACCGCAATGGCGGTGGTTAGCGACCCGTAGACGGTGCCAATCTGGGACAGTGTCGTGAAATACCAGACGAGGACGTGGCGCGACAGTTCCCACAGCAATGCCGCGGCGACCGCACCGAGCAGGGCGTGGTGCAGGGACGGTCGGCCAACCGGCATCACCAGGTACACCGAGGTGAGCACAAAGATTTCACCGGCGAGGCCGAGCAGGTACAGCAGCACGCCGGACAGGCCGCCGAGCGACCAGCTGCGCCAGAGAAAATCCACCCGCTGCTGGCCCATCGCCTGCAGGCTGCCCGCCACCAGCGTCACCAGCAGCAGCCCGAGCCCGAGCGACAAAATGTAGCCATAGGGAATCACGGCGGAGATCAGGAAGTGGCGCCGGCGTATCGCCACACGGTGATAAAAGATCACCGACATCGCGTTCTCGAGCACCGTGAAGGCGAGCGAACTGAAGAACAGCATGCTGCCCAACAACACCCAGCCGAGGACATCGCGGTGCGCCAGGAAGTTCGCCAGCTCGGCCACAATCGCCCTGGACTGTCCGGGGACCAGCCATTCAAGGTAGTGGCCCAAAGTCTGCAGCAGCGCCGCCTGATCGACAAAGTGCGACAGCGCAATCACCGTGAGGATGAGCATCGGCACAATCGACAGCAAGGCGTAGTACGCCACCGCCCCGGCCAGCAGCAGGCCCTGGTTGGCGCGAAATCCCTTCAGCGTGCGGACGGCGAAGGTTCCGGGATGCCTGAGAATTTGCGTGGTGTGGCGACCAGGGAGTTGCATGGGGTAGCGTGTGGGCTCCGAGCCGGTTAGCGAAGCGGACTGGCCTGGAGCACAGCCCGGGAATGGCCGCGCCGACCATGGAAACCCATCATGGCGAGGACCGGCAGCCAGTATGCCACTCCCCGCTGCCAGCACACGGGGCCGTCCAAAAGACGGCACGGCATCCCGCTTGCGTCGTGGGTCGCGATCGGGCTCGGGCTCGACATGGCAGCTCGCTTACCGGCCGCCCGTCACGTCCAGCAGGGACCCGGTGGTGTAGCTGGCTTGCGCCGACAGCAGCCAGACGATTGCCTGCGCTACTTCCAGCGCACTGCCGGCGCGTTGCATCGGCACCATGGGCGCCATCTGCTGGGCTCGCTCGGGCTGGCCGCCGGAGGCATGGATCTCGGTCTCGATAATGCCGGGCCGCACGGCGTTGACGCGGATGCCTTCCAGCGCCACTTCTTTGGCCAGGCCCACGGTCAAGGTGTCAATCGCGCCCTTGCTGGCGGCATAGTCCACATACTGGCCGGCACCCCCCAGGCGCGCGGCCACGCTGGACACGTTGACGATGGCGCCACCCAATCCGCCGTGGCGCGTACTCATGCGTTTGACGGCTTCGCGGGCGCACAAAAAGCTGCCCAGTACATTGATGTCAAACATGCGTTTCAGGCGCGCCACGCTCATTTCATCGACACGGGCCGCCACGTCCACCACCCCGGCGTTGTTGACCAAGGCGGTGAGTCGCCCCAATTGGGCGTCGATGGTCTCGAACATGGCCAGCACCTGCGCTTCCTCTGCCACATCGGCCTGCACTGCGATGGCGTGGCCGCCGCTGGCGCGGATCTGGCGCACCACCTCGTTGGCGGCCTCCGCGTGGCGGGTGTAGTTGACGGCCACGGCATACCCGCGTTGCGCGGCCAGCAGGGCGGTCGCGGCGCCAATGCCGCGCGAGCCACCGGTGATCAGTAGGGTTGGGTTCATGGTGTTTTCTGCCGGTTAAGAAAATATGGGGTACAACAGACACTGGAGTCCGGCCATGGTAGCCGCAAGCTCCGCAAAGCACCCGAAGGAGATGACTTGACGCAAACGATTGATTACTACTTTGCCCCGCAAAGCCCCTGGACCTATCTCGGGCATGCCCGCTTACTGGCGATCGCCAGCGCAGCGAACGCCACGATTCGCGTGTTGCCGACCGACCTGGGCAAAGTTTTTCCGATTTCAGGGGGCCTGCCGCTGCCCAAGCGCGCGCCGCAACGCCAGGCCTACCGGCTGGTCGAGCTGGCCCGGTTTCGCGATGCCTTGAAACTGCCGCTGAACCTGCAACCCCGCTATTTCCCGGTGGCGGCGGACGATGCGGCGCGCCTGATCATTGCCGTGGATTTGCAGGACGGCGCAGCGGCTGCGCTGCGCTTCAGTGGTGCTGTGTTTGCCGCCGTTTGGGCACAGCAGCGTGACATTGCCAGTGCCCAAACCCTGGCGGAACTGCTGACCGAGTGCGGTTTGCCGGCCGAGCGGCTGGCGCAGTCGCACGGCCAGCCCGTGCAGGAGCGGTACGAGGCCAACACCCAGGCCGCGATCGACGCGGGCATATTTGGGGCGCCCAGTTACTGCCTTGACGGTGAACTCTTCTGGGGCCAGGACCGGCTCGATTTCGTCGAGCGCAAGCTCAACCGCAACTGAAACCAATTTTTAAAGAACTACAAATGACTCACTACATTGAATTGACGGTGGCGGATGGTTTCAAATTACCGGCCTACGAGGCCCGGCCGGTGGGACCCGTCAAAGGCGCCATCGTCGTGTTGCAAGAGATTTTTGGTGTCAATGCGCACATTCGCGCCGTGGCCGATGGCTTTGCGGCACTCGGCTATCTGGCCGTGGCCCCGGCCACCTTTCACCGGGTGAAGCCGGGCATTGAACTGGGCTACAGCCAGGACGACGTGAGCGCGGGGGTGGAGCTGAAGGCGGCGGTAGAGGCGCTCCCGGCGCCCGGCGTGCTGCAGGACATTCAAGCCGCCATCGACTACGCCGCGCAAGCGGGTGCTGCCGGCAAGGTCGGCCTGGTGGGCTACTGCTGGGGTGGTCTGCTGACCTGGCGCGCCGCCTGCGAGTTGTCGGGCCTGAGTGCCGCGGTGCTGTACTACGGTGGCGGCATGACCAGTGCCGACGAGATCGCCCGCACACCGACCTGCCCGGTGCTGGCGCACTTTGCCAATCAGGACGCCTCGATCCCGCTGAACGGGGTGGAGGCGTTCAAGCAGGCACACCCGGAAGTGGAGGTGCGCTTTTACCAGGCCAGCCATGGTTTCAACTGCGACCACCGCAGTGCCTATGACGCGACGGCCGCTGCGCTGGCGCGTGAGAGCACGCGGGCCTTCCTGGCCGAGCATGTCGGCTGAACGCGGTCAGGCCGCCAGCAGCATTTCCTCTGGCTGGTTCATGGTGGGCTTTTGTTGTTGCCGGTAGAACACTTCAAAATTGATTTCTGACAGGTGCACCGGCGGGAAGCCGGCGCGGGTAATGGCGTCTGCGATATTGGCGCGCAGGTAGGGATAGACGATATTCGGGCAGCCGATGCCGAGCAGCGGTTCCAGTTGTTCGGATGGGATATGGCGCACTTCAAAAATGCCGGCTTGTTTGGCTTCCACCAGAAAAGCCACCTTGTCGTTGATCTTGGCGGTGACGGTCACGGTGACCGTGCTCTCGTAAATAAATTCGTCCTGCTTCTTGGCCGTCGTTGACACGGCCACTTCAATCGTCGGGCTGGCGGGTTCCAGAAAAATGGCCGGGGAGTTCGGTTGTTCCAGCGACAAGCCCTTCAGATACACGCGTTGAATTTGGAACAGAGGTTGCAGATTTTCGTCAGACATGGAACGCTTTCGTTGGAAATAAAAAAGACAGGAATCGACTCGATCAATACGGGGCCAGGAGCCCGGTGAAACACCGGGCTCCTGCGAGGGTCTAGTTGGCTTTTTCTGGCAACGGCAGATGCACCCAGTCGGCATAGAAGGCTTCGATGTCCGGCTCGAATTCATGAATCACCGGGTACCACGGTGTTGGCGCCTCGACGTCATGCATGGTGCCGCACTCCGGGCAGTAGTACTCGCGGTAGACCTGCCAGTTGGTGTCTGGCGCCATCAGCTTTGGATAGACTTCGTGCATGGCTTCCGGCGTATCGCGGACGTACACCAAAGCCTCCAGTTTCCAGTTCTTGCGGTAGTCGCCAAACTCGTGGCCGCAACTGCACTTGGTGACCCATTCCTTGCTGGTTTTATTTTGCGCCACGTACAGGTGCAAGCTGATCGGCAGAATGATCTTGTCATCCCATGGCACCTTGGACTGCAACGTATTCAAATACATGCGGAAGCGATCATGGTCTTTGGGCATGGACAGCATGCGCATGGTGGTTTCCCAGTCCAGCTTGCCTTCCACCAGATAGTTCACTTGCTCTTGTGTATAAACAGACATTTTGTATCTCCAATAAGGGGGGGGTAGTCGGGGCCAGGCCCCGACTTCAAATCATTCTTCGACCAGGGTCACGGTGCGGACATCGGGCAACTTCGACAGGTCCATCCGGTACTTGGAACCGAAGGACGGCACGCCCAATTCGGACTCCGGCAGCTCCCAATCGGCGGGCAGTTCCCAGAACGCCTTGAACTCGTTCTTGAACTTGACGCTGAGGTCGAAGCTGGTGGCAAACATGTGGCGCACCTGCACCGAAGCGTGCTTGGTCAAAATCCGGGCGCGCTCTTCCTTCATCCATTCGCGGGTCGGCACGGCGCGGGCAATCCGCTCTTTGCGAATGACTTTGCGGCGCGCCGCCGTCTTGGCCACATTGACTTTCCACACCTCATCCTTGTCTTGCGCAATGACGACGCCGTAGACCTTCTCCGCAAACTCGGGCAACACGAAGCGGCTGTTGAGGTCGTTTTCAACCGAGGCACAGTCGCGATCGAGCGGATCGCCAAAGCCGGGCCCACCGCGCATGTAGTTCAGATACAGGTCGTGGTTCTCGAAGATGGCTTCGGTGGTGGTGCATTGCTGATCGCGCTTGACCTTGGCCGTCGCGCTGATGTGGCGCTCGTACTCGGTGTCTTCCGGATTGCGGTCAGCGCCGAGCGGCAGCGACAAGCCCTCCTTGATGCGGGCCTCGAGATCGGTCTTGTGCGCTTCAAAACGGTAGCCGGTGGCCGACGGGTAACCGCCCATCAGACCCCAGTCACTGTTCATGTAGCCATTGCCCATGAAGTACATGCTCCAGTCCTGCGCCTTCCAGACCATGCGCAGGGTCTCGAAGCCGCAACCACCGCGGAACTTGCCATAACCGCCCGAGTTGGTCTTGACGTTGCGGCCCATGTACAAGAGCGGCTCCGCCATTTCCCAGATCTCGATGTCGCCCATGTCGCCTTCGGGGTTCCACACCGCCGCCGCGTGGTTGAGGCCATCCTTGATGGCGCAAGCGCCGGTGCCGCAGGCGGCGGGCTCAAAGCTGTTGACCGCATGGGCTTCACCGTCCTGGTTGATACCGCCGCCCTGCAGCCAGTTGGAGGTGTTGGCATTGCCGGCATTCACTTCCTCCAGGTAGCCGCGGGCGAAGTAGGACTGGCTCATGCCGCGCCAGATGCCGCTCCAGCCCGACACCAGGAAGTGCCAGGCGTAGGCATGCGCCGTGCGCCGGTCATCCGGGTTCATCCAGGTGCCCTTGGGCAGCTTGAATTCGGTCGCGTAGTAGGCGCCATCGTTGATGCGCGCCGTCGGCACCAGCGTCTGCGTCAGCATGACCCAGATACCGCTGGTGAAGGCCACCTGATTGGCGTTGAAGCTGTGCCAGCCCCAGCGGCTCGCGCCCTCGAAATTGAGCCGCCAGGTGGCGTCCGGGCGGATCGTCATTTCACACGGCGCGTGCATGATGCTGTTCATCTTGCCAAACTCGGACGCCAGGCTCATGTCGGGATGGTCATAGGGAATGTCGACAAAAGCAACCCGGCGATAGACGCCCGGCACCGTCATGGCCTTCAGCCGCGCTTGCAGGCCGCGCCGACCTTCTTCAATGATCTCGTGCGCAAACTTGGTGTAGTTCTCGATGCCTTCGGCTTCCAGCACTTCTTCTACCAGCTTGCGGATCATGTGGCAACCGGCAATGCGCGTGCGCTCGTCCAGGATCCAGTACTTGGTGGTGCGGACATTGCGCTGGCTCTCGTGCAGCCAGTCACGCAGCGGCGTGTCGTTGATGCCGGTCTTGCGACAGGTCACCTGCAAGCCATCGCCAAAACGCGAGACTTGTCCGGTCGACATCGAGCCCGGTGTCATGGCACCGAGGTCAATCACGTGCGTGACGCCGCCGACCCAGCCGATCAGTTTGTCGTCCCAGAAGATAGGAACGATGGTGGCGATGTCGCAGGGATGGACATTGCCGATGGAGCAGTCGTTGTTGGTGAACATGTCGCCCGGGTGGATGCCGGGGTTCATTTCCCAGGCGTTCTCGATCATGTATTTGATCGCTGCGCCCATGGTGCCGACGTGGATGATGATGCCGGTGGAGGTCAGTATGCAGTCACCCGCCGCGTTGTACAGCGTGAAGCACAACTCACCTTCTTGCTCGACGATGGGGGAGGCCGCAATTTTCTTCGCCGTCTCGCGGGCATGCACCAGGCCGCCACGAATGCGAGAGAACAGCTTCTCGTACGTAATCGGGTCGGATTCCTTGAACTCCAGCTTCTCCAAGCCGTTGTAGAAGCCGGTGCTTTTGGTCCGCTCCAGCACCTCGTCGCGATGCTCTTTGAGGGTCTTGCCGTTGCCCAGCAAATCAGGCAAACCAATTTCTTTTCTGGATAGCATATTCATGATGGAGCTCCTTATTTAACTTCTTTAAGATGGAACAAGCGGTGCGTATCGCAATAGGTTTCAAAACCTAGCGGCACGATGAAGGTGGTGGACGGCGACTCGACAATGGCCGGTCCGACCACGCGGTTGCCTGCCTTCAGTGCTTCCATCGACCAGATCTGCGCGTCCTGCCATTTTTTGTGGCGGTAGAACGGACGGCTGCCGATGTGCGCGGCTTTGGGTGGAATCGGACCTGCATCCGGCTCCTCCGGCAGTTCCGGCTTGGACGAAATCACACTGCCGCGCATGATGGCGCCAGTGACGCCAAAACCCAGTTCGGGTGAACTGGCCGAACTGGCATAGACGCGGGCATAGGTCTCGTCAAAGGCCTGCACCATTTTTTCCCAGTCCGCCAGCGTGGTCGCATTGGTGATGGGTGAGTTGATTTCGAGGTCGTTCAGCTGGCCCATGAACTGCATGCGGTAGCCCGGACGCAGCAACACATCTTCCGGCTTGAAGCCGTTGATGACGAATTCCTCGATGACCTTTTCACTCAGTTCGCCCCACGCTTCGGTCAGGGTTTTGCAGGCTTGCACTTTCTCGGCATCGCTGGCTTTCGGTCCGACGCCGATGTCGACGCTCTTGTCGTAGCGGTATTCGTACTCGGCGCAGGCGCAGCCGAAGGCCGAGAAGCCGGCGGCCCAGGCCGGCACCACCACGTCCTTGAAGCCCAGCCCTTCGGTGTAGCCGTAGGTGTGGACCGGACCGGCGCCGCCGTAGGAGAAACAGACGAAGTCAGCCGGGTTGTAACCCTTGGCGCTGATGACCGAGCGCATGTATTCGCGCAGGTTCAAATCGAGCAGTTCGATCACGCCTGCCGCCGCATCTTCGACCGTCAGTCCGAGGGGGTCGGCAATCTGTTCCTTCAGGTATTTACGGGCCCGGTTGACGTCGAGCTTGATGGCACCGCCGAGGAAGTTATCGGGGTTGAGGTAGCCCAGCACGACGTGGCAATCGGACACCGACACCGTGTCCAACCCGCTGTCGGCCCAGCACATGCCGACGCGATAACCGGCACTGTCCGGACCGAGTTTGATCGCCTTGCTGTAGGGGTCGATGCGGATGAAGCTGCCGGCGCCAGCGCCGACCGAATCCATCGCCACCAGGGGCAGGGACAGCAACAGGCGCGCCATGTCCGGATCGGACTGGATGGCGAAGTTGCCCTTGGTGATGATGGCCATGTCGAAACTGGTGCCGCCGATATCGCTGCAAGCAATATTGTCATAGCCCAGTTTCTCGCCCAGGAATTTAGAGCCGATCACGCCGCCGATAGGACCGGAGACGATGGTGCGGGCCAGCTCCTTGGCGCGCCAGCCGATGGTGCCGCCGTGGGTCGCCATCACGCGCAGGTCAAACTTGGCACCATGCTTCTTGAACCGGTCGCTGACTTTTTTCAGCGTTTCGCGCGAAGGTTCGGCGGCGTAGGCTTCCAGGATGGTGGTGTTGGTGCGGTGGCTTTCCTTGCGCGACGGGTAGTAATCGACGGTCGCAAAGACCGGGATGTCGACGCCCAGTTTCTTCAATTCTTCGCGGCAGAGATCACGCGCCCGCAGTTCACTCTTTTCGTTCTTGTGCGACTGCAACAGACTGATCACGATCGCCTTGGAGCCGCGTGCCACCAGCTCACGGGTGGCGACACGCACTTCGTCTTCGCGCAAGGGAATCACGACCTGACCCTGGACGTCAGTGCGCTCGGTGACGCCGCGGGTGCGGGACAGCGGCACCAGCGGGTCATCGTAGCGGTGGCAGTTCAAATGGATGCGTTCTTCCAGCGCATAGCCGAGGTAGCTCTGCGCTGCGCGACCCATCGAATGGATGTCTTCAAACCCTTTGTTACACATTAGGCCAACGTCCAGGCCTTTGCGCTGCACCACCCGGTTCAGCATGGCGGTGCCGGAGTAGACGCAGGTCAAAAGTTCCGGAAAGACCTCGTCGACATTGAGCTTCCATTCGGCGAGCGCGTCGATCGACGATTCGTAAATGGCCTGCGATTCATCCCCGGGATTACTCTGTGCTTTACCGACGACGAATGAGCCATCTTCTCGGACAAAGAAGGTGTCAGTCATCGTGCCGCCGGCATCGATTCCCATCACCTGTACGGGCGAGTGTTGCGTTTGCATAAGTGCTGTCTCCTCAATTCCTAATTGATTTTTTGACCCAGCTAGCGACCGTCAATCTAACAGTTGGTGGCTGGTACCCGCGATGAAATTAAAGTTAATCGCCTAGCCGGTATTGCAAAGGGCATGCCAGTGTTTATGAAAGCTGGAAAGAATCCGTTTCCCCCAATGAGAGGGGCTGAAAACAGGACAAACTTGAGCCCGTCCAAAAGCGGTCTCGAACGTTTGTTTTTCGAACGGTCGCGTTGAATCCGGACGGAAATCGAACGGCGTGCGGCGGTGCCACGGCGAAGCAGTGACTTGTGTCAATGTGTTCATTCGCAAGGACTGCGCACGAGGTCCGCTGTATAGTGCTACGGAAAAATAACTAAATTTCCGAGATGAGCCCGTCAAACAAAGTGGGCTGCCCAGGGCCATTGCGCTCTGCGGCAATTAGGGGAATAGCGAGTAGGAGACAACATGAATGCAAGCGAGCCAAAGCGGTCCAGCCAGCGGCTGTCCGATCCGCAAAACAACCAGAAAATCATGGCGGCCTGGGATGGGTTCTTGAGTGGCAATGCGCCCCAGGCGAATGCGTTGCGCTGCCTGATTGATGACTCCTGGCGGCGCTGTCTGGAGGTGCAGGTGGACCCCGGCCGCAACCAGGCGCTTCCGCCGGTGAATGAGGATGCACTCAATTCGTTGCAGCAGCAGCACCGCGAATTGTTGATCGCCGGCAAACAGGTGATGGCGATGGCGCGGGATTTTCTGGCCGAAACCGAGACGATCATGATCCTGTCCGATCCGAACGGCATGATTCTGGGCGTGGAGGGCGACCCCCGCGCACTGGGGGCGGCCGAGGACATTCACCTGAGTGCCGGCAGCAGCTGGAATGAGCTAATTTGCGGGACCAATGCCATCGGCACCGCCCTGTCCATCGGCCAGCCGGTGCAGATCCATGCCGCCGAACATTTTTGTGCCGGCATCAAGCAATGGACCTGCTCCGCGACCGTCATCCGGGACCCCTATGACGGCAAGATCTTGGGCGCCGTTGACGTATCGGGTTTGGGCAAGACCTTCAGCCCGCACAGTCTGGCTTTTGCCGTCACCACGGCCAGCCGGATCGAGAGTCAGCTGGCCAAATTGGAGATGGAGTTTCGCTATCAATTGCTGGAACGCGGCATGGCGAAAATGTCCAGCGCCACCGACGGTGTCATCATTTGTGACCGTCGCGGCTACCCCATCAAGGCCAACGAACGGGCCGTTACCGCGCTGCTGGCGCGGGGCATCAATTTCGATCTTAAAAACACGACCCGCATCCCGACCTTGAGCACCGGGTCGTTCGCGTCCCCGACGTCCGTCGAGGCGCCTGAATGGCTCTGTGCCGACTGGCTCGAGCCCATCATCGACGCTGGGGAACGGATTGGCACGTTGTTGGCGATTCCGGGGTTGCCGCAGATGGGCACGCCGGTGCACTGGACCCGAGCGGAGCGCAGCACCAAGACGGCGGTAACCTCAGACAGCCGGAGTTTTACCGACATCGTCGGCAGCAGCGAGGTCTTGGCGCAGGCGGTGCAAAAGGCCCGGCTGCTGGCGAAAACCAACGTGCCCGTGCTTTTGCTCGGCGAAACCGGCGTCGGCAAAGAGAATTTTGCGCAAGGAATCCATCGCGCCGGCCCGGCCGGGGAGCGGCCATTTGTCGCGCTCAACTGCGGTGGGCTTTCCAAGGACCTGTTGGCCAGTGAGCTCTTTGGCCATTGCGAGGGCTCCTTTACCGGCTCGCGTCGCGGCGGCATGGTCGGCAAGATTGAGGCAGCGAATGGGGGCACGCTGTTTCTGGATGAGATCGGTGAAATGCCGCTGGAGCTGCAGCCCCACTTTTTGCGGGTGCTGGAAGAAGGGGAGATTTACCGGATCGGCGAGACCACGCCCCGAAAAATCAGCTTCAAGCTGATCGCCGCCACCAACCGGGAGATTCGGGAGGAGGTGGCCGAAGGCCGGTTCCGCATGGACCTGTTTTACCGGGTCTCGGTGACCAGTATTCACATTCCGCCGCTGCGCGAGCGGCGCGTGGATATCCGGCCGCTGGTCGAGCATTTTCTGCACAAGTTTGCCGCCCAGTACGGTGTTGAGGCCAAGCAGATCACGCCGGAAGTCATTGCCGTGCTGGAAAACCAGGCCTGGCCGGGGAATGTGCGTGAGCTGCGCAATGTCATCGAGAGCATGTTTCTGCTGGCGGCCGGCCCCTCCTTGGGGCTCCGCGACTTGCCCGCTGAAATGGCCGTGCCGCCGGTGACCCATCGCGGGCAAGTGTGTGAACCTGCGCCCGCGACCAAAGGCAAGCTGGAAGACTCGGGGCTGGCCTTCATCCGCGAGACGATTGAAGCGCACCGGGGAAACCTGACCCTGGTGGCCAAGCAGCTTGGCATTGCGAAGAGCACCCTGTACATCAAGCTCAAAAAATACGGGCTGGACCAGGTGGTCAGCAGCGTCAGAGGTCCGGGCCACTAGGCTTGCCGGACGGGGATGGTGCCGCGTGGCGCAGGGTCTTCTCAGCGCGCGGAGCGTTCCAGGTAATGTTTACGCCAGAAAAACAGCACCAGCCCGAGCGCCGTCAGCAGCATGAAGCTCATGGCAATCCAGAAGCCATTCGACAGGTGCAGCAAGGGAATGAATTCAAAGTTCATGCCGAAGATGCCGGCGATCAGGTTCAGCGGCAGAAAGATGGCGGTCAGCACCGTCAGCGTTCGCATGATCTCGTTGGTGCGGTGGCTTTGGGCGTTGAAGTGCATCTGGACCGCGGTTTCGGCGCTTTGCTCCAGCCGCCGCACATGGTGCACCACCCGCTCAATGTGCTCCAGCACATCGCGGCTGCGTATGTGCAGCAGCTCGCGCTCGCGCTGACCACCGGGGGTCTCGGCATCGGGCCAGGTCTTCAGGGCTTCGGTCCAGTCCTGGATCGCCGAGCGCTGGTCTTCGCAGATTTCGTCCAGATGGTGCAGCGCCAGCCGGGCATCCAGCAGGGCGGCCCAATTGTTGAAGCGGGTCTTGGGGTTGACCAATTCAGCCTGCCAGTGGTCGAGCTGGTGGGTGAGCTCGCGCCGCAGTTCCAGGTAGCCGTCCACCATGTGATTGACGATGCGCAGCATCAGGTCGGCCGGGCTGCTGGGCAGGCGCGCGCCGGCCGCATGGGATTCGGCCGACGCCGCGTTCAATAACTTGGCGGCATAGGCATCGCGCACCGCGCAGTCGGTCGGGTGCACCGTGAGCAGGATGTGGTCAAACACGGCAAAGCCGACCGGACTGGTATCGATGCGCCGCAGAATCGGCGGGCCGCCGCGCGCCGGCAAACGGTGCAGCGGCAGGCCGGGTTGCGCCAGGTCGGTCTCGCTGTTGCCGGCGGCCAGACGGCGGAACACCAGAATGTCGTACTGCGAGGTGTAGTCGTAATGCGAGGGCAACTGGTTGCTCAGCAGGTCGGAAATATGCAAATCAACCAGTTGCATGCCGCACAGGGCTTGCAGCGTCGCCTGGATTTGCCCCTGCATCACCTCAAACTCGCGGCGCCCGCAGGCGATCCACAGGTAGCCGTTTGCTGGCCGTCGCAGATCGGCCAGCGGGGTCAGGGCATCGGTCTCAATGACACTGGTGCCGGTGATGGAGAAAATTCGCATGGACAGGCCCTTGATGCCAGTTATATAAGAAATAGCACGCTAGCCCCCGTCGGTGTTGCGCAGACAGCTATTATTTTCGTAGCAATCGGGCCGCATCCAGCGCAAAGTAGGTGAGCACACCATCGGCCCCGGCGCGTTTGAAGGCGAGCAGGCTTTCCATCATGACGGCATCGTGGTCGAGCCAGCCGTTGAGGGCGGCGGCCTTGAGCATGGCGTATTCGCCGCTGACCTGGTAGGCAAAGGTCGGGACCTTGAACTCGTCCTTGACGCGGCGCACCACGTCCAGGTACGGCATGCCGGGCTTGACCATCACCATGTCGGCGCCTTCGGCAATGTCCAGCGCCACTTCGCGCAGCGCCTCGTCGGAGTTGCCGGGGTCCATCTGGTACTGGTTTTTATTGCTTTTGCCCAAGTTGGCGGCGGAGCCGACCGCATCTCGGAACGGGCCATAAAACGCGCTGGCGTATTTGGCGCTGTAGGCCATGATGCGGGTGTGGATGAAGTGATTCGCCTCCAGCGCCTGGCGAATGGCGCCGATGCGGCCGTCCATCATGTCGCTGGGGGCCACGATGTCGACGCCCGCGCCGGCCTGGGTCAAGGCCTGCTTGACCAGCATTTCAATCGTGGCTTCATTCATGATGTAGCCGTTCTCAGTCGGGTTCGGGTCGGGCAGACCGTCCTGGCCGTGGCTGGTGTAAGGGTCCAGCGCCACATCGGTCATGAGACCCAGGCCGGGGAATTCTCTTTTTAACGCCTGCACCACGCGCGGCACCAGGCCTTCCGGGTTCAGGGCTTCGCGTCCGTCATACGTTTTCAGCGCCGGATCGATCACCGGGAACAAGGCCATGACGGGAATGCCGAGCTTGACGCACTCTTCGGCGACCGGCAACAGCAGGTCCAGGCTCAAACGTTCCACGCCTGGCATGGAGCCAATCGCCTGACGCTGTTGTTTTCCGTCAACAACAAAAACCGGGTAGATCAGGTCGTACGGGGTCAGCGCGTTTTCACGGACCAGATTGCGGGTGAACGTGTCACGCCGTAAGCGGCGCGGGCGACCAATGGGGAAAGGGGCATGCGTTGTCATGGCGAAAAGTGTACTAGGTGAATGATTTTTACAACTTGTCATAAATAGTTCATACAAATGCTTGTAGGCGCGCGCCTATTTTGATAAATTACCGGTGGGCAGTTCGCTGCCTCCCGCTTTTCCTCCCTGAGCGGGGCCTTGATGTGTGACAGCAAATAGGCTTACCACCCCAGCCCTCGTGCTGGGGTTTTTTTTGGCCTAAACTGCCTCATGCTCTGGATTAAATCGCTTCACATTGTTTTCGTCGCCAGCTGGTTTGCTGGTTTGTTCTACCTGCCGCGGATCTTTGTCAACTTGGCCATGGTGCCGCAGGAGTCGGTGGCCGAGCGGGAGCGGTTGTTGTTGATGGCGCGCAAATTGCTGCGTTTCACCACCGTTATTGCGGTTCCGGCGCTGGCCTTGGGCGTCTGGCTTTGGGCTGGCTATGGCATTGGCTGGGGCCCCGGTAATGGCTGGATGCATGCCAAACTGGCCGTGGTGCTGCTGGTGCTGGGCTACCACCACAGTTGTGGTGTCGTGCTGCGCAAGTTTGTGGCTCATCGCAATACCCGCAGTCATGTCTGGTACCGCTGGTTCAACGAGGCCCCGGTACTGATGTTGCTGGTGGCGGTGATCTTGGTGGTGGTCAAGCCGTTCTAACGGATTGGCGCAAATGCATAAGACTTCGGCATGGCCCCTGGCGTTGATCTACGTCGGGCTTATCTTCTATGCCAGTCTGTATCCTTTTTCTGATTGGCGTGACCAGGGCATCGTGCCGTGGGCCTTTTTAACCAGTCCGTTACCCAAATACTGGACTGGTTTTGATGTGGCGATCAATGTCCTGGGCTACATGCCACTCGGGTTTTTGCTGGTTCTCAGTGCGCTGCGGTCTGGCAGAGCGCCATACGCCGTCGTCCTGGCGACGTTGCTGGCGGGCTTGCTGTCGCTGTCGATGGAGTCGCTGCAGGGCTATTTGCCTGACCGGGTGCCGTCCAATGTGGACCTGAGTCTCAATACGCTGGGGGCCTGGCTGGGGGGCTTGATGGCCTGGTCGATGGAGAAACTGGGTGTCATTGACCGCTGGAGCCGCTTCCGGGCGCGCTGGTTTGTGGCCGATGCTCGGGGTGGCCTGGTGTTGCTGGCCCTGTGGCCGCTGGCCTTGTTGTTCCCGGCAAGCGTGCCGTTTGGGCTTGGCCAGGTGATGGAGCGGCTGGAGGCGGCGGTGGCCGAGGCCTTGCAAGACACCCCCTTTTTGGACTGGCTGCCGGTGCGGGACATTGAGTTGCAGCCGTTGGTGCCTGGCATTG
The DNA here is from genome assembly GCF_012927445.1 of Rhodoferax sp. Taxonomy (GTDB): domain Bacteria; phylum Pseudomonadota; class Gammaproteobacteria; order Burkholderiales; family Burkholderiaceae_C; genus Rhodoferax. The sequence goes on from NZ_JABBPD010000007.1 coordinate 683,036, forward strand.
AGCTGGTCTGTGTTGCGCTGGGCCTGTTGATTCCCTGTCTGCTTGGCTTTTGCATCATCCGCTCGGTGGCACGGCGGGCGCTGTTTGGCGGGCTGGTGTTCGCACTTGGGGTGGGTGTCACCGCGCTGTCGGCGGCTTTAAGTTACGGGCCGGAGCATGCCTGGGCCTGGTTTACCTTGCCGGTCGAGGTCGGCCTGGTTGCGGCGCTGGTGTTGGTGGTGTTGCTGTTGTGGGCGCCGCGGCGTGCGAGCGCATCGCTGATGTTGCTGGCGCTGGGCATCTACCTCAGTCTGCTGAACCAGGCACCGGCCAGTCCTTATCTAGCGCAAACATTGGCCACCTGGGAGCAGGGCCGTTTTATCCGCTTTCATGGCTTGGCGCAGTGGCTCGGCTGGTTGTGGCCTTATGCCGCGTTGGTCTATGTGCTGACGCAGGTCTGGGGTCGGGACCCAAAAAACTAGAATCACGGTTATGACTGAAACAAATTGTGATGCCCAGGCCGGCGGCAGTCTTGCCGCCCAGCCGGCAGATTCTTATTACGAGCGGCATATCTTCTTCTGTCTCAATGAGCGCAAAAATGGCGAAGATTGCTGCGTTCACCATGGGGCGCAGGCAGGGTTCGACCGCTGCAAACTCCAGGTCAAGGCCGCCGGTTTGGCCGGTCCCGGCCAGGTTCGGGTCAACAAGGCCGGTTGCCTGGACCGCTGTGCCGCCGGCCCGGTGGCGGTGGTCTACCCGGAGGCGGTCTGGTACACCTTTGTGGACAACGATGACATCGACGAAATCGTGGAATCGCACCTTAAAAACGGCAAAGTGGTTGAGCGCCTGCTCATCCCCGCAACCTTAGGTCGTTAAGTATTTTTGGCCTCTAGCCCCCGTCCAATGGATGCTAGTAGCTATTTTATTTATAGCAATTAAATCAACAACTGTCGGTCACCTGGCCGATGGACGAACTCCCCTTTTATGAAAACCCTTCTTCTTGCCATCGCCGCTGCTGTCAGTTTCTCGGTCGCCGCACAAACACCACAGCCCCCCGAAATTGCAGCGCGCTCTTACCTGTTGTTGGACGTCACGGCGAACCAACTGCTGGCGCAAAAAGACATTGACGTTCCGGTGGAGCCGGCATCGCTGACCAAACTGATGTCGGCCTATTTGGTGTTTGATGCCTTGCGCAGCAAAAAACTGAATCTCAAGCAGACACTGCCCGTCAGTGAACGCGCCTGGAAAATGCCGGGATCGCGCATGTTCATCGATCCCAAAATGATGGTGCCGGTGGAAGACCTGATCAAAGGCATGATCGTGCAAAGCGGCAACGATGCCACGATGGCGCTGGCGGAAGGCGTGGGCGGCTCGTCCGAGCGCTTTGTGCAACTCATGAATGAGCAGGCCAAGGCCCTTGGCATGAAATCCACCGGCTACAAAAATCCGGAGGGACTGACCGAGGCCGGTCATATCACCACCGCACGCGATCTCAGCATTCTGGCCACCCGCCTGATGCAGGATTTCCCGGATTACGTGGCTTATTACGCCATCAAAAAATACCATTACCAGGGCACACCGGCGACCAATGACAGCAACCGTAACCTGCTGTTGTTCCGCGATCCGTCGGTGGACGGTTTGAAAACCGGACATACCGATGCGGCCGGTTATTGCCTTATTGCCACGGCCAAGCGTGACTTCTCCAATCTGGGGACGCCAGGTGCCGCCGCTGGTTCGCCGGGTGCGACGGGAAGCCGACGCCTGCTGTCCATTGTGTTGGGTGCCACCAGCGAGAATGCCCGCGCCAACGAGTCCCAGAAGTTGCTGAACTGGGGCTACACCGCCTATGAAGGCGTCAAGCTGTTCGATGCCAACCAGGCGGTGGTATCGCCTGCGGTCTGGAAGGGCAAAAGTTCAACCGTCAAATTGGGTCGCCAGCAGGCGATTGTGGTTGCCGTCCCGACCGGTAGCGCAGGTAAGCTGAAAACACAAGTGGTGCGTGCTGATCCCCTGGTGGCGCCATTTGCCAAAGGCCAACAATTGGCAATGCTGAAGGTCAGCAGCGGCGAGCAGGTGCTCGTTGATGTGCCCTTGGTCGCGCTGGAAGCCGTCGAGCAAGCCGGCATCGTTGGTCGTGCCTGGGATGCCATGCGTTTGTGGATCAAGTAAGGAAGAGTTTGTTGAAGGGGGTCGGGGTGCAGACACGTGGCCGGAGGGCAGAACTCGGAAAACGTGATTGCGTGTTAACCGACGACCTGCTATAGTTGAAAGCTTTTCGGAATTTCCGAAGAGATTCACGTTTTCGAAGTTTTTTAAGTTACCAAACGTTTAGGGACGTTTTTCAATGCCAACCATCAATCAATTAGTACGTCAGGGGCGCGAGGTCGAAACGATCAAGTCAAAAAGCCCCGCGATGCAAAACTCTCCGCAGCGTCGCGGTGTGTGCACCCGTGTGTACACCACCACGCCTAAGAAACCTAACTCGGCTCTGCGTAAAGTCGCCAAAGTGCGCCTGACCAACGGGTTCGAAGTTATTTCCTACATCGGCGGCGAAGGCCACAACCTGCAGGAACACAGCGTTGTGCTGGTTCGCGGCGGTCGTGTCAAGGATCTGCCTGGTGTGCGTTACCACATTGTGCGTGGTTCGCTCGATTTGCAAGGTGTGAAAGACCGCAAGCAGTCGCGCTCCAAGTACGGTGCCAAGAAGCCAAAGGCGAAATAAGCTAACGCTTGTTCGATAGATAAGGTGTTGTTTCCCGCGTGGCGCGGTGAATCAACGTAGTGACCCGTTGTTGGGTCGAGTAAGTGAAAACCAAAATGGTTTTTGCGGTGTCAAATTTTGATGCCAACTGAAGCAATTAAGAGGTGAAAAAATGCCACGTCGTCGCGAAGTCCCTAAACGTGAAATCCTGCCGGATCCTAAGTTCGGCAATGTCGAGCTGTCTAAATTCATGAACGTGATCATGGAAGGCGGCAAAAAAGCGGTCGCTGAGCGCATCATTTATGGCGCGCTGGAGCAGATCGAAAAGAAGAACCCAGGTAAAGACCCGGTTGAAGCCTTCACCATGGCGATCAATAACGTCAAGCCGATGGTTGAAGTGAAGTCCCGCCGTGTTGGTGGTGCTAACTACCAGGTGCCTGTTGAAGTGCGCCCGGTCCGTCGTTTGGCCCTGTCCATGCGTTGGATTAAAGAAGCTGCGCGCAAGCGCGGTGAAAAATCCATGGCATTGCGCTTGGCTAACGAGTTGATGGAAGCTACTGAAGGCCGTGGCGGCGCCATGAAAAAGCGTGACGAAGTTCACCGCATGGCAGAAGCCAACAAGGCCTTCTCCCACTTCCGTTTCTAAGACGGCTACTGCGCGGCTTTCATTCGCCGTCGCAGTCCTCTGGCTTGCTTCACGCATCGCCTTCGAGACTGCCCACAGAGTGAAAGCCGCACGCTACGTCGCAAGGGCTACAAGTCTTTGCGGGTAGTGGTTTGAAATATACAGATCAACCAAGGATCCACCATGGCTCGCCATACCCCCATTGAGCGCTACCGCAATATCGGTATTTCGGCTCACATTGACGCCGGTAAAACCACTACCACCGAGCGCGTGCTTTTTTATACTGGCGTGAGCCACAAAATTGGTGAAGTCCATGACGGCGCGGCCACCATGGACTGGATGGAGCAGGAGCAGGAGCGTGGCATCACGATCACCTCCGCTGCAACGACCTGTTTCTGGACGGGGATGGACAAGTCCCTGCCTGAGCACCGTATCAACATCATTGACACCCCCGGCCACGTGGATTTCACGATTGAAGTCGAGCGCTCGATGCGCGTGCTGGATGGTGCGTGCATGGTGTACTGTGCGGTGGGTGGTGTGCAGCCCCAGTCCGAGACTGTTTGGCGCCAGGCCAACAAATACAAGGTGCCACGTCTGGCCTTTGTGAACAAGATGGATCGTACCGGCGCCAACTTTTTCAAGGTCGTGGATCAGATGAAGTTGCGCCTGAAGGCCAGCCCTGTTCCCATGGTGATTCCAATCGGCGCAGAAGAAAACTTCACTGGCGTGGTTGACCTGATCAAAATGCGGGCGATCGTTTGGGACGAGGCTTCACAAGGCATGAAGTTTGAGTACCGCGAAATTCCTGCTGACTTGGTGGAAAGCGCCAAGGAATGGCGTGAAAAAATGGTCGAGGCCGCTGCCGAGGCGTCCGAAGAGTTGATGAACAAGTACCTTGAAGAAGGTGACTTGACTGAAGCCGAGATCAAGTTTGGTATCCGCACGCGCACGATCGCCAGCGAGATCCAGCCTATGTTTTGCGGCTCTGCGTTCAAGAACAAAGGCGTGCAGCGCATGCTGGATGCCGTGATTGAGTTCATGCCGTCGCCGGTGGATATTCCGCCGGTCAAGGGCATGGACGAAGATGAAAATCCAGTGGTGCGTAAGGCAGACGATAAGGAGAAGTTCTCGGCCCTGGCATTCAAGTTGATGACCGATCCGTTTGTCGGCCAGTTGACCTTTGTGCGCGTCTATTCCGGCGTGCTGCAAAAAGGCGATACCGTCTATAACCCGATTCGCGGCAAGAAAGAACGCATCGGTCGCATTGTGCAAATGCACGCCAACAACCGCGAAGAAGTCAGCGAAATCGTCGCCGGTGACATCGCTGCCTGTATCGGTTTGAAAGATGTGACCACGGGTGAAACCCTGTGCGATCCAACGGCCATCGTGATGTTGGAGCGCATGGTGTTCCCGGAGCCGGTGATTACCCAGGCCGTGGAACCCAAGACCAAGGTCGATCAGGAAAAAATGGGTATTGCTTTGCAGCGTTTGGCGCAAGAAGATCCATCTTTCCGCGTCAAGACCGACGAAGAGTCGGGCCAGACCCTGATCGCAGGTATGGGCGAGTTGCATCTGGAAATTATTGTTGACCGCATGAAGCGTGAGTTTGGCGTGGAAGCCAACGTCGGCAAGCCGCAAGTGTCCTACCGCGAAACCATTCGCAAGACGGTGGAAGACGCTGAAGGCAAGTTTGTGCGCCAGTCCGGCGGCAAGGGCCAGTACGGTCACGTGGTATTGAAGATCGAACCCAATGAACCTGGCAAGGGCATTGAGTTTGTGGATGCGATCAAGGGTGGCACGGTGCCCCGCGAATACATCCCGGCGGTTGAAAAAGGCATCAACGAGGCCGTCACGCAAGGCGTGTTGGCTGGCTACCCAGTCGTTGACGTTAAGGTCACGCTGCATTTCGGCTCGTACCATGATGTTGACTCGAACGAACTGGCATTCAAGATGGCCGCCATCTTCGGTTTCAAAGAAGGTTGCCGCAAGGCTGGCCCGGTCATTCTTGAACCCATGATGGCAGTTGAGGTGGAAACGCCAGAAGACTACGCCGGTAACGTGATGGGCGATTTGGCCTCACGCCGCGGCATGGTGCAGGGCATGGAAGACATGGTTGGCGGCGGCAAGGCCATCAAGGCTGAAGTTCCATTGTCAGAAATGTTCGGATACTCGACGACTTTGCGCTCCATGTCGCAAGGCCGCGCCACTTACACGATGGAATTCAAGCATTACTCGGAAGCTCCGCGTAACGTGTCCGAAGCCATCATGGCAGCGCGCGCCAAATAATTTCAAGTTGTCTGCGACGGTGTGCCGCCCTGTTCCCGTGCGGGGCGAATCAGCAACATCGTGCAAACATTAAACCTGTACACGGGAACTAGCTCTTTGGAGAATTGATAATGGGAAAAGAAAAATTCACACGTACCAAACCGCACGTCAACGTCGGCACGATTGGCCACGTCGATCACGGTAAAACTACGCTGACCGCCGCCATCACCACGGTGCTGGCCGCCAAATTTGGCGGTACCGCCAAAGGCTATGACCAGATCGATGCCGCACCTGAAGAAAAGGCCCGCGGTATCACCATCAATACCGCGCACGTTGAATACGAAACGGCTAACCGCCATTACGCTCACGTTGACTGCCCAGGACACGCTGATTACGTTAAAAACATGATCACTGGCGCGGCCCAAATGGACGGCGCTATTCTGGTCTGTTCCGCTGCTGACGGCCCCATGCCTCAGACCCGCGAGCACATCCTGCTGGCGCGCCAGGTCGGCGTGCCTTACATCATCGTGTTCCTGAACAAGTGCGACATGGTCGACGATGCTGAATTGCTCGAACTCGTTGAAATGGAAGTTCGCGAGTTGCTCGACAAGTATGATTTCCCTGGTGATGACACCCCTATCATCCACGGCAGCGCCAAGCTCGCCATGGAAGGTGACAAGGGTCCGCTGGGCGAAGAAGCCATCATGAAGCTGGCTGATGCACTCGACACCTACATTCCCCTGCCAGAGCGCGCCATCGACGGTGCCTTCCTGATGCCAGTGGAAGACGTGTTCTCGATCTCGGGTCGTGGCACCGTGGTGACCGGTCGTATCGAACGCGGTATTGTTAAAGTCGGCGAAGAAATCGAAATTGTCGGTATCAATGACACGCAGAAAACCATTTGCACCGGTGTTGAAATGTTCCGCAAATTGCTCGACCAAGGTCAAGCAGGCGACAACGTCGGCATCTTGTTGCGCGGTACCAAGCGCGAAGACGTGCAGCGCGGCCAAGTGCTGTGCAAGCCCGGTTCGATCAAGCCACACACCCATTTCACGGGCGAGATCTATGTCTTGTCCAAAGATGAAGGTGGCCGTCACACCCCGTTCTTCAACAACTACCGTCCCCAGTTCTACTTCCGTACCACGGACGTGACCGGTGCGATCGAGTTGCCAGAAGGCAAGGAAATGGTCATGCCAGGCGATAACGTGTCGATCACCGTCAAGTTGATCAACCCGATTGCCATGGAAGAAGGTCTGCGTTTTGCTATCCGTGAAGGTGGCAAGACGGTCGGTGCCGGTGTGGTTGCCAAGATCATTGCTTAAGGAATTACCATGGCTACCAAACAAAAAATTCGCATTCGCCTGAAAGCTTTTGACTACAAACTCATCGACCAGTCGGCCGCTGAAATTGTGGATACAGCTAAACGCACTGGCGCTATTGTCAAGGGCCCGGTGCCTTTGCCAACGCGTATGAAGCGTTTCGACATTCTGCGTTCGCCACACGTCAACAAGACCAGCCGCGATCAGTTTGAAATTCGTACACACCAACGCCTGATGGACATTGTTGACCCAACGGACAAAACCGTTGATGCGTTGATGAAGCTTGATCTGCCCGCTGGTGTGGATGTTGAAATCAAGCTGCAGTAAATCATGGGGAGGTTCGGTATAACCGGACCCCCTTGAGGATCCAGGTATTGAATGAACTTGCACGCAAAAGGTGTTCGGGATATACTTGAAGGCTCTGTCGAGAATGCTATGCATCTTCGACAGAGTTTTATTAACAGTCTTTCACGCAAAACGTTGTAGCCAATTGCAGTTGCAACGGTGAGAGTTACGGAGAAAATAATGAGTCTGAGCAACTCCCTAGGGTTGCTGGGCCGCAAGGTGGGCATGATGCGCCTATTCACCGATGAGGGGGATTCAATCCCTGTCACGGTGGTGGACGTGTCTAACAACCGTGTGACCCAGGTCAAAACCCAAGAGAATGACGGCTACGTGGCCTTGCAGGTGACCTTTGGTTCCCGCAAAGCTTCGCGCGTCACCAAGCCTGCCGCTGGTCACCTTGCTAAAGCAGGTGTTGAAGCTGGTGAAGTTATACAAGAATTCCGTCTGACTGCCGATGTGGCTGCCCAGTACAAAGCAGGTGCAACAGTGCCTGTGGCGGCTGTGTTTGCTGTTGGCCAAAAGGTTGATGTGCAGGGCACGACCATTGGTAAGGGCTTTGCAGGAACAATCAAGCGTCACCACATGAAGTCGCAACGGGCGTCGCACGGTAATAGCCGTTCGCACAACGTTCCTGGCTCCATTGGTATGGCGCAAGATCCTGGTCGTGTGTTTCCTGGTAAGCGCATGACGGGTCACTTGGGTGTTGACACGGTCACTACCCAGAATCTGGATGTGATCCGCATTGACGAAGCTCGTCAATTGTTGATGATCAAGGGGGCTATTCCTGGTTCGGCTGGCGGTTTTGTGACCGTTCGTCCTGCCATTAAAGTCAAAGCCAAAAATGCTGAAACGAAAGGAGCGAACTGATGCAGCTCGAACTCCTGAATGATCAAGGTCTGGCAACTTCTAAAGTTGAAGCGCCGGAAACAGTGTTTGGTCGCGCATACAACGAAGATCTGGTTCACCAGATTGTGGTTGCTTTCCAGGCCAATGCCCGTCAAGGCACTCGCGCCCAGAAAGACCGTGAACAGGTCAAGCACTCGACCAAGAAGCCTTTTAAACAAAAGGGTACGGGTCGCGCTCGTGCTGGTATGACTTCCTCGCCATTGTGGCGCGGGGGCGGTCGGATTTTCCCGAACATGCCTGACGAAAATTTCACGCAAAAAATCAACAAGAAGATGTACCGTGCCGGCATGGCGTCCATCTTGTCGCAGTTGGCGCGTGAAGGCCGTTTGGCTGTGGTTGACTCCATGAAGGTGGACTCGCCTAAAACCAAGCCTTTGGCTGCCAAGTTCAAGGCCATGAATCTGGAATCCGTTTTGGTGATTGCCGACGAAGTCGACGAAAACCTGTACCTTGCATCCCGGAATCTGGTGAATATTTTGGTTGTTGAGCCGCGTTACGCTGATCCAGTGTCCCTGGTTCACTATCGCAAAGTGCTTGTCACCAAGGCCGCGATGGAAAAACTCCAGGAGATGTTCGCATGAGCCATGGTCCAAATCTGACTACATTTGACGAAGGTCGTCTGATGCAAGTGCTCGTCGCGCCAATCGTGTCTGAAAAGGCAACGATGGTCGCTGAAAAGAGCAATGCGGTGACCTTCAAAGTGCTGCAAGACGCTACCAAATATGAAATCAAGGCCGCTGTGGAATTGATGTTCAAGGTTGAGGTTAAGGGCGTCTCTGTGGTGAACACCAAAGGCAAAACCAAGCGTTTTGGCAAGTCTGTAGGCCGTCGCGATAATATTCGCAAGGCTTATGTGACGCTGAAGCCTGGTCAAGAGCTGAACCTCGGTGGGGAGGCTGCGTAATCATGGCTGTTATTAAAATGAAACCAACTTCACCAGGCCGTCGTGGCGTGGTGAAGATTTCGCGTGACCACCTGTACAAGGGTGAACCTTTTGCGCCGTTGCTAGAACCTCAGTTCCAGCATGCCGGCCGCAATAATAATGGTCACATCACAACCCGTCACAAAGGCGGCGGTCACAAGCACCACTATCGCGTGGTTGACTTCCGTCGCACGAAGGACGGCATACCTGCCAAGGTTGAGCGTATTGAATACGATCCAAACCGCTCGGCTCACATCGCACTGGTGTGTTATGCCGACGGTGAGCGTCGCTACATCATTGCTCCCCGTGGTCTTGAGGTTGGTGCCTCCATCATGAGTGGTGCAGAAGCGCCAATTCGTGTTGGTAACACTTTGCCTATCCGCAATATTCCGGTGGGTTCCATCGTGCATTGCATCGAATTGCAAATTGGCAAAGGCGCACAAATCGTACGTTCAGCCGGTACTTCTGCAACTTTGCTAGCGCGTGAAGGCATCTACGCTCAAGTGCGTATGCGTTCGGGTGAGGTTCGTAAGATCCACATCGAATGTCGTGCAACGCTTGGCCAGGTCGCTAACGAAGAGCACAGCCTGCGTCGTCTCGGCAAAGCCGGTGCGAAGCGCTGGAAGGGTATTCGTCCGACCGTTCGCGGTGTTGTCATGAACCCGGTGGATCACCCACATGGTGGTGGTGAAGGCAAGACCGGCGAAGGCCGTCATCCAGTCGATCCTTGGGGTAATCTGACCAAGGGTTACCGTACCCGTAACAACAAGCGCACGCAGGTCATGATCGTGTCGCGTCGCAAGAAGTAAGGGGCAGGTAAATGACTCGTTCTCTCAAAAAAGGTCCGTTTGTCGACCATCATTTGGTCGCAAAAGCTGAAAAAGCTGTTGCAACCAAAGACAAAAAGCCGATTAAGACTTGGTCGCGTCGCTCAATGGTTTTGCCCGATTTCATCGGTCTGACCATCGCGGTGCACAACGGCAAACAGCACGTGCCAGTCTATATCACCGATCAAATGGTTGGCCATAAGTTGGGGGAGTTTGCTCTCACCCGTACTTTCAAGGGTCACCCTGCAGACAAAAAAGTCTCAAAGAAATAAGGAGGTGACCATGGAAACACGTGCAACCCTTCGTGGCGTTCGTTTGTCGGTCGATAAAGGCCGTTTGGTCGCGGATTTAATTCGCGGCAAGAAAGTGGATCAAGCCTTGAACATCTTGATGTTCACGCAGAAAAAAGCTGCCGTGATCATCAAGAAGGTTCTGGAGTCTGCCATTGCCAACGCTGAGCATAACGACGGTGCCGACATCGACGAATTGAAGATCACTTCAATCTTCGTCGAGCAAGGTGCCTCGCTCAAGCGCTTCACGGCCCGCGCAAAAGGTCGCGGCAACCAAATCAGAAAACCCACGTGCCATGTGTACGTGACGGTTGGTAACTGAAAGAGGCCAGGAAGATATGGGACAAAAAATCCACCCAACCGGCTTTCGCTTGTCGATTAGCCGCAATTGGGCATCACGCTGGTACGCCAATGACCGTGACTTTGCGGGTATGTTGGCTGAAGACATCAAGGTGCGCGAGTACCTGAAAGCCAAGCTTAAAAACGCGTCTGTGTCGCGTGTGCTGATCGAGCGTCCAGCCAAGAATGCACGTATCACAATTTTCTCGGCGCGTCCGGGTGTTGTGATCGGCAAAAAAGGCGAAGACATCGAGAACTTGAAGCGCGAATTGACACGTCAATTGGGCGTGCCGGTTGCAGTGAACATTGAAGAAGTGCGCAAGCCTGAAATTGATGCCAAACTGATTGCCGACAGCATTACGCAGCAGTTGGAAAAGCGGATCATGTTCCGTCGTGCCATGAAGCGTGCCATGCAAAATGCGATGCGTCTGGGTGCCTTGGGCATCAAGATCATGTCGTCAGGTCGTTTGAACGGTATTGAAATTGCGCGTTGTGAATGGTATCGCGAAGGTCGCGTGCCACTTCATACACTGCGTGCCGATATCGATTACGGTACTTCTGAAGCTAAAACAACCTACGGCATCATTGGTGTCAAGGTTTGGGTCTACAAGGGTGACACGTTGGGTCGTAATGATCTGCCGGCCGCTGTTGAGCCCCGTGCTGATGAAGAGCGTCGTCCACGTGGCCCACGTCGTGATGCCCGCCCTGGTTCTGACCGTCCCGCACCTCGCGGCGCGCGTCGTCCTCCAATGGGTGGCAACACTGCGCCTGCCGATGGCAGCGACAAACCTGCTGAGGCTACTGGGGCCGATGCACAAAAACCCGCCGTTCAGCGCGTCCGCAAGGTAGCCGCGCCAGCTGCAGCAGCTGACGGTAAAGGAGAATAATTATGTTGCAACCCGCTCGTCGCAAATATCGCAAAGAGCAAAAGGGCCGTAACACCGGTATTGCGACTCGAGGTAGCTCGGTCGCGTTTGGTGATTTTGGTCTGAAATGTATTGACCGTGGCCGTTTGACCGCTCGTCAGATTGAAGCCGCACGTCGTGCGATTTCCCGTCACGTTAAGCGTGGTGGTCGTATCTGGATTCGTGTGTTTCCTGATAAGCCGATTTCCCAAAAGCCTGCTGAAGTGCGTATGGGTAACGGTAAAGGCAATCCCGAGTATTACGTGGCTGAGATTCAGCCAGGTAAGATCGTTTTTGAAATCGTCGGCGTGACTGAAGAGTTGGCTCGTGAAGCGTTTCGTTTGGCAGCCGCCAAGCTGCCTTTGCGGACCGCTTTTGTGGCTCGCATGATTGGCCAGTAATCAGGAGAACATGATATGAACACTACTGAACTACGCCAAAAAGACGTTGCCGGTCTGCAAGCTGAAGTTAAAGAGTTGCAAAAAGCTCACTTCGGTCTGCGTATGCAAAAAGCAACGCAACAACTCAACAACACCGCTACGCTGCGCTCTACGCGCCGTGATATTGCTCGCGCCAAGACTATTCTTGTCGAGAAGCAAAGCGCTGAAAAATCCGCCAAATAAGGAGCTATAAATGACGGAAGCTAAAACATCCCTCAAGCGTACTCTGACTGGCAAGGTTGTCAGTGATAAGCGTTCGAAAACTGTGACGGTGTTGATTGAGCGTCGTGTCAAGCACGAGCTCTACGGCAAAATCGTTGGTAAGTCCAGCAAGTACCACGCCCATGACGAAAAGGGCGAGTACAAGATGGGTGATGTCATCGAAATTACCGAAAGCCGTCCTATCTCTAAAACCAAGAACTGGGTAGCGACCCGCTTGGTTCAAAAGGCAGCTGCGGTTTAAGTCTTTGCAGTCTTCCGACTGCAGGTCTCGCAAAAACGGCTCACAATGTGAGCCGTTTTCAATGCTGGATTCGAATCAACTATTTCAGGAGCATTTAATGATTAAAGTCGGTGACACACTGCCCGCGGTAACCTTGATGGAATTTTCGGAAGTGGAGGGCGGTGGTTGCAGTATCGGCCCCAATCCAGTAGAGGTAGCCACGGCCAGCGCGGGGAAGACCATTGCGTTGTTTGCGCTACCGGGTGCCTTCACGCCGACTTGCTCCGCCCAGCATGTGCCAGGCTATGTTGAAAAGTTTGCCGAGTTGAAAGCTGCTGGAATTGATGAAATCTGGTGTATCAGCGTGAACGATGCATTTGTCATGGGCGCCTGGGCGCGTGAGCAAAAAACTGCGGGCAAAGTGCGCATGCTGGCAGATGGTGATGCTGCTTTTACCAAAGCAACCGGCCTGACGCTTGACCTGACCGGGAAGGGACTCGGTTTGCGAAGCAACCGTTATTCCATGTTGGTGAAAGACGGCAAAGTGGTGACGCTCAATATTGAAGCGCCAGGAAAGTTTGACGTGAGTGGCGCGACCACCATGCTGGCGCAAGCCAAAGCCTGAGTTATGGCTTGAAGCAACAACGTCGTTGCCTCGCATTAGCGGCGACGTTGTTAGATTGAACTGGCTGAGCTGCTCCGAGATTTTTCGCGGGGCTTTGATGGTGAGGGCGGCTTCATACCGCCCAAGATTCCGACACAGCAGAACTTACCCTGCTTGTTTAACGAGCCAAGCCACTAACGTCACGCAGCCCAGCAAAATGAGGATGGCCAGCGTGCGTGAACTTGCGTCGTCGCGTGAACTGGGTGTGACGATCAGCGTTTCTTTGTCGCCGCCAATCATGGGGCGAACCAGATTCTCGCCCTTCTTGAACTGGTAGAACAGAATGGCACCGACGTGCAGCACGACCAAACCGATGAGGATCAGTTTGCCAATATCCTTGTGATAAAAAGTGGCGAGGTTGACCGTGGCGTTGGACACAAACTTGCTGAGGGGCCCGGTTGCTGCGATCTCGTCGTCGCTGATCAGGCCGCTGCCAACTTGCAGGAGAAGAAAGCCCATCAGTGCAAACACCGATACCGCGCCTAACGGATTGTGTCCAATCGATGGCCTGCTCGGGCCCTGACCCTTGATGTAACGAAGGATGGCGGCAGGAGAATAAAGGAAGGACGCAAAGCGAGACCAGCGGCCGCCAACCACGCCCCAAATAAGGCGAAACAGCAGCAGACTCAGCACGGCATAACCGAATCGGAAATGCCAAACCATCGCCTCGCCGCCGAACTGAGCGCTTGTGACCAAAGCCACGACACAAACAAGCAGTGACCAATGGAAAAATCGCGTGGGCAGGTCCCAGACCCTGACTTTGGTGGACATCATTCAAACTCTCCATATTGGCAAAGAATCAGTCGTAAATTGACGGCTGACAGGGAAGTGCATATTGTGCGTTGCGCCGCCGTAGCGAACCGGCGCTCAGTAGTTTCCCTAGTGGCGTTGTTGGGTTAGGACAGTCAAATCGCTCCTACACTCATTGCCAGAGTTCGTAAAAATATCAACGCAGAAAACCAAATGAAAAAAATCGCATCTTTTGTTCTCGCTGCGTGTGCCGTGGCATTTGCGGTACCCGCAGCCGCCCAGTTTGCCAAACCGGAAGATGCGGTCAAGTACCGCAAAAATGCCTTGTTTGTCATGCAGCAAAATTTTGGCCGTATAGCGGCCATGGCCGCTGGCAAAGCCTCGTTTGACGCCAAAGTTGCGGCGGACAGCGCGGCCATCGCCGAGTTTGTTGGCAAGCTCCCGTGGGCTGCTTTTGGCGAGGGGACCGACAAAGGTGACACGCGCGCCAAGCCCGAGATCTGGAAGGAGCCCGCCAAATTCAAGGAGTACGCCGACAAGATGCAAGCCGAAATGTCAAAGCTCGCCGCCGCTGCAAAAACCGGCAGTCTGGACAGCATCAAGACAGCGGTCAGCGCAACAGGGGGCACTTGCAAAACCTGCCATGACGCTTACCGGAAAGAGTGAGTTACTGTGAAAAGGGGCTGATGGTTTCAAGCTTCAGCCAGCAGCTTTTCAATCAAGCGATGGAGTTCCGCTAGGTCGGGTTCGCCGATGTAGCGCTTGACGATCTCACCGCGTTTGTTGACGAGGTAAGAGGTGGGCGTCAGTAACACATCACCCCAGGCCTTGGCAACTTCGCCAGTGTTGTCAATGGCCACACTGAAGGGTAGTTTACGGGTTTGCGCAAAGTTGACGACATAGCTGGGCGGGTCATAACTCATGGCCACGGCGATCGTGTCATAACCTTGCGACTTGTATTTGTCGTAGGTGGCGATCAACTTGGGCATCTCCGCGACACAGGTGACACAACTGGTGGCCCAGAAGTTCACCAAGGTCACTTTTCCCTTGAGGTGCGTCGTATCCTTTTTGGAGCCGTCGAGCATCACAAAAGAGGAGAGGGGTGCCGCAGACAGACCTGAGTTCAGGTAAATGCCCAAACTGATTGCCAAAACAACCGCGGCTGCGGCAAGATACAAACTTCGTTTCATTTAACAGGTGTGTCCATGGATCGTCGACAGTTTAATTCCATTCCGGTGCCGATGCTGGCGGCGGTCATCATGCTGGCGCAACAACGTGCGTATGCCCTGTCAATTGATGATCTGAGCAATGCGGAGGCCTCCCAAGGCCTCAAAATCGCTTTGGAGAAAGGCGCCATCGCCGCGGTGAGCTTGTTAGGCAAAACAGATGGATTCCTGGGCAATGAAAAAGTTCGCATTCCTTTGCCGGGTTATCTGGAGGATGCGTCCAAATTACTCCGGCTCCTGGGGCAAGGGGACCGCATTGACGAACTGGTCACGAGCATGAACCGTGCGGCCGAAGCCGCAGTGCCGATGGCCAAGGACTTGCTGGTCGGCGCGGTCCGGACCATGAACGTGACCGACGCCAAGAAAATTCTGACGGGGGGCGACACCTCAATCTCCGCCTTTTTCGCCGATAAAACCCGTGCCCCGCTCAGTGTCAAATTTTTGCCCGCCGTGACCAAAGCGACCGCTAAAGTGGGATTGACCGAAAAGTACAACCAGGTGGCGGGCAAGGCCGCGGGTTTGGGACTGGTCAAACAGGAAGATGCGAATATCCAGCAGTATGTGACCGGCAAATCATTGGATGGCCTCTATTTGATGATTGGCGAAGAAGAAAAGAAGATTCGGCAGGACCCGGTGGCAACGGGCAGCGCCGTATTGAAAAAGGTGTTTGGCGCGCTGAACTAGCCCGTGGTCGCTCGTTTGCGGCAGCCCGCCGTGCGGCGTGTCCCCACGGATAATCGACGCATGCGTTATTTCAAATTTGTCGCGGCCTGGTGCGGTTTGTCGCTTCTTCTCGGCTGCAGTCCGACCTTCAATTGGCGCGACGTCCACCCCGATCAAGCGCCGCTGACGGCCCTGTTTCCCTGCAAACCCGAGCAGAGCGCGCGCCGGGTTGCGCTGGCGGCGAAAGACGTGACGATGACGATGTTGACGTGCGATGCCGGCCATGCCACGTTCACACTGGCCATGGCTGAGACCAACGACGCCAGCAGCACCGGCGCAGTGCTCCGCCAGTGGAAGTCGGCAACCCTGGGGAATATGCAGGCGGTAACGTCCAGCGAGCGCCTCTTTGCGCTCAAAGGGAGCAGCGGGTTGGCGCCACCGGTGCAGGTGCGCGCGTCAGGAACGCGCCCGGACGGAACCGCCCTGACGCTGCAAGCGGTCTGGTTTGCCGCAGGCTCACAAGTGTTCCAGGCGGCGGTGGTCGCGAATGCGGCCAACCCGGCGGTGGCGGACACTTATTTTGCCGGGCTCCGCCTCCAATGACGACGTTGCCGAAACGCGCCGCCATTGTGGTTTTTCTGGCGTTTGCCTTTGCCTACTTCTTTTCGACCCTGATCCGGGCCATTACCGCCACCCTGTCGCCGACGCTGACGCGCGAGTTTGCGCTCAATGCCAGTAATTTGGGCTTGCTGGCGGGCGGCTACTTTCTGGGGTTCGCGGCGACCCAGTTGCCCTTGGGCAAGTGGCTGGACCGGCATGGGCCGAAAAAAGTCATTCTCAGTTTTCTGACGGTGGCGGTGCTGGGCTGTGTCGCTTTTTCTTTGGCCACCAGTTTTACCGGCCTGCTGCTGGCGCGAATTTTGTGTGGCGTCGGCGTCAGCGCCTGTCTGATGGCGCCGTTGACGGGCTACCGTCGCTGGTTTCCCGCCACCACCCAGATGCGGGCGAATTCGTGGATGCTGATGACCGGCTCCTTGGGCATGGTGGCGTCCACCCTGCCGGTGCAATGGTTGATGCCCATCGTCGGCTGGCGCGTGTTGTTTTGGGCATTGGCGGCGCTGGTGCTGCTCGCGATGGTGCTGATTGCCTGGCAGGTGCCGCCATGGAAAGCGGCGTTGCCACCGGGGTCTGACGCAGGGCAAGCCAAGGCCAGCTATGCCGAGGTCTGGCGCCATCCTTATTTCCGCAAGATGGCGCCGATCGGCTTTTTTTGTTACGGCGGCCTGGTCGCGATGCAGACGCTCTGGGCGGCCCCCTGGATGATCAAGGTGGCGGGCTACAGCCCGCTGCAAGCCGCCAGTGGTTTGTTCTGGATCAATGTGGCGATGCTGGGCACGTTTTGGGCCTGGGGTCTGGCCAACCCGTGGCTGGCCCGGCGCGGTTTCCATGCGGATCGACTGATTGCCCGTGGCTTGCCCGCCAGCTTTGTGTTGCTTGCTATTGTAATAATAGCTGGTCCCGCACTGTCGACGGGGGCTGGCGCCTTGTGGGCCTTGTATTGCATGAGTTGCACCTTTGTCTCGCTGGCGCAGCCGGCGGTGGGCATGGCCTTTGCACCCGCGCTCGCCGGGCGGGCGCTCTCGGCGTACAACCTGGTGATATTTGCCGGGGTCTTTGTCGTGCAGTGGGGCATTGGCCTGGCGGTAGAAGGATTCAGGGCGCTGGGACTGTCCGAGATACAGGCCTTCCAGACGGCAATGAGCGTGTTTTTACTGTGTTCCGTTGCGGCCTATCTCTATTTCCTCTCGGCAAAAAGCCATAATCAGTCCCTCTGACGTGATCACGACCGCGCTGGTCTGCGTTGCCGGCGGTGCTGTCTGTCCCACAAGTTTAGAAATATATGAATATCGGCATTCTTATCATCGCTCACGCGCCCCTGGCCAGTGCCCTGCGCCAGTGCGTTTTGCATGTGTTTGCCGACGCCGAGGCGGGAGTGGCTGCCTTTGATGTGCAGCCCAACGTGCCGCCCGAAGAAACGCTGGCCGGTGCCGCGCAGGCGCTGGCACTGCTGGACTCCCCGCAGACGCTGGTGTTGACCGACGTGTTTGGGGCGACGCCCTGCAATGCGGCCCAAAAACTGGTTGACGGTTTGAATTCAAAATTAATAGCCGGGGTAAATCTGCCCATGCTCTTGCGCACGGTCACGTACCGCCATGAATCGCTCGATTCGCTGGTGGCGCGGGCCTTGGCCGGCGGCACCCAGGGTGTCCTGTCGGTGGCCGTGACGGCGCCCCAGAATCAGGTGAAAAAGAAAAATGATCAAAGCAACGACGACCATCAGCAATAAATTAGGCCTGCATGCGCGCGCCTCGGCCAAATTAACCAAGATGGCGGGCAGCTACCCGTGCGAGGTCTGGATGGTCAAAGGCGAGCGCCGCGTCAATGCCAAGAGCATCATGGGTGTCATGATGCTGGCGGCCGGGATCGGCAGCACGGTAGAAGTGGAGACCAGCGGCGAGCGCGAACAGGAAGCCCTGGCGGCGTTGCTGGCCCTGATTGCCGATAAATTCGGAGAAGGTGAGTGACTTTCGCCATTCACGGCCTGGCGGTCGCCCGCGGCATTGCCATCGGGCGTGCGGTGCTGGTGGCCTCCAGCCGGGTGGACGTCGCGCACTATTTCATCGAGCCTTCCCAAGTGGAGTCCGAGATCGACCGGATTCGCATCGGGCGCAATGCGGTGGTGGACGAGATTCTTCGCCTGCAAGCCAGCTTGATGAACAAGGGCCCCAGAGAAGCGCCGCATGAGTTGACCGCCTTGCTGGACGTGCACCTGATGCTGTTGCAGGATGTCGAACTGATTGCCGGCGTCAAGCACTGGATCACCCATCGCCTGTATAACGCGGAGTGGGCGCTCACAACGCAGCTGGAAGTGATTGCGCGCCAATTCGACGAAATGGAAGACGAGTACCTGCGCGGACGCAAGGCCGACCTGGAACAAATCACGGAGAAAGTGCTGCGCGCCATGAACGGTGTCGCCTCGGCCGTGGTGCCTGCCCCCGCTCGCACCGTCCGCAAAAAGTCGCAGCAGGACCTGTTGCTGGATGACACGGTGGATGTGCCGCTGATTCTGATCGCGCACGATCTGTCGCCGTCCGACATGCTGCAGTTCAAGCAGAGCGTGTTTGCCGGTTTCATCACCGATGTGGGCGGCAAGACTTCCCACACCGCCATCGTGGCCCGCAGCCTGGACATTCCGGCGGTGGTCGGCGCGCGCCTGAGCAGCCAGCTGGTGCGGCAGGACGACTGGGTCATCATCGACGGCGATGCCGGCGTGGTGGTGGTGGATCCGTCTCCCATCATTCTGGCGGAGTATGGTTTCAAGCAGCGCCAGGGCGAACTCGAACGTGGCCGCCTGTCCCGCTTGCTCAACACCCCGGCGGTTACCCTGGACGGCCAAAAAATTGAATTGCTGGCCAACATCGAGATGCCGGAAGACGCGCCGGGCGCGGTCAAGGCCGGCGCGGTCGGTGTCGGCTTGTTCCGCAGCGAGTTTCTGTTCATGGGGCGCCAGGGCAAGCTGCCCAATGAAGAAGAACAGTACCAGGCCTACAAACGGGCCATCGAAGGCATGCAGGGTCTGCCGGTGACGATTCGCACGGTCGATGTTGGGGCTGACAAACCGCTGGACAAGGCGTTGATGGACGGCGCCCACCTGAACCCGGCGCTGGGCCTGCGTGCCATTCGCTGGAGCCTGGCTGATCCGGCCATGTTTCTGACGCAGTTGCGGGCGATTCTGCGCGCCGCCGCCCATGGTCAGGCGAATTTACTGATCCCGATGCTGGTGCATGCCAGCGAAATTCGCCACACCATGGCCCTGATTGACCGGGCCCGCGTGGAGCTGGACAACCGGGGCGTGGCTTATGGTCCGCTCAAGATCGGCGCCATGATCGAGATCCCGGCGGCGGCCCTCACGCTCAAGGTGTTCCTCAAATATTTTGATTTCCTGTCGATTGGCACCAATGATCTGATCCAGTACACGCTGGCGATCGACCGCGCCGATGAATCGGTGGCGCATTTGTACGACCCCTTGCATCCGGCGGTGCTGCGGCTGGTGGCGGGCACCATTGCCGAAGGCAGGGCGCAGGGCAAACCGGTGAGTGTTTGCGGTGAGATGGCGGGTGACGTCAGCCTGACCCGTTTGTTGCTGGGCATGGGGCTGCGCAGTTTTTCAATGCACCCGGCACAAATTCTGGCCGTGAAGCAAGAGGTGCTGCGCGCCGATACCAGCAAGCTGGCTGGCTGGGCCGAGCAGGTGATGTCCGACGACGAACCGGCGCTGCGAATGGCCCGGCACTAGCCGCCCAACAGCCGGAACGCCAGCGGGATCAGCAGCGAGGCCAGCACCACCTGCAGGCCCAGTGCCAGCCCGGCATAAGCGCCGGCATCGGCGTTAACCTGCAGCGCCCGCGCCGCACCAATGCCGTGGGCGGCAGTGCCCAGCGCAAAACCGCGGGCCACCCAGCCCGGGGCGTTGCTGGGGATCTTCAGCGCATCAAACAGGTATTTGCCGCTCAGGGCGCCGACCAGGCCGGTGATCACGGCAAACACCGCCGCCAGCGCGGGTATGCCGCCAATCTTGTCGGCAATGCCCATCGCCACCGGGGCGGTGACCGATTTGGGCGCCAGCGACAGCACCACGTCGGTGGGCAAGCCAAAGGCCCAGCCCAACACCAGCGCCGAGCCACTGGCCGCCACGCCGCCCGCCAGTGCCGCCAGCAGCAAGACACGCCAGCGCTTGAGCAACTCAGCGCGGCGCTCCCACAGCGGCCAAGCCAGCGCGACCACCGCCGGGCCGAGCAGGAAGTGAATGAATTGCGCGCCGGCAAAGTAAGTGGGGTAACTCACGCCGGTAGCCAGCAGCACGCTGGCCAGGGTCACCACCGTCCACAGCACCGGATTGGCCCACGGCGCCTGCTGCAGCCGCGCATAAGCGGCCTGCGCCAGCACATAAACCACCAGCGTGGCGGTCAGGCCAAACAGCGGCGTGGCGGAGAGATAGACCCAGAGTTGAACGAAATCAGGCATCGGTTTTTCTCCGGCCCCAGTGCAAGGCCAACGCGGTGACCGCCAGCCCGATCCAGGTCGACAGCACGATCACCACCAGCATGCGCACGCCGTACTGGCCGATCACCCCCAGATGTGTCATGACCCCGACGCCGACCGGCACAAACAGCAAGGAGAGGTGTGACAGCAAAAAATTGGCGCACACCGCCACTGGCTCGCGCACCAGCGGCAGGCGCAGTGCCAGCAGCAGCAACAGCATCCCGATCACCGGGCCGGGAAACGGCAACGACAAGCCCCGGGAGAGCAGTTCGCCGATTGATTGCAGCGCCAGCAGCCAGGCCAAGCCACGCAGTCCATTCATGAGGGTCGGGGGCCTAGAAGCGGGGTAAATCCGGGTGTTTGATCTGTCCGCCGCGCACCAGCATCTTGCCGTAATCGGCGCAACGGTTCAGCGTCGGAATCACCTTGCCGGGGTTGAGTAGGCCTTTGGCGTCAAAGGCGCGCTTGATGGCAAACATCTGCTCGTTTTCTGCGGCCGAAAACTGCACGCACATGGAGTTGAGCTTTTCCACGCCGACGCCGTGCTCGCCGGTGATGGTGCCCCCCATGGCGACGCTGGTTTCCAGAATTTCGGCGCCAAACAGCTCGCAGCGGTGCAGCTGGTCCGGGTCGTTGGCATCAAACAAAATCAGCGGGTGCAGGTTGCCGTCGCCGGCGTGGAACACGTTGGCGCAGCGCAGCTGGTATTTCTTTTCCATCTGCTGGATTGCCAGCAGGATGTCGGCCAGGCGCTTGCGCGGAATGGTGGAATCCATGCACATGTAGTCGGGGCTGATACGGCCGCTGGCCGGAAAGGCGTTTTTGCGGCCACTCCAGAATTTCAGCCGTTCGGCTTCGTCTTTGCTGACGGCAATGGCGGTGGCGCCGTGTGTGCGCAGCACCGCGCTCATGCGGCCGATTTCTTCTTCCACCTCTTCGATCGTGCCGTCGCTTTCGCACAGCAAAATCGCCTCGGCGTTCAGGTCGTAGCCGGCATGGACGTAGTCTTCTACCGCCGCGGTCATGGGTTTGTCCATCATTTCCAGCCCGGCCGGGATGATGCCGGCGGCAATCACCGCCGCCACCGCGTCGCCCGCTTTGCGGAGATCGTCAAAGCTGGCCATGATGCAGCGCGCCAATTGCGGTTGGGGGATCAGTTTGACGGTGACCTCGGTGGTAACCGCCAGCATGCCTTCCGAGCCAATGACAATGCTCAGCAAGTCAAAGCCGGCGGCGTCCAGCGCCTCCGAGCCGAATTCAACCGCCTCGCCCTCCATCGTGAAGCCCTTGACCTTGAGCACGTTGTGCAGGGTGAGTCCGTATTTCAGGCAGTGCACGCCGCCCGAGTTTTCCGCCACGTTGCCGCCGATGGTGCAGGCGATCTGGCTTGACGGATCCGGCGCGTAATACAGGCCATGCGCCGCCGCGGCTTCGCTGATGGCCAAGTTGCGCACGCCGCACTGCACGACCGCGGTGCGGCTGAGCCGGTCAATTTTCAGGATCTTGTTGAATTTGGCCAGCGACAGCGTGACCCCCAGCCGATGCGGCATGGCACCGCCCGACAAGCCGGTGCCAGCACCGCGCGCCACCACCGGCACGTCCAGCGCGTGGCAGGTGCGCAGCACGGCTTGCACCTGCTCCTGGGTTTCGGGCAGGGCGACCACCAGCGGGCGCTGGCGGTAGGCCGTCAGCCCATCGCACTCAAACGGCGTCGTGTCTTCCTTGTGCCAGAGCAGGGCGTGTGCCGGTAAAACGGCCTCTAGCTCCCGTACTATCTGCGCCTGGCGCTCTGATCTTTGTAGCAACTCTTGCTGCTCAGGAGAGATGGGTGCATTCATGCTGGATTCCACGCGTCAATTAAATAATGGCTTCAACTGTAGAGGGAAGCCGGGTCGGCCGGTGTGAGGAATTTTGCAAACAGGCGTGAAAACAAGGGTGCTACTAATTTAATAGCTGCTTGCGCAAGCAACACGGGGGCTAGCGGCTGATTTGATGTAAAAAAGATCAGGCCACGCTTTTTTTCAGCCATTCGGCAAACGCTGCGCACTCCCAGCGGTCCATCATGCCGGTGCGCCAGCACAGGTAGTGCGCGTGCGGGCTGGGCACATTCATGTCATACAGGCGCACCAGCGAGCCATGCTCCAGCCAGGGAGCGCCCAGCTTCAGGCGCACCAGCGCCACCCCCATGCCGGCGGCGGCCCCGTCGCACAGCAGACCGACATCGTTGAACTGCGAGCCTTCCAGCGGTTCGGGCCAGTCCAGGTGGTTGGCGGCAAACCAGGTGCGCCAGGGCTCCAGCGGGCTGCGCAAGAGGCTCTCGCCTTCCAGGTCTTCCGGCAGCACAAAAGGTCCGTGTTCGCGCACATAGGACGGCGAGGCCAGCGGCGTCACTTCGTCCTTGAACAGGCACACATGCTCGACGTCGGCGTAGCGGCCGGTGCCAAAACGAATCGTCAGGTCGGCGTCTTCCGCCACCACGTCGAGCAAGGGAATGGACACCTGCAAGGTCACGTCGATCTCCGGATAGGCTTCGGTGAACTGGCGCAGCCGCGGGATCAGGATGGAGCGGGCAAAGGTCGGGGTGACGGCCAGCCGCAGTTTGCGTTTGCCGGGCACTGCCGCCGAAATCGGGAATTTTTGCAGCGTGGCCAGCCCTTCGCGCACATGCGCCAGGTACTCGCTGCCTTCGGTGGTGAGTGAAAAGTCAGCGCGCCCGAACAGCTTGGTGCCAATGATTTGTTCCAGTTGCTTGACGCGGTGGCTCACGGCGCTGGGGGTCACGCACAGTTCTTCGGCGGTCTGCGTCACGCTGCGTAGACGGGCCAACGCCTCAAACGTCAACAGGCATTGGATGGGTGGGATGCGGGCAGCGGTCATGCGGGCATTGTCCCACCGCGCGGATCATGCGGGCGCCCCAGAGGCGCTGGGTACAATTCCGGCCATTCTCACCACCGGTAGCCATCCATGTCAGACCGTCTAGCCGTGCTGCCGCAATATCTTCTCCCCAAGCAGGCCCTGACGGCCCTGGCCGGGCTGATCGCCTCTGCCCGCGGCGGCAGTCTGACCACGCGCCTGATCAAGTGGTTTGTCGGGCGCTACGGCGTCAACATGAGCGAGGCCGCCAACCCCGACCTGGCCAGCTACCCCACGTTCAATGATTTTTTCACCCGTGCCCTGAAAGAGGGCGCCCGGCCCCTGGCCCGTGCCGACCTGATTTGCCCGGTCGATGGCGCCATCAGCCAGTTTGGCGCGATGGAACGGGATCAGATTTACCAGGCCAAAGGACACCACTACTCCAGCACCGCTTTGGTGGGGGGCGATGCCGCGCTGGCGGCCCAGTTTGACGACGGCAGTTTTGCCACCCTGTATCTGAGTCCCAAGGACTATCACCGCATTCACATGCCGTGCGACGGCCGGCTGCTGCGCATGATTCATGTGCCGGGGGCGCTGTTTTCGGTCAATCCGACCACCGCCCGTGGCGTGCCGGGGCTGTTCGCCCGCAATGAACGGGTGGTCTGTGTCTTTGAGTCCGCGCGCGGCCCGTTTGTGCTGGTGCTGGTGGGCGCCACCATCGTCGGCAGCATGGCCACCGTCTGGCATGGCGTGGTGAACGCCAAGTGCAGCGGTCAGGTGCGCGAATGGCGCTATGACGACCAATCGGTCGTGCTGCAACAAGGTCAGGAAATGGGCCGCTTTTTGCTGGGCTCCACCGTGGTGATGCTGTTCCCGAAAGGCCCGCTGCAGTTCAATCCAGCCTGGGCCCCCGCCGGCGCCATTCGGCTGGGTGAGGTCATGGCCAGCCAGTCGGCCTAGACCGCACTGGGCTGCCACAATGGGCCCATGAACTACGAACACTTGCTGGTTTCCACCAGTGGCCCGATCACCACCATCACCTTGAATCGGCCCGAGAAGCGCAACGCGCTGGCCATGCCGGTCATGCGGGAGTTGACGCAGGCCTTGCGCGAGGTGGCCCAGAGCGAGGCGCTGGGCGTGATTCTGGCGGCCAACGGCCCGGTCTTCAGTGCCGGCCATAACTTTGGCGACATGGCCGGTGCCACGCTGGAACAGGCGCGCGAATTGTTTGCGGTCTGTACCGAGATGATGGACGCCATCCAGGCGATGCCGCAGCCGGTGATTGCCAAGGTGCATGCGCTGGCGACCGCGGCCGGTTGCCAGCTGGTGGCAACCTGCGATCTGGCCATTGCCGCCGACACGGCGGGCTTTGCCATTCCGGGCGGCAAGGCCGGCCTGTTTTGTCACACGCCGCTGGTCGCGGTTGCGCGCAGTGTCGGGCGGAAGCGGGCGTTGGAGATGGCCCTCACTGGCGATGCGATTGATGCCGCCACCGCCGCCGACTGGGGTTTGATCAACAAGGCGGTGCCGGCCGATCAGCTCGATGCGGCGGTGCTGGACTTGATCACCCGCGCCACCCGGGGCAGCGCGCTGTCCAAGGCGTTGGGCAAGCAGGGCTTTTACCAGCAGGTCGGTTTGCCGCAGGCGCAGGCGTACCAGCTGGCGGTCGAGTTGATGGCCACCGCGGCCATGACGCCGGATGCGCAGGAAGGGATTCAGGCCTTTCTGCAAAAACGCCACGCGCAATTCACGCAGCGACCGTCGATTACTTGAAGATCACCGTTTTGTGGCCATTGATCAGCACGCGGTGCTCGCTGTGCCACTTGACGGCGCGGGCCAGCACCTGGCTCTCGGTATCGCGGCCGAGCGTCGTCAGGTCTTCCACTGTCTTGCTGTGGTCGACGCGCGCCACATCCTGTTCAATGATCGGGCCTTCGTCCAGATCGGCGGTCACGTAGTGGGCGGTGGCACCAATCAGTTTCACGCCCCGGTCATGCGCCTGGTAGTAAGGTTTGGCCCCCTTGAAGCTGGGCAGGAACGAGTGGTGGATATTGATGGCGCGCCCTGACAGCTTGCGGCACAGGTCATCGCTTAGCACCTGCATGTAGCGGGCCAGCACCACCAGTTCCGCTTCTTCGGCCTGAATGATTTCGTACTGTTTGGCTTCCACTTGGGCCTTGGTGGCGCTGGTCACCGGAAAGTGATGAAACGGCACGTTGTAGCTGGCCGCGAGTTGGTAGAACTCGCGGTGGTTAGAAATAATGGCGCGAATGTCCAGCCCCAAAAAGCCGCTTTTCCAGCGAAACAGCAGGTCGTTCAGACAGTGGCCTTCCTTGCTGACCATGATCACCGCGCGCATCGGCAGTGCCCGGGCGTGCAGGCGCCACGTCAGGTCGAAGGGCTGCGCAAACTCATCGAGCTGGGTCTTGAGTTCTTCATGCGTCAGTTGGGCGCAGGCAAATTGCACCCGCATGAAAAACAGACCGGTGTCGCGGTCGTTGTACTGGGCGGCTTCTTCAATGTTGCCGCCGCGCGCCAGCAAAAATCCGGATACCGCGTGCACCAGCCCCAAGCGGTCCGGGCATGACAGGGTCAATATATAAGTAGGGTTCATGGTGTCTGAATTGTCGCAGGGCCACGACGGCTCTGACGGGGGAAGCATCAAGTGACAGGGAAATCTTCGGCTGCAGGCCATGAGCCGTCAGGAGGCATTGGACTCAAGGCATTTGTTCCGGCGTCGGCGCGGCGGCTGGCTGGCGCTGGCTCGCGATGAAATTGGCGCAATAGTCCACGAGCGGGGCAGGCCGGGCGGTCCAGACCTGATCTTCTTGCGCTATAGCTTCTGTAGCGGGTGACGCTGGTTCTGCGCTGAAAATCACGGTTTTTACCTTGAACTACGGGGCCAGGTGCTGGGGGATGCCCAGAGCGCGCTCCACATGGCCGCTGCCGGCCAGCAGCACCACGGTTTTGCCCGGCCGGGCGGCTTTGATCAGGGTTTCGGCCATGGCAGCATCGCGGGCAATCTGGATGCGCGTCATCGGTGAAATCTGGCTTTCCGGCAGCAACTCACAGTGGCCCCGGCGGATGTTTTGCTGCTGGGCTTTGAGTGCCGGACCCGTCAGCAGCCGGTCAAATTCGGCATTGCGCATCGCGTCGCGCAGGCGTGCGCTGGGCAGGTTGGCGCCCAGCACCGGCACCCCGGCGCGCACCGCCGCCATGATGGCCGGACGGTAGGTCGCCCACGGCCAGACTTTGTTGTCCCACTGCAGGGCGGCGCGCACCTGGTTTTCATCCGCCGCGCGGTCGAGTGGTTCGGTCGATTGGCCGGCACTGGCCATCTCCAGTGCCAAGGCGGCCAACAGGTGCTGGTGAGCAAGGGATTCCACCACCAAGCGCTGAATACGCTGGTGATCCGGCGCATCGTGCTGCTCGCCCAGCAGGATCGCGTCAGCCGGCAATAACTGGTTGAGCTGTCGGGTTTGAAACGGGTCGAGTGGGCGCTTGTCCGGTGCCGGGGCGGCACAGCCTTGCAAGCCAAGAATGAGGGCAACGAGCCCAAAATGACGGAAGCGCATCAGTCCACTTTTGTCACGTCATAAGCGGAGTGATCGCGGCTGAACCTTGCCGTGTCAGTGCACCACGACCGGGTTTTGGGCCAGCTCGGCGTATTGCTCCAGCGTGTCTTCCACCTCTTCCTGGGTCGGGGTGTTTTGCTGCCAGGCGGAGATGTGTTGTTGAAACAGTTCCGCCCAAGAGCCGTCCAGATACACCTCTTTGTTGGCGCGTTTGTCCACAATCTCGAAGCCATGGCGCGCCAGCGTCGGCACAATGCGCACCGGCTCGGCACCCGCGCGATCCACCTCGGGCGCCACTGCGTTGGCCAGCATGTGGGTCACCGAGTAGGTGTCAGAGTCGTAAAGCGTGTGCATGATTGATTATCCCTTAATCGTCCTTTGGCTGCAGGTGGCAGCGCTCCGGGCAATTTCAAGGGCCAGGCCCTCTGTGCGGCGCACTTTAGGCGCGGGGCGCTAGCCCGGCTGCTCGGTGGCCAGCCATTGCTGGTCGACAAAGTCGCCATTGGGCTCGGTGATCCGGATGCGGGCCGGCAGATAACCCAGTGCTGGTGCCAGCCACAGCTCGACTTTCTGGTCGAACTCCTGTCGCGGGTTGCGCACCAGTTTCAGCGTGAGCTGTTCGCCGCCCGGCAGCGTGAGTTTCTCTTCCTCCCCGACGGTAAAAAGCCAGGTGTCGGCATCGCGTGGGCCGATGGTCTGAATGGCCAGGGTGGTGGCGGGCGGGAAATGTCCCGGGTCGCCGGCAATCATGGCGGCCAGCTGCACCAGCACACTCAAGCGATCCTGCGCCCCGGCCAGCAGGGGCACATCCGGCGTGTTGGCGCTGAAGGTGACTTTGCCCTGCTCACGGTTAAAGTGGGCGGCGACTTCGCTGCGGAACTTGTCGGAAAAGCGGATCGGGGCCAGACCCGCCGGGGTGATCTGGCCGCGACTGTTTTGCACGCGGGCTTGTCCGAAAGCGCTGATCTCCAGCCGGGCGTCGTAACTTTCTCCATCCTGTCGCCACAGCAGTTCGGCCTTGGCGCTGAAAGGGAACTTGTTGGTCCGCACCTCATAGTGGAAGCGCACCGAGCCGGGCACCGTGAACGTGCTGACTGTGTAAAGCTGATCGCGTGGCGGGCGCGGTACGGCGGGCAGTTGATCGGCATCAGACGGCGGTGGGTCTTGGGGGGTGGCGTCATCGGGACGCGTTGGTGGGGCTTGCTCCTCCACGGCGACGGGCGCTTGGGGTGCCATCTCGCGATCGCTCAGGGGCGGGGCTGCCGATACCTGTTTTTTCGTTCTGGCCGGCGCCGCCGCTTTGCGCTTGGGCGAAGCCAATGGTTTAGCGGCTGGTTCCAGGGCGGCCAACGGAGTCGGCGTAATAACGCGCGTATTGAAGGCGCGAAGCGGTTCGGGTTGGCTCAGTCCCAGGCTCATGCCGGGGGCCTGCAACAACGCGAGGTGCGTCAGCAGCACGGCGGCCGTCAAGGCGAGCAACACCTTGAGCTGATGGCGGGGGCTGATTTTTTTCATGCTGACTAGAATTTCGAACGTTCTGATGAGTTAAATTGATTCAGCCATCCGTAATACCAACCTGCGATTTCCCCGCATCCCCTATGAAACTTGCTACCTATAAAGACGGCTCGCGTGACGGCCAACTGGTCGTTGTCTCACGCGACCTGACGACCGCCCATTATGCGACCGGCATTGCGAACAAGTTGCAGCAGGTGCTGGACGACTGGAACTTCATCTCGCCCCAGTTGCAGGACCTGTACGACGCGTTGAACCGCTCCAGTGGCGGCCCTTCCAGCGCGAGCAAAGCACGGCACGCCTTCCCGTTTGACCCCCGGCAATGCATGGCGCCTTTGCCGCGCGCCTACCAATGGGCCGATGGTTCGGCGTTTGTTCAGCACGAGGAGTTGCTGCGCAAAGCCGGCGATGCGCCCGTGCCGGCCAGTTTTTATAAAGAACCGCTCATCTACCAGGGTGCGAGCGATGATTTCTCAGGTCCGTGCGACGAGGTGGTGTGTGCCAGCGAAGCTTTTGGTATCGACTTCGAAGCCGAGCTGGCGGTTATCACCGGTGACGTGCGCCTCAGCGCCACCCCGGAGCAGGCGCTGGACGGTATTCGGCTGGTGATGCTGGCCAACGACGTCAGTCTGCGCCACCTGATGAGCGCTGAACAGGCCAAGGGGTTCGGATTTGTGCAGAGCAAACCGGCCACGGCCTTCAGCCCGGTGGCGGTGACGCTGGATGAGTTGGGTGACGCCTGGAGCAAGGGTCGTGTGCACCTCACGCTGCAAAGCACCTGGAATGGCCGCAAGGTCGGCATGTGCGAAGCCGGCCCGGAGATGACTTTTCACTTTGGTCAGCTGATTGCCCACCTGTGCAAGACCCGCCATGTGCGCGCCGGCGCCATCGTCGGCTCGGGCGCGGTCAGCAACAAGGATCGCAGCCATGGCTACAGCTGTATTGCAGAAAAACGCGCGGTCGAGACGATGCAGGATGGCAAGCCGCTGACCGACTTCATGAAATACGGCGACACCATCCGGATTGAAATGAAAGGCCGTGACGGCCAGAGCTTATTCGGCGCCATCGAGCAGGAAATCGTGCCGCTGGCAGCGCCGGCCACGCAGCGCGGCACCGTCTAAGACCCAAACTCCCGCCGCCCGTAACCTGGCGAAAGTCTGCAGGTCGCGCAGCTTAGCATCACGCTTCGGCTGGCCGGCTCGGATCGTTACTCGGTTTTTTCCTGGCAGGCGATGCAGCGGAGGGCTTCCGGCGCCGCATGCAACCGGGCGGCGGGAATTTGGACGCCGCAGTCGATGCATTGGCCATACGTACCGGCCTCAATGCGACTGAGCGCCGCTTCCACCAGCCGGAGTTCCGCGCTTTCACGCTCGTCCATCGCAAACTCCAGATCGCGTGCGCTGCTGACTTGGGCGGTGGAGTCTTCCGGCCGGCCGAAATGCTCGGCCGACGCCTCGGCGCGACCGACCGTGCCACCGCGCAGGGTATTAAGTTGCTCCAGCAAGTTGGCGCGCTGAGCGAGCAGTTGTTCCTTGAAGGGCGCTGTGATTTTGGTGGTCATGATGAAAGTCTCTGTGTATTTGAGTGCTTCATCATGCGCCGGTAAATGGATTCCGTCTTTGACGAAAGTCAAGTTTTTGAGGCGACTGACCGCCGCGCTGGACGGCGGCCAAAAGCAGGGCCCCACGTTTGGGTCCTGGCGCGTCCTCGGTCATAATCCCGGCCATGCAGATTTTGCGCAACGCCCACCTCATCGCCCGCTTCGTGCTGGTGTGGTTTGCGTTGTCCATCGGGGTCGCGATTGCCTCGCCCCTCGTCAAGCCGCAAGCCATGGAGCTGATCTGCACCGGCACGGCGGGCGTGATGAAAATGCTGGTCCAGACCGATGACGGGCCCCAGGACGTTGCCAGCTACACGATGGATTGCCCGCTGTGCGCCACCAGCAGTGCGCCGCCCCCGCCCGTGCTGCGCTTGGGCGCCGAACCTGCGCAACCCTTGGCCCATGTGCTGCAAAGCATTCCCGCCGCCCATATTGCCGCACTCACCGCTGCGCCGTTGCCGGCGCGCGGCCCGCCCGCTTTCTCCTGAACTATTGAATTCATAGTGCCTCACGCCTGTTCCCTATGGGCTGAAAGCTGATTTGATTGATGTTTTTGGAGATTTTCCCATGCGGAAAAATCGTCTTGCTTTGGCGCTGGCCCTGGCCGTTACGGCTGGCTCTCGGAGTCCCAATCCATGTCGGAACCAACTGTGTGCCAACACTTGTCGCTCGTTGCCAAATTGGCAATCAATCTCGCGGCACACGATGCACGCCCGTACTCATTTTTTTGTTAGTTGATTTTTTAGGAGCACTCCATGAAACTGAAAGCACTCGCCTTTGTCGCCGCGCTCGCCTGCGGCACCGTCTACGCCCAATCCGTCGAGGTCAAAGACGCCTGGGCCCGTACCAGCGTGCCGGGCCAAAAGGCCACCGGCGCCTTCATGAAGATCACCGCCAAAGACGGTGCCAAACTGGTGGCCGCTTCCTCCCCTGCCGCTGGCATGGCCGAAGTTCACGAAATGAAAATGGACGGCGACATCATGAAAATGCGCGCCGTGACCGGTGGCCTCGACTTGCCTGCCGGCAAGACGGTCGAGCTCAAGCCCGGTGGTTTTCACATCATGTTGATGGACCTGAAAGCCGCTTTGCCCAAGGACAGCACCGTGCCGCTGACGCTGGTGTTCAAGGATGCCAAAGGCGTGGAGAGCAAAGTGGAACTGAAAGTGCCGGTGGCCGTGGTGGCCCCGGGTGCAAAAACCGCTGACATGCCAGCCATGGATCACGGCAAGATGCCGATGAATCACAGCATGCAAAAGCCTTGAGCGAACCCGCCTCAATTTTGCCCCTTGCGTTCCCACTGCACTGCCTCTAGTCGATGCCACTGATGCTGCACTTTGCCCTGCTGCGCCGCCGTCTGGCGGTGTGGCTGGTCGTGCTGGTCGCCTTGTTCGGGGCGCTGGCGCCCACGCTGTCGCACGCGCTGGCGCTGGCCCGGGGCGGCACCTCGGCATGGACCGAGGTTTGCACCAGCACCGGAACCCGCTGGGTGATGATGGGGTCGACGGCGCCCAATGCCGCGCCCCAGATCGCTGATGCCCATGCCAGCACCAGCCCTGTTTCGACGACTTCGCCTGACGGGCAGGAAGCCGCCTTCTTCCTCGATCACTGCCCGTTTTGCCTGCTCTCCACAGACCGTGCGGCACCTCCGCCAAACGCTTTGCTTCACCTCTTCGTCGTGCTCGGCGAGCCCGAGGCGCCCACGCTCCGGCAGGCTTTTTTCTTCGTTACCCACTTTGCGCTCACGCCACCGCTGCGCGGGCCGCCTGCTTCTCTCTGAGCTATTGAATTAATAGCGCCTTGCGCCCGATCCATAAGGGCTAGCGGCTTATTTATCTGTATTTTCTGTGAATGGCGTCCATGCACCAGCGCCCGCTGCCGCATGGCCATTTCAGTCCCGTTTTTGCGCATCAAGACCCCTCCATGAAAAATTTTCAAAAAACGCTGCTTGCCACCCTGGCCAGCAGTCTCTTTGCCCCTCTGTCATGGGCGCAATCGCCCGCCGAGAAGGTCCTCCAGCCGGTGACCATCAGTGCCAGCCGGGACGAGGCCAGTGAGAAATTGCCACTCGATGAAACCAATGTCACCGGTTCGCGGCTCGGCCTGACACCGCGCGAGACACCGGCTTCGGTGGCCATCGTGAACCGCGACACCATCGAGAAACGCGGCGCGGCGAACACCCAGGAAATCCTCGCCAGCGTGCCCGGCGTCACGGCGGCGTCACCACCCGGATCGGCGGGTTCGGTGTTTTATCGCGGCTTCGGTTCGTCCAGCCTGACGCAACTCTTCAACGGCATCACGCCGCAATACGACGCCATTTCGGCGCGCCCGGTGGACAGCTGGATCTACGAACGCGTGGAAGTGATTGGCGGGCCGTCGACTTATCTGTTCGGCGCCGGGGCCGTGGGCGGCTCGATCAACTATGTCACCAAGCTGGCGAATCGGGACGGCAATGCGCTGGAAGCGCGCGCCCGCTACGGCTCGTTTGACACGTCGGACCTGGCGCTGGGGGTGAATCGCCGTTGGGGGGCCAACGAGGGCGTGCAAAACTTCGTGCGCCTGGACATCAACAGCAGTCATACCAATGGGTACGTGGACGGTCAGGTGCGCGATGCGCAGAATGTGGCCGCCTCCTTGCTCACCGATGTGAACGCCCAGTTGTCGCACACGCTGGCGCTGGAGTACCAGCACGAGACGGTGGACCGCCCCTACTGGGGCACACCGCTGCTCAATCCCACCAGCGGCGAAGGGCGCATTGACCCGCAAACGCGGTTCAAGAACTACAACTCGGCCGACGGCCTCTATGAGCAGACCGTGCAATGGCAGCGCTCGCTGCTGGCGTACCGGCTCTCGCCGCAAACCACGATCAAGAACACGCTGTACCACTACGACGCGTTGCGCGACTACCGCAATGTGGAGACCTACAAATTCAACGCGGCCAATACCGCGGTGATTCGCTCCAATGCCTTGCTGCAACGGCATGACCAGCAGCTCACCGGCGACCGCATCGAGTGGTCGCACAAGGGCACCTTGGCGGGCATGAAGTCCGACTGGTCGGCCGGCGTCGACTACAGCCGCAATACCCAGACCCGTTTTCCGCGTTCTTTGTCGGCCACCGTCAGCACCGTCAATCCGACGCAGTTCACGACAGAAAACTTCTTCAATGTGCCGGGCATGGTGCCCGGCTTCACCCCGGACCGCACCAACCAGGTCAATACGCTGGCGCTGTTTATGGAAAACCGCACCCGGCTGACGGCGCCGCTGTCGCTGGTCACGGGGCTGCGCCACGACAAAATTGAGTTGGAGGGCATCAATCACTTGGCCGTGACCGCCACGAACCCGGCGTATTTCAAGAATACTTACGAGCCCACCACCGGTCGGCTGGGTCTGGTGTATGAGCTGACGCCGCATGCCAACGTCTATGTGCAGTACAGCACGGCGGCCGATCCGCCGGCCGGAATTTTGACGACCGCCTCTTTTGCGCAAGTCCAAAGTTTTGACTTGACGACCGGTAACCAGCTGGAGGTCGGCAGCAAATTTGACTACCTCGATGGGCGTGGTTCGGCGACGCTGGCGGCCTACACCATCACGCGCAAGAACCTGGCGATGGCCGATCAGAACAACCCCGGCAGCACGATTCCTGTGGGGCAGCAATCGGCCAGTGGCGTGGAGATGGCCACGTCGTTGAAAGTCACGTCCAGTTTCCTGGTGCAGGGCAATCTGGCGTACACCGCCGCCCAATATGACGACTTCATCGAGAGCGTGGGCGGCACGGCAGTGAACCGGGCCGGCAAGGTACCCGGCAATATCCCGGACTGGGTCGCCAACCTCTGGCTCAACTGGAAACTCAGCCCTGATGTGCAGATGGGGGTTGACATGCGTTATGTGTCGCAACGCTACGGCAATACCGCCAACACCATCTGGGACCCCGCCTACACCCTGTTCGGGGCCAGCCTGAGCTACCAGATCAACCGGCACGCCCAGCTCACGGTGCGGGCCAAAAACCTGACGGACCAGGTGTATGCCGCCTCGGTGGGATCGACCAGCTTTTATCTGGGCGCGCCACGTTCGCTGGACGTGACGTTGCACACCTTGTTTTAAGCGGCGAATGTTCATGAAACGCACGCTGTATTTGATTCATCGCTGGCTGGGAATCGTCCTGTGCCTGTTCATGGCCATGTGGTTTTTCTCCGGCGTCGTCATGATGTACGTGGGCCATCCCAAGCTCACGCCGTCCGAGCGGCTGGCCAGCCTGCCCGCGCTTGATGCGGCGCGCTGTTGCGCGGCACTGCCCGCGCTCCTCGCCGCCACCGGGCGCACCGAGAGCCCCACGGCAGTGCGCCTGACGTCGGTTGCCGGGGTGCCGCGTGTGTTGCTGTCTTACGGGCGCTCCGAGGTGGTCGCCGTGGACGGACTCAGCGCACGACGGATTGAGTTCGTCAGCGCCGCAGATGCCTTGGCGGCGGCGCAGGCCTATCTGCCGGGTAGCCAAGCCAGCGATCAGGCGCTGGTGCTGGAAGACGCCTGGACCCATTCCAAAGCGATGGAGCCGCATCGGCCCCTGCACCGCCTCCACATGGACGACGCCCAGTCCACCGTGTTGTACGTGTCAAGCCAAACCGGGGAGGTGGTGCGCGACGCCACCGGCACCGAGCGGGGCTGGGGCTGGGGCTGGGTCGGCGCCTGGATTCACTGGCTCTACCCGTTTCGGGGCGGCCTGCTGGATG
This sequence comes from Rhodoferax sp., assembly GCF_012927445.1. Classification (GTDB taxonomy): domain Bacteria; phylum Pseudomonadota; class Gammaproteobacteria; order Burkholderiales; family Burkholderiaceae_C; genus Rhodoferax. The sequence goes on from NZ_JABBPD010000007.1 coordinate 718,011, forward strand.
GCATCTGGAGCGAGATCGTGATTTACACGTCCCTCGCGGCCACCGTGCTGGCCTTGCTGGGCATGGTGGTGGGCGTGTGGCGCTGGCGCTTTGCCGGGCGATTCAGCAGTGGCTCGCGCTCACCCTACCGCGAGTCGTGGATGCGTTGGCATCATCTGTTGGGGCTGGTGTTCGGTGCCATCACGGTCACCTTTATTTTCAGCGGCCTCATGTCCATGAATCCGTTCAAGGTGCTGGACTCCGGCGCCCCCAAGCTGGCGCAACGCATGTCAGCCAGTGAGCGCTGGCACGCCCGGCACTTTGGCCTGTCCGCGCAGCAGGCTTTGAGCCGCTTTGCGGCCGGTGGTTTTGTGGCGCGGGAGCTGGAGTGGCGCATGGTCGGTGGCGCGGGCTATTTTCTGGCGCTGAACGGGCAGGGCGGCAGCCGCCTGTTGGCCGCAGGGATCACGTCAGGCGATGCAGCGCCGTTTGAAGCCTTCAGCATGGCGCAGATGCAGACTTTGGGCAGCGCCTTATTCCCCAAAAACAAAGTCGTGGAAGCCACCGTGCTCAATGAATACGACACCTATTACTACAGCCGCGAGCCGCACACCATGGGCGGCGGCGTCAAGCACCTGCCGGTGTTGCGGCTCAAGTTTGATGACCCACAGTCCAGTTGGCTCCAGCTGGACCCCCGCACCGGCGCGGTCCTCAATCAGCTGGACGCGTACGGTCGGGTGCGACGCTGGCTGTTTGCGTTTCTGCACAGTTGGGATTGGTTGCCCTTGTTGGAGCGGCGTCCGCTGTGGGATATCTGGATGATCGGTTTGAGTCTGGGGGGCTTCATCATCAGCGTGACGGGTTCGGTACTGGGATGGCGTCGGCTGCAGCGTAAAAAGCGCGAATCGATGACCCGCGCCCAGCGGGTTGCCGCCACCTGAGCGCCGGCCTCTGATGTCCCCAACTTCTCGTCATCACCTCCTCATCGCGGGCTGCGTCGTGCTGTTCCACCTGGGCGCCTTGTGGGCGCTGCAAACCGGCTTGCTCCAGCGCGCGGTGGCCGTCATCGTGCCGGTGCAGCTGCTGAGTGAGTTCATCGCGCCGCCCCGGCCCAACGTAGCGTCGCCGCCCCCGCCATCGCCCCCGATGCGCAAGCCGGTCGCGCCAGCGGTGCGCCATCCAACCGCCGCGCTACCGCCGCCGCCCATGCCATTGGCGATAGCCGACCCGACGCCCGCGCCTCAAACGCCGGTGGGGGTGGTGCAGCCACCCGTGGCACTGGCGCCGATGCGGACCCCGGTGGCGGCCACGCCCGGCCCGCCGGCGCCACCACCACCGCAAGTTGAGCTGCCGTCCAGCGACGCCGACTACCTGCAAAACCCAACGCCTGCCTATCCCGCTCACAGTCGGCGTCTCGGTGAGCAGGGCAAGGTCATCGTGCGGGTCTTGATCGGTGTCGATGGCGTGGCCCGCAAGGCGGAAATCCGCCAGTCCAGCGGTTTTGAGCGGCTGGACCAATCTGCCCTGGCCACCGTGCAGCGCTGGCGTTACGTCCCAGGTAAACGCGCTGGCGTGGTGGAAGCCATGTGGTTCAGCATCCCTGTTAATTTTGTTTTGGAGTAACTGTTCATGAATTCTCAATCCGGACTTTTAACGCTGTGGACGCAGGGCGACCTGGTCACCCGCGCTGTGGCCTTGCTGCTGCTGGCCATGTCCCTCGCCTCCTGGATGGTCATCCTCATCAAAGCCCTCGGCTTGCGCCAGATGGCCAGGGAGGCCCAGGCGACTGAGCGCTTCTGGCAGGCGCCCGATTTTTCCGATGGGCTGAAGCAGCTCGGCGGCGATGAAACCAACCCGTTCCGCCAACTGGCGATCAAGGGCCAGGCGGCGGATGCACATCTGCAGCCCCGCAGTAGCCAGCCGCACCTGAACGATTCGCTCGACCGCAACGACTGGGTGACGCGCTGCCTGCGCAGTTCAATGGACGAGTCCACGACCCGGCTGCAGTCGGGGCTGGCGGTGCTGGCCTCGGTTGGCTCCACCGCGCCGTTTGTCGGTCTGTTCGGCACCGTCTGGGGCATTTACCATGCGCTGCTGGCGATTGGGGCCGCGGGTCAATCCACCATCGACAAGGTCGCCGGGCCCATTGGCGAGTCGCTCATCATGACGGCGCTCGGGCTGGCAGTGGCGATTCCGGCGGTGCTGGGTTACAACGCGCTGGTGCGCGGCAACAAGGGTGTGCTGGGCAAACTCAACCGCTTTGCCTACGACCTGCATGCGCTGTTTGTGACCGGCGCGCGGGTCGGGTCGACCCAGGCTTTCAGCAATGGCAGCAAGGTGCTGTCGATGCGCAAGGCCTGAACATCATGGCCTTCGGAACCCAAGACGACAACGATGAAGTCATGAACGAAATCAACATGACGCCGCTGGTCGACGTCATGCTGGTGCTGCTCATCATCTTCATCATCACCGTGCCGGTGATGAAACACGCGGTCAATATCGACCTGCCACGCGCCAGCAACACGGTGCAGGACGCCAAGCCCGAAACCATCCGCCTGAGCGTGGATGCCGCGGGCCAGTACTACTGGAACGAAGCCCCGCTGAATGAGTCCGATCTGGTGCCGCAGCTCAGCGCCGCAGCAGTCCGGGAGCCGCAGCCCGAATTGCATATTCGCGGTGACAAGGCGGTGCGTTACGAGCGCGTGGCGCGGGTCATGGCGGCGGCGCAGCAGGCGGGCTTGAAAAAAATCGGTTTTATTACCGAACCGAAATGAGCGAACCGACTGGCCGGGGTCATCGCCAGTCGGGTCACATTCGGGTAAGCTGTCAGCAGTAATATTTTGGCAACCCCTTTGGAGACAATATGAGTGATTCACAAGACGCTGGTTTCGGTAAATTCGTCCCCGGTTTTGACTTTCTCCAGAATCTGGCCAAGGGGGCGTCCCAGACGGTGCCGCAGATGCCCAATCTGGCCAACTGGATTGCGCCCACGCTGAATGTGGAAGAGCTGGAAAAACGCATTTCGGAACTCAAGACCGTGCATTTTTGGCTGGAGCAAAACTCCAAGGCCTTGGGCGCCACGGTGCAGGCGCTGGAGGTGCAAAAAATGACCCTGGCCACGCTCAAGGGAATGAATTTCAACATCGGTGATGTGGCGAATTCGCTCAAGATGAAGGCGACCGATTCCATGTTTTCGACGCCACCACGCGCCCCTGAAAAAGCGTCGCCGCCCAGCAAGACCATCGCTGAGCTGGCCGCCGAGGTCGAAGCGGCGGCTGCCGCCCAAAAGGCCCGTGATGCGGTGCCCCCGCCTGCGGCTGCCGTCCCGCCAGTTGCTGCGGCAGTTCCTGGCATGGTCGACCCGATGCAATTGTGGGGCGCCTTGTCGCAACAGTTTCAGCAAATTGCCGCCAGCGCGATGAAAGAAGTCAACGCCAGCGCCGCCATTGACGCGACCAAAAACATGGCCGCTGATTTTGTGAAAGAAGCGGTTTCGGCGACGAAAAAAGCCGCCGCCAGCGTGGTTCAATCCAGCGAGCCCGCCAAAACGCCGGCCAAAGCGGCCAGCAAGCCCGTCGCCAAAACAGCGGCCAAAAAGGTGGCTAAAAAAACGACGGACCGAAGCAGCTGATGCGGCCGCGGTCCACTTGACGATGAAACTGTTTCCTTACGGCCATGCCACCCACCCGCAGTGGCAGATGGCCGCCGGCTTGGTGCTGGCGCAACTGCGGGCCCAGATGGCGCTGCACGGCTATGCCAGCGCGCCGACGCTGGCGCTGCTCTACATCACTGACCACTATGCGGAGCAGGCGCAGGACATCCTGGACCACCTGAGTGCCGAATTGCCGGAAATCACCGATTGGTCCGGCACGGTGGGCGTGGGCATTGCGTCCAACAACGTTGAGTATTTTGATGAACCCGCGCTGGCGTTGATGTTGTGCGAATTGCCGACCGACCAGTACCGGGTGTTTTCCGGCGTAGCGCCCCTTGGCCTCGGGTTTGAGGCCCACACCGCCCTGATTCACGCGGACGCGACGACGCCCGACCTGGCCGAGCTGATCGCGGAGATGGCCTTGCGCACGGCCTCGGGTTATCTGTTTGGCGGCTTGGCGTCCGGCCGCTCGAAAACGGTGCAATTTGCCGTTGCCGGCAACGGCAATATCAGCGGCCACGGTGCCGCCAGCGGCGTCTTCAGTGGCGGCTTGAGCGGCGTTGCTTTTGGCGAGGGCGTGAACCTGGTGTCACGGGTCACGCAGGGCTGTTTGCCACTGGCCCGGGCGCATCAGATTACGGCGGCCAAGACCAATGTGGTGACGCAACTGGACGGCGCGCCCGCGCTGGATGTGATGTTGCGTGAGCTTAAGGTGTCACTCGATCAGCCTGAACAGGCACTGCTGGCGGTGCGCGCCACCCTGGTCGGCTTGATGCAGCCGGCGGACAGTGCGGGCCAGGGCGCTGATGCGGTGGCGGTGAGTCGAACGGGTAACTTCGGGCCCGATGTCATCGTGCGCCACATCATTGGACTGGACCCGGCCCGCAAGGGAGTGGCGGTGGACGACCAGTTGCAGGTGGGCATGCAGCTGGCATTTTGTCAGCGCAATGTGCAAGCCGCCAAAGCCGATTTGATCCGGGTCTGTGCTGAAATTCGGGAAGAGCTGGAGCCGCAAGAGTTGCCGGTGGAAGCGGCAACCGCCTTGGCGGCGTCCGAGGCCGAGTCAACGCCGCATCCGGCGCGTGGCATTGCCGGCGCCATCTACGTCAGCTGTTCCGGGCGCGGCGGGCCGCATTTCGGCGGCCCCAGTGCCGAGATGCAAATCGTGCGCCGGGCGTTGGGCGATGTGCCGCTGGTGGGCTTCTTTGCGGCGGGCGAGATTGCCCGCAACCATTTGTACGGTTATACCGGGGTGCTCACGGTCTTTACAGGCGAATAAGCCGCTAGCCCCCGTCCAGTATGGGTGGACAGCTATTAATTTAATAGCGAATTGCGATCTGGCGGCGGCGCAGTGCTTAAACCCCGCGGGCCCGGTCGGCTTTGAATTGCGCCACAAACGCGCCAAACTGGCCGACGTCCAGCGCGGCGCGCACCTCCGACATCAGGTTCAGGTAGTAATGCAGGTTGTGGATGCTGGCCAGCATTGGGCCCAGCATTTCGCCGCAGCGGTCCAGGTGGTGCAGGTAAGCGCGGCTAAAACCGCCGCGCCCGCCTTGCGCCCACGCCACGCCGCTGCCCGCCGCCGGGGCGCCCGCGCAGGCGTAGCAGGTGCAACTGGCGTCCAGCGGTTGCTCGTCCAGCTTGTGGCGGGCGTTGCGGATTTTGAGGTCGCCAAAACGGGTGAACAAGGTGCCGTTGCGGGCATTGCGCGTCGGCATGACGCAGTCAAACATATCGACGCCTTCGGCCACACCTTGCACCAGATCTTCGGGCGTGCCCACGCCCATCAGGTAGCGTGGCTTGTGCGCTGGCAGCTGGTGCGGTGTGTGCGCCATGATGCGCAACATTTCGTCTTTCGGCTCGCCCACGCTGACGCCGCCGACGGCGTAACCGGGGAAATCCATCGCCACCAGCTGCTCCAGCGACTCTTGCCGCAGGTGCTCGAACATGCCGCCCTGCACGATGCCAAACAGCGCGTTCGGGTTCTCCAGTTTGGTGAACTCCGCCTGGCAGCGCTTGGCCCAGCGCAGGCTGAGTTCCATGGAATAACGCGCTTCCGCCTCGGTGGTGAGCTGGCCCTTGGTCTTGGGTTCGACCGAAATATAGGGCGTGCATTCGTCAAACTGCATGACGATGTCGCTGTTGAGCACGGTCTGGATCTGCATCGAGATTTCGGGTGTCAAAAACAGCTTGTCGCCGTTGACGGGGCTGGAGAATTTGACGCCTTCTTCGGCAATCTTGCGCATCTCGCCCAGGCTCCAGACCTGAAAGCCGCCGGAGTCGGTCAGGATCGGCTTGTCCCACTTCTCGAACTGGTGCAGGCCGCCAAACTGCGCCATCACGTCCAGCCCGGGGCGCATCCACAAATGGAAGGTGTTACCCAGGATGATTTGCGCGCCCATGTCTTCCAGACTGGTGGGCGTCACGCCTTTGACGGTGCCATAGGTGCCGACCGGCATGAAGATGGGGGTTTCCACCACGCCATGGTTGAGCGTGAGGCGGCCGCGGCGGGCGTGGCTGGCGGGATCGGTTTGGAGTAGGTCGAATTTGAGCATGGGCGTTATTGTCTTTGATGTCCGCACGGATCGGTCACCGATCAAAGTGCTGGCGGACGCGGTCTTCCAGCAACTGCTGGGCATCGTGTTCATTGGTGTTGGCGAGCCGATCAAAGATCTGGCGCGCCATCGGGCGAAAGAGGGCCATGACGGCGGGGTCGAAATGGCTGCCGGTGTCTTGTTCCAGAATCGCCATGGCGGCCTCAAAGCCCATCGGCTCTTTGTACGGCCGTTTCGAGCAAAGGGCGTCAAAGACATCGGCCACGGCAAAAATACGCGCCGACAGCGGGATCGCCTCGCCGGCGAGCTGGCGCGGGTAGCCCGAGCCGTCCCATTTTTCATGGTGGGCGGCGACCACCGCATTGGCGCCATCAAGCCAGCCCATGCCGGTGACGATTTCCTCGCCCTGGTCAACGTGGGTGCGCATGGTGAGCCACTCCGCCGCGTCGAGCTTGCCGGGTTTGAGCAGAATGGCGTCGGGGATGCCGATCTTGCCGACATCGTGCAAAAAGCTGCCGGCAATCAGGGCCTGCATCGCACTGCCTGCCACGCCCATTTTCTCGGCAATGCTGGCGCTGATCCAGGCCACCCGGTAGTTGTGGGCGCCGGTATCGGAGTCGCGTTTGGCGATGGCGCGGCCCAGCGCTTCCATCATGGAAATATGCGAGTCCAGCACTTCGCGCGCTTTGCGTTCGTTGTCGGCCGACAGATGCACCACCACCGGGTAGAGCGCCGCACCGCAGAGCAAAGACGCCAGCCCGATCATGAAAGCCATCGTCAGGGAGCTGGCGAAAATCTGTTCGCGTTGCCAGGTCGGCACCACGCGCACGCCTTCGAAATAGCCGGTGATCGGCAGGCTCATGTCGGTGGCCGAATCGCGCAGCGGAACGAACACCCGCAACACCCAGAGATCGCTGGACAGCTTCAGGCTTTCATAGGAGGCGGCCACGTAATGGGGCGTGCCATGCTTGGGCAACGACGACTCCACCGCGTGCCCTTCCTGGGTCAGCGATTCCGCGAGTTTTTGACCCTGGCGGTCGTAAATTTCGGCGATGTCAAACAAGCCACCCGAAATGGTTTTCGCCGCCTCGGTGGCGTGCTCAACGGCATCCGGGCCGGACAGATTAATCGCGTTGTAGTGGTGCAGCAAGCGGCCGGATTCTTCGCTGGCCAGCGACACAATGCTTTCTTCCGCGCTTTCGCGTGCCACAAACCAGGCCACCGGGCTGGCCAGCGAAGCCAGCAACAGGCTGACCGCCGCGATCCGGAGGGCGGTGCGTTTTTGGAACAGATTCATGGCGTCATGGTCTCTTGCGGCCGTGGGGGACTTCAGCGTTGGCGCGTCAGCACCATCGCATCGCCGTAGCTGAAAAACCGGTACTGCGCGGCAATCGCGTGGCGGTACAGCGCCATGATGTGTTCATAGCCGGCAAAGGCGCTCACCAGCATCATCAGGCTCGATTTGGGCAGGTGAAAGTTGGTCACCAGCAGGTCAATGAGTTTGAACTCAAACCCTGGCGTGATGAAGATGCGCGTGTCGCCCGAAGCCTGGCCGGTCTGCGCCCAGGACTCCAGCGTGCGCACGGTGGTGGTGCCCACCGCCACCACGCGACCGCCGCGCGCGCGGCACGCGGCAATGGCCTGCTGCGTGGCGACGGGCACGTCGTACCACTCGCTGTGCATCTGGTGCTCGGCCAGGTTTTCGGTCTTGACCGGCTGAAAGGTGCCGGCGCCGACATGCAGCGTGACGTGGGCGCGCTGCACGCCCAAGGCGTCCAGAGCGGCCAGCAGGGGCTCGTCAAAATGTAGCGCGGCGGTCGGCGCGGCCACGGCGCCCGGGTTTTTGGCAAACACGGTCTGGTAACGCGCTGCGTCTTCGATCGAGTCGGCGTGGGTGATGTAGGGCGGCAGCGGCACATGGCCGTGAAGTGCCATCAAGGTATGCGGGTCGTCGCCGGCGTCGTTGGACAGCACAAAGCGGAACATGGCGCCATCGGCATCGGGCCAGCGCCCCAGCAGCGTGGCACGCAGGTTGTCGTGGGTGCCGGGTGCGCCGTTCAAGGCCACCGTGGTGCCGATTTCAGGCTTTTTGCTCACGCGCAGGTGCGCCGCCACCTGGTTGCCGCCGAGCACCCGCTCAATCAGCAGTTCCAGTTTGCCACCGGTCGGTTTTTCGCCAAACAGGCGGGCGTTGATGACCTTGGTGTCGTTAAAGACCACCAGATCGCCCGTTTTCAAGAGCGAGGGCAGGTCACGGAAGATGCGGTCGGTCGGGTTGGCGCTGGTGCCATCGAGGAGCCGGGAGCTACTGCGCTCAGGGGCGGGGTATTGGGCAATCAGCGCTTCGGGCAAGACAAAGTCGAAGTCGCTGAGGGTGAACGTGCGCGTGGCGCCAGGCAAAGAGGTGGGCATAGTGCTTGAGGGTTGGACAAACCCATACCAAGATTAGAGTGTAAGGCTGTGATTGTCGCAGCCCAAAACCGGTCTGCTAGCGCCGGACTCCTGGAAAAGAGTTGTCCATGTTGGTGGCAGCTGGCGTCCACCTCCGCCCAGCAGTTGGGCGTTTCATACAAGGTTATTTTGCTTAAGGACAAGCCGGTGCCGTATCGATCCCGATAGATGTTTTTCAGAATATCGAAGGCGGCGCTGGCCAGATTCTCGACCGTGGGTATGCAGTCCAGCACGACGGTCTTGTGATCCGGCAGGCTGTCCAGGAATTGCCGAATCACGGTATCGTTGCGGTAGACCAGAAACGCATGGTCCCAGAGATCGACCAGATGGGTTTTGGCTAGTGCCTTGATGTCGGGAAAATCCATGATCATGCCGTTATCCGATTGCCCCTCTTTTTCAATCGCCGCGCCGACCAGCGTGATGAGCAGGGTAAGCGGTGTCCGTGCAGGTTGCTGCACTGGGTTTTGTGGTCCGGAATGCGGTGGCCGGCATCGAATTCCAGCTTGCGGGTAATCGTTAATATGGGACGAATTTCAATCAGGGAATTTGTAACAGTTTATGGGTCTGCAGGTTGAGCTTCCACTGTAGATTGCAGTGGACGGCGCGGCATCCAAGCTCTCAGTTTGCCAGAGCAACCGAGCGGTTATAGAACGTCTCAGGGGCAATGTCCAAATCGCCCGGCCAGCACACCGTGTCCAATGCAACAAATGCCTGCTTGAACAAAGCGACATCTTGCAAGCGGACAAACACACCGCGTTTCAAATAGGGGCGAGCCTCGAACAGGCGATGGTCGTCGGTGTCGAACCAGAGCGCCAGAGAAAAATCATCCCTGGGGATAACGCGAATGACGGATTCCATGGTGAGATCCTAACGCAAGGGGCAATGGCAAACGGTGTCTGACCAGCGACACAAAAGATGTTAATGCGCTATTAAGTTAATAGCAAATTACGATTATTAAACGGGTTCTATAGCCTGATTTGGTATAAATAAAGGCATCAATGCCACACGCCTAAGAGTGCCATGAAAACACCGCCTTCGGCCCCAGTGCACATCCTGGGCTCAATCGTTAGGCAGCGCCAGTTCCATACGGTCGCGTCCCAGCGACTTGGCGCGGTAGAGCGCGTCGTCGGCCGCTCTCATGAGCTCCTCAAATGAGCTCGCGTTGGTGTTAAGACTGCTGATGCCCAGACTGACGGTGAAACTCACGGATTGGGGCGTCATCGGGGCGGGCGTCAGGCGCACCCCCCCCAAAATTCTGCGGGCCAGCGCGCCCGCACCCTCCAGGTCGGTCTGGGGTAGCAATACACAGAATTCTTCGCCACCCATCCGACCAAAAACATCGGCCGCACGCAAAAATTCGCCCACGGTTTGCACGAAGCTTTGCAAGACGCTATCGCCACCCGCGTGGCCATGATTGTCATTGATGCGCTTGAAGTGATCGAGATCCAGCGCCAGCAGAGACAAAGGCGATTTGTAGCGTACAGCGCGTAAAAATTCCCGTTCGGCGATCTCGACGAAATGGCGGCGTGTTGCCACGCCAGTGAGGAAGTCGGTATTTGCAAGTGTCTTGAGAGCCAACTCGGTTTTCTTGCGCGCGGAGATGTCCATCGTGGTGCCCACCATGCGCATCGGCCGACCGGCGCCGTCGCGTTGCACGACCTTGCCACGCGACGCGATCCAGATCCAATGGCCGTTCTTGTGGCGTATACGGTATTCGCTTTCGTACATGGCCGTCACTTTGTCGAAGTGGGCTTGCTTTGCGGTCGCCCGTGCTAGCGCGTCGTCGGGGTGGACCCTGTTGTCCCAGTTGGTCATGGTGAACTTGATCTCGCCCTGGCTGTAGCCCAACATGCCATAACAGCGTTCGTTGCAGAGAATCTCATTGTGCTCAGTGAACGGGTTCAGGTCCCACCAGCCCAGCTCACTGCCGGTGAGGGCCAGTTCTGTTTGATCTGAACGCCGGTGCCGGTCGCCATACTGTTGCTGCGCGTGACTCACTCTGTCGTCGGCGGACTGCTCTGGCAACAGGCGGGTGAACAGGCGGTCCTGTTCCTGTTTGACTATGTGGTAACACTCACAGGTCCGTTGCGCTAGCTGCGCCCGGTCAATCACCGTGATCCGGCCACGCTGGCGAGCGATGATGCCATCGGTCTCCAGTCTGACCGTCGCCTCGGAGACGCCCTGGCGGCGCACTCCCAGCAGGGTGGCCACCAATTCGTGGGTGGTGTTGATCCGGTTTGAGGGCAGTCGGTCAATGGTAAAGAGCAGCCAGCGGCACAGCTGTTGTTCCAGTCGATGATGGCGGCTGCACACCACGAGTTGTGCCATATGCGCCATCAACAATTGGGCGTAACGCAGGCATTGGGTCATGAGCCCCGAGCCGCGAAAGAATTCGTGCCTGAGGGCTTCCGTGCGGATACGCCAGGCACCGCCGGAGGTTTGAACCATAGCCAGCATATTCGAGGCGTCGCTGCCAAGAATCTGAACGATGCCTACCATGCCATCGCAACCCGTCATGGCGACCTTGGCCGACTCGCCGTGGGCGGTGTGGTAGATCAATGCAACAATGCTGTTGGTCGGAAAGTAGGCGAACACCTGTTTTTGGCCTGGTTCATGAAGCACCTTGCCCAAGGTTAGCTTAATGGGCTCCAGATCGGGCAGCAGGCGTTTCAAGGCGTTGTCTGACAGCCGGGCCAGGAGGTGGTTCTCTCTGGGGCTCCCAATGTCAATTTGCGTCATCCCTGTCCTTTTGTATGTGAGGCACAAGAGACAAACAATTGACGCGTGTCAGTGCTGTCTCCGGGTCACTCTAATTAAGTGGACGTAAATTTATAGTTATCGGCGGCGGAAGTATGTCCGCTAACGGACGGATTCAAGTCGCGCATTTCGTCCTCCTCACGTGAATCAGGGATACCCCGCTTGAAACTCAGCGCGCCACAAGCGGGGTTCCTCCGGCTCAAGCGCAACATCCGCCTGATCAGCGCGGCGTTGACGTGGTCATGCCCAATGACAGTAAACGCAAGGTCGATTTCACCGAAGGGCATGTTCTGAATGAATGTAATCAACTTTTAAAAAAAAAGTAATTCTGTATCTATTTTTGCAAGGAATATGAATCTAATTTGTGATGCATGTCAAACGCATCACAGCTTATTGAAACAAAAGGGTTCGCCGACCGGCTGCGGCTCGCGCTCAAAGGCGTGGGCATCCGGCCGTCACCCACACTTGTGGCCAACGAGTTCAATCTGCGCTATTGGGGCAAGAGCATCACGCCCCACACGGCACGCAACTGGCTGTTAGGCAAGTCCATCCCCATGCAGGACAAGCTGCGCGTGCTGGCCGAGTGGCTGCATGTCAGCGCGGACGAGTTACGCTACGGCACCTTGGCGCCCACCTTCAAGACGGAGGATGCCGGGACCGATATGTCCGTGTTGACCATGCAGGACCGCGACATGCTGGCGCGCTACATGACGCTGTCACTGGAAAACCGCAAGACGGTGTGTGATGTGGTAGTGGCGCTGGCCGTGGCGGCAACGGTCAAGGCGCGAAATTCATAAGAAATTGGCCTGTAGGCCCGGCGGAATAATCGTATTCTGCTGTATTTTAAGGAGCAAGTTGAGCGGCGTGGCGCAAAGATGGCGATTAGACATCCTTGCACTTAAAGCACACTGGGATTGGATTTCAGTCCGCCACGCACGGCCAATAAGCTGGATAAACCGGCCTGCAACCCCTCCAGGTCATCGGTGACGGTGAAGTAGACAATTTCATCATCCACTGTCATAGCCGTGGATGATGCGGTTGCGCAAGTCAATTGCCAGCTTCAAATTTATTACCGATCCAATCAGGGCGGGCTCCAGTTTCGCCAACCGTGCGCAGGCTTCCCCAAGAATTTCAAGTTGGCGCTCCACTGCCGAGCGACGCATCTTGTCAACGGTCTATTCGGCCAACGCGATGCCCGCAACAAATTCTTTGGCCGAGTCGATAGCCCCCAGCGCATCAACCAGCAGCTTTGGTATTTTGTCTGTCATAAATCAGGGTGCGACTGTTATTGACAGCTTGTAAAAAGTACGGATTACGGATGTAACACGGGTTCACCAGATCGACATGGCGACCTAGCAGCTGCTCAAGTGCATCCGCCAACTCGGTCCAGCGCTTGGCGCGCGAACCTGGAATTTGAGTGTCCAACTCCACCAAAAAGTCAAAGTCGCTGGAGTCGGGATTGAACTCCGCGCCGGTCGCCGAGCCAAACAGTTCCAGATGCGCAGCGCCATACTTTTCGCATAAAGCGGAGATGTCAGGTAGCTGGGAAACCAATGAGGTGTGCATTGCGGATTCATCAAACAAATTTTCATGGTTGTGTCCCTTGCCATTTGGGACGCAGAGGCGCTCAACTGTCTGAGCCACAATCATGCCATGACCGCCGCACCGCCCCCCTCAACCAAGCCCAAACCGTTGTCGGGCCCGCAAAAAGCCTTGCGTAAGCTGGGACTGGTGCGTCCCATCGATCTGGCGCTGCACTTGCCGCTGCGCTACGAGGACGAAACCCGCATCACCAAACTGCGCGATGTGCGCGAGGGCGAGGTGGCGCAGATCGAGGGTGTGGTGACCGTGTGCGAGGTGAAGATCACTGGTCACCGCCAGCTGCTGGTAACCGTGGACGATGGCACGGACACCTGCATGTTGCGTTTCTTCAGCTTTTATCCTTCGCACCAAAAGGCGCTGGCGGTGGGCAACCGGATTCGGGCGCGCGGCGAAATCAGGGGTGGGTTTGCCGGTTTGCAAATGATGCACCCGGCGTTCAAGGCCGCGGACGGCGAGCTGGCGGTGGCCCTGACGCCGGTCTATCCCACGGTGGCCGGGTTGCCGCAGGCCTACCTGCGTCGGGCGGTGCAGGGCGGGCTGGCCCGCGCCGAACTGTCGGACACCCTGCTGCCAGAAACTTTAGATGAAATTGGCCTGCAGCCCTTGTGGAATATGCGGGAGGTGCTATCGTTTTTGCATAATCCGACGCCGGATGTGGCGCTGGCGACGCTGGAAGACCACAGCCACCCGGCCTGGCAGCGGCTCAAGGCGGAGGAGTTGCTGGCGCAGCAGTTGTCGCAACTGCAGTCCAAGCGCGAGCGCGACAAGTTGCGGGCGCCGGTACTGGCGACGCGCCATGCCGGGCGGCCTCACGCTGGTCCTGGCCCTCTTGGGCCAGGACACCAGTCCGACCAGTGCTTGCCGCTGCACGAACAATTGCTCGCGGCGTTGCCGTTTCAGCTGACGGCGGCGCAGCGTCGCGTCGGCGAAGAAATCATGCACGATCTGGCCCGGCCCGTGCCGATGCACCGCCTGCTGCAAGGCGATGTTGGTTCCGGCAAAACGGTGGTGGCGGCGCTGGCAGCCGCCATTTGCATTGATGCCGGCTGGCAATGCGCCCTGATGGCGCCGACCGAGATTCTGGCGACGCAGCACTTTGGCAAGCTGGTGAGCTGGCTGGAGCCGCTGGGCATCAAAACTGCCTGGCTCACCGGCAGCCAGAAAATCAAAGAGCGGCGCGAGATGCTGGCGCTGATTGCCAGTGGCGAGGCCGGGCTGGTGATTGGCACGCACGCCATCATTCAGGAGAAAGTGCTGTTCAAGAACCTGGCGCTGGCCATCATCGACGAGCAGCACCGCTTTGGCGTGGCGCAGCGGCTGGCGCTGCGCAGCAAGTTGACGCCGCAAACGGAGCGACCCGAGGCCTTGGCCACACCGCGCGATGAATTGCCAGAAGCGCGGGTGGCCGGTTCCGGCTTTGCACCGGCCCAACCGACAGCTGGTCCAGCCGAAACGTTGTCCCCGCTGGAACCGCATCTGCTGATGATGACCGCCACCCCGATTCCGCGCACGCTGGCCATGAGCTACTACGCCGATCTGGACGTCTCCACCATTGACGAATTGCCGCCGGGGCGCACGCCCATCATCACCAAGGTGGTGAATGAGGCGCGCCGGGACGAGGTGATCGCCCGCATCCGGGTCCAGTTGGCGGAGGGGCGGCAGATTTACTGGGTCTGCCCGCTGATTGAAGAGAGCGAAGCGCTGGACCTGAGCAACGCCACCGAAACGCACGCCCAGTTAAGCGCGGCGCTGCCCGGTGTCATGGTCGGGCTGCTGCACTCGCGCATGCCGGTGGCGGAGAAGAAGGCGGTGATGGCCTTGTTCAGCAGCGGCCAGATGGGCCTGCTGGTCAGCACCACGGTGATTGAAGTCGGAGTCGATGTGCCCAATGCCTCGCTGATGGTGATTGAGCACGCCGAACGTTTTGGCCTCAGTCAGTTACACCAGTTGCGTGGCCGGGTCGGGCGCGGCGCGGCGGCCTCGGCTTGCGTGCTGCTCTATTCCACGGGCGATGCGCCGCGCCTGGGCGAAACCGCCCGTGCCCGGCTGAAAGCGATGGCCGAGACCAACGATGGGTTTGAGATTGCCCGGCGCGATTTGGAGATTCGCGGCCCGGGCGAGTTTCTGGGGGCGCGCCAGTCGGGCGCCGCGCTGTTGCGTTTTGCCGATCTGACGCTGGATGCCCATTTGCTGGCGTGGGCGCGCGAAGTGGCGCCGCTGATGTTGGACCACTACCCGGCGCTGGCGCAAAAGCATGTCACGCGCTGGCTGGGCGACAAGACCGACTACCTGAAAGCCTGACCGGTTCAACGCGCGCCGATCCGCACCTCGCTAAAAATGCTTTGCGCCTCGCGCGGCAGGCCGCGCGGGTGTTGAGTCCCGCGAAAAGATAAATTGTGGCATGCCGGGCGCAACCTGAATGGGTCCGATAAATTCAACCGTGGAACAATGGCCCTCATCATGAAACACTCTGTCTTGCATCTCCTTGGCCTTGCCCTCTTCTGGCTGTTGTCGGCGTTACCCGCGCAAGCGGAGTTGCCCAAGCGCGACCTGGTGGTGGAGTTGCGGCAGGTGGAAGACGCCGGCGGCGTCACGGTCAGCACCCAGTCGCGCGAGCCTTTGCTGACGCCGCAACAGATCCGGGTGCGCAATGGCGCCAAGGCCAGCTTGCGGCTGGAGCAGGCGCTGCCGATGCAATGGGTGAAGGCGGCCAGTTCGCAAACCGAATCGCTGTCCGCCGCCGGCGTTACGTCTCGCAGCAGCGGGGGCAGTGTGGTCAATGAAGTGACCTGGATGGACGCCGGCCAGAGTCTCACGGTGCAGCCCCGCTGGCCGGGCGGCAAACAAGCGGTCACCGTCGAAATTGAGGTGCAGGCGGCCGCGGTGGGCGATCGCATCGGCTCTGAATTGCCGACCCAGTCACGCAGCCAGACGGCGACCACCGTCAGTGCGCCGCTGGGGCAATGGGTCACGATTGCGACCACTGGCAGCAGTCCAGCGCGCGGGGTTTACAGCAGCGAGGCGACCGGCGAGTCCCGGCGCCTGATACAGCTTCGGGTGCTGGCGCCCTGAGCCGGTTTTTATTCGGATCGTTGAATGCCACAATCACGCCATGACACTGACTGAGCTTAAATACATCGTGGCCGTGGCCCGCGAACGCCATTTTGGCAAGGCCGCCGAGGCCTGTTATGTGTCGCAGCCGACGCTGTCGGTCGCCGTCAAAAAGCTGGAAGAAGAGCTGGACGTCAAGCTGTTTGAACGCAGTGCCAACGAGGTTTCGGTGACGCCGTTGGGCGAAGAAATCGTGCGCCAGGCGCAAGCCGTGTTGGAGCAGGCCGCCAATATCAAGGAGCTGGCCAAGCGTGGCAAAGACCCGCTGGACGGGCCGCTCACGCTGGGATTGATCTACACCATCGGCCCGTATCTGCTGCCCGATCTGGTGCGCCAGATGATTGCCCAGACGCCGCAAATGCCGCTGATCCTGCAGGAGAACTTCACCGTCAAGCTGCTGGAGATGCTGCGCACCGGTGAAATTGACTGTGCCATTCTGGCCGAGCCGTTTCCGGACGCCGGGCTGGCGATCGCCCCGCTGTATGACGAGCCGTTTTTGGCCGCCGTGCCGCCGCATCACCCCTTGGCGGCGCAAGAGCAAGTCACCACCGAAGAGCTGAAGCGCGAAACCATGCTGCTGCTGGGCAGCGGCCACTGTTTTCGCGACCATGTGCTGGAGGTGTGCCCGGAATTTGCCCGCTTTTCCAGCAATGCCGAGGGCATTCGCAAGAGCTTTGAAGGCTCGTCGCTGGAGACTATCAAGCACATGGTGGCCGCCGGCATGGGCGTCACGCTGGTGCCGCGCCTGAGCGTGCCCAAAGAAGCGCTGGCGATCAAACCCCGGCGCAAGCGGGATGAAGACGCCTACATCAAATACCTGCCGTTCGCCGGTGACCCACCCACGCGCCGGGTGGTGTTGGCCTGGCGACGCAGCTTTACCCGTTACGAGGCGATTGCGGCCTTGCGCAATGCCATCTACGCCTGCGAGTTGCCGGGCGTCCATCGATTGTCCTGATAAAAATATTGTTCCCATGAGCCTTTCCCAAGCTGCCATTCTGGCGCCGGCCCCGCAACTCGGGCGCTACCTGTTTTTTTCCATGGCGCCAGTGCCAGCGCAAGCGCCCGCGCAGGCCTTGCGCGACAGCCTGGCCCGGCTGGCCGACCTCGCCGATGGCAAGCAGGTGTTGGTGGGGTTAGGGCCTGAATTGGTGCAGGCACTGGGTGCGCAGGTGCCCGGTTTGCACCCGTTCGAGGCGATGTCGGGTCATGGCGTGCAGGTGCCCAGCACGCCCGCCGCCCTGTGCTGCTGGCTGCGCGGCGATGACCATGGTGAACTTTTTCACCTGACGCGCCGGATCGAAAAAGTCCTGGCGCCGGCTTTGCAGCTTGACTTGCTGATTGAGGCTTTTCGACATGGGCAAGGCCCGACCGGCCAAGGCCGCGATTTGACTGGTTACGAAGATGGCACGGAAAACCCGTCCGGCGATGCGGCGCAGGCGGCCGCCCTGGTGCAGCAGTGTGGGCCTGGCCTGGAAGGTTCCAGCTTTATGGCCGTGCAGCAGTGGCTGCATGACTTTGATGCCTTCGACGCGATGGCCGCTGGCGAGCAGGACAACACGCTCGGACGGCGCCGCAGCGACAACGAAGAACTGGAGGACGCGCCACCTTCCTCGCACGTCAAGCGCACGGCGCAAGAGAGCTTTGAGCCGGAAGCGTTTGTGCTGCGCCGCTCCATGCCGTGGGCGCAGGGGCGCCAGGCCGGGCTGGTGTTTGTGGCCTTTGGCAAGTCCTTTGACGCGTTTGAGATGCAAATGCGCCGTATGGCGGGTCAGGAGGATGGAATCACCGACGCGTTGTTCCTCATCTCCAAACCGATCACCGGCGCCTTTTTCTGGTGTCCACCGCTGCGGGACGGTCGCCTGGACCTGCGCGTGCTCGGTTTATGAGCCAGCCGGTTGAGCCGGGGGTGTTTCGCCGTCAACTGGCCTTGTACCTGAGCCTGATTCGCTGGAACCGCCCGGCGGGCTGGCTGCTGCTGCTGTGGCCAACGTTAAGCGCCTTGTGGGTTGCGGCGGACGGCTTTCCCGGCTGGCATTTGCTGACCGTCTTCACGCTCGGCACCATCCTCATGCGCAGCGCCGGCTGTTGCATCAACGACGTGGCCGACCGTGATTTTGACCGGCACGTCAAACGGACGGCGGGGCGCCCGGTGACCACCGGCGCGGTCTCGGTCAAAGAGGCGCTGCTGCTCGGGGCGCTGCTGGCGCTGCTGGCGTTTGCGCTGGTGCTCACCACCAACGCCGCCACCGTGGGCTGGTCGTTTGGCGCGCTGGCGGTCACGCTGGTCTACCCGTATGCCAAACGCCTGTTCTCCATGCCGCAAGCGGTGCTGGGGGTGGCGTTCAGCTTTGGCATTCCGATGGCTTTTTCCGCCGTGCAGGGCGGCGATTCGGCCGGTCTTTTTTCCGGGCCGATCAGCGTGCCGTCACTCGTTTGGGCTCTGGTGCTGGGCAACCTGTTGTGGGTGCTGGCCTATGACACCGAGTACGCCATGGTGGACCGCGATGATGACCTGCTGATCGGCATGAAGACGTCCGCCATCACCCTGGGCCGGCTGGATGTGCCGGTGATTCTGCTCTTCTATCTGTTATTTATATCAATTTGGGCTGTAGCCCTCTTGCCGTATGCGCAAGGTGCTATATTTTATATAGCGGTCGTGTTGGCGTTGGCGCAAGTCGCCTGGCACTACGCCCTGATTCGAAGCCGTTCGCGCGAGGGCTGTTTCAAGGCCTTTCGCTTGAACCACTGGCTGGGGTTCGTCCTGTTTGCAGGGATTGCCGCCAGTTACGCCCTGGCCTAGCCACGCCGGCTGCAGGTCTGCGGGTTTAACGGGTAACGGCCACGAGGTGGGCCGTGCTAATATTTTAATTTTGCGTTAGCGCCTCTTTCATGTCCCCAATTCCTGTGGCTAACCCGTTCGCCACATCGGCGCCATCGTCCTCGGCGCTGGCTGGCAGTCCCCCACTGCCCGATATCTTGTACGGGCCGATCGATCCCGATTTGCTTCGCATGGAAGTGCTCGCCGATATTCTGGAGGCGACGGCGCTCCGTCTGCCGCAACAGGTGGCACTGATGGCCGGGGACCGGCAGCTGACATATCAAGCATTGAACGCGCAGGCGGATCAGGTCGCCTCATGGCTGCTGCAGGCGGGCGTGCAGCCCGGCCAGATCGTCGGTTTGTGGCTGCCGCGCGGCATTGAGGCGCTGGTGATGCAGGCGGGCATTGCAAAGGCTGGTGCCGCGTGGTTGCCGTTCGATGCCGACGCGCCGGTCGAGCGCATTGGCGTGTGTCTGGCGGATGCCAACGCCGTCGGTATCGTTACTTGCGCGGCGTTCGCGCCATTCCTCGGTGCGTTTGGGCAAACCGTCTGGACGGCAGAGGAGTTGCTGGCGCCGTCCTTGTCATTGTGTCGCCGCGAAGGGGTGCTGCCGACGCACCCGGCCTACGTCATCTACACCTCGGGCTCGACCGGCAAGCCCAAGGGCATCGAAATCAGTCAAGCCAGTATTTGCCATTTTTTGCGCAGCGAAAACAGCCTGCTGGGCATCCGCGACAGCGACCGGGTGTACCAGGGGTTTTCGGTCGCGTTTGACATGTCGTTCGAGGAAATCTGGATCAGTTACCTGGCCGGCGCCACGCTGTGGATCGCCACCAAAGAGGTGGCGTCTGATCCGGAAGCCTTGCCGCAGGCGCTGGTGGACCACCAGGTGACGGTGTTGCATGCGGTGCCGACCCTGCTGGCCTTGTTCAATCAGGAGGTGCCCAATTTGCGCCTGATCAATCTGGGCGGTGAGATGTGTCCGCAGTCGCTGGTGGCGCGCTGGGCCAGGCCAGAACGACAGGTCTTCAACACCTACGGCCCGACGGAAGCGACGGTGTCGGCCAGTCTGGCCGAGCTGCACCCGAACGAGCCGGTCACCATCGGACGGCCGCTGCCGAATTACGGCCTGTTCGTTATCAACCCCGCGATGGAAGACGGACTCGTTCTGATGCCACGCGGCGAGGTCGGCGAGCTGTGCATCACCGGGCCCGGCGTCGCCGCCGGCTATCTGGGGCGGCCTGATCTGACGGCGGAAAAATTTCTCGCCAATCCATGGCGCCGCCACGTGCACGATGCCCGGCTGTACCGCACGGGTGATTTGGCCCGCATCGATCCCGACGGCTGTGTGCAATGCCTGGGCCGCACCGATGACCAGGTGAAGATTCGGGGCTTTCGGGTGGAGCTGGGCGAGATCGAGGCGGCGCTGGCCAAGCTGCCCGGTATCGGCACCGTGGCCGTGCTACTGCGCCAGCAGGAGGGCATCGACCAGTTGATCGCCTTCATCGTCTTTGAGGCCGGTGTCACGCTAGGGAGTTCGGTGTTGCGCGCGGCACTGGCCGAATCGCTGCCGTCGTACATGGTGCCGGGGTATTTTGAGCTGCTGGCTGACATGCCGCGCCTCACTTCCGGCAAGATTGATCGCAAGGCGCTCAAGGCGCGGCCGCTGGCCGTTGCCACGGACGAGGCGACGGGTTCGGATACGCCGGACACGCCGGCCGAGCACGCCTTGTTCGGCGCCTTGGCCAAGCTTTTCCCTGGGCAGCCGATTGTTCGCAGTGCGGATTTTTTCTCCGACCTCGGCGGCCATTCGCTGTTCGCGGCGCGACTGGCATCGGCACTGCGTATGGACCCGCACTTTGCCCACGTCACGGTGCGTGACATTTATCAGAACCGCACCATCGGCCGCATCGCCGCGGTGCTGGCCGAAGCCCATGAAGCCGGGCCCGCCGTCGACATTGATTGGGTGCCGCCGTCCGCCTTCAAGCGCTGGCGCTGCGGCTTGGCGCAAGCGGCCGCCGTGCCGGCGCTGGTGGCGCTGAGCATGGCGCAATGGATGGCGCCGTTCTTCACCTATCACTTCTTTACCGGGGAGCCCAGCGACTCGATCGCCGTTGCCATCGCCGCCTCGGTGGCGGCGTTTCTGATCGCCACGTTACTGGAGTTTGCGCTGGCGATTGCCGGCAAATGGCTGATTGTGGGCCGCCTGAAAGCCGGACGATATCCCCTCTGGGGTCTCACCTACTATCGCTGGTGGCTGGCCGACCGCTTGGTCGAAGCGGCGCCCAGTTATCTGCTGAGCGGCTCGTCGATGTACGCCTGGTGGTTGCGCGCGCTCGGGGCTCAAATCGGCCGCGACGTGGTCATCGGCTCCATGACCTTGCGCGCGCCGGACTTGCTCACCATTGGTGACGGCAGCAGCATTGGCAATGCCGCCAATTTTGAGAATGCGCGGGTGGAGCATGGCGAGTTGTGGCTCGGGGCAATCACGGTCGGGCGCGACGCCTGCATTGGTTCCTATGCGGTGCTGGAAGGCAATACGGCGATCGGTGCTTTCGGCCATCTGGAAGGCCAGTCGGCGTTGAGCGACGGCGAGGTCGTGCCCGCCGGGCGCATCTGGCAAGGTTCGCCGGCACGCGATATCGGCGCCTTTGACCCGGCCTCGAATCGGGCCCGACCGGCCTTGTCGCGCCAGCGCGTGCTGGTTGAGGCGGTGTATTTTGTGTTCGGCGCGTTGCTGATCACCACCTTGTTCTTCTTGCCGGTTTTCCCCAGCTTCATCCTGATTGACTGGATCGACGATGTCGAGCGTTTCCCCATACTGCGCAGTTCTGACGTGTCGTTTCAGCTGTTCAAGTATTTCATCCTCGCCTTTCCGGCGTCCGCGGTGCTGATCGTCTGCACCGCGTTGCTGTCCGCCGGCATCCGCTGGACCGTGTTGCCACGTCTCAAGCCGGGCAGCTGGCCGGTGCACAGCAATTTGTACTGTTCCAAATGGTTGGTCAACCAGATCCAGGAGTCCAGCCTCGCGGTTTTGCACGGCGTCTATGCGACGGTGTACGCGCCGTTCTGGTATCGCTTGCTCGGCGCCAAGGTGGGCCGCGATGCCGAAATTTCGTCGGCGCTTGGCTTGGTGCCAGACATGCTGACGCTCGGCGATGAAACCTTCATTGCCGATGCCGTCATGCTGGGCGACGAGCACATCGACGGCGGCTGGATGACGATGCAGCCGACGGTGATTTCGCGCCGCAGCTTTGTCGGCAATGGCGCCTACATTCCGGATGGCACGACGCTGCCGGAAAACGTCCTGATCGGGGTGCACTCCACGGCACCGGCCAATATGCAAATGCAGGACGGGGATACCTGGCTTGGTTCGCCGCCAATCAATCTGCCGGCGCGCGAGCAGACCAGCGGTTTCCCGGAGTACCTGACCTATCGGCCGTCGCCGGTGCGCCGGCTGGCGCGCGGCTTGATTGAGGCCTACCGCATCGTGGCGCCGCATGCGATCGTGATTTCGGTCGGTTACACCGTGGTCTTGAATGTCATGCCGATGGCCGGCGACGGCCGCTGGGGCGACGTCATCCTCTATCTGACCGTGGCCGGTCTGCTGTATGGCATCGGCACCTTCTTTTTCATCGCGGCGCTCAAGTGGTTGCTGCTGCAGCGTTATCGCAAATGCAGCGTCCCGATGTGGACGCCGTTTGTCTGGCTCTCAGAAGGCGTGACCAATTTGTACGAAGGTATTGCCGTGCCCAATTTCTTGCGTTATCTGCGCGGCACGCCCTGGCTGCCGATGGCGTTGAATTTGTTGGGCTGTCGCATCGGCAAGGGCGTCTATCTCGATACCACCGATATCACCGAATTCGATTGCGTCACGGTGGGCGACTACAGCGAACTCAACGGTCTGGCCTGTCCGCAAACCCATTTGTTTGAAGACCGCGTGATGAAGGTGGACCACGTCACCATCGGCCGCCGCGTCTACATGGGGCCGCGCAGTGCGGTGCTGTATGGCGCGGTGGTGGCCGACCATGCGCAATTGGGGGCGCTGACGCTGGTGATGAAAGGGGAATTCATCCCGGCGGCCACCAGCTGGAAGGGCTGCCCGGCGGCACCGGCGCGCCATTGAGATGCTGGCAGTCCGTGATCCGGTAGTGGTCCATGTCTGGCCCGACAGTGCGCCACTGGCTCTGGATGAGTTGCGCTCCGAGCGGGCCTGGACCGTCATCAGTCTTGTTACGCCCGACACGACGCTGCGGCACGCGGCCCGGGCGCGCATCCGCACCGCTCTGCAGGACCTGCTTGGGGCCTTGTTGCGCCGCCCCGCCGCCTCCATTGCCCTGCTCTCACAACCGGGTCAAGCGATTTTGCTGGACTGGCCTGAAACGCGCATCGGCCTGTCGGTCAGTCATGCCGCTGGTTTGAGCGTGGCGGCGATTCGGCTGGGTGGGGCGATCGGCATCGATCTGATCCGCATTGAGTCGGGTGCGGCCGAACTGCCCGACTGGGAGCGCGTGGCGCAGGACTATCTTGGGCCGCAGAGCTGTCGCCGGCTGGCCACACTGCCACCTGCGCAGCGCGCCGCCGCCTTCGCCCAAGCCTGGAGCCGCTGGGAGGCCGGTCTGAAGTGCCTTGGCCTGGGATTGACGGAGTGGAACGCCGCGCTTGAATCCAGGCTGGCGTCGTGCGCGGTCAGGCCGCTTGCCGTGCCTGAGTCCTATGCCGGTGCGATGGCGATCGGTTGAGGCGAATAGAAAACTCAGTCAGCCCAAGTCAAGTGCGCTGAACGATCAGGCACCACCAAATTCATCCCCCAGTTCTTTCGCGCGTTGGCGTGCGGCGTGCATGGCGCGCGCAAACTGGGCCTTGATGTCGTCCTTTTCCATGGACGTGATGGCGGCGTAGGTGGTGCCGCCTTTGGAGGTGACGCGCTGGCGCAGGATTTCGGGCGGCTCGCCAGAGCTGCGGGCCAGTTCGCCCGCCCCAATAAAGGTGGCCACCGCCAGCTGATAGGCCTGCGCACGCGGCAAGCCCATGTCGGCCCCGGCATCGGCCATCGCTTCCATAAAATAAAACATGTAGGCGGGGCCGGAGCCGGACAGGGCGGTCACCGCATCGAGCTGCTCTTCTGCTTCTAGCCAGAGAAATTCGCCGGTGGTGCCAATGACCTGGCTGACCCAGTCCTTGTCCTGTGCCGTTACCGCGGGCCGGGCAAAAAGGGCGGTCATGCCTTTGCCAATCAGGGCCGGAGTGTTGGGCATGGCGCGTACCACGCGCTCGGTACCCAGCCAGCCCGCAATGCTGTCGCTGCGAATACCGGCCGCCACGCTCAGGTGTAGCGCAGTCCGAGTGTGTGGCTGCACTTGCAGGGCGGCTTCTTTGAAGGTCTGGGGCTTGACCGCCCAAATCACCAGGTTGGCTTGTGCCAGAAAGGCGCCGGGCTGGGCTTGCGCCGTAATGCCATAACTGGTGTTGAGCTTGTCCCGGGCCTCGGAAAACGGCTCCACCACGTCAATGCAGTCAGGCGCGAAGCCTTGGCCGATCAACCCGCCGATGATGGCGCTGGCCATGTTGCCGCCGCCAATGAATGCAATGCGCTTGCTCATGAATAACTCCGCAGTTTTGGGTGACCACACAGCGTGGCCTGTTGCTTGAGTCTAATCACAAGCCTTTTGAGCCGACCGAGTGCCGCGGGGTTGCTGCCCTTGTGGGCGTCAGTCTGTTGTGCGTTGCGTGCATCCTGGTGGCGGGGATGTGCGGTGTCTGCCGTAACGTCGGGTCCCACTCGTTGTTATGTGCGGTAAGCCGCATGGTGCTAGAGCCCGCTACCCGTACGCTATCAAGGTAGCGGACGTACTGGTACGATCGCGGGCGATGGTTGATTCTGGAGCCACGCCGCGCCAGCGCGTTGGCTGACCGGGAGGCGAGGTCACGGATGAGTGAAACCGGCCTCTCTCCGCAAGTCGGGGTTTTCATCGCGCTGGCAGAGTCATATTTATGCGTGTTGGAATAAATATTCTTGCTGACCGGTTGAAAGTGATGCATAATCTAAGGCTTCGCTTGAAAAAGTATGAAGTGTCTGCCCAAAGGGTGCAATGTGAGTGGTTCATGTTGTAAACGACGGGCCCAAGACTGACTGGAAAGAGTTGATGACTGGCGTAGTGCTGGTTGTTGGTGATTCTGGTGCAAGTTGGGAATAATTGAAATGATCCAAGCTGAATCTCGATTAGAAGTTGCCGATAACACCGGCGCAAAGTCCGTCCTATGCATTAAGGTGCTGGGTGGTTCAAAGCGTCGCTACGCTAGCGTTGGTGATGTCATCAAAGTTAGTATTAAAGAGGCTGCTCCGCGCGGTCGCGTCAAAAAAGGCGAGATCTATAGTGCGGTTGTGGTTCGTACGGCCAAGGGCATTCGTCGTAGCGACGGCTCGCTGGTTAAATTCGATGGCAATGCAGCAGTGTTGCTAAATGCCAAGTTAGAGCCTATTGGCACTCGTATCTTTGGACCAGTGACGCGCGAGTTGCGCACTGAAAAGTTCATGAAGATCGTGTCTCTGGCTCCTGAAGTTTTGTAAGGACGCGCCATGAACAAGATTCGCAAAGGCGACGATATCATCGTGCTCACAGGGCGCGACAAGGGTAAACGAGGAAAAATTGCCTTGCGCAAGGATGACTCGTACGTGCTCGTCGAGGGTGTCAATGTGGTGAAAAAACACACCAAGCCAAACCCTCTCAAGGGTACGGTTGGCGGCATCGTCGAAAAGTCTATGCCAATTCATCAGTCCAATGTGGCGATTTTTAACGCCGCCACAGGTAAGGCTGATCGTGTTGGTATCAAGCTGGCGGCTGACGGTAAGCGTTTTCGCGTTTACAAGTCAAGCGGTGAAGAAATCAAGGTGGCATAAGCATGGCTCGTTTACAACAACACTATCGCGAAAAATTAGCACCGGAGCTGATCGCCAAATTTGGCTATACAACTCCCATGCAGGTTCCTCGCATCACCAAAATCACTCTCAATATGGGTGTGAGTGAAGCAGTGGCTGACAAGAAGGTAATGGATCACGCAGTAAGCGACCTTACCAAGATTGCGGGCCAAAAGCCAGTCGTAACGATGTCTAAGAAGGCTATTGCAGGCTTCAAGATTCGTGAAAACCAGGCAATTGGTTGCATGGTCACGCTGCGCGGCGTGCAGATGTTTGAATTTCTTGATCGTTTTGTGACCGTGGCTTTGCCGCGTGTTCGTGACTTCCGTGGTATTTCCGGTCGTGCATTCGATGGTCGTGGAAACTACAACATCGGCGTTAAAGAGCAAATCATTTTTCCTGAAATTGAATATGACAAGGTTGATGCCTTGCGTGGTCTCAATATCAGTATCACCACAACGGCCAAGACTGATGAAGAGTGCAAAGCACTGCTCACAGGTTTCCGTTTCCCGTTCAAGAACTGAGGTGACCTGTGGCTAAAATGGCTTTAATCCAGCGCGAAATCAAGCGCGACAAACTGGTTGCTAAATACGCGAAAAAACACGCGGAATTCAAGGCAATCGCAAGCGACGTAAAGCGCACCGATGAAGAGCGTGCTGCAGCCCGTCTGGGTCTGCAAATGCTTCCTCGCAATGCGAATCCGACGCGTCAGCGCAATCGTTGCGCTATCACCGGTCGTCCCCGTGGCACATTCCAGCATTTCGGTCTGGCTCGTGCAAAAATTCGTGAAATGGCCTTTGCAGGGGAAATCCCCGGCATGGTCAAAGCCAGCTGGTAAGCGGTAGGAGACATATATATGAGCATGAGTGATCCCATCGCCGACCTGTTGACACGCATTCGCAATGCGCAAATGGTTGCAAAAACTACTGTCAGCGTACCTTCTTCCAAAGTGAAGGTCGCGATTGCACAGGTATTAAAAGACGAAGGTTATATTGACAGCTTCAAGGTGAAAGCCGAAGACGGCAAGCCTGAGTTGGAAATTGTCCTGAAATACTACGCTGGTCGTCCAGTGATTGAGCGCATTGAGCGCGTCAGTCGTCCTGGTCTGCGTGTTTACCGTGGCAGCGATGCCATTCCGCAAGTCCAAAACGGCCTGGGTGTGGCAATTGTCACAACCCCCATGGGCGTCATGACTGATCGCAAAGCGCGCGCTACCGGTGTCGGTGGCGAAGTGCTCTGCTACGTCGCCTAAGCGTGACATTGAGGAGAAACTGAAAATGTCCCGTATAGGAAAAATGCCCGTCGCGATTCCCGCTGGCGTGGATGTGTTGATCAAGCAAGACCAGATCAGTGTTAAAGGATCTGGCGGCGCTTTGTTCTTGACTCAAAATTCATTGGTCACTGTGACCAATGATGATGGCAAGCTGAGCTTTCAGCCTGCCAATGAATCACGCGAAGCCAATGCCATGAGCGGCACCATGCGTCAGCTGGTGAACAATATGGTTGTTGGTGTGACCAAGGGTTTTGAGAAGAAGCTGAATCTGATTGGTGTGGGTTACAAAGCTCAAGCCCAAGGTGCCAAGCTCAATCTCACGGTTGGTTATTCCCATCCTGTGAACAAAGACATGCCTGCTGGCATCACCGTTGCTACTCCCACCCCCACGGAAATCGTGATCAAGGGTGCTGATCGTCAGCGCGTGGGTCAAGTGGCTGCTGAGATTCGTGCAATTCGTCCGCCTGAGCCTTACAAGGGTAAGGGTATCCGTTACTCGGACGAAAAAATCACGATCAAAGAAACCAAGAAGAAATAAGGAGCTGCAACATGTTGACCAAAAAAGAACAGCGTCTTCGCAGAGCTCGTCAAACCCGAATTCGGATCGCTACGCAAGGTGTGGCACGTTTGACAGTAAATCGTACCAATCTGCACATTTATGCCAGCGTAATTTCTGGCGATGGCGGCAAGGTTTTGGCAACCGCCTCCACGGCAGAAGTCGAAGTGCGTAACGCTTTGGGCGGCAAGGGTAGCAATGTTGCCGCTGCCCAAGCTATTGGCAAGCGCCTGGCTGAAAAAGCCATCGCGGTTGGTGTGGATAAAGTTGCGTTTGATCGCTCGGGTTTTGCGTACCATGGCCGCGTTAAAGCGCTGGCTGATGCGGCACGTGAAGCTGGCTTGCAGTTCTAAGCAGATCGGAAATAAAGATGGCTAAATTTCAAGCAAAAATGCAGGGTAAGGCCGAAGGGCCTGAAGATGGACTGCGTGAAAAAATGATCGCGATCAATCGCGTTACCAAAGTGGTCAAGGGTGGCCGAATTCTTGGTTTCGCAGCATTGACCGTGGTGGGTGATGGCGAAGGCCGTGTCGGTATGGGTAAGGGCAAGTCGAAAGAAGTGCCTGCAGCCGTACAAAAGGCCATGGAAGAAGCCCGTCGCAACATGACCAAGGTGTCACTGAAGAATGGTTCGATCCATCATAAAGTGATGGGTCAGCATGGTGCTGCAGCGGTCATGATGGCGCCAGCTCCCAAGGGTACTGGCATTATCGCCGGTGGTCCAATGCGTGCGGTTTTTGAAGTGATTGGTATCACTGATATCGTGGCAAAAAGTCACGGTTCTTCAAATCCGTACAACATGGTTCGTGCCACTTTGGACGCTCTCTCACATGCAACGACTCCGTCGCAAGTGGCAGCCAAGCGCGGCAAGACTGTTGAAGAAATCTTCGTCTAACCGGGCGTCTCAAAATGACAACACAACAAACAATTACAGTGCAATTAGTGCGTAGCCCAATCGGCTGCCAAGAATCGCACCGTGCCACAGTTCGTGGTCTTGGTCTCCGTAAAATTCGCAGCACACGCGAATTAGTGGATACACCCGAGGTCCGCGGCATGATTAACAAGATCAGTTACCTGGTCAAAGTGCTCTAAGAGGTTGATGATGGAACTCAATGGCATCAAGCCCGCTGACGGTGCAAAACACTATAAGCGTCGCGTCGGTCGTGGTATCGGCTCAGGCATCGGTAAGACTGCTGGACGTGGTCATAAGGGCCAAAAGTCTCGTGCAGGCGGCTATCACAAGGTTGGTTTTGAAGGCGGTCAAATGCCTATGCAACGTCGTTTGCCAAAACGCGGCTTCAAATCCCATCTGCTGAAGTTCAATGCAGAAGTGACATTGTCTGCGCTGGAGCAGCTCGGTGCTGCTGAGGTGGATTTGGTAACGTTGAAGCAAGCCGGTCTTGTCGGTGAGCTTGCCAAGGTTGTCAAGGTTATCAAAACTGGTGAACTCACAATTGCTGTGAAGCTCACCGGTATTGGTGCTACAGCTGCAGCCAAGGTCGCGATCGAAGCGGTCGGCGGTAGCCTCGTTTAATCGGCATTTGAAAGAACTCACAAGTGGCAACTAACGCGTCTCAACTGGCTAAAACTGGCAAATTCGGTGACCTGCGTCGTCGGCTTGTTTTTTTGCTGCTCGCGTTGGTTGTATACCGAGTGGGTGCGCATATTCCAGTTCCGGGTATTGACCCTGCGCAATTGGCGCAGTTCTTTAAAGGCCAGCAGGGCGGCATATTGGGCATGTTCAATATGTTCTCTGGTGGTGCGTTGTCCCGGTTTACGGTTTTCGCTTTGGGAATCATGCCGTATATATCGGCTTCGATTATCATGCAATTGCTGACCTATGTGTTACCCACATTTGAGCAATTGAAGAAAGAAGGCGAAGCTGGGCGGCGCAAGATAACCCAGTACACCCGTTACGGCACGCTTGGACTTGCATTGTTCCAGTCAATGGGAATCGCGATTGCGCTTGAGAGTTCCGCTGGACTGGTGATCACGCCGGGTTTTGGCTTTCGCATGACTGCCATTGTGACGTTGACCGCTGGAACTCTGTTTCTGATGTGGTTGGGGGAGCAAATTACTGAGCGTGGCTTGGGTAATGGTATTTCGATACTTATCTTTGGTGGTATTGCCGCTGGTTTGCCTAACGCCATCGGTGGGCTGCTCGAGTTGGTTCGTACCGGGGCGATGAGCATCATCATTGCTTTGTTTATTGTTATCTTGGTTGCCCTTGTAACGTTCTTTGTGGTGTTCGTCGAGCGTGGTCAGCGCAAGATTTTGGTGAACTATGCAAGACGTCAGGTTGGAAACAAGGTTTATGGTGGGCAGTCATCACACCTGCCGTTGAAGCTGAACATGGCGGGTGTGATCCCTCCAATTTTTGCTTCCTCGATTATTTTGTTGCCAGCAACGGTAGTTGGTTGGTTCAGTACCGGTGATTCCATGCGTTGGTTGAAAGATCTTGCTGGTTCACTGACGCCGGGGCAGCCTATTTACGTGATGCTTTATGCCGCTGCAATTATCTTTTTCTGCTTCTTTTACACCGCATTGGTTTTCAATAGCCGTGAAACTGCAGACAACCTGAAAAAGAGTGGTGCATTTATTCCCGGCATTCGTCCTGGTGACCAGACCGCCAAATACATCGACAAGATCTTGCTACGCTTGACTTTCGCTGGCGCAATCTACATTACCTTGGTGTGTCTGTTGCCTGAATTTTTAATCTTAAAGTACAACGTTCCGTTTTACTTTGGTGGTACTTCTCTTTTGATCATTGTGGTCGTGACTATGGATTTCATGGCACAGGTTCAGAATTACATGATGTCGCAGCAATATGAATCGCTGTTGAAGAAGGCTAATTTCAAGTCTTCATAAGGCGATTGGTAAATATGTCAAAAGACGATGTTATTCAGATGCAAGGAGAGGTGGTCGAAAACCTGCCAAACGCGACTTTTCGCGTAAAGCTAGAAAACGGCCACATTGTTCTCGGGCATATTTCTGGAAAAATGCGGATGCACTACATTCGTATTCTTCCTGGGGACAAGGTCACGGTAGAATTGACGCCCTACGACTTAAGTCGGGCACGGATTGTATTCAGGGCTAAGTAGCGTTAATCGTATGTGTTCCGTGCTTGTAACGCCGGAACGTCAAAATAGTTTTAGGAGAATGAAATGAAGGTTTCGGCTTCGGTCAAGAAAATTTGCCGTAACTGCAAGGTAATTCGGCGCAAGGGCGTAGTGCGTGTGATCTGTACAGATCCACGTCACAAGCAGCGCCAGGGTTAATTGCAAGAGTTTTAGAGGACGAAAATGGCACGTATCGCTGGCATCAATATTCCGCCGCAACAGCATTCTGAAATTGGCTTGACAGCCATCTTTGGAATCGGTCGCACCCGGGCACGCAAAATCTGCGAAGCTTGTGACATCGCTTATTCCAAGAAGGTCAAGGATTTGACCGACTCAGATTTGGAAAAAATTCGCGATCAGATTGCTCAGTTCACTATCGAAGGTGATCTGCGCCGTGAAACGACAATGAACATCAAGCGTTTGATGGACATTGGTTGTTACCGTGGCTTCCGTCATCGCCGTGGCTTGCCTATGCGTGGCCAGCGTACACGGACGAATGCCCGTACCCGCAAAGGCCCCCGTAAGGCCGCTGCTTCATTGAAGAAATAAAAGGGATTGAAAGACCACTATGGCAAAAGCTCCCGCCAATAATGCGGCACAACGTGTCCGCAAAAAAGTTCGCAAAAATGTTGCTGACGGTGTTGCACACGTGCACGCATCATTTAACAACACCATCATCACGATCACGGACCGTCAGGGCAATGCTTTGTCTTGGGCCTCGTCGGGTGGTCAAGGTTTCAAGGGCTCCCGCAAGTCCACGCCGTTCGCAGCCCAAGTGGCTTCCGAAGTGGCTGGTCGTGCAGCCATTGAGCAGGGCATCAAGAATCTTGATGTCGAAATTAAAGGACCGGGCCCAGGTCGCGAATCTTCAGTTCGTGCTTTGGCAGCTCTCGGCATTCGGATCAACATGATCGCTGACGTAACTCCGGTGCCGCACAACGGTTGCCGTCCACAGAAGCGTCGTCGCATCTAATTGTTTTAACAAGCCCACCGCCACTGGCACAGCGCCGGTGGCTCACGCACTAACGTGCGGCAGATGACATAAAGGAAGTTCAAGTGGCACGCTATCTAGGCCCCAAGGCCAAATTATCCCGCCGTGAAGGCACTGACCTGTTTTTGAAGAGTGCTCGTCGCTCAATCGGAGACAAGGCAAAGTTTGACTCAAAACCTGGTCAACATGGTCGCACTTCCGGTGCTCGTACCTCTGACTTCGGTTTGCAGCTTCGTGAGAAGCAAAAAGTCAAGCGCATGTACGGTGTACTTGAGAAGCAATTCCGTCGTTATTTTGAAGAGGCCGATCGCCGTAAAGGTAACACAGGTGCTAACTTGTTGTCCCTTTTGGAATCCCGTCTTGACAATGTGGTGTACCGAATGGGTTTCGGCTCGACTCGTGCTGAAGCTCGTCAGTTGGTTTCCCACAAGGCCATGACCGTCAATGGTAAATCTGTCAACATTCCTTCCTACATGGTCAAGGCTGGTGACATCATTGCTGTTCGTGATAAGTCGAAAAAGCAAAATCGTATTGCTGAAGCTCTTCAATTAGCTCATCAAGTTGGTATGCCAGCTTGGGTTGAGGTGAATATTGAAAAGACTGAAGGTACGTTCAAGTCAGCTCCTGATCGCGATCAGTTTGCTGCCGACGTCAATGAATCGTTGATCGTCGAGTTGTATTCGCGTTAATCGCGTTTCAACACGTTTTTCATTCAAAATTGTTCCTGGGTCGCGGGGCACTGCGGCCCAGGTGCTTCGTCAGCCTTACCGGTGTAACGAGCCGGGGGTATTGAGAGGAAGTCTGCATGCAAAATAGTCTACTGAAACCCAAAGCCATTAACGTCGAGCAGCTGGGTGCTAATCGTGCCAAAGTTGCGCTTGAGCCTTTTGAGCGTGGCTATGGTCATACGCTTGGCAATGCACTCCGTCGCGTTTTGTTGTCTTCAATGCCTGGCTATGCCGCAACTGAAGTCACGATTGCGGGTGTGCTTCACGAGTACTCGTCGATTGATGGCGTTCAAGAAGATGTTGTTAACATTTTGTTGAATTTGAAGGGCGTTGTTTTCAAGCTTCATAACCGTGATGAAGTGACTCTCAGCCTGCGTAAAGATGGCGAGGGTGTTGTGACTGCTGCTGATATTCAGACGCCTCACGATGTCGAGATCATTAATCCTGAGCATGTGATCGCTAATTTGTCGCAAGGCGGCAAGCTCGATATGCAGATCAAGGTGGAAAAAGGCCGTGGTTATGTGCCTGGCACAATGCGCCGTCATGCGGATGAGCCGACCAAGTCTATTGGCCGTATTGTTCTGGATGCATCGTTTTCGCCGGTGAAGCGTGTTAGCTACACCGTTGAGAGCGCGCGTGTGGAGCAGCGTACCGATCTTGACAAGCTGATCGTTGACATTGAAACCAATGGTGCTATTTCGGCAGAAGATGCAGTTCGCGCTTCAGCTAAAATTCTCGTCGAGCAACTGGCTGTGTTTGCACAGTTGGAAGGTAGCGAGTTGGCCGCATTTGATGCACCTGCACCACGTGGCAGCACGCAGTTTGACCCGATCCTGCTTCGTCCTGTGGATGAACTGGAATTGACAGTTCGTTCGGCGAACTGTTTGAAGGCGGAAAATATTTATTACATTGGCGACTTGATTCAACGCACAGAAAATGAGTTGTTGAAAACTCCTAATCTGGGCCGCAAATCGCTGAATGAAATCAAGGAAGTGCTGGCTTCCCGCGGTCTGACTTTGGGCATGAAGCTTGAAAGTTGGCCACCAGCCGCTCTCGAAAAGCGTTAAAATTTTGAGCCCTGCAAAGGGACTCAGTGCCACGGGCAGTACCTGATACGGCTGTCTGTTATATAACTCAAGGAAAAAGCACCATGCGTCACGGACACGGACTACGTAAACTTAATCGCACCAGCTCACATCGTTTGGCGATGCTGCAAAATATGATGAATTCGCTCATTGAGCATGAAGTCATCAAAACCACGCTTCCCAAAGCAAAAGAGCTGCGTCGCGTTATTGAGCCAATGATTACATTGGCCAAAGAAGCAACTGTGGCTAACCGTCGCCTTGCATTTGACCGTTTGCGTGACCGCGATAGCGTTGTCAAGCTGTTTAACGACTTGGGACCACGTTTCAAGACACGTCCAGGTGGCTACACACGTATCCTGAAAATGGGTTTCCGTGTTGGTGACAACGCGCCTATGGCTTTGGTTGAATTAGTTGATCGTGCTGCTGTAGTTGAATTGCTTGCTGGCGAAACAATTGCTGAATAATAGGTTACAATAACAACATACCGCGCGATGGAGCAGCCTGGTAGCTCGTTGGGCTCATAACCCAAAGGTCGTAGGTTCAAATCCTACTCGCGCAACCAACAAGTCAACGTTCTGCGTTGACAGCAAAACACCCACTTTATGTGGGTGTTTTGCTTTGTGCCTTGCATTGTTATTGCATCAGCCTTTAATGATCTTCGGCGTTGCTCGTTCAATAATGGCCGCCGTGTCAGCGCCAGGTGACAGCGCCCCATAATTGTGCTGACCCACCTGGGCCAAGCGCGACTCGCAGAAAGCGTCGCTGATGAAGGATGGCGCATGACGGACCAGCAGCGCTGCCTGTAAGGCCAGCGCCATGCGGTCGACCACGTCACGGGCCCGGTATTCGAACTTCCGACTATCTTTGAGTTGGGTCGCAAGATCTGCAACATATCGGTCCAGCAGCGCATGCGCGCCCTGTGCTTTATTGATCTCCGTATAAAAAGCATCCATTACGGCAGGTGTTTTGGACAAGGCGCGCAGCACGTCCAGGCACTGGACGTTGCCACTGCCCTCCCAGATGGCGTTAATGGGCGCCTCCCGGTACAGCCGCGGCATCATGCTGTCTTCCATCACGCCACTGCCGCCAATGCACTCCATCGCTTCATAGGCATGGTTCGGCGTGCGCTTGCATACCCAGTATTTGCCGACCGCCGTGATGAGGCGCACCAGCAGATCTTCGTGTTCGTCGGCCCGCTGGTCCATTGCGCGGGCAACCCGCATGGCGAGCGTCAACGCGGCCTCACTCTCGAGTGCCAGATCGGCCAATACGTTTTGCATCAGGGGTTGCTGGTTCAGTACCTGGCCGAACGCCGAGCGAATGGAACAGTGGTGCAGGGCCTGGGAGGCGGCCATTCGCATGCCTGCGCTGGAGCCCACCATGCAGTCGAAACGGGTCATGCTGACCATGTCAATAATGGTGCGCACGCCGCGCCCTTCTTCGCCGACCATCCAGGCCAGCGCGCCGCGGAGCTCTGTTTCACACGATGCGTTGGAGGCATTGCCCATTTTCTTTTTGAGCCGCACGATCTGCATCGGGTTTTTGCTGCCGTCTGGACGCCAGCGTGGCAGCAGGAAACAAGACAGACCACCAGGGGCTTGCGCCAGCACCAGAAACGCATCACACATGGGCGCAGAAACAAAGTACTTGTGCCCCACCAGTTCATAGGCGGCACCCGGACCGCCGTGATCCGTTGGATAGGCCCGCGTGCTGTTGCTCCGCACATCCGAGCCCCCTTGTTTTTCCGTCATGGCCATGCCAATGGTGAGTCCCTGCTTCTGGTCTGGCGGAAGATTGCGCGGGTCATACACAAGTGCTGTGACTTTGGGCGCCCACAGGGCGGCCAGCGCAGGCTGGTGGCGCAGTGTCGGTAGTGCGGCAAAGGTCATGGTGATCGGGCAACCGTGACCGGCCTCGACCTGGGTGTGCAGGTAGGTTTTGGCGGCGCGGGCCACATGCGCGCCCGGACCCGGCGCGGTCCAGGGTGACGCGTGCAGACCATGCTCAATGGCAGTTTTCATGAGCTGGTGATAGGCCGGATGAAACTTCACCAGGTCGATACGGTTGCCAAAACGATCGTGGGTTTCCAACTCCGGCGTGAACTTGTTGGCCAGGTGACCCAGTTCGAGATAGTCGGCTGAACCGGTCAATTTGCCAAATTCAGTCAGTTCACGCTCGGCCCACTGGCCGCCTTCACGGCGCACCGCCGCGACCAGGGCGGTGTCTTCGGTGTACATATTGTAGTCGCACAGTTCACGCGAGAGGTTGCTGAGCTCGTGCGTCTCGGCCCAGTAGCGTGCGTCTGGTGCGGGTCCGGTGTCGGTGTTCATGGTTCATCTCCAGTTCGACGCTAGGATGAATCGACTGGGCAATGCTGTCAACCACCGCTGACAAACACGCGAACCGCGGCGTGCGGATTTACCAGTCGACCAGACTCAAGCCGATACTGAGCACCGTCCGACGGCGGTTGTAATCCAGCAGCGAGTCGCCATAACCGGTGAACAACTGGGTGTGAAAGCGCAGGTTGTTGCGGCCGCCCGCGATGCCACTGTCAGCCAGGTTTTTGAGCCACTCCAGGCGGAGCGAGCCATTGGTATCTGCTTGCAAGGAATGGCGTACCGTGGCGACCAGCGTGTTGTCTTTGTTCACGCTCCAGGAGCCGATCAACTCAGCGCGGCCAATGTAGTCACTGATATCGGGGTTGTCGTCATCGCCGTCGTGTTCTGGCAGGCGTTGCCAGAGCCGTCCCTGCAGCTGGAATTGACTCCCTTTTTCCAGGCCTGCCATCAGCACCAGCCGGTTCCAGCTGCGTGAGAGGGGCAGCGTCTGGCCATTGGATTGATGCACCAGGCTGAGCCCGCTGTAACGCAAACGCCAACCCCCGGGCAATTCAGCCTCGGTCGGGTAGATGTAGGTGATTTCCGGCTCGTGGTCGGTGCTGCGAAACGGGCGCGAGAGATCGCCGTTGAACAGTTGCCAATAGGACTGTTGGCTGTAGCCAAACCACAGCGAGTCGCGCCGCAAGGATTGTCTGCCGTCGAGCAGTCCGGAGAGCAGACCCTGGGCGATTTTGGTGCGCACCGACACCTGGATGCGGGTTTCGCTGGGGGTGTAGGCCTGGGCGCTGGTTGCCGTGTGATCGGTGGCGGGCGAAGCGGGCTGCAAGTTGACACTGTCGGAGCCAATCCAGGACAGACTGATGGGCCGAAAGCCCCGGATGCCGAAGGTACCGCAGTCGCTGCCGGCTTCCAGTTCCCAGAAGCGGGACAGCTCTGAAAATCCGGGGTTCTTGCAGTCATGCGCGGCGGGCGCCTCCATGGTGATCGTCACAGGGGCGGGTGACGCCGGTGATCCAGCGGCGGGCACCGGGGCGGGTGCAAGCGCCACCGGGGCGCTGGTGTTGAGCAAGGAGAGGCTGGAGGCCGCGGTCGACGCGGGACTCAGTAACGCGTTGCCCGGTTGTTGCGTGGCCCAGCGGTCAAAACAGCTGAGACGCGCGTCGCGGTCATCGCTCAGACTGGCGCACTGTTGCCATGTGGTCTCGCGGGCCTGCGGGCTGTTGTCGCTCACCTGCGCCCGCACGTTGCCCGACCACAGCGGCGCCGCCAGGGCTATTGCCAGCCCGGTAGCTTGCGCAAGATAAACGGGTACGAAACGGCGCTGCCGGCCGGATGGTCTGAAGTGTTGTTCCATATTCCTCTGATCTCTTTGCCGCAGGAATTCTCTGCGACCGTGCCCAGCCAGGTGGCCGAAATGCGTTGTCCGTCGAGCGACTCTTCCAGCGTAAATTCGCCGCCATCGACATCACCGGCAAGCTGCGCTTTCACCCCGTCGCGGTTGACGGCGCCACTGACGCTGCCCGCCAACTCGGGGTGTTTCTCAAACAACAGGGTCGCACCCTGTGGCCCGCCCTCAAACTCGGCGCGCCACAAACCGTAGAGGTGCAGCGGGCTGAGCTCCGCCGTCAGCGGGCAACTGGCCGGCGCTGAGGTATTTAGACGATTTTGAGCGCTAGCCCCCGTTGTACCTGCGAAACAAGCTATAAATAATATAGCAATCAGAGGCTTCACGATGACGGCCTCACGCCGGCCGCGCCAGGGCCGCCGCCGCGTCCTCGGCCTTTTTGGCAAACTCGGCCCGCAGTGCCTTGAGCTTGGCGCGCGGGTCTTCGCGGGTGGTGGTCTGGTCCAGCCCCATCTCGGCGATGAAGCGGCTGGGCAGGGCCGAAATCATCTCGCGCCCCTTTTTGCGCTTGCGCGTCCAGCTCACGGCCAGGCTGCGCTGGGCGCGCGTGATGCCCACGTACATCAGGCGGCGTTCTTCCTGTAGATGCTTCGCCATGTCTTCATTGGCCGACTCATGCTCGCGCTCGGAACCGCCAAGCGCGGCGGCGCCGCTAGCGGCACTCTCTTTCAGTTTGAACGGCAGCATGCCTTCGGTGGCGCCCACCAGCATGACGTGCGGCCACTCCAGTCCTTTGGACGCGTGCAGGGTCGACAGCGTCACCACGTCCAGGTCTTTCTCGCGTTCGCTGATGGTCGAGAGCAGCGACACGGTTTGCGCCACTTCGAGCAGCGATTTGAGCTCGTTCGAGGTGGACACACCGGCCGCATCGTCCAGCTGGCCGCCGCAGCGGGCCGACATCCAGTCGCAGAAATCCAGCACATTGGTCCAGCGGGCGGCGGCCACTTTTTCGCTGTCTTCGCCGTCGTACAGGTGCTTCTCGTAGCCGATTTCCTTGAGCCACTCCAGCAGGAAGGCCCGCGCATCTTCCGCCCCCATTGTGCGGCGGGCGCGAAACTCGAGGTCGTTCACATAGCGGCCGAATTCGTGCAGGCTGCCAACGGCCTTGGTGCTGAGCAGGCTACCCAGCGAGGACGCAAACAAGGCCTCAAACAGGCTCACCTTGTATTGTTTGGAAAAAATGCCCAATTGCGCCAGCGTCTGGTGGCCGATGCCGCGTTTCGGCGTCGTCACCGCGCGCAAAAAAGCCGGGTCGTCGTTGTTGTTGATCCAGAGCCGAAACCAGCCGCACAAATCCTTGATCTCGGCCCGGTCGAAGAAGCTGGTGCCACCGGAAACCTTGTACGGAATCTGCGCCTTGCGCAGCGCTTTCTCAAACGTCTTGGCCTGGTGGTTGGCGCGGTACAGCACGGCAAAGTGGCGGAATTCCTGAAACTGCGGCCCGCCGTGGGTCAGGCCGCCGGCGCGCAGGCTCTGGATGCGCGCCACGGTGCGCTCGGCCTCGTGTTCTTCGCTGTCGGCATCGACCACCCGCACCGGCTCGCCTTCACCCAGATCGCTCCACAAGTTCTTGGGAAAAAGCTTGGGGTTGGGGCCGATCACGTTGTTGGCGGCGCGCAGGATAGCGGAAGTCGAGCGGTAGTTTTGCTCCAGCTTGATGACCTTCAGCGTCGGGAAATCCACCGGCAGCTTCTTTAAATTGTCCAAGGTGGCCCCGCGCCAGCCGTAAATCGATTGGTCATCGTCACCCACGGCGGTAAAGCGCGCGCCGGCCGCCGGGTTGCCACCGACCAGCAGCTTGAGGACTTCGTATTGCGTGGCATTGGTGTCCTGGTACTCGTCCACCAGCACATGGCCCATCTGCTGTTGCCACTTCTGCCGCACTTCTTCATGATCGCGCAGCAGCTTGAGCGGCAGGGTGATCAAATCGTCAAAATCGACGCTCTGGTAGGCGCTGAGGCGCTCTTCGTAGTGGCCCATGACGCGGGCGATGATGCGTTCGTTGTCATCCTGGGCGATCGCTGCCGCGCCCTCGGCATTCAGTCCCTGGCCTTTCCAGCCGCTGATGACCCATTGCCAAGAGCGGGCCGTGGCCATGTCAACCGAGCCGCCGGCGTCTTTCAGGATGCTGGTGATGTCGTCGGTGTCCAGAATCGAAAAATTCGGTTTCAGGCCCAGCACCTCGCCGTCCTGGCGCAGCATGCGCACGCCCAGCGCGTGAAAAGTGCAGATCACCACGTCCTTGGCGGCGCGACCAATCAGGCCTTTGGCCCGTTCGCGCATTTCGGCGGCGGCCTTGTTAGTAAAGGTGATGGCCGCAATGCGCTTGGGGTCCAGTCCGGCCTGGATCAGGCGGCCGATTTTGTGCGTGATCACCCTGGTCTTGCCCGAGCCGGCGCCCGCCACCACCAGGCAGGGGCCGTGCATAAAGTTGACGGCTTCTTGTTGGGCCAGGTTCAGGCCATTCGAGGGGGAGGAGGACATGCAGATTTGTTGGGCGAAGCCGGGAATCATACAGAGGCAGGCCCGGCCGCACCGACTGCTGGGACAATACCGGTCGTGCTGCAAATTCTCTTCATCACTTTTCCCTTCTTCGCCCTGGTGCTGTGCGGCTACCTGGCGGCCCGCCGGCGCCTGCTGTCGCTCGATGCGATTCCCGGCCTGAACAGCTTTGTGCTGTTTTTTGCCCTGCCGTGCATGTTGTACCGCTTTGGCTCGACCACGCCCCTGGCCCAGTTGCTGGATGGCGGCGTATTTTTCACCTGGCTGCTGTGCGCCCTCCTCATGGTCGGCTTCACGGTGGCAGTCAGCTTGAATCAGCGCATTCGCTGGAATGACGCTTCCTTTGGCGCGCTGGTGGCGGCCTTCCCCAACACCGGTTTCATGGGTGTGCCGCTGCTGGTCGCCTTGCTCGGGGCGCAGGCGGCCGGCCCCATCATCGTCACCATCATGGTGGACATGGTGATCACCTCCTCGCTGTGCATCGCGCTGTCACGGCTGGACGGCGCGGATGAACACGGCTTTGCCCATGCGGCAGAAAATGCGCTCAAGGGCATGTTGTTCAACCCGATGCCCTGGTCCATCCTGCTGGGTGCCGTGGCTTCGGCCGTCAGCCTGACGCTGCCGAAACCGGTGATGCAAACCATTGGCTTGCTGGCCGATGCGGCATCGCCGGTGGCGCTGTTCACCATCGGCGCCGTGCTGGCGCGCTCGCAGATGCTGGCGGCGGCGCACCACCATGCCCCGATTCCGCTGCGCGACTACCTGCCGGTGGCGGCCATCAAACTGCTGCTGCATCCGCTGCTGGTGCTGCTGCTGGGGTCGGCGGCGGTCGCGTTGGGCCTGCCGTTGAACCCGTTTGCGCTCACTGTCATGGTGCTGGTGGCGGCGCTGCCGAGTGCCAGCAATGTGTCGCTGCTGGCGGAGCGCTTTGGCGCGGACAACGGGCGCATTGCCCGCATCATTCTGGTGTCGACAGCGGCGGCGTTCTTTACCTTCTCGCTGGCGGTGACGCTGCTGACCTGATACGCTGGACGTGCGCACCAATGAAAATGCCCGCACCAGATTCCTCCGGTGCGGGCACTGAATCCAGAAACTGAGGCGACTTAATCGTTATCGCGTCCCTTGTTTTTCTTTTCTTTTTTCTCTTTGTCATGGCCCTTGCCGTTACCGTAATTGTCTCGGTCATCATGGTGGTCGCGGCGATCGCCCCAGTCCCCATGATCACCTCGACCAGCCCGGTAAGCGGGCACATACTCATTGCGGTACCAGTTGTCCTGCACAAAATAGACCGGCTGGCCGCAGGCGTTGTACTTGTGGCAGTTCTTGTCCCAATGTTTTTCATGCCCTGGTGGCACGCGCAAATAGATAGGCTGACGCGCATAACCCATAGGCGCTTGCTGAATGATCACCGGCTGGGCGTAGATCACCTGCGGTTGTGGCACATTGCCGATGTCGATGCGACCATAAAAGCCGGGTTGACCGATGTTGACCGAGACCCCAACGTCGGCGGCCAAGGCTGAGCCCACTAACGTCGCCAAGGCTGCGCCGAGTAAAAAATGTTTCATATAAGTTGACTCCGATGTGAACGGTTATCGCTCAAAACGCGGGCACTGTCGTGAACGGCAGTGTGTCCCCGAAAAGACTGTTTGTCGCCCGAAGGCGTTGAGTCAGGGCTTGATTTTAGCGTCGCGCCTTGACTTCCGTCGTTATGAAAATTTGTAACGGCATGCTCTTTTTTTTGCAGCGCTGTACGCACGTTTCCTGAGCGCGGCAGCTTAAATAGCCAAGGGATCGACATCCACCGCCCAGCGAATCAGGCCCCGTGCTGCGGGTTGTTGCCGGGTACTGTGCAGCACCGTCTGCCAGGCGCTCAAAAAGCGCTGCAGCGCGGCCCGTGACGGGCTTTCAATCAGCATCTGGGCGCGTTCCACATTGGCCACGCGCTGCATGCTCATCGGCACCGCCGGGTAGAGGGTGATGTGTTGCAGTAGGCGGTCGGCCTCCGCCATTCCGGCCACGGCGGCACTGGCGGCTGTCAAAAATCCCTGCGCCACCTCCTGCGTGCGCGCCTCGGCCCGCACCAAGGCCTGAAAGTTGAAGGGCGGCATGGCGGCCTGCTCGCGTTCTGTCAGCTGCTCCGCGGCAAAGGCCGGGTAGTCGTGCCGTTTCAGGGCCTCAAACAGCGGGTGCGCCGGATGAAAGGTCTGCACCCACATCTCGCTTTGGCCGCTGATATCGGCATCGCGCCCGGCCCGGCCGGCCGCCTGCATCAGCAAGCTGAACAGCCGTTCGGGTGCCCGGAAATCGCTGGAAAACAGCGCGTTATCGGGGTTGACCGCCGCCACCAGCGTGATGCGGCGAAAGTCGTGGCCCTTGGCAATCATCTGGGTGCCGACCAGCACATCGATTTCGCCTGAATGCACCCGCGCCAGTTGCGATTCCAGCTCGCCTTTGAGTTTGGTGGTGTCGGCGTCGATGCGGGCAATGCGCACCGGCTCGCCCTCGGGCCATTGCGCGGACACCGAGTTGGGGCGGCGCACGCTGGCCAGCAGTTCGGCCAGATGCTCTTCAAGACGCTCGGTACCGCGGCCCATCGGCGCGATGTCCGGGTTGCCGCAGGCCGGGCAGGCACGCGGCACCCGTTCGGTGTAGCCGCAATGGTGGCAGCGCAGCGTGCGGTCGATTTTGTGAAACACGCGAAAGGCGCTGCAGTGCGGGCACTCGCTTTTCCAGTCGCAGTCGGCGCAGTGCAGCACCGGCGAGTAGCCGCGCCGGTTCAAGAACACCATGCTCTGTTCGCCGCGCGCGATACGTTGTTCGATGGCCGTGAGCAGGGGCGGCGAAAACACGCATTTTTTCGGCTGGTGATTCATGTCGACCCGGCGCACCAGCGGCAGGGCGGCGTTGGCGCCAATGCGGCTCGGCATTTCCAGCCGCACATAGCGGCCCCCTTCACTCGCCGGGCGGCTGTGGTACCAGCTCTCCAGCGACGGCGTGGCCGAGCCCAGCAGCACCTTGGCGCCTTCCAGTCGCCCGCGGTAAATGGCCAGATCGCGCGCCGAGTAGCGGGCGCCTTCTTGCTGTTTGTAGCTGGGGTCGTGTTCTTCGTCGACGATGATCAGCTTGACATTGGGCAGCGAGGCAAACACCGCCATGCGCGTGCCGAGCACGATGCGCGCCACGCCGCTGTGCGCAGCGAGCCAGCTCTTCAGGCGCTGCGCCGGCGTCATGCCGCTGTGCAGCGAGACCACCGCGTTCTCGCCATAGAGCGGGCCAAAGCGGGCCATGAAACGGGCTTCCAGTTGCGGCGTCAGGTTGATCTCCGGCACCATCACCATGGCTTGGGCGCTGGGGTCGCTGGCGAGCAACTGCTGCACGGTGTGCAAATAGACTTCGGTCTTGCCGCTGCCGGTGGCGCCAAACAGCAGAAACGGCCCGGCTTCCAGGTCAAATCGATTGAGAACCGCCGTCTGCTCTGCGGTGAGTGCTACGGAATTAATAGTGATCGGACTGCCGGGTACGGCGGTGTCGGCGCCCTTGGCGTGTTTTTTGAGGCGGCGCGCCAGTTGCAGGGTGTTCAGGTCGCGCAACTGGGGCGGCAAGGCCGCCAGCGCCACCTCGCCCAAGGAGCGCTGGTAATAGCGGGCGGCAAACGTGACCAGCTGCCGCCAGGCGGGTGTGAGCGGCGCAATGCCGTCCAGGCTGCCGGCGATGGGGCGCAGTTTGTCCGGATCCAATGAGTTGGCGCCGGCGTCCGTCGGGCTGTCCCACACCACACCCAGCAGTTCACGCTGGCCCAGCGGAACGCGGACCAGGCTGCCCACGGGGAGGGTTTGCGTACTCAAATACGTCAAAGGCCCGGCCACCTGGCTGTGGACGGGAGTGTGAACCAGCACCGGCAGCCAGTGGGTCACTGGTGTACCTTTGTGCTGCGCACTGCGGTGCGAGCTTGCTTGGGGACGGTC
This sequence comes from Rhodoferax sp., assembly GCF_012927445.1. Taxonomy (GTDB): domain Bacteria; phylum Pseudomonadota; class Gammaproteobacteria; order Burkholderiales; family Burkholderiaceae_C; genus Rhodoferax. The sequence continues at coordinate 761,819 of NZ_JABBPD010000007.1, forward strand.
CGGCGCGGCGCTCATGCCGGCGCCTGAATGTCTGGGCTTGAGGCCGTAACTTGATGTGAACTTACGAAAGTTCGCTTAAGTCTTTGATTCATAAACGATTTCACCGGCATCCAAGATTTCTGTGGATAACTTTGTTGATAGATTGTCTGGAAGCGCTTCAAACCCTTACAAATCAAGGGTTTCATTAAATTGCCCACAAAAATGGCAAATTTAAAAATCGTTATAGATCAATGACTTACGAGCGCTATTGGTTTTATAGCAGTTGACCGCCGGAGAAAGAAGTCTGACAGGGTAGTTTGCAGTTTTTGTGCATAAGTCAGACTTCCCTGGCTGAATTTTGGCCAAAACAGTGCTAAGGATTTTGTAACCAAACAATTACACGCGCAGTTTGCGTGATTGCGCATGCACTGCTTGCACCAACACCGCCACGTTGTCGGGCGGGGTGTGCTGGTTGATGCCGTGGCCCAGGTTGAAAATATGCGTCGGACCGGTGCCGGCCCCGCTGTGCGGCGTGCCAAAACTGTTCAGCACCTTGGCCACTTCGGCCTCAATTTGCGCCGGATTGGCAAACAGCACGTTCGGGTCGATATTGCCTTGCAGCGCTTTGCTGTGTCCGACCAGGGCGCGTGCCTTGGCCAGATTGACGGTCCAGTCCAGCCCCAGCACGTCGCAGTTCAACTGGCCCATTTCTTCCAGCCACGGCCCGCCGCCCTTGGTGAACACGATGCTCGGGATGCGCACGCCGTTGTGCTCTTTTTTGACCTGCGCCAGCACGCGGGCGGTGTAGGCCAGGCTGAATTCCTGAAACGCGCCGTCGGCCAGCACGCCGCCCCAGCTGTCAAAAATCATCACCGCTTGCGCGCCGGCTTCAATCTGCGCGTTGAGGTATTGCGCCACCGAGTCGGCGTTGATCTGCAGCATTTTGTGCATCAGGTCGGGACGGCTGTACAGCATGGTTTTGACGGCGCGGTAATCGTCCGAGCCGGCGCCTTCCACCATGTAGCAGGCCAGCGTCCACGGGCTGCCGGAGAAACCAATCAGCGGCACCCGGCCATTGAGGGCTTTGCGGATCGAGGTGACGGCGTCAAACACGTAGCGCAGCTTGTCCATGTCGGGCACGGCCAGCTTGGCCACCGCGGCTTCATCGCGCACGGCATGGGCAAATTTCGGGCCTTCGCCCAGGGCAAAACTCAGGCCCAGGCCCATGGCGTCCGGGATAGTGAGGATGTCGCTGAACAAAATGGCGGCATCCAGCGGGAAGCGCTCCAGCGGTTGCAGCGTCACTTCGGTGGCGTAGTCGGTGTTGGTGGCCAGCCCCATAAAGCTGCCGGCTTTGGCGCGGGTGGCGCGGTACTCGGGCAGATAGCGCCCGGCCTGGCGCATCAGCCAGACCGGCGTGTAGTCGGTGGCTTGGCGCAGGCAGGCGCGGATGAAGGTGTCGTTTTGCAGGGGCGCGTAGGGGCTGGTTGGGACGGATGTGTTCATGCGCCAATTGTCGCCGCAAGCCCATCCGGGGCGGCGCGCACTGCCTGAAGACGAAAAATTGCGTCAATCGACCCGGTTGGCGCGTGTGCGGGTGTCTACTTTGGCGCAACCTTCAGCAGCCACATCACATGAACAAACGTTTCCTGCTCCGTCGCATGAAGGGATTCCAGCAAGGTGCCCTGGTAGCTGCTGTTGTGGTCGGACTTGCGGGCGAAAGACTGGAACAGTTGTATCACGCAGTCTTCGTTCAGCCCCTGGCGTTGCGCCGCCATGCCAACCAGCAGCACCTGCAGGATCGCCAGGTTGAACACCATCTCGCGGTACAAATCCAGATAGGAGCTGCGGGTAAAGGGGAATAAACGGGTCATCACCTGGTTCACCAGGTAGTTCTCGAAGATGTGGCCCCGCGGCTGGAAAAATGGCTGGTAAAACGCGTGGTAGCTGTCGGCGTACTGGCGCACGACATCGCCCCCGGGGCTGGCCTGCAGCCCTTCGGCGGCCGACTGCAGGCAGTCGCGAAAGCGGGACGAGGCCCTGGCCGTCAATGAGCTGGCAATCAGGGCGGTGATGAGTTCCAGCTTGCGCGGCATATTGGGCGGAATCTGTGCAAACTGGGCTTCCAGCCGGTCCGGTTGCGCCAGCATGTCAACGAATGCCCCCAGCGTGGGCAGCAATTCAGCAGCGTCGGCGAACTGCGGGGCGGTGGTGATGCGGTTCACCTCTTCCAGCAGGAAGCCCAGTGTCATCACCCGGCTGCCCAGACTGAGGGGCCGACATTGCAGGATGGCGATGATGACGGCACGCAAGTCATTGAGCACCGCGATTTGCGTCGGGTTGCCGTCATTTTTCAGGGGAAATCGGTAAGAGGTGTGGGACCGATCGTCAACCCCCGGCGTCGCTTCGATCATGCCAAATTGCATCGGCTCCGGGTTCAGCAGAATCAGCCGCGCCGCTTCGGGGCAGGAGATGCCGAGGGCGTTTTCGCGTTGGGCGCCAAATTGATTGAGGTAGCGCGGGTACAGGCTGCATGTGACACTGAGCGCCTGCGCGCCCAGCTGGCTTTGAATGGCACACAACTTGTCTTCCTGCTGAAAATGGCAGCCGCCATCGGGCTTCATTTTCAGCAAGGCGAAGTTGTTGGCGCTGTCAGAGCTGGCCAAGGTGTTCTTGTGAAGCGCTTGTTGAAAGAGCGGTGCCAACACCTCATTGGTGCTGGCCTGGTAACGGTGGTACGTGGTCTGATCAATGCTGACGGACCAGCCGCTGCAGCAGGTGTCCTCGCACCGGGCGCCAATGCACTGAAATTTGGCGTAATAGTCTGGAGCGCTGATGGTGGGCATCGTGCCTCCGTTGCGTTAAAGGCTGGCGGCGTGTTCCACCAGCAGGCACTTGTTCTGCACCACGCGCAGGCCGGCGGCTTGGGCCGCGCTGGCCGCCGCGGCATTTTCAATGCCGAGCTGCAGCCACAATGCTTGGGCGCCAATGGCGATTGCCTCCTGTGCCACCGGTGGCACATCGGCGCTGTTGCGAAACACATTGACCAGCTCGATCTTCTCGTGCTGCGCGGCCTCCAGCAGCGTGGCATACACCTTTTCGCCCAGGATCGGCTCGCCGCTGGCGGCCGCCACCGGATTGACCGGGATGATGCGCCAGCCGTGCGCCTGCATGTAGCGCGCCACGTCAAAACTGTCGCGGTGCGGCTTGGGCGACAGGCCCACCACGGCGACGGTGCGGCAGGTTGTCAGGATGTGACGGATGTTGTCGGATTGGGTCATGGCGTCATGATAAGGCGCCACGACCGTTCAAGGCGGCGGCGCAGGTCCGGCCTGATCGTTACAAGCTGGCCAGCGCCGAACGCACTTCGGCCACGCTCAAAATCTCGGACAGCACCACCGGGGCGCGGCCGGTCTTGTAGATCACATAGACCGGCACGCCGTTGCGCCCGAGCTGGCTCAAGGCGGCGGTGATGGCCGGGTCGCGGCGCGTCCAGTCGGCCCGCAGCAGGGTGACTTTTTTGGCGTCCAGGTCGGCCAGTACCGCCGGGTTGACCAGCGTCGTTTTCTTGTTGTACTGGCAGGTCACGCACCAAGCGGCGGTGAAGTCGACAAACACGGGCACCCCGGTGGCCAGCACGCTGTCAACCCGGCCCGGCGCCCAGGGCTGCCAACGGTCGGTGCTGGTGGCGGTCGTCGTGGTGTCGGTGATTTTCAAGACATTTTGACCGATAGCCCCCGTCAACAGAGCGAAGATAGCTATTGAAATAATAGCAATCACCACCCGACCCCGGCCTCGCACGGTCAAGGACCAGATCACCAAGCTCAGGGCCACCAGCAGCGCCAGCAGCGCGCTCGCGCCGTCAATGCCGGATTGCTGGCCCAGCACCCACACCAGCCAGACGACGGTGGCAAACATCGGAAACGCCATGGCGCGGCGGAACGTGTCCATCCACAGACCCGGTCGCGGCAACAGTTTGGCCACCGCCGGGATCAGGCTGGCGGCCAGGTAGGGCAGGGCCATGCCAACGCCAATGGCGGCAAAAATCAGCAAGGCCTGCAGCGCGGGCAAGCCCAGCGCCAGCCCGAGCGAAGCGCCCATGAACGGCGCCGTGCAGGGCGAGGCAATCGCCACCGCCAGCACGCCGGATAAAAACGCATTGAGCGCCGGGTTCTTGGCCTGGTGCGCGGCAACGCGGCTGGGCAGGAACTTGCCAAATTCAAACAGGCCGGCCAGGTTTAACCCCAGGATCGTGAACAACACCGCCAACGCGGCCACCACCGCCGGCGCTTGCAGTTGAAAGCCCCAGCCCAGCTGTTCGCCGGCGCTGCGCAAGCCCAGCATCAGCGCGCCCAGCGCCACGAAGGACGTCACCACCCCGACGCTGTAGGCCAGGCCGCTGATGCGGTGGCCGCGCCGGTCGTTGGCATGTTGGGTAAAGCTCATCACCTTGATCGCCAGCACCGGGAACACGCAGGGCATCAGGTTCAGGATCAGGCCGCCCAGCAGGGCGCCCAGCACGGCCGCCCACAAACCGAGCGATACCGCCGGACTGGCTGGCGCGGTGCTCGGGCCGACATTGGCCTGGAGCGCAGCGGCCAGCTCCGGCGACACGCCCGCCACCGCGGTCACGCTGGGCCAACTGCCGACGACCTTGGCTTGGGCCCGATAGCCTTGGCGCTGGCCGTTGACCTCCGCCACCAAGACGAGCGGCATCACGTTCGGACTTTGGCTGCGCTGCGCGGACAAGGGCACGTTCGCCGTCCACAGCGCGCCCTGCCAGCGTTGCGTCCACGGGCCGGCGGTCTCGATCACCTCCGACGTTTCCGGGAAGAACTCCAGCGTTTTGCCTTGCAGCGCCGACGGCAGCCCGGCCACCGAGACCTGCAGGCGCTTGCCCTCAATCAGCACCCGGCTGTCGCCGTTCACCGTTTGCGGCTGCGCTTGCTGGCTGGCCTCGAAGGCGGCGCCGTTCAGCGCGGTGGAACCCCGCACCGGCAAGTGCAGGGTAAATTCGCCTTCCTCGGGAATGCATTCGCGGCGGCACACCAGCCAGTTGGCCTTCAGTTTGATTTCGATATCGCTGCCCAGCAGCGACGGCTTGAAGTCCGGCGTGATGGTGAGCGGCACCGGCAGCAGCACCGTGCCGTCGTAGCCGTAATTGGCCAGGTCGCCAATCGGAATCTTTTTCGGCACCGGCCAGGCAATGTCGCCGGCCATCACCCCCGGCGGCAGCGTCCACTGCAGCGCGGTGGGCAGACCGGAGTCGCCCGAGTTCTTCCAGTAGGTGTGCCACTCCGGCTGGTGCGCGAGCTGCAAGCCGACCCACACGGTTTTGCCAGGATCAGCCCCATCCGGCGCGTGGGCCATCAGCTCGGCCCGCACTTGGCTCGTGGTGACCACTGATTTTGAGGTATTTTGAGCGCTAGCCCCCGTCGATACTACGCAAGTAGCTATTAAAAGCGTAGCGGCTAACCAGCGTTGGGTGTATTTTGAAAATGTCATTGCAATATGGGAGTGGCGCCCGGGGGCAAAGTTCCAGGGGGACTGCCGGGATCAGTCCTCATCGGGCAGCAAGGACGCCTGACTCGGCTCCTTGGTAAATACCGCGGGCAGCTTCTTGGGCGCCTTGATGCGCATTTGCTTGTTCACGTTCATGCGGCCAAACACCACCTCGATGTCGGCCACGGTCACGCCAAACTGCGGCGCCAGAAAACGCAGCATGTGGTCGGTCGCCTTGCCCGATACCGGGGCGGCGGTCACGCTGATCTTGAGTTGTGTGCCCTTGGGCTTGCCAATGACGTCGCGTGCGGCACTGGGCTTGCCCAGGATATTGACCACCAGCACGTCGCCATCCCAGGCGAAGAATGAATCGCCAGTGATGTTTTTGACCTGGCCGCGGCTCATGCTTGCCCGCCCGGTGCCCTGCAGTCGCTCAGAAAAGCGTCCTTTTGAAAGAGGTCTTGTGTCATGCTTTGATAATACTGGCATGCCTAATGCCGTATCTGTTGCGCCTTCCATCGTCTTGTGCACCCTGAACGCCAAGTACATCCACGCCTCGCTGGGTTTGCGTTACCTGCTGGCCAATATGGGCGAGTTGAAGCCGCAGACCGTGTTGCGCGAGTTCACGATTGCGCGCCAGCCGCAAGAACTGGTGGACGAGTTGCTGCTGACGTTGGGCGAGCCACCAGTGGGAGTGGTGCAGATCATCGGCTTTGGCGTCTACATCTGGAACGTGACGCAAACCTGTGACGTCATCCGATTGCTCAAAGCTGTGCGGCCCGACATCAAGGTGGTGCTGGGCGGGCCGGAGGTCAGCCATGAAGTGGACGAGCAGGACATCGTTCGTCTGGCTGACCATGTCATCACCGGTTGGGGCGATGTGAGTTTTCCCAAACTGTGCCGTGCCCTGTTGCACGGGCCACAGCCGCTGATGAAAATCCTGACCGGCGAGCAACCACCACTGGAGCAGATTGCGCTGCCCTATGCCGAGTACACCGACGCCGATCTGGCGCACCGTCTGCTGTATGTCGAGGCCTCGCGCGGCTGTCCATTCAAGTGCGAGTTTTGCCTGAGTTCGCTCGATAAGACGGCCTGGGCCTTTGACCTCGACCGTTTCCTGGAAGAGATGCAGGGGCTGTACCAGCGCGGCGCACGCAACTTCAAGTTTGTCGATCGCACCTTCAATCTGAAGATTGACGCTTCCATCCGCATCCTGCAGTTTTTTCTGGACCGACTGAGCAGCGATTTGTTCGTGCATTTTGAAGTCGTGCCGGACCAGTTGCCCGATCGCCTGAAGGTCATGATTGCCAAGTTTCCGCCCGGCGTGCTGCAGTTTGAGGTGGGCATCCAGAGCTTCAATGTCGAGGTGCAGCAGCGCATCTCACGCAAGCAGGACAACGAGCGGACGGCGGCCAATGTGCGCTGGCTGGTTGCCGAATCGAATGCGCATTTGCACACCGACCTCATTTTTGGTCTGCCCGGCGAAACGCTGGAAAGCTTTGCCGCCGGTTTTGACCGCCTGCACGACTTGGGACCGCATGAGATTCAGCTCGGCATTTTGAAGCGTTTGCGCGGCACGCCGATTGCCCGCCACACCGCCGCCTACGGCATGCTGTACGCCAGCACACCGCCCTACACCGTGCAGCAGACCGGCGCGGTGGACGCGGCCACGATGCAACGCTTTACCCGTTTTTCGCGCTACTGGGACATGGTCGCCAACTCGGGGCGCTTCAAGCAAACGCTGGCCGTGCTGCTGGCGGCCGCACCGTCGCCGTTTTATGCGTTTCTGGGTTTTGCCGACTGGCTGTGGCAAAGCAGCGGAAAAACCAGCGGCCTGTCGCCGGAAGCCTTGGTGGATGCGCTGTTTGACTACCTCAGCACCGACGGCGGCTTGCCTCCCGCGACGGTGCAACAAACCCTGTTGTCCGATTATCTGACCAGCGGGGCACGGGCCAGTCCGCGTGCCCTGAAAGGACTGTTGCCGAAACAGGTGGCCCCGCAAAGTCCTGCCGCCAAGACGCTGGCACAACGGCAGGAGCGTCATTTGGCGGCGCAGCAGACCGTCGATTAAAGCGGTTTCTTATACTTGCAGCATTGCTCATGCCGCATGGACGCCCCTCGTCGGGGTGTCATCGGTCGGCCCACTTCTTTGAGAATCTCATCATGTCAAACTTCCCCGCCTGCCCCCAATGCACCCTTGAAAACACCTACCAGGACGGCGACAACTTTGTCTGTCCTGATTGCGGCCACGAGTGGCCCGCGCAAGCGCCCGCAGACGAAAGCGATGAAGGCGGTGGCGTGATCAAGGATTCCAACGGCAACCCGCTGGCCGATGGCGACACCGTGATTCTGATCAAAGACCTGAAGGTCAAGGGCTCGTCCATCGTGTTGAAAAAAGGCACCAAGATCAAAGGCATTCGGTTGCCCGAAGGTGCGGGCGACCACGAAGTGGACTGCAAAACCGACCAGGGCGCCTTCATGCTCAAGGCCGAGTTCATGAAAAAAGCCTGAGGCACGGGCCGACCCGTTCAGACCCGTACCGACCGCACGCGCAGGCTCTAAGATCCGACCATGACAAGCAAATCCAGATTCTGGGCTGACCTGACCACGCAGGACTTTGCCCAACTGATCGCCAGCGGCCAGGCGGCGCAAACGATTGCCGTGCTGCCGGTGGCCGCTATTGAGCAGCATGGACCGCATTTGCCGCTGAGTGTTGACACCGTGCTGGTGGAGGGGGTGGTGGCTGCCGCGCTACCGCATCTGGCGCCCGATTTGAAGGTGCTGTTCCTGCCGACGCAAGCGGTCGGTTTGAGCCCGGAACATGCCCGCTTTCCCGGCACGCTCACGCTCAAGGCCGAGACCATTCTGCGGCTGTGGACCGACCTGGGCGAATCAGTGGCGCAAACAGGCATCCAGAAGCTGCTGCTCTTTAACGCGCACGGCGGCAATGTCAGCGTGATGGACCTCGTGGCGCGCGACCTGCGGGCGCGACTCAACATGCTGGTGTACAGCGCCAGCTGGTTCAACCTGCCGCTGCGCGATACGCAGGGTGGCGACGTCAATGCCTTGTTTGGCGCGGAGGAACACCGGTTTGGCATTCATGCCGGCGACATCGAAACTTCGATGATGCTGGCACTCAGCCCCTCTACGGTGGACATGGCGCAGGCCCAAAATTTCGCCTCGACCTCACAGGCGCGGGCGCAACAATTCGACATTCTGGGCAACGGCAAAAGTGCCAAGTTCGGCTGGCAAATGCAGGACTACAACCCGGCCGGCGCGGTGGGCAATGCGGCCGCTGCCACGGCCGATAAAGGTCGCGCCGTGGTCGAGGCCGCCGGGCGCAGCCTGGCCCAGTTGCTGGCAGAAATGGACCAGTTGCCCTTGAGCACCCTGGTCGAGCGGCCGGATTTTTCTGCCTGAACCGTCCGACCCGCCGGGACGGATCTGCCGCGCCAACACGGCAAGGTTTTTGACCAGAAATTTACGGTGTGTCCACGCCCAAAAATTCGGCCAGGGCGGCCGTACTCATTGCCCCTTCCTGGTGCACCGTCTGACCGGTCTTCGCGTTCTTGGCGACGACGAACGGGACGGATTCCGCCCCAAAGCTGTTGAACAATTGGGTGTTGCTCTTGATGGCTTGTGCCACTTCGGGGTCGATGCTGCTGGCGGCTGAAATACCGCCCTTGCCGGCCAGCAGTGAGGCTTCATGCTCGGCCATCAAAGCGCCTGGATTGGCCGCCGTCAGGAGCGCTGCGCCTTGCGCCGCACTGGTGGCGTTGATCAGGCCGACGGGAATCCAGACAAACTTGACTTTTCGCTGAAGGGGCGCAGACGCCTCCCACAGGCGACCGCAGTGCGGACACTGGGCGTCAAAAAAAACATAGACGATGTGGGTGCTCATCAAGGCGCCGACGGCAAAGCCTTTGGCCTGGGCGGCCACCGCCTCCAAAGACACTTCGCGTTTGACCGCCGCCGTTGAGCTGGATGATTCCTGCGGGGAGCAGCCGCTGAGGGCGAGTGTGCTGAGCAGCAGCGATGAAAAAAACAGACGATAGAGTTTCAAGGAATACCTTTTGCACGGAAAGAGGACGGCATCTTACTGCGGGCGGGCGCTAGCGGATGCCGCGGATGTAGCGATGCGGGCTGGCTTCGTCGGGGCTCAGGTCCGGGCTTGGGGTCGACGCCCGCGGTGCGGTCAGGGGCTCCGCAACCGGACCGCTGCGTTGGGTCAGGCCAGCGCGCATCGGGTGGGTCTCGGCCATCGCGCTCTCCAGTTTGCTGGCCCATTCGGCCAGATCGGCATGGCCATCCTCCGTCGCTTTGGCGCGGGCAAAACGCACGATCTCCGTGGCGTACTCGGCGTTGCTGGCCAGCCACTCGGTGTCGGTGACGCGGCCGGATTTGCGGCGCAGCAGCACATGCAAATGGGCGGCGATGGCGAGTTTTTCACTGTTCAGCATGCGCGTCTCCTGTCAGGAACCCATGTGTTCACGGTGCTGGGTGATGTCCAGGCCGGTGATCTCGGATTGCTCATCAACGCGCAGACCAACCAGCAGCTGGGTCAGCCACAGCAGCAGGGCGCTCATGACGGCGCTGTACAGCATCACCGCGCCCACGCCCACCAATTGGGTTACGACGCTGCCGCTGGCGCCCGAGATGGCCTTGCTTGCCAACAGTCCGGTCATGAGCGAGCCGACGATGCCGCCAATGCCATGCACGCCGAAGACGTCGAGCGAGTCATCGGTGTTGAGCAACCGCTTCAGGCCCGTGGCGCCCCAGTAACAGGCCAGCCCGGCCACTGCCCCAATCAGCACCGCAGAGCCAGGCGTCACAAAGCCGGCCGCCGGTGTGATGGCCACCAGCCCGGCCACCAGTCCTGAGCACAAGCCCAGCAGAGAAGGGCGCTTGCGCACGATCCACTCGCCCAGCATCCAGGTCATGGCGCCTGCGGCGGCCGCGATGTGCGTCACCGCCATCGCCAACCCGGCGCGGCCATCTGCCGCGACCGAGGAGCCGGCATTGAAGCCAAACCAGCCGACCCACAACAGGCCCGCGCCCGCCATGGTCAAGCCGAGGTTGAACGGCTCGAAGGGTTCGCGGCCGTATCCCCGGCGCGGCCCGAGAAACCAGGCGCACACCAGCCCGGACACGCCGGCGTTGATGTGCACCACCGAGCCACCGGCAAAGTCCAGCACCCCCATCTTGTTCAGCCAGCCACCCGGCTCCCACACCCAGTGTGCGATCGGCGCGTACACCAGCAGCGACCACAGGCCGATGAACCACAGCAGCGCAGAAAAACGCATGCGTTCCACCAACGCCCCCACGATCAAGGCGCCGGTGATGATGGCAAAAGTGAGCTGGAACATGGCGTAGACCGACTCCGGCACGTTCGGCGCCACATGGCTGACCGCCACCTGGCCGGCGTCCTTGAGGTAGTCTAGCCCGCTAAACCACAGCCGCCCGCTGCCGCCCAGCCATTCATTGCCGGGCGTGAAGGCGATGGAGTAACCCACTGCAAACCACAACAGGCTGATCAGCGCGGCAACGGCGACCACGCTGGCCAGGGTGTTGATCACGCTTTTTTTGCGCACCATGCCGCCGTAAAACAGGGCAATCCCCGGCAGGGTCATCAGCAGCACGAGGGCGGTTGAGGTCATCATCCAGGCGGTGTCTGCCGCATTGAGGCTGCTTTGTGCCACGAGTGCAGGCTGCACAGGGGCTTGTGCCCACGCGGCCAAGCTTGAGCATGAAGCCGCGGCCAGAAGCCATTTCCGTCCAATTAAGTGCATGTAGTCCCTATTTGCCATTGATTGAGTGGGGCTTTGCATAAGCCGTGCCAATCTCTCGCCTGATCACTGGCGGCGGGTCTAAATAGGATTTTTCAATCGTTTGTATTTAATCAATTAACCCAAAAGAGGGCTGAGGTGCAATAAGATTCTCTTTCGCTCCTTCATCAACCCAATCTACTCAAAGGAACCCAACAATGTCTCTGATCAATACCGAAGTCGTACCGTTCAAGAACGAAGCTTTCCACAACGGCAAGTTCGTCACTGTGACCAACGAAAGCCTCAAGGGCAAGTGGAACGTGTTCATTTTCATGCCCGCAGCGTTCACCTTCAACTGCCCGACCGAAGTGGAAGACGCCGCTGACAACTATGCCGAGTTTCAGAAGGCCGGTGCTGAGGTCTATATCGTGACGACCGACACCCACTTCTCGCACAAAGTGTGGCACGAGACATCCCCTGCGGTTGGCAAGGCCAAGTTCCCCCTGATCGGTGACCCCACCCACAAGCTGACCCGCGCTTTTGACGTGCATATCGAAGAAGAAGGCTTGGCACTGCGTGGCACCTTCATCATCGACCCCAATGGCATGATCAAGACCCTGGAGATCCACTCCAACGAGATCGCCCGTGACGTCAAGGAAACCCTGCGCAAGCTGAAGGCCGCCCAGTACACTGCCGCCCACCCCGGCCAGGTCTGCCCCGCCAAATGGACCGAAGGCGCCAAGACCATCACGCCTTCGCTGGACCTGGTCGGCAAGATCTAAAGAAGTGGCCCCCACGGGCGCTCACTGCGTGTAGCTTCCTGCCCCCGAGGGGGCCGCGTTTCGCCTTGGGGCGGCCCGGCGGCGAAACAGGTTGCTACTCGTAACTGGCCGGACAGCGTCAGGGTGCCCAGCGCCTTGCCGTCCGGCTTTTTTATACGCAAAAACAGGCTGTAGCCTGCGTAGAATCTGCGCAGGTAGCTATCAAATTAGTAGTAAAGGACGCCATCATGCTCGACGACACCCTCAAGACCCAGCTTGCAGCCTACCTGGAACGCGTGACGTTGCCGATCGAGATAGTGGCTTCCCTGGGGGATGACAGCAACTCGGTTGAGATGCGCGAGTTGCTGGAGACCATCCAGGCACTGCGCAGTGACAAGATCACCCTGAAGACCGACGGCACGGACGCGCGCAAGCCTTCGTTCAGCCTGAACCGCCTCGGCGCCAACATGAGTCTGCGCTTTGCCGCGATTCCTCTCGGCCATGAGTTCACCTCGCTGGTGCTGGCCCTGCTCTGGGTCGGTGGTCATCCGCCCAAGGTCGAACCGGATGTGATCGAACAAATTAAAAATCTCGAAGGCGATTTCAACTTCGAGGTTTACGTGTCCCTGAGCTGCCACAACTGCCCGGACGTGGTGCAGGCGCTCAACCTGATGGCGGTGCTCAACCCCAAAGTCAAGGTTGTCACCATTGATGGCGGCCTGTACCAGGACGAAGTCAACCAGCGCCAGATCATGGCCGTGCCCACCATTTTTCTCAATGGCGAGGTGTTTGGTTCGGGCCGCATGGAGATCGAAGAGATCATCGGCAAGCTCGACACCGGTGCTGCGGCCCGCGACGCGACCAAGCTCAGCGCCAAAGCGCCGTATGACGTGTTGATCGTTGGCGGTGGTCCGGCTGGCGCCGCCGCTGCCGTGTACGCCGCGCGCAAGGGCATCCGCACCGGCGTGGCGGCCGAGCGCTTTGGCGGGCAGGTCAATGACACCTTGGGAATCGAGAATTTCATCTCGGTGCTGGAAACGGATGGCCCCAAGTTTGCGGCGGCGCTGGAAGCCCATGTCCGCTCCTACGACGTGGACATCATGAACCTGCAACGGGCCGACAAATTGATCCCCGCGACGCAGCCCGGTGGCCTGATCGAAGTACAACTGGCCAATGGCGGCTCACTCAAGAGCAAGACCGTCATCCTGTCCACCGGTGCGCGCTGGCGCAACGTCAATGTGCCGGGCGAGCAGCAGTACAAAAACCACGGCGTCGCTTACTGCCCGCACTGTGATGGCCCACTGTTCAAGGGCAAGCGCGTGGCGGTAATTGGCGGCGGCAACTCCGGCGTGGAAGCGGCGATTGACTTGGCCGGTCTGGTGGCGCATGTCACGCTGATTGAATTTGATACCCAGCTGCGCGCCGATGCCGTGCTGGTGAACAAGCTCAAGAGCCTGCCCAATGTGAGCATCCACACCCACGCGCTCACGACTGAAATCACCGGTGACGGCCAAAAGGTCAATGGCCTGAGCTACACCGACCGCGCCACGAACGAGGCGCACCACATCGAGCTCGAAGGTGTGTTTGTGCAAATCGGCCTGGTGCCCAACACCGAGTGGCTGAAAGGCACGCTGGAGCTCAGCAAGCATGGCGAGATCGTGGTGGATGCGCGCGGCCAGACTTCGCTGCCCGGCGTTTTTGCCGCTGGCGACGTCACCACCGTGCCGTTCAAACAGATCATCATCGCCGCGGGCGACGGGGCCAAGGCGGCGCTCGGCGCTTTTGATCACCTGATCCGCGCCGTGGTGCCGGCTTAGCTTCGGGTCTGTTTGCCTGGCAGCCGTGGCACGGCGGGGCGCGGCAGTTTCATCTCCCGGCGCAGTGCCACCGCGTCCGGCGTGTCCACGGCATCATGGCGGCTCAGGCGGAACACGCGCATCGCATCGGAGACGCCGCGAGACTGCAGTTCCAGCGCCGTCGCCGAGGTGGAGAGTTCGTTCACCAGGGTGGTGTTTTGCTGCGTCAGGCCCTCAATGTGCGTCAGCGCCTCATTGATCTGCGCGATGCCCCGGCTTTGCTCGGCGGTCGCGGTGTGAATGTCGGCAATGAGCGAGCTCACCTCCCGTGCCGTTCCCACCGCCTCGTCCATGGTGATGCGGGCATCGTCGGTCAGGCGGGTGCCGGCCGCAACCTTGGCGGCCGAATCCAGAATCAGTTGTTTGATTTCCTTGGCGGCCGCGGCCGAGCGACCCGCCAGGCTGCGCACCTCAGACGCCACGACCGCAAAGCCGCGCCCCTGCTCACCAGCGCGCGCCGCTTCCACCGCCGCATTCAGGGCGAGGATGTTGGTCTGGAAAGCGATGCCTTCTATCACTTGAATGATCTCACCAATACGGTGCGACGATTCACTGATCGCCTGCATGGTTTGCGTCACCGCATGCACCGCCACGCCACTGCGCTCGGTAACTTGTGCCGCCTGCGTCGCAAGCTGGGCCGCCTGCCGTGCCGCCTCGGCAGTCTGTCCTACCGTGCCGGTGATCTGCGCCGTTGACGCGGCAGATTGCTCCAGGCTGGCGGCCTGCGCCGTGGTGCGCTCGGCCAGGTCTTGGCTGCCCACGGTAATGCGGCTGGTGGCATTGCCCATGCGATCCACTTCGGTACGCGCGTCACTCACGATGGAGCGGATGTTGACGTTGAGTTGATTGAGCGCCCGTTCCAGGCGGCCCAGCAGCCCGCTGTGCTGGCTGTCCAGTCTTTTGGTGAGATCGCCCGCCGCCATGCGGTTGGCAAAATCCAGCAGTCGCTGCAGCGGCTGGGTCGTGATCGCGCGCAGGCGCCAGGCCCCGAGCAGGCACGCGGCCAACATCACGGCCATGGCACTGGCAAACGTTGTCAGCGACAGCGCCGGCAGACCGCCTGCGGCCAGGATGCCGGCGGCGATGCCCACCGTGCCCATCAACACGGCCAAGGTGGTGATCTGGGCATTGACACCCGGATACAGCGTGCGGCTGATGCGCCCGCGCCAGGTGTGTTGCTGCAGTGCGCCGTGTTGCAGTCGGTGCACCAGCACCCCGTTCTGCTGCTCGGCACGCATCGTGGCAAACAAGGCCTCGAATGCTTGAATCTGTTCCCGCGTGGGCTCGGTGCGCACCGACAGGTAGGCCACCGTCTTTTCGCCGTCCATCACGGGTGTGACGTTGGCCACCACCCAGTAGTGGTCGCCGTTCTTGCGGCGGTTTTTCACCACCCCGGTCCAGGGCATGCCTTGGCCCAGGGTGTCCCACAGGTCGCGGAAGGCTTCGGCGGGTACGTCCGGGTGGCGCACCAGGTTGTGCGGCTGCCCCAGCAGTTCTTCTTTGCTAAAGCCGCTGAGTTCGATGAAGACCTCGTTGCAATGGGTGATACGCCCTTTCAGGTCGGTGGTCGAGACCACCGTTTGACCCGAGGGGTAGGGGTATTCATGTTGAGTAACTGGTAAATTAGTGCGCACAGAACAGGCTTTTTTTGACCGGCATGTCTCCCTTTGACGAGAGCCCGGTATTCCAACGACGGATAAATTGTGCAGATTAGAGGCATCCCTGCGTCTATGCGCGGGGTATGCAAATAATGTCTCTTGCTCAATTCGCTTGATATTTTTTTGTTCTATTTTACTGAGTGCGTCGCCATCATCCCAGTTGGCACGCTGTTCGGCCCAAGCCCGGGATCTTGTCCAGCTCAGACGTTGGTAATCCAGCTTGCATGCTCCGGATGTTCCATGTGCGGCAGCGTGTTGTAAGTGATCAAGCTGTGGCGCTTCGGGTTGAACGAAAACTCGGTGACGGCGCTGTTGCGGATGCGCATATTGAGCTCAATCGTGATCTCGGGCGTGGTGCCCAGCACATGACCGACGGCGGTGGCAATCGGCCCGCCGCTGGAAACGAGCAGCACATTGCCGGTGCAGTTTTTGCGGATATGGTCCAGCGCGCTGGTGACCCCTAACTGGAACTCGTGCCAACTGGGCATACCTTTGGGGCTGACCACGCCATTCATCCATTGCGTCAGGCCGTCGCGCAGCAGCCGAAAGTGGTGGCGGTACAACTCGGGCGTGTCGGGTTTTTCGAGTGGGTGCGGATGAATGGCCGCAATCACGGCCGCGCTGTCGTATTCGTTCAGACCCGGCCAGAGCAGTGCCGCCTTCTCGAATCCGGCGCCCTGGCTGATGCCGGCGTAGGTCTGCTGCTGGCGGCGCAAGCTGCCGGTCAGCACGGCATCAAACGTAACCCCTTTCTGGCGAAAATACTCGCCCAGCCGCACGCTTTGCTGCTGGCCCAGCGCGCTCAGGTTGTCGTAGTCTTCGGCGCCAAATGAAGCCTGGCCATGGCGTACAAGGTAGAGGGTTCCCATGCGGATAATTTAAGCTAAATAGAACGCTAGCCCTTGTCACGTGTGCGACGTCAGCTATAAATACTGTAGCGGTTTAGAGATTCACGCGGCCGTCGATGCAGGTGGTGGCGTCGCCGCCGACCCACACCTGGCCAGCCGTGTCTTGCGCAAGATGCACGCGCCCGGCGCGGCCCAGGCAAGTACCTTGCGAGGCCACATAAGCGCTGGGTGCATGGCCGTCCGCGATCAGCCACTGGGCCAGACTGGCGTTGAAGCTGCCGGTGACGGGGTCTTCCTGGATGCCCACCGGGGCGGCAAAGGCCCGCACTTCAAACTCGGTCGAGGCCGCCAAGGCGAGGGCCAGTTCGGTGGAGCGCGGTCCGAAGGCGCGCGCCTCGCGATTCGAGCGTGCTATTAAATTGGTAGCTACTGGCGCAGGTTCGACGGCGGCTACCCCCACTTTTTGTCCAATATGTTGGAGCGCCAGATGATCCGGAGTCAGTTGCAGCACGGTTTCGGTGCTGTCCAGCAGCAGGCCGAGCCAGACCGGGCCGTTGTCCAGCAGTTGGGCGGCCAGGATCTGAGGGGGCTGGAGCCCGAGCGCCGCGGTCACTTGGGCCAGCAGAGCCGGGCTGGGGCTGCTGCGTTGGAGCGGCGGTGCGGCGAAGGCCAGCCGCGCGCCGTCGCGGCGAATCCTGACCAGGCCGCCGGCGCATTCCTGGATGAATTCATCTTTGGCGTGGTGCGCGCCGCCCGCTTCGAGCCAGGCATGGCAGCTGCCTAAAGTGGGATGGCCCGCGAACGGCAGCTCCGCCGCGGGGGTGAAGATGCGCACGCGGTAGTCGGCGCCGGCGGCGGCCCCCGCTGGACTGGGTGGCAGTAAAAAAGTGGTTTCTGACAGGTTGGTCCAGTGCGCGAAATGTTGCATCTGCTCGCTGGACAGGTCCGTGCCGTCCAGCACCACGGCCAGCGGATTGCCGAGATAGGGCACGGCGCTGAAGACGTCAATCTGTTTGAAGGGGCGTGTTTTCATGCGCGCAAACCAGCGGCGTAAGTCTGGATGCCCGCTGCCAGCGCCGCCACGCCGCGGTGGATTTCTTCCACGCTCGGGGTAACGAAGGACAAGCGCAGGGTGCGCGGGTCGGCGTGGTCGGCATAGAACGGGGCACCGGGGACGAAAGCCACCCCTTCCGCCACGGCGTAGGGCAGCAGGTCCACGGCGCTCATGCCTTTGGGCAAGCGGGCCCACAGGAACATGCCGCCCGCCGGCGTGTTCCAGGTGAGGGTCGAATCGGCGTCGCCCAGTGGCATCTCGCGGGCCAGCGCGTCCAGCATGGCGTCGCGTTGCGATTTGTAGAGGGCGCGGATGGTCGGCACATGGCGGTCCAGAAAGCCGTCTTTCATGACCTCGGCAATCAGGCGCTGGTTGAGGCCGGGGCTGTGCAGGTCGGCCGCCTGCTTGGCTTGCAGCAGCTTGGGGTAGACCGACTTGGGCGCCACGACAAAACCCAGGCGCAGCCCTGGTGCCAGCACTTTGGAGAAGGAGCCGAGGTAGATGCCGCCGTCGGGGTTGCGCGCGGTCAAAGGAGCCGGCGGCGCGGTGTCAAACCAGAGGTCGCCGTAGGGGTTGTCCTCGATGATGGGCAGGCCCAATTGCATCGCCTCGGCGCTGAGAGCGGCACGGCTGGCCTCCGACATGGTGCGGCCGGTCGGGTTCTGGAAGTTGGGCAGGGCGTAGAAAAAGCGCGCCCCGGCCGCCTTGGCACGCAGGTCGGCGATGTCTACGCCATCCGCATCGTTGGCCACGCTCACCACCTCCGGCTCCATCGGGGAGAAGGCCATCACGGCGCCCAGGTAGGTGGGCGACTCCACCAGAATTTTGCTGCCGGCATCGACCAGCACCTTGGCCGCCAGGTCGAGGCCTTGCTGCGAGCCGGTGGTGATCAGCACCTGGGCCGGATCGACGTGCCACGGCAGCATGGCGGCGACCATCTCGCGCAGCGGACCAAAGCCTTCGCTGGCGGCATATTGCAGCGCGCCTGCCGGGTCATCGCGCAACACCTTGGCGCAGGCGGCTTCGAACTCGGCCACCGGAAACGTCTTGGGCGAGGGCAGGCCACCGGCAAAGCTGATGATGCCGGGCTTTTCGGTGACTTTGAGAATCTCGCGAATCACGGACGGATTCATTTTGTCGGCGCGTTTGGCCAGCACCCAGGGCGAGGATGGTGTTGCAGTGGGGTTCATGGTGTTGTTCATTGGTGTGTGTCGGGCGCGCTCATGGCATCAATACGTCACCTTTCGGTGGCGAGTATTAGCCGTAAGGTTGTCCTGAAGCGGTTGAGCCAGCATACGCCACACCAGCGCCATTGCGGCGCGTCATGTAAAAAAACGGGAACCGTTTACACCAGCAGCAAGCCCTTGGCGGGATGCGGCCGGACATTGGACAGCGTGCGCAACAGGGCCTGGTTCACCTCTTCGTTGTCGATCTTGTGGGCGTCACAGAGCACGCGGGTGGCATGGGTGTTGGCCGATTCCAGCGCGGTGGCAATATCAAGGTAGGGCATGTAAGGGCCCGAACGGTTCAGGATGGCGGAGGTGATGCGTTCCGAGAGCGGCACCCGTGCCAGCGCCTCCGCCAGCGGTTCACCCAGCATCAGGTCCATCTGCGACAGCAGGCCGCACAGGTAAATTTCGCGGCGCAAATCGTCGCCATCACCGGCGTCCAGCAGGGTTTCCATCAGGCGCGCCCGAATCACCATGGCGCTTCGCACGGGTTGCAAGTTCATGTCACTGGTGGCATGGGGTAACTGTTCCAGCAGCCAGGACCGCAGCAGGGAAAAGCCCAGCACCAGCAGGCCGTGGCGGATGGATTCGATTTCGGTGCGCAGGCCCAGGCCCGCCGAGTTGGCATAGCGCATGAAGCGATAAGTCAGGATCGGCTCTTCACTCAGGATCTGCTCAATATGCTCCACGGAATCATCGGCATCGATGGCCTCGATCAGGCGCACGACCCCGCGGTGCCCCGGCTGGATTCGCCGATGCCGGTACCCGAGCAGCACTTCTTCCATCGGCCAGCCGGCCACCGCCCAAGCGCCTTGCTCGTCCAGGCAGTGCTCTACCAAAACCCGGCTGGCAACCGATTCGTAAACATGACCGGCCAGAACCGGGCTGGTCACCCGGCTGGTTTGCGAGGCATTGGCGCCGTTTTGTTTGCGCAGCGACACCCGCAATCCGTCCAGCGCTTCCTCGGCCGTCAGGGTCACCATGGTGCGTAAAAAACAGGGGGCGAGTGCCGCCGAGGGACGGGTGCCGGATTCGCCGCGCCAGATCAGCTTCAGGCCGCGCTGGTGCGCCTGGTGAACGCGCTGGGCCATCGCCGGGTCGCGCAGTTGCGACTCTTGTACTTCAATCCACGGGCAGTCTGCCGGTGCGTTGTCCAGAATGTCGGCCAGGAGTCGGTCGGACTGGATGGACAACAGCAAGGTGGGGGCTTGCTCCGACCACACTTCAGCAAGTGCGCTCAAAAAATGTTGAGAATCCACCGGGCACATGTCGTCAATGCCGACGAACAATTGCACACCCCGCAGTTGACGCAATTGGCTCCACAGCAGCTGATAGCCAAGTGAAACACTGCCAAGAACGGTATGGGCCATGATGTCAGCTGATGTAGTTGAAGAAGGACAGCTTCTGAATTTGTGCGTAGGACTGCAAGGCTACTTGGTAGCCGGTGTCTATTTTTTTGAAGTCTGATAAGCCTTTAATCATGTCCATATCTTCTGCCCTTGCCTTGTCAGCGGTCAGTTGAATCGTGCGGCCTTGCTGAGTGTTCGTGATATTGTCGGCACGGTTGAGCCAGTCGCCCGCCTGGCCCCGGGCCGAGCTGATCTTGCTCATGCTGGCGTCAATTTGAGTTAGCGCCAGAGGAATAGTTTGGTTAACACGGGTCTGGACGCCACTTTTAATACCAGCGATGGCATCGTCCAGTAAATTGAAAACATTGCTTTTTGTGCTGGGGCTGATCTGGATCGCATCATTATTGGCCGGCGCGCCGTGGGCAACAAAGGACATGCCGCCAAACTGGATCGCCTGGCCGTCTACGTACGGTTGAGCCGCAAGGATGGCGGGGCCAACAGGTGAGGGGGCGATGGTCGCGTCATAAACGTTATAGGTTGTAACGCCTGCCACCACACTGAAGTTCACGCTGTAGTTGTGGCCAGTCAGCGCCGCTTGGGAGACAACCTGTCCCGTATCGGTCGATACCGTTCCCGTATTAAGCGCGGCCGGTGAGGCGGGCAGTGCGACGTTAAAAGTACCGTTGCCTGACGGCACATTCATCCAGATGGCTTGGCCGTCCATCGCCCCTGGCAAGGTGGTTTCCGTGCTGGCCCGCTGGCCTGATATTCCGTTAAAGGTTACCCCGGCAGTCAAGTCTGTGAAGGGCGTGCTGGCGCTACCTAAGCCGCCAAACAGGGGGAGGCCATTGTTATCGACTCGGTTCGCCAAGCTAAACAATTGGTCTCGCAGGCCCGTCAATTGTTGGGCAACGGAGGCGCGATCTGTTGGACTGAGGGTGCCATTGCCGGCGCTAACCACGAGCTCGCGAAAGCTTTGCATCAGATTAGATGCTTCACCCAGGGTGGACTCCGACATGGTGATGGAATTGCGCTGGACATCCAAGGCGCGCTGATCAGTTGCCACGCGTGTAATGCGTGTCAAGGCGCGCTCGGCCTGTCCCGCGCCGGTTGGGTCGTCACTGGGTCTGTTGATATTTTTGCCAGAAGTCAACTTCTCCTGCTGGCTGGAAAGTTCGGATTGTCGCGTGTACAGGTTCTGCAGCGCGTTGTCATAGGTGTTGGCTGAGCCTAGTCGCATGATATGTTCCTCTTAGGGCGCGATAAAACTAACGCGCCACCGTCTGCATCAGAGATTCAAAAACGCTTTGCGCGATCTGCAGCATTTTGGCCGATGCCTGATAAGCCTGTTGGAATTGCAGCAGTTTTGCGGCTTCCTCGTCAAGGTTGACACCAGACACGCTGGCGCGGTCCGTCTCAATATTTGTGGCAATGGATTTGGACACTGCTGCCGTATAGCCAGCGCTCTGCACACGCACGCCGATTTCTGCCATGGCGCTGGCATAGCCATCGGTCAATGCCGCACCATCAAACATGGCGACATCACGCAAAGCAATCATGGCTTCAGCATTGCCGGAATTCAGTTTTGGGTCGGCGTTTGGCTGTACGGTGGCGGTGCTGCCCACATTGAAGGTGTCGCCTGCTACGGCGGAGCCGCTGAGCTTCAGCGACCAGCCGGTAGCACCGGGCGTCGTTGTATCGAATTCAATGGCCTGTCCTGGTGTATAGGCATAAGAGACCGCTCCGGTATCAGACCGCGTATATGTTCCCACTGAGGTAAATGTCAGTGTTATTGCTGCCGGTGCCGGGATGGATCTGGCCGCCAGACTGGCCACGGCCAATGTGCCCTTGTTACTGGCGCCCGCGCTGGCCGCCACCGGGCTGGTAATGGCCAGGGCCGCTGGCGAAGAAAAAGCAGTTTTAATGCTTGATGCTGCGGAACTGAATGGAGAAATTAAAAAATGGTCGCCTGCTGCTGCACCGGCGCTGACCGTGATATTCAGTCCGTCGAGCGATGCCAGTATGGGCGCTGCAGGGGCCGGCACTTGCGGGAATGGGATGACCACGCCATCAGATAGGCGAGTGATGTTTCCTGCCGTGGCGCTTGTAAAGCTGACTTCGTAGTTAGACGGAAGCAGTTTCGTGGTACCCGAAGATGGAGGCGGTTGAATCGCAACCTGCAAGGTCGCTGTAATAGGAAGACCTGTCAACGAGTTGCCTGCTAAGGCGGCAAGGCCATTGGGTAAGGCGCTGAGCGTAAATAGGTTTCCACCTGCTGAGCCGTTCAAGTCAATGCCAAGTTTGTGCTGGTCATTGGCCGCTGTTCCAATCGCCAAAGCCATGCGTCCGAGCAGGTTTGAGGCAAGCGCCAGATCAGTATTCTGAAATTTCAGCAAACCCGTTATTTGACCTCCACCCAGCGTGGCCTCTTCCAGTACAACGGGCGCGCCGCCAATTTGCAATGTCAGCTTGGCTTTGCCTGGATCGCCGAAGGCATCCTGGCCCACGCCAACCTTCGACACCGTGGTGCCCAGAACCAATGGCTGACTGCCTGCCAGGAAAATCCCTATTGTCCCGTCGTCGGCAGGAATATTGGTGGTCTGAACATATTGATTTAGTTCCTTGATGAGCTGATCGCGCTGGTCGTACAGGTCATTCGGCGGTTGGCCCGAGCCTTGAGCGCGCGAAATTTGTTCATTGGCCGCAGCGATGCGTCCCGCCAGACTGTTGACGGCGGCTACTGAGACCCTAAGCTGGCTGCTGACCCCCTGTTGCAAGTCCTCCAGACTGATTGATGCAGACCGAAAGCGGGAAGCCATTTCATCTGCACGGCTGAGAGCCACGGTGCGTGCGGTCAGGTCTGTTGGTGCGTTTGCAACATCTGAAAAAGAGTTCAGCATGTCGCTCACGGCGGCCCCTAGACCGCTCGCGCCCCCCTGGAAAATATTTTCAAGCTGCTTGAGTTGATCCAATCGGGTGGTGTCTGAGGCCGAGACGGAACTGGAGAGGGCGGCTTGGCGCGTCAAGAATTCGCTGTGATTGCGCAGGATGGTCTGAACATCAACACCTTTGCCAATGTAACCGCTACCGGTGAATTGACCCGCAAGGTTTTGCAGTACTACCGATTGGCGCGAATAGCCGGGCGTATTGACGTTGGCAATATTGTTGCCCGCCGTTTGCAGTGCGATCTGATTCGCTTGCAGGGCACGGGTGCCGACGCTAAGTAGGCCGCTCATACGCTTTGCGCCACAACTTGCGCGCGCTGCAGTCGCTGCGTGGTGTTAATGGCGCGGCTCAGTTTGGCGGCGTAATCCGGGTCGGTGGCATAGCCGGCTTTTTTCAGACTGGTCGCGAATGCATGAGCCGATTCGGTTTGCTGACTGGCCTGTGCATAGCGGGGAGATTGGGTGATGAGGCGGGCGTAATCGCGAAACGACGATTCGTAAGAATCGTAGGCCCGAAACTTGGCCACTGTTTTATGGGCAACGCCGTTGACGTATTCGGTCGTGCTCACCTCGGCCACCTTGCCGGTCCAGCCAGCGCCGGCCTTGATGCCAAAAAGATTGTAGGAGTTCGCGCCACCTTTCATCTTGATCTCATGCTTGCCCCAGCCGGTCTCATGGCCCGCTTGCCCGACCATGTAGCTGGCCGGGATGCCGCTTGATTTTTCCACTTTGATAGCCGCTTCAGTGTGACGTTGAACAAAATTGCTTTGACTCACCGTGGCGTTGGCTGTCGGTGCGGCGGCCTGGTTGCCATAGGCTGCCAGAGAGGAGGCCTTGCGCAAGGCACTGAGGGGCGTTGCGGCAGGCTTGGTGCCTGCCTCTAGGGCGCCCGGCTCGGTGCTGCCCATTTGGCGCGACAACTGCTGCGCAATCAGGTCGGAGAGCCCACCCGGTTGCCCAGACATCTGCACCGCAAATTGTTGGTCTAACAGATCGGCGCCCAAGTCACCGCCCGGGCTGTCCATCATGCCGGATTTCATGGTGGCATCACGCATGCTTTTAATCAGTTCACGCATGAAGAGTGACTCAAATTGTTTGGCCGCTTCCTTGATGGCCGCAGGTGATTTTTGACCGGCCTGCAGCTTCAGGTTGTTGAGTGAGCGTGCGTCCGCCGCCAGTGCGCCGGAGTTTGTGGAGAGTTGCCCGTAACTCATATTAAATAACCTCCAGCTCTGCGTTCAGTGCGCCTGCGGCCTTGATGGCTTGCAAAATGGCCAGCAGGTCTTGCGGTGTGGCACCCAAAGCATTCAGGGCGCGCACCACATCCGACAACTGGGTCGATGCCGGCACCTGGATCAAGATGCCGGGTTCCTGTTTGATCTGGATATTAGATTTTTCCGTCACCACCGTTTGCCCGCCTGTTGACAAAGCGTTGGGCTGGCTGACCACAGGGGTCGAACTGATGCTGATGGACAGGTTGCCGTGGGCAATGGCGCAGGGCCCCAGGGACACCGCCTGGTTGAGCACGATCGAGCCGGTGCGTGAATTGATGACCACTTTGGCCGAGGGAATTGACGCTTCCAGCGGGAGCTCTTCCATTTCGGCAATAAAGGACACCCGCGCGTCTGACTCCATGGGGGCACTGACCTTGACGGTGCGCCCGTCGAGCGCCCGGGCCGAGCCTTCGCCAAAGCGTTTGTTGATGGCCTGCGCCACGCGCCGTGCCGTTTGAAAATCCGAGGCTTCCAGGCCCAGATTGATGCTGTTGCCCTCCAGCAAAGGCGTCGGCACAATTCGCTCCACCTGCGCGCCACCCGGAATGCGCCCGGCGCTCAGGTGGTTGATTTGTACCTTGCTGCCACCAGCTGCCGCTCCAGCGCCAGCCACAACAATGTTGCCCTGTGCCAATGCATAGACCTCCCCATCAGCGCCTTTGAGCGGCGTTGCAATCAGCATGCCGCCCTTGATAGATTTGGAGTTGCCCATCGAGGAGACGGTGACGTCGATGGTCTGGCCCGGCCTGGCAAAGGCCGGCAGTTGTGCCGTTACCAGAACCGCCGCCACGTTCTTGAGTTGCAATTGGGACAGAGACGCCGCAGGCAGCGTAATGCCGAGCTGTTGCAGGTAATTGGCAATGCCTTGCGAGGTGTAAGGCATCTGGGTGGTTTGATCGCCCGTGCCATCGAGTCCAACAACCAAACCAAAACCGGTCAACTGATTGCTACGCACCCCTTCAACCGCCGCCACTTCCTTAATACGGTAGGCATGGACCGTACCGGCCACAAAAAGACTCGCGAGCAACCACAGCGCTGCCTGTGGCCAGAACTGGTGTCGTTTGTGTGATGTGTGGCTGGTGTGCATGGTTGGTTACCCCTCGGCACTATTCTCGATAGCTTTAGAAGGGGAGAAAGCTGAAAAAGAACCGTGTTAACCAGCCAACTGTCTGCGCTTCGGCCTGTGCGCCTCGTCCTTTTGACTCGATACGGGCATTGGCGACCTGTGTCGAATTGACAATGCTGCCCGGCTGCACCACGCGTGGATCGATGGTGCCGGAGAAGCGCAGGACATCCACATTCTGGTTTACGCCAATCTGCTTCTCTCCCGTAACGACCAGATGGCCATTGGGCAGCACGTCCACCACGGTGGTGGTGATCGTGCCGGAAAAAGTATTCGCGCTCTCGGTGCCGCCCTTGCCGGAAAAGTCGCTGGCGGAGGCCGTGCCGGCTTTCAGGTTGACCAAGTCGACGGCAGACAACAGCGGGAAGGCAGAGACGCTGGCGTCGGAGGAGGTGGTCCGGTTCGCGGTTGATTTCGAGACCTGGCTGGCGGTAATTTTTTCAATAATCTGAATCGTGACGGTGTCGCCAATGGCCCGTGCCCGGGGATCTTCAAAAGCCGGGCGATAGCTGACCTTGTGAAATAGACTGCCGGTGGCGGGTCGGTCTGGAAAGGCGGTGGATGCGATGGGTTGCGCAACTTTGGGCTCGGCAAAATCGACTTTGACGGTTTGCGGCAGCGATTCGCAGCCGGCGCAGACCAAGCCAACGCCCAGTGCCATGCCACAGCCCCGCAGAGCGCGGCCCAGCAGTTGCAGGCGGGCTATCGCTGTCTTCATGATGGCGGTCACAACTGGCCTAGTTTTTGCAGCATTTGGTCCGAGGTCTGGATCGCCTTGGAGTTCATTTCATAAGCCCGTTGGGTTTGAATCATCGTCACCAACTCCTGCACCACGTTGACGTTGGATGTTTCTACATAACCTTGCATCAACGAGCCCAGACCATTGGCGCCGGGTGTGCCACTGTTGGGCTGGCCGGAGGCCGGGGTCTCGGCGTACAGGTTCTGTCCCTTGGGGTCGAGGCCCGCCGGGTTGATAAAGCTGGCCAGTGCGATGGTGCCAATGGATTGCGGCGAAGTCGTGCCCGGAATCTGGGCGGTGACGGTGCCGTCGCCCGCAATGGCGATGCCGGTGGCGTTGGCGGGAACCGTGACGCCATTGGCAATTGGCAGCCCGGTGGAGGTGACCAAACGGCCTTGCGAATCGACCTGGAAGGAGCCGTCACGGGTGTAGTTGGTGGTGCCGTCCGGCATCGTGACCTGAAAGAAACCATTGCCTTGCACCGCGACATCGAGTTTATTGCCCGATTGCTGCAGCGCACCTTGTGAAAACGAGCGGCTGGTGGCCACGGTGCGCACGCCCAAGCCAATTTGCAGCCCGGTGGGCAACTGGGATTGCTCCGAGCTGTTTGAACCCGCTTGGCGCAGGTTCTGGTACATCAGGTCTTCAAACACCGCGCTGGCACGTTTGAAGCCGTTGGTTGAAACGTTGGCCAAGTTGTTGGAGATGACGTCCAGCTGTGTTTGCTGGGCTTCCATGCCGGTCTTGGAGATCCACAGAGAGTTGATCATGATGATGTCCTGGGCTGATTATGGGGATGGGATGCGAGGGTGCGAGTGATCAGGCTTAGCCCTGAACGTTCAGTAGCTGTCCAGCTGATTTGTCGTTCGACTCAGCGGTTTGCAGCAGTCGCATCTGGGTTTCAAACTGGCGGGCGGTCTGGATCATGCCAACCATGGTTTCGATCGCGTTCACATTGGAGCCTTCCAGTACACCGACATTAAGACGGGCGTTGGTGTCGTTGGGCAAGGGGTCGCCTGATGCCGCACGGAACAGGCCATCGGTACCCCGCTTCAGGGGGTCGTCGCCAGTCGGGGTTATCAGTTTCAGGCGTCCGACGCCAGTGGGGGGCTGGTTGCCAACCTTGGCACTGAGGTTGCCGTCAAAGCCGATGGCAACTTCCGCGCCGGTGGGCACCGTGATGGGTGCACCGCCATCACTTAAGACCGTTAAGCCATTGCTTGTCTTCAAAATGCCTTCAGACGACACTTCAAAGGATCCGTTGCGGGTGTAGGACTCGGCGCCATCCAGCGCCTGAACGGCAAACCAGGAGTTGCCGGTGGTCATGGCATCCAGGCTGCGACCGGTGCGCTGTGCGGAGCCCGGTGTTTCCAGATGGCCCGCAGTCGCTTCAACGGCCAACACGCGTGTCGGGGCGCCGTCGCCGCGCACCGGCACGGCGCGAAACGTCGACAACTCGGCCCGAAAGCCGTTGGTGGAAGCATTGGCCAAATTGTTGGACAGGACCGCCTGCCGCTGGGCCGCCGCATTCGCGCCAGACATCGCGGTGTAAATTAGATGATCCATGGCGGGTCCTGTTCAATGGCGGGTTAACGAGTGGGACAGATCAGCGCAGGTTGACCAGCGTTGTCATCACCTGATCCTGCGTTTTGATCGTTTGCGCATTGGCCTGGTAGGCCCGTTGCGCGGTCATCATGTTGACCAGTTCGGCGGTTAGATCGACGTTGGAATCTTCCAGCGCACCAGAGGTCAGTGCGCCAAATTTCCCGGAGCCCGGCGAGCCCTGAACCGGTTGTCCGGAGGCACTGGTTTCAACCCAGTTGCCACCCCCGGTGGGAGAAAGGCCTTGCACATTGCGGAAGTCAGCCAATGCGATTTGGCCAGCTGCCTGTGACTGGCCATTGGAGTAACTCGCTGTGATAACGCCATCTTTTCCAATTTTCAGGCTCGTCAGTTCACCGGGTGCGTAGCCATTTTGCGTCAGGTTGGAGACGGCAAAGGCAGAGCCGAATTGGGTGACCTTGCTGATGTCCAGTGTTGCGGTGATGTTGGGTGTGACAACAGAAGGTGTGCTTATCGATAGCGTTGGAGAAGTTGCCGGCGATATCAGTTTTCCACTGGCATCAAACTGCATTTGAAACCTGAAGCCAGCCGTGCCAGCCGCGCCTTGGGTCGGGGGCACCAAAGCATCCGGGGCCGCGCCGCCGGTTGACACGTCGTAAACGTTCCAGTTATCGGTTATGTTGGGGGCGACCCCGGTTGAAGCGACCCGTTCAAAATAAAGACTCACGGGCACAGGAGCGCCTTGCGAGTCGTAAGCTGTCAATGAAGTGCCGTAGGTGGTTCTTGGGGTAACAGGCGTGACGGAGGCCGCGACGACTGCTCGTGAATCCAGGTTGAACTCAGCTGTGATTGTCGAGGTCGGTTTCGCCGCGATAGGCGCCGACGTCGGAAGCTGCAAGGGCGTGGGTTTGTCCCCAATGATGGGTTTGCCTGTGCTGTCTATCTTGTAGCCCAACACATTGGCGTTTCCATTCGACTTGATAAAGCCATCCTTATCAAGCTTGAACTCGCCATCCCGCGTGAAGGCCGCAGAGCCATCGGGCATGGTCAATTCAAAAAAACCGCCGCCGTTGATGGCAACATCAAGATTGTTGCCCGTCATATTAATGCTGCCCTGGGAGAACTGTTGCGAAACAGTTGCGACCGATACACCGATACCAGAGCCGCCGCCACCGCCCGCACCTAGATTGGATGTAACCAATTCGGCAAATTCAGCACGCGATGACTTCATGCCGATGGTGTTGGCGTTGGCAATGTTGTTGCCAATCACATCGAGGTTGCGGCTGGAGGCGTTTAAGCCGGAGAGACCTGTTTGAAATGACATGGAGTATTCCTTCTGTGTTACGCGGTGGTCTAGAGAATGGCCTTGATGCTGTCATAGGGCACGGCAGTGCGCCCCTGCAGCTGCACTGTCATGGCACCGTTTTCGCTACCAACCGACACCACCGTGTCTTGGGCCAGCGATGTGTTTGCGACGGCTTGGCCAGCCAGGGTGGCGGTTACCCGAAAGCTCGGTTCGCCAGTGCCCTGGTAGGTTGATGCATCCCAGTCAAACGAATGTCGGCCTGCGTCCAGAGCCCCTAAGTCAAATGTCTCTAGAACTTGACCGCCGGGCGACAGGATTTCCACTTTGACGGCGTCGGCTTTGCCTGCCAAATCAACTGCGCCGCTGGCCACGCCCGCGCTGCTGGTCAAGGTGTTGCTGGCAACCAGCACGTTGTGTCCCACCATGGAAGAGCCTTGCAGCACCTGCAAAGAGGTGAACTGCGTCGCCATGCTTTTCAAGGTGTCGTTGACCTGCTGAATGCCTGTGACGGTATTGATTTGCGCCATCTGACTGGTCATCTGCGCGTTGTCCATCGGACTCATCGGATCCTGGTTTTTCAGCTGCGCAACCAGCAGCGTCATAAACCGGTCCTGCGTCGCCGCCGAAGTGGCTGCTGCTGTTGCTGCGCTGGACGAAGTTGTACCCGTCGTGGCGGTGGTGGCGGTGGTTGCTGTAAGCATGGCTAAGTCCTTGTGTTTTTACTGACCCATTTGCAGGGTTTTGAGCAGCAGTGTCTTGGCCGTGTTCATGACTTCGACATTGTTCTGGTACGAACGCGAGGCTGAAATCATGTTCACCATTTCTTCCACCGGGTTCACGTTGGAGTGGGTGACATACCCTTCCGCGTCGGCGGAGGGATGGCTCGGGTTATGTACTTTGCGCAGCGGCTCGTTACTCTCCTTGACGGAGGAAACACGTACACCCGAAGATGCATCCGCCCCCATGGGAGTGGTCTCAAACACCACTTGCCGGCTTTTGTAGCCTTGACCATCGGGGCCGGCCACGGCATCGGCATTGGCCAAATTGCTGGCCACCACGTTGAGGCGCTGCGACTGCGCGCTGATAGCGCTGCCGGAAACATTGAAGATGGAAAACATGGACATAAAAGATCTCCGCAGGCGTACCCGGCTTATTGGCCCTGAATGGCGCTCAAGATAGTCTTGGACTGGCCGTTAATAAAACGAAGAGTCGCTTCGTAACGCACGGAGTTGTCAACGAAGTTGGCGCGCTCTCGGTCAAGGTCAACGCTGTTACCGTCCAGGCTGGGCTGGGTCTGCGCGGTATAGGCCAGGTTGGAGGCTCCGCCCAAGGTTCCGATGGTGCCGCCTGACAGTGGAATATGTCTGGCGTTCGTCATGCCGTTGGTGCCGCTGCCTTGGGCGCTGCTGCTACTGCTGGCGCTCACGCCACCGCTGCTGGCCGCGTTCATGGCGTCCTTGAAATTCAGGTCGCGGGCCACGTAGCCGGGTGTGTCGGCGTTGGCAATGTTGCTAGCAATCACGCGCTGGCGTTCGGCGCGCAACACCAGGGCCTTCGAATGGAAGTCCAAGCCACTGGTAATATTTGCAAACATTAAAAACCTCAACTTTCGGTGATCTGACCCTATGGCGGTAGCAATAGGCTTCGATGTGCGGCAATTATGGGAATTACTTTAATTCCCGATGCTTTGAATAACAGGGGAAACTGCGGTTACTTGCCAGTTTTATCGCGCAGGGGTCTGCCTATAGTCGTCAGCACAAAACTGTAGAGGTGCCATGTTTAACAAGTTTTCAAACCCAACTCCCTCGGTGTCCAGGACATTGGATGTGGTGGTGGCCTTCTGTTTTTCGTTGGGGGCTGTGGCGACGGTGCAGGCACAGGCTAACAGTGCCAAGCCTGAATTTATCGAAGCCACACAGCGTTGGCTGGATAGCGCTGTGTCCAATGTTCGCCCGGCAGGGGCGGCTCCACTGCGAATGGAGGTCGCTGTCGGTGAGCTTGATAGCCGCCTGCGGCTGGCACCTTGTGCCAGGGTGGAACCTTATATTCCAGTGGGAACGCGCCTTTGGGGCAAAACCCGCCTGGGGCTGCGCTGCATGGATGGGAGTGTCAAGTGGAACGTATTCCTGCCTGTGACCATCAAGGCCTACGGCACGGCTTGGGTTATTAAGGGTGATGTGGCGCAAGGGGCGGTTTTGACAGACACCGATGCGATCGAAGCGGAGGTTGATTGGGCTGAAGAAACCAGCCCCATCGTCATCAGTCCTTCGCAATGGGTTGGGCAGGTGGCGTTGAAAGCGCTAACAACAGGGCAAGCCTTGCGTCAAGGGATGATTAAGCCCGCACAGGTTTTTCAGGCCGGGACCCAGGTCCGCGTTGTCGCGCAGGGCCCCGGGTTTCAGATTACATCGGACGGGCAAGCTTTATCCGTGGGCATTGTGGGACAGCCCGCACGCGTCAGAATGGATGGCGGGCGTGTTATGACGGGTATTGTTTTGGACAGTCGCACTGTCAAGCTCGAAATATAGGACTAAAGTCCGACATAATTCGGCCGATATGGATCGTACGAGGCTACATTTACAGTAGTTTTGGAGAGCACGATGAAAATAGGTCAACCTTCAGACAATCCGATGTTAGTCAGTACGACTGCGCAGCCTGTCCCTCCAAAGGAACGGCAAAGCGCCAGCTCGACTGCCAATGCCGCCGCAACTAAAAGCACCCAGTCTGCGGGTGTTGCTGTTACGGTTTCCACATTGGCGCGTTCACTGGGCGCGACCAGTCGGAGCGAGCCGGCAGATGTCGACATGGAAAAAGTCAATGCAGTGCGAGCGGCAATCCAAAAAGGAACCTTCGTGGTGAACCCGGAAGCCATCGCTGATAAATTACTGGGCAATGCTCAGGAAATGCTCAATCACACCAGCAATTGAGTTTGGCCCTATTTTTTAAAATTGAATGATGATTCCTGCTCACATAGAAAAAGCTCTGGCCGAAGTTGAACTTTATTTCAACGACGTGTCGGTTGCGCTTGTGAGTGGCGAGCCTCTTGCACTGGCCACCGCCAGTGCTGCGCTGCGGCAAGCGGCGATTGATTTCTCAGAGTTTTTGCAACGCCAAACCCCGATGGATCTCAAGAGCCAAAGCTTCAAATCGCGCCTGAAGCGGTTGGCTGATGGCATGGCGGCACAAAGAGAGAGTCTGATCCGTCGTACGGTTTTGGTTGAGCGGGGCTTGAACGCCATCGTTCCGGCCACCCTTGCCCCAACTTATGCCCAGGTTGCCGGACCCTATGGGAGTCTCGGCAAGCAAACTGGCGCCTTCAAATTTCTGGCTGCCTGAACTTAAAATCGTAGATTTTTTGCCTTTAATGCGTACGCATTTTGGCACGCAGCCGGGCGATGGACTGGCTGTGCAGTTGGCAAATACGTGACTCAGTCACATCCAGCACAGCGGCAATTTCTTTGAGGTTCATGTCCTTTTCGTAGTACATGCTCATGATGAATTGTTCACGCTCAGGCAGGTTCTTGATGGCGGCAACCAAAGCCTGACGCAAGCGGTGATCGCGCAACATATTCATCGGGTCGGCTTCGCTGTCGCCTACGTGGCGGTCCAGGTAGCTGTCATCGTCTTCACTGCTACGTGCCATGTCTTCAAGGTAAACAAGCTGCGTCCCCCGAACTTTTCCCAGCAAGGATTGGTAGTCGAGAAGACTCAAGCCCATATCGGCCGCAATTTCACTTTCGAGCGGGGTGCGTCCGAGCTGGTGCTCAAGCCGGCGTAATGACTGCTCGATTTCCTTCTGGCTCTTTCGGGAGCCACGCGACATCCAGTCGTTACCGCGCAGTTCGTCCAGCATGGCCCCTCTAATGCGCTGCGTGGCAAAGGTTTCAAACTGAACGCCATGCACTGCCTCGTATCGGGTCAATGCCTCGGACAAGCCGATCAATCCAACCTGAATCAAATCATCAACTTGGACGTTTGCGGGTAATTTAGCCATCATGTGGTGAGCCAGGCGACGCACCAGTGGTTGGTACTGTTTGATCATGGCATTGCGGTCCAATTGACCCTTGGCGGTGTACATCAATGGCTCCCCACAAAATGATGGCTTTGAAGTGGCATTGCATTCTCAAGGAGCCGCAGGGCAAGTCGGTGCATGTCGTCGGAAGGGCGGTCTTTCGGCTGCACCGCCCGGACAACCAGCGAATCAAGCCGGTAGCCTAAAAATGTCATGGCACATTTCTGTAAATTTTCAACGGGTGAATAGCTCTGCGCGACGCCTTTGGGTAAAGACTCCGGCACTATTGACGCAATAGTAGGCCTAAGCTTCGCGTCAAGCAACATTTGTTTGAGCGCTTGGTAGGCCGTTACTGGCGACATTTTGGCAGGGGATACGGTGAGCAAGGGCTCGATGCCACTGTCCGGCAGCACAAGGGTCAGGACATCTGCCCGAGCATAGATGACGATCACGCCAAAGCTCTGAAACAGGCCACTGAGTTGATCCAAAGGAAGGCCACTCGCCGTCTTCCGGTTGCCTAGCCGTTGCAGGCCAAGCGCCGCAGGTATCACCGACCACGACAAGGCTTCGCTACTCAAGTCACCCGGCCAATAGGCATCATTCATCAGTTGTTCAAGTCCCGGATTATTGGCGGACTCAACCGTGGTTGCGTCCAATACAGCGACCGGGTAGCCAAAATCGACCAGGGTGGAACAAAGACTCCACAGCAAGGGCAATTCACCCTGCTGGTCGCCATGACTTGCCATGGCAATGACGCGCGGTGCGGCTTGCTTCGCAATGCCACGCAGACCGGCACCCTGGTTGACGCACATTTCAAGCATCGAGGTGCCCTGGTGTCGATGTGCTTTGCGGGGTAAAGAAAAAGTCTAAATCTGAAGCTTTGGGATCAAAAGCAGATTTGCTGGGTGCGCGCATGGACATGCGAACCAGCTTGGCCGCGTCAGCCGATTCCCAGTCCTCGGGCACTTTTTGGCCCATGGTGACACCCCGCAACACCAGTTGGTGTCGAATGCAGGCATCCAGTGCCGGTCCCAGTTTGGCGGCCTCGTCGATTTTGGAAAGGATGGCCTGTTGAACCCCGGTGGATTTGAAGGACGAAACCGCGTCATCCAGCGTGTCGCCGTGACCACCCGCGTTGAGTACCAGCAGGCGTTTCACGCCGGGCAAATCGAGAACATCCAGCATGTTCCGTTTGCGAGGGTCGTTTGGTGCGAGTCCCGTCGTGTCAATCAGGACCATTTTTTTATTGACCAGCAGGTTCAGCAGATCTTGCAGGGCCGCGCGGTCATGTGCCAGGTGGGCGACTACGCCCATCATCCGGCCGTAAGCCCGCAGTTGTTCGTGCGCGCCGACCCGGTAGGTGTCCATGGTGATCATTCCGACGCTGCTGGCGCCGTATGTGCGGGCGCACAGACCGGCCAGCTTGGCTGCGGTGGTGGTCTTGCCAACACCGGTGGCGCCAACCAGCGCATAGGTGCCACCTTCTTCATGCACGGGGCGAGAAGCTGCATCCGTTTTCAGGTTGCGTTCCAGAATGCTCATGACCCAGCGTACGGATTCCGCGGCACCGATGCCTTCGGGCATGCGTTCCAAAATAGTCCGTGCCAGCGTGGGTGAGTAGCCCGCCCTGATCATTTTTAGCATCAGATTGGACTGAATCGGATTCTGGCGCGCTTGGCCAAGCCAGGTCAGCGTGTTGAAGCGGTCTTCAAACAGTTCCTTCATGGCATGCAACTCATCCACAATGCCTTGGGATAACGCTGGCGTGTGGGTTGGGGCCTGCGCTGGGGGGGGGCTCTGCACCGGCGCCACTTTGATTGGTGCCTCTGGCTCCGGTTGAGTCTGTATCGGTGCTGGCCGAGCACTCTGTATCGGCGGACGGGCTTGCGCTGCCTCATCACCTTCCGTGATGTCTGATCGACCCGTCATGGCCTCATGCCGGCGACGGAGCATCCGTTCGCGGACGTAGTTCTGAAACGACAGCGTGCTCATGGCCAATTGCGCGGCGTCATCCGCCACCGGGTTTCTTGACTGGGGTGCAACTGGTGCTGCCTGCCGCGTGGGGAGGGCTTGCGCTTTGCTCCGGTTGGCAAACGACTCAGAACGATCCAGGGCTGCCAATGTATTTTCAGCGGTTGCGACCACCTCCACGCCGGACGGGGTGGTCCGGTTTGACAAAATCAGGGTTCCGTCGCCAAAAGCGAGTCGTGCCTTGGCCAGCGCCTCGCGAGACGTTGGGGCAGAAAAGCGTTGAATATTCATGATGCTCCTCGGAGAATCGGACCGATACGGATGGTGTGCGATTCAGGAATTTCGCTGTGTGCGAGTACTTGCAGCCGTGGCGCTACGCGACGCACCAGACGGGCGATCGCGCTGCGAATTTGATCTGGCACCAGCAGACAGGCCGGAATGCCAATTTCTTCTTGTTTGAGTGCCACCTCGGCGGCGGTGCGGGTAAATATCTCGGCCACACCGGGGTCCAGGGCTGGTCCGGATGCGTTGCCAAGGGCCTGCACCAGAAGTCGCTCAAGAGCCGGGTCAATGGCAATGACGTTAAGTTCACGGGTGGGGCCGTAGATCTGCTGCACGATGGCCGGGGACAAAGCAATTCGCACCCGGCGTGCCAACTCGGCCGGGTCTGTCACCGTGCCTGCGTGCTCGGCCAGGGACTCGATGATGGTGCGGATATCGCGGATGTGCACAGATTCATCCAGCAGCAACTGCAGGACTTTCTGGAAAACAGCGATGGATACCATTTTGGGAACTACTTCTTCAATCAGTTTAGGAGCCAGTTTGCTTACATGGTCAACAAGTTGTTGGGTCTCGGTTCGGCTCAATAACTTGGAGGCCTGAACTTGCATCAAGTGTGACAAATGGGTGGCCATGACAGTCTCGGAATCAACCACGGTAAACCCGGCCATTTGTGCGGCTTCCTTCTGCCGTTCGTCGATCCAGTGTGCTGGTAAACCGAAAGCCGGGTCCGTGGTGGCGGTGCCAATCAAGGGCGTTGTAATGCCACCTGGGTTGATTGCGAGGAACATGCCGGGGAACGCTTCGCCTTCGCCTGCGATGACGCCGCGCAGGGTAATGCGATAGCCGCTGGGTTTCAGCTCCAGGTTATCGCGCACATGAACGGATGGGGGTAAAAACCCAACCTCTTGCGCAAACTTGCGACGCACGCCCTTGATGCGGGTCAGCAAGTCGCCCTGACGGTTCTTGTCGACCAGCGCAATCAGCCGATAACCTAATTCAAGTCCCAATTGGTCGACCGGTTGCAGGTCATCCCAAGTGGCTTCGCCATCTGACGCGACAACCGGCGCAATTGTTTCCGGATCCGGCGCAATTGGCTTGTGCGCAAGAACCCAGGCCGCATAGCCAAGAATGGCGGAAATTCCCAGAAACACGACGTGTGGCATGCCAGGAATGATGCCAAGAACACCCATGATGACCGCTGTAATTCCCAGTACCCGTGGCGAAATGAACATCTGCTCGACGATCTGACGGCCCAAGTCTTGGTCCTTGCCAACGCGGGACACCACCATGGCTGCCGCCACCGAGATCAACAGACCCGGAATCTGCGCCACCAGCGCGTCGCCAACGGCCAGCAGAATGTAGGTGTCGGCGGCCTGTGAGGCACTCAAGCCATGCTGTAAAACCCCCACCATAAAGCCGCCAAAAATATTGATCAGCAGAATCAGAATACCGGCCACGGCGTCGCCGCGCACAAATTTGGAGGCGCCATCCATGGAGCCAAAAAAGTCAGCTTCTTCAGAAACCTCGGCACGGCGGCGTTTGGCTTCTTTTTCATCAATCAGGCCGGCGTTCAAATCGGCGTCCACGGCCATCTGCTTGCCTGGCATGGCGTCCAATGCAAAGCGGGCCGACACCTCGGCGATCCGTTCCGCACCCTTGGTCACCACCACGAAATTAATGACCACCAGGATCGAGAAAACAATCAGGCCCACTGCAAAGTTGCCGCCAATCAAAAAGTGTCCAAAGGCTTCAATCACGGCACCGGCCGCACCAGGGCCGGTGTGGCCTTCAAGCAGCACCACGCGGGTTGACGCCACATTGAGCGACAGTCGCATCAGTGTGGTGAGCAGCAGCACAGCGGGGAACGCCGCAAAATCAAGCGGGCGAACCATGTAGGCTGCCACCATCATCACGATCAAGGCCACCGAGATATTGATCGTGAAGAAGGTGTCCAGCATCCACGACGGCATCGGCAACACCATCATGGCCAGAATAGCCACCACCAGCAGCGGTGCGGCGGCGCCTTTGATCAGGGCCGCATTGCCGCCAAACCAATTTTGTAGCGATTTGAGTTGTGGGTTCATGATGCGGGTGTGCTGGCAATCACCTTGGACAAGGG
Organism: Rhodoferax sp.; assembly: GCF_012927445.1. GTDB lineage: Bacteria > Pseudomonadota > Gammaproteobacteria > Burkholderiales > Burkholderiaceae_C > Rhodoferax. The sequence continues at coordinate 799,154 of NZ_JABBPD010000007.1, forward strand.
ATCAAGCTCAGGCGGTACAAAAGGCTGTGGCGGCTCGCCCGGCATGGGGCCGTCGCCGCGCATGGCAGCTTTGAGCCGGTAAATATAGGCCAGGACTTGGGCCACGGCGGTATACAGACTGGCCGGGATATCCTGGTCAAGCTCTGCATTGGCGTACAGAGCCCGTGCCAGCATCGGCGACTGCAACACCGGAATGGCGTTGTGCTTGGCAATATCCCGGATCTTCATGGCGAGCAAATCGGCGCCCTTCGAGACCACTTGGGGCGCACGCATGGTTTTGTCGTCGTATTTGATGGCAACCGCAAAGTGGGTTGGATTCATCAGCACAAAGTCGGCTTTGGGCACGGCACCAATGCTGTTGCCTTGGGCAATCTCGCGCTGTCTTTGACGCAGCTTGCCCTTCATTTCTGGATTGCCGTCGGACTCCTTGTGCTCCTGCTTCATTTCTTGCTGAGACATTTTCATCCGGGACTTATGCAAAAAACTCTGCAGCGGCACATCCACCATGGCAACCAGTAACACCACCAGCAGCAGTAAACCCATGCCCGAGGTCAGCCACTCCGTCAAATGCCGAAGTGCCGACGTTGAGGGTTGCAGAGTCAACATGGCCATGGAGTGAATACTGGAGCTGAGATAGGTTGCCCCCAGCGCGAAAAGCACCACGGTCAGAAACGTCATCTTAAGCACTTCAGTAAATTTGTCTTTAGTGAACATGCGGCCAAAACCCGTCAACGGGTTCACGCGGCTGAAGTCGGGCATGACCGGCTTCAAGCTGGTGACCCAGCCGCCGACGGCCACCGTGCTCAGCATCACCACCGTGGTAACGATGGCCGCAAAAATGACGCTCCCCAGCAAACCAATAGCCACCATGTCTTGCAGGCGCGTCAGCATGATTTCGGGATGTGCCACTGAGGTGGCATCAAACGAGAGTTGTTGGCTCAGATGCAGTTTCAGCCGGCCAAACATGAGCGGCGACAACACCATCAAGCTCAGGGCGCCTGCTCCCAGCACCGCCAAATGCGACAAATCACGCGAGCGTGTTACTTGCCCGTCATCACGCGCTTTTTGAAGCTTCCGCTCGGAGGCTGGTAAATTGCGGTCCTGACTTGATTCCATGGTGGGGCGGCTGTTAAGTTCCCACCATTGTCGTAAGCCGACCTGCTAACTAAAGGCTGATAAGAGGGGGTTTAACCCGCCACTTCAGAACCCCAGGCTGGCCAATAAATCGTCAACTTCCGATTGACCCGAGACGACCTCGGTGTTGCCCACGGGGTTGACAACAGGCCCTGCCAAGGCGGGCTTGTATTCAGTGGCTGGCGCCGTTGCTTTAACGACCGCCTCCACCGGGGCGGTCTGAATCAGCAATTGAATCAACTGCTCTTCAATGTTGGCAACCAGGTTGATTACCTTGGCAATGACTTGACCTGTCAGGTCGTGAAAGTCCTGCGCCATCATGATTTCTGTCAGATGTTGATCAATCTGTTTGGTGGATTGTTCGACATCAGTGATGAAGTTCATCACATGGCCTTTTGCCACGGCACTGACCGGGTCTTTGACGATCAAGGCACCAATACGGCGGGTTTCCGCTGCAACATAATCATGTTGTGCCTTGGCCTGGTCAACCCGGTTTAGCACTTTTTCAGCGGCTTCCCCAGTAAGTCTGGCAATGTATGACAGACGATCTTTGGCGTCGGGTATTTCGCCCGTCAAGCCCTTGACCTTGTCCGTCAGGCCCAGTCCATTGAGCGCATCATGCAATTGCCGCGTCAGCTTTCCGATAGTTTGATGCACATCCGGCGTGACTGCAATACTTGCGGCAGGACCTGGGTGAATGCTTTGCATGGAAGTCACTTCAAACCCATCTTGGTGAGAATAAGGTTGACTTTGTCTTCCAGCGTGGCTTTGGTAAAGGGTTTGACAATGTAGCCGGCAGCACCTTGTTGGGCCGCCATAACGATGTCTTCTTTTCGCGCCTCGGCCGTCACCATCAGAACAGGGATGTGCTTGAGCTTCTCATCTTTTTTGATTTCCATCAGCAACTGAAAGCCGTTCATATTGGGCATATTGATGTCGCTGACAACAAAGTCAAAATTACTATTGCGTAATTTTTGTAATGCCGCCACGCCATCTTCAGCCTCGTCGGCCTCTGTATAGCCACTTTCCTTGAGCAGGTTGCGAACAATCCGCCGCATGGTGGAAAAGTCATCAACAACCAAAAACCGAAGCTCATTTGCCATGTGACACCCTTTCAATGGCGTTTGCCCGAACTGTTATTTGTATGTACCGAATCATGATGTCTCAATGTTATTGGCTGACTGCCGGGGTGGCTGCTGCTTCTTGCTCTGGGGCTATTGTGGCCGGTGCTCGCGCCGTCCCCATGAGTCGCTCTTCGGCTTCACGCGTCATCACCGTAATGCTAATTCTACGGTTCGCCGCGCTTAATGGATTGCTTGCATCCAGCAAACTGCTGGATGACAGGCCGACGACCCGAGCCAGCTTGTCGTCTGGCATGCCTGCCGCAACAAGCTCCCGCCGAGAAGCGTTGGCCCGATCAGAAGAAAGTTCCCAGTTGCTATAGCCGCGTTCGGCATTGCTGTAAGAGGAGCGGTCCGTGTGACCATCCAGGCTGATTTTGTTTTCAACGCCGTTCAATGCCGCCCCGATTTCTCTCAATATGTCGCGCATATACGGTTTGACCGTTGCACTACCGCTGTCAAACATGGGGCGTTTCTGATCGTCGATGATCTGTATTTGCAGGCCGTCCGGCGTTGTATCCAGTCTGATTTGGGAACTGTATTCGGCAAGTTTGGCGTTGTTGGATATGACTGCGCTGATTTTTGCACTCAGAGAAGCTAATTTTTTAGCGTCTTGCTTGGCTACTTCTGCCCGGACAGCTTCAGCCATCATTTTTTTTTGAATAGGGTCGTTGCCCTCGCCGCGGCGGGACTGGCCCGCCTGCTTGGTCAGATCTGCACCCCCGCCAGGAAGGATGCTGTTGCTGGCACCAGCGCCGCTCCCCCCCAGCATGGATACCTTGAGTGGCGCTGTAAAGTAGTCAGAGAGGCCTTTTTTATCACCTTCCGAAGTAGAGCCCAGCAGCCACATCAGCAAAAAAAATGCCATCATGGCTGTCACAAAGTCGGCGTAGGCAATCTTCCAGGCGCCGCCATGCACGGAGTGGCCCGCTTTTTTGATCCTTTTGACGATGATCGGCTGCAGCTTTTTAGCGTCTGTAGCCATATCAACCCAGCGTCAGCTTATTTTTTGCCACGCACATAACTTTCCAGTTCAATAAAGGTGGGACGTTCGGTCGAGAAGAGAACTTTGCGACCAAATTCAATCGCCGTCGAGGGGTTGTAGCCCTGCATGCTGGCCAACAGCGTGGTCTTGATGCACTGCAATTCTTTGGCACTGTCTTCCGTTTTCTGCTCCAGCAGGCCGCCCAAGGGCTCGACCACGCCATAGGCCAGCAGAATCCCTAAAAAAGTACCCACTAAGGCGGAGGCAATCATGCCGCCCAGCACTGCGGGTGGTTGCCCGACCGAACCCATGGTGTTCACCACCCCCAAAACGGCAGCAACAATGCCGAACGCAGGCAAGGCCCCGGCCAGCCGTGCAATCGCCGCGATAGGCGCGTGCGCCTCGGCATGGTGGGTGTCAATCTCGCTGTCCATCAAGGATTCAATTTCATGGGCGTTCAGGTTGCCTGAGACCATCATGCGCAGGTAATCGGTCATGAACTCCACCACATGGTGGTCGCTGCCAACGGTGGCGTATTTTTTGAAGATTTCTGAGCCGTGCGGGTCTTCAACGTCCTTCTCGATGGCCATCAAGCCCTCTTTGCGGGCTTTTTGCAGGATGTCATAGAGCAAGGCCATCAGTTCCAGATAGCGCGCCTTGGTGTACTTGGAGCCCTTGATCGCCTGCGGAATGAGCTTGATCGTCGCCTTCAGCACCTTGGGCTGGTTGTTGACCGCAAAAGCGCCCAGTGCCCCGCCAAAAATCGTGATCAACTCAAACGGCAACGCCTTGAGAATCACCGCGATGTTGCCACCGTGAAAGATGTACACACCAAAGATGCAACCCATGGAAACCACGTAACCAACAATAACGATCATGGTTTTACAGAGTCAAGATGAAGGGGGGCAGCCATATATTTGGCAACTAAATGTTGCGCTTGTGAATTTTATGGAACAAACGTGTGAGCCAAAAAAAGAAAAGGGCCCCAAAGGAGCCCTTTAATAAGTGCTTACGTATCAGAGCACTCAGTGTAGCAATATCCCTCCGGCGCTGGCGCTTTTACCGGCGCGAGCGGGGGGGGTGCACAGGCCGCACTCAAAGTGACGCGCATTCTCGTAGGGATTGGTTACAAAATGGCCGCCACATTTGGAGCATTTGGTACGTCCCAGCATGTTGTTGTTCACAAACTTCACCAGACGCCAAGCCCGGGTGATGGACAACAGCGGCTCTAGTCCGCAAGCCGCGATCTGTTCGGTGTAAAGCCTGAACGCTTTCATGATCGCGTCAATGTCTTCCAGCGCGCTCACCTTGCTCACGTACTCGTAGGTGTTTAAAAACAACGACGCGTGAATATTCGGTTGCCAGGTCAAAAACCAGTCGGTCGAAAACGGCAGTTGCCCCTTGGACGGTGAGCGTCCGGCTACTTCTTTATACAGGCGCAGCAAGCGCTCGTAAGACAGATCGGTTTCGCTTTCCAGCACCTGCAGACGGGCACCCAGTTGAATCAGCGCGACAGCCCGCTCAACCTGTTTGGAATCATTTAAAACGCTTTTGGTGGCCATGGTGATCTCCTTACATCGCCTCGGCGAAGCGCCCGGCCATCAAAATACTGGCATGCAGCTTGGTGGTGGAGTCGTTGTCCACTTTGTTCACCGTATTGTTGGTCAACAGATTCCACACAATATCGTCATCCATGCGAAAGCGGCACAGCAGCATATTGTTGGAAGCCATTTTCAGGATCTGCCCAGGGGAGAGCGTGGCAATGAGCGCTGCCGACTCTTCAGAAATGCCCAGCCGGAACAAAGCAGTGGCCTTGTCATTGCGAATCAGGTTTTGCGCCAGCATGAGGTAAGTCAGGTTGGCATCGCGGATTTCTGCGGAGAGTTGTTCGTCTGTCATGTTCGGCTCCAATTTTGGGCAAGACCCTGTAGGGACCGCGATGGCGTTGATTCTAAGGGCGTTCGCTACTGTTTTTATAGCATTCACAAGAGATATCTTCATCACGATGGAGTCGATTTTGAACTTGACCCCAGAAAACTTGAATCGGCATCTGCCTGTTCGGGGTGTCAGGACTTTGACGTTGGTTTGTAAGGGAAACTCGTACAAAATGATCAATGCAGCGTGGATAAGGGTGTGAAATACCGGGCAATTCTATTTTTTAGCATCGTCTTGTTGGTCCTAGACTTGCGTAAATTTCATGCAGTAACACTTGCATTCCCAGTTTCACGAGCAGAGTATGAGCATCGAACCAATTTACGTCACTCAGCCCTACCTGCCGCCACTTGAAGAATTTATTCCCTATCTGCAGCAGATATGGGACAAGAAAATTCTTACCAATGGGGGGCCTTTTCACCAGCAATTGGAGCAGGCGCTGTGTGACTATTTGGGCGTCAAGCACATTGCCCTGTTCACCAATGGCACGATTGCGCTGGTTACGGCATTGCAGGCATTGAGAATTACGGGCGAAGTGATTACGACGCCGTATTCATTCGTAGCGACTTCGCACTCGTTGTTGTGGAACGGCATCAAACCCGTGTTCGTGGACATTGACCCGAACACGTTCAACCTGGATCCGGTGAAGATCGAGGCTGCCATCACGCCACAAACCACCGCCATCATGCCGGTCCATTGCTACGGGCATCCTTGCGATGTCGAAGCGATCCAGAAGATTGCCGATAACTACAACCTCAAGGTCATTTACGACGCGGCTCATGCTTTTGGTGTTAAAGATACAGGGGGGAGCATCCTTCGGCATGGCGATATGTCGGTATTGAGTTTCCATGCCACCAAGGTGTTCAACACATTTGAGGGCGGTGCCATCATCTGTCCTGATGAAAAAACGAAGATTCGCATTGATCAACTGAAGAACTTCGGTCACGTGGGTGAAGTCACCGTGGTGGCACCTGGCATCAACGGGAAAATGAGCGAATTCAACGCGGCATTAGGACTTTTGCAGTTGAAATACATTGATCAGGCGCTCTTGCGCCGCAAGGCAATTGATACCGCTTATCGTGAGCGCCTAAAAAATGTAAAGGGTATCCACTGCTTGAATGATTCGGGCGAAAAAGTTGCCAACTATTCTTATTTTCCTGTCTTGGTGGATGCCAACTATCCGCTCAGCCGCGATGGACTGAACCAAAAGCTAAAAGATAGCGGTATCCACCCACGCCGCTATTTTTATCCCTTGATATCGGAATTTCCTATGTATCGTGGCTTACCGTCCGCCCGTGGGGAAAATCTGCCAGTGGCAACCGCCGCTTCGTCGCAAGTTCTCTGCCTGCCTATCTACCCCGATTTGGCGATGTCCGCAGTTGATGAAATTACCAATTTCATTGCGGCTCAATGAAAGTGCATACAAAAAAAACGAGCGATGCTATGGGGCAGACCAGATGAAACTGGCCATTATGCAGCCGTACTTCTTTCCGTATATTGGCTACTTCCAGTTGATCGCATCGGCCGATCTATTCATCGTGTATGACAACATTAAATACACAAAGAAGGGTTGGATCAATCGCAACCGCATGTTGCAGAACGGCAAGGATGTCATGTTCTCGTTGCCGTTGAAAAGTGATTCGGACCATCTGGATGTGTGCCAACGGGGGTTGTCGACTGATTTCAACCGCGATAAATTGCTGAACCAAATCAAGGGGGCGTATAGACGCGCGCCGTATTTTGATCAGACGTTGCCGCTGATCGAAGAGATCGTTCGTTTTGATGATGCAAACCTGTTTGAATACCTGCACCACGCCATCGTCAAAACCTGCGCGCATTTGGGCATCACCACTGAGATCAGAATCTCTTCCGACATCGCCATAAATCACACCCTGAAAAATCAGGACAAGGTGCTTGCTTTGTGCGAAGCGGTCGGCGCGAATACCTATGTGAACGCCATCGGCGGCATGGAACTGTATGCAAAAGATACGTTTCGGGATAAGGGTGTCGACTTGAAATTCATTCAAGCGAAACCGTTCGAATATCCGCAGTTGGGCGACGCGTTCGTTCCTTGGTTATCGATTGTCGACGTGATGATGTTCAATCCGATCGAGACGATCCAAAACTGCATCTCAACTAACTTTGAGTTGATCTGAGCTATGTTCAGGTGGAAAAAATTAGGCAAGGTGTTCACGCCGCAAGAAGTGCGAGGGCGCAGTTGGCTGAAAGAGTTCGCACAGGCGCCTTCGATCCTTGTGTTTGATGATTTCGTGCGGGTCTATTTCTCCTGCCGCCCCCCCGCAGACGAGAATGCTCAGTATGTAAGCTACTCCGCCTATGTCGATCTCGATCGCGCCGATCTGTTCAAGGTGCGGCATGTTGGCGAACAACCCATCCTCAGTCTGGGTGGGCTGGGCGAGTTCGATGAATTCGGCACCTATCCAGTCTCTGTTATTCGCTATGGAAACGAAGTGCGCGCCTATTACGCGGGCTGGACGCGCTGTGAATCCGTGCCGTTCAACGTGGCGATCGGCATGGCGACCAGCTTCGATGGGGGCACGACCTTCACCAAACTTGGCACCGGCCCGGTACTGTCGTATTCGCCGGACGAACCTTTCGTGCTGAGCGGGCCGAAGGTCCGGCGGTTCAATGACACCTGGTATCTGTGGTACATCGCCGGTCGCAAGTGGAAAGTAGTCGATGGCAAGGCAGAGCCGGTCTACAAGATCCGCATGGCATCGTCCTTAGACGGTATCCATTGGAACAAGGTCAACAAAGACCTGATTGAGAGTCGCATTGAAGAAGATGAAGCGCAAGCCAGTCCGGACGTGTTCTACGCCAATGGCAAATATCACATGTTCTTCTGCTACCGCTACAGCAGCGATTACCGGGGCAAGGAAAACGGCTACCGCATCGGATATGCATCCAGCACCAACTTGACCGACTGGCTGCGCGATGATGCGAAAGCCGGCATCGACGTGTCGGAGGAAGGCTGGGATGCGGAGATGATCAGTTACCCGCACGTGTTCGAACTGGATGAAAAAACCTACCTGGCCTATCTTGGCAATCAGGTTGGTCGACACGGCTTCGGTCTGGCAGTGCTGGATGGCAAGTTGGAGTAAGGAATGAGCGCGATGAAGTGGACAAAACTCGGCAAGATATTCGACCCTACCCAGTACTCGCTGCCGAACGAATGTGTGCAATTCGCACAATCGCCGCAAGCCTTGGTGTTCGATGATTTTGTACGCATCTATTTTTCCACCCGCGCGGTCGACAAAAGCAATGGCAAGTACCTGAGCCATATCGCCTTCGTCGACATGTGCAAGAACCTGCGCGATGTCATTCGCGTATCGGACAAGACGGTCATCCCACTCGGTGGACTTGGTTGTTTCGACGAGCATGGCATTTTTCCAATGAGCGTCATGCGGCACGGCGATGCCGTGTATGGCTACACCTGCGGTTGGAATCGACGTGTCTCGGTCTCGGTCGATACCGCCATCGGTCTGGCCATCAGCCATGATGACGGCCTCACCTTCCAGCGCATCGGTGACGGCCCGGTGCTGGCGGCATCGCTGCATGAACCTTGTCTGGTTGGTGATGGCTTTGTGAAGATCGTCGACGGCGTGTTCCACATGTGGTACATCTTCGGTGCCGGCTGGAGGAAGTTCACACCGGACTCAGCGCCAGATCGCACCTATAAGATCGGTCATGCGACTTCTAGCGACGGTATCAACTGGGTCAAGGAAGAAGCCCGGCAGATTATCGCCGACCGCTTGGGTGCGGATGAAAGCCAGGCGCTGCCGACAGTGATCGAGATCGATGGTCGGCATCACATGTTCTTTTGCTATCGCCAGTCATCCGACTTCAGGAGGAACAAGGGTCGCGGCTATCGCATCGGTCATGCATGGTCGGACGACTTGGCGAACTGGACGCGCGACGATATGAATCCGCTGCTTGACGTCACACCGGGTGACTGGGATTCTGATATGTTGTGCTACCCGCATGTGTTCGAGTGCGATGGTCAGGTGTATTTGCTCTATAACGGCAACGAGTTCGGACGTTTCGGTTTTGGCTTGGCGGTATTGGAACGATGAGCGCGACGATTGAGTTCTTGTTGAACAAGGCCTCTGCGGTACAAATCGCAGATCACTTGCTGTGCTGCGATGCCGATTTCATGCCGCCCTTGCGCGAACGGGTCGAGATACGCGACTATGCGCAGAAGATTGCAAGCAAAGCGACGCGGTTTGAAGCCTGGTCAAACGGCACACTGGTCGCTTTGGTGGCGGCCTATTGCAACAACGAAGAACAGCTTATCGCATATATCACCAGCGTCAGCGTGCTACGCGAGTGGACAGGCAAGGGCATTGCTGCGAAGTTGATGAACCAGTGTAATGAATACGCGAAGACCGCGGGTATGTGGCGAATCAGTCTGGAAGTGGCTGCGGACAATGCTCCAGCCATCAAGTTGTATGAAAAGTGCGGATTCGTCGCAGACAAGGCGGAGGCGCGATTCGTGCCAATGACGCTATATTTGAAAAGCAGGGAAGAACAAACATGACCAGTAAGCGTGATTACAACGTCGAAATAAAAAATACGAACGACCACAAATACGCATATGGCTTCGACTTCGATGTGATGCATCCTTTCATGATCAAATCGTTCGAACCTTTCTTCAATAAGGGCAGCTTGCTTGAGCTTGGCAGCTTCAAGGGCGACTTCACCAGAAGACTCCGGCCCTATTTCGATGACATTACCTGTGTCGACGCCTCGGATGTCGCGATCAACGAAGCCAGATTGAAGCTGGGCGACAAGGTGAAGTTCGTCAATTCGCAATTCGAGAAGGCGGGCCTGCCCAGACGCTATGACAACATCGTGCTAACTCATGTGTTGGAGCACTTGGACGATCCCGTCTCGGTGTTGAAGCGCGTCAACGAAGAGTGGTTGGCGGAAGGCGGCCGGTTCTTCCTGGTGTGCCCGAACGCCAATGCGCCTTCAAGACAGATCGCTGTCAAGATGGGGCTGATCACTCATAATGCCGCCGTCACCGCGGCTGAGGCGGAGCATGGTCACCGATGTACCTACTCGTTGGACACTCTGGAACGCGATGCCGTGACGGCTGGATTGAAGGTGGTTCACCGATCCGGTATCTTCTTCAAGGCACTGGCGAACTTTCAGTGGGATCGATTGCTGCAAACGGACATCATTTCTACAGAGTATCTGGAAGGATGCTACAAACTGGGGCAGCAGTATCCCGATCTGTGTTCGAGTATCTTTTTGATATGCGAACGAGGCGAGGCCGCCTAGGCCCTGGGAAGGTGAAACTCACTTGAGAAAGGCTTGCGTGCATTTTCAAGACGCAGCAATGACAGGCATGACCCCTTCATTCATTCATCGGCGTAGGTGGCAAGCCCGCACACCAGCGCTGCCACATGGCGCGCAAGGTGGCGTCCAGACTGTTGGCGAAGGGTTCCGGTTGACCCATGGCAGAGGCATTAAAACGTGCCCGCATCTCGAGGCGAAGCACTGCCAGTTCTGCAACATGTTCTGCCCAGTGATTGCCCTTGTTGA